>CAMTVQ010000016.1:0-26168 GCA_947085255.1 uncultured bacterium | reverse complement strand
CGATAAACTCACCGTAGAATGGGCAGCTGTACAAGGTGCTGGTAGTTATGAATTAAGCCGAGATAACTTTACTACAACAGTAAATATACAGGCGGTATTTGGTCAATCAGATTACCAATATACCTTTAATAACTTAGCCTACGGACAGTCTTATTCTATTAGCATTAGAGCAACGCCTCCTGCTAACTTAGCAAACTGTGCAAGTCCTTCTCAGGTATCTACTATAGTGTGTAGCACCTTGCCTTGTGGCGATTCGTTGATTATGTTTACTGACAGAATCATCAATTTAGCTATCCCTGGTGACCATATCGATACCGTTGGTGTACGTGATATTACTGGTATTGCTCCATATACTATCAATACCGTTAGTATTGATTACGCATGGTCGCCTTTGGTTGGTGGTAATGGACCTGGTCCGCATTTGCAGAAACCTACAACTACTACTATTTACAACGTAACGGCTACCTTCTTTAGAGACAGAAATAGCTCACGTGATTTTAGTGGTTGCCCACAACTATATGGCAAAATGAAAATTACGGTGCTTGATCCTGATTTTAAACCAACGTTCTTTATACCAAATGCCTTTAGTCCGAATGATGACATTAACAACAACAGCTTAATTCCTGTGGTTGTAGGTGCTATCGATTATAACTTATCTATTTATGATCGTTGGGGTGGACGTGTGTTTGAAGCCATTGACCCTGATACTTATTGGAATGGCAAAGTAGGTAACTCGGGTGTTGATGCGCCACAGGGCGTATACGTATACATCGCCAAACTTAAAAGTGGTAAAAATGTAACTACTACTTTTAAAGGAACGATTACTGTTACTAAATAAAAAACACTAAACCATAGTTTACTCAAAGCCCCTCGCCTTAGGCGAGGGGCTTTTTATTATATGACAAAACATATAGCCTATTTATTAAAATATCGCTAAAAAAACATTCATAAATAGTCTTGCTTATTTTATATAAAAATATGATATTTGAAAGATAAACAATCTTTAACTAAACCACAAAACATGAAATCACTAATCCCTGTTCAACAAAAACTACTACTACTACTACTACTACTATTATTATCAACATATTCCTATGCTCAGAGGGCATATTGGAGTCCAATTGCAGGGTCAAATGGGGATGGAGTACAAGGTCGTTATCCTGTACCAGGATACCCTGAAATACCAACTCCAGATGATGATATTTTCACAATAAAGAAGATAAATAATTCTATATATGTAGGAGGCGACTTTTATACAACAAAAGCTGGAAACACCTATAAAACATCTAATAGTATTGCAAAATATAACACCTCTAGCACATGGGATAATAGCCCTTCTCTTCCAAAAATAGGCACTAAAACTGACATGTTAGGTGAAAAAATAGAAGATCGTTTAGCTAATTTCGTTTACGACATTTCTGATTATAAAGTTTCTAGCACAACTACACCTACCATTGCTGCTTGTGGACTTATTCAGCTCGATAATAATAGTACAAGTAAAGGTTTTAGAGCCGCGGCATACCTAGATAATTCTGTAGTTCCTGCAACTTGGAAATATTTTCAATTCTCTCCAGATATAATAGGTAATGAAAATGGATTTTCAGCGCAATGCATTGCCTATTATAAAGGAAATCTTTATTTGGGTGGCAGTTTTGGAGTATCTACGGTTGGAATACCACCTCTTATACCAAATGGCGCACTAAATACAGTACTTTTAGTTCTTAAAAACGGAAAATTTGAACCTGTTCCTAACTCTCCGATAGGTGGAGCTTATGTCCTAAAAGTTTTTGATGAAAAATTATATATAGGTGGAAATTTCAGTTTTGCTGATATTACAAATACAGGTATCTTAGGAAGAAATATTGCTGCATTTGACGGACAATCATTTTCTACAGTAGGGATAACAACCCTGGATGAATCTACCAATCTTGTAATTCAAGGATTACCACTTACTGTGTACTCATTAACCAACCATACAGACAGGGAAGCTGGTAAAGAAACATTGGCAGCAGGAACATCTGCAACAAATGAACCTAACCCTATTGAGAATCCACTAACAGAAACAAGTTGTATTGGTGGAGAACTAACCTATAGATATGTGTGCATAGAGCGTCAGGCAAATGTAAAAAATCCGAAAATAGGTGGCGTTTGGCTATTAAGAGATTTTCTAATTGAGGGCAATCTTATAAAAAAATGGGAGAATATTGGCATAACCAACGGACCGGTACTTGCTCTACACAATGCCAAAGCCAATTGTTATAACACACTAATAGCAGGTGGGACATTTACTGAAATAAATGGAAGAGATGCATTTTTTGTTGCTCAGTGGGATGAAGGAAATTCTAGTCAACTTAATGATAATACATGGAAATATTTAGGGAATAGTGCAACATCAATAACAGCTCCTGTATTTGGGATTCAATCTTACACTCCCCCAAACAGTACAAGTGAGTTAAATTTACTTATTGGCGGATTCTTTAATACGATTGACCGCCCAGATAGTAGTTTACTTAGAAGTGCTGCAAATAGTATTGCAAAAATATCACTAGGGAATCATTCTCCTTGCCGGGAGGGGAATAATCAAACGAGCTTAGTTAATGAAGAAAAGTCTAACAATAGCCACATTTCTTTTTCCGAAAATTTATTAACAGTTCAATTTGCCAATGATTTATATGAAAATAAGCTATCAAAAGGAATTTTTGAGGTTTTTGACATATCAGGTAAACAACTCATCCATGAGGACGTAACTATTTCATCTTCAAACTATAGCAAATACTTAAACTTAGTTTATACAGGTGTTTATTATGCACGTTTTATTTTCGAATCAGGTGACATTATTAATACCAAATTTGTATATATAAAATAAGTTTGTGTATCATAAATAAAAAACCCTCTGACTAAAGTTCGGAGGGTTTTTTATTTGATAGAAACAGATATCCTTCCATATTTGCAACATAAAAAAAATACCCTACTTTTGGCGTTGCTTCTATAACAGGTAAAGCATAAAACATTAGCAAAAACACAAATGTCTGAAACTCAAATTAGCACAGAATCTACTTCCATATTTGGCCAAATGGCTCCCTATAATCATGAACAATTAGTTTTTTGTCATGATGAGCATACAGGTCTAAAAGCTATCATCGCTATTCACGATACTACCTTAGGCCCTGCTTTGGGTGGTACACGTATGTGGCAATATAAAACAGAAGCTGAGGCTGTAACGGATGTATTGCGTCTGTCAAGAGGGATGACCTACAAGGCGGCAATCTCTGGCTTAAACTTAGGCGGTGGAAAGGCTGTAATTATTGGAGATGCTAAAAAAGATAAGTCTGAAGCGTTTATGCGCAGATATGGTAAGTTTATCCAAAATTTAAATGGTAAATATATTACCGCTGAAGATGTAGGCACAACCACAAAAGACATGGAGTACATCCTTATGGAGACCAAGCATGTTACTGGTATTCCAGAGTCATTAGGAGGCAGTGGAGATCCATCACCAGTAACCGCATACGGCGTGTATATGGGAATGAAAGCTTGCGCACACGATGTATATGGTAGCGATAGTTTAGCAGGTAAGAAAATTGCTGTTCAAGGTGTGGGAAATGTAGGCGAGAATTTAGTACGCCATTTACGTGAAGAAGGTGCTACCGTATATATTACAGATATAAATGAAGAGCGTTTAAGCTATGTATCACAGCGTTATGAAGCAAAAGTAGTATCTAATAATGATTTGTATGATTTAGATATGGACATTTATGCTCCATGCGCTTTGGGTGCTACGGTAAATACCGATACATTAAAACGATTGAATTGTGCAATTATAGCTGGTGCTGCCAATAATCAGTTAGCTGATGAAAATATACATGGCCAAATGTTGCTAGAAAAAGGGATGCTGTATGCTCCTGACTTTTTGATTAACGCTGGTGGATTAATTAATGTGTATTCTGAATTACATGGCTATAATAAAAAACGAGCTATGCAGAAAACAGAGCATATTTATGAGGTTACTCGTGAGATTATTAAGAAAGCAAAAGCCGAAAATATTCCTACGTATGTAGCTGCTAATCGTATGGCGGAGAAACGCATTGCAGATATTCGCAACGTAAAATCTTCTTTTTAGTTTTTAGTTTATTAGTGCCGAAGTGTTTTCGGCTTTATTAATTTCGTTCTTTTAAATAAAATTATGCTCAATCGTAGGCATTTACGAATTAAAGCATTGCAAAACTTGTATGCTTACTATCAAAATGATGGTAACAATTTGGCTGTTTTTGAGAAAAAACTCTTAAACCAAGTTGACACGGTTTACAAAAACTACTTGCAATTGCTCTTGTTGATTATAGAGGTAGCCCTACACACAGAAGTGGATGCGCGCGAGCGTACAGAAAGGCATATTAAGGATGTAACCAACCTAAATCCAAGTATAAGATTGCTGCACAATCGTTTTGTGAAACAATTACTACAAAACACTTCACTTACGGCACAATTAAAAAAACATCAACTGACTTGGCAAGGCGAAAGTGACTTGATTAGGCAGCTTTTTTTAGAGTTACGGAAAAAGAAAGAGTATGAAGAATACTGTGCCGCAGCAGATACCTATGAAAACGATAGCGAGTATATTGAATACATGGTAAAAAAGGTAATTGCTAAATCTGTTGCCATCAATCAATACTTTGAAGAACTAAACTTAAGCTGGAATTCCGACAAGGAAGTAGTATACAGCATGGTCAGCAAAACACTAAAGCAGTTTACGGAGAAAAGTGATGCAACACAGGCATTAGCAAGCATTGCTCCTAACTGGGAAGATGATAGCGCTTTTTACTTACAGCTTTTCAGAAATACCGTTCTTCATAGTGATGAATATGAAGCATATATAGGCAATAAAACAAAGAATTGGGATGTAGAGCGAATTGCCATGATGGATATTTTACTCATGAAAATGGCTATCTGCGAACTTCTTTCTTTCCCTTCGATACCTGTAAAAGCTACTATTAACGAATACATTGATATTTCTAAAGAATACAGTACCCCAAATAGCAAAACATTTATTAATGGTGTGCTTGATAAAGTATTGATAGAACTAAAAGAACAAGGAAAAATTAAAAAAACAGGCAGAGGCCTCATAGAATAATTCGTATGAAACGAGCATGGTAATCAATTACCAAAAAGGTAATATTTACTTTTGTGAGTTCTCTGTCTGCTGACAAGGCAGGCATCTGACCATTAAAAATCAAAAAACAAACAGATGAAATTAAATACTATCCTCTTTTTTTGTGCCGTATTAGGCTTAGGTTGTGGTCAAGCATCCGATAAAACCATCACTGCTGACGCCATAGCTATCCCAATGACTTCCGATGGTAAAATTGATACTGCCAAATTACCAAAAATGGAATTTGAGCAAGAGATTTACGATTTTGGTAAAATAGAAGAAGGCGAAAAAGTAGCTTTCTCTTTCCGACTAAAAAACACAGGCAGCACTCCATTGGTTATTTCAAATGCATCAGCCAGTTGTGGATGCACGGTTCCTAAAAAACCAGAAGACCCAATAGCACCGGGAGAAAACGCCACTATCGATATTGTATTCAATAGCGAAGGAAAAATAGGCTTGCAAAATAAAACGGTTACAATAACAGCCAATACAGTACCCAATACAAAAATACTGTACCTTAGAGGCGAAGTAGTAGCTGCTCAATAAACCAAATAAAAAGTATAAAGATGAATATTTTATTAATGACTGGAGGCCCGCAAGGTGGCAGTGGTAGTATGCAATTAGTAATGATTTTACTAATTGGTGTGGTTTTTTATTTCTTTATGATACGCCCACAAACAAAAAAACTAAAAGACCAACAAACATTTATTGCTAACCTAAAAAAAGGCGATAAAGTAGTAACATTGGGTGGTGTACATGGTCGTCTTGCCGAAGTAAATGACGATCATTTGATGGTAGAAATAGCTCCTGATGTAAAAGTAAAAATGGAGAAATCAGCTATTTCATTAGAAAACTCACAAAAAGTACAAAAAGCATAATTTTATTTTCATAAAATTACTTTAAAAAGGGTTGATGCATAACATCAACCCTTTTTACTGCTATAATAAATAGCAAAAAAAAAGGTAGGTTTGATATGTGAAAAGAATGTTTGACACGCGCCGTAACCGCAGACGCATTTTTATTTTTTTAGGCTGCATACTGCTATCGGCATTTGCATGGGTACTATTTTCACTCTCTAAAAGCTACACGTTTACCATTAATCGAGCCATCTCTTTCACCAATTTTCCCGAAAAAAGAGCCGTAATTATTGAAAGTCCGGAACTATTTACATTTAAATTAAGGGGTAGCGGGTGGAACATTATTGCTCTACGGGCGGGCATTAGAAATCCTAATCCACAGTTTAGCTTAAGCGACCTTATACTAAAGAAGAAGAAAATTTTATTATCGGATAGTATTATCCATTTTCGAAAATATTTTCCCGAAAACGTTGATTTATTAAGCATATCCCCCGATACATTACCAATTACATTCGATGTCCGCTCTCGCAAAAAAGTCCCTATCGTATTGGATACTCTTGTAGCATTTGCAAAACAATTTTATTACGGCGAAGCTATTGAAATACGCCCCGATAGTGCTTGGCTAATTGGTAATGCCAGCGAAATAGATAGTATAACTTTTATAAAAACAGTTCCGCTACAACGTACAAATGTGGCCAACAATTTTACAACCAACTTATTGCTAGAAAAAAGCAATCCAGACATAACCATTACACCCACCAATGTTGATGTAACCGTTCAGGTACAACAGTTTACCGAAAACAGTATTTTACTACCTATAACTATAATTGGAAACAGACTGGACTTAATTGTAAACACCTACCCTTCTACTGTAAAAGTAACCTACTTAGTACCTTTAAGTAAATTTGAGTCTGTAAAACCCGAAGATTTTGAGGTTTCGGTAAATATTAATCAATGGGTAAAACAAAAAATTACGCTATTGCCAGTAAGCGTTATAAAACAGCCTGATTTTATACGTATTACAAATATTACCCCTTCTAAAGTAGATTTCTTAGTAAAAAAATAACAGGATGCTGAAAGTAGGAATTACAGGAGGAATTGGCAGTGGAAAATCTATTATTTGTAAACTTTTCGCCTTGTTGGGAGTACCTGTATTTGATGCTGATGCTACAGCAAAAATGGTAATGGCAACCGACAAAGAATTAATAAAAGAGTTGATGAACGTATTTGGGAGTGATGTTTATTTTAAAGATGGCGCCCTCAACAGAGGGTATTTAGCAGCAACTGTGTTTAATGATGTTAACCAATTGACACTATTAAACAGCATTGTTCACCCCGCCACTTTTAGAGCATATGATACATGGGCAGATACACATAAAAATAGTGCTTATGTGGTAAAAGAAGCTGCTTTGCTCTTCGAGACAGAGGCGCATAAACGCAACAATATCAACATCATGGTTAGTGCCCCCGAAAACATACGCATACAACGTGCAATGCTACGCGATGGCTCAACAGAAGAACAAGTTAGAGAACGCATGCAACATCAGCTGCCCGAACAGATTAAAGTACAACGAGCCGATTACGTTATTTACAATACAGAGCAAGAATTAATTATTCCTCAGGTTTTGGCTCTTCATCAACAATTTAGCAGCAAGTGATAGATCCACATTTTTTAGTGCTCGACAAAATTGGATTATTTTGTAGCGTAGGCAATTTTTATATAGACCCACAACAAGCCGTACCCCTATCTATAGTATCGCATGCGCATGCCGACCATGCAATAGCTGGCTCTACAAACGTATATGCCACACCTGCTACATTTGCTTTAATGCGTGCCAGATATGGCAAAAAAACAGCTAGTACTGCTCATGAAATAGTTTTTCAATCACCATTTATTGTAAACGGGGTGAAGATTACCTTTTATCCTGCTGGACATATATTAGGGAGCGCTCAGGTATTATTAGAGTACAACAACATTCGTTACCTATATACTGGCGATTTTAAACTACAGGCAGATAGTACCTGCGAGCCGTATCACTATGTAAACGCTGACGTGCTAATTACCGAAACAACTTTTGCCAATCCGCAAACCCAACACCCAGATGTACTTGCAGAAATAGTTAAGCTCAATGCTGATAAACACAATATTTTATTAGGTGCGTATGCAATTGGTAAAGCTCAACGAATGACTGCCTTAATAAATACCTATTGCCCACAAAAACAAGTAGTAGTGCATTATAGCATTGCCCCTTTTCATAGAATATACGAGCAACATAACGTGCCTTTGCAATGGCAATTTTATGGACGAAAATTGATGAAAAATAACGAGGACGTTGTATATATTGTTCCCCCTATTACCTACCGCTCGTATTTAAAAGCCATAAACGTAAAACGCATATTTGTTACAGGATGGAATAAGCCGCAACACAACACGGATACCCTACTTTTGATTAGCGACCATGCTGATTGGAACGATTTACTTACGGTGATTGAACAAGCTAAACCTACCGAAATTTGGACACTACACGGTGATGGAGAACATGTGGCCAGCTATTTTGCAGATAAAAACATACGTGTAAAAGCATTGAACTAATGCAACCATTACAACCCGACGATTATTACTTCAACGAAGAAGGATACATGGTATTTACTAAAGAGTACCACCTAAAAAGAGGCACCTGTTGCAAAAGTGGGTGTAAGCACTGCCCCTGGCAATACGGCAAAACTGAGAAAAATACCTCTATAAAAAAAAGTAAGTAAGTGCAATAAGCGCTCCTGCTGAAATAGCGATTATTTTTTTATGATTAAAATGATGATCTACACTACTTTCAAACAAAATAGTGGTAGATATGTGTAAAAACATACCTATTACAATAGCCATCATGTAATTAAAATAGGTGGATATTTGGTATAGATTATTGCTACTAATAACCGAAAACAGCCAAAAACCTAAAGGCGACATGGCAGCAAAACTAATAAGCGCCAGCAGTATTGTATTGCGTGACAAATTACACTCGCGTAAAATACTACCCAAAGCAAATGCTGCAGGAACGTGGTGCAAAGCAATTCCAAAAAGTAACGGTTCGTTGCTTTTTTGTGCCAATGGTGCACCTTCTAAAAAAGCATGAATACACAAACTAATCATTACCCCCCACGGAAAAATTTGGTTTTTATGTTGATGATGATGAATATGTCCGTGCTCTATACCAGTAGAAAACTGCTCGAGTAACAACTGAAAACCAAAACCTACAAGTATAAATACACCTGTAAATTTATTACCCATTTCATACACTTCGGGAATAAGATTTAACACCGTAACGGCGAATAAAAATGCTCCACTAAACGATAGTAGCAATTTTAAATTGCGGCTATAATCGCTTTTTATCACGTAAATACTCAAGCCACCCAATAGTGCTCCAGCAAACAAAACAATATAGTTAAACATGAAGTACTTTGTTTTTAAGAATCCAACACATCGAGAGCCCTACAGTAGCTCCCAAAACAGCTCCACAAGCAATATCTACTGGATAATGAACACCCACATATACTTGTGCATAGCTAATACTACCTGCCCACAACACACCAACTGGCAGTATCCACTTGTATCTATCGTAAAAGAAAAATATCAAGAAACACGCAATAGAAAAATGATTGGCAGCGTGTGATGAAGTAAAGCTATAACCTGAACCACAAGCAATTAATGAGCGAACTTGATCGCGTATGAGCGGCTCATTACAGGGACGTAAACGCTCGAAAAAAGGCTTAATTATTTCGCTGCTTAGTATATTCGAGACAAAAAAAGTTAGTAGTAATAAAGAAATAATTTTAGCGCTATTTTTTTGGTAGTTGGTGATAAAAAAAGCAATTAGAAACACATACAGTGGCGACCAGAAGTATTTATTTCTGATAATAGGCAGTACAAAATCGAACAGACCATTCGTCCAATCTCGATTAATTAAGAAAAACACACGATAATCAAATTCTAACAACTGCTCCATCTATGCCTTTTTACAAACAAAAATTAATCTATCTGATTGTTGTTTATCAAATACATGCAGGTCATAATCACCATAAATAGCTTCTACAATTAAACCATTAGTTGTAAAATAGGCTTCAAAATCGGCTTGTTCTAATGCTTGTACTTCTTCTTTAAAAGCAAAGTGTTTATCCTTATCGGTAAACGTTATTTCCTTCACTATAAATCCGTTTTCTACCTTACGATTTATATGAAACACAATACCATCGCTTGTTTTTGTTTCTTTAATAACTAAACTATTCACAATTTTATGTGCATTCATAAAGTCGAGCACCAGTTTTCCTCCTGGTTTTAAAGCCGCAGCAAAAGCACTTATCGCTTTGTTATTATCGCGCTTATTAGCAAAATATCCAAAACTGGTAAATAGGTTAAATGCTATATCAAAATGATTGATATAAAACAAATTACGCATATCATGCACATAAAAATGCAAGTGCTTGTTTTCATGAATAGCGGCATGCTTTATATTCTCTCCCGACAAATCAATACCCGTAACGTCATAGCCCTTTTTGTTAAGGTAAATGGCATGACGTCCTCTTCCGCAAGCAATATCTAATAAATATGCTTCCTTATTGGGCATTAGCTTAGCACATAAATTGTCAATAAACAATTCAGCCTCCTCATCATCACGCTGCTTGTACAAGATGTGATAATAAGGCGAATTAAACCAATTATGGTACCATTTAGAGGTTTTATCAGGCATAGAGGCAAATATAGTGTTTGGTAAACCTTTTTTGTACTTTTGTATAAATATGACATTAATTAAATCTATCTCTGGCATTCGTGGTACAATTGGAGGCACTTCTGGCAATGGTCTTACCCCTGTTGACATTGTAAAATTTACTGCCGCTTTTGGGCAATGGGTTATAAATAGCGGAGCTAACAAGAAAGTTGTTGTTGGCAGAGACGCACGTATTTCGGGCGAAATGGTGCGCAATTTGGTAGTAGGCACACTACAAGGCATGGGCATTGATGTAATTGATGTTGGTTTATCTACTACTCCAACCGTAGAAATTGCTGTACCCCTAGAACAAGCTGGCGGAGGGATAATCCTAACGGCAAGTCATAACCCGAAGCAGTGGAATGCCCTTAAATTATTGAACAGTAAAGGCGAATTTATTTCGGATAAAGATGGGAAAGAACTGTTGGTATTAGCCGAAAGCAACACGATCGATTTTGCTGAAGTAATGGAATTGGGCACGGTGGTACACGATAATAGTTATGGACAAAAACACATCAATCAGATACTGGCACTGCCTTTGGTTGACGTGGATGCCATACGTAAATGTAATTTTAGAGTAGTAATTGATTGTGTAAACTCTACAGGAGGCATCTTTTTACCACTATTACTCAATGCTTTGGGGGTAACACAAATAGTAGAGTTATACTGTACACCCGATGGTAAATTTCCGCATAATCCGGAGCCTTTACCCGAAAACTTAAACGCACTTTCTACCGAAGTAATTACCCATAAAGCAGATTTAGGTATTGCTGTTGACCCCGACGTTGATCGCCTATGTTTTGTATGTGAAGACGGTACCATGTTTGGCGAAGAATATACCTTAGTAGCTATATCTGATTATATTTTGCGAAACACTAGCGATGCACGATTGGCAGAGAAAGGCTATTCGCGCTCAACTGTTTCTAACTTATCATCTACCCAAGCTTTACGCGATGTTACAGAAAAAGCAAAGGGCACGCATTATGCAGCAGCCGTAGGAGAGGTAAATGTAGTTACCGAAATGAAAGCTAAAAAAGCCGTTATTGGAGGAGAAGGAAATGGAGGCATTATCTATCCCGAACTGCATTATGGCAGAGATGCATTAGTAGGTATTGCTTTATTTCTTACCCACTTGGCAAAGTCAGAAAAAACGATTTCGGTACTGCGTCGTAGCTACCCAGATTACTATATGGCTAAAAACAAGATGGAACTTACACCAGATATTGATTTAGACAATCTGATGAAAAATATCCAAGTAAAATATAAAAAACAACCACACAGCATCATAGATGGGCTTAAAATAGAATTTGATAACGAGTGGGTACACCTACGAAAATCAAATACTGAGCCTATTATTCGTATTTATACAGAAGGACAATCGGAGGCTACCGCCCAAAGCCTTTCCAGTAAAATAATGACTGATATTCGCGAATTTTTAAACTAATATTTCCAACTAAGACATTTTTATTATGCGTGTTTACTTTGATAATGCAGCTACTACCCCAATTGACAAAAATGTGCTAGAAAGCATGTTTCAGTGTATGCAAACCAACTATGGCAATCCATCTTCTATACACGGTCATGGCAGAGAAGTACGTGCTATTATAGAACAAGCACGAAAAACCATAGCAAAATTACTAAACACCTCTCCTTCCGAAATATTTTTTACATCGGGTGGTACAGAGGCTGATAATATGGCTATTCGTCGTGGCATAATTGATTTAAATATTACCCATGCTATTACCTCTAAAATAGAACACCATGCTGTATTGCATACGCTGCAACACATGGAACATGAGGGCTTAATAAAACTAAGTTACGTACATTTAGACGAAAGAGGACATGCTGATTTAGCCCATTTAGAGCAATTATTGGCTGCTAATCCCAAATCTTTTGTGTCTTTAATGCATGCCAATAATGAAATTGGTAATTTATTAGATATTGAGCAAGTAGGACTTATTTGCGAAAAACACCAAGCCATTTTTCATTGTGATACTGTGCAAACAATAGGGCACTATGCGCACGATTTAAGTAAACTTAAAGTGCATTTTATTACCTGTGCTGCACATAAACTACACGGACCAAAAGGTGTTGGTTTTTTATACATTAACCACAACATAAAAATAAAACCATTTATATACGGTGGTGCGCAAGAACGAAATATGCGTGGAGGCACCGAAAACGTGTACGGCATTGTAGGATTGGCAAAAGCATTAGAGATAGCCTACACCGAAATGGAAGAACACCATACCCATATACAAGGATTAAAAAACTATATGGCAGAGCAGCTAAAGGCAAATATTCCTGATGTCTGTTTTAACTGCGATAGCGATACCGCTAAAAGCTTGTATACTGTATTAAATGTATCATTTCCACCTAGCGATATGGCCGAAATGATGCTTTTTAGTTTAGATATTGCTGGTATCTCTGTATCTGGAGGCAGCGCTTGCTCTTCAGGTTCTAACGTGGGCTCACATGTGCTTAATGCACTTGGTGTAGATCCTAACCGTGCAGCTGTTCGTTTTTCTTTTAGTAAATACAATACAACAGAAGAAGTGGATTATGCTATCGAAAAGATAAAAGAGTTGGTGTTAGTGAAAGCGTAAGAGCCGCGGATTATTATCCCTCAAATACTACTTCATTTTGCTCGCGTAAATTATATTTAGAACTCATTACTTCGCCATAGGCACCAGCAGAACGAATGGTTAAATAATCTCCACGCTGAATAAAGGGTAATTCTACCGCTTTACCAAAACAATCTGACGATTCGCAAATAGGGCCTACTACATCGTATTTTATTAGTCGTAAGTCGTAAGTACTAAGTCCTAAGTCCTTTTCACTATCGACTAAAGTCTTACGACTAATGACTTCTATTTTATGGTACGCTTGATACAAAGCAGGGCGCAATAATTCTGTCATGCCCGCATCTACAATAGCAAAATTAGTTTTTAGCCCTTTTTTGATATATAATACCTTAGTAATAAGGCTTCCGCATTGGGCTACCAACGCTCTACCCAATTCGAAATGGATAAGCTGTTGTGGATACTTGGTAATAAATTGATTAAAAACAGCAAAATATTCTTCAAAGTCAGGAACTGGATATTCATTTGGTTGCTGGTAGTTAATACCTAAACCACCGCCTACATTAAGGTGTTTAAATATAAATCCACGCTCGGCAAACCAATTTTGAAATTCGTTAACCCGCATGCACAAGCTTTTAAACACATTTAAATCTGTAATTTGAGAACCTATATGAAAATGTAGCCCTATACATTCTATATTACTTAATGTTGGTAATAACTCTACAACCTGTGACAATTCCCACTGATTAATTCCGAATTTATTCTCTTCCAACCCAGTTGTAATATAATGGTGCGTATGCGCATTTACATTGGGATTTAAACGCAAAGCAATACGTGCTTTCTTGCCTTCTCGCACAGCCAATTCGTTGATTACCTCCAACTCAGGAATACTTTCTACATTAAAACAAAAAATATCATTTTGCAAGCCTACCAAGATTTCCTCATCGCTTTTGCCAACTCCTGCAAAGGCAATATCTTGTGGGTCGAACCCAATTTCGAGTGCCTTTTTCACCTCATTGCCACTTACGCAATCGGCACCAAAACCATTCGCTTTAATTATATCTAATATGCGATTATTAGCATTGGCTTTTAATGCATAGTGAATATGGAAACCATACTTATTTGCTGCTGTTTTGCAAGACGTTAGCGTGCGCTGCAACAAGGCTAAGTCGTAGTGGTAATAGGGAGTTTTATTGGGTAATTGGCCCATTCTTTTATCTTATTAATAACTGTTATTCTTTACTTAATTGGGCACAGGCAACCCCTTTTCGCTATTGATTGACTAATCAAATAACCGACCGTGTAATGATTTTAACGCTTCGTTTTTGTCTTGTGTTTTTACAAGTAGCGAAATATTATTATCACTTCCACCATATGAAATCATGCGAATTGGAATATGTTTAAGACCTTCAAAAACACGCGAAGCATAACCATGTGCGCTAGCTGCAAAATTTCCTACCACACAAATAATACTACAATCCACATCCACTTTTACCTCTCCAAAAATGGCTAATTCAGCTCTAATTTTTTCTAAGTGAGTCGTGTTATCTATTGTTACAGATACAGCCACCTCCGACGTGGTAATCATATCTATAGGTGTTGCATAACGTTCAAACACCTCGAAAACCTTGCGTAAAAAACCATGCGCCAGCAACATACGGCTCGATAATATATTAATGGCCACAATGCCGTCTTTGGCAGCAATCGCTTTAATTGTTTCTGTGCCACTTTGTTCGGTTATCAAAGTTCCTTTAGCACTGGGCTGCATGGTATTGAGCAAGCGCACAGGTATTCTATATTTACGTGCAGGTAATATACTTTGGGGATGCAAAATTTTAGCTCCAAAATAGGCCAATTCTGCCGCTTCATCAAACGAAAGTTGCGAAAGAGGACGTGTGTTCTTCACAATACGAGGGTCATTGTTGTGCATGCCGTCTATATCTGTCCAAATTTGTATTTCGCTAGCACGCAAGGCAGCACCAATTAAGGATGCCGAATAATCACTACCCCCTCTTTTTAAATTATCCACTTCACCAAAAGCATTACGACAAATATACCCCTGGGTAATAAACAAAGATACTTCTGGGTGGCTATCAATTAAGGGTTGTAAATGGGTAGTGGTATACGCAATATCAGGTTCACCTTCGGCATCTGTACGCATAAAATCTAAAGCGGGTAGCAACACCGAAACCACTCCTTTTTCTTGTAAATACAACTGAAACAATGCGGTAGAAATCAACTCTCCTTGAGCCAAAATTACACGTTCTTCATTTATAGTAAATAAGTCTTGTGTAAAAGCCCTAATAGCATTAAAATGATGATTTATAAGCACCTCAGCCTGTACCAGGTAAATAGAATCGGTATATAGCTTTTGTACAAAATCGGCGTAAAAAAGATGTAAACTATCTATCAACTCAATAGCTTTTACATGATTGTATTCGTACAGTGCTTGAGCAATAGCCACTAACTTATTGGTAGTGCCCGACACTGCCGATAATACTACTATCTGCTTTTGTCGAACATCAATTATATCTATTAAGCCTTTTATTCGTTCTGGACTACCTACCGACGTACCACCAAATTTTAAAACGTGCATTATTAAGTTTAAGTTAAGCGTATCAAAAATAGGTATTAATCGCTACTTTTGCACCCTTATAACACCCTATTCTTTTAAGTATGACAAAAATAAAATTCGGAACCGACGGTTGGAGAGCAATAATTGCTCAAGAGTTTACGGTAGATAATGTACAGCGTGTAGCATATGCTACTGCTCAATGGTTAAAGTCAACATCACCAACTCCAAGCGCAGTCGTTGGTCACGATTGCCGTTTTGCAGGCAAGTTATTTGCAGATACGGTAGCACGCGTATTTGCACACGAAGGAATAAAAGTTTTTTTGGCCGACAATGTATTTGTATCTACTCCAATGGTTTCGTTGGCTACGGTAAACCACAAAGCCACTGCCGGAATCATTATTACGGCTAGCCATAACCCAGCAGATTACAACGGATATAAAATTAAAGCACATTATGGCGGACCTGCTATTCCTGCTGTAATAGAAGAAATAGAAAACAGCATTCCAAATAGTGTTGAACTCGAATTAGCTTCGTTAGAACATTACAAAAAAAGTGGACTTATCGAATATACAGATTTAGAGACTATGTATTGCGACCATGTGGAAGCTAATTTCGACATGGATGCCATTAGAAACAGTGGACTAAATCTAGCATATGATGCGATGTATGGCGCCGGACAAAATGTAATGCGCCGTTTATTGCCAGATATTACATTTTTGCATTGCGATCACAACCCTGGCTTTGACGGACAAGCACCAGAACCTATCCATAAAAACCTGCAAGAACTGTGTGAGGTAATTAAATTATCTGAAAACATTGATTGTGCGCTTGCTACTGATGGCGATGCTGACCGTATCGGCTTGTACGATGGCGAAGGAAATTTTGTTGATTCGCACCACATCATCTTATTACTTATTCAATATTTACACAGAGAAAAGGGACTGAATGGGCGTGTAATTACCACCTTTTCGTGCACCCAAAAAATTGAAAAAATGTGTGCGCTATATAGTTTACCACACACCACTACAAAAATCGGCTTTAAATACATTTGCGACTTAATGGTAAGCAGTAACGAACCTTTTTTAGTAGGTGGCGAAGAGTCGGGTGGAATTGCCACAACGGGTCATATACCCGAACGTGATGGTATTTGGATGGGTTTAACCATTTGGGAATTTATGGCTAAAACGGGCAGACCGTTAAGTGATTTGATTGATGAAGTGTACGATACCGTAGGCTCTTTTGCTTTTGAACGCAGCGACTTACATATTGACGAAAGCACCAAGCAAAACGTAATTACCAATTGTAAAACAGGCAAATACACCAGTTTTGGAAACTATAAAGTAGAACGTACAGAAGATATGGACGGCTATAAATTCCATTTGGGCAACGACGAGTGGATTATGATACGTCCATCGGGTACTGAACCTGTATTACGCGTGTATGCAGAATCTGCTACGTCGGAAAAAGCGTTTAAAATGCTTGCGGCTGCAGAAAAAACATTACTTGGGTAATAAATAAGTTATTAAGTTGATTAAGTAATTGAGTAAAACACTCCATATACTTAATCAACTCTTTTTACATAATCAACTTATTAACTATATACAAATGAAATTCAAAATTGGTGATTATGTGCGTTTTTTAAACGAGCGACAAGAGGGGGTGGTAACACGCATTATTGATCACCAATTAATTGGTGTTACAATAGAAGATGATTTTGAGATTACGGTATTAGCAACAGAACTCGTAATTGTGAGCAGCTCTGAAACTCAACTGCTCGATACTGAGGTAAGTATAGAAGATTTTGCTCCTATAAAAAGCCTCACCGAACAAGGTGTTTTTTTGGCATGGATACGGAACGAAAAAGCTACGTCTGTCTTCACCATTCACCTAATTAACCAAACTGATTACCAACTACTATTTAGTTGTAGCACCGAAGAAAGTGGGCAATATAATGGGCTATGTAGCGGTACTATAGAACCCAAAAAAAGCATTTCCTTAGCTACCTACCCTGCCGATACCATTACTTTGTGGCCTACTTTTCACTTGCAGTGTGTTTATCACAGAAACAAGCTATTTAACCCAAAGCAGCCGCTTATCACCCAATATACTATAAAACCAAAAAGCATTTTTGGTACTGAGAAAGTAGTACCGCAACTTTTGGTAAACGGATTTTATGCGGCACTAGATAACCCAGAAATATCCATTGATATAGAGCGCTTACGTGATAGTATTGGCACGGTAAAAAGCCCCTCAAACTCTCCCATTTTTGTACCACAGCAAGAGGTAGACCTACATATAGAAGAACTAAAGGAAGAACACAGTACCATGCCAGCGGGCGAAATTTTGCAATTTCAGTTGGCACACTTCAACCGCTGTTTAGATAGTGCCATCGCTCATAATTTCGAGCGAATTATCTTTATTCATGGGCTAGGAAATGGCACATTACGATACGAAATTCACAAAAAGCTGAGCAATCACCCCAATGTACGCACCTACAAAGATGCGCGCAAAGAAAAATTTGGGTATGGTGCCACCGAAGTGCTGTTGAAATAGTTTATCAAACATGAAACTTAGCTTTCAGCACCTAAACTTACCACTACGTCATACGTTTACATTGGGTAATGGCAGCAGTCGTACGCATACGCCCATTACTTTAGTGCAATTGCACTATCAAGATCATATTGGTTACGGAGAAGCAGCCATGCCTCCTTACCTCGCTGAAAACCATGAAACAGCTACTGTATTTTTTCAAAAAATCAACACTTCTTTGTTTCAATACCCCTTTGATTTTGAGCAAATACATGCCTATTTAGATCATTTATCATCTGGTAACACAGCAGCAAAAGCCGCCGTAGATATTGCCCTACATGATTTATGGGGAAAAATAACACAACAACCTCTTTGGCAACTATTAGGCAGCAAACAAGCAGATTTAAAACCAACAGCCTGCACTATTGGCATTTCCGAGCCAAATGAGCTTACTAAAAAGATAAAAGAAGCGGAGGCATTTAGTTTCCTAAAAATTAAATTAGGTTCTGTTAATGACAACGCATTAGTTGCTGCTATTAGAAAAACGACTGACAAGCTGTTATATGCCGATGTAAATCAGGGCTGGAAAGACCGAGAATATGCCTTAGATATGTCGTATTACCTGAAAGAACAAGGCATTTTATTATTAGAACAACCATTTGAGAAAAACAATCTAGCCGATTTAGCATGGCTAAAAGCTAAAAGCCCTATTCCTATTATTGCCGATGAGAGCTGTCAGCGATTGAGTGATATAGAAAAAATGGTGGACTGTGTAGATGGCATTAATATTAAATTAATGAAAAGCACAGGGATTTATGAGGCATTACAACTATTTAATAAGGCAAAAAAGTTGGGTTTAAAAACTTTAATTGGCTGTATGACAGAAACCAGCTGTGCCACCTATGCCGCACTTAGTATTGCTCCACTAGCCGATTATGTAGATATTGATGGCCCTTGGATGCTTGCCGAGCAACCTTTTAGTACTCCAGTTTTAAAAAACGGAATATGCCAATACAGCGACAAACCTGGATTAGGGCTAAGTCTTATTGATTAGTTCGAGAACAAAGAACAAAAAAGCTGTAATTATTTTAAAGCAGTTTTCGGGGACCCGAAACAACATACTGATAAATAGACCGATTCGTTCTATTCCCAGCAAAATCTTCCAATTTCATTTGCAGTTCATAATATCTCGGCACAGTATCAATAAAAAAAATGGTTTGAATTTCAAACTCCGCGTCCTCACCTCCTACTTTTCCATCCGCATCTAACACCGTATCAATAGGTAAAGAATTAACGAGTTCGATCATTTTAAACGCATACTTCCCTAATTTTCGATTGTCTTTTAGAGCTACGACAATACGAAGTGAATCGCCGCTATAGGTATCACCATAGGGCTCAGGAGATAAAAAAATAATCTCAGGAGGGGTGACATCCGGTGGCACTTCTTTTTTTTCACATGCCTGTAGCAAAAGCATTCCCAAAAAACAACTCATAACGAACGACTTCATCACTCAAAAATACAATTAATAAAAATTCCAATACTAATACCTACAAATTTATTTAGTTTTACGCATGCAAACCGAGCTATCGCTGTCCGCTTTTTGTGGAGAGAGGAAAGTCCGGGCAACATAGGGCATCCTGCTTCCTAACAGGAAGGTGCAACAAGCAATTGGTGCAACAGCAAGTGCCACAGAAAATAACCGTCTCGTCTTAGACGAGGTAAGGGTGAAAATGTGAGGTAAGAGCTCACGGTTTTGGTAGGCAACTATCGAAATGGGTAAACCTCAGGAGTTGAAAGATCAAATAAGTTTCGATTTAAGAGCTGCCCGCTCTTGTGCCAAAAGCCATCGAAATGGGTAGATTGATAGACCTCAATGGCGACGTTGAGGCTAGATAAATGATAGCTCCTCGCCTAGGCGAGGTACAGAACCCGGCTTACAGGTTTGCATTTTAAATTAACTATAATAGCTGCAATATGCCAAGAATACTCATCATTGACGACGAAAAAAACATCAGAAGTACGCTACGCGAAATCTTTGAATATGAGAATTTCGATGTATCCGAAGCTGCAGATGGCCAAGAAGGTCTCGACATGGTACTACAAGAGGATTACGATGTAGTACTTTGTGATATAAAAATGCCGAAGCTCGATGGTTTAGAGGTATTGGCATTGGCGCACCAAGCTAAGCCCGACATCCCTTTTGTTATGATTTCGGGGCACGGCACCATTGATACCGCCGTAGAAGCTACACGTAAAGGGGCCTACGATTTTTTATCAAAACCACCCGATCTTAATCGTCTATTAGTTACTATCCGTAATGCGATGGACCGTACCAAATTGGTAACGGAAACCAAAGTATTAAAGAAAAAAGTAAGCAAAACACGTGATATTATTGGCAACTCTGCCCCTATTCTTAAAATAAAAGATACTATTGAGCGGGTTGCTCCAACAGATGCACGTGTGTTGATAACAGGAGCCAATGGAAGCGGTAAAGAATTAGTTGCTCATTGGTTGCACGAAAAAAGCAATCGTTCTAATGGTCCTTTTGTAGAAGTAAATTGTGCTGCTATTCCATCAGAATTAATCGAAAGCGAACTATTTGGTCACGAAAAAGGATCTTTTACCTCGGCTGTAAAACAGCGTATCGGTAAATTTGAACAAGCAAATGGCGGCACATTATTTCTGGATGAAATTGGCGACATGAGCTTATCAGCTCAGGCAAAGGTATTGCGTGCCTTGCAAGAAAATAAGATAACGCGCGTAGGCGGCGAAAAAGACATTACCGTGGATGTACGCATTGTTGCGGCTACAAATAAAGACCTACTTAAGGAAATAGATCGCAATAACTTTAGAATAGATTTGTATCACCGATTGAGTGTAATCTTGATGCACGTTCCCGCACTAAACGAACGTAGAGACGATATTCCAACCATTACCAACGCTTTTTTGGCCGATATTTGTAACGAGTACGGCGTTCCGCTAAAGGAAATGAGCCCCGAAGCTATGCACGCTCTAAAACAAATGAATTGGACAGGGAACATCCGCGAATTGCACAATGTGGTAGAACGTTTAATTATTTTGAGTGATAAAACAATCACCGAAATGGATGTGAGTAACTATGCCAACCCAAGTACAGGAGCAAGCACAAATAGCTTAGAAAATTATTTTAATAGATTTACTGATTTTCAAGAATTTAAAGATGCTATTGAAAAAGATTTTATCGTAAAAAAACTAGAACAAACAAACTGGAATATCTCTAAAACTGCCGAACTTATTGCCATACAACGCAGCCATTTATACAGCAAAATGGAAAAGTTTGGATTGAAACGAGATGAAGAATAAGTGCAAATATTTGGGGTAAAAAGTGTACATTTGCGCCCAAATGAAGCATATACGCAATTTTTGTATCATCGCACACATCGATCATGGTAAGAGCACTCTTGCCGATCGTTTGCTAGAATTTACCAAAACAATTTCTGCCCGCGACGCCCAAGCCCAGCTTTTGGACGATATGGACATTGAACGAGAAAGAGGCATTACCATAAAAAGTCATGCCATCCAGATGAGTTACACTCAAGACGGACAGGATTATATATTTAATCTGATTGACACACCTGGCCACGTTGATTTTTCGTACGAAGTATCACGTTCTATTGCCGCTTGCGAAGGCGCATTGCTCATTGTTGATGCTGCACAGGGCATTCAGGCACAAACTATTTCCAACCTATACTTAGCACTGGAACATGATTTAGAAATCATACCCATCCTCAATAAAATGGATTTACCCGGAGCCATGCCAGAGGAGGTAAAAGATCAAATTATTGATTTAATTGGTTGCGAGCGCGACACTATTATACCAGCCAGCGGAAAAACAGGCATGGGTATACCCGAAATTTTAAGAGCGATAGTAGAACGCGTACCCGCACCAAAAGGCGACCCCAATGCACCATTACAAGCACTTATTTTCGATTCAGTTTTTAACTCATTTAGAGGGATTATTGCCTATTTCAAGGTAGTAAACGGCGAAATAAAGAAAAATGACAAGGTAAAGTTTTTTGCTACTGGCAAGGAATACATAGCCGATGAAGTTGGGATTTTAAAACTGACAAAAGAGCCAAAAAACGTTATCAAAACAGGCGATGTTGGTTATATTATATCGGGTATTAAAGAAGCCCGTGAAGTGAAAGTAGGTGACACAATCACTACGGTTAACAACCCTTGCGAGACTGGAATTCAAGGCTTTGAAGATGTAAAACCGATGGTTTTTGCTGGTATTTACCCAGTAGAAACTGAGGACTTTGAAGAATTACGTGAAAGCATGCACAAATTGCAGCTCAATGATGCGTCGTTGGTATTCGAGCCCGAATCTTCTGCTGCATTAGGTTTTGGTTTCCGTTGCGGATTTTTAGGAATGCTGCATATGGAGATTATTCAGGAACGGTTAGAACGTGAATTTGACATGACGGTAATTACTACCGTTCCCAACGTATCTTACAAAGCATACACCACCAAGCAAGGCGAAGTTATTGTAAACAATCCTAGTGATTTGCCAGATCCTAGCCGATTGGAATATGTAGAAGAACCATTTATAAAAGCCAATATCATTACCAAATCTGAGTTTGTGGGTCCAGTAATGTCGTTGTGTATTCAAAAACGTGGGTTCATTGTCAATCAAAACTATTTGACTTCCGACCGTGTAGAATTGGTTTTTGAGATGCCAATGGGCGAAATAGTATTCGATTTTTACGACCGCTTAAAAACCATCTCTAAGGGGTATGCTTCATTTGATTACCACCCTATCGGTTACCGCAAATCTGAATTAGTACGTTTAGATATTTTATTGAATGGCGATCCTGTAGATGCGCTTTCTTCATTAATTCACCGCAGCAACGCCCAAGATTTTGGACGTAAAATTTGCGAAAAACTGAAAGAGCTATTACCTCGCCAACAGTTTGAAATTGTTATCCAGGCTTCAATTGGTGCTAAAGTAATTGCCAGAGAAACTGTAAAAGCCATACGTAAAGACGTAACAGCTAAATGTTACGGTGGTGATATTTCACGTAAACGTAAATTACTCGAAAAGCAAAAAGAGGGTAAAAAACGCATGCGCCAAGTAGGTAACGTAGAAATTCCACAGTCGGCATTTATGGCAGTACTAAAACTGGATTAATTATTTTATTATGAGAGTATTATCCATAATACTATTCATTTTATTAATCGCCCCTGCAACGCATGCACAAAAGGTACAAGTAGTATTATTTGAGCAATTGCAACAGCGTTACACACAAACCAACGACACCGTTTATGTGGTAAACTTTTGGGCTACTTGGTGTGGGCCATGTGTAAAAGAATTAGCGTATTTTGATAGTCTGCAACTACACTACCGCGCAACAAAAACCAAAATCTTACTAGTTTCGCTTGATTTTAAAAGTAAATTATCCTCTACAGTAATACCGTTTGTAAACAACCGAGCAATACAAAGCGAAGTGCTACTACTCGACGAAAGCAATGCCAATACTTACATTGATAAAGTAAGTACCCAATGGAGCGGTGCTATACCAGCAACCGTATTTTGTAAGAATGGAAAGCAATTGTTTTTAGAGCAAGAATTTGTTTATACAGAATTAGAAAAAACGTACCTTTCGTTTTTAAGTAATAGCAAATAACAAAAACTGAACGAGTATGAAAAAACTAATTTTAACCGTTTTTACGGTAATTATGGCTAGTACGATTACCTTAGCACAGGGCTATCAGGTAGGCGATATTGCCGCCGATTTTAAGCTAAAAAATATCGACGATAAAACACGCTCTTTAGCCGACATTAAAGCGAAGGGATACATTGTAGTATTTACCTGCAACCATTGCCCATACTCGCAAGTATATGAGCAACGCATTATTGATTTAGACAAAAAGTTTGCGCCACTGGGCTACCCTGTAGTAGCTATCAATCCCAACGACCCTAAATTGGTACCCGATGATAGTTTCGACAACATGAAAAAACGTGCTAAAGAAAAAGGATATACTTTCCCTTATCTGTTCGACGAAACCCAACAAATTGCTAAAAACTATGGTGCAACCCGTACGCCACACGTATTTGTATTACAAAAAACCGACAAAGGAAACGAAGTTGCCTACATAGGTGCTATTGATGATAATACCGAAGATGCCGCTGCCGCCAAAACAAGATATGTAGAGCAAGCTATTGCTGCTTTATCAAAAGGAGAAAAACCTGCGGTAAATAGCACAAAGGCTATTGGTTGCACCATTAAATGGAAGAAATAATTTCTCAATCAAAATAAATCTACTCTAAAATCCCGACATTAGTCGGGATTTTCGTTTTCACATGTTTCAACCAATCAAACGTTTTTACAATCGCTGGCACAACTACATAAAAGTAGATTTAGTGATGTACCTCGTTATGATTATCATTATCATTATTTGCTTAGTAGTATATTCATAAATGATTCAACTCCATCTTAAACGCCCCTTAGCTTTCTTCGATTTAGAAACTACGGGGGTACACCTTGCTACTGATAGAATAGTAGAAATATCCATTCTTAAAATTAATCCCGACGGAAAAGAAGAGGTAAAAACATTGCGTATCAATCCGGGTAAACCCATCCCGATAGAAGCTTCGTTGGTACACGGTATTTACGATGAGGATATAAAAGACGAACCCACTTTTGACAAAGTAGCAAAAAGCATTGCTCAGTTTATTGGTAACGCCGATTTGGCAGGTTACAACTCTAATAAATTTGACGTGCCTATTTTGATGGAAGAAATGCTGCGTGCCGAAGTAGATTTTGATATTACGGGGCGTAAACTGGTAGATGTACAAAACATCTTTCACCAAATGGAACAACGCACACTAAAAGCTGCCTATAAATTTTACTGCAACAAAAGTTTAGAAAACGCCCACAGTGCCGAAGCAGATATACGCGCCACCTACGAAGTATTATTGGCACAGTTGGAACGCTATGACGGTGTAACCTTTGTAAGCAAGCAAGGCAAAGAAAGTATCCCTGTAAAAAATGATGTAGATGCGCTGCACGAGTTTACCTATGTGCAAAAATCAGTTGATTTTGCTGGCACCATGGTATTTAATGATAAGGGGGAAGAACTATTTAATATTGGTAAACATAAAGGCAAAAGAGTAATCGATGTTTTTGCTAAAGAACCCAGTTATTACGACTGGATGATGAACAGCGATTTTGCCCAATACACCAAAAAGAAAATTACCGAAATACGCTTACGCGAGTTTAATAAGAAATAATATTTTGTATATGGGGCACAAAAAGTCAAGCAATGGTGCAGAAAGTCTAAGCTCTGAGCTGCTATACTTGGCAAAATTAATGCAATTGAAGGAAGGAATAGATTGTATTTAATAGATTTTGTGGTAAAACATATTAGCAACTTGCAAATCAGTTAAGTTTTTAAAAATATAGTTCCTGTTTTCTTTAAAATATAATATTATTGCTTGACAACTATTCTTAGGTTAAGTTATGGTAATTGTTCTATTTTCTCTAATTTAATTCCGTTTTTTCTGGAACAGGTCAGTATTAAACCAAGATGGCGTTCCTTCCTATCTCCCAATGGCAATCGTTCCAATTTTATTAAAGGATGTTTTTTTGGTGGTTGTTAGGTTAATGATGTATACATACAGCCCATCGGGTAGTGATTGTCCTTTAGCTGTGCCGTCCCATTCATCACTGTCTTTAGTG
>CAMTVQ010000015.1:0-16430 GCA_947085255.1 uncultured bacterium | reverse complement strand
TTGTACCAGTTTCATTTGTCAGCAATATTGCATCATATCCAGTACCTGTGTATCCAGTTGTTCCAGTTGCTGAAGTTGAACCTGTTGTTCCGGTAAAGCCGGTTGCTGAAGTTGAACCTGTGATGCTGCTAGAACCAGTTGTTCCTGTTGTTCCAGTATTCGCAGTAGAACCTGTTGCTCCTGTATCACCTGTTGAACCTGTGATGCTGCTTGAACCCGTTGAACCTGTTACTCCAGTATTCGCTGTTGAACCTGTTGCTCCTGTATTTGCAGTAGATCCTGTTGCTCCTGTGTAACCAGTAGAACCTGTTGAACCAGTATTCGCTGTAGAACCTGTTGAACCAGTATCACCGGTGTTTGCAGTAGTTCCTGTTGTTCCAGTATCACCTGTTGATCCTGTAATGCTGCTAGAGCCAGTTGTTCCCGTTGTTCCTGTATTGGCAGTTGAACCTGTTGTTCCTGTAGTTCCTGATATAGAAGTTGAACCCGTAACTCCAAACAATCCTGTTAATGTAACATCTACAACAATAATATCTCCTGTTCCTCCTGCTGGAGTAGTATTTGCGACAACACCTACACGTTTATTTACGTCTATGTTCATCGTTGTTCCATTAAATGGAGCACTTACTACACCGTCCACAAAATACGTAACACCCGCAACCGTGTATACCACACGTACAGAGTTTCCTGCAACATATGCTAATAACTCAGGGCTGTTTAATGTTACCTGTAATACATTGTCATTTACCACATCGCCTCTAAAGTCACCAAGAGTGGTAACCCCAGTTGCTAAGTAGCCTCTTCCAGTTGAACCAGTTGAACCAGTAAAGCCTGTACTAGATGTTCCTCCAGTACTTCCAGACATTGCAGTTGCACCAGTCATACCAAACTGACCAACTAAGCTCATTTTGTAACTTGTTCCTGCGGTATAATTTACTGGTCCATTAAAGTTTGCTACAGCTACCGTAAATGTAGTACCACCTGTTGTATAGTTTAAGATTGTACCTTCTAAGTATTGGTTACCTATAGCTGTTGCTATACGTACAAAGTCACCATTGATATAAGCAAATTCATTTGGCTCTGATTGGATAACAAAATCAAATGAGCTACCTCCACTTACTACAAAACTTACATCTGGCGTTACAATAGCTCTGTAACCAGCACCAGTTGCTCCAGTTGAACCAGAAGTTCCCGTGAAACCTGTTGCTGAAGTAGAACCCGTTGAACCTGTATCGCCTGTTGTACCAGTATAACCAGTATTTGCAGTTGAACCGGTGTAACCAGTATTTGCAGTTGAACCTGTAGCACCAGTATAACCAGTACTGCCTGTATCACCTGTACTACCTGTATAACCCGTGTTTGCAGTTGAACCAGTATCGCCTGTTGAACCTGTATCGCCTGTTGAACCTGTAGTAGCCGTTGCTCCTGTTGTTCCTGTTGCACCAGTATCACCTGTTGTTCCAGTAAATCCAGTTGCGCCTGTATCGCCAGTAGTGCCAGTAATAGAAGATGCTCCCGTTGCTCCAGTCACACCAGAGTAACCTGTAGTACCTGTTATTCCAGTATTTGAAGTTGAACCTGTAGTACCGGTTGTAGATGATGCACCAGTTGCACCAGTTATGCTACTTGAACCAGTTGCTCCAGTAACCCCACTTTGACCTGTTGTACCTGTTGTACCTGTTATAGATGTAGAACCTGTTACACCAAACTCTGCTGCTAATGAGATAGTAACAGGAGTAGCTCCAACGCCACCTATCTGACCTACTCTTCTCAATACTTCAATATTGAATGTATTAGCTGGCACTCCAGGTATAAGAAGTCTACCGTATACATAGGTATTTACATCATAAGTAATACGTACAAAGTCGCCAGTTTGGTATGCCAATGGTTCTGTTGATGTCACATTATCAACATCAAAATTTGAGTTATTATCAAATGCATTTGCTTCAACCAAACCCTCAGCTCTATAACCTGAACCAGTAGTTGCAGTAGAACCTGTCATACCACTTGTACCAGTAACACCTGTATTAGCTGTGCTACCTGTATTAGCTGTTGTTCCTGTAAAACCATATAGTCCAGCAATATTCATATTGAACTGAGTACCCGCAGCTACGTCAGCACCAAATGCATTGAATACTGCTACCTCGAATGTATTACCTGATAAAGTTTTAACTCTACCTTCTAAAACTGTAGTAGCATTATTTGTATTGATACGTACTATAGCTCCATTGGTGTATGCCAATATTGTAGGATCTGTAACAAACGTAAACGCTACATCTGTATTATTTATCGCTGCTATAGTAAGCGCATTATCATTTGTCACAAGTGCTTGGTATCCTCTACCTGTCATACCGGTTGATCCAGTGTAGCCTGTGTTTGAAGTTGAACCTGTTGCGCCTGTATCACCTGTTGTTCCAGTGTAACCTGTATTTGAAGTAGTTCCGGTTGAACCTGTATTAGAGGTAGAACCTGTCGAGCCTGTGTCACCTGTTGTGCCTGTGAAACCTGTTGAACCTGTATCGCCTGTTGTTCCTGTGAAACCTGTTGAACCAGTATCACCTGTTGTGCCTGTGAAGCCTGTTGAACCAGTATCACCTGTTGTTCCGGTAAAGCCAGTTGAACCAGTATCGCCTGTTGTACCAGTTGAACCAGTATCACCTGTTGTGCCAGTATCACCCGTTGTACCTGTAAAACCAGTTTGACCTGTATTACCAGAATTAGCTGTTGCACCAGTTGTACCTGTTGCACCAGTATCACCAGTTGACGAAGTTGTTCCTGTTGTTCCTGTAATACTACTTGCGCCAGTTGTACCTGTAACGCCAGTTCCACCTGTAGTTCCTGTTGTTCCACTTATAGAAGTATAACCAGTTGCACCGTATTCTGCAGTTAATGATATAGTAACAGCTGCTGCGCCAGGGCCACCTGGAATTTGACCTACTCTACGTGCTACCTCTATATTAAATGAATTAGCAGAAGCTCCAGGTACTGTCAATTTACCTACTACATATGTATTTATATCGTATGATACCCGCACAAAGTCACCAGTTTGATAAGCAAGTGGTTCATTCGCTGTAATATTCTCAATGTCGAAGTTTGAATTATTATTAAACTCTCCAATTTCAACTACCCCATTTGCACGGTATCCTGAACCTGTTGTGGCTGTTACCCCTGTATTTCCACTTGTACCAGTAGTTCCAGTTACTGCTGTCGTTCCTGTACCTCCTGTAGTTCCAGTAAAACCATACAGACCTGCAATATTCATATTGAATACTTCGGTACCTGTTGTGGCAACATCTAAACCAAAGGCATTGCTTACTGCGATTTCAAATGTAGTTCCATTGTATGATTTGATACGTCCTTCAATAACTGTTGTACTGTTAGCTGTATTAACTCTTACAAAGGCTCCATTGCTGTATGCCAACGTATTAGGATCTGTCAATATCGTAAACTCAATATCGCTATTAATAGCAGTACCAATAATGATTGCATCGTTATTCGTTACTGTAGCTAAATAACCTTTGCCTGTAAAACCTG
The DNA here is from genome assembly GCA_947085255.1 of uncultured bacterium. Taxonomy (GTDB): domain Bacteria; phylum Bacteroidota; class Bacteroidia; order Sphingobacteriales; family Sphingobacteriaceae; genus CAMTVQ01. Next base: position 12,896 of record CAMTVQ010000015.1, on the reverse strand, counting down.
TTGAGCCAGTAAAACCTGTTGAACCTGTATCACCTGTTGAACCTGTATAACCTGTAGTACCTGTACTGCTTGTTGCGCCAGTTGTTCCAGTATAACCTGTATTCGCTGTTGAACCAGTTGCACCTGTATCACCTGTTGAACCTGTAGTTGAGGTACTACCTGTTGTTCCTGTTGTTCCAGTATCACCTGTTGCGCCAGTAAAGCCCGTTGCGCCAGTATCACCTGTTGTACCTGTTGCTGAAGTAGTACCTGTTGTACCAGTTGCGCCAGTATCACCTGTTGTACCTGTGAAACCAGTTGCTCCTGAATATCCTGTTGCTCCTGAATATCCTGTTATAGAAGATGAACCTGTTGTCCCTGTTGTTCCTGTTGTTCCAGTAAAACCAGTATTTGATGTAGTACCTGTAGAACCTGTTACTGTAGTAGCTCCTGTTACACCAAATGTTCCAGATAAGGTAAATTTTGCATCATCTATACCTGTAACTGTTCCTATAATTCTATTTACTAATACGGTATAATCTGCTCCACTAATGGCAGATATTGTTCCCTCAATTGAAGAACCTGGGAAATTAACAGGCAAAATACGAACAGTATTACCAACGGCATAAGCCAATGGCTCTAAAGCTGATACGGTAAATACTACCGTATTATTTACATTAGCTTGATTGAAATCAGGAACGTCTACTGAAGTCATCGCGGCGTATCCAGATCCTGTTTTACCAGTAATACCTGAAGATCCTGTTGAACCTGTTCCACCTGTTCCGCCTGTAAATGCGGTACTGGCTGTTACCCCTGTATAACCATACTCCCCAGCTATATTAATAAATAAATCTTCAGCACCTGAATTGTCATAAGCACCAGATCCAATAATACGACGAACAGATACTTGGAACGTATTGCCTGTACCGCTGTATATAATAGTACCCTCCATTGCTTTTGCGCCTGACTGTGTATTAATACGCACTGCCGCTCCTGTTCTGTAGGCAAACAAAATAGGATCAGAAATAATAGTAAATGATAGATCTGGACCTGTAAGCAATGCTGGTGATAATACATAATTAACATTAGCACGAACGATTGCCGCATAACCTGTTCCTGTGTAACCAGTTGTACCAGTTACCCCTGTTGAAGCAGTAGAACCAGTTGCACCAGTATCACCTGTTGTTCCTGTTGTTGAGGTCGAACCTGTTGCCCCAGTTTCACCTGTTGTGCCTGTTACCCCACTTGAAGCTGTTGAACCAGTTGCACCTGTATCACCTGTTGTTCCTGTTGTTGAGGTCGAACCAGTCGCGCCAGTATCACCCGTTGTTCCTGTTGTTGAAGTCGAACCTGTTGCCCCAGTTTCACCTGTTGCTCCCGTGATTGATGAAGAACCAGTTGCTCCTGTTGTTCCTGTAAAACCAGTACTTGATGTACTACCTGTTGTTCCAGTATCTCCAGTAACACCATAAGATCCAGCTAAAGAGATAGTTACTGGTTTAAGTAAATTATCTTCTGGAGATATTAGTCCAATTCTTCTTAATACTGTTATATTAAACGTATTAGCAACATTGTCGATGATAAATATCTTACCAAAAACATAGGTATTAAAATCGTATTGAATCTGAACATAATCCCCAACCTGATATGCTAATGCTTCAGCAGAAGTAACATTTACTACATCAAAATTTGGAGAGTTATTGAAAGCTACATCGTTAACAAAGCCACTTGCTCTATAGCCCGTACCTGTACCGCCAGTAGAACCTGTTTGACTTGTCATTCCTGTAGTTCCTGTTACTGCAGTAGTTCCGGTTGCTGCTGTAGTTCCGGTAAAACCGTATAAACCAGCGATGTTAATATTTAAATCGCCTGTTCCATTTACTAAATCTGCACCTATAGCATTAAATACACGAACACTAAATACCCCAGTTGCATTGTCATAAGCTTCAATTCTACCTTCAACAATTGATGAAGTAGGATTTTCATTGTTGATACGAACAAAAGCGCCAACACTGTATGCCGATTGGTTGATATCAGACTCTACTACAAAATCATATGTATTATTTACTGCCCCTGCAATGATTAAATCAGAATTAATCAATTGCACCTTAGCTTGATAGCCTCTACCTGTGTATCCAGTTGTACCAGTAACCGCTGAAGCACCCGTTGAACCTGTTGAACTTGTAATACCAGTAAAACCTGTTGTTCCAGTAAAACCTGTATCACCTGTTGTACCCGTAAAACCTGTTGAACCCGTAAAACCTGTTGAACCGGTATCGCCTGTTGCTCCTGTAAAGCCAGTCGTACCTGTATCACCTGTTGTTCCTGTAAAACCTGTTGAACCCGTACCGCCTGTTGTTCCTGTAAAGCCAGTCGAACCAGTATCACCTGTTGTGCCTGTAAAACCTGTTGAAGATGTAAAACCTGTAAAGCCCGTAGCCGAAGTACTCCCTGTTCCACCTGTGTATCCTGCATCTCCAGCAATACCCACTCTAAACTGAGAAGAGCTACCGCCACCCACAACTCGTACAATCCTTACGGTAAATAATCCGCCAGGATTATTGTCAATAGCCAACACATTACCTTCCATATAATTAGAAGGATCTGCCGTTAAGCGTACTCTATCACCAACACCAAATGCCGTGTAGTATGGATTGAGTGTATATGTTTTATCCGTTGCTGTAAGCGCACTATTGTTAGCCAAATCAGCTGGATCTGGGAATGCCGTTACGCTATAGCCAGCACCTGTAAAGCCAGTTGAACCTGTTGAACTGGTTGTACCAGTGTAACCTGTGCTTGATGTAGCACTTGTAGATCCTGTTGAACCTGTAAAACCAAACTCACCTGTCAGTGCAATATTGAATGAACTGAAGACAAAATTATTATCGTGTCCATTTGCACCTGGATTATAATATACTCTATCAAAGTCGATAGTGATTTGCCCTGATATTTCATCATAAGCTACAATCGTACCTTCTTTAAATTCTCCACTTGTAAATACCTCTGGAACATATAATCTCACTCTAATACCAACCTCGTAAGCAGTGCTTACTGGATTAAGTGTAAACACATGCGTACCTATTCTTAGTTTATCTGAATTTGCAGCTGCTCCATTATTCGGAGTTGCAACTGCTTTATATCCATTACCAGTAAAGCCAGTAACACCTGTATTACCAAGCTCTCCAGTTGTGCCTGTTACTGCTGTTGTACCCGTTGTACCTGTTGTAGAAGTAATACCTGTAAATCCAGTACTTCCAGTAGTTCCTGTATCACCTGTCGTTCCTGTAAAGCCAGTAGCTCCTGTAGCACCTGTTGCTCCCGATATACTTGTAGTTCCTGTAGTACCCGTTGCTCCTGACGCACTTGATGCTCCAGTAGCTCCTGTTCTGCTTACGTCCGCTGTTAAACCTAAGCGGAATGTAGTTGCAGTTCCACTTCCAACTACTCTATCAATCTCAACAAGTAACTCTCCAGTCACATCTAACACGTTACCTTCCATATAATTGGAAGCGTCTTTTGTTAATCGAACTCTGTCGCCAATGCCATAAGCATTAAACTCAGGATTCATGATATATCTTTTCTGACCAATAGAAATCTGATTGCTATTTGCAGGAATAGGTTGTGGCGTAAGAATTACCAAATAACCCGCGCCTGTATTACCCGTAGATGCTGTAGCACCTGTTGTACCTGTTTCACCTGTTGAACCTGTAAAACCAGTATCTCCCGTTGCACCAGTTCCACCGAAATCACCTACTACACCTATGCTAAATGACGGGAATACGGTGTTCGCATCTGTTCCTGAAGTTGGGATATAATATACTCTATCAAATGTTATAGATATTGCTCCTGTTGAAGTATTGTATGAAGTAATAGTACCTTCTTTAAACTCACCTGTTACTACATACAAACGCACACGCATACCTACCTCATAGGCTGTTAGTACTGGATTTAATACAAATCGGTGCGATCCAACTTGAATTTTATCTGAATTTGGCGTTGGCGCATTGGTATTAGGAATAGCTATGGCTTTATAACCAAGACCTGTAAATCCAGTACTACCTGTCATACCTGTATTACCAGAGTTGGCTGTATAACCTGTTGTTCCTGTTACAGCTGTAGAGCCCGTTGCTCCTGTTGCTCCAGTGTATCCAGTATCACCAGTTGTTCCAGTAGTACTTGTTGTACCCGTTGCTCCTGAATTTGAGGTATTACCCGTTGTTCCAGTATTACCCGTTGTTCCTGAATTTGAAGAAGCTCCTGTTGCTCCTGTTCCTCCTACATCTCCAATAACACTAATATTAGCAACCGAACCATCTGTAATAGGCCCTCCAGCAACTCTATCTATATTTACTGTTAGCGACCCTAATGCATTGTCGTAGAAACTCACATTACCTTCTACATACTTGCTTGGATTTCCATTTACTGCAATACGCACGCGTGAAGCACTATTATATGCCAAATTAGTTTGCGTTGTATATACATGCAAACCTAAAGTACGATTCTCTGGTGCCGCAGTAAACACAGTTGTTGCTTTATAACCTGCACCTGTAATACCTGTAATACCCGTAACACCTGTAATACCTGTATTTCCTGTCTCACCTGTTGAGCCAGAATATCCTGTAGTGCCTGTATATCCAATATCACCTGCTAAATTTATTAACAAGGTATCGTTGGTTGGATTCAAAATAGCATTAGGATCTGAAAAACGATCTACATTAACTTTAAGAGATGCTGTTCCCGGTACTGAAATATTGTCTTGAAAATCTAATACTACCCCTTCAGCATATCTCGAAATATCTGATTTAAGTGAGAAACGCAAACGAATACCTGGCGTGTAGGCTAGAGTATTAGGGAATACAATAATTGTTTTAGATGCATTTGCAGCACCGTCAGCAGGATCAAAGATATCTGTTGTTTGTGCTATATAGCCTAAACCTGTAATACCAGTAACGCCCGTTACACCAGTAGTTCCAGAACCACCGCTCGCACCTGTGTATCCAGTTGTGGCTGTAGTTCCTGTTGCTCCAGTAGTTCCTGTAGTTCCTGTTCTACCTGTGGTACCTGTAGCAGAAGTAGCTCCTGTGTAGCCTGTAGCTGCTGTAGCACCGGTATCTCCTGTTGTACCAGTTCCAGAGGTTGTACCTGTTGCGCCTGTTGTAGCTGTAGTACCTGTTGCGCCTGTTTCACCAGTAGAGCTTGAACTACCTGTCGTTCCTGTTACACCAGTTCCAGATGTTGTACCTGTAATACCTATTGCTCCTGTTTCGCCAGTTGTTCCAGTTGAACCAATATCACCTATAAGAGTGACTTTAGCTGGTAAATTAGCCGCTGGTGCCACAACTGGTCCTACAACTTTATCCACATTTACTGCCAATTGATCTCCTATGTACGATATAACATTACCCTCTACATATTGACCTACATTAACAGATATACGCACGCGGGCATTAGCAGAATACGCCAAATTAGTTTGTGTAGTAAATGTTTGCGAAGCACCTATAGCAAAATTGGTATTTCCTACTGGATTTGCGAAGGTAGTTGCGGCATAGCCAGCACCTGTAATACCAGTAGCACCTGTTGCTCCTGTAGCAGATGTCGTACCTGTTGTTCCTGTAACTGCACTAGCACCTGTTGTTCCGCTAGCTCCTGTACCTCTATCTCCTGTAAGATTAATTAACCAGTTGCCTGCAACAGCTGGATCACCTACGAAATAATCTTGACGTATGTACAACATCCCCGTGTTAGTAGTATAATCGGGTGTAAATGATGTAACCGTACCTTCTAAATAACGAGGACTAGTAGCCCCGCTTACCGTAACACGCAAACGCGTTCCTATAGTATAGGCTAAATTAGCTCTATCTACTTGAAAGTATTTTATTGGATTACCTACAGAATCGCCTACTAAATTAAATGTAGAAGACATTGAGAAATATCCAGCCCCTGTTACACCTGTTGCACCTATCGCTCCTGTTGTACCTGTTTGACCTGTATTGCCTGAATTTGCTGTAGCTCCTGTAGCTCCAGTTACTCCAGTAGCACTAGTTGCCCCTGTAGCTCCAGTTGTACCCAAGCCGGTAGCACCTGTTGCACCTGTTGTTCCTGTAAAACCGCTATCTCCTGTGGTCCCTGTCGTTCCTGTAAATCCTGTAATACCAGTATTACCACTTGTTCCTGTTGCCCCTGTATCACCAGTTGTACCCGTATATGCTGTTGCTCCTGTAGCACCTGTAATACCTGTACCGCCTGTATTTCCTGTATTTCCTGAATTAGCTGTAGCTCCTGTATATCCCGTCGTTCCTGATGTACCAGTCGTACCTATCCCTGTATTACCAGTAGCACCTGTAATACCTGTTGAACTTGTTACACCAGTAAGTCCTGTTGCTCCAGTACCTGCAGTAGCCCCCGTAGTCCCTAAGCCAGTTGCTCCTGTAGCACCAGTTACACCTGTAAAACCTCTATCTCCTGTAAATCCTGTTGCACTTGTAGCACCAGTTGTACCTAAACCTGTTGCGCCTGTTACTCCTGTAAAACCTCTATCTCCAGTAAATCCTGTTACACCTGTACGACCTGTAACACCAGTTGTACCTAAACCTGTCGCACCTGTTATACCCGTAAAGCCCTTATCACCAGTAAGTCCAGTTCCTCCTATTAGACCTGTAGTACCTGTTATACCAGTTGCACCAGAGTTTCCTCTAGCTCCTGTTACGCCTGTAGAGCCAGTAGAACCCGTACCTCCCTTTTCAATTTCTGCTACAATTTGAGAAACAATTTCGCGAACGTTTCCTGTAGGACTAACATTAATGGCTAGATCTGCTGTAGCTGCCCTGTTAGCATAAAACGCATAAGGAACTGACAATAACTGAAAAGTCCCCAAATCGAGAAATGGGGAGTTGTCATCTAAAATATCGTATTGTACACGTATGTAATATTGTTTTTTCCAATCTAAGTCTTGGAAAGCTCGCGCGCTCAACCTCGTGGCTAGTGGATCGCCTATGGAAATATTTATAAGTCCATATATGTTTGTGGTTACAATCTGCTGCTCTTCATACTCAGCCGCATTTTGACGTGCATCTGGAATAAGTTGAATCCGGATTACCACTTTCTCTAACGAAAGCGGGTTGCGATCTTCTCCCCTTAATACTGCCTGATAGGCAATACCCTGAGGCGGAACCCCTGGAATCGGCACTTGACCTAGAACCGTGTTTACTGCAAATAAGGTAAATAATAAAAACGCTCGTAAAATTAGTCTCATATCTCTAAACAACTTAATCAATCTTAATGGCTTTAATAGTCTTCACGAAATCTCCTTTTACGGCGCGAATAGTGAAATAGTATATTTGGTCGGATGTTAGTGGCGTCATGTCAAGAACGATGGTATTATCGCCCTCCTTGCTTGGATTAAATACCTTTCCATCAATTGAAGGCAATTCCATTACACGCCCCAAAACATCTAACGCAACAATTGTAAATGTTTCTTCATCATCTTTACCTGTATCTCTTACAATTCTTATTTTCAGGACATCACGAAATGGATTTGGAAAATAGGTAACATCATATTCGGCATCCTCCACCTCTGGAGTAAAAATTTTATCAAATCTATCAGGCTGTTCAAATCCTTGAAAAATAAGGTAGGTTGTAAAAAAGTTAGAATCACTGTAAAAAATAGGGTCGCCAATGTTATAACTCACGTTTATCTTCCCGTTGGAGTAATATCCGCCAGCCGTTGAGATACTCTGCAAAGGGTCAGTATCCAACACTACACGCTGCGCATTTGCCTGTTTACCAGCAAGTAGCATCACAAACAAAAGACAAGTGAATAAGTAAAATTTAGTCATGACATGGCTATATTTAGTCGGAGTAAAAATCCACATTATTTTCTAATAAAAAAAGGTATTTTGAAAAAAAAAGATTTGGATTTATCAAACACTAACAAAAGTGCTTAAAGGCTATCTGCAAGCACTTTTAAAAGAAGAGCGATATGGCTAAAATTGATAAAAAAACACCCCTATGAATGTGTTTTTTTTGTTACAAAAGACAAATGAAATAACGCTCAAAACAGGCGTTTCAAGGGCACCAAAAAAGCTAGAAAAAGCGCAGATTTTTTATTCTGTTTTGTTAGTGAAAAACTATTAAGTCAAGTATAAAGCACCCTGTCGAACTCCTCTTTTCAGAAGCTCCGTATCCATGTATGCTTGAATTTGACTTTTTTTCATACCCCAGTTCGGAGCAATAAGTAAATCCCAATCAGAAATGCCAAATAAGCGCTGCACAACCACATCCTTACGGATAAGAGGAAGGAACTCGCATAAAAAATCAGTGTAGCTTTGTAAGGTAAATAAAGGGAAAGGCTCACGTTTATAATGCACCCCCATTATGCTGCCTTCTACAATATGCAGGTGATGAAACTTGACAAATTTTATTTGTGGAAATCGGTTAATCTCATCGGCATACTTTAGCATCATTTCTTTACTTTCCCAAGGAAATCCAAAAATGGTATGCACGCATACTTCTAACTTAGAATTAGTTAGTAATACTAGTGCTTTCTCTAGATCTTCGTGGGTACAACCCCTATTTATCTGGGTTAATGTATCGTTGTAAATACTCTCCATCCCCATTTCCAAGTCTACATCATACCTATCAGTATAACTTTCAAGCAAGGCGATTTTTTCTGCATCAATACAATCTGGGCGGGTACCAACCGATAAGCCTACAACGTCTGTAGTATTTACTGATAACGCCTCATCGTACATAGCTTTAAGAAAATGTACAGGAGCATATGTATTAGAATTTGGTTGAAAATAAATGATAAATTTTTCGGCTTTGTAATTTTCTCGAGCGCGTTGAATTCCTTTTTTTACCTGCTCATACATAGACGGTTGAGTGCGCGACATTTCTGGTGTAAAAGAATCTACATTACAGTATGTACAACCTCCATAACCCTTACTTCCATCGCGATTAGGGCAGGTAAACCCACCATCTACAATTACTTTATATACGCGCTTCCCCTCGTATTTATTACGCAAATAAGCACTGTAATTGTTATAGATTCTAAAATCGGTATCGAGCATGGATTCGCAAAGATACGGTTTTGAGTTATTGCTTTATTCCTACACATTTATAACTGCCCAAAACCCACAAGAAACTGTGATTGTGATATAAATTGAGGTATTTCGCACTACTTCATAATCTTTGTTAAATTTGCCTTGTTAAACTGTACGGAAAAATGCAAACGATTGAAATTTATCAACCAAAAAACAAAATACGACTTGTAACAGCTGCTGCCTTATTTGATGGGCACGATGCGGCTATTAATATTATGCGTCGCATTCTACAATCAAGTGGTGCCGAAGTAATTCACTTAGGACATAACCGATCGGTAGATGAGGTGGTAAATTGTGCTATACAAGAAGACGTACAAGGTATTGCTATGACGTCCTATCAAGGCGGACACGTAGAGTATTTTAAGTACATGTTCGACTTATTGAAAGAACGAGGAGCCTCGCATATCAAAATATTTGGCGGCGGCGGCGGGGTAATACTTCCCGAAGAGATTAAGGAATTACAGGCCTATGGCATTACACGTATATATTCACCAGACGATGGTCGTGAATTGGGTTTGCAAGGCATGATTAATAACATGCTGGAGCAATGCGATTTTCCTGTAAAAACATATTTGAATGGGGAATTAAAAAGCATCGTAAAAAAAGAACCTGGTAAAATTGCTTCTGCCATCTCGGTAGTAGAAAACTTCCCTGATAAAGCAGAAGAGTTTTTAGCGGAAGTAAAAAAATTAATCCACACCAAAAAAATACCTGTTTTGGGTATTACCGGAACAGGTGGTGCTGGAAAATCATCATTGGTAGATGAATTGGTTCGTCGCTACGTAAACGAATTTACTAATAAAACCATTGCTATTATTTCGGTAGATCCATCCAAACGCAAAACAGGTGGTGCTTTACTAGGTGATCGTATCCGCATGAATGCTATCAACAACCCGAGGGTATACATGCGTTCATTGGCTACCCGTCAAGCTAATTTGGCTTTATCTAAATATGTACAAGAGGCTATCGATATCTGCAAAGTTGCAGCTTATGATTTAGTCATTGTAGAAACTTCGGGTATTGGCCAAAGCGACACAGAGATTACTGAGCATTGTGATGTTTCTTTATATGTGATGACACCTGAATTTGGAGCGGCATCACAATTGGAAAAAATTGACATGCTGGATTTTGCAGATGTAGTAGCTATCAATAAATTTGATAAACGTGGCGCATTAGACGCACTACGTGATGTAAAAAAACAATGGAAGCGCAACCACAACAAGTTTGAGCTGAAAGATGAAGAAGTGCCTGTTTTTGGCACGATGGCTTCTCAGTTCAACGATCCAGGGATGAACAACCTGTACAAAGCCTTGATGGATAAAATCACGGATAAAACAGGCATTCCCTTTAAATCTAATTTTGAGTTGAGTCCGCGCATGTCGGAGAAGATATACATTATCCCTCCTGAACGCACCCGTTATTTAGCAGAGATTACAGAAAGCATTCATGCTTATGGACAATGGGTAAACGAGCAATGCATCATAGCCCAGCAATTATTTCAGGTAAAAGGGGTAATAGACCTCACCCAAACCCTCTCCAAAAGAGAGGGCTTAAAAGTCTCCCCATTGGGGGGAGATTTAGAGGGGGTTTACACCCACCTCGAAGAGCAATTACACCCTGAATGCAAGCGCTTATTACGTGAATGGCCAGAAACCAAAGTACGTTACAAAGCTGAGCATTTTGTATTTCAAGTACGTGATAAAGAGATTAAACAAGATTTATACTACGAATCGCTATCGCGCTTAAAAATCCCTAAAATTTCTTTACCAAGATATGAGGCGTGGGGTGATATTTTACGTTGGTTATTGACTGAAAATGTACCGGGAGAATTCCCTTATGCAGCAGGAGTATTTCCATTAAAACGCGAAGGAGAAGACCCTACCCGCATGTTTGCAGGAGAAGGCGGGCCAGAACGTACCAACAAACGCTTCCATTATGTTTCTCTAGGGCAACCTGCACATCGTTTATCCACAGCATTCGATTCGGTAACTTTATATGGTGAAGATCCTCATGTTCGTCCGGATATTTATGGAAAAATTGGCAATTCAGGTGTAAGCATTGCTACTATAGACGATGCCAAAAAATTATATTCAGGGTTTGATTTATGTCATCCAAGCACCTCGGTATCGATGACTATTAATGGCCCAGCACCAATGTTATTAGGCTTTTTCATGAATGCCGCTATCGATCAGCAATGTGAGAAATACATCAAAGAAAATGGTCTAGAAAAAGAAGTAGCTGCTAAAATAGATGCCATATACAAGGAAAAAAGAGCTAAACGTCCTTCATACAGTGGTAAATTACCCGAGGGTAATGACGGGTTAGGATTGATGCTTTTAGGCGTTAGCGGCGACCAAGTATTACCGAAAGAGGTGTATGAGAAGATAAAAGCATATGCTATTTCCAGTGTTCGTGGAACTGTACAAGCAGATATTTTGAAAGAAGACCAAGCGCAAAACACGTGTATTTTCAGTACAGAGTTTGCTTTGCGCATGATGGGTGATATCCAACATTATTTCATCACCAATAAGGTTCGTAATTTCTATTCTGTATCTATTTCTGGTTATCATATTGCTGAAGCAGGCGCTAATCCTATTTCTCAGTTAGCATTTACGCTGAGCAATGGTTTTACGTTCGTAGAATACTACTTGAGCAGAGGCATGAGCATCGATGATTTCGCTCCTAACCTTTCTTTCTTCTTCTCCAATGGTATCGATCCTGAATATTCAGTAATTGGTAGAGTGGCCAGAAGAATTTGGGCAAAAGCAATAAAAAACAAGTATAAAGGGAACGATCGTTCACAGAAATTAAAGTATCATATCCAAACTTCTGGACGCTCTTTACACGCGCAGGAAATCGACTTTAATGATATCCGTACTACATTACAAGCTTTGTATGCTATTTACGATAACTGTAACTCCTTGCATACCAATGCTTATGACGAAGCTATTACTACTCCAACCGAAGAATCGGTACGTAGAGCAATGGCAATACAGCTGATTATCAATAGAGAATTGGGATTGGCTAAGAATGAAAATCCATTACAAGGCTCATTCATCATCGAAGAATTAACTGATTTAGTTGAAGAAGCTGTACTAGCTGAATTCAACCGCATTTCGGAGCGTGGTGGTGTATTGGGAGCAATGGAAACCATGTACCAGCGCGGCAAAATACAAGAAGAATCATTGTACTACGAAACTTTGAAACATACAGGCGAATATCCAATTATTGGGGTAAATACTTTCTTGAACAGCAAAGGATCTCCTACAGTAGTTCCAGCAGAGGTTATCCGTGCAACAGAAGAGGAGAAACAATATCAAATTACAGCATTAAAGGCATTCCAACACCGCAACGAAAATCATTCGGCTGCAGTATTGAAAGAATTGCAACGCGCAGCAGTAAATAATGAGAATATATTTGCCCAATTAATGGAAGTGTGTAAAATTTGCTCTTTAGGAGAGATTTCTAGCGCCTTATATGAAGTGGGTGGACAGTATAGAAGAAATATGTAAGCTACTGATGTAACTTTTCTTCTTGTTCAATATTAAACGAAGGTATGTTCTAACGGGCATACCTTTTTTTATGGGCTTTCCTTGAGGTTATACTGTTTACTTTATCAGCTACTTTGTTCTAGTACGGATTAGATGTAGCTTAGGTAGTAAATAGCTAATTTTCGGTCATAAAAAAAGCCCCAATCTTGCGAAAGGGGCTTTGAACTTGTGCGCCATTGGCGTATAAATTCGGCACCGACCTACTCTCCCACCTATTACGGCAGTACCATTGGCTCTGGCGGGCTTAACTTCTCTGTTCGGAATG
>CAMTVQ010000014.1:0-85875 GCA_947085255.1 uncultured bacterium | reverse complement strand
GATAACAGATAACAGATAACAGATAACAGATAACAGATAACAGATAACAGATAACAGATAACAGATAATAGATAACAGATAACAGATAACAGATAACCAAATAAATTGAACCAGTTTAAAAACATACCACCCGAAGAAGAACCTTACTTGAAAAAGCAAGAACGGAAAGCCCGTGGGGTGTTCGAAACGGTTTTTTCGGGAGAAGGGCTTACTTGGGAATCTGTGCAAGCAAATTTGCCTTTTGGTTTATTCCTTTTTGTGTTACTGGTGGTATATATAGGCAACAGAAATTACACAGAGGGTTTAATAATTGATAGCGACAGGATTGGTAAAGAGTTGAAAGAACTGCGTTGGGAATACATGACTACCAAATCCGAATTGATGTATAAGAGCAACCAAAGTCAGGTAGCCAAGCGTGTAGGATTAATGGGGCTAAAAGAATCGGTTGTTCCACCACAAAAAATAATTATTACCAGCGACGATGAATATTAGACGCGACATATTGTGGCGCGTATATGCGTCCTACGTGCTTATTGCACTGTTTGCCCTAGCTATTTTTGTGCAAATGGTGCAAGTGCAGTTTGTAGAAGGCAAAAAATGGCGTAGCATGGCAGATAGCCTTACTACCAAATTTGTAACGGTAGAACCAGTAAGGGGTAATATTTATTCGGCAGATGGTAGTTTATTGGTTACCTCGCTGCCAGAGTATGAGTTGCGTATGGATTTACGTGCCGATGCACTTACCAAAGAGCTTTTTGAGGATAAAGTAGATTCTTTGGGAATACAATTAGCCATCCTTTTTCAAGATAAATCGGGTTATCAGTATGCCAGTGAGCTACGTCGCGGACGTCGAGAAGGGAATCGTTATTTCTTAATCAAACGGAAAGTGAGTTTTCCGGAACTTCAAAAATTACGCAAGTTTCCCATTTTTAATATGGGACGCTACAAAGGCGGTTTGTTGGTGTTACAAAAAAATAAGCGGGTAAAAACCTTCCAAAATTTGGCAGCACGTACCATTGGGTATCGCTTAGAAAACGTACAACCAGTGGGTATAGAAGGGGCTTTTGATGAACATTTGGGCGGTATAAGCGGTAAACGCTTGATGCAGCGAATTTCGGGTGGGGTATGGATGCCGATTAACGACGACGATGAAATAGAGTCGAAAGATGGGAATGACATTGTAGCCACTATCGATTTAAATATACAAGATGTTGCCCAAAATGCCTTGTACACGCAACTTTCTAAACACAATGCTGAGCACGGCTGTGTGGTGCTTATGGAGGTAGCTACGGGTAAAATTAAGGCGATTGCTAACCTTACACGTCAATCAAATGGTAGTTATGTAGAACAATATAATTATGCAGTGGGCGAAAGCACCGAGCCAGGTTCTATTTTTAAACTGGCTACTTATTTGGCAGCACTTGAAGATGGGTATTTAGATTTGGAAGATAGCGTGAGCACACAAGGCGGTGAAGTGCGTTTTGCCGACCGCACCCTGCGCGATTCTAAAGAAGGTGGATATGGGGTTATTACCTATCGTAAAGCATTTGAGCTATCATCAAATGTGGCAATATCTAAGCTGATTAATACAGCTTACAAAGAAAATCCCGAAAAATTTATTGCGCACATGCGTCGCTTGCATTTAGATGAATTATTGGGCCTGCAAATTCCTGGAGAAGGACGACCACGCATTAAAAGTACCGACGATAAAGATTGGAGCAAGGTGTCTTTACCTTACATGTCAATTGGTTACGAGTGCAGGCTTACGCCATTGCAACAGCTTACTTTTTACAATGCAGTAGCCAATAATGGAAAAATGATTAGTCCGTTGTTTGTAAGCGAAGTACAAAAATTAGGGCATACCCTTAAAGAATTTGAGCCACGAGTAATCAACAAAAAAATCTGTTCGGATGAAATTCTGAAAAAGCTACGCAGCCTTTTAGAAGGTGTGGTAAAAGAAGGTACAGCCACTAACTTAAATACAGCTATTTACCCCATAGCTGGTAAAACAGGAACGGCTCAAATTGCATCTGGAAAAAGCGGATATAAGCAAGGTGGGGTCTCTTACCAAGCATCTTTTTGTGGGTATTTTCCAGCAGATAATCCTAAATACTCCATGATTGTGGTAGTAAATGCCCCATCCAATTCGGTGTATTATGGTAATGTGGTGGCAGGTCCGGTGTTTCGCGAAATTGCCGATAAGGTATATGCTACCAGTCTAAAAATGTACCGTGAAATTGCACCCAATAAACAAGTGAATTCAACTGATGTGCCTTTGGCAAGAGCAGGGTATAAGGATGATATTCAAAAAGTGTACAACGAGTTGGGTATTTCGGCAAGTGCGCGCCAAGAAGCAAAATGGGTAGGCTCATCCCGTTACGACAATTCTGTAGCCTTAGTAGAACGTAAAGTGATAGACAATTTGGTGCCCAATGTTACGGGAATGGCACTAACCGATGCGTTGTACTTAGTGGAAAATGCAGGTATGCGCACGCGTGTTGTAGGTAATGGCAAGGTGGTACGACAATCAATACCTGTGGGCAGTAGAGTATTGAAGGGCAGCACGATGCTGTTGGAATTACGGTAAATCCCACCCAAACCCTCCCAAAGGGAGGGCTTTATGGTGGTAATAAAAATAAAGTAGTAAACTAATTCCTCCCCATTGGGGAGGTTAGGAGGGGAAAATACAATGAAGCTAAAAGACATACTCTACAAAGTAGCCATAGAAGAAGTAGTGGGCAGCACCGATAAAGCGGTTGCCAACATTACATTCGACTCGCGCAGCGTGCAAGCAGGTACGGTGTTTGTAGCTACTGTAGGTACCCAAACTGATGGGCACGAGTACATTGCTGCAGCTATCGAAAAAGGCGCTGTTGCTATTGTATGTCAAGAATTACCAAAAGAACTTAAACCCAATGTTGCTTATGTATGTGTAAAGAATAGCAGCAGCACATTGGGATATATGGCAGCCAATTTTTATGACAATCCGGCTACCAAGTTGAGATTGATAGGCGTTACTGGTACAAATGGTAAAACTACTTGTGCTACCTTGTTATTTAAACTTTTTAGAGAACTGGGGTACAGTTGTGGGTTGCTTTCTACTATTCAGAATCAATTGAACGATACCATTATTCCAGCTACGCATACCACACCCGATGCCGTAACGCTGAATAAACTATTGGCAGAAATGGTGCGCGAAGGTTGCGATTATGTGTTTATGGAAGTAAGTTCACATGCTATAGCACAACACCGTATTGATGGATTAGAATTTGCCGGAGGGATGTTTACCAATATTACCCACGATCATTTAGATTTTCATAAAACCTTTGACGAGTACATTCGGGTAAAAAAGGCATTTTTTGATAGCCTGCCTTCAACGGCTTTTGCGCTTACCAACGCCGACGATAAGCGAGGAATGGTAATGTTGCAAAATACCAAGGCACATAAAAAAACATACAGTTTACGCACGCTTGCTGATTTTAAAGGTAAAGTAGTTGAAAACCAATTATCTGGAATGTTGATGCAGGTAGATGATATGGAGGTGTGGTTTAAGTTGGTTGGCGAGTTTAATGCCTACAATTTACTGGCAGTATATGCCGCTGCTACACTGTTGGAGCAAGATAAACAAAGTGTGCTAACAGCATTAAGTCGGTTATCGGGTGCCGAAGGGCGTTTTGATTGTTTGCCCATGCCTAAAGGTATTACCGCCATTGTAGATTATGCCCATACGCCAGATGCAGTGCAAAATGTGTTGAGCACTATTCAACAAATCCGTAAAGGAAACGAACAAATTATTACGGTAATAGGCTGCGGTGGCGATAGAGATGCGACTAAACGACCTATAATGGCACAAGTAGCTGCCGATTGGAGCGATAAAGTGATTATTACTTCGGATAATCCGCGTTCAGAAAATCCACAAACCATTATCGAGCAGATGGAAAAAGGCTTATCGCCCACCAACAAACGCAAAGCCCTAAGCATTACTGATAGAAAAGAAGCTATTAGAACAGCCTATATGCTGGCGCAACCTGGTGATATTATTTTGATAGCGGGCAAAGGACACGAAAAATACCAAGAGATAAATGGAGTAAAACACCCTTTTGATGATAAAGCGATTGTAAGGGCGTTGTTTGACGATAAGACGATGTGAAAATTTGAGGATTATAAATTAATAATAGATGAAAAAAGAACCGAATTTGATAGTTGAATTAAGCTAATCAACTTTTTAAATCAGGTACATCTATTGGAGCAAATGTGAGAGAGGCTCAAAATGCTGAAAGTAAAGCAGATTTTATACACAAACTAAAAATAGCATTGAAGGAAGCAGAAGAAACCGATTATTGGTTGCTGCTCTGCAAGGAATCGAAAAATTATATAGATACAACGGTACACTTAGAAAAGATAAACAGCATAATGAATGTATTAAGTAAAATTATAATAAGTACGAAGCAAGCATCCACAAATTCTCAAATCAACAAATCCTCAAATTAGTTATGTTATACTACTTGTTCAATTACCTCGATAGATACTTTGATTTTCCAGGAGCGGGGGTGTTTCAATACATCTCGTTCCGTACCAGTATGGCGGTTATTTTCTCATTGATTATATCGTTGCTTATTGGTCGTAAAATCATCGATTTTTTGCAGAAAAAGCAGATAGGCGAAATTGTCCGCGACTTAGGTCTGGAAGGACAAATTCAAAAGAAGGGTACACCAACCATGGGAGGACTTATCATATTGGCGGCAATACTGATTCCTACCTTGTTATTTGCGCGCATCTACAATGTGTACATCATTCTTATCATCATTACCACGTTGTGGTTGGGGCTTATTGGGTTTATTGATGATTATATTAAGGTATTCAAAAAAGATAAAGAAGGTTTAGCCGGAAAGTTTAAAATACTGGGTCAAATCGGATTAGGGATAATTATTGCCACCACCTTGTATTACAACCAAAATGTATTGGTGCGCGAAAAAATAGTAGAGCAGCCTTTGTATTCGTCGGTAGATGTTGTTTCCTACAACGATGCTGAACAGTTGCAAGAACAGGCCAAAACCAAAGATGCAAAATCAACCAAAACCACTATTCCTTTTTTCAAGAACAATGAATTTGATTATGCCGATTTAGTAGCTTTTATGGGTGATAGCGCTCAAGATTATACCTATTGGGCATATCTGTTTGTGGTAATACTCATAATTACTGCCGTATCCAACGGAGCCAATATTACCGATGGTTTGGATGGATTGGCAACAGGTACATCGGCAATAATTGGAGCTACGCTGGGCATTTTGGCATACGTTTCGGGTAATGCTGTATTTGCCGATTACCTCAATATCATGTTTATCCCTAACTCGGGCGAGTTGGTAGTATTTGCAGGTGCATTTTTAGGTGCTTGTATTGGGTTTTTATGGTACAATTCGTTTCCGGCACAGGTGTTTATGGGGGATACTGGGAGCTTGGCTTTGGGAGGCATTATTGCAGCATTTGCCATCATGATTCGTAAAGAATTGATGATACCCGTATTGTGCGGGGTGTTTTTAATCGAAAACTTATCGGTAATTATTCAAGTAGCTTATTTTAAGTACACCAAACGAAAATATGGTGAAGGCCGTCGTGTCTTTTTGATGTCGCCTTTGCATCATCATTACCAAAAGAAAGGCTATCACGAAGCTAAAATTGTTACCCGTTTTTGGGTAGTGGGTATTATGTTGGCTGTACTCACCATTGTAACCCTAAAACTACGATAAATGTGCAAATTGATAAGTATGCAAATGAAAAAATGGAAACTCACAACAGGCAACCGATAACAGGCAACTGATATATGAAAAGAATAGTAATACTCGGAGCAGGCGAAAGCGGCATAGGTTCAGCGATACTGGCACAAAAACAAGGTTTTGAGGTGTTTGTGTCGGATATGGGGACGATTGCAGCCAATTATGTAGCCGAGTTAGCAGGATATAAAATTGCTTTTGAACAGGGTATGCATACCGAAGCTCTTATTCTGAATGCTGATGAGGTGATTAAAAGTCCGGGTATCCCTGATAAAGCGCCTATTATTAAAAAACTGAAGGAAAAAGGGACTTCGGTGGTTTCCGAAATTGAATTTGCAGGGCGCTACACCACTGCTAAAATGATATGTATTACCGGTAGTAATGGCAAAACCACCACTACCTTGCTTACTTACCATATCCTTAAAAATGCTGGACTAAACGTAGGCTTAGGCGGAAATATTGGTAAGAGTTTTGCCAAGCAAGTAGCCCTAGAACACTACGATTATTACGTGTTGGAGTTGAGTAGTTTTCAGCTGGATGGCATGTACAATTTCAAAGCCGACATTGCTATTCTTACCAATATTACCCCCGATCACTTAGATCGTTATGACTATAAATTAGAGAATTACGCAGCAGCTAAATTTCGCGTTATACAAAATCAAACAGCCGCCGATGCTTTTATCTATTGCACCGACGATGAAGAAACACTAAAAGGTATTGCAGGCAGAAACTTACCCATGCAATGTTATCCCATTTCTATTACCAACAAGGTACAAAAAGGAGCTTTTGTAGCCGATAACATACTTAACATACACACAAACGCACATTTATATACAATGACAATAACACAATTAGCCCTACAAGGCAAGCACAATTGGTACAACTCTATGGCGGCAGGTATTACTGCTAAGCTGCTTGACATTACCGACGAAAGTATGCGCAGCAGTTTGGGTAGTTTCAAAAATGCCGATCATCGTTTAGAGCATGTAGCCAGCGTTGCTGGTATCGAGTTTATTAATGATTCTAAGGCAACTAATGTAAACTCTGCTTGGTACGCTTTGGAGAGTATGACTGCGCCAACTATCCTTATTTTGGGTGGGGTAGATAAAGGAAACGATTACAGCATGCTTAAAAACATGGTAAAAGAAAAGGTGAAAGCCATCATTTGCTTGGGCAAAGACAATAAAAAAATTCACGATGCTTTTGAAGGAGATGTAGAGATTATCGTGAACTCTTATTCGGCAGCAGATGCTGTAAAAATGGGGTATCACATGGCACAAAAGGGAGATGTGGTATTATTATCGCCAGCGTGTGCCAGTTTCGATTTATTTAAAAATTACGAAGACAGAGGCAACCAATTTAAGGCAGCAGTTAGAGAGCTATAATAAATGTGAAAATATGCAGATTAGAAAATGTGCAAATGATAACTGATAGCCGAAAACTGGCAAGCAACAACGATAGCCGATAAGCAGATGAAAGAAATAATTAACGGTATTTTACAAAAAACGCGTGGTGATAAGGTAATATGGTTCATTGTACTAGGACTATCCTTGCTCTCTATCTTGGCGGTATACAGTTCTACGGGTACATTAGCGTACAAAGAAAGAGGAGGCAATACAGAATACTATCTTATTAAACAAAGTTTCTTTGTTCTTGTCAGTTTAGTGGTAATGTATTTTGCTCATATAGTAAATTATAGATACTACTCGCGCATTGCGCAATTATTATTGTATATTTCTATACCATTACTTATATATACCTTATTGTTTGGTGTGTCTATCAATCAGGCAAGTCGGTGGATGAGTGTGTTTGGTGTAGAGTTTCAAACATCCGATGTAGCCAAGCTGGGTTTAATTATGTTTTTGGCTCGCGAGTTATCCAAGCGGCAAGAGAACATCAAGGACTTTAAAAAAGGATTCTTACCCATTATTATAGCTGTTGGTGCGGTATGCGTACTTATTGCAATAGCCAATATGTCTACCGCGTTAATGTTGTTTGGCACCTCTGTGCTCATCTTGCTCATTGGTCGTGTTAGTTTTAGACAAATAGCTATTGTAGGAGTCGTTGGTGCTGCTTTGTTAAGTATGGTAGTGCTGTTTGGCCCACGTAGAGCAACGTATAAATCGCGTATCGAAACCTTTTTGAATAACGATCAAGTAGATGCCGACAAAGCGTTTCAAGGCAATCAAGCTAAAATTGCCATTGCCACTGGCGGGCTTACAGGTAAGGGGCCGGGTAATAGCACGCAGCGTAATTTTTTACCACACCCGTACTCCGATTTTATTTATGTAATTATAATAGAAGAGTATGGCTTAATTGCAGGCTTGTTGGTAATGGCGGCCTATCTCACTTTCTTGTTTCGGAGCATACGTATTGTTACCAAAGCGCCTAAAGCCTTTGGCGCGTTACTTGCTGCGGGGCTCAGCTTTAGCCTGGTAATACAAGCATTTGCCCACATGGCGGTAGCTACTGGTCTGTTTCCTGTAACGGGTATAACGCTGCCTTTTTTAAGTATGGGAGGAACCTCATTGTTGTTTACGAGTATAGCTTTTGGAATTATTTTAAGCGTAAGCCGTGATGTTGAAGAAGCAGAAACAGGAGTACAAGGCGAAGTAGCGTAATAATGTGAAAATTAGTAAATGTGCAGATATGCAAATTGGAAATCAAAATAAGGTAAAATCTAAAGTCTCCCCCTTTGGGGAGATTTAGAGGGGATTTAACAATACATCAATTTTACAATTTTGACAATGAAAATAATCATCAGCGGAGGCGGTACAGGCGGGCATATATTCCCAGCCATTTCTATTGCAAATGCAATAAAAATAGTGGAGCCTTCGGCGGAGATTTTATTTGTAGGTGCTTTGGGGCGCATGGAAATGGAAAAAGTTCCTGCTGCGGGTTATAAAATTGTAGGACTCGAAATTCAAGGAATACAACGTAGTCTTACACTTAAAAACCTACTTTTTCCACTAAAATTGATTAAAAGCTTATTTAAAGCACGCAATATTGTGCATCAGTTTAAGCCCGATGTAGCAGTGGGTGTAGGGGGCTATGCTTCAGGACCGATGCTGTATGCCGCTTCTTGGGCGGGTGTGCCTTTGCTCATACAAGAACAAAATTCGTATGCCGGTATTACCAATAAACTATTGGGTAAAAAAGCAAAAAAAATATGCGTAGCATTTGATGGAATGGACGCCTTTTTTCCAAAAGAAAAAATCTTGTTTACGGGCAATCCGGTGCGTAATGATTTTGGCGACTTAGCCCAAAAACGTGCCGAAGCAATGATGCATTTTAGATTAGATCCCAACAAGCGTACACTACTTGTTTTGGGTGGCAGTTTAGGTGCACGCACGCTTAATCAAAGTATACTAAACGAGTTGCAAACGCTAAACAGAGCAGATGTGCAAGTAATATGGCAATGTGGCAAATTGTATTATTCAACACTTGTAGCGCAAGTTAAGGAAGTTCAAAATGTGCATTTATTACAGTTTATCGATCGTATAGATTTAGCGTATGCCGCTGCGGATTTGATTATTTCTAGAGCAGGGGCAGGCACTATTTCAGAGTTGTGTGTAGTTGGCAAACCGGTTATTTTGGTGCCGTCTCCTAATGTTGCCGAAGATCATCAAACAAAAAATGCCATGGCATTGGTAAGCAAGCATGCTGCATTATTGATTCGTGATGCCATTGCACCTACCGAATTAGTTTCGGTTGCACTAAGTTTAATGGATAACCAAGAAAAATGCGCAGTACTTTCAGAAAACATAAAATCATTAGCAAAGCCAGATGCAGCACTAGTGATAGCAAAAGAAGTACTGAAAATGTGTAAGTAAATACAAAATAACCGGTAACAGGCAACTGAAAACAGACAACCGATAATGAATTTAAACGACATAAAACAAGTTTACTTAATAGGAATAGGCGGCATCGGCATGAGTGGCTTGGCACGCTATTTTAAGCATAGAGGGTGCATAGTAGCTGGTTACGACCGTACTTCAACGCCTTTGACTACCGAATTAGAAGCAGAAGGAATAACTATATCTTTCAATGACACGGAACAATCAATTCCTGATACTTTCAAACTTCAGACTTCAAACTTCAGACTTCAAACTTTAATTATCTACACCCCCGCTATCCCAAAAGATAGCAACATACTTAATCATCTAAAACAAAGCCATACGCTACACAAGCGGTCGGAAGTACTAGGCATTATCAGTCAAAGTATGTTCACCATTGCCGTAGCTGGTACACATGGTAAAACAACCACCTCATCTATTATTACCCATATTCTCAAAGATTCGGGCTACGATTGCTCTGCATTTTTGGGCGGTATTACTACGAATTACCAAACCAATGTGTTGTTTGGTAACAATAATACATTGGTGGTAGAAGCCGATGAGTACGATCGTTCTTTTCTAACGTTACATCCAGATATTGCAATAGTTACCAGTATGGATGCCGATCATTTGGATATTTATAATGATAAAAGCTACTTGGAAGATAGCTTCCGCAAATTTGCTTCGCAGCTAAAACCAAATGGTGTATTAATTAAAAAACAGGGACTGCCATTAGAGCAAGCAGGTATTACCTATTCCACAAAAGATACAGCCCAAACGCAGGCAACAAATATTACAATTGAAGACGGTAATTATTACTTTGACTACAAGACTCAAGATTCAAGATTCAAGACTCAAGACTTGCGCTTCAGTCTTGGTATTCCTGGCTTGCATAATGTAGAAAACGCGGTAGCAGCCATTACGGTAGCCTTGCAATTGGGTATTTCGGAAGAAAAAATCAGAGCAGCCTTGGCTTCTTTTAAAGGAGTAAAACGCCGATTCGAATACATTATTAAAGAAAAAGACAGGGTAATGATTGATGATTATGCCCATCACCCCGAAGAGATAAAAGCATTTTTAGGTTCGGTAAAGGCATTGTATCCGGATAAAAAAATCACCTGTATTTTTCAACCACATTTGTTTAGCCGCACGCGCGATTTTGCTGCAGGTTTCTCTGAAGCCTTGAGCATGGCAGATGAGTTGATTTTATTACCTATTTATCCTGCCCGTGAATTGCCCATTGCTGGAGTCAATTCGGAAATGTTGTTAGAAAACGTAACTGCCGCAACAAAACAAGTACTTACTAAAGAAGAAATGCTACACTATTTTACTACCAGCAACGAGTGGGGCGTGGTGGTAACTGTAGGTGCAGGCGATATAGATGCATTGGTACAGCCGCTGGCTAAAATAGTAAAGCATACGTAATGATTGAAAATCTAAAAAAAATAGGAATCGTATTGGTATGGGTAATAGGCGTAGCTACGCTTGTTGCCATGCTCAGTTTTTCTGGTCGTAAACAAAAGCAAGTGCAATGCAGCAATATGATCATCGAAATTAGCGATGATGCCGCATTTGTACTGCCCAGTGATGTAAAAAGAGCAGTGGATAAAAGCAACCAGCAGTACCTCAATAAACGACTTACTAGCATCCGAATAGATTCATTAGAAAAGAAATTAAAGACCAATTCGTTTGTAGCCGATGCCGAAGTTTTTGTGGATTTAAAAGGGAATTTACAAATAGAGGTAGAGCAACGTAAGCCAATTTTAAGAGTTGTAAATAGCAGTTTGCAGCAATTTTATATAGACGATAAGGGCTACAAAATGCCACTTTCTTACCAATATACTTCGCGCATACCAGTAGCAGTTGGAGCAATAAATGAGCTATACACACGTGTGGATACTTTACGCGGTCGTACGGCAAAGGATTTGGTTACTTTAGCTACGTTTATTGCGAATAAACCTTTTTGGGCTGCTCAGGTAGATCAAATTTATGTAACTAATGCTGGTGATTTTGAGCTTATTACACGAGTTGGTAATCACAGAATAGTAATAGGGGATGTAACTAATCTCGAAAAAAAGTTTAACGCAGTGTTTTTATTTTACAAAAAAGCATTGCCAAAACTGGGATGGAGTATGTACAACCGCATTAATGTGAAGTACGAAGGTCAAATTATTTGCACAAAAAACAGTTCGCTATAAACAACTTCAAATATGGAAGAAAATAAAAAAACATCAGATATCGTAGTAGGATTAGATATCGGTACCACTAAGATTTGTGTTATTGTTGGGTATCGCAACGAGTTGGGTAAAATCGAAATACTGGGTACCGGAAAAGCAGAATCGGCAGGGGTAATGCGTGGCGTGGTTACCAATATCGATAAAACTGTTGCAGGCATACAGCAAGCAATAGAAGAAGCCTCAAATATTTCCAACGTAGAAATTAAGTTTGTGAACGTAGGTATTGCAGGTCAGCACATTAAGAGCTACCAGCACAGAGGTATTCGGGTGCGCAATAATGTGCACGAAGAAATCAATAGAGACGATATTGATAAGCTTACCGATGATATGTACAAGCTTATAATGGCTCCTGGCGAAGAAATTATTCATGCCTTGCCACAGGAGTTTACAGTAGATAACGAAAGCGGCATATTGGAACCAATTGGTATGGCTGGCGTACGTTTAGAAGCTAATTTCCATATTATAACAGGGCAGGTAGCAGCTATTTCCAACATCAATAAATGCGTAAATAAAGGCGGTTTAGAGGTAGTTGATCTTATTTTAGAGCCTTTAGCTTCTGCTGAGGCCGTATTGAGCGAAGAAGAAAAAGAAGCAGGAGTTGTGTTGGTAGATATAGGTGGAGGAACTACCGATGTAGCTATTTTCCACGAAGGCATTATCCGCCATACAGCTGTTATTCCGTTTGGTGGTAATAGTATTACCGAAGATATTCGTGAAGGTTGTGTGGTAATGAAAAACCAAGCAGAATCGCTAAAAACAAAATTTGGTTGCGCCATTGCTAATGAAACACAAGCAAATGATATTATTTCTATACCTGGTCTTAAAGGTAGAGATGCGAAAGAAGTATCGGTAAAAAACTTGTCTCATATTATCCAGGCACGTATGGAGGAGATTTTAGAGCACGTGTATTACGAAATTAAAACCTCTGGCTACGAGCGCAAACTTATTGCAGGTATTGTAGTAACAGGTGGCGGCGCGCAACTGAAACACTTACCCCAGTTGGTAGAGTTTGTTACAGGATTGCCAGCACGTGTGGGTTACCCTAACGAGCACTTGGCAAAAAGTAAAGTAGAAGAAATGGCAAGTCCGATGTATGCCACGGCTATTGGTTTGGTAATAAAAGGAGTACAATATTTAGATACACTAAATACCAAAGCACGTAAGGTAAAAGCAACTGTTGGTACTACTACCGATAGAGGTCAGCAGCAACTTATACAAGGACGCAACTTCTTCGAAAAATTAATCAATAAAGCAGAAAACTTTATTAAAGCCGATTTTGAAGATACCAATATCGACGATAAAGATTTTTTAAAATAGCAGTAATAAAATACAGTTCATACTTCACATTTTTATTTCAGATTTCAAACTATATGGCCTTCCAATTTGATATGCCCAAAGATAAATCATCCATCATTAAAGTACTTGGTGTTGGTGGTGGTGGCGGTAATGCAGTAAACTACATGTACCGTCAAGGAATAAAGGGAGTAGATTTTATTATCTGCAACACCGATGCGCAAGCATTGGAAATGAGCCCTATACCTAATAAGGTTCAGTTAGGAAGCAGCCTTACCGAAGGAATGGGTGCTGGTGCAGCTCCAGAGGTTGGCAAAAATGCAGCTATAGAAACCATTGAAGAGATAAAACAATTATTGGGTCACAATACAAAAATGCTGTTTATTACAGCAGGTATGGGTGGTGGCACAGGTACGGGTGCAAGTCCAATTATTGCGCAAATAGCGCGCGAAATGGGCATTCTTACTGTTGGTATTGTTACTACACCTTTTACGTTTGAAGGTCCTCGTCGTAAAGCGCAAGCGGATGAAGGCTTAGCCGAACTGAAGGAAAATGTTGATGCTATTATCGTTATTTCCAATGATAAATTGCGCGAAATGTTTGGTAACCTACCTATGCGTAGCGCCTTTGCCGAAGCGGATGGTGTATTAACTACAGCAGCCAAAGGCATTGCCGAAATTATTACAGTAGGTGGTACTATAAACGTCGATTTTAGAGATGTGAAAACGGTAATGGAAAACAGTGGTGTTGCGCTAATGGGCTATGCTACTGCCGAAGGTGATAACCGTGCATTGCGTGCTGTTGAATTGGCAATGGCTTCTCCGCTACTCGATAATAATAATATAGCTGGAGCGCGATATATTCTATTGAATATTAGTTCTGGCTCGAATGAAATTTTAACAGACGAGGTAACCGATATTACCGATTTTATACAGCAGCAAGCTGGAGAAAACGCAAACGTAATTTGGGGCTTGTGTCAAGATGATACGCTGGGAGAAAAAGTAAGTGTAACACTTATTGCAACTGGATTTAGTAATGAGAATAAATCTAATGCAGTAAAAAACAACCAGCATAAGAGCACAAAAACGATATTTTCTTTGAATACAGAACCTGAGCGTAAGGTAGAAACACCTGTTAGTACGGAGGATGTAGGAACTGCAGCAGAACCCTATTTAAAAACAGATGCTCCTGCTTTAAAACAGGTGAGCATGTTTGATTTTTTACCAGCCGAACCTTCGTTGAAACGAGTAGAATCTGTAGAGCCAGTAAAACAGCCTCAGGTAGAATCATTAAAACCAATGCAAGCAGAGGTTAGAAATGAACGAGGTTTAGATACACACACTGCAGATGAGTTTGAAGCACAGCTAAACCGATCTAAAGAACGGATTATGCGCCTAAAAGATTTGAGTATGAAATTGCGCACACCAAATGGAATTACCGATTTGGAAAGCGAACCTGCTTATAAGCGTAGAAATACCGCTTTAGATAATGTACCACACTCGTCAGAAACTCAAGCATCACGCTTTACCTTATCCGATCAAGATAGTATTACTGAAATACGACCGAATAATAATACGTTTTTGCACGATAATGTAGACTAATAAGGGGCTGAATCGCTATCTTCGCGCCAAATTTTACTTATTATGCAGGCATTAGGCAGCGAATTCAACTTTTTAGGCATTACCGAACCCGAGTTGTGCAGTTACGCAACATCCAAGTTTGTTATTCAATCTGCTCCTTATGAGCATACCTCGTCATACATAGCTGGCTCTGATAAAGGTCCGGCTGCTATTATCGAGGCATCGCATTATGTAGAGTTTTACGATGAATTAATAGGTGCCGAAACCTATAAGAAATGTGGTATTGCTACATTGCCTGCTATAGATTTTACCAATAAAGTAAACGAGGCAGCCGTTGATTTGATTGAGGCAGAAACAACTAAACTACTGAATGATAATAAATTTGTAGTGTCGTTTGGTGCCGAGCATACCGTAAGTTTAGGTTTTGTAAAAGCACATCTCAAAAAATACCCTAATTTATCGGTGCTGCAATTAGACGCTCACTCTGATTTACGTCAGTCTTACAACAATAATCCTTATTCGCACGCATCGGTAATGGCGCGTGTACACGATTTGGATGTAAATTTAGCACAGTTGGGCATACGTGCGCAGTGTATAGAAGAAGCACAGTTAATTCAGTCTTCTCCACGTATCGAAACAGTATATGCGCATCAACTAACCGAACCTAATTGGCAAGAGCGTTTGCTGAATCACCTAACAGATACGGTATATATCACGATTGATGCGGATGGCTTTGATCCAAGCATTATGCCTGCTGTAGGTACCGCCGAACCAGGTGGCTTGCAGTGGTTTGAAACACTTGCTTTTTTACAAAAAGTATGTGCAACCAAAAAGGTAATAGGCTTTGATATTGTAGAATGTGCACCTATAGAGGGCAGCATTTTATCAGAATTTACTCTAGCCAAATTAGCGTACAGACTTATGGGATTCATTAATAATAAATAACGCATTGTCATTCTGAGCGCAGCGAAGAATGACAAACAACAACAACA
Source organism: uncultured bacterium (assembly GCA_947085255.1). Lineage (GTDB taxonomy): Bacteria > Bacteroidota > Bacteroidia > Sphingobacteriales > Sphingobacteriaceae > CAMTVQ01. The sequence continues at coordinate 70,166 of CAMTVQ010000014.1, read as the reverse complement.
TTACCAGTATCACACAACTGGTAACTATAAACAAAAATATATGGCATTACAATGCGGCATAGTAGGATTACCCAACGTAGGAAAATCTACTCTTTTCAACTCACTTTCAAATGCCAAAGCGCAAGCGGCAAACTTTCCATTTTGTACAATAGAGCCTAACGTAGGGGTAATTACAGTGCCAGATGAGCGCTTAACTAAATTAGCTGAACTGGTAAACCCTCAACGCATCGTTCCCAATACAATTGAAATTGTGGACATTGCCGGCTTGGTAAAAGGAGCCAGTAAAGGTGAAGGATTGGGCAATCAATTTCTATCGAATATACGCAGTACTAATGCCATTATTCACGTGTTACGTTGTTTCGACGATCCGAATGTTATCCACGTAGATGGTTCGGTAGATCCTATTCGTGATAAAGAAATTATCGATACTGAATTACAGTTAAAAGATTTAGAATCAATCGATAAGAAATTGCAGAAAACAGAAAAAGCTGCAAAAATCGGCGATAAAGACGCTAAAAAGATATATGAAGTTTTAACGCTTTACAAAGAACATTTATCTGCAGGCAAATCTGCTCGTTCATTGGTAATGGAAGAAAAAGATAAAGAATGCATAGAAGACTTACAGTTACTAACTGCTAAGCCAGTAATGTATGTGTGTAATGTGGATGAAGCGGCTGTTGTAAAAGGTAATGCTTTTGTAGATAGAGTGAAGGCTACTGTAAAAGACGAAAATGCGGAAGTGTTGATTATCAGTGCTAAAATAGAATCGGAAATTGCTGAGTTAGAAAGCTATGAAGAACGTCAGATGTTCTTAGGGGATATGGGCTTGGATCAATCAGGTGTAGCTAAATTAATCGTTTCAGCTTACCGTTTATTAAACTTGGCTACTTACTTTACTGCAGGTGTACAAGAAGTACGTGCTTGGACTATCACACAGGGCATGTCGGCACCACAGGCAGCTGGTGTAATACATACCGATTTCGAAAAAGGATTTATTCGTGCAGAGGTGATAAAATATGTCGATTATATAGCTCTAGGCTCCGAAAGTGCCTGTAAAGATGCTGGTAAACTAGGTGTAGAGGGTAAAACCTATATAGTAGCCGATGGAGATATTATGCACTTTAGGTTTAATGTGTAATTAGTTGTGAGGTTGAACGTCCTATGAAACGAACTAATAAACCAATCAACCAGTAAACTAATTCACTAACAACCCATCTTTCATTACCAAACGCCTGTCTGCCATAGTAGCTAATGCTTCGTTATGGGTTACTATTACAAAGGTTTGATTAAAACGATTACGCAGATCGATAAATAGTTGATGTAATTCGGCAGCATTACTGCTATCTAAGTTACCTGAAGGTTCATCTGCAAAAATCACTGCAGGGCGGTTTATCAATGCTCTGGCAACTGCCACGCGTTGTTGTTCTCCACCTGATAATTCGGAGGGTTTGTGTTGTGCACGGTTTTCTAAATGCAATAGTTCGAGCAATTCTGCCGCCGCTTTTTCTACTTCTTTCTTAGGTTTATTGGCAATAAAACCGGGTATGCAAATATTTTCTAATGCGGTAAACTCAGGTAATAAATGATGAAACTGGAAGATAAAACCAATATGTTGGTTACGAAAAGCACTTAGTTTTTTTTCGGAGAGCGTGGTAATGTTTTCACCATTAATAGAAATAGTGCCCTTGTCAGCCTTGTCAAGTGTACCTAGCAAATGTAGTAGCGTGCTTTTTCCCGCTCCAGATGCACCTACAATGCTCACCAATTCGCCCTTGGCTATGGCTACATCTACACCTTTTAAAATGGGTAAACTTCCGTAAGCTTTGTATAACCCAGTTGCCTTAATCATTAGGCTACAGCTAAATCAGAACCCACACTCATACGGGCTATGGCAATATCCATAGAGGCTAAGGCGTCAGCATGGCGTTTTTCTGTTTGTGCAGCAATGGCGTCTTCTACTACTGTTACACTATAATGGAGTTTTAGAGCATCTTCTGCTGTGGCTTTAATGCAAACATCTGTTTGATAGCCCACTAAAATCAACTTTTCTATACCGTATTGCTGTAAAATTTCGTGCAAGTTGGTATTAAAAAAAGAACTGGGTTCTGTTTTCCAGATAAAAATGGTTTCAGGTGCTACAGGTAATAAACTTTCATGCAATTCACCAAGACTTAAGCCTTCGTGTTTTATATAAAGGATAGGATAATTTAATTTTTTAGCTTGATTTACCAATATCAGCAAGTTTTCTTGTGCCTCCTTAATGTGGTACAAAGGCTCAGGATGTTCTAAAAAAGTAGCATTTCCATCAAAATACCCCTCTTGTGCATCTATTACGAGTAAAGCTGTTTTATTAGGCATGGTTGATTGTTTTGACAAAAATATTTTATTTATTGATATAACGAAGTAAACCCCTCAACGGTTCTATACCTTTTTATTTACCAAATGTTGAAAAGAGTTTAGGCGATAAACAATTGCCCATTTAATTCGGTAGCTACTGTGCCATTTTCGCTCTCCCATTTTCCGTTTCCCTTGTCAATTAGCTTTTTACCCTGTGTGTCTACCCAGCCAGTTCTTCGTCCCGGGTTGCCGGTAATAAGCGCATACGCGGGTACATTTTTGGTAACTACTGCACCAGCGCCAATAAGTGCATGATGACCAATGGTAATGCCGCCTAAAATAGTTGCATTAGCACCTATTGATACATAATCTTCGAGTAAGGCACCAATATGTTTTTCGGGATATTGTTGCGAGCGCGGGTAGGTATCGTTTACAAACGTAGCATTTGGTCCAATAAACACATGATTGCCAATACGTATGCCATCCCATAAATAAACCCCACTTTTTACCGTTACATAATTACCCAACACCACATCGTTTTCGATAAATGTATGGCAATTGATATTGCAATTGGTGCCAATAATAGCCTCTTTTAGCACTATAGCAAATTGCCAAATACGGGTATCACTACCAATAGAAGTGCTTTGTACATCGGCTAAAGGGTGAATCATTTGGCGTAAACTTTTAAAAAATCTTCGTAATTACGGATATAATCTTTCTCGTCGTAAACGGTAGAGGCAAATACTAATTGTGCAGCGCTGTGCGAATACTGCATGGTATGCCACGCATTAGGCGGAATATACACCCCTTTATCCGGACGGTCTAATACAAAGGTTTGTATGCTTTTATCGGCCATTTCGGTAGTTACTACAATACGCCCTGCTGCTGCAATAAGCAACTGTTCTGTTTTGTAATGCGCATGACGTCCACGAACAATACTTTCGGGGGTGTAATAGGTCCAAAAAATACGTTCTACCTTAAACGGAATTTGTTTCTCTACCTCGCCAACAGAAATATAGCCTTCGGCGGGTTTACCGATAGATGGAAAATCGATAATATGGGGTAAGGCGAATTTAGACATGAGCTACAATTTCTTTTTTAAATGAAACACGTAATTTACTCAAAACAAAGAGTAAAACAGAGAATAGGAATACCATCACCAATAAAATCAGCCATACTTTTGGCGACATCCAAGGGCCAAGATGCATAAAAAACCATTGGTTCGGAAAGTTAGCGGCACCCGTTTCGTCCCAACCATTGCCCCATTGGTAATTAATGGTAAGCCATACTTTGCTGGTAAGTAAATTGATAGCTACAATAAGTGCATAAAACAAAGGATTGAACGTGCGTTTATTAAGTGCTATCAATACTGCTATGGTTAAGAATGGTAAAAAACTAAACAGCGTACGTGCCTCGCAGGTTTGTCCAAATAGCAGCAATATGCCAGCTACGCAGAGTACAAAACCCAAACCCAGTTCATGGATGTGTGTATAAATACGTTTCCAAAACAACAAGCACAACAATACCAAAGCCCCAAAAAAGTTGAGCTGCCCAGCAATGCCAATAAGCGGACGCATAAAGGCAGTGGTAGTATGATGCGTAAAAATGAAAAAATTAGCAGGGTAAGGTGATGGGGCATTGCTTGGAATCAACCATTTGCACAGGATCACCAATCCTAAAAACACAGCGGTACTAATTATACCCCATTTGGTAAATTGAGTTTTTATCCAGCCAAAATCAAAGAAATTGGCATTGCTTACCAAGCGAATAATGCCAGCAAAAACAATAGCCGAAGTAATTATACCAACAGGCAAAAGCAGCTGATTGGGTTGCAACACCATAGGAATATTGAGCCAATACTTGGCAATATATACCACGTAAATACTGATGGCGATGAAGTAAACAAAGCCTACCGCTGATAATAATTTTAGTTTAGTTGGATCCAGTGGGCGGTACTCAATAGGTTTGTAAGGAAATAAGATAAGTGGCAATTCAATAAGTGCCAATAATGGGGTAGTAAAAGCACCAAAAACACCTACAATAATTAGTTCGGCCGATAGATTTTTAAGATAGCAATACAACAAAATAGTGCCTAAGCATAGGCCCACGGCATCGGTCATTACAGGGTAATATTTGATAAAATGGAGTACCCCGCAATTGATAAATAACAACACAAAGCCGAGCAATTGTGTGCCGGGCTTTAAGTCCAATAAAACAAAAATCTTTTTGGCAAACCAAGCAGCTACAGCTACCGAAAGTGCATTGAGCAAACCAAAAGCCAATACGATGTTAGGTGGGGTAGTGGCAATGTGCAGCAATTTAAAAGCCACATTTACCAGTAAAGAAGGGAATAAGCGAAAAACAAAAAAATCGTTTGCCCACCAACTTCTAATCCCATCTTGTGCCAAAGAAGCATACGCAATGCCATCCCAACCAAAGCCACCATTTTCGGGTAGTTTTTCGCCATAAAGTGCCGATAGTACCTCGAAAATAAATAGGGTTATCGGAAAGAACCAGTTGCTATGCAACGGGTTGCTAATTTGTATGCGTTTAGGGGACTTTATTCGTAATTTTATTTTCATATATGATGGCTATTATCGCTTTAGCCAATACTCTGGCGACTTTAAGGAAACAAAGTAAATAAATAAAAACGAAGGTAGTAATTGAAAAAACAGTCGATGTAGTGAGGTGCTTAAGTGAAAGGTTAAATCTATATAGGTGGTCACATAGATGAAAAAGTATCCTGTAGCCATCATTGCAATTACCATTAACCCAAAAAAGAGGGTGCGCTTATTGGTGGCAAAATTAAATCCGGTAGCCAAAGCATACAGCACCAACAGCCACCATGGGTTGGTGTACCATTTACCAAAATCAATAATCTTTAGTTTAAACCAACCCCAAATAAAGGCATAGCGTCCCATGTCTTTCAATTTGCTTGCGGCCGATTCATTGCCTTCTGCCAACAAATCGTTAGCAGGGGCAATCATTACCTTAAAATAGATAATGAGGAACAGAATAGGTAATAAACCTAAGCTAATGTATTTAAGTTCGTAAAAAAGATGTTTTCGATTGCTAAAAAAGAGTATAGTAATACGGGCGGCATACAATACAGCAATAAAGAGCAATCCTTCGTTTTTTGTCCATGCCGAAAGTCCCGCTGCCACACCTGCCAATAGGTATAGGTAAGGTTGTCTTTCGGATTCTTTATCAGCTAAGGCAAATAGTACGAGCGTAATTAGGAAAAAATAGCCTGCTGGAGAATCTACATATTGCGAATCGCCCATTACCATATAAAAAGGTGTGCAAAGCATGCATAATGCCGCAATAATTCCAGCTGTTTTACCTGCAAAATGAGCTACAGCAGCATACAATAAAGCTACAGTAGCAAACGTGAAAATAAAGGCAGTAAAGATAGGAACCCATACAGTTTCTTGTTGTAAAAAAAGCCATCCACGGGCAATAAATCCCGAATGTAGTAGGGGGTAATCTCCATGGAAAAAGTAGAGGTATTGAAACAAATTGTCCCAATCGTATGGTGCTCGGCTAATAAATTTAGCACGTAAATTCCAGTACGACCACGCATCGTACAAACCGTGTGGATCTTTAGTAGTATCGGCAAAAAAGATAAATAGCGTTGCCAATAATGCTGTGATGCCTAATGCTGCGGCTATTTTACCGATGCTGCTAAGTGGAGTAGTTGTAGCAGAGGTAAAGAGAAAGAGATTTCGGTGTTTCCACCAACAATAGGCTATGCCTGCAAATTCTGCTATAAAAATGACTAAAGCAGGTATATGTATTAGGTTTAGCGTGATAAAAATAATAGAAGATAACCCAATACCTACGCCAACAGCAATACTGACGCTAAGCACTGGTGTTGCCAACTGCAACTTGCCTAAATAATAATTGGTGAATAAAATGCCGAGTATTATCGGAGCGATAAAGGCTAAAAGGAACATCAATTGGTTTTGCTAAGCAGGATTAATCCGTTGTTAAAGTCTTTTAAAATATGCCAGCCTTGCTGCAAAAATTGGGAGCTGATAAGAGCTGGATTTTGCGAACCGTACAAGTTGTATAGAATGGTGTCGTTTGCTTTTTTGTCTTCCAATACATGTGGTGCCATAAAATATTGGCTCAATACATAGTTATTAGCCCACATGCCAAAAGATTCGCCAGGTTCGCCGTAATAGCCTATACGTGTTGGTGTAGTCAAAAATTGATTAATTTGCGTGTAGCGTGTGCCGTAGGTGGTAATAAAATCGGTTCCCCAAGGAGCAACGATGCAGCTTTTTACGTTTTTAGCACAATCGGTATAGCCCTGCCACGTAAGCCACAATTGCTTGCTCATAAAAAAAATCACAGGTAAAAGGAGCAATAAACGCAGTTTTACTAATGATTTAAGGTTAATTCGTAGCTTCATCTCAAAGTGCAAACTTAAAGAAAATTGGGATTATTTTGTCGGCTATTCATCAGATGACTTGAGGTCATCCGATGAATAGTTGTATTTGCAATCATCCGATGAATATTTGTTTATCATCCAATAAATAATGGCTTTCGGTTATGAAATTAAGAGGATCAATACCCGATAATGTAAATGATAGTTCTTGATTGCAAAGCGTTCCATTTCTAAGTCCTGCATAATCGCGATAAGAGGAGAATTCCCAGTCTTCCATATTGCTCACTAATTTTGCTCTTATTGGATTTTGATGGATATAGTGGATACAAATAGCTAAATAATTAATAGTTGTGTTATTGCTGTTATCAATCAACTCTTTTGCTTTGGTTTTTTGCTGAAAAAGCGAGCCGGTGAAGTTGTTTTGTTTTTGTAGAGCTCTGGTATACGACCGTAATACAATAGCGATTGCCGCAGAGAGTTTACTCATCTGATGACTCAAAGTCATCGGATGAGTAAACTCCTTTACATGAAGAACCAAGTGAAAATGATTAGGCATTAAACAGTAAGCTAATATATCTGCGTATGGAGTTATCTCCTTTTTAGCTTTTTGTAAAAAGAATAGATAATTATCTCGCGAAAAGAAAATAGATTGTTGGTTATTACCTCTGTTATAAACGTGATACGAGTGTTCGGGGATAAAATTCATAGGTAGTAGGTTAGCTATACAAATTTAAAGAAAACATTCCTCATCGGATGACTCTGAGTCATCCGATGAGGAATGAGTGAAAATCCCAAAAGTTTTTCATTTCTTTGCCCTCTAAATGATTTCAAAACAGGGATTTCAAGAATATTTTGAGCAAACGGCTGCTGCTCGTCCGCGTTGGAAAAAACGCAATCGCTATTATCACCGTTTGTTGGAAGCGTATTACCGCTTTATTATTCCCGAAAATAGCCGCGTTTTAGAAATAGGATCTGGTACTGGGGAGCTACTGGCTGCTGTAAAACCGGCATATGGTGTAGGTATCGATTTTTCTGAAAACATGGTGAAATTGGCACAAACTAGTTTCCCAAATTTGCATTTTAAGGTACAAACAGCCGAAAATATTACCCTTACCGAAACGTTTGATTACATCATCGTATCCGATTTATTGGGTTCGCTCAAAGATGTACAACAAGTAGTTGCATCACTCAAAAAAGTATGTACACCGCGTACACGCATCGTTTTTTCGTTTTACAATTACGTTTGGGAGCCTATTTTTAAACTGGGCGAAGCTTTGGGTTTAAAAGCCAAATTGCCTTTGCAAAACTGGCTATCGCATCAGGATGTAGAAAATTTACTGCAATTAGAAGGGTTTGAGCAGGTAAAATTGATGCGCAAAATTCTCTTTCCTAAAAACATTCCGCTTATTGCGCCGCTGTTTAATAATTACATTGCTAATCTGCCGCTTATCAACCACCTGTGTATGACACACGTGTTGGTAGCGCGCCCACAAAGCAACCCTACCGAAGAACTTTCTATTAGCATTGTAGTACCTGCTCGTAATGAGCGTGGTAATATAGAGAATGCCATTTTACGTACCCCTGCTTTCGGTAGCCGACAAGAGTTTATTTTTATTGAAGGCAACTCGTCAGACAATACCTACGAAGAAATGTTGCGCGTGCAGGCGGCCTATCCCGATAAAGAAATTGTAGTAACCAAACAAACTGGTAAAGGAAAAGGCAATGCCGTACGCGAAGCTTTTGATATTGCTACGGGTGATATTTTATTGATATTGGATGCCGATCTTACCACCCCACCCGAGGATATGGGCAAGTTTTACGAGGCCATTAAACAAAATAAAGGCGAGTTTATAAACGGGTGCCGATTAGTGTATCCGATGGAAAAAAATGCCATGCGCTTTTTAAATCTGTTGGGTAATAAATTTTTTAGCATGGCTTTCACCTTTTTGTTAGGCCAGCGCTTAAAAGATACCTTGTGTGGTACTAAAGTATTATTTCGTGAAGATTACCTAAAAGTACAAGCCAACCGCCATTACTTTGGAGATTTTGATCCCTTTGGAGATTTCGATTTATTGTTTGGTGCCGCAAAACTGAACCTAAAAATTGTAGAAATACCTATCCGTTACCGCGATAGGGAATATGGCAGCACACAAATTAGCCGCTTTACGCACGGTTGGTTATTATTGCGTATGTGTGCTTTTGCTGCTCAAAAAATTAAGTTTATTTAATCTCCCTCGACTATGCAGTGGAATAAGCAAACCGCATTTTTTTGGCTGTTAGGTGTATTCCTCTTTTCTTTTCTGTTGTATTTACCTATTTACGAAAGCACCAAAATACGCTTGTCGCTATTGCTGGCAACTCTTTTTTTGGGCACTTTGTGGGCTTGGCTGGCTTCGGGCACTGTTATCCTATACTTTAAAAAACACATTAATGTAGGGCTGCTGGGTTTACTGGTAATGGGCTTGGTACTTAATATAGGCACATTAGTACAGGGTATGCCCTGGCGCGGCGATGAAGATTCGAATGTTGATTTTGTAGTCATATTTAGTAATTTAATTCCGTTTCAGTGGTTTTTTGCAAAGTGTGCTGCGCTTATTGTTACTGCTTGGTTAGTGTGCAAATACACCAAACTCAGTAAATCGCTACAGTTACTCGTAGCTGCTTTATTGGTGGTGGTGATAGCTTATTGGGCGTATCATTTAAGTATCGTAGGCTATTATATGCCTTTCCAGTACAATCTTATTATTAGTAGGTTACCCTATTTTATCCGCATGTTGCCGGTGTTTCCGGTCATTGCCGCAAAAAGTATGGGTATACAGTACACCGAGTGGTTGTACCGTATACTGCCTTTTTTGAGTGCTGTTTTATTGGCATATACGGTGGCAGGGCATTACTCAAAAGACAACAAAACTCATTTTTTTGCAATAGGTCTGCTGGTGCTTACGCTGCCAACTGTTTTCTTCTACTCCTCCATTTTATATTTAGAACTTACTGGATTACTGCTACTTACTTACGTGCTGTTGCATGCCGATAAGTGGCTGCGTAATACCTTTGTAGAAATGCGTCAGCAGCCCTATTGGCTCGCATTTATTGGGTTAGGTTTTGTAAAGGAAACCTTTTTGTTCGTAGTATTGGTATTGCTTGCTATGCGCTTGTTTACGCGGATAATTGTATTGCGTAAATACACATTTAATCAGTTGCTAAACGAAATGGTAATCGTTTTTGTAGCGTTGCTTCCATTGGTATACTATTTATTTATTCGTTATTACAATGGTAATGTGCGTCCGGGGGCTCTTTCTTTCGATCATCTAAAGCAGTGGAATAGTTATTTAGTACTGCTCAAGAGTTTTTGGCAGCAATTTGGAGTGTTTGCTTTGCTTTTCCCTGCAGCACTTGTTAGTTATGCGCTGCAAAAAAATTATGTAAAAGTATTGCTCTTTTTAGGTGGGGTAGTGGGGGTAAGTTTTGTTTTTGCCGCAGATAGTGGTGGTATTTATGCAGGCTACAGTCGTTTTAACTTATTGGTACTGCCTTTCTTTTTGGTAGCGGCAATGGATGTATTGCAAACAGTACTTATAAAATCTAAACAAATAGCATATGGTGTGTTTGCTATAATACTGGCAATTAATTTTGTGCTGTGTCCCATACATTTGGATGGATCAAAAGAAGCTTATTGGGGTGATTATGGCTACGATACCGCCGAACATTATTACCCATTTAAGGAGGCATTACAATTTACCAAAGAGAAAGGTTTTACACAGGTAACCTTGCTCACCAATGATTATCAACCTTATTTTTTACGATTCAATTTTCAGTTTCAGCACTTGCAATATGCTCCGCAATTGGGCATTACGGTAAATGGGGCATTAAACAATTCATCACAAGCTATTGCAGCCATTCAGAATATACTTAACTCGGGAGTGCAAGCCGTAATTGTACAAGTACACGAGTACGATTTGAGTAAGAAAAATACCCAAATACATCCGTATTTAACCAGTTTAACTACACAATTAAGCGGTTTGCAGGTAAAAATACTTAGCAATTCGGCACATACCTTGCTGGTAGTGTATCGGTAATTTACCCGCTTTTTCTTCGTTGTCGCTCCTTTATAATAAGGTTTAACTCTCGGCTCATTTGTCCGGCAATGGCAGTATTTTCGTTAGCTCGGCGAAACAGGTATGGTAAAACTGATTTTACGGGACCATAAGGCACATATTTAGCAACATTATACCCAGCTTTTGCCAAATTGAAACTCAGGTTATCGCTCATGCCCAACAATTGCGAAAAATAAATATGAGGGTGGTTATTGGTTATCTGTTTTTCGGCCATTAACTGTACCAATAGCAGCGAACTTTGTTCGTTGTGTGTACCCGCACAAATAGCAATATCGTTTATATGCTCCACACAAAAGCGTAATGCCGCATCGTAATCAATATCGGCAGCGTTTTTATCGGGTTGTATTGGCGATGCATATCCCATTTGTAGCGCACGTTTGCGTTCCTTTTCCATATAGGCTCCACGTACCAATTTAGCACCAATCTTGTAGCCCTGTTCTGTAGCAGTTTTATAGCAGTGTTGTAAATATGCCAATCGATCGTGCCTGTAAAACTGAAACGTGTTGTAAATAATTACCTCTTCCTTATTAAAACGCGCCATCATTTCGTTGGTCAAATCGTCAATGGATTGCTGTATCCAACTTTCTTCGGCATCAATAAATAAGTGCACTTTATCTGTAGCAGCAGCAGTACAAATTTTTTCTATACGGAGTTTTACCCGTTCCCATGCCAATTCTTCGGTATGGTTTAACGGTTGTTTTTCTTGAATTTTCTCCAACAATTCAAAAGATGCTACTCCGGTAACTTTAAACACCGAAAAAGGAATACTTCCTTTGCTTTTTGCGGCTTTGTGTATGGTGGTAATCGTTTCTATGGCGGTTAAATCAAAGGCTTCTTCAGTTGCTTCACCTTCTACTGAATAATCTAAAATAGTACCGATATTAAATTTTGCTAATCGCGAAATCGTAGTATCACAATCGCTAATAGATTCGCCCCCACAAAATTGCTTAAATAAGGTAGCCTTAATTAAGGGGATAATAGGTAAGCGCACACCCAATGCAAACATGGTAAGCGGTGGTCCTACTTTTACCAAAAAATTACTGTTTATAGCTTTAAACAACCAATAGGATATACGAAGTTCGGTATCTGTTTGTGAAGAAAAAGCAATTGCGGTATTATCAAAAGATATAGTGGGTGTAGCCATTTAGTAGCAGAATAAGAGCGCAAAGTTAAAATTTGTATCAGCAATTGATAGGCGTACAATCAGAATATTTTTAGTGATGGAATATAAGTGATGCCTGTACTTTTTTAAGGGAGTTAGCTTCGTATTATTTAGTTACTTTGCAAACTTTACAGCTCAAATAAGGTTTTTTTTAGGTGCACACACACATTACCACCCTTACTTTCTATCGATTTCGTGGCTTTTTAAGCGCTTATTTAGCTTTTAGCACTATGGGGTTTAGTAAATTTTTTACTCCAAGAGCAAAAGGAATGCGGGTAGGTAAATTATTGGGTAATGGTGCTGGTTTAGGCTTTTCGCACCTGCCAAACTGGGGTAAATATAGCTTTTTAGCTATTTGGGATGATGAGCAATTGCGTGTACCCTATTTTACCAATAGTTTGCTACAGCGTTGGTTGCGCTTTATAAGTACTGAACAACTGCATTTGGTAATGGAACCCATTCAATCAAGAGGGGTGTGGGATGGGGAAAATCCGTATCCAACATTACCCGCAAAAACAACCGAACAAGTAAATCCTGTTGCCATACTTACCCGTGCCAAGTTGCGCTTTAGTAAATTGCCTGCTTTTTGGCGGCAGGTGCCCAAAGCCAATAATGGATTAGCAGCAGCTACCGATAAATTACTAACAGCGGGTATGGGCGAATGGCCTTTTTCGCATCCTATTACGTTTAGTGTATGGAAAACCACCGAAGCTGCCGAAAATTTTGCCTACAAAATGTCGCAACACAGCGAAGCCATCAGATTGGCACGCACCGAAAATTGGTTTAGAGAAGATTTGTTTGTGCGCTACAAAATTATAGCAGTGCAGGGTGAGTTGGATGGTAAAAACCCGATAGAGGGATAGCATATTTAAAGAAACAAGTGTATATGAACCGAGAAGTACCACAGCTATTGCAATTAACTACCCGTCCGTTGGTAATAGCTGGTCCGTGTAGTGTAGAGAATGAAGCGCAAATACATGCCACAGCGGCAATGTTGGCAAAAGAACACGTAAGCATATTGCGTGGTGGTGTTTGGAAGCCACGCAGCCGCCCTGGTACGTTTAGCGGTATTGGTAAAGAGGCATTGGATTGGTTGGTAGCTGCCGCTCAAACAAATGGCTTATACAGTGCAGTAGAAGTAGCTACTGCCGAGCATGTGGCGCAAAGTTTGGCAGCTGGTGTTGATATATTGTGGATAGGAGCACGCTCTACCGTAAGTCCTTTTGTAGTGCAAGAAATTGCAGATGCGTTGCAAGGAATAAACATACCTGTGCTGATAAAGAATCCCATCAATCCGGATTTAGAGTTATGGATGGGGGCAATAGAGCGTATACAGCAAGCTGGAATTACCAATATTGCAGCTATTCATCGTGGTTTTTCTTCATTTGATAAAAAGCAATACCGTAACGTGCCGCATTGGGAAATTCCGTTGGAACTGAAACGAAGAATGCCAGATATTCCACTTATTTGCGACCCCAGCCATATATGTGGTACTAAAGATTTAATTGCACATGTAGCACAGCGCGCCATGGATTTGAATTTTGATGGCTTAATGATCGAAGCACATCATGCCCCCGAACAGGCTTTGAGCGATAAAGAACAACAGTTGAGCCCGAAGGAGTTAGGGGATTTACTTCGTAATTTGGTGATACGTGATGTACATTCTGATAATGAATTGTTTGTGAATCAGTTGTTGTTATTGCGTAAGAAAATTGATAAGCTGGATTTTGATACATTAGAGTTATTGGCCGAGCGTAACAAACTGGTAAAAGATATTGGTAGGTATAAAAAAGAAAACAATGTGAGCATTTTTCAGCCAGATAGATGGGCAGAAATTGTACAAACGCGCAGTAAGTATGGTCAAGAAATTGGACTATCGGAAGAACTTATTTCAGACCTGCTGAAAGGTATTCACCGTGAATCGATACACTTGCAAACACAAATATTAAACAACACAAAAGAAAAATAAACACACATATTTTTTGTCATGCCGAATTTATTTCGGCATGACGGTAGGAAATTATTGAAATATACTTTTTGTCATCCTGAGCGAAGTCGAAGGGTGATAGTAATTGTGCAGTTAAATAATATAACACACCAAAATAATAACATGAATACTACTACAGCACTTGGCAGATTTAGGTTGGTAGCCCTACTCGAAGGAATTTCTTACTTGGTATTGTTGGGCGTAGCCATGCCTCTCAAATATCTTGTTGGGATACCAGAACCTGTAAAACTGATAGGCTGGGCACACGGCGTACTATTTGTACTGTTTATGGTATGCTTGCTACAGGTATGGATAGTTAAGAAATGGAGTTTTTGGCAAGTGCTCACCGCATTTATTTCATCGCTTTTACCATTTGGTACTTTTGTAATGGACAAAACCTGGCAAAAAGAGGAATAAATTAAGCTACTATTCCATTTTTTACCAAATACTCCGCAATTTGCACGGCATTGGTAGCAGCGCCCTTACGTAGGTTATCGGCTACAATCCACATGTTTAGCGTATTCGCTTGACTTTCGTCTCTGCGAATACGTCCTACAAAAACCTCGTCTTTTTCATGTGCCGTAAGTGGCATAGGGTATAATTGTTCGCTTAGATTGTCTTGCACCACAATACCCTCTTCTTTGCTGAGTACCGTTTTTATGGTTTCGATATCGAAGTCTTTTTCAAACTCAATGTTTACAGATTCCGAATGTCCGCCCATTACTGGTATGCGCACCGTGGTAGCTGTTACCCGAATAGTGTCATCCCCCATAATTTTTTTGGTTTCGTTTACCATCTTCATTTCCTCTTTGGTATAACCGTTTTCGGTAAATACATCAATCTGCGGAATTACATTTAGATCAATAGGATATTTATAAGCCATTTCTCCGGCAATACCTTGTCGCTCGTTCATTAACTGCGTTACGGCTTTTACACCCGTACCTGTTACCGATTGGTAGGTAGAAACCACCACACGCTTGATACCATATTTTTTGTGCAACGGATTAAGCACCATTACCAATTGTATGGTACTGCAATTGGGGTTGGCTATAATTTTATCTGTGGCAGTAAGTGTGTGCCCATTTATTTCGGGTACGATCAGTTTTTTATCGGGGTGCATGCGCCACGCCGACGAATTATCAATTACGGTAATACCAGCTGCTGCAAATTGTGGGGCAAATTCCAAAGAAGTACTTCCTCCCGCCGAAAACAGGGCAATAGCAGGCTTCAAAGCAATGGCGTCTTCCATGCTTACAACGGTGTATTGTTTGCCTTTATAAGTAACCTGTTTACCCACACTGTTGGCAGATGCAACGGGGATTAATTCAGTTACTGGGAAATTCCTCTCGGCTAAAACAGCCAACATTTTAGTGCCTACCAAACCGGTAGCACCTACTACAGCTATACGCATATATAATAAATAAGTATATTTAAAGACACTTTATCGACCACAAATATGAGAAACTTTTTGCTGCTACTGGCGCTCTCGTGTTCGTTTTTTGCACAGGCACAGGTATCTGATAATTTTTTGGATGGAAATTTTACCACTAACCCTGTTTGGAGCGGAGAAGATTCTGCTTTTACGGTGGTATCGGGTATGCTGCGCTCCAATAAATCTACACCCAACACTACGTTCTACTTGTCAACAGCTAGTACAACAGCAAGCAATGCCCAATGGGAGTTTTGGGTAAACTTACAATTCAATACCTCTAGCTTTAATTTTGTTGATGTATACTTAATCAGCGACCGAGCAGATTTAAAATCGACTACAGGCAATGGGTACTTTATTCGTCTTGGGGGTACTGCTGATGAAGTTTCATTGTACAAAAAAGTAAGTGGCACCATTACCAAAATTATTGATGGAACAGATGGTATTTTAAATAGCAGTAATAGCACGCTAAAAGTAAAAGTAACACGTTCGGCTGCAAATTTATTTACGCTATCGCGTGATGTTGGGGCAACTGGCAGCTACGCTACGGAAGGAAACGTTACTGATAATTCATTTACTGCAAGCAGTTTCTTCGGCATAAGTATTTCGCAATCTACCGCTTCGTTTATCAAAAAACATTTCTTCGACGATATATCTGTTGGTCCAATAGTGGTAGATAAAACGCCGCCAACTATAATTTCGACAACAGCTATTGATGCCAGCCATGTGGAAGTTCTTTTCTCCGAAGCTATGGATAGTGTATCACTAAAAACGGCAGCAAACTACAGTATCAATAAAGGTATTGGAGTAATATCAGCGGCAACAGTAGCTGGTAATAACGCAAAAGCAGTGCTTGCCTTAGCCAATACGCTGCAAGAAAATAGCTACATCCTCACGATAAACAATGTAAAAGACAGAGCAGATAATGCAATTGCAGCAGCAAGTACAGCTAGTTTTACCTATACGCCGCCTTATGTTCCTGCTTTACGTCATATAGTTATGAACGAAATTTTTGCCGACCCTAGTCCGCAAATAGAACTGCCCGGTACCGAATTTTTAGAATTATACAATACCTATACCAAAACCATTAATCTAGCAGGCTGGAAATATACCGATGGCACCAGTACTTACAGCTTTGGCAATGATACCATTGCAGCTAACGAATATCTTATACTATGTGTGCGACCTGATACAACAAATTACAAAGAGTATGGTAGAGTAATTGGGCTTTCTACATTTCCTTCACTCAATAATAGTGGTGATAAATTGAGTTTAAAAGCAGCAAACGGTATGCTTATAGATAGCATAGCCTATACCGATAAATGGTATCGCGATGATGTGAAAAAAGGAGGAGGATATACCTTAGAGCGCATCGACCCCTTATCAAGTTGTGCAGGAACATCAAATTTTATAGCAAGCAATGATACAGTAGGAGGTACTCCTGGTAAGCAAAACTCAGTATTTCGACTACAAACAGATACCACTACATTAAAAATTACAAGTATTCTTTTCACCAACGATACCTTGGCTACACTTACCTTCAACAAATCGATAGATAGTGTTTCTTTGGCAACAGTGGGCAATTTTAGCATTATACTGCCTATAGATACGTTAGCGGTGTTAACTGCTACAGCTATCGAGCCCTATTTTGCAGTCAGTTTACGCTTTCAGGCATTGCCTAAAAATACACCGCTGGTATTTCGGGCACAAAACATGAGTTACTGCGGTGGTATGGCGCCGGTATCGGCAACTATAACTACACAACTTGCTTTTGTAACTATTGCCCTTGGTGATATTGTGATTAATGAATTGATGGCAGACCCTACACCCGAACGTAGCCTGCCC
This sequence comes from uncultured bacterium, assembly GCA_947085255.1. Lineage (GTDB taxonomy): Bacteria > Bacteroidota > Bacteroidia > Sphingobacteriales > Sphingobacteriaceae > CAMTVQ01. Next base: position 52,898 of record CAMTVQ010000014.1, on the reverse strand, counting down.
GAAAAAGAATTTATAGAACTATACAACACCAAAGATACCGCCATAAGTATTAAAGGCTGGAAATTACGCCATGGCAGTACCACACAAACTTTTGGTGATGATAGTATTGCCGCCAAAGGCTATGTAATTGTGTGTGCCCGTGCCGATACAGCTGAATTTAAACCCTTTGGTAAAATTGCTCCAATAAGTTCTATTAGTTTAACCAATGCGGCAAGTATATTGTCGCTTCGTACTGCCAGTAACGTGTTGGTAGATACGCTGAGCTATACCGACGATTGGTACCGTGATGGAGTGAAAAACGATGGTGGTTGGACATTGGAGCGCATCGACCCAGCTTCGGCATGTACAGGCGCTGGTAATTTTATAGCTACTACGGATACTTCGGGCGGAACCCCTGGCAAGCAAAATTCGGTGTGCCAAATCAATACCGATGCAGTAGCTTTTGCGGTAACAAAAGTAAAATTGCTGAACGATACCACCTTATTCCTCACATTCAACAAAGCATTGGATAGTTTATCGGCAAATAGTGTGGCAAATTTTACATTTATCACACAAGGCTATACGGTAGATAGTGTGTTTTCGGAAGCTCCATATGTAGCAACTATCCTCATTGTAAGTTCCAGCGTTCCACTTAATACGCCACTTAGTTTGCAATTAGCCAATATCAACTATTGCGGTGCGGCATCGCCAGTAAGCATTACTACTACGTTTACCATTAGTAAATCACTTAAAGCGTCTAAAAAACTTATTATCAACGAAATTTTTGCCGATCCTTCTCCCGTTTTGGGATTACCAGAAGTAGAATTTGTGGAGTTGTACAACCGCAGCGATTCGGCTATTAATCTACAAGGTTTGGTATTTTCTGACCCTACTTCGGATGGCAGTATAGATACCGCAGTAGTGATAGCGGCTGGAGAATATGTAATTATCTGTCCCGAAAAAGATACTGCTTTATACAGCAGATTTGGTAAAACTGTTGGTTTATCGCCATTCCCTTCGCTGAATAATACAGAGGATGTACTAAACCTTGCCGATGCCGAAGGTAACTTGATTGATGTAGTTGCCTATACCGATGACTGGTACAAAGATTCGGAGAAGAAGGAAGGTGGCTATACCTTAGAACTGATAAATCCTCTAAGTCATTGCAACGGTATTGCCAATTGGATAGGCTCTACGGATGAAGCGGGTGGAACACCAGGACGTAAAAACAGCGTTTACGAAACAATGGAAGATATTGAAGCTCCTCAATTTTTGGATGTTACGCTTATTGATAGCATGCGTATCGCGTTACGCTTTTCCAAGACCTTAGATGTGCAGGCGGCACTAAACCCTGCACGTTACCGCATAGAGCCAGCTATTACTATTGATAGTATTACGGTAATCAGTCCTGAGTTTACGTCGGTACGATTTGTATTTGCTGAACCATTTGCAAGAGGTATTACCTACACTGTTTTTGTGGATAGCTTGGCAGATTGTAATGGTTTGCTTACCCAAAATGGTACACGCAAAGATTTTGCCCGTGCATTGGCAATTGCCCCTGGCGATTTATTGATTAACGAAATTTTATTTAACCCAAAATCGGATGGGGTAGATTTTGTAGAAATTTACAATACCTCGCAAAAAGTACTCGATTTAAAAGAACTGAATATTGCCGATAAAAACAGTAAAGATGAGATTGGTACTATTAAAAAGATAAGCGATAATCAGGTATTGATTCAGCCCGGACAATACATTGTGTTGTGCGCCGAGCCTGATACGTTAATAGAAAATTACTACGTACCCGATCCACAATTTATTGTAGGTACTACGCTTCCAGCGTTTAACGACGATGATGATGCGGTAATTTTACTGGATAAGGATACAATAGTGTTGGATAGATTTGATTATTCCGACAAAATGCACTTTTCGTTGATAGATGAAACAGAAGGAGTGTCCTTGGAACGCTTGCGCTTTACCGAACCCACCAATACGGGCAACAATTGGCATTCTGCCGCCTCAACAGCAGGTTATGCCACACCTACCTACAAAAATTCGCAGGCTTTTGATGGAGCAACCGTAGGCGATAAAATTACACTTTCATCTGAAGCGTTTTCGCCAGATAATGATGGCTATAATGATGTATTAACCATTACGTATCCCGCTGCTACAGCAGGCGAAGTGATTAATATTACCTTATACACCGATAAAGGCTATGAGGTAAAGCATTTGGTACGCAACCAATTGTTGGGCACTAATAATGTGTTTGTATGGGATGGTACAAATGAAGAAAATGCAAAAGCAACCGTAGGTATTTATATCATTTACGTAGAGGTATTCGATCAAAAAGGCAAAACCGAGCGGATACAAAAAAGCTGTGTACTGGCTAAAAAGTTATAGCGAATACACAGCTTTTTGTAATGTGAAAAGAATTTATTTTTTGTCTCTACCAGATGCTGGTTTAGCAATAGCATCGCGCATCTCGGTATCGGCTTTTATGTTTTGCATTTTGTAGTAATCCATTACGCCTAAGTTACCGTTTCTAAAAGCTTCTGCCATAGCCATAGGCACTTGTGCTTCTGCTTCAATTACTTTGGCACGTGCTTCTTGTGCTTTGGCTTTCATTTCTTGCTCTTCGGCTACCGCCATGGCACGGCGTTCTTCGGCACGTGCATTAGCTACTTTTAAGTCCGCCTCTGCTTGGTCAGTTTGTAGTTTTGCACCAATATTTTCTCCAATATCAATATCAGCAATGTCAATAGAAAGAATTTCGAAAGCGGTGCCCGAATCTAAACCTTTACCCAGTACTACTTTAGAAATACGGTCTGGATTTTCCAGAACTTCTTTGTGGTTTACCGCCGAACCAATAGTAGTTACAATACCTTCACCTACGCGGGCTAAAATTGTTTCTTCGCCTGCACCACCCACTAATTGATTGATATTGGCGCGTAAGGTTACGCGTGCCTTGGCTATTAGCTGAATACCGTCTTTGGCCACAGCAGCAACGGGTGGCGTATTTATTACACGTGGATTTACCGATAGTTGTACCGCATCAAACACATCTCTGCCTGCCAAATCAATGGCCGTAGCCAATCTAAATGTTAAAGGGATATTTGCTTTATCGGCAGATATAAGTGCTTTGATTACATTGTTTACATGCCCGCCAGCCAAAAAATGGGTTTCAATTTCGTTGGACGTGATAGATAAACCTGCTTTGGTAGAAGTGATGAGTGCATTTACCACTAAAGAAGGCGGTACTTTACGTAAGCGCATCAATACTAAATTGAGTAAATTGATTTTTACCCCCGATAATTGTGCTGTAAACCAAAGATTTACCGGAAAGAGGTACAAAAATAAAAATAGGGCTACTATAGCCCCTACTACCATTAATATTAAACTTGGTTCCATTAGTTTAGGGATTGAAGCGTTTTATTGATTGCTTCGAAGTTAGGTAAATCGCTGGCATTATCCAATACTTCGGTATAGTGTACCGTACCTGTTTTATCCAATACAAATGCCGCACGTTTAGTAACGCCTTTCATGCCAAAACCAAATAGTTCGTAAATGGCGCCATAGGCGGTAGAGGTGTCTTTATTAAAATCAGAAAGCAAATCGAAGTTTAGTTTTTGCTCTTCTTTAAATTTACCCAAACTAAACAAAGAGTCACCAGAAATACCAAAAATGGTAGCGTTCAATCCGTTGTAATACGCAATATCATCACGCATGGTACACAATTCGGCAGTACACGTGCTGGTAAAAGCTAAAGGGAAAAATAAAAGCACTACATTTTTTCCAGCTTGCTCGCTTAATGTAATTTCTTTTTTTTCGGTGTTAAATAATTTAAAATCAGGGGCTTTTTGTCCTACTTGAATCATGTGTTATTGATTAATTGAGTGAATGAATATGTGAATGAGTGTATTTAACAACACAACAAATCATTTGTTGGCTTAGTTGTTTAGTTGTTGTTTAACTATTGCCAATCCTTCTTCGAAGGAGCGTGGTGTATAGCCTAATTCGTTTATGGCTTTGTCTAATACAAAACCTGTACGTGGTGGACGTTTAGCAGGCTGATTAAGCGTATTAGATTTTGATGGGGTAATGAGTGCTTTATCTAATCCAAAGAAATCGGCTACGCGATTTACCAACTCTAAAATACTCATAAAGTCTTTACCCGAAGTGTTGTAAATTCCTTTAGCTTGTTTTTTTACAGCTAGTATGCAGGCATCTGCTAAGTCTTCGGCGAGGGTAGGCATCCTAAATTGATCGTCAACCACGTTTATTTTATCACCTTTCTCTAAGGCTTGTTTTGCCCACAAAATAATGTTGGAGCGACTCATATTAGCCGCAACACCGTATACAATAATGGTACGCAAAATTGCCCATTGAGTATATTCGCTATTGATTAATAGTTGCTCGGCATCCCACTTGCTTTGCCCGTAAAAACTAAGCGGATTGGGTTTGTCGTCTTCTTTATAGGGTCCTTTTTCCCCATCAAAAATAAAATCTGTAGATAGATGAACCAAGTAAATGCCCCTCGTTTTGCAAGCAGTTAGCAAATAATTTACGGCATCTACGTTTAGTTTTGTGCAATTGGCTGTATCGGTTTCGCAAGCATCTACGTTGGTCATGGCTGCGGTATTAATAATAGCCGTAGGTTGGTATTTTGTGATGATAGCCTGTACTGCTTGTTCGTTGGTAATATCCAAATCAGCGTATATATATCCACTTGTTTGTGGATGGCGATTAGCACCCTTAGAAGTAGCAATAAGGGTAATGTTTGGCGTATTACGCAACTTGTCAATCAGTTTTTGACCAAGTAGTCCGTTGCTGCCTGTAATAAGTATGGTTTGCATGGGGGCTAAGATAATGAGTTTAGGATAGGAAGATTTAAGTTTTTTAAACTTTCATAATAAACCAAAAAGCCAGTCTTGTTTTTACAAGACTGGCTTTTGTGCGAATTTAAAATGAACTACATAATGAGTACTTTCTTTGTAAAAAAGTGTTTATCCTTTTTTACTTGTACTACATATAATCCTTTAGGCAAAGTGCTTATATCAATAGATTTTAAAGATTGATTTGGTGCTTTTTCTTCTAATTGATAGACTACTTGTCCAATGCTATTTACAATAGTTATAGCAGTTGCGGTTGTAGTGGCATAATCACCTATATTGATAAATAGATTTGATTTCGCAGGATTGGGATAAATGGATATACCGTTATTATTTGATGATGTTATAGATGATGTAGTATTGTAAAAATAGTGGGTTTTGAATACAGTATCTATTTGGGTACCATTTTGAGGAGAATATGATTTGTAGTATAGCAGTTTTTCTGAAATTCGATTGTTGGTATAATTAATATCATAACAATTTTCACCATAATTATTTAAGGTATCGTCCACGTAAACCTCATGTTTATACGATACGATATTTTGAAAGTTATCGAATGTGAGTATATCTTGAGATTCTCGAGCTGCCTTAGGATAAACCTGATCAAAGCGCATCTTCTTTGTGTTTGCAGAATCTGAATAGGACCAATTGTACTTTACATCAGTAGACTCATCAGAGTTTAACTTCTCATAGGTACAGGCTATTAATGATTCTTCAAAATTTAAAATAAACGCATTAGGGGTCTTTGGTATAAATTCATCATTAAAAGGCGTTTGGTGAATTGTATGCAATAAAAGAGCTCTTACAAAATCTTTATTGTTGAATGTAGCTAATTTGTTCCAAACCAAATTACTCACTCTGTATTTTCTTCCTGAGTTATTTAGCACAATTTGAACTAATGTGTTGTTGTTCCAACTGAAGTCTACTTCAAGAAACAATTCCCCATTATAACCATAATATTCTTTATAATCAATTCGCGTACGTGTTAATAGTCCAGTGTTATTAATTGTATTAGTAAATATTAATTCAGCGTTCGTTACAAAATTACCTGTTCCTCCATTTTCAAACCCTTTTTGATGATATTTTGTGAAATAACCTTGAGCATCATATGTCAAAGAATCAAGTATGTTTAATTCATATATAGGATCGCTATCTTTACAAACAAGTCCACCATATATTTCTTTCTTAATTTGCTGGTTATTTTGATCATAAAAATAAAGACTTTTATGGGCGTAGTTTTTGCAAGTTACGGCTTCTAAGAAGTTATTGTTTGTGAATGTAATTGTCCCTTTAAAGTATTCGTCAAAGTAAGGTCGTTCTGGAGCATCAGGAAAATGGATATAACTTGCAAAAGAATCTGGCTTGTATTTGTATATTTCATCTATATTAAGGTGGAGTTCATCGTTTTCGCCAAGGTACTCATTAGGGGTTTTGTTTTGAGTATTTGGTGCCGTATTTGAATAGGATGGAGTATTATTATATAGTGGTGTCTTGCTAAATTGTGCCTGAGTTGTAGTGGCAACTAATAAACAAGAAATAATTGGGAGGTAAATGTATCTTTTCATGGAATTTAGTTTTAGTATATTCAAATGTAACAAAAGTATAGAACAAACAAAAAATATTCAAGAAAGTAAATAATAATTGTTTCTAACCCAGGCCCAACTCCGCTGCTTTTTTACGCATCAATGCCAATGCAGCCTCCCGCTCGTTTGGAATTTCTCCTTCTAAAATAGCTTCGCGTATAACTGCTTTTATTAGTCCTACTTCTTTTCCTGCGGGTAAATTATAGGCTTTCATAATATCCTCCCCAGTAATGGGAGGCTGCCAATTACGCAGATTATCGCGGGCCTCTACGTCTTTTAGTTTTTGCTTTACCAGCTCGAAATTTTGCTGATATTTCTTTATTTTATATTCGTTTTTGGTCGTTACATCGGCATGGCAAAGTGTCATCAAGGCTTCAATATCCTCACCTGCATCTACCAGCAATCGTCTTATAGCCGAGTCGGTAACAATGTCTTGCGCCAATACAATGGGGCGTAAGTGTAGCTGAACCATCTTCTGAACAAACCTCATTTTTTCGTTTTGCGGAAGTTTTAGTTCGTTGAAAATTTTTGGCACCATGCGTGCTCCTCTGTCTTCGTGTCCGTGAAATGTCCAACCTACCTTAGGGTCGAAACGCTTGGTGGCAGGCTTGGCAATATCATGCAAAATAGCAGCCCAACGCCACCACAAATCTTCGGTGTATAGGCTAATATTATCCAATACCTGCAACGTATGGTAAAAATTATCCTTATGCGCTTTGCCGTTAATGGTATCAACTCCATACAGCTTTACCATCTCCGGAAATATAAGCTGTAGCAAACCCGTATCAAATAAATGGCAAAATCCGGTGGATGGAATAGGGGATAAAATAATCTTGTTCAACTCATCGGTAATGCGTTCTTTAGACACAATTGCGATGCGTTCTTTATTTTTAGCAATAGCTGCTAATGATTCGGGGTGAATGGTAAAGCCCAATTGCGACGCAAATCGGATGGCACGCATCATGCGCAAAGGGTCGTCGCTATAGGTAATATCTGGATTTAACGGAGTGCGTATAATGCGATTTTCTAAATCAACTTGCCCATCAAAGGGGTCGATTAGGGTGCCATAGTCATGTTTATTTAAGCTAATAGCTAATGCATTGATGGTAAAATCTCTTCTGTTTTGGTCGTCTTGCAGTGTTCCGTTTTCTACAATTGGTTTGCGCGAATCGGCACGATAGCTTTCTTTACGTGCCCCAACGAATTCAATTTCTATATCGCGGTAACGCAGCATAGCAGTACCGAAGTTTTTAAAAACAGCTACTTTTTCATTTACTGCTTGGCCTACGGCTTCTGCAAAATCAATTCCATTGCCCAGTACTACAAAATCAATGTCTTTTTTTAATCCACGACCTAGTAAAGCATCACGCACAAAACCACCTATTACGTACACTTCTACGCCTAATTTGTGCGCAGTGGTAGCAATAATATTAAATATGGGATGTTGCAGGTGCTGTTTCATCGAAAGCACAAATATAGCGCAAGAATTAGTTTAAGGCTTATTTTCGGAGAAAATCAATTTCGCCGTTAATGCCTAATCTTAATATAGTCGAAGGTTCTCCAGTTCCGTCAGCAATAATTTTTGCGATGTAATCTACACCACTGCTTACTTTTGGGTCGATAGTAGCAAAGTCTGTTGGAGATGGAAACCCACTGATATTAGCCGATGTAGATATGATAGGTTTACGGAATTGCTTAATCAGTTCGTAGCAAAATCCGTCTTTCACAATGCGTATAGCAATACTTCCATCTTCATTTACCGCATTTTTGGCTAATAGCGCTGTAGCCTGCGGATAAATAATAGTGAGTGGTTTTTCGGCATAGTCTATTAAACTCCAAGCCATTTCGGGTATATCTTTTACGTAGCGCCCCAAATCGTTGGTGTTTGCCAATAAAATGATGAAGCTTTTTTTGTCGTCGCGTTGCTTTAGCGCAATAATTTTGGCTACAGCTTGCTCATTGGTAGCATCGCAACCAATGCCCCATACTGTGTCGGTAGGGTAGAGTAGTGTTTTACCTGCTTTTAGCGCAGCAACGCTTTCGTTGATAATGATGTTCATATCTTATTTGTTTAAACGCGCTACAAGTTGTTCTGTAGCTATGGTTGTAGCGCACTTAAAATGGCCTTCGGGGCACACTTTTCTTCCATGTAAACCACAAGGACGGCAACTTAACTCAACGGCAGTTTGAACGATAGCGGAATTATCAGATAATGGTCCAAAACCAAATTCAGGAATGGTAGAGCAATAAATGGCCGTTACGGGAGCATTTACAGCCGACGCAAAATGCAGTGGTGCCGAATCGTTTACATAATTCATAATTGCACCTTGCATTAAGGCTGCCGATTCTAAAAAACTCAATTTACCACACAAATTATGCACGTTTGGGTGTGCAGATTGCTTGGCAATATTTTCGCATAAATCGGTATCGGAAGCAGCTCCTAATAAATAAATGGGAGTATTCGGGTCAACTTTACGAATAAAAGCTATCCATTTTTCGGCAGGAAACTGCTTGGTAAACCACACCGAGGATGGTGCAATACACACGTAGGGCTTATTGGTGTAAGCCTGTATGTTGCTAAAGTCGGTGGGCGATGGATACAATTTAGGCTTTGTACGTTCAAAGCCCGTAAAGCTTTTTACCAAATCAAGGTTACGGTCTATTTCATGTTTGGCAGTAATGCTGTGCGTTATCCGCTTATCAAACAAAAAAGACAATGGATTTTTGTCAAAACCAATACGGCGCTTGGCTCCCGAAAATACAGTAAGCAATCCAGTAGCTGCAAAGCGTTGTAAATTAATTACCGCATTGTATTTCTGACTGCGAACCTGGAGCAGTACCTTAAACAAATTACCGTATTTGTCTTGTTTTTTGTCCCATACCCACACGTTGGTTATAAACGGATGATTAGTTAATAAACTTTCGTTGCCTTTGCGCAACACAAAATCTATTTGAGCAGTTGGGTAATAATTATGCAAATGCTCGGCAACGGCAGTAGCTAATACTACATCACCGATAAAAGCAGTTTGTATAATTAAAAATTTATCCATTAAACAGCCACATTGTACTCTCTAAGTGCCGCATTTAGCGATGTTTTTAAGTCGGTACTTTCTTTACGCTTACCAATAATTAAGGCACACGGTACTTGAAACTCTCCAGCAGGAAACTTTTTGGTGTACGAGCCTGGAATTACCACAGAGCGTGCAGGCACAATGCCTTTATATTCTATTGGCTCGCCGTGCGAAACATCAATTATTTTGGTAGAAGCAGTAAGTACTACATTGGCACCTAAAACAGCTTCTTTTTCTACATGTACACCCTCTACTACAATGGCTCTAGATCCAATAAAACAACCATCTTCAATAATTACGGGAGCTGCTTGTATAGGTTCTAATACACCGCCAATGCCCACACCACCGCTTAAATGCACATGTTTTCCAATTTGCGCACAACTGCCTACGGTAGCCCAAGTGTCAACCATTGTGCCTTCATCTACGTAGGCGCCAATATTTACAAAAGAAGGCATCATAATTACGCCTTTTGCCAAATAAGCACCATAACGAGCAATACCATGAGGTACTACACGTACGCCTAATTTTTCGTACCCTTTTTTAAGTTTCATTTTATCGTAAAACTCCATAGGTCCGGCGTGCAGCGTTTCCATAGTACGTATAGGGAAATATAAAATGACTGCTTTTTTTACCCAGTCATTTACATGCCAACGGTTTAATACAAGTTCAGCCACGCGTAATTCGCCTGTATCTAGCAGTTCGATTACGCTTTCTATCACTTGTTTATATTCTGTGTAATTTAATAAAGAGCGGTCTTCCCACGCTTTTTCAATGAGTTTTTGATATTCGGTAAGCATTTTTTGTTGAGATTTGATGCAAAGAAACTACTTTTAAACTGTTGATACAAGAGGAATGAATCAGGATACAAAATTACGCATTGATAAATACCTTTGGGCTATACGCTTGTACAAAACACGTAGTTTAGCCACCGAAGCCTGCAAGGCAAGTAAGGTAAAAATGGAAAGCAATGTATTAAAGCCTGCTCATATTGTAAAAATTGGCGAAATATACACCGTACACAAAGGAATTGAGCGTAAAGTTGTTAAGGTAACGGGTTTATTAGAAAAACGCGCCGACGCACCCACAGCTCAGCAACATTATGAGGATTTAACTCCTGTAGCAGATATAAACGCAGGTAGTTCGGTATTTACCACACCTGTTTTAAAACGTGATAGAGGTACTGGAAGACCTACAAAAAGAGAACGCAGAGATATTGATAAGCTGAGAGGGGAATAGTTGGGTGCCAGTTACCAGTATACTCCCTATTCGTGTAAAGTTTATTTTATCAGTCGTCATGCTGAATTTATTTCAGCATCTCTAAAGAGTAAGTGAGATTCCGAAATAAATTCGGAATGACTTTTACGATATTTTATGCTTGATAGTAAGTATAATGACTTTTTGCCTTAAGCCTTTATTTAGCGTATTCCTTGTTTAGCCCCTCAATTACTTCTTTGGTAATATCTAAACTATCGGAAGCGTATAAAATGCCGCTTCCTCTGGTGTAAGCCAACACTACTTTCACTCCACTCTTTTGGCTGTATACTTTTAGGTAATCGTTAATTTTCTTAAACAGCTCATCCGTTGCTTTTTGTTCCGCTTTTAAAATAGTGTCGGTTTGTTTTTGCTCATACACCGCCAACTCTTGTTGTTTTTTGCCCAATTGCTGCTCTTTGGTTTGGCGTTGCAAATCGCTCATGGTAGCCGCTGCTTGCTGATATGCCATTACCTCTTGTTCAAAAGATTGTTTTTTGTTGATAAAATCCTTTTCTACTTTACCGCGTTTTGCCTCGGCGGTTTCTCGCAAGTTCTTGTAAAAAACAAAGTTGTTCAACAAGCTATCTGAATTTACATAGCGTATTTGTTCGCCAGTAGGTGCATCGTCAGTATTTACCGTAACAGTGGTATTGCTGGAAACAGGAGCCGAAAAGTGTAGGTAAAATAATATAGCTACTGCAATAGCAAGTACGCCATTAATTGCAAGGGATAAATTTTTCATTAGTTATTTTTTGGTCTTTGTAATGGGTGTAACTCACTATTACTAATCATAATTCAATAAAATAGTGCGGTTTGTTGAACGTCCAAAAGTAACCACATTTTTTAAAAAGGGATACTGTTTTGGTAAATAGTATTAGGAAAAAATACGCAGGTTATTTCCGTTTAGGGTTGTTTGGTATTTTGTGAGCGCTCTACGCGCAGGACCATTAATTACGCTGCCGTCGGTCGTAAAATTGCTGCCATGATTTGGGCAATTAAATTGTTTATTACCCGATTGATAAGTTACTTCAGTGCCCTCATGTGTGCATGCCACCGAAAGAGCCACGTAGGTAGTCGTATTTGTCCTCGCAATAATTAGCTTGTTGCGTACCAGAAAGCCACCAACGGCTTGTAATTTTTGATTTTCGGCAGCAGTTAAATCAAGTGTAAAATCAACATTTTCGGGAACACCTGTTTCGTCTTTGCTACAAGAACTAAGACAATTGCCAGCACAAACCAATACTACACCAATGCCCAATTTAGAGAGAAACTCGTTACGATTCATAAATAAAATTTAATACGATAACAGTACGTAATAATACGGTTGTCTGGTTGTAATAGTACAAATTTCTGTGCTATTACAACGATGTAAAGTAGAAGAAATATGTAGTTAATATTAAGTTAAAGTAGGATGCTTTATTTTGGCGCATGAAAAAAACACTACTCCTTAGTATTTTATCTTTAGTTGTTCAACAAGCAATTGCTCAAACGCCAAATTGCGCCCCATCGGTAGCAGCACATCGTGGTTTTTCGGCCTTCTTTCCAGAAAATACGATACCTGCTTTTGAGGCGTGTATTCGTGTGGGTACAGATTATGTAGAAGGCGATATCGTTTTTACAGCAGATAGAGTTCCAATTATGCTTCATGACGAAACGGTAGATCGTACTACCAACGGAACAGGTCCAGCAGCGCGCTATACTTTAGAAGAAATACAGGCATTAGAGGCTGGTTTTCCGGATAAATTTGGTGATAAATTTGCTGGTACACGTATCCCTACGCTTGAAGAAGCATTAGACTTAGTAAAGGCAAACAATACCTTATTTTGTTTTGAACTAAAAGTGCCGGGAATTGCCAAGCAGGTAGCCGATATCATTCGTGAAAAGGGGATGGAAAGTCAAGGTATCGTACAATCGTTTTTACCACAAGAGTTAACTATTCTTAAGGGTTATGCTCCAGAAATACCTTGCTTATTGCTTTCTTTTAGCACTGGTTTTACCCAGTATATCGATTATGCAGCTACTATAGGAATTGAGTACTATGGTCCAGGTGGTATACCTGAGCAATCAGAAATTGATCATGCTCACGAGAATAACATTAAGTACTGGGTATATACTATTGATGATACTACCGATATGTACACGCTGATGCGTATGGGTGCCGATGGTATTTTTACCAATCGTCCGGATAGGTTAGAGGGCATTAGCAAACCACTTATTAAAAATAGCAACGATACCTTATATGCTAATTGGTTAGCTGGCAATATACAGTGGAAACTAAACGGGCAAAATATTGCAGGTGCAACCGATACTTTTTATGTGGCCAAGCAAGCAGGTGAGTATAGTTTTACAGCTATAAATGCTCAAAACTGTAATTACGAATCACCTGTATTTAGTTTTGGCACGAGTGCTATTGCTGCACATAATGATGACTGGAAATTTGTAACGTTTGCATCGGCCGCAGGTATTTTTGTTACGGCTAATGCATCTTTAAATGAGGAGGCTCTTGTTAGGCTATATGATATTTCTGGCAAGCAATTGATGGCTACGCGTAGCCTATTAGCACAGCCAGTAGCGTTAGTTGCTGGTAATTTGGCTAAAGGATTGTACGTTGTTACGGTACAAACAAGTACTAAAGTATATACTCAAAAAGTAGTGTATTAATAGTAGTTACACGATAATTTATAAACCAGCTGTAGGGTATACATTAACTCGCAGCTGGTTTTTTGTTTATTAGTACACGTTTTATTTCTAAAGTTTTAGGAGTTTTATTTCACTTCTGCATATCAAAAAAATAGTTACATTTGCCCCTCATTTAATTAGCCATAAACCACACAATAACACCTAAATTATTATAATATGCAGGGAAAAGGTACCATCCGTTTTTTTGCGATTGCTTTAGCAATTGCTTGCGTGTATTCACTCTCGTTTTCATTTGTTGTAAGCAGCGTTGAAAATGCCGCCAAAGAATTTGCCAACGGCGATAGTAAAAAAGAAAGAGCTTATTTAGACTCGGTAGCCAACGAACCAGTATATAACTTGTTGGTAGCTAAGTATACTTATAAAGAGTGCCAAGATCGTCAGATAAACTTAGGACTTGACTTAAAAGGGGGTATGAACGTAACGATGGAAATATCGTTGACAGACCTTATTAAGTCATTGGCTGGTAATAATGATGATGCCAGCTTTAACCAAGCAATGGTAAATGCTAAAACACGTCAGCTTACCAGCACAACCGATTACATTACCCTTTTTGTAGAAGAGTATGATAAATTAGTACCTAATGGAAAATTGGCAGCTATTTTTGCTACCAAAGAAAACCAAGGTCGTATTAATTTTAATACTACTAATGAAGATGTAGTTAAGGTAATCCGCTTAGAAGCTGATCGTGCTATTGAGCGTTCATTCAATATTTTACGCACACGTATCGATAAGTTTGGGGTTACTCAGCCAAATATCCAGTTGCAAGAAGGTTCTAACCGTGTATTAATTGAATTGCCAGGTGTAACCGAGCAAGATCGTGTACGCAAGCTATTGCAAGGAACAGCCAAATTAGAGTTTTGGGAAACGTTTGAAAATGCAGAGATTTTCCCTGCCTTAGAAAATGCCAACAAGGTGATTGCGGCTAAGTTAAAAACAACAAAAGATACCGTAAAAACAGTAGCTACCGATAGTACTGCTATAGCAACTACTGCTGATGCAAAACCATCGTTGTTGAACAAACTAAAAGGCGATACCACTAAAAGCAAAACAGATACTTCAAAATCACGCGAATTATTAGCGCGCGAAAATCCATTATTTGCTGTTTTAGCTCCAGCTACGTTTACCAACGAGCAAAACCAACAGGCATTACGTCCAGGTGCAGTAGTAGGGTATGTATTAGAAAAAGATACAGCTACCGTAAACAGCTACCTAAACATGGAGGAAGTAAGAAATTCACTTCCATCAAATGTTAAGTTTTTGTGGGCTGTAAAACCAATAGACAAAACAACAACTTTTGAGTTGTTTGCAGTAAAAGTCACCTCTCGTGACAACCAACCTGTATTAGGTGGAGATGCCATTGCATCAGCTCGCGAAGATTTCGATCAACGTGGTAATCCGGAAGTGCAAATGACGATGAATGCTGAAGGTGCTAAAATATGGAAACGTGTTACAGCAGCAGCAGCAGGCAACCCAACAGACAAAAACGATAATAGATGTGTAGCCATTGTGCTCGACAACTATGTATATACTGCTCCAGTAGTACAAAACGAAATTGCAGGTGGTGTATCATCAATCTCTGGTAACTTTACCGTAGCCGAAACAAAAGATTTAGCCAACGTATTGCAAGCGGGTAAATTACCAGCTCCAGCTAAAATTGTAGAAGAAGCTATTGTTGGTCCATCATTAGGAAAAGAAGCCATTAATGCTGGTTTAATTTCTTCTATAGTAGGTCTTGTAATTGTATTGCTATTTATGGCTTTCTATTACAATAGAGCAGGTGTATTTGCCGATATTGCGTTATTAATCAACGTATTCTTTATCATGGGGGTATTAGCATCATTAGGTGCGGTGCTTACGTTACCAGGTATTGCGGGTATCGTGCTTACAATAGGTATGGCGGTAGATGCCAACGTACTTATTTATGAGCGTATCCGTGAAGAATTAGCCGAAGGAAAAAGTTTCCGCTTGGCTATTTCAGATGGTTTTAAAAATGCCTACTCTTCTATTGTAGATGCCAACGTGGTAACACTTATATCAGGTATCATTTTATATGCCTTTGGTTCAGGTCCAATATTAGGTTTTGCTTCTACACTAATCATCGGTATTCTTACTTCGTTATTTGCAGCTATTTTTATTACCCGTTTAATTTTTGAAATGGAGATAGCTAAAAACAGAGTTACCAAGTTTTCGAATGCACTTACCGCCAACTGGTTTAAGGATGCTAATTTTGATTTCTTGAGCCGTAGAAAGTTATTTTACTTCATATCATCAGCCATTATTGTTGCAGGTGTTGCCTCGGTAATGATTAAAGGATTTAGTTTAGGAGTAGATTTTAAAGGTGGTCGTTCGTATGTAGTACGTTTTGATAAAGATGTAACTACGCAAGAAGTACGCGAAGTACTAAACGAAACTTTTGGGGTAACAACAGAGGTAAAAACCTTTGGTAGTGGCAATCAGGTAAAAGTAACAACCAGTTACTTGATTGATAACCAAAACGAAGAAACAGATAGAATGGTAGAAACTAAATTAGCAGAAGGATTGGCTAAGTTAGGTGATGCAAAAGGAGAGGTGCTTTCTTCTCAAAAAGTAGGACCAACCATTGCCAACGATATTAAGAAATCTGCCGTATGGGCAATCGTTTTATCATTGGTAGCCGTGTTCTTGTACATCTTAATTCGCTTTAAACGCTGGCAGTTTGGTATGGGTGCTATTGTAGCACTATTGCACGACGTGTTGGTGTTATTATCGCTATTCTCTATTTTCAATGGTATTTTACCATTCTCTTTAGATATCGATCAAGCGTTTATTGCAGCTGTATTAACCGTAATGGGTTACTCGATGAACGATACGGTAGTCGTATTTGACCGTGTACGTGAGTACATTGCCTTACACCATACTAAAAACGAAGGATTAGCCTCCGTAATTAACAACGCCTTAAACAGCACACTAAGCCGTACGGTAGTTACCGGTTTATGTACCATTTTTGTACTAGCGGTACTATTTATCTTTGGTGGCGAAGTAATTCGCGGATTCTCATTCGCCATGTTAATTGGGGTAATATTCGGAACCTACTCATCATTATTTGTGGCTACACCAATTGTGGTAGATTTTATCCGTAAAGAAAAATAAGCATCTTTTTTAGGTGTAATAAAAACGCTCTTGGATATTTCTCCAAGAGCGTTTTTTGTATAATACAGTTTGTTTTATCTTAGCACCTCAAATACGTATCATAAATGACAGCAAAATCAACCCAATTTGGTTTCGGAACCAAAGCAATACATGCAGGCCAAAGCCCTGACCCAACTACAGGTGCTATCATGACACCTATTTTTCAAACCTCTACCTACGTGCAAGGAGCACCCGGCAAACATCAAGGATATGCCTATGCACGGGGTAAAAATCCTACGCGTAAAGCTCTAGAAGATTGTTTAGCGGCATTAGAAAATGCGAAGTACGGTTTGTGTTTTAGCAGTGGCATGGGTGCTATTGATGCGGTGATTAAGTTGTTGCAGCCCGGTGATGAGGTAATTACCAGTAATGATTTGTATGGTGGCTCGTACCGCATGTTTACTAAGATTTTTGCTAATTATGGTATCAAGTTTCATTTTATTGATATGCACGATGCGCAAAATATCACCAAATACATTAATGCGCATACCAAATTGCTGTGGATAGAAACCCCTACCAATCCTACCATGCAAATAATAGATATTGTAGCCTGTGCAGCTATTGCTCAAAAGCATCAGGTGCTGTTGGCGGTAGATAATACATTCGCCTCTCCGTATTTGCAAAATCCATTGGATTTAGGTGCGCATATTGTGATGCACTCTGTTACCAAATATTTAGGCGGGCATAGCGATGTAGTAATGGGCGCATTGATGGTAAACGACGATAAGTTGTACGAGCGTTTGGCTTTTATACACAATTCATGTGGTGCAACACCTGGCCCAATGGATAGTTTTTTGGTATTGCGCGGACTAAAAACCCTGCACTTGCGTATGAAAGCTCATTGCGAAAACGGAAAAGCAATTGCACACGCTCTTAAAAAACATCCAAAAATAGCCAAAGTGTACTGGCCAGGTTTTGAAGAACACCCTAACCATACCATTGCCAAAAAACAAATGCGCGACTTTGGTGGTATGATTTCTATTGTGCTTAAAAATGCTTCGGAAGCGGATACGTTTCGTATTGCCTCTTCTTTTAAGGTATTTTCTTTAGCCGAATCATTGGGTGGGGTAGAATCGTTAATCAACCATCCTGCCACCATGACCCACGCATCTATCCCAAAAGAAGAGCGTGAGAAGGCGGGTGTAGTAGATAATTTACTGCGCTTGAGTGTAGGAGTAGAGGACGTAGAAGATTTGTTGGCAGATTTAGAACAAGCTTTGGCGTAATTTATTTTGTGATACTTAGCCTGTCTATGTCATACTGAGCAACGCGAAGTATCTCCACTGGCGCGTGTTTACAATACGTGCCAGTGAGGTAACATACATAAACAATACAGAAAGTCGTCATGCTGAATTGATTTCAGCATCTATAGCCAAGACCCTGAAACAAGTTCAGGGTGACTGTCCTACTGATACGCATTGTAAACGCGCTAGTAGAGTTACATAGAAGTCTATCGTGTAACTACTATTTTTTTAAATGTTCTATTATTTAGCATATCATTTGCTATAATAGTATAAAATCCTTGCGCTAATTGATACGTGTCAATAGCAGTATCATTTTCTATTGTTTTTTCTATCAATAATTTGCCAATGGAATCGTATAATTTTAGTGTTGTCTTGCAGGTAATTCCTGTTACGTTCAGAGTAGTGCTAGTAGGGTTTGGAAAAACATTGAAATTGAGATTCGAAAAATTGTGAGTATCATTCAAAGATGCAGTTAGAGTGGCGGTTTCTAATTTTGCAAATCCACCACTCCATACTCCAATTAATGCGTTATTATGTTTATCAAATTCAACCGCATAAACGACGTTGCTTGGTGAACCATATGCATTTGCTGGTAAGGGAGAATTGCTAATGTTATAAAAACTCCAATCTCTGTCGTTAAATCTTCCTAAACCTGAAGAAGGTCCCAATCCAAACCATTTATTACCAAAAGAGTCAATAGTTACTTTATACCCAACATCACTTTTTAATGGGGAATTACTGGAATTATAAATAGTCCAAGATGTATCTGAAAATTTAGCGATGCCACCTCCGCTAGTCACAATCCATTTTGTATGGTTCTTGTCTATTGCTATATCATTAATCTCATTATTTGGTAAGCCAGAGTTAGTAGTATTATATGTTGTCCAAAAAGATCCATCAAACAACGCTACTCCATATTCTGTAGCTACCCATATTTTTTTACCATTTTCAATAGTTACCCCTCTTACATTATTATTTGGTAAGGAAGAATTTGTTGTATTATAAACTGTCCAGTTTGTATTATCAAATTTTGCTAATCCCCCACCATATGTTGCAATCCACTTGTTGTTTAAAGAATCAATTGCTACACTAATAATAGTATTATTAGGTAGCCCTGAATTGGAGGTGTTATAAAACTGCCAATTTTTACCATCAAATTTAACTAAGCCATTTTTAGTACCTAACCATTTTATGTTGTCGTTGTCTATAGTTACACTTCTAACACTACCATCATCGGGGAGCGATGATGTTTTATCTTTTAATAACACATCCCCGCAATTATTAGTTATGTAATGGTCTTTTTTTGATGACCAAATTTCCCACGTTTTACCATTATAGTGTGCAAGGCAGCCAGGTGTTACCGTATCCTGACTGATACATAATAGCTAACCAGTATCCATTTGAGCTATCGACAGCAATATCCCAAACAGAGTTGTATGTTATCCCTGAATTTTCGGTAGTAAATACTTGCCATTCTTGGGAAACAGAACTTTTTACATGTAAATAACAGGTATCATTAGAACTTAATGAGCCATTTTCTCCTTTAACTATAATTGTGTAATCTCCAGGAACAACACCAGTGGTTGATGCTATATTAATTTGACAATTGTTATATGGCGAATTTAAAATTGCAGGAGAAATTTTGAGATATGGCGCAATACAAGAAGAGGTACTTGCACTTAAATAAATAGAAGAATTAAATCCATCAATTGGAATTCCAATTAAATTAAAATTTATACTACTCCCTTGAATGAGCGTGTCTCTTTCAGGTGTAATTTTGATATTAAAATTTTGAGAAAAGCATACTAAAGACTGAAATAGCAATAGTAAAGAGTAAATTCGTTTCATAAGTAGTTATTTTAGCAAATATATTTATTTTGTTTATTTATTTGGTAATACTCAGTGTACATGCAGTTATAAACCACATCAGTGGAATGCATTCTGTAAAATAATCAGTAGGTACGCGTTGCAAATGTGCGATAGTAGAGATATTTAATTTATAGCTTCTATTCCTTTGCAAGAATGGCATTAGCAATATCAATATTTATCGGGTGTCATTCCGTTTAACCCTACTGACGCGTGATTACAATACGTGCCAGTGAAGTAACATACATAAACAATACAGAAAGCCGTCATGCTGAATTTATTTCAGCATCTATAGCAGACCCTGAAACTAGTTCAGGGTGACTGCCTACTGACACGCATTCATAATGCAGACCAGTGTATTTTTTGTCATACTGAGCGAAGCGAAGTATCTGAAGTGGCTATAGCAAAATACTATAAAAATTACTTAATCTTGGTAATTCTTCATCGTTATGAGTACAAGCCAACAAATAGACGATTACTTTGCTAAAGCAGCGGATTTTGCACAGCCCATTTTAGAGCATTTTCGGAGTTTGGTGCATGAAGTATGCCCGATGGTGGAAGAAAAAATGAAATGGAGCATGCCTCATTTCGATTATAAAGGCGAAATGATGTGTAGCATCGCTGCTTTTAAGCATCATTGTGCTATTGGATTTTGGAAGGCTAGCCTTATGCAACACTCCGATGTATTTAAGGAGGGCAATGCTGTGGCAATGGGGCATATGGGTAAAATCAAAAGCATGACCGATTTGCCTTCCGATGATCAACTAGTAGCGTATCTTAACGAAGCTATGCTGCTGAATGATTTGGGCATAAAAATGCCTCCTAAGGCTATTGTTATCGAGAAAAAAGCGTTAGTAATAGCATCTGATTTTGAGCAAGCACTACTTCAAAATGCAACTGCACAGTATAATTTTGAACGTTTTACGTATGGTCGAAGAAAAGAATATATAGCGTGGTTTGATGAGGCTAAAACGATAGCAACAAGATTGAAAAGAATAAATACGGCCATAGAGTGGATAGCCGAAGGGAAAAGCCGAGATTGGAAGTATGAACGATAGCGAGCAAATACGTGATTTTTTGAATGCCAAGGTAGCGCAATACAATCGCCCCCAGTTTATTACCAACGATCCCATTTGTATTCCGCACCGTTTTACCAAAAAACAAGATATAGAATTGATGGGCTTTTGGGCAGCTGTACTAGCCTGGGGGCAACGTGTTACCATTATTAATAAATGTACCGAGCTAATTAAGCTAATGGATGATGCACCGCATGATTTTGTATGCAATCATCAGGAAAGTGATTTAAAACGATTTTTACATTTTAAACACCGCACGTTTAATGCAACGGATACACTGTATTTTATTGCCTTTTTTAAAGCATGGTATAGCCAGCACAAAAGTTTAGAAGAAGCATTTAGTGCAAAAGCTAGCACGCAAGAAAATGCTGTCGAAAGGGCACTTATCCAATTTCGTACTACTTTTTTTTCTTTACCCGATTTTCCGCAGCGTACACAAAAACATGTTTCGAGTCCGCAAAGCGGATCTACCTGCAAACGTTTAAATATGTATTTGCGCTGGATGGTACGCAAAGATGCTGCTGGAGTAGATTTTGGTATTTGGAACAACATAATGCCAGCACAACTCATTTGTCCGTTGGATGTGCATGTAGAGCGAGTAGCACGTAAGTTGGGATTAATTACCCGTAAACAAACCGACTGGCGCACGGCTATAGAACTTACTCAAAGTCTGAAACAATTAGACGCTGCCGATCCTATAAAGTACGATTTTGCTTTATTTGGTTTGGGAATAGAAGAGCATTTTTAGTTTTGCACAGCAATTTAAAAATCTACCGAATTTCTCTTTTACATTTTTCCTATTTTTGTGTATCAAAGCAGTACGATAGATGACCATTTATAAGTTTAGAATTACATTTGAAGACTACGACGATGTAGTACGCGAAGTTGAGATAAAACCTACTCAAACATTCCGCGAATTACACGATGCCATACACCAAAGTATTGGGTTTAAGAGCGAGTATGCTTCTTCTTTTTACATGAGTAACGATCAGTGGCACAAGGGGAAAGAAATTACCTACACCCTTACCGATAAGAAGAAAGAACAAGGTGCCGTAGCAATGGATAAAGCACGTATTTGTGATTTTATTGAAGATCCGCACCAAAAAATATACTACATATTCGATTTTGATAAACCTTGGATGTTTCAAATTCAGCTCATTAGTTTGCTGGATGGTAAACCAGGAGTAGAGTACCCAATAGGTATTAAAAAATCAGGAGAAGCGCCTAAGCAATTTGGGATGAAAGGTGTACCAATTATTCCATCTCCACACCACGATGATCACGACTTTTTGAATGAAACCGAGTATGCCATTGATGCCGAAGTACCTTTGGAAGAATTGGGCTTAGAGGGCGAAGAAGGGGAGGAAGAGGAAGAAGAAACAGACGATGTTTCGGATGAGGTAGAAGATGAATTTTCGGACAATGAAGGTGCTGAAGGTGGCGATGATGACCGCTACTAATCTATTTAATGGTGGCTGTGGGAGCTGCTAAACAACTGATTGTGGTGTGCGGCCCAACGGCTGTTGGCAAAACAGCTTTGGCAATTCAATTAGCGAAGCAGTACCACACAGAAATAATTTCGGCAGATTCGCGCCAGTTTTACCGCGAAATGAGCATTGGAACAGCCAAGCCCAGTGCGGAGGAATTAGCAGCCGCTCCGCATCATTTCATCAATTCGCACAGTATTACCGAAGAATTTAACGCAGGCGCTTTTGAAAAAGCAGCTCTTTTGTTGCTCGAGCAATTATTTACCCAATACGATACGGTGATAGCCGTAGGTGGTTCGGGTTTATACATTTCTGCCTTGTGTGCAGGATTGGATGAACTACCTGAAAAAGATGAAGCGGTGCGTAAGCAACTGCAAACGGTATTTGAGGCACAAGGAATTACAGCCCTGCAAGCACAGCTTCAAGAACTCGACCCTGTATATTACCAACAAGTAGATACACACAATCCACAACGCTTATTGCGGGCGTTAGAGGTGTGTTTGGTAACGGGTAAACCGTATTCGTCTTTTCGTAAGCAAAGCGCTACTGCTCGTCCGTTTACTATTACCAAAATTGGCTTAGACTTGCCGCGCCCGCAGTTGTATGCCCAAATAAATACTCGTGTAGAACAGATGATGCAAGCGGGATTGCTAAAGGAAGCAGAACAATTATATGCGAATAAGCACTTAAATGCGCTGCAAACAGTAGGTTATACAGAGTTGTTCGATTATTTCGACCAAAAACACAGCTTACCACGTGCTATTGAGCTGATACAGCAAAATACGCGACGTTTTGCTAAACGTCAGCTCACGTGGTTTGGCCGGGATGAGGAAATAAAGTGGTTTAGTCCTGCAGATACAACAGGTATTGTACAGCATATTACAGGTAAATGAAAGGTATGAAGTGGCTGCAACCATATAGGGCATTAGACATCGACACCAAATGGCTCATCATGGCCGAACTGGCTATTCAGATGGTGAACACGGCTTTCCTTACCATCCTGAATTTGTTTATGCTCAAGCAAGGCTATTTGGAAACCGATATAGCAGGTTTTGTGGCGTATCGGTTTTTGGTGGTTATTCCCTTAGCTTTTCCATTAGGTTTGTTTATCAAAGGTAGGCCCTTACGCAAGCTGCTGTATATTGCCGCAATAGGTGTGTGTGTATTTGGGGTAGGCATTGTATATGGCGTGGCACACCAATTGGATACACTACTAAGTATTTCGCTTACGTGTTGGGGTGCCAGTTTTACATTTATGCAAGTGCTAGCTATTCCATTTATTTTGCGCCATAGTCCAGAAGATAGACGATCGGAGGCTATTTCGCTTAGTTATGCCACATACAGTATAGGTACCATTCTTTCGGGCAGCATTATTTATTTATTGGGTAAAGCAGCGTCTGGTGTGTTTACAGAAGAAGTATTGTTGTACGTAGTGTTGGCAATAGGTACATCTGGTATTGTGTTTGTGCATCAAATAAATCGTACCGAAAAAGTACCCGATTTTGAGGGACAGCGACGTCTCAATTTAGCCAATTACGACTGGAATTTAATTGTGTATGGCTTATTGCCCACGTCTATTTTGGCTATAGGTTCGGGCTTGGCTATTCAGTTTATGAACTTGTTTTTTTACCGCTTATTTGGGGTAGATAGCAATCAGTACGCATTGCTAAACGGCGTATCGTTTGTGCTGGTGGCGGTTTCTACCTTAGGCGTACCGTTTATTAAAAGACGCTATGGCTACGGCATTGCCATGATAGGCGTGCAAATGGTAGCTATCATGGCGCTGATACTGATGGCTACTACGGCTTTTTTTACCGCTTATGCATGGGCGTTACCAGCTGCAATGGTGTTTTTTCTTATCCGCCAACCGCTCATGAATATGGCAGCCCCGCTCACTACCGAAGTGGTAATGATTTATGTAGGTAAGCGCAATTACGAAATGGTAAGTGCACTTACGGCATCTATTTGGTCGGGTAGCTGGTTTATGAGCTCCCTTATCTTCAAATACTTGCGGTTAATAGAACTAAGTTATGGATGGATATTCTTATTTACCGCAGCTTTGTATAGTGTGGGTGTATTCTGTTACTATACCTTGGTAAAGCGGGTAAGTGCTTAGCGGTTACAGATTTGCGAAGGCTATTAGCAAATGTACTGTTATAGGTTGTTTTTAGTTCTTAGTCCTTAATTCTCTAACAGCCAACAACTCTGATGTTGTATATACTCTCTTAAATCCATGCGCTTTGAGTCCGCTATAAAGCGCTTTGTCTCCTGTCCATAAATAACCACGAGTATGTTTTGCTAAGGCAACAAAATCAGTGTCGTCAAGATCAAAGTCTGCAACTAATTGTTCTGCTTGCAACCATGTCTTTTCCTCAATAAAGTTTTCATTGATAAAGGTAATCCGCTTATATAATTGATGACATGCTTCGTCTAACTGTTCAGGTGTAAGTTTTGAAATTCGAAGCAATTTGTCTCGATGATTATCTATTTCAAAACGCATATAGTCGCAGCTGTAGAACTGGAAAATCTTGTCGGAGTTGAAAAGTAGGTCGCCAATTGTACCGTTTGAGTTAAGCAACCCGCTGAAAATAATATTGGTGTCAACAATAATTTTCACTTGATGAACTTACTGCGATTTTTGCTCCACCAACCCTTTTTAACCTCTTTTGCTAATGAGTCAATGTCGGCTTGAGTCGCTTTTGATTGAGCCGTAGCTTCTTTGTAGCTTAAATAGTCTACAAGGCGTTGAAGTCCTGTCGTATCTACGTAGGAAGGAAGTCTGATGATTACCTCATTACTGGTTCTTTCTATTAACATATTTGAAAGTGTTAAGCTATTTCAAAGGTACGAAAAACTTGTTTACTAACTGTCGGCAAAGCAGATTGCCACCAACCATTAGGGGCTTAAAGCAAATGAGGAATAATGTGCAAGCCTATTCCTCGCTCTTAATTACTATAAGTCGTTGCTGTCACGCATGCTAAGCATTCATACAGTTCGAGTTCTTCGTAAAGTTAATAACTCAGTTGTTGTCTTTACTGAAATCATTGCAACAATAAACGCTAAGTCACTTTTAATATATTTACCTAATGTAAATCCTAATACTGCGACAACCAGCAATACTCCAAACTTAAAAATGACATTTCTTTTGAGTGTGTTTTCTTCCCAATCATAAAACTTATCTCCAACAGTAAAGAAGTTCACTGTATAGAAAGAAAATAATATTGCTAAATAATTCCAAAAAGCGATTCTGCTTTCATTCGCTTCATCTTTATTCCATAAGGGTATGAGGTATGTTGATAGAGTAATTAACGTTAAGCAAAAGAGAATCAAAAGAATTTTAATCAGTCCAACAGGCAGGTCAAACAGTTTTATGTAAATAATATTCATGAAGCAATAAACAAGTGCTTCTAACAAGAAATACACTATTAAATTCTCTGCTGGAAACGAAAAGAAAAAATACAAAATGAGCGGGATAACATTAAGCATAAGAAAAAAATACTTAAACCGTCTATTAGCTACGTTGACCGTAAAGAAAAGAAGTACTTGTTCCAAAAAATTTACCATTAATATTTCATCAATGAGAACTCATAGTATTCAGGTTAGCAGAGCTGCCAATTAATTGCGTCTAACAATTATTCAACACCTACGCCTGCGCAGTTGGTCCGCCAAAGTTCATCGGGAAGCCAGGTTCTTGCTCGTTTACTTTAATCTTTCCGTTGGTTTGTTCGTATTTCGAAATATTATCAGACAATGCAGCTACTAGGCGTTTGGCATGTTCGGGGGTAAGTACAATACGCGATTTTACTTTTGCTTTGGGTACACCCGGCATCATGCGGATAAAATCTATTACAAATTCGGCGTTTGAATGAGTAATAATTGCTAAATTAGCATAGATACCTTCGGCAATATCTTCTGATAGTTCTATGTTTATTTGATTGGGGTTATTTTCTTCTTCCATACTTTTTTAAAACAGTTGCGTTTAATTATACACAAACGTACAGGAAATTTTTCAGCTAATTTTAATGAAAGCCCTATTTTTGTATAAAATACTAGGATAATGAGAATCAAAAAAATACTACTACTATTGGTGCTGGGTGTACTGATAAATCCGTTGATGGCACAAGTATCTACTACAGATAGTTTAGGTACAAAGTTTTTAATTCCTACCGATTTTAAATCACAGTACGAGAAAGCGCCGGCACAATTAGTAGATGTGCGCACGCCAGACGAGTTCAAGAAAAGTCATTTACCAGCCGCTATAAACATTAACTATTACAGCCCTGATTTTTTGAAAAGCTTAGACCAATTGGATAAAAATAAACCGGTGTTTGTATACTGTGCTACTGGCGGACGCTCTAAGGGAACTACCACAGCATTGCGTCAAAAAGGCTTTACACAGCTAAATGCATTATTGGGGTTTTATAGCGATTTAGGATTGCTCTACGGCATTAACCCCGAGCCCGTAAAACGACCTAACAAATACTAACCTATTTCTTTTCGGCAATATAAAACAAGTCGAAGCAGGTATCTTCAGCAGTTTTAATGGAGTAATCTTCTTGGGTAATACTTGCCGTAAGCGCTTGGTTTTCGGTTAGTAATTTCTTGCGGTTCAGCCTGTTCAAAATATCGTAAGGTATTTGCAGTAATTGGCGTGGTAATAGGTATTGAAGATTCAATACATCAAACCGGGTGATTTTTTGTACAGCTGCTTTGTTTTTGTGGTAATACTCCAACACGGTAGCGTTACCAAATACCCCTTGTTTTTCTACCGACTGAAATTTGTTGCTTAGTAGGGTAAACAATTCGGCAATAGTGTATTCCCGAATATGCCAAGGATTGCGCGTAAGCGACATCTTTTTGTTTGGAGTAGTAACAATGAGTTTACCATTGCTTTTGAGCACACGGTATATTTCGTTTACAAATTCTTTGTCGTTTTGTATGTGCTCAATTACCTGAAAAGTAATTACATAGTCGAATGAATTATCGGGAATATTACTAAGTGGAGGAATATTCATTTTAATAAACTCCACATTGGTATAGGTGCGCAGTAGTGGTTGAATATTCTCGTTTTCGAATTTATCTACCGTTACAAATTTTTCAGCTTTTGGGCTAATCAATTCAATGCCGTATCCGCTTCCGGTTCCTATTTCCAACACCTTGCCCGAAACAATTTCTGCAGCTGCAGCATACGCCAATACCGATCGTTGGTACACGTAATTATCTGAAAGGTCCTTGTGTGATATTCTTTCTGCGGTCTGTAAAATCTTCATGTTACTTATTTAGTAGCACAGGTAGCAATTGGCTTTTTAAAAACACCTGTACGGTTGCAAAAGTACTAAATACGGCTAAAAGAACAATTAGTGTAGTAGATTAATTATCGTTCAGCATCCGTGCTCTTTCTGCCGCCAACTCTTCCATAGCTACGGCTGCCATAAGGTTCAATTTTGCATTCAGCTCTTCTATTTTTTCAATGCCTGTTGTGGTGGCTGCCAAGGTTCTCATTTCTTCTAAAAGAGCTACAATGGAATCTGAACCGATAATAGCAGCGGTAGATTTTAGTTTATGGCAGCTCGCTCTTACCTCTGCATAATCTGCTTTACCTATTGCTGTACTAAGTGCTAAAAGGTTCTCCGGAAACTGAGTAATTACCACATCTATCATCTCTACAATTACCTCTTTTGAGTCGCCAAAGGTTTCAAAAAGATAATCAAACTTGATGGCTTTCTCTTTTTTGGTGTCTGTAGTATGCTCAACAGTAGAATTAAAGGCGAGGCTATACATTTCCTCAAACAATAAGTTTACATCAATAGGTTTGGTAATGTAGGCATTCATACCGCGCGATAGGGATTTTTCACGTTCGCCCGACATGGCATGAGCCGTCATGGCTATAATGGGCACAGTGCTTTTTAGTTCCTCCCGTATCACTGCTGTTGCTTCATAGCCAGTCATCTCCGGCATTTCAATATCCATCAGTACAATGTCATACGGCTTAGTTTTAAACATATCTATAGCAATTCTACCATTCCCAGCTACATCGGGATGTTTCATGCCTTTTTGAGCAAAAAGGTGCATCACTAACTTCACATTTATAGGATTATCTTCTGCCAACAGAATATTCAATGTGCTTAGCTGCTCAAAATTCACTTTAGTTGCTTTTGGTTGTTTTTGTGTAATAATCTGTTCCTTGTTGCCTTTTTTAAAAGGTAAGGTAAACGTAAATTCAGAACCTACCTGCTCTTCACTTTTCACAGAAATAGTGCCTCCTTGTAGTTCAATCAACTGTTTGGCAATACTTAGCCCCAATCCAGTACCTCCATATTTTCGTGCTGTTTGCGTTTCTGCTTGATGAAATCTATTGAAAATATATTCCAATTTATCTGCGGCAATACCAATACCTGTGTCTTTAACAGAAAATTGCAGTACATACGTTTCGTTTACTTGGCTCAATATATGCGCGTCCACCGTTACGCTACCATTTTGGGTAAATTTAAGGGCATTACCTACCAAATTCATAATAATTTGTGTAAGTCGGGTAGGGTCGCCAAGGAGTATGTTTGGAATGTCTTTATGAGATGAAAAATGCAAGGCTATTTTTTTCTCTCCAGCTTTTTGTGCAAGTATAGACTCAAACGACTTAAACATCCCCACAATATTTATAGGATGTACTTCAAAGTCAATAATACCTGCTTCTATTTTTGATATGTCGAGAATATCATTGATGATGGTGAGCAAATTTTCGCCCGCGTGTTTGATGGTAGACACATAGTCTAACTCTACGGTTCCTAAATCACTTTTTAGTAATATATCGGTAAATCCGATAATGGCATTCATGGGTGTGCGTATTTCATGACTCATGTTTGCCAAAAATGTTTCTTTGACTAGTCCAGATGCTTCGGCACTCTTTTTCGCTGCAATTAGCTCTTGTGCTGCTCGCTTTTGTTCTGTCACATCACGTATGGCGGCTGATACCAATAAACCTTCATCAGTTTCCAACGGGCTTAAGCTAATTTCTACCGAAAATTCTCTTCCACTTTTATGTAGCCCAAATAAATTCAAGCCGGCTCCCATATTTCGGGCTTTTGGATCTGCAAAAAAGCCTTTTTTATTACCATAATGAGCATGCTTGTAGCGAGCAGGAATCAACATTTCTACTTCTTGCCCAATAATTTCGGCTCTTTCGTAGCCAAAAAGTTTTTCTGTTTGCGTATTTACCAGTTGTATTTTTCCTTCACTATTTACAATTACTATAGCATCTGGCGCAGATTCTAATAAGCCTCTAAATTTATCTTCCGAATTTTTTATTTCGGTAATGTCCTGTGCCGTTCCCACCATACGTATGGTATTTCCATCAGCATCGGTAAATACATTACCAGTAGCACTAATGATGCGTACGGCACCATCAGGACGAATTGTTTTGTGAAAGAAATTGAAAGGCTGGTGGTCTACAAATGCCTTTTGCACAATTACATTTACATTTTCCCTATCATCGGGGTGCAAGTACGAAAGGTAACTTGCATAGTCGGTGCCAGCTGTTTTTGGATCTAATCCAAATATGCGGAAAAGTTCATCTGTCCAATCAATGGTATTTGCCAATACATCCCATTCCCAACTACCAATATGAGCCAATCTTTGGGCTTCAACAAGTTGCATGGTTTTGTTTTTAAGTGCTTCTTCACTTTTTGTGCGTTCGGTAATATCTCTTGCCGCAGCAAAAACTCCGAGCACATTTCCTTTATCATCTTTATACACTGAAGCATTGTAAAGCACGTCGATAAATGTGTTATTTACATTTTTTATAGTAAGCGGATAATGTGAAACAGATCCTTTTTCGAAAACCTGTTGGTACCCTTCTTTAGCCTTATCGGGTTCGGTAAAGTAATTGAGGAAATCGGTACCTATTAGTTTTTCGCGTGGCACACCAATTACTTTTACCGATGCCTCGTTTACATCTGTTATTTTTCCATCGGTACTAATGGTAAGCAATGGATCTAATGCAGCCTCAATTAAGCTGCGTGTATAAGCTTGGGTTTCTCTCAACTGCCGTGTATTATCGGCCAATACGCGGTAGATAAAAAAAGCACTTACTAGGGTGAGCAAAATACAGATAGAAAATATGGTAATTTTTACCCCGCTATTTGCCAGTGGCGGCAAATAAAAAGTAAATTCCCACATACGGTTTAGAATTGGAAAACGCTTTGTAATCATCACGAAATCGTCTGTTTTATCATTTACATTCGTAAAAACAAGCTGCTTATTCGCATCGGTAACGTCCGTTATCCGTACACGTATTTGCTTGTTTATGTCGTGAGAATTAATGGCGGTATTAATGAGTGTTTTAATGCTGTATACACCCGAAAAGTAAGCGGTTATGATTCTTTCTTTACCGCCACTATTTCTAAAAAGAGGGTAAAAAATAACGAGTCCTGTTTTTAAATCTTTATCCCCATCTTCTTCCTGCACCAGTGATATAGGTGGCGTAATGGCAAAATTGCCAGTTTCCTCAGCATATTTTAGTGTTTTTAGGCGGAGTAGATCTGATGCGAGATTAAAACCCAATGCACGTTCATTGCCAACATAGGGCTGTATGTAATAAATAGGGATATATAAAGCATTATTTGCGGCACTTACAAGTGCTCCATTTTGATTTTGTTCGGTGAACTGAAAGTTAGTAAACCCCTCGGAAATGGCGCGCGCTTCCACCTTTTTTCTTTCGGAAGCCAGCACAACTGGTTCATAGCTTAAGGCTTTAAGACTGCTTAGTTTTGTAAGCAAGTTGGTTGCTTTCTTGTCAAACCAGTCTCTTTCTGGAACTTCCTTACCTGTTTGCTCATAATCATAACTCAAGTCGGCAACTAAATTTTGGGCAAGTTTTAACTCGGCATTAATGTAGGATAGTACCTTGGTAGATTCATTTTCAAAACCGAGTGTTTGCTTTTCGCTTTCATTTTGGCCTATAAAGCTGTATAGTTCCCAGCTCAAACTAACACCAATAATTAGTGCGATTATAAATGCGATTGCAGGTTTATACTTTTTAAAAATCGGTAGAAACGAAAAATGAATAATCAGTATCAATAAGGAAAGTGTTACCAACAATATAGGCAGGTAAATAGTGAGCGCATTGATACTAAAATGCTTGTTTTTTGCAATGTCTACATGTTGTAAAATACTGCTATAAGCAAACTCATTATGAAACCTATTCCATGGATTTAGGCGTTTATTGCTGCGTATATCATAGTACCAAGCTGTTGTACGATCTTCGTATTTTATCAACCATCCAGTAACAGGATCTATCCATGTTTCGAGTAATATATCCAACTCAATACCCCTTTTTTCGGGTACATCTGGCAAAAAACTGAGGTTTTTGGTTTGGTCGGCTGTATAAGAACACGCGTATTTGTAAACAGTAAGTCCAGCTATCGTTTCTTCCCCCTGAAACTTCATTAATGCAGGCATGTCGTAATTAATATGCCAGTAGGTATAACTGTCTCCCTTTTTTATGCCTCGTGGTGCAAATAAAAAGCCGCTTCTGTTTTTATCCCCCTTACGCATTACATGGCTGCCATCGGCGGGGTTTATTCCATACAAACGATTTACAGAAAATATGGGTTCACCAGATGGTTTTTTTGCCTCGAAGGTATTTTTAATAATTAGAGCATCCTCTTCTTTACCAGCTACTGTATAGGTAAAATTGGTAACAGATAATATTTCGCCAGAAAACCGATGTTTGGTTTCATCATAAAAATTATCAATAGAAAATATATTGGCTTCGTATGAAAAATTAGCTGGAACCTTCTCAACTTGAGGCAGAATTACCCACCTACAAATTGGAATAAGCACTAATAAGAGTACAACATAAAGAACGGCTTTATTCCGATTGGATATCATTTGCTAAAAGTCTAAAAAATATTCGAGTCCTAAGCCCCATCCTGTTTGGTTTTTTGCATATTCATTTATGCGGTACTCGGCAACAACATGCAGCCCATCAATAGCACGTATGCCCAATTGGTGCTCGGTAACCCAAGTGGCACTACGCTTATTTGTAGCACTTACTGCAAAGGTTTGATCGGCAAAGCCCGATATATACACGCGGTTGGATAAAAGCTTTGGCAATACCACTAACCGATACACGTACTCTATTTGTGGTAAATACATAGTTGTACTGTTTTCGGAAAACCCAATAAGGTGAAAGTTAACAAAAAAAAGTAGATTTATTTTTGCGAGCACGCTATCTATACCCCGTGTTTGGTTAGGGCGCCACCTAATGCCATAATACAATTGGTCGTTGCGCGGTCCCGAAATGGTTGTCCAAAGCTGGGTAATATCTAAGGGGATTTTTTTAATGGGATTCCAGCGTAGGTGCTGTTCGGAATAATAGCCCGTAAGGTCAGTACTATTGGTTTGACTGCCAAAATTGGTAAGCGAAAAGTATTGAAGTTGCTTGCAAGGGTTTGCCAGTAGGTTTAGGGTAAAGTCTGTAGTGCCACGGGTATCGTGGTAGCCATTAAAATCCATAAACCCTGATGCGGATTGCTTGCTTGGATTGCTTTGCGAATAGGTATTTAAAGCACCTGTAATTAGCAATAGAAGAGATAAAATAGAGGATAATATTTTTTTGATTAACGCTTTCATTTCGGGTTATTGATTAACAAGATTTTAGTACACATGTTTTACGCTTTACAGCATTATTCGGTATTTATTCCTGCAACGGCAATGGATATTATTAGTTTGTAATATTCTAGTAGTATAAAAGGGTATGCAATAAAATACGCAGTTTGTATAAAGAGAAATTATTTTTCTTCCAATTCGTTGCTGTCTTTTTCTACATGCAAAATATGCAACAAACGATGAATAATAGGTGCAAAGAAAACAGCAGTAATGCTTAAAAAAGCCACACCGCTATACAGCGCATAAAAGGAAGAAAAAAGCTTTGCTGTTTGGGTATCCATGTTGGAGGTAGGCCCCATACCCGTTAGAATCATACAGGCCATGTGAAAACTATCAATAAGGTTGAGCTTGCCCAAATAATGGTAACCAGCTACGCCAATTCCTACCGATAAGGTAACTAGTATAAGGGCAAATAGGCCATAACGTCCCATTCGTATTATAAAATGCGATAATGAAGCAATTGGCTGTTTACGATGTTCTAGTTTCAAAGTGTTATTTGTTACGTTATCTTCCTCTGCTTCGTGTCGTTCCACCCGAACGGTTGTTGGAAGGCTTGCCAGTATTGCTTTTTCCACCGCTTTTTCGTTTGCTGCTGCTAGCATTGCCCGCTTTACCAAATGATTTAGATTTAAAATTTCTATTGTCCTTGTTCGTTCTGTCGGGTTTGGCTGGTGCTACTGTGGAAGATTCTTTTTTGGTGGTATTCTTTTCTTCTAACCGGCTTTTTTTAGCTGTAGAAGAAGATTTTTCTACCATCCTAAATATACCCGCCATTTCTTGTTCGGTCAATTCCCGCCATTCTCCCAGCGGAATACCTTTTAAACTTACGTTCATAATGCGCACCCGTTCCAGTTTGGTAACAGCATATCCGAATAATTCGCACATGCGGCGTATTTGTCTGTTAAGCCCCTGTATCAGTGTAATGCGAAATATAAAGGTGCTTTCTTGACTTACTTTGCATTTTTTGGTAGTTACCCCAAGCATGGGTACACCATTTGCCATGCCGCTAATAAACGACTCGGTAATGGACTTATCTACCGTTACCACATACTCTTTTTCGTGTTGATTACCAGCACGTAGTATTTTATTTACAATGTCGCCATTGTTGGTAAGAAAAATAAGTCCCTGCGAGTCTTTGTCTAATCGTCCTATCGGAAAAATACGCTCGCTATGGTTTACAAACTGCACTATATTACCATTTACACCAGCTTCGGTAGTGCTGGTAATGCCTACCGGTTTGTTTAGCGCAATAAATATGGAGTTTATAGCCTCTTTAGATTCTAGCGTATTACCATTTACTACTACCTTATCACCCGCCCTTACCTGGTCGCCGATAACGGCTTTTTTTCCATTAATAAATACCTTGCCATGCTCAATATACCTATCAGCTTCTCGTCGGGAGCAAATTCCAGATTCGCTAATGTATTTATTTAGTCGGGTAGAACTGAGTGATTGCATGATTAAATAAACTAAAAATTAGCGATTTATATACTGCCATTTGCAAGAATATTAGGGTCTAGTTGGCCACTAAAGATAGTAAGAACAACTAAACTGTACGGTGATTTTTTGTGAAGGTATTTTATGAGTTAAGTTTAGGAATAGACGCTAAGCTTACTGCCAATGTGCTGTTAATGGTTCGTTACTATCTACCCAGCTATAAATTACTCGTGCCGTCATCAGCCAGCGCAAGTACATTTTTACCAAGCGTTTTAAATCGTACGCCGTTTTGCTGCAAAACAGTTATCGTGATATGCCCCGTTTTGCTTGTATTCAAATCTTGCACAATACCCGATTTTCCTTTATGAGTACCGCCAATAACTGAGCATTGGTCGCCATTTTTAAGATTTTCTAACGTCATTTTTCAGTTCAGATTTTGCGCATAAAAGTTTGATAATAACACTTACTCTTCACAAATAGCTTTTAGTTTTTCCAGTGCTTTTGGAAAAGTTTCTGTGAAATAGGGCACATACTCCTCAACGGTGTCGAGTTCAATAGAGAGTGTGGTAATTCCGTTATTCTCTTCAAACAAGTAGTTTTCTAATGCCCCAGCAAATTTTTCTACCTCCGGACCTTCAACTATTTCCTTATACCCGTCAAGTATTCCGAGGTGGCGAATAGAAATAAAGCGATTGGTTACGTTGTCTGCTATTTCCGAAACCATACCGCCGCGTTTGCCATCCTTGTCAAAAGCGGTAAAGATGATTTTGCTGCCCTTATCCCAGCTTCCTTCGTAGGAACAGGAGGGGTCAAACACAGCAGTCCATTGCTTGTAGGTTTCTAAATTAGTCAACGTAGTAAAAACCTTGTCGGCAGGAGTATTGATGATTGTTTTGAAGTGTAGTTTTTTCATTTGTACTTAAAGTTCTACTGCCCCAAAAATAAATAAAGCGGACAAACTGCCAAATTATACAGCTTGTCCGCTTTATTTAAAGCAATGGTATATTATTTTTCTTCTAAATGAAATTCGTGTCTGTCGTTACCATCTAAATAATAATACCAGAACTCGTTTTCTTTCAATCGCAATATAAAAAGTGTTTCTGTAGATTGTCCCGATACGCCAGACCGTTTTATTTGTTCCTTGTCCGATTGAAACTCCCATTTTCCTGAACCTGTAACTGCAGATGAATTGTATGAATAATTTCCGTCTTTGTCGTAAGTTTCAGTATAGTTTATATTCTTAAGAGTTGATGTATTGTCTGCACCATTAATGGTATATGACTCTATTTCCCAGGTATTTGCTACACGAGCTGTTTTAGAACGTAAACTAAAGGCAGGTCCATCCTCATATTTTTTACAACCGGTAAATGATGCACAGATGAGGAGAATAATGGATAAAATTTTTGTTGTGTTCATGATTTTTTTGTTTTAAGGTTAAAAATTAAAGTTAAGTAAAAGCATGTGCTGTACGTGCCGTGCTATGCTGAATTTTTTATCTGCGAATTGATTTTCACAATGCACAAAGGTGTTACCCATTACTGCCTAAACTCTTACACTATTACTATTAAAAATTACATCATTCACACATTTACTAATATTAGGATGTAGCTGAGTTGTTAGTTCTACATGTAGGTTTTATAACCTGTGATTGTTAATTGTAAATTAGCTTATCGATACCAATAGGACGTATATATTTAAGCACATATAAAAAATAGCTGGTAAAGAAATCCAGAAACTATCTTTCAACTTTAAACGCACTATTAAACCAAACAACATAAGAAGTGCAAGACCGAAAGATGAAATTGTTAAAATCGGGCTAAATTTTAGTCCTACAAGTAAACCAGTGGCTCCTAAAAACTCTAAAACGATTGTTAACAGACCAAATTTCTCTAAATTAAATCTTTTGAAGTCGTTTTTCATATTGGGTGATATGAAATAAGAAGCTACATAAGCATAGAATGACAAACTGGATATTAGAACGCAAATGGTAACTACAGTCATTTCTAAATTATTAAATTGATCCATATGCAATAAATGCACACAGAATCAAAAGAAGTAGAGAGGGTAGGTGTTTAATAAATGGATTTTTAATTTTGAAATGGGAATATTGAGCTCCTATCATAAACATACCCATAAGTAGCGCAGGGATTAGTACTAAAGATGGATACCAAATGCCTGCAACAAGCAATGTTGCTAAAGAAATTTTAGCTGCTCCTACAAAATTGCGGGTTAAGTCATTAAATCCAAATTGTTTAAATTCTTTAACAACATTATCATACCTAAATATCCAAACATAGGCAACAGATACTGCCAATAATACTTGTGCTAGACTTAATAAATTTTCCATTTTATTCTTTTTGATTTTTCTTACTCATATGGCTTTTCAGAGTTCGCCCCGTTTTTTTATGGGGTTCTGGACTCCCCTTTGAATTGCTTTTTATGAGTTGTATTGTTTTATAAACTTGCCTATAACTTTTTGAAGTTACAAGAAGTTGGCGATTTAGGAGACAAAAACTGTCTATAACCACGAAACTTGATACGAAGTACAAAGCTCTACGCCTTTGTTGGTCGCTTGACCAACAAGAAATGAAAATAGTACTTATTGGACACAAAAATTACCCCTGATACTCGCCAAAAACAGCACGTAGCGTATCTGCAATTTCACCTAAAGTAGCATATGCTTCTACTGCGGTAAGAATGTATGGCATCAAGTTGGCATCACCCATAGCAGCAGTTTTTATGGCAGCCAATGCCTGTTCTACAGCTACAGTATCACGCTCGGCATACAGCTTTGTTAGTTTATTCATTTGCAAGGTGCGTATGCTGTCGTCAATCCGAAACACGTCGTCGTTTATCGCTTCTTTCTCTGCAAATTTATTTACCCCTACAATAATGCGTTCGCCACTTTCTATCTCATTTTGGTACTGGTAGGCAGCACTGGCTATTTCATCCTGAATATATCCCTGCTCAATAGCAGCCACCGAACCGCCCATAGCATCAATTTTTTCAATATACTTCCAAGCAGCAGCTTCAATTTCGTCGGTAAGGCTCTCTACAAAATACGAACCAGCTAAAGGGTCTACCGTTTCGGTAATACCACTTTCAAACGCCACTAATTGCTGCGTGCGCAAGGCAATTTTAGCAGCCGCTTCGGTGGGTAATGATATCGCTTCATCAAACCCGTTGGTATGCAACGATTGTGTGCCACCCAACACAGCCGCCATCGTTTGGCTACTTACCCGCACAATGTTATTGAGAGGTTGTTGGGCGGTAAGAGTAGAACCTCCTGTTTGGGTATGAAAACGTAATTGTTGCGCTCGTGGGTCGGTAGCGCCTAACTCTTTGGTAATATGTGCCCACATGCGGCGTGCTGCTCTAAATTTGGCAATTTCCTCAAAAAAGTTGTTGTGGCAGTTAAAAAAGAACGACAAGCGTTTAGCAAAAACATCAATCTCTAACCCTTTGGCTAAAGCAGCTTGCAAATACGATTTGCCATTTGCCAGCGTAAATGCCAGCTCTTGCACGGCTGTAGAGCCTGCTTCGCGTATGTGGTAGCCCGAAATCGAAATGGTATTCCATTTAGGCACTTCTTTGCTGCAGTAGTCAAAAATATCGGTAATCAGTCGCATGGAGGGCTTAGGTGGGTAAATGTATGTGCCTCGTGCTGCGTATTCTTTTAAAATATCGTTTTGTATCGTGCCTGATACTTGCTTCAGGTCGGCACCTTGTTTTTTTGCCAAAGCAATATACATAGCCAATAGGGTAGAGGCAGTGGCGTTAATAGTCATTGAGGTGGTAATTTTTTCTAGCTCAATACCCTCAAACAAAATCTCAATATCTTTTAAGCTATCAATGGCTACACCCACTTTGCCTACTTCGCCTTCGGCAAATTCATGACTGCTATCGTACCCTATCTGTGTAGGCAAATCAAAAGCAACTGATAATCCCATGGTACCTTGCTGCAACAGGTAATGGTATCTTTTATTGCTTTCTTCGGCAGTAGAAAAGCCAGCGTACTGGCGCATGGTCCATAATTTACCGCGATACATATCTTTTTGTATCCCGCGCGTAAACGGAAATTCTCCTGGTAATTCGGTAATAGGCTTGGCGCTGGTGTAAATATCTTTTATCTCGATACCCGAAGACGTAGTGATTTTTTTTGCTGACATACTTAAGTGTAAGTTTATACTATAGCCTCCTGTTTATTGGAGGCAACTGCGTGATAACTGTGGAGCGATAGGAGGCTAAAATTAAAACAATTTTTGCACCTCGTTTTTTACGATGGCAACGGCAATGTCAAACGGATTGTGTTCTTGCTTGGCTACATGTTCCAATATTACCTTGCTCAAATCCATGCCGGTAGCTTGTGGAGGTAATCCCATTGTAGCATTGTTTATCATGTTAATGGTTTCTTCCTTTACCGATTTTAGTACATCCCACGAGCGTTTAGATACATACAACTGTTGGGTAAGATTGTGCTCGTACTCGGCACGTATAGCACCTAATAATGCCGATTGCAGGTCGCGTGCGCTCATGCCCGATTGATGCGTGCGTACAATTAAACTATTGGGGTTTAGGCGTTCCAAGAATAAGGTAATGCGTTCGTAGGCTTGCAGACGCAAAGGCAACGCACCTTTATTGTTATCGCGGCGCAGTTCGAGCAATTGTTTATTGTAATCGTTGTTTAAGTATTGTTTAAGTACAAAATAAGCGGTCAAAAATACCAGTAACGATGGGATGACAATTTTAAGCGTATCAAAAATTAATGTGGTAATGTCCATGAGTGTTATTTTAGCAGCCGAAGTTAATTATTTCAAACAAAACGACCATTTTTTTCATTTATCTTTGTACTATATTTCAATAAAATGGACACGATATTACAAGACCCAATTGCGGCATTTACCACCGTTACCTTAACGCCTAATGCGATAAAAGAAGTAAAAAAAATATTGGCAGAGAAACAGTTGGAAGAGGGGTATGGTTTGCGTGTAGGAGTAAATGGTGGTGGTTGTTCGGGTATGACCTATGCCCTTGGCGTAGATAAAAAGGAAGAAACGGATACTGAGTTTACCCTCGATGGAATACGCATATTTATGAAAAAGGCACATACTATGTATCTAATAGGTATGGAAATAGACCATCAAGATGGATTAAATGCACGTGGGTTTACTTTTAGTAATCCCAATGCTACCAGCACATGTGGCTGTGGTACATCATTTGCCGTATAATACTGCATTTTAAGATATAACAAACGGAAAGTCTGGTTTTTACCGGACTTTCTTTATTTTCGGCTACTCAATTGCGATGAATCTTAAAGAAAATATTCGAGTATCTATACAATCTATCAAAGCCAATAAGCTGCGTACAGTACTTACAGCACTTATTATTTCTATTGGAATTATGGCATTGGTAGGTATTCTTACCTCTATAGATGGCATCAAAAAATCCATCAACGAAAACTTTGCAAGTATGGGTGCCAACTCGTTTAGTATTCGTAACCGCGAGGGTAGTGGCATCCGTATAGGTGGGCGAGGCAAGCGTCCTAAGCGTTACCCAGTAATAAATATGCGCCAAGCTGCCGAGTTTAAAAGCAGCTTTAATTTTCCTGCTACTATATCCATATCTGCTGTTGCCTCTTTTGCTTCAACCGCCAAATACGGTAGCAAAAAAACAAACCCCAATTTATTGGTAATGGGAGCCGACGAGGGTTATTTGCTCACCTCGGGCTATAAACTGGCACAGGGGCGCAATTTTTCCGAATCCGAATTGGAATACGGCAGCAACGTGGTAATACTGGGTAAAGAAATTGTAGAAACCTTGTTCAAAGGCAGTCCAGCACTTAATCAAATAATTACCTTAAGCAATCAAAAATACCGCGTAATTGGCATTTTGGCCGAAAAGGGAGCTAGTTTTTCCTTTGGTGGAGATAAGATTTGTATTATCCCTCTATCTAAATCGCGGCAGCTTACCGACAATAATACCTCCTATACCCTAAGCGTAATTGTAGATAATATAAAGTTTATAGATGGTGCTGTAGGCGAGGCCACCAGTACCTTCCGCAACATCCGTCGATTAAATGCTACAGAGGCAAGTAATTTCGAAATTACCCAAAGCGACAGCCTTGCCAACGAACTTATAGGCAATCTTAAATACATTACCATTGCAGCCACCCTTATTGGTATTATTACTTTGTTAGGTGCTTCTATTGGGCTGATGAATATTATGTTGGTTTCTGTTACCGAACGTACCCGCGAAATAGGTATTCGTAAGGCTATTGGCGCTACGCCATTGGTTATTCGCCGGCAGTTTTTAATTGAGGCAGTTGTTATTTGCCAAATTGGAGGTTTGGGTGGTATTGTGTTGGGTATCCTTATTGGTAACGTAATTACCGGATTTGTAGGTGGTGGTTTTATTATTCCTTGGCTGTGGATTTTTGGTGGTATTACCCTTTGTATGGTAGTGGGTCTCGTATCTGGTATCTATCCAGCAATTAAAGCCTCTAAACTCGATCCAGTAGAAGCACTGAGATACGAGTAGCCACACCCGTAATTCAGCAGTATTTAACGCAGTTTAGCAATCGCTATTTAGTAGGTATTTGCTGTGCAATTAATTCGTTTAAATAAATGGTAATATCTTTTTTAACGCCTACCAGCGGTCTTAGTAAATCTTTTCCGTTTAGTGTAGTAGCCGTTGTAAAATAAACAATGCACTCTTTCTTTACTTCAGGTACTGGTCCGCGCGTAATCGTAACTACTAGGTTTTTATCTTTCCACCCCTGACTAATTGTCTTTTGCCACACTAAATTACCAGTGTTTTGTTGCAGCAAAGGATTACCAAAATCATGCAGTAGTTTTTTTATAATTAAACTATCATTTTCCTCCACATAAAAGGCTAATGCATTAAGAAAAAAACCTTTTGTCCCTTCTCCTATATAATCACTTATCACATTATACTTTATTGTTTGAGGAACTACGGTAATAGTACCTTGTCCGTAGGCAATAAAAGAGTAAAGAATGCTTATTGAGGCAACACCTATTTTAAATAAACGGAAGTGAGTAATTCTCTCCATTTTATCCGATACTACAGTAAAGGGTAATTAATTGATAATGGATTAAAACAGTTAGACAGTTTTTCAATTTTAGGGAAAGGGTAGAATAGATAAATAACAATTGCCAACGTATAGATTGCTAATTTGCCCAAAGTGATTTTGTGTTTTGGGCAAATTAGCAATGGATAGTTATTACACCAGTTGGATATCAAACTGTACTAAGTCGATAAATTGTTGTACACGTTCGTCGATTTCGTCTTCGGTTAAGTTTTTAACGCGTTCAGTACCAAACTTTTCTACGCAAAAAGAGGCCATTGCCGAACCAAAAATAATGGCACGTTTCATATTGTCGAAAGATATATCACGTGTTTTGGCTAAGTAACCGATAAAGCCACCTGCAAATGTATCACCAGCACCAGTTGGGTC
Source organism: uncultured bacterium (assembly GCA_947085255.1). Lineage (GTDB taxonomy): Bacteria > Bacteroidota > Bacteroidia > Sphingobacteriales > Sphingobacteriaceae > CAMTVQ01. The sequence goes on along the minus strand of CAMTVQ010000014.1, from coordinate 11,008 downwards.
AAATACCTCTTCTAAAGGCAATGCAGGAGCAAAAAATACTTGATTTTTGTTGAATAGTAAAGCGCCATGTTCTCCTTTTTTAATAATTAAGTAAGTAGGCCCCATGGTTAATATTTTTTTAGCAGCTTTTACCAGCGAGTACTCACCTGATAATTGACGTGCTTCTGCATCGTTAATTGTTAGCACATCTACTAGTTTCAAGGTTTCCAGTAAATCATCTAAGGCAATATCCATCCAAAAGTTCATGGTATCTAACACAATCAGTTTTGGACGATGTCTAATACGTGATATAACCGTTTTTTGTACTTGTGGTGTAAGGTTACCCAGCATCAAAAAATCACAATGCTGATAATTCTCTGGAATAATAGGATCGAAATTTGCCAATACGTTTAATTCGGTAACCAACGTGTCGCGCGTATTCATGTCGTTGTGGTATTTTCCACTCCAAAAAAAAGATTTTTCACCTTTTTTTACTTGTAAGCCTTCTGTATCTAGTCCATGCGTGTTTAAGTTAGCAATTTCCGAATTTGGGAAATCTTCGCCCACAACTGCCACTAAATTAATGGGTTTGTAAAAATATGAGGCAGCTAAACCTGCATAGGTAGCAGCACCACCAATAATTTTATCTGTTTTTCCGAAAGGTGTTTCGATGGCGTCAAATGCCACAGTACCAACTACTAATAAACTCATGTGCTTTTTATTTAAATAATTTAGCTACAAATATTGTGTATTTAAATTTGATATGCTACTTTTGCAACACTTTTTTAAAAAGAAACACTCCTGAGTAGCTCAGCTGGTTAGAGCATCTGACTGTTAATCAGAGGGTCGCTGGTTCGAGCCCAGCCTCAGGAGCAAAACCCCGCAAGTCCGCGGGGTTTTTTGGTTTATATTCATAGCTTATTTAAGAATATAGTCGTTGGTTCGCCGCGATAGTAATCGGGGCAGCCACAGTAAGAAATTCATAAGTCCACTTTATTTATGGCTCACTATGTTTACATTATATATAGTAAGAAAAGGAATGGTTTTTATATTGGAGAAACAACCGATATAACAAAACGATTAGAGATTCATAACAATGAGGTTCTAAATACAAACTCTACTAAGGATGGTATTCCATGGGAGCTTTTTCATACTATAGTTTGTGTAAATAGAACGCAAGCATTATCCATTGAAAAGCATATTAAGAGAATGAAAAGTGCAAATTTTATTAAGAATTTAAGTTTATATCCTGAAATAACGGATCGCTTACTAACAACTTATTCAGGAGTATAATCGCTGGTTCGCCCCGATGGCTATCGGGGCAGCCTCAGGAGCACAACCCCGCAAGTCCGCGGGTTTTTTTTGTTTTATATTGCATCGTATTTAGAATATAACGCGTTTTTTTGTTTTTAGGCTGTTGCTTATTCTAAGTGTCAAGCAAGAATAATTTGCCTAAATGCGTATTTTGCTTCCTCAAGTTACGCTATGCAGTTTCAAATTACCGACTACGCCGATTATCACTACCAATACCAGCTAAGTATTACCCAACCCGAAGCCTTTTGGGAGAAAATAGCTCAAACGTTTATCTGGCAAAAGCCTTGGAGTAAAACGCTAAGTTGGAGTTTTACCCCTTTTGATGTAAAATGGTTCGATGGCGGAATGTTAAACATTACCGAAAATTGTATAGATAGGTACGCACAAAGCCAACCTGATGCAATTGCTATTATTTGGGAGGCAAATGACCCAAATGAGGCAAGCAGAAAAATTACCTACAAAGAATTAGCCGAAAGCGTGGCTGCTTATGCTAATGTGCTCAAATTGCACGGTATTTCCCAAGGCAATAGAGTAGCCATTTATATGCCCATGATACCAGAAGCTGCTTTTGCTATGCTTGCTTGCGCACGTATTGGTGCCATACATTCGGTGGTATTTGCCGGTTTTTCGGCGCAAGCGTTGGCTGATAGAATAATTGATTCGGAATGTAAGTTGCTATTTACAGCCAATGGGATGTATCGCGGCGATAAAGAAATAAATATTTACGCCATTGTGCAGGAAGCCATGCAGCACTGCCCTTCTGTAAAAACGGTATTGTACGAAAAACGAACAGCAGCGGCTATTTCTTTACAACCCAATCGGGAGTATTGGATTGCAGAAGAACTCAAGAAAGTAAGTGCTGTTTGTGCAACTGTAACCGTTTCGGCAGAGCATCCTTTATTTATTCTGTATACATCTGGCTCTACTGGCAAACCCAAAGGGGTGGTGCATACAACGGGAGGGTATATGGTAGGTACGGCATACACCTTTTCAAATGTGTTTCAATACAAACAAGGAGATGTGTATTGGTGCACGGCCGATATTGGTTGGGTTACGGGACATTCGTACATGATTTACGGCCCGTTGTTGTGTGGCGCTACTACAGTAATATTTGAGGGGATTCCTACATGGCCTGATGCAGGTAGATTTTGGCAGGTAATAGATAAGCATCAGGTAAACATATTTTACACGGCACCTACGGCTATTCGTGCGCTAATGGCATACGGATTACAGTACGTGCAGCCGCATGCGCTAAATTCGCTAAAAACCATTGGCTCTGTTGGCGAACCTATTAATGAAGAGGCTTGGCAGTGGTATGCCGAAAACATAGGCAAGAATAATTGCCCTGTGGTAGATACCTGGTGGCAAACCGAAACTGGTGCTATTATGCTCTCCGCACTTTCGGGTATTAGTCCGCTAAAGCCCGCACACGCGGGGCAGCCATTGCCAGGTGTTCAGCCTGTTTTGGTTGATAATGAGGGGCAGGAAATACATGGTAATGATGTGGAAGGTAATTTATGTATGCGCTTTCCGTGGCCATCGATGTTGCGTACTACTTGGGGCGACCATGAGCGTTGCCAACAAACATACTTTACTACTTTTAAAGGCTATTATTTTACGGGTGATGGTGCGCGTAGAGATGAAAATGGCTTGTATCGAATTATTGGTAGGGTAGATGATGTAATTAATGTATCAGGGCATCGCTTTGGAACTGCCGAAATAGAAAATGCTATTAACGAGCATCCTGATGTAATAGAGTCGGCAGTGGTAGGTTATCCTCACGAAATAAAAGGACAGGGTATATATGCCTATGTTATTACCAAAAAGCCAGTAATTGATGAATCTGCTTTTGTTAGTGCAGTAGCAGCAACGGTTACCAAAATGATTGGCAGCATAGCCAAGCCCGATAAAATACAAGTGGTTGTAGGGTTGCCCAAAACACGTTCGGGTAAAATTATGCGCCGAATACTACGCAAAATTGCTGCTGGAGAAGTAACCGACTTTGGAGATATTAGCACACTTTTAGACCCTACTGTGGTGCAGCAGATTGTAGCAAATAAAAAATGACACTATACCAGTTCCTTTTAACTGGTATAGTGTCATTTTAAGACAACTACTTTATAAGTTATGCTAGGTTATCCAACATATCTTTGGTTAAGCCGGGTAAATCAAACTCCGGTTTCCAACCCCAATCTGCACGTGCAACACTATCATCAATACTTTTTGGCCATGAATTGGCAATAGCCTGACGTGGGTCAGTATCTTTATAGCTAATTTTAAAGTCGGGCAAGTGCTTGTTAATTTCTGCCGTAAGTGTTTTTGGAGTAAAACTCATAGCGCCTACATTGTAGCTGCTGCGAATTTTTACTTGCTCAGCAGGTGCATCCATAATGCTAATAGTCGCTTTTATGGCATCACTCATGTGCATCATAGGTAATTCTGTGTTTTCGGAAAGGAAACACTCATATTTTCCGTTTTGCAACGCCTCATGAAAAATATGTACGGCATAATCAGTTGTTCCTCCACCTGGTGCCGATTTCCAGCCAATTAAACCTGGGTAACGCAAACTGCGCACATCCAAACCGTATTTTAAATGGTAATATTCGCACCAGCGCTCGCCAGCCAGTTTACTAATGCCATATACCGTGTTAGGGTCCATTACGCAATGTTGTGGTGTATTTAGTTGAGGAGAGTTTGGCCCAAATACAGCAATAGAACTTGGCCAGTATACTTTGGCTACCTTATAATCAATTGCAAAATCCAATACATTAATAAGGCCGTCCATATTTAACTCCCAAGCACGTTTTGGTTTTTGCTCACCAACAGCAGATAGGAGTGCAGCTAATAAGTAAATTTGAGTAGGCTTGTACTTCTCAATAATCTGTTGCAGATTGTCTTTATCCAATACGTTAGAGAATTCAAAGGGTCCAGTCTCTCTAATTTCTTCTGGTGCTTCTTTTATATCAGTTGCTATTACATTGCCGCCGCCATAAACACCACGTAGTGTAGTTACTAATTCGGTGCCTATTTGCCCGTTCGAGCCTATTACAATTACTTTATCTTGCTTCATTTTTTAGTTATCGCCAACAAATGTATTACAAATGTGTATTATCTGTATATTTTTCAGTTGTTCGTGTATTTTCAATGTTAAGATAATGTGTAAAGGCTTCTAAAATTAAGTAAAAAATAATGTAAAAAAAGCCTCAAAATATTTGGAAAAGTGAAAAGAAAAAAAAGTGAAATTTATTTTCACGCTCTGTTAATACGCAATTAACGTTTAACAAAATCAAGACCTATTTTCATTTTTTTGTTCATAAATTTCTTCTAATATTCGTACCCCGTTGCAGAATTAGTATTGAAAACGCTGAACGCCTATTAATCAATTTTTTATAATTTAAATATGGATAAAACCTGTCAATTAGTTTGGGAGAGCTGCCTAAAGATTATTAAAGACAATGTTTCGGCCAAGAGTTTCGACACTTGGTTTAAACCTATTGTTCCTTTAAAGTTGGACGGTAGTATTCTTACTATACAGGTGCCCAGCCCCTTTTTTTACGAGTGGTTAGAAGAGCATTATGTTAGTTTATTACGCAAAACAGTAAAACATGCTTTAGGCGCCGATGGTAGATTAGAGTACAATATTATAGTAGAGAACCATGCAAAAACTCCTACTACTATAAATATACCTACGGCAACCAATGGTGATATTCGCAATCAACCTGTAGCAGCACCTATGGCTATTGGAGGTTCTATACGTAATCCCTTTGTAATACCAGGTCTTAAAAAGATTAATATAGACTCGCATCTGAACCCTAATTATTCTTTTGATAATTATGTAGAAGGTGACTGCAACCGTTTGGCACGTTCGGCAGGTTTTGCCGTAGCGCAAAAACCAGGAGGCACTTCTTTTAATCCGTTTATGATTTACGGAGCTACGGGTTTAGGTAAATCGCATTTGGTGCAAGCCATAGGCGCTGCCATTAAAACTCAGTATCCCGAAAAATTGGTATTGTATGTAGATGCGCAAAAATTTACCCAGCAATATGTTGATGCTATAAAAGAGGGTAAAGCCAACGATTTTGTAAACTTTTACCAAATGATAGATGTACTGATTGTTGATGACGTACATCATTTCTCGAACAAAGAAAAAACACAGGACGGTTTCTTTAATATATTCAACCACCTACACCAAACCGGTAAGCAGATTATTCTTACCAGCGATAAGCCACCTATAGAAATTGTGGGCTTAGAGGCACGTTTGCTTTCGCGCTTTAAGTGGGGATTAACAGCTGATTTGCAGATTCCAGATTTGGAAACACGCATGGCTATTATCGAAAAGAAGATTCAAGCCGATGGTACTACCTTACCCGAAGATGTAATTGAATATTTAGCGCATAATATAGATACCAATATGCGCGATTTAGAGGGTGCTATTGTATCGTTGTTGGCGCAATCTACCCTTAATCGTAAAGAGATTGATTTGCCTCTTGCAAAGCAGATGTTGCGTAATTTTGTAAAGCATTCGAATAAAGAAATATCTATCGAGTCGATTCAGAAATTGGTATGCGAGTATTTTGAGTTACCTCAAGAGATGCTTAAATCTAAATCGCGTAAGCGTGAGTTGGTACAAGCGCGTCAAATTTCGATGTACTTGGCAAAAAGCCATACTAAATCATCGCTTAAATCTATTGGGCAATACTTTGGGGGTAGAGATCACTCCACCGTAATATACGCCTGCCAAACGGTAGATGATTTGATAGAGACCGACAAAAAGTTTAGGTCTTATGTAAGCGATATACAGAAGAAGCTAAAAATGTCTTAAAGTTAAAACGCCCCCGCCTTAGGCGGGGGCGTTTTGTTTTATAGTAACTCTACACGTTGAATACTTTTAAGTGGAATAAATGCCCCAGCCTTTAAGCATACGCCATCTGATGTGGCAGCCCAAGCAGTAGTTTCTACATCCTTAGTGCCATCTATTGTGGCAAAAAATATTTTCACCTTGTTATGAAAAGCATTACCTAAAATGACTGCTTGTTCTATAAGCACTAAAAGTGCTTGCCGTTGGTCCTCAGAATGCGCAGCTTCTTGTGCGAATTTTAAGTGAGGAATCTGTTCTTTTTCGATGTGCTGGCTCATAATTTGTCTTTTTTAAACTGTATAGACTTATACAAGACTTGTGCCAAAGTATTAGGTTTGTTACATAATTGCAAAAATAGTAAAAGGTGCTTCTTTTGCCGATTTATAAGGATAGTGTATAGTAACAAGTTAGAAAATATGCAAAGAGCTCCGCTTGAATAAGTCAGGCGGAGCTCTTTGCGTATAGTGTATTAATTAATGTGTAATTTACCAACTACCGCTAGACCCACCTCCGCCAAAGCTACCTCCACCAAATCCACCAAAACTACCGCCTCCAGATGAAAAATCACCATAGCTACCTCTACCCGAACCGCTGCTCATCAGCATCCATAGCGGCAGGCCTGCACCCCCCATGCCGTTGATGCGTGTGCCGCCTCCACCGCCTTTACGCGATATCAACATTACTATGCCAATTACAATAATAGCAATTAGCGCGAATGGCAAATCTTTTTTACCTTTTTTGCGCTTACCATCGCCTTTGTATTCTCCTTTTGCTGCAGCAATAATAGCCGAAGTTGCTTGGTCGAAACCGGTATAATAATCTTGTTGCTTAAAAGAAGGCTTTATTTCGTTTTCTATAATGCGTTTGGTAATGGCATCTGGTAATACTCCTTCCATGCCATAACCAGATTGTATGGTCACTTTACGGTCTTCAATAGCCGCTAAAATAAGTACCCCATTATTTTTTTCTTTACCACCAATCCCCCATTTTTCGGCTAAACGTACAGCAAAATCGCTTACTTCATACGTGCCTACCGATTTCATAATCACGATAGCTATTTGGGTAGACGTGCTATCGTCATAAGCAATCAATTTTTGCTCTAAAGCATTTTCTTGCTCATCGCTTAATACATTGGCGTAATCGTTTACCAAACGCTTGCTTGGTTCCGGAAACTCTTGTGCAAAACTGCTACACGCACTTGCAAGTGCTAATACAATAAGTGTTAATCTTTTCATTACATGCCCTCCCCAAAAGTGATATCATCCGACAATTCATTTACATCATCGTGCTGGCGCGGAAAATGTGCTTGTAATGCTTTTCCTGCTACTTCAATGCCCGCTACCAATCCTTCGGTAAACAAGCCTTGCCTAAATAAGCTAAGCATGGTTTCTTTGGTTGTTTCCCAAAAATCAGCACCAGTTACGGCGTTAATTCCTGCATCACCTATTATGGCAAATTTATGGTCGTCTATAGCCAAATAAATAAGCACACCATTGCGCAATGCTGTTTTGTGCATTCCTAATTGCTCAAACTCATATGCGGCACGATCCAAAGGGTCTATTTTACAGGTTTTCTCTATAAAAACTTGTATCTCTCCAGATGTAAGCATTTCGGCAGCCTGTATAGCCTCCTTAATGCGTTGTTTATCTTCTGTTGTAAATTTCATAAGAAATAAAAATCCCCTCTCGTTTCTACACTAGTAAAAAAGAGAGGGGTTATGGTAAGTATTAAAATTCTACTTTAGGTGCTTTTTCTGTGCCTTTTTCAGCTTCAAAATAGCCCTTCTTCTCAAACCCAAACATCGAAGCAGTTAAATTGCTTGGAAATCTACGAATTGTAGAGTTGTACTCCTGTGTTACCTCATTAAATCTTTGGCGCTCTACCGTAATACGGTTTTCGGTGCCTTCCAATTGGGCTTGCAACTCTAAAAAGTTCTGGTTGGCTTTCAAGTCAGGGTATTTTTCTACCGTTACCAATAGTTTTGATAATGCCGAACTTAATCCACCTTGTGCTTGCTGAAACTGCTGAATAGCTTCAGGTGTAAGTTTTGAAGCATCTACATTTACTGAAGTAGCTTTGGCACGTGCCTCGGTTACACTGGTCAATACGTCTTTCTCAAAATTAGCATATCCTTTTACGGTGTTTACCAAATTCGGAATTAAATCTGCACGGCGTTGATATACGTTTTGTACCTGTGCCCACTGCGATTGCACTTTTTCGTCTAAATCAACCATGCTGTTGTAGCCACAGCTGCTAAAAAAAAGACTTAAACTGAATAAGCCTGTAATAAATAATGCTGTTTTTTTCATCTTTGTTTGCTTAAAGGTTTACAAATGTAAATTTATATTCTACAACTCGATAAAAACTGAGCCAAATGATTAAAGAGGCAGAAATTGTCATCCTACCAGCATTTATACACGATGAAACTGCCATTAAGCACTCATTGGCTAAGCAATTGCATATACCGGTTTCTGACATTTCGTCGGTTCAGGTACTCAAACGCTCTATAGATGCACGCTCCAAACAGGTAGTATATCGCCTCAAAGCACAAGCTTATATCAACGAGCAACCCCAAGTACTATTTAAGCCTGCTGTTTACCAAAATGTAAGTTCGGCTAAACCGGTACATATAATAGGAGCGGGTCCGGCAGGATTATTTGCAGCACTCCGATTGCTTGAACTGGGGTTAAAACCCATTATTATAGAACGGGGTAAAGATATAAAGCAACGTCGTCGAGACTTAGCAGCTATTAATAAGGATAAGATAATAAATCCCGAAAGCAACTACTGTTTCGGCGAGGGTGGGGCAGGTACCTATTCTGATGGTAAATTGTATACCCGCTCTACAAAACGTGGAGATGTTGATAGTGTGTTGGCTGCTTTGGTTGAGCATGGCGCTACCCCCGATATATTAATAGATGCCCGTCCACATATAGGTACCAATAAGTTACCACAGGTAATAGAGGCTATTCGGCAAACAATTTTAGATAATGGCGGCGAAATTTGCTTTGATACGAAACTAACAGATATAAAAACGGCTTTTGGTAAAATCAAAAGCATACAAATCAATCAGCAAGATTGGGTGGAGGTAAATCACCTCATTTTGGCTACAGGACATTCTGCTCGAGATATTTTTTACCTATTACATAAAAGGAACATACTTATAGAAGCAAAACCCTTTGCCTTAGGTGTCCGCATAGAACACCCACAGGTTTTGATTGATCAATCGCAATATCATTGTACCGTGAGAGATGCCAATTTACCACCTGCTTATTATAGCTTGGTAGAGCAGGTAGAAGCACGAGGTGTATTTTCATTTTGTATGTGCCCTGGAGGTATCATTGCCCCTTGTGCTACCGAACCTGGAGAAATAGTAGTAAACGGATGGTCGCCCTCTAAAAGAAACAACCCATTTGCTAATTCTGGAATAGTAGTGCAGTTGAATTTAGAAGATATTCCCGATGCGGATACTAACCCTCTAGCAGCATTGCGGTACCAACAACTCATCGAGCAAGATGCGTTTACGATGGCAGGAGCTACGCTACAGGCACCAGCACAACGTATGGTCGACTTTGTAGAAGGAAAAATTACACAGGGGAGCATGGAAACATCCTATATTCCTGGCGTTGCTTCGGTAAATCTGCATGAATTGTTGCCAAAGCATGTTTCGCGCCGCTTGCAACAAGCATTACCTGTTTTTGGTAAAAAAATGCCAGCAAAGCACGGTGGTAATGGGTATTATACCAACGAAGCCATATTAGTAGGTGTAGAGTCGCGTACCTCTTCGCCTGTACGTATCCCACGTGATGCACAAACATTGCAGCATCCGCAAGTGTTAGGTCTATATCCCTGTGCCGAAGGGGCAGGCTATGCAGGCGGTATTGTTTCTGCAGCTATAGATGGGCAACGTTGCGCCGAAGCTATTTTTAATCAATTATAATCAACTAAAGAAATGGAAAAACTCGTCTATCGTAAAGAAATCATTCGTAACGGAATTAGCTTTGGCTCAGTATTAGCAATCGTAATGAGCTGGACAGCTAATAAATCAATATTATGGGCTATTTTCCATGGCATCATCGGGTGGATTTATGTGTTGTATTATATCCTATTTAAGTAACGCTATTCAATATGTCAGCTGAAATCAAAAAAACACTCGTACTGGGCGCTTCCACCAATCCAGAACGCTATGCATTTAAGGCAATAGAAAAACTGCGCCTGCACCAACATCCTGTAGTGGCCATAGGTACTAAAGAAGGTGTAGTGGCAGACGTTGAAATAGAGAAACCCGTTCAGCAGCATTCCGATATTCATACCATTACCCTGTATGTAGGTCCGGCCAATCAGCAGGTTTATTACGATTATATTCTACAAGCTAATCCTAAACGGATTATTTTCAACCCAGGTACCGAGAATAAAACCCTAGAAGAGCTAGCCCAAAAACATGGTATTCAAACTATGGAAGCCTGTACATTGGTGTTATTAGCCACTGGACAGTACTAGCAACAGTCAATCTGTCTGCGAGTTAGCAAAAAAGATAAAAATTACTTGCAAAACACATTTCTGTTCTCGTATATTTGCAGCCCTTTCATCACAGAAACGGGGGCGAACAGAGAGAGTGAAAAATATTTCAAAATAAAATTTGGAGATATGAAAACACTTACTACCTTTGCAGCCCCTTCGGTAAAGAAGAAAAAGATAAGTGAGAAAAAGGGAACAAGTTCTTTGAGATATTAATTTAGAAGCAGCGACCGGACGGAGTCATTTATATGATGAAGTTCAGGATGATTTTGAGACACAAAAGCTGAAGAAACTGGGATAAGGTTTTAGGTAGTGGGTTTTCGGACTTTCGACTTAGAG
>CAMTVQ010000013.1:0-20889 GCA_947085255.1 uncultured bacterium | reverse complement strand
TTTAATAAGGCTTGTTTTGTAGTTTATGCCTACAAAGTCAGTTTGGGCAATCATGGCATAGCCACCATCTTGGGTTTTAATCATTTTTATAGGTTCGCCCTCCATTGGTAGCTTGCGTATAAAGGAGTTTTGGGCAAATACAAGAGAACTTAAAAGGAGAAAGTAAAAAGGTAGAAGGGTTACTTTGCAGCCTAAATAAGAGAGAAAGGAATTGGTTTTTTTCATAATACTAACTAAGGTAGAATTTTTTCTACAAAAAGCATATAACATGATAATTATCTTGTAGATAGCATAAGTACAAAGGAAAGAATATTTTTATAAATATGAAATATATATCATAATATTTTTCTATTTATAGAACAACCTTGCAAGGTGAATAAAAGCAAGGATACGGCTTTAGTTATTGCATTTGGTTGTCATGTTCGCATGTTGCGCAAGACCCAAAAAATGAGCATGGAAAAATTAGCCGAAAAGGCAGAAATTGATTATCGGCTGCTGGCATATATCGAAAAGGGGGAAATTAATACAACGATAAGCACTGTTTATAGATTGGCAAAAGGCTTAAATCTACCGCTGCAAGATTTATTTAATTTTGAGCATATTGCTCATACAAAAGAATAATGTTATCCTATTGGTGTACCTCAGCAATAGCTTGGTCTAAAAATTGATTGAACGGTTGTAATACCTTAAATGCCTGCGCCAGTTTAATTGCGGGATCAGTACTAAAAAATAGGCTATCGTTCAATTTACTGCTCGCCGTAAAGCTTTTTAATTTTAGCAGTTCTATTTCTGGATGGTCTTTGGTATATTCTTTTGGTGCGTTTTTTAGTTTTTCTTCCTCACTCAATGTACCATACACGCTTACAAATTCCTTGTCGGTAATTATTTTCTTGAAGTCTGCTGAGCGGTAGTCAATTTCTTGACGTATGGCTTTCAAATGTTCGGGCTCAGGCATCCAATAGCCGCCAGCTACAAAACTTGCTCCTGGTTGCAAGTGGAGGTAGTAACACGAGCCTTGAATGTTTTTTCCTTTGGCACTCATTACCGCACTAAAATTGATTTTGTACGGCGATTTGTCTTTACTAAAACGCACATCTCTGTTGATACGGAACAGGCACTTTTTAGCTTCTAAGTCAATTAGTGAGGGGTCGAACTTTTCCATTTCGGCTATCAACTTCTCTACAAATACTACAAAATCGGTTTTGGCTTGTTCGTATACCTTTTTGTTGGCAATGAACCAGTCACGGTTATTGTTTTCTTTTAACTGTGTTAAAAAATCGAGTGTGCTTTGGTGTAGCATGATTAACGAGGTTTGTACGTTATTTCGCCAAATAAATGCAGCATTAAACTACGAGACAATCTAAAATTTAAGGGAATACAGGCAATTACCACCACTACAAGTGCTGATACATAGACCAGCGGGTGAGCCTCGCTGCCTACTACCAAAAAGGTAAATAATCCAGCTAATGCGCTTTCTGCCACCATGAGTACATAACTAAAGTACATGGCTCCCCAAAAAAAGCCAGGTTCTATTTCGAAGGTAATGGAACATACGGGGCATTTAGTATGCATCACACTAAATTGCTGTAAGTTATAGGTAGCAAATGGAAACATTTTACCCGTGCGGCACTGTGGGCAAGTACACGAAGCAATGGCTTGAAATCTGGTCATAATAAGGAGGTATAAAAACGGGAGTACGTAAGCGCGCTCCTTAGTTATTCACCGAAACTACAGCTTTTTTTTTGCGGTATTTGGTGTACCAAATAAATCCTATAGCCGATACGGCTAAATAAGGCATCGCTAATAGGTACAATATCCCCGAGTTTAATCCTTTGGCACGTTTGTTTCCTTCTGCTAACGATGATTCAACAGATGCCTTACACATGGGGCATTGCGCCTGTACTGTATCCGAAATCAGGGCTAAAAAAAGTACAACTGTAAGAATACGTAGTGCTTTCATTCTTAAAAAGTATAGTAAGGCGAAATCATGAGATACACAATTACTCCAGTAACCGTTACGTACAGCCATATTGGAAATGACCAGCGTACCAATTTGCGGTGCTTTTCTACCTGCATAGTTAATCCTTTGTGGAAACTAAGCAATACCAACGGTAATACGATGGCTGCTAAAATAATATGACTGATTAAAATAGTGTAATACACATATTTTATAAATCCTTCGCCGCCGTAAGTGGTTTCTTTTACAAAATAATGAAACAAGATGTACGATACCAAAAACACAGACGATAAGAGGAATGTGATAATATTCAGCTTTTTGTGGGTAGCAATATCGTGCTGTTTGATATAATAAAGTGAAGTAAGTAGCAGTACACTACACAACCCGTTGATAATAGCATTTAGTGCCGGTAGGTAATACACAAAACTAGGGGTAGCTATTGTTACCGGAATGATTTTGCGATTGAGAATAACCACTACTAAAAATACAAATATTGAAATACCTACTACAAATCGAAATATAAACTTATCACTCATAACTTATTTTACTATTGAACAAAGATAGGTAAATCCTGTTTTTGGTAATTTATTTTTAGTAGTTAACAAACAGGTACAATCCAGCCAAAAGTATCAGGCTGCTTGCCGTATTTTATCCCGTTTAGCGCATCGCCCAGTTGGTTAGAAATTACTCTATCGGCCGCAGGTGGCAATACATAATCTTTACCATTATAGCCAATTAGTGCAATAGGCGAAATATTGGCAGCTGTACCTACACCAAAAGCATCTTGCAGTTGTCCATTATCATGTGCTGCTACCAATTCATCAATACTGATGTTGCGTTCTTCTACTGCAATTCCCAAGTTTTTAGCCAATTTTAAAATGCTATCACGGGTAATGCCTGCCAGCTTACTGCTGCTGAGTGTAGGTGTTATCAAGGTGTTGTTTATTACAAACATCACGTTCATAGTGCCCGATTCTTCGGCAAAGCGGTGTTCTTTGGCATCCATCCAAATCAATTGGTCGTAGCCTTTTTCTTTGGCCAGTTTAGTAGGGTGCAAGGAGCCACCGTAGTTTCCAGCAGCTTTGGCAAAGCCAATACCACCCTCGCTGGCACGTGTGTACGACGTTTCTACCAATACTTTTACGGGTTCGGTATAGTATTTTCCAGCAGGTGAGGTAAGTATGACAAAACGATAGGAGCTAGATGGACGAACGCCCAAGGCTTCTTCGGTAGCATAAAATACGGGACGAATATATAGCGAGTGTCCTTCTTTGGCAGGAACCCAAGCGGCATCTAATTTTACCAATTGCATCAACCCTTCCATAAAAATAGATTCGGGGATAGCTGGCATCGCCATGCGCTCGGCAGATAAATTCATGCGTTTGAAATTATCATAAGGGCGAAACAACTGAATGCTACCATCGGCAGTTTTAAAGGCTTTCATGCCTTCAAAAATAGCCTGACCGTAGTGCAACGCCGATTGTGCAGGCGAAGAAGGTAATGGTCCAAAAGGCATAATCACAGGCTCTTGCCACTCACCGTTAATGCAATCTACCACCAACATGTGGTCGGAAAACGTCATGCCAAAATGCAGGTCGTTAAAATCTACTGTTTCAATACGCGATTGTTGTACACGTTGAATATCAATGGTTGCAGTCATCATACTTTTTTGCCCTAATGGTAATTTACAAAAGTATGGAATTTCAAGAAGAAATTCGTGTACTATTATTGTAGCATTCAGGTAGGGAAGTTTTGGATTTTAAACGTCAGAAATGGGTAGATGCTGAAATAAATTCAGCATGACGCGAGCGAAGAAGAAGGTTTTATTTTTTTCGGTACTGCATACGCAATGCCTTAATGGCATCTATCAACGTGTCTACCGCTTTGGTATTGGTGCCGTCGTAGTAGCCACGAATGTGTTTTTCTTTATCTACCAACACCAATAATTCGCTGTGTATAAAATCATCTGGCCCGCCATCACCTTGTAAGGCATTTACCATATAATCATTGCGTGCAATGCGGTAAATTTCTTTCTTATCACCAGTAGCAAAAGTCCATTTTGGAGTAGTGGCTTTGTGTTCTTTGGCATAGGTAGCCAATACGGGCACGCTATCACCTTCGGGGTTTACGGTAAAGGATATGAGTTTAAGGTCGGGCAATTCGGCAAAGCGCTCGTTTACTCGTGCCATTTGCTTGGTCATTGTAGGGCAAATGCTCGGGCAAGTAGTAAAAAAGAAATCGGCAACATATATACTGCTATCTACAACAGTATGTGTAATGCTATCGCCATTTTGGTTTACCAAACTAAAATTAGAAATACTGTGGTAAATGGTATCGGTACTGTTTGCAGCCAACTCGCGTGGACCAAAATAAGGGAGTTGCTTATACTTATTTACTCCTGTACGCAGCAAAATATACACGGCACATGGAAAAACCAACAAAATGAGTAATAATACTGCTCTTTTTGTGCCGCTTAGGTTATACATTTAGCGTGCTAATAACGTATAATCGCCTTCGCCAAGCATTGCTACAATAAAGGCGATTATAAATACAAGCGGAACAATGATACATAGCGCCAAGCTAATTTTCTCGAACTTAAGGTGCATGAAAAAAGCAACGATATAAAATGCCTTTACGATGGTAAGTATAATGTATACCACATTAGCAATACCTTGTGTAAATACACCTTTAGGTACCAATAACAACGCAATAATAAACTCTACGGTGGTAATGCCTAATAAATACCAAAACACTGTCCAAATTTTCTTTTTGGTCATTGTTTCTTCGTGGTGATGAACGGCTGCAGTATCGTGATGAGAAGCTGACATATCTTTGTAATTGTAAATTATAAATGCTTAATTATCAAAAAATAAAGTCCCTCTCTTTGGGAGAGGGATATAGAGAGAGGTTTACACTAAGTAGAAGAATGTAAATACAAATACCCACACTAAATCTACAAAGTGCCAGTATAGTCCTACTTTTTCTATCATTTCATAATGACCACGTTTTTCATACGTGTTTTTTAATACGTTGATAAAGATAATTATATTGATTACCACACCAGAGAATACGTGAAATCCATGAAATCCAGTAATGGTAAAGAACAAGTTAGAGAAATTGGTAGAAGCCTGTGTACCATCTGCATTTAAAAATGGATTACGTCCCCACCAAGCACCTTCGTGGTGTAAGTGTGTCCACTCCCAAGCTTGGCAACTTAAAAAGGCTAAACCACCTATGATTGTCCAAAACATCCATTTTGCTACTTCTTGTTTCCGTGTAGCACGTGAGCTATGGCCAGCTTCTACAGCCAATACCATGGTTACGCTACTCATAATCAAAATGAAGGTCATAATACCCACAAATACTAGTGGTGCACCATGCTCTATACCTGGAGCTGATTGAAATACTTGATCAGGATCAGGCCATGATGGACTGCTGAAACGTAAAAAGCCGTAAACGATTAATAGTCCTGAAAAGGTAAAAGCATCCGACAATAGGAAAAACCACATCATCATTTTGCCGTAACTCACATTAAACGGAGAATGACCACCTGCCCATGCAGTGGTTTTAACTTCATCTATCTTTGCAACTGTTGCACTCATTTGGTTGGTTTTATTAGTGGTTCAAAAGTAAAAAAACAAATAAATAAATCCACAAAATATCTATAAAATGCCAAAATGTAGCAGTAATTTCTACTCGAAACACATTTTTTTCGACACTGATTTTTGTATAAGAGCCTATTAGTGAAGAAAGTATAAGTACTAATCCTGCAACAATGTGCACTCCATGCAACCCTGATATGATATATAAAAAAGAGCCAGAAGGGTTGCCTGCTAGATAAATTTGCTGATTTACTAAATTTAACCAAGCATACCATTGGCATACTAAGAAGCCCACACCTAAGCCAAATGTAATCCATAAAGCTAGTTTTTGCTGCTGTTGCGCCGATTTTTTTGTGGCTAAATACGCCCAATGCATGGTAAAACTGCTGCTCAGTATCAGCACGGTGCTTACCCAAAAAATCTCTGGAAGTTGGAAGTCGGTCCAATTACCTTCTGCTTGGCGTACAATATAGCCGCTGGTAAGTCCAGCAAACATCATTACCACGCTTACAATAATTAGCCACAATACAAATTTTACAGGTTTGTAATTTGTTGTTGCGTTGCTTGTTCCAGAAACGGTGCTCATAATTTATCGATTAAAATTGCCAATTGTACAATAGGGAGATAGATAAAAGATCCAAACATTAGTTGCTGTGCTGCTTTTATGGAGCAGGTTTTAAAGAGATAAAGCGATTGTATAAAAAACAAAATGCCACATACCAATGCTACAGCAGCCATGCCCATGCCAGCCATGCCTATTTGTACGGGTAATAAACTTACCGGAATTAATACCAGTGTATAAAAAACGGTTTGAAATGCACTGCTTCTGTCGCGCCCGCCTTTTGAAGGGAGCATGTGAAAGCCTGCTTTTTTGTAATCATCATCCAGCACCCAAGCTATTGCCCAAAAATGCGGGAACTGCCAAATAAACTGTATACCAAATAGTACCCACGCTTGATAATCGAGTGCATTGCTTACTGCTACCCAACCCAACATAGGCGGAATAGCACCCGGAATAGCACCTACAAATACCGAAAAAGATGTTTTTTGTTTTAGTGGTGTATATACAAAGGCATACGATACCAGTGCTACAATACCCAAGGCGGCTGATAGCAGGTTGAGCGTAGTGAGCATACCAATACCTGCTATACCCATTACTAAGCATACCCAAAAAGCTTCGTTTACAGTAAGCCGTCCAGTTGGCATGGGTCTGTTTGCCGTGCGCGTCATTAGCTTGTCTAAATCGCGCTCTATAATCTGGTTAAACCCGTTTGCCGATGCTGTTACCAAAAAACCACCAAAAATGAGGGTGATTAACGCTAACCAATCGATAGCACCAGTGGTTGCCAATAAAAATGAGATAACGGCCGAAAAAACGACTAAAAAAGAAAGTCGTGGTTTAGCCAATTGTACATAATTAGCCAATTTTGCACTGAAACTTAAGGTTGGGGTGGAATATACTTCTTCTGCTACTGCTGCCATTATTAAATTACCGCTTCCTTTTTGTGAAACAAGAGCATTACGCTGCTAAATTGTACGCCAAAAATGAGGGTGGCTACAAAGATATGCAAAGCTTGCGAAATAGGAGGTAATGTATATTGGGTAAGCGTAAAACCGATGAAAAGTTGTAGTCCCATAAGCGCAACAGCCACAATGGCCAAACGGTGCGGTAGGGAGTTGGGTGCATGTGTGCGCAATACCCACAATAAAAAGACCGATAGCCCCATGGTGATGGTGCCAATGGTTTTGTGCCAAGCCAATAAGTCGCTTACGCGGTTAAGCCATTCTGCTTTTTGTGCTTGTCCCAATAGGGCAGCCCACTCGTCGATATGCTCGCGTACTTCGGTGCCCACTATAATTTGCAATACGGTAATGAGTAGTGTTGCAAGTGCCAACCAGCGGTAGCTTCTTACCTTTTCGGTAGCTTGTTGCCATTTATGCTGTAAGGCTTTGCCTATTGCCAGTAATAATATAGCCAAAATAACCAAGGCGATGAGCATGTGTATACTCACTAAATACGATTTAAGATTGGTTGCTACCACTTTGGCGCCTACCCAACCTTGAAATCCGGTAAGTAGAAAAGCAGCTAAGGTGTATATGAAAACAGGTCTGTTGGTGCTGATAAAGGCTTTGGAATAGTAGAGGGTAATGAGTAAAAAGAAACCTGTGAGCGCACCAATTAGCCTATTGATGTATTCGGTATAGGTTTTATATACATTAAAGGTGGTATCGGCATAGCCGTGTTCCTTGTATATTTCTTGGTAATTTTCGGGTAACTCATCTACGGATGTAGGTGGAATGTACTGTCCGAAACATTTAGGCCAATCGGGGCAGCCCATACCCGAGCCGGTACTGCGTACAATGCCACCTGCCAATATGAGCACAAATAGGGTTACTAATGTAATAATAGCCCAGGTAGTAAATTTTTTTGCTGCTGCTTCGTTCACGTCTACTTATTGAAAGGAATAGAGGCGCAAAGGTATTAATGATTTAGGGAATTAGGAGGGGGAGTTTGGATTTTGACGGATGGTGGTTTAAAGCGATTTTGGAATAGGTAGGTAACCGCTTGTCCACCGAGATAAAAGTACTAAATGGGCACTAACTTGCAAGTTTATTTGTCGCCAAGATTACTACAAGCCGATGTGCGTGATTATTTTAACTTATTAGTTGGTCTATTTTATCAATTACTTCAAATATCTCTTCTGGTATTCCCATGTGTTGTCGACCACAATTTTCACAATAAGGATTAGAGGTTGCTCTGTTATATTGATTTGTAATAAATGTTGGTTGAACTTTTGATTTATACAAATAAACAAGCATTGTTTTCTGAAATTTTTTTTCTTCGTCATCAATACTGGAATTTTCTATCGCTTCAAAAACAGACAACAACATATCTAATAATTGTGATAATTCATTAACTCTAGGATGAGCCTCAAAAACATTAACATCACATTTCGTCCCATTGCTCAGCGTTGATATTATCTGAGAAATGGCATAAGAACCCTTAAGAAATATCCTATTCTTTGTTTCTGTGCCATCCTCTTTCTTTAGTGTTTCTATGTAATTGTATGAAAACTCATTAATATCTCTTCTTAAAAGGTTAATTTTTTCCATAGTATAAAGGACACTTTTTTTCTCTACCTCATCCTTTTTTTGTTCTGTTATTTGATCCTGAATTATCTTATTAGCCTCTATTTGTGCGGTTAAAGCAAAGTATAGTAGAATAGCTCCTAACAATCCAATTATTGGAGATGTTATTCCTCCAATTGTATCACCTATTTCTCCTGTTTTTGTAAAATCAAAACTGCAATAATTACTAGAACTGGAGAATATCACTGGTGAAGCAATAGTAAAAATACAGCCAAGTAATAATGTAGTTAATGCTACTTTTTTATTCATAATTGCTAAATTGTCTTACATGGGTTCAAAATAACCGCATAACTCCTTTATAGTACTCACGCCATTGTGTTTCTACTGTCCAATGGGAATATGCTATCCGTTGCGTCTTTTTTGCTAAAGTAAAAAATATCCCCAAGCAGTAAATCGTACTGCTGTATTATTTTACCGAAATGTGTCCGTTACCAATTGGCAACAGGTATCTTAATTATTCATTTACAGCAATTACGGGTAACGATAAGTTGTATTTACGTGAAGCCAATCTGGCTACCACAATTACACTTATTGCCACTACAGTGGTTAGGTAATGTGGAAATGCGGTTTTTAGTAATAAAATATATACCAATCCGCCTATGGCAACAGCTGTAGCACTCAATTCTTTTCGGAATATAATGGGTATTTCGTTGCATACAATATCTCGTAATAAGCTACCGCCAATGGTACTTACGATTCCAAATAATACGGACACTCCTGGTGATAAACCTAGTAATAAGCACTTATTGATGCTGATAATAGCAAAAATGCCAATTCCGATGGTATCTACCACGAATACTATTTTTTTCCATGCAGAAAGTGTTTTGCGTAAGCACAAGGCTACTACTACCCCAGCCAATACGGCCATTACAAAGCTGCTATCTTGCACCCATACCAACGGATAATGCCCCGTTAGTACATCGCGAATGGTGCTACCACCTAATGCGCTTACACAGGCAATAAAGCAGATGCCAAACAAATCTAAATTGCGACGCATTGCCGCCAATGTGCCACTAATTCCAAATAAAAACGTCCCTGTTAAAGTAATTTCGTACAGTACACTCATCTTTTTACGTAATTTAAAAACTATTAAAATGCAGAAGCCCGATGCTGTTGGAATTAGCATCGGGCTTCTTATTATCTTAAACTTTATTTTTTACTTAAAGCTTTCCGTTTTTAGTTACTGCTAATTTCCCATGTTTGTGTGCGTTTCTTACAAAAAGAAGCTACCCAACGACGTTGATACATCGCTGAATGATTGTTTTTTTGTATGAATTGTAGTTTACCCATGAGAAATAATGAGGCAAAGGTAGAAAATAAAATGCTTAAAAAATAGAGGGGAAATTTTAAACTCCAAAGGATTACTGCAAATTTTCAAGATCATTAATATCCTTAGGGCGGTAGGTGGCTTTTTTAGCCTCAATTAAATTGTCTTTATGTAATACCCGAATGCTTAGTCCATCATCTTCAAAAATTACTGCATTCGAAAAGCAAGTTAGAAAATCTAATCCCTTTAGCTTTATCATGATATCAATGGCTACAGGAGGGACACCAAATGTAAATACGTCCCAATTTTTATGGTATAAAAAATTCTCTTCGGTCATGTCAAAAACAGGCATTCCAAATTGATGAAATGCTTTTTTTAGTTTCACGTAATTTTCTTGGCTGCGTTCTACCCAAATATCCATATCTCCCGTAGTGCGTGAATATCCGTGTAGGATGACCGAAAAACCTCCAACCAATAGATATTTTACATCCTGAGTATTTAGTGCGGTTAAAAAATCACGAAAATCTTGATTAAATATATTCCCCATATCAGCCTTCTCTATGGCGAGCAACAAATTTAGTTTTGTCGATACGTGGAGGTGCCCCTAGTGGATGATTAAAAGCAATACTATTCAAATAAGCTGCAATTGCTAATCGTTCTTTCCAATCTAAACTTTGATAATAAATAGCATGATTGCTGGCTTCTGCAGCAGTATGCGCTTTAAAAGCAGAGCGGTTTAATCGAAAATCTGACATATTCAAAGATAACTGAATTTGAACTATAAATTTAGAAAGATTATTCTACGCCAACCACCAAATCATCGGTATTTACCAAAGTGCCCGCAGCTAAATAGGTATCGGCAACAATGCTATCATGCGTGGCAGTAATGGTTGTTTCCATTTTCATGGCTTCTATAATAAACAAGGGTTGATTTTTCTTAATCACCTCTCCCTTTTTTACAAATACTTTAGAGAGCATGCCTTGTAGGGGAGAGCCAATTTGTTTCTCATTCTCCTTTTCTATTTTTCTATTTTCGACCTTTTGAATTTTTAGCGAACGGTCGTACACGTCTATGTTTCGTGTTTGCCCATTGAGTTTAAAGAATACGGTTCGTTTGCCATTTTCGTCGGGTGCGCCTACCGAGAGCAAGCGCACCAAAATGGATTTTCCTTTACCCAATTCTATCAGTGCTTCTTCATTTTGTTTCATTCCAAAAAAGAAGTGTTTGGTTGGAATGGTAGATACATCGCCGTACTCTCTGAAAAAAGCAAGCCCATCTTCAAACACCTTAGGATACATTTTGTACGAAAGAAAGTCGGTATAGCGCAAGTCTTGCCCATATGTTTCTTTAAAGGCATTAAACTCTTTATCCAAATCAATAGGTGCAACATTGGCACGTGTGGTATGCGGAATTTTATCTTTTAAAATAATGCGTTGTAGCTGTTGCGGAAAACCTCCAGTAGGTTGCCCCATTTCGCCCATAAAAAACCCTTGTACTGATTCGGGGAAAGAGATGCTTTCGCCACGCTCTAAAATATCTTCTTTAGTAAGATTATTTGCCGCCATGTACAACGCCAAGTCGCCCACTACTTTACTGCTGGGGGTTACTTTTACAATATCACCAAACAGCTCGTTTACTTCGGAGTATGCTTCTTTTATACGTTCCCATTTATCGCCTAAGCCCAATGATATGGCTTGTGGTTTTAGGTTAGAATATTGCCCACCTGGAATTTCGTGCTGAAATACTTCTGCCGAACTTGCCATCAATCCCGATTCGAATGGGTAATACTGTTCGCGCACGGTTTCCCAATAATTAGAAAATTGGTTCAACGATTTAATGTTGTATGGATTTTCGCGTTCGTGGAAACGCATCATTTCTACTATTGCATTAAAATTGGGTTGAGAAGTTAAACCCGACAAGGCACCTAAGGCAACGTCTACCACATCTACGCCTGCTTCAATAGCTTTTAGATATGTGGCCGATTGCAAAGAAGAAGTATCGTGGGTATGCAAATGAATGGGAATTTTAACGGTTGCTTTCAATCCGCTTATCAGTTCAGTAGCAGCATAGGGTTTCAGCAAGCCCGACATATCTTTAATAGCCAAAATATGCGCACCTGCATCTTCAATTTGCTTGGCTAATTTGAGATAATATTCCAGTGTGTATTTGGTGCGCTTTACGTCTAAAATATCACCCGTATAGCATACTGAACCTTCTGCAATGGCATTGGTTTTTTTGCGTACAAAACCAATACAAGGCTCTATATTTTCCATCCAGTTTAGCGAATCGAAAATGCGGAAAATGTCTATCCCTTTCTCTCCTGATTTTTCTACAAACGATTCGATTAAATTATCGGGGTAAGAAGCATAACCTACTCCATTACACCCACGGATAAGCATTTGTAGCAACATGTTGGGCATTGCGGCTCGCAACAACTCCAATCTGCGCCAAGGGTCTTCGTGTAAAAACCGAATGCACACATCAAAGGTAGCTCCACCCCAACATTCTACACTAAACGTTTGGGGATGATTTTTGGCAAAGCTTTCTGCTACTTTTAGCATATCGGTAGTACGCATGCGCGTAGCCAATAAACTTTGGTGGGCATCTCTAAAGGTGGTATCGGTGTACTGGATTTTCTTTTCGTTTTTGAGCCATTGTGCAAATTTTTCTGGGCCCATTTCCTCCAATAATTGCTTGTTCCCTTTTGGGTAAGGATCTGTATGATTGAAGGTGGGAATAATAGGCTTTTCAAATGTTTTGGTAGGGTTAATTACTTTTACATCGGGGTTGCCATTTACAATTACATCTGCCAAAAATTTAAGCGTGCGTGTTCCCCTATCTAGGCGGGTTACAAACTGGAATAATTCGGGATGATTGGTGATGAATCCTACATTGGCGTTACCCGAAATAAAGGAAGGATGCGAAACGATGTTTTCTAAAAACTGAATATTGTTTTTTACCCCTCGGATACGAAACTCGCGCAAAGCCCGATTCATTTTCATGGCTGCATCTTCTAAGCTGAGCGACCATGTACTTACTTTTACCAATAGCGAATCGAAAAATGGACTTATTTTCATGCCCGGGTAGGTACTTCCTTCGTCTAAACGAATACCAAAACCAGCAGCATTGCGGTAGGTAATTAGCGTGCCGTAATCGGGTTTAAAATCATTAGCAGGATCTTCGGTAGTAATGCGGCACTGTATGGCATAGCCATTTTTCATTACCTTGTTTTGGTCGCTCAATCCAATTTCTGGGTCGGATAATTTGTACCCATCGGTAATAAATAATTGAGTTTTTATTAAGTCGATACCTGTTATCATTTCGGTAACGGTATGCTCTACTTGTATGCGAGGATTTACTTCGATAAAATAAATATGCTCATCGGCATCTACCAAAAACTCTACCGTACCCACATTATTGTAGTGAACAGCGGTGCAAATCTTAATAGCATAGGCATATAGCTTTTCGCGTGTGCTTTCTTGTAATCCAATAGACGGAGCTACTTCTACCACCTTTTGAAAACGGCGCTGTACCGAGCAATCGCGCTCGTAGAGATGCATCACATTGCCATGATTGTCCGCTACAATTTGTACTTCAATATGCTTAGGATTCTCGATGTATTTTTCTAAAAAAACGGTATCATCACCAAAGGCATTTTTGGCTTCTCGCATGGCTTCGTGGTAGGCTTTTTCTAAATCGGAGTAATGGCGAATAATGCGCATGCCCCTGCCGCCACCTCCTGCCGCAGCTTTTAGCATAAGTGGGTAGCCAATGCGTTGCGCTTCTTTTTCGGCGGTGTGGTAATCGGTTAGTGCTATTTCGCTGCTCTCGATAATAGGTATTTGGGCTTGTTTAGCAACTGCTTTGGCTGCTATTTTATCACCTAAGGCGGCCATTACTGCTGGTTTTGGACCAATAAATTTTATACCATTATCGGCACAAGCTTGAGCAAAATGAGTGTTTTCGGATAAAAAGCCATAACCCGGATGAATGGCATCTACACCATTTTCTTTGGCAATGGCAATAATTGCCTGAAAATCTAAATAAGGTTTTAGCGGGTCGTTATCGGCACCTACTTGATAGGCTTCGTCGGCTTTGTAACGGTGCAGCGAGTATCTGTCCTCGTACGTGTAAATGGCTACGGTTTGGATGTTTAACTCGGAGCAGGCACGTGCTATACGAATGGCAATTTCGCCGCGGTTGGCAATGAGGACTTTTTTGATATTCATATATTAAAATAGAACAGCAAAATAAATAAAATGAACCAATTTACAGAATGGTATTTTGTAAAAGGTAAAAAGAAGAGTATTGATTTAAGAGGAATGGATTAATTGTCTTCTTCTTCTTTGTTAAAGTCGTTTTCTATGTCTTGCAACGCCTTGCTTTTTTTGGTGGTTTTTTCCTTTACAGGATTAGGCGTATCCAGTTTGTCTTCTGTTTTTACCTTTTGACTTTTGACTTCTACCTTTACTTTAGGAATATCGTTTTCCCAATCAGCACCGCCTTCTTGGGGCGAAATTACAGCGCTACCACCCTTAAAAATATTCTTAAATTCCTCTTTTAGTAACTGTTTAATTTCTTGTCCTTCTTGTTTCAAATCATCGCGCATTTTTGCACGCACACTTTCGCGGTCTAAGGAGATTTTAGGATTATCAGCTTTACCAGTCATTTTTAGGAATAAGGTAGTTTTTCCAGCTCCATCGTCTTCTACTGGTCCAAATTCCTCAAAACGCTGACGCACTTTTAATCGTTTGCGCAACAAATCACTAAAGAGAATGCGTATGCGGTAGTCTACCTCATTGTCAAACGTATGTTGCCCAGTAAGCGAAAGGTTAAGTGCATTGTTCTCTACATTCATCAGCGGAATGTAAATGGTGCGGTCTTCTATCACTATTTGATTTTGCAGGGTGGCAAATTTTAGATTTTTCAGTTCGTTTACATCTACATATTTAGAAAGTGCTAGCAACGGTTCAAAATCATTTAATTCCCCATTTTCTATCAATACGGTGCTTTTTGCATA
The DNA here is from genome assembly GCA_947085255.1 of uncultured bacterium. Taxonomy (GTDB): domain Bacteria; phylum Bacteroidota; class Bacteroidia; order Sphingobacteriales; family Sphingobacteriaceae; genus CAMTVQ01. Next base: position 5,892 of record CAMTVQ010000013.1, on the reverse strand, counting down.
AATTTTATCTTGTAGTAAGCGCAATCCTTTTGTCCATACCGAGGAGAAAGAGAGATTGGCAGTGAGTTCTCCCTTTAGGTTTTTATCAATCAAAACAGTTTGTCCAAAATTTTTGCACTGGGTAAATAGGCTTTTAATGTTTACCGACTTAATAATAGCATCTGCATTGATATAAATAAACTGTTTGCCAGCAGCATCTATACTAAACTTGCCTTGTACCTCGCCGTCCATGGCATTTGCCGAAAAATAGGCGGCACGTATTATTTGGTCTTTTATGGTAAAGTCTGATTTGATGTTTTTGCCATTAAACTGGTCGAAATCCAAACTCCCAATTGTTGCCGAAACAGTAAGATCAAGCAACGGACTAATATTAAAATCTTCGATAGAGTCTTTAGGTTTTTCGCCTTGGGTAATGGCTAAAAAATCGCGCAAGTTGATGTAAGGTGTGGTGATTTTAAAGTTACCTACAAACGCTTGTTTTGGGTTGGTAATATACGCCAATATGCCCGGCACTTCGCCAGATAACTGAACTGTTGAGTTGGCTATTTTGCCAGAAAAGCTATTTACCAAAAGTGTGCCTGCTTGCAAACTAAGAGAGGCATTTATTCCCGAAAAATCTAATTGATAGGCCTTTGTTTTTACGTGTACGTCTTTTAGTATAATGGTACCAGCCGTAGTAGCACTATTCAAATTTGCCATACTGTTTAGTTCAGAGAAAAGACCTTGCAGGCGTATGTTTGCAGCCATACTGCCAGATGCCTCCGAAATAACAGATTCGGGTAAAAAGCGACGCAATTGTGCTAAATCTAAATCGGCGGCCAGCGAAAGAATAAGATAGGGATTCTCAAAATTAGTAATGCTCATATTGGCCTGCAACGGTTTGTTGTCTAAGTCGGCTTTTATATTGCTGAGTGTAAGTACAGAAGTGGCTAAACTTTGCGCTTTGCCATTGGTATAAGTGGCAGAAAGAAATACGTTTTCGAGCGTTTGGTTGTATTTGCCTGCGGTAATGGAGGCATTGGCAATAGTAGCTGTTACATTTATGGCAGGGGCTGTTTGGGTACTACTAAGCCCTTTCATCTGCATAAAGAAACTAAAATTGCCTGTGCTGCTGTAGTTTGCAAATTGCTGCGCATATTGTGTGGGCAACTGAGCCAAAAATGATTGTATAGTCAATTCATTGCCGAGTATTTCTACATCACTATACAGTCCTGCTTTTTGTAACTGTATCATCCCATTTATGCTTAGCGGCATTTGTGGTAATGTTAATCGTCCACCTGTAAAGCGATAGGTCTTTTTGGTATCGTCTATAGCTAATTGCAATGAGGCCGTTATTGGTTTGTTTTGGATATACTGAGTGCCTTTTATGCGAATACTGTTGGCTACACCACTACCATCTATGGTTAGGTTGTACTTGGTATCAGTAAATCTGCCACTTAATGTAGCCGTGGTGGCCATAAGGAGATATTCTTGTTTAAAAGAAGCATGCACGTATTTTAGCTGCACATTGGCCAGTTGAATCGTTTCTATATCTAATAAAAACTTACCCGACGTAGTGGAGCCACTTTTTATGATGTTGTAGTTAGATTCTCCAGCAGCATTGGTGCGAGCATGTAAGCTTCCATTAGCAATGTATAGTTTTTTTATGCGGTATTTTTTGTGGTAAATATCTATTACGTTAAAAAGCAAGGAGATTTCTGCAGCATCGAGCAGGTTTTTTGTACTGCTAGGGTAGCTTTCTTTTATTTGGATGTCGCTAAAAGAAATAGCTGCGTAGGGGAAATGGTTAAGAATCGAAAAATCGATATCTGCTACAGTTATATGAGATTGTAGTTGTTCGTTTAATTTAGCTACCGCTATGTTTTCTATTTCCTCTTCATATACCCACGCCAGTACTATTGCCGAAAAGGTAGTAAATACCACTAAGCTGAGCAGAACAATAAAAAATTTACGAAGAAGAGAGAGCAATACACGCATACACTTACAAAAATGAGTAATCTTTACAACGTTTAAAGGGGTAGTTTATTCACAATTACACTTTTTTAAACTTTTTTTTGTTTTTGAGGATGCGAACTCTATATTTGCACTCCCATTGCGAAAAGCATGGGATAATCACTTTAGCTCTCCCGATAGCTATTGGGAGGATAAAGATAATTGGGAGCTTAGCTCAGCTGGTTCAGAGCACCTGCCTTACAAGCAGGGGGTCACTGGTTCGAACCCAGTAGCTCCCACACAAAGCCTCACAGAAATGTGGGGCTTTTGTATTTACATCTATTCTCATTTCAGCAGCACCTATCAAATTAACTCAGCAAAAACTAATATTAAAATATTGCTAACTGATTCAGCACCTCCCGACTATCAGTCGGGAGTGTCACTGGTGCCCCCGATAGTTATCGGGGCAGTAGCTCCCACACAAAGCCTCACAGAAATGTGGGGCTTTTGTATTTTTGGATATGTTTGCCTTATACATCCTTTATTCGCACTCCCTTAACAAGTATTACGTTGGCTATACTGGAGATGACCTTCAAGAAAGGCTGCGCAAACACAACCCTTCTGGCGCAAGCATTAGCGTAGCGGTGCTGGTGACAATCTGAATAATCACACAAGCATCGTTCGTGCCTCACTTATGCTTGCGATAGAGGTAATGCGGTGCTTTTTTATTGTCTGAAAGCAGCCCTTAGAAGGGACTTTGCTACTCATGGTGAATAATAATGGGTGTACTAACCTGCTGTGTATCACTAAAAATAGTTAGTAGATATATTCCAGCTGGCACATCGCTTGTGTCTATAGTTATTGTGCCCAAAGCGGAGTTTGTTCCCTTTTTTACACTGCTGCCTAGCGTGTTGTATAGGGTATAGGTACTGTTGGTAGGTAAGTTGCTTGCTATAGAAATATAATTGTTTGCCGGATTTGGATACACCGCTATAGTGGTATTTTGCTTAGTAGGCTGGGCAATACCTGTAGTTATAGTAGTGGTGCTAAAGGTATCGGTATAGTTTTCGTCGAAGGTATGGATGGCATATAGCATAGTGCCGGTTAGCCCTGCTATAAAATAGCCACCATCGTTGGCGGGATATAAATCGTAGCCTATAGATAGGTCGGGTTTTTCAAAGTATTTTACTCCTAAGCAGGTTCCTTCGACATCCGTTTTTGCTAAAAAAACAGTGTATGTATTGTCGATAGAGCCAGTGGTAGCGTAGCCTGTTATTAAGTACTCCTTAGCGGCATTTTCGGTAACTGCAAAGCCAGCTTCGGTTCCACTGCCGCCAATGTTTCTGCACCATTTAAGTTTTCCATCTTTACTTATTTTTAACAATACAATGTCGAAATTTAAACCAGCGGCATTACTGCCTTCTCCGCTAAATAAAAAATCGCCATCGCTGGTAATGAGCGTAGCTTGATTTCCATTGTTGTACTCGTCGCCAACAAGCAGGTCCCATTCTATCTCCCCATTTGGGCGTAATTTAATAGCATAATTGTCATAGTTTGCACTGCCTTCTTCTTGCGAATCGCCACCTACAATATATCCACCATCGGCGGTTTGATGTACCATGTGTGATGCATCATTACCAGCAAAACCGTAATTTTTTTCCCACTCTATAGTGCCTACACTATCTGTTTTTATTACCAAGTAATCGTTGGTTTTGTTGTCGGGCTGATTAATAAAGCCACAAGCAATAAACCCCTTGTCGGTAGTTTGTTCTATGTATTCGATAGCGGCGTTTTGCTCCAAATTAAGATATGTTTTATTCCAGATAACGGTACCATGTGTATCTGTTTCTGTCAAGGAGTAGCCCAATGCGCTGGTGGTAGGGTCTTGCGTAACTCCAACCAACACTAAATTGCCGCTGCGTGTATTGCCTAAATATTCGGCAAAGGTATTTTGAGCAGCAAGTCCGTAATTTTTGCTCCAAATAGTATCTCCTTGGGGTGTAAATTTTACCAAAAATAATTCGGTGTATTGCTTGGTATTATCACTACCCAAAAAATACACACTGCCCGAAGCTAATTGCTTTACTGAGCATCCTGTAAAACAGCAACTATCTGGATTTCCAATCGTTTTTTCCCAACGGCCAGATTGGGCTATCGAGATATTGCAAGTACCAATAAGCGTGATTAGTATATAAATTTTTGTCATGCCGAAAGCCCTTGTTTGGTAATGACTTGTTGGAAAAGAGTTGCCTGATTTGCGACTAATCCAATTTCATCGTTCCTGGATAAAATGTTACCTCTCCAGTTGCAATGTCGTGTGTGCCTCCCACTATTCCAATTTCTCCACTTTCAATCATTTCTTTTAGAATTGGGCTGCGTTCCATTATTGATTTTACAGTCCGCTTAACATTAATGGTTGCCACATTTTCTACGAATGCTGAATTTTTGGAAGTGCGATTTTCTTTTGTAGTGGTTTCATCGTCTACCGCAGGTCGTATTTTCGTTAGCAACGCTGTCAAGTTACCCATTTCAACATGGTCGCAAGCGCCTTTTACTGCCCCACATTTGGTGTGCCCTAGCACTACTATGATTTTTGAGCCCGCCACTTTACAGCCAAATTCCATACTACCTAAAATGTCTTCGTTGATAATGTTTCCAGCAATACGAATACTGAAGATATCACCAAGACCTTGATCGAAAATTAATTCGGCAGAAGTCCGGCTGTCGATGCAGCTAAGGATTACTGCAAAAGGGTGTTGCCCATCTGAAGTTTCATTTGCCTGTTGCAAAAGGTTGCGGTTAATCTTTAGGTTATTAATAAACCGTTTATTACCATCTTTTAATAACTCTAATGCCATTTGAGGAGTAATGGCTGCTTGTGTTTCTTTTGTTAAGGTTTTCATTTTTAATTTAAGTGTCTTGCTATTTGTTGAATAAGTTGTAAGATGATTTAATAAAACTAATGAGTTGACTGTCTATTTCGTTTAATGTAGTAATACGAATATGATGCTCGTAACGTCCCGAATATTCAACGCTTTTATAAACTGGAAATTCGTCATTTGGTTTGTCTAAGTAAAACTTTAGATCTAACTCCTTCTTCATTGGTCGTACTATTAAAAAGGTCTGCGAATTTACAAAGACAATACAATTTTTTGTTTCACTTACAACCCCGCCTTGCACAAAACCGCTGTTATGTGTGGTTGCTTACAATTTACTTTTCAAATCCATCATTCCGTGTAAAATTCTCACTACTTCAATTTCATTTTTCGAAATGATAATATAGAAGATCATATGTTCACCAGATTTATAACCTAATATTCCTTTGGTTATAATCTCATAGTTTTTTCCAAAATTTGGATTCTTTGCTAACTCATTACAAGCGAGCAACAGTATGTCATAGTATTTATCAGCTTGTTTTTCAGACCAGTTTTTAATTGTATAATCCCAAATTTTAGCTAAATCTTCTGCGGCTTTATTCGTAAAGTGATATTTAGCCATTTGCTTTTCTCTTTGCTTTGATTGACTCTAAATGACTCTTTGGATCAAAATTCAATACTCTACCGCTCTTTAATCCTTCATTAATTGCGTTACGTAAAGCTATAAGTTGATTTTCTTCTTCCTCTAAAAGGCGAAGCCCAGCTCTTATCACTTCACTCGCATTACCGAACCTTCCATCAGTAATACTATGTTCAATAAAACTTTCAAAATGATTCCCTAATGATATTGAAGTATTGCGTCCCATATTTTTTATATTTATAGTAAAGTTACCAAAAATTGGTAACAAGTCAAGTTTTTTCAGAACCGGCGTTAAGGTTTCCGCTAACGTTTTGCCTTTAGTTTGCAAAGTATTAAAAATAGGTTTAAATTTTAGAAGAAAGAGAATGGGTGAACTATAACGTTTTGTAGGATTATAGACCTTAAAGCTGCATAAGTCCCATTCTCTTCTGTTGTACTTGCCAG
>CAMTVQ010000012.1:0-72866 GCA_947085255.1 uncultured bacterium | reverse complement strand
GAACCCACTTTTTTGATAGTTACTGTGTTACCACTAATGCTTGCAATAGTTGTATCTGAACTGGTATAAGTAAGCGTAGCTCCTGAACTTGCTGTTCCGGTTAAGTTAAACGCTGCATCGCCAAAGGTTTTAGCTGGTAAAGCTGCAAACGTGATAGTCTGATTTGCTTTATCAATCACTAAAGTACGTTCTACTGCTGTAGCTGCATTATAATTAGTATTACCTGCTTGATTAGCGGTAATCGTTACTGAACCTGCTTTGTTAATAGTTACTGTGTTATCACTAATGCTTGCAATAGTTGTATCTGAACTGGTATAAGTAAGCGTAGCTCCTGAACTTGCTGTGCCTGTTAAGTTAAACGCAGCATCACCAAAAGTTTTGGTTGCTAAAGTTGCAAAGGTGATTGTTTGATTGGCTTTAATAACGGTAACCACTACCGTATCGGTATTGCTACAAGTAGTTGCGACATCAGTATAATGATACACTACTGTATCTTTTCCAACACCATAATCTGCTGCTTTAAAAGTAGTTTTACTTAAGGCATTTACGGTAAAGTCACCTCCTGTTGGCGTACCTTCTAGCGTTACTTCCGCAGCATCATACGACTGCTCTTCCGCTAAACCTGTAATGGCAACTATTGGCAATGCATTTACTGTTAAGTTTATACTGTTTAAGCTATAAGCACCCAAACATTGTTTTGTTTTTACGCTATAATTTCCATTCTCGGTGGCAGTGTAGGTAGCAGCGGTAGCACCATTTATTGCTGTACCCTCGAATTTTTGCACGGTGGCCTTAGAGCCATTTGCCACATCCTGATATACCAAATAAGGCGTACCAGAGGCATCAATAGCCATAGAAGTATAATTCACTGCACCTGCTGAAAAACCTATATAACCTACCGCGTCCCAATTCTCACCAGTAAATTGTCGCACCGTAGCTTGTGGAACAATATTCATGTAATCCATATAACCCACATAAGGAGTACCGGAACCATCAATAACTATAGAAGTATAGGCCGCATAATTTCCAGAGAACCCTGGTTGTCCTACTGGTTCCCAATTCATACCATTGAATTTCTGCACGGCAGTTTTATGACCAAAAAAATTATCACAATAAACAACATAAGGTTTACCGGAAGGATCTATTGCAATACTGGTAAATTCAGCTGTACCTGCTGAAAACCCTACTGCACCTACTACTTCCCATGCAGCACCTGTATATTTTTGCACGGTAGCTTTATTATTATTGAACCCATCTAAATACGTAACATAAGGAGTACCACTGGAGTCTATAGCAATAGAGGTATATAAAGCATACGTTACTGAAATACCATCAGTACCTACTAGTACCCAATCATCACCATTGAATTTTTGTACGGTGGCTTTATTGTTATTTCCACCATCTTGATAGATTACATAAGGCGTACCCGACCGATCAATCGCAATAGAAGTATAGTTTGCTACACCACTAGAAAATCCTGCTGTACCTACCAGTACCCAATCATCACCATTGAATTTTTGTACGGTGGCTTTATTGCCAGTACCTCCATCTTTATACGCAACATAAGGTGTACCAGAAGCGTCAATAGCTATCGAGCAAAACTCAGGTTGACCTGCTGAAAATCCTGCTGTACCTACTACTTCCCAGACAGTACCGTTAAATTTTTGCACCGTGGCTTTATAGCCATTATCTGCATCTTGATAAACAATATAAGGTGTACCAAAAGCATTTATAGCAATGGAAGTATGATAAACAGCATCTCCTGAAAAACCGGCATTACCCGTTAATTTCCAGGCGGCATCTTTTACCCATTGGTAAGTAGCGCCGTTTTGTTCGGGGACGCTGAGGTTGACACTGCTTCCTACACAAAAGGTAGTAGCGCCTGAGGCGGTAATACTTGCGGTATCTACTCCTTTATAACTTAATGTAACCGGAATCGTATTGATTGAGTAAGCTCCTGAACATTGTTTTACGCGAACGCTATACGTACCTATTGCTGAAGCGGAGTAAGTAGCAGCCGTAGCACCACTTATTGCTGTTCCATCGAATTTTTGTACCGTGGCTTTACTATCATTTGCAACATCCTGATAAACAATATAAGGGATTCCAGAGGGATCAATAGCTAGAGAAGTATAATCTACATTGCCCGCTGAAAAAGCAGCAGCACCTACTACTTCCCAAGCGCTACCATTGAATTTTTGAACAGTAGCTTTTATACCGCTATTTGAGTAAACCTTATAACCAACATAGGGTGTACCCGAGGCATCAATGGCTATGGAGTTGTATTCAGCAGCATCTACTGAAAAACCTACATCACCTACCAAATCCCATGCATAGCCATTGAATTTTCGTACAGTAGCTCTAAAACTATTAGTTCCATCCTCCTGATAAACAACATAAGGTGTACCCGAAGCATCAATAGCTATATCGGTATATTGAACATTACCATCTGAAAAAACTCCACCAAGCGCAACCCAACCTCCACCATCAAATTTTTGCACTGTGCCCCTATTCCCATTTAGTTCATCCCCCCTATAAGCAATATAGGGCGCTCCCAAGGCATCAATTGCAATGGATATAAAAGAAGCCTTAGCTTCCAAGAAACCAGCCATACCAACTAATTCCCAATCTATACCATCAAGTTTTTGTACAGTGGCTCTACGAAAATTTGTACTATCCGAGTAAGCAACATAAGGCGTTCCTGATGCATCAATAGCGATAGAGGTGTAATCAGCTCGACCTGCTGAAAAACCGGCTGCGCCTACAACTTCCCACTCTTCATCATTTAATTTTTGTACCGTAGCTTTTCCAGCATTACCGCCATCCGAATAAGCAACATATGGCATACCCGAGGCATCAATAGCAATAGAGATGTAATTAGCTTCACCTGCTGAAAAACCAGCTGTTCCTACCACTTCCCATGCTGTACCATTAAATTTTTGCACCGTGACTTTATTTCCATTTCCACCATCCTGATAAGCAATATACTGCGTCCCCGAGGAGTTAATAGCGATAGAAGTATAACCAGCAGTATCTGCTGAAAAACCAGCATTACCTGTTAGTTCCCAAGCGGCATCTTTTACCCATTGGTAAGTAGCGCCAGTTTGTTCGGGAGTGCTCAGGTTTACACTCCCGCCATCTGCACAAATTGAGCCAGAGGCAGTAATGGTACTTTTAGTTGGAGCGATGCATTGCGCAAAGCCCGTACTTGCAAACGCAAGTACCGCAATGGCAGATAGAAATGCTTTTTTAATGCTGGTGAGTAGTTTCATGATACTGAGTTATAATTGTTAAAAAATTAATTTCAGTACGAAGGTGCATTACCCTTCATCGGTATAGAAAAAAATGGGGTGAATGACGGGAATATGTGGGTGAACGGTAAATTGATTTGGTGATTCGTTGATTTGATAATGTGCAGATGGCAGATGCTTGCCCGCGTAGGAGGGTGCAAATTAATTTGATGATGTGCAAATTAGTTGATGTGCGAATTAGCTAAAGGCTAAGAGCTAATGACTAACAGCTACAACAGTTCCTTTACTCTTTTGCTGTAACTGCGACTTATGGGTAGTTTTTGTTCGGTGATGATCACATAGGTTGAAGTCCATTCATTAATATGAATACAATTAACGATGTACGATTTATGAATTTGTATAAACTGTTGAAGAGGTAATTGCTTTTGCAACTCGCGAAGAGAAGTACGTACTACTCTGTTTTTATCGTTTGCAACATGGATTATTGTATAATTATCATCGGCTTCTAACCATAAAATAGCACTATGAGCTAATTTGATAAATACCCGACCGTCCTTTACGAGTAATTTTTCTTCGCTTTTAGCTCTTTCTGATTCGGTAACGACTGACTCAATCTTCATTTATAGAGAATTAGTTTAGCTAAATTTTCAAAGGCGAAAATGAGGCTTAGTAACTAAAGCTGATAAATAATGGGGTGAAGTGCGTAGTTATGTGGGTGAAGTGCGAATTCGTTTACTGGTTTATTAGTTGTGTGTCATAGCGAACGGAAGTGTAGCTTGGGATGAGCCTGAATCTCATAATATAAAGACAGATTGCATTCTTGCATGCATGTCAAGTAAGGCATTGTAAGGCTGGTGTGCCTATGAAAAGGGAAGCATGTTAGTAAGACTTGTCGTTTATACGGAGCTAATTCCTAATGAACTAATAAACCAGTGAACCAATAGAATAACTAATGACTACTAATAATTTCCTTCACTTCCTTGCTGTAACTGCGACTAATAGGTAGCTTTTGATCTGTGATACGAACATGATCAGTCGCAATTTCTTTGATATGCAAGCGGTTTACGATATACGATTTATGAATACGCATGAATTGCTGAGGCGGCAATTGCTCTTGAAGTTCGCGCAGGGGTGTACGTATTACACGGGTTTTATTATTATGCACATGTATAAGGGTATAATTATCATCTGCTTCCAGCCATAAAATACTACTAAACAATAAATTGATAAATACGCGTCCGTCTTTAATCAATAATTCTCCCTCTTCTTTAGGAGTTTCGGGTTCATTAATTTGAGCATTAAATAAAGCAAGCTCAATCGCAATTAATAGGTCTTCTGCCTTAAATGGTTTTACAATATAGGCATTAGGTCGTGTTTGTTTAGCTTGTTCTACTATTTCTGCATTCGCAAAAGAAGTGATATAAATAAAGGGGATGTGGTATTTTTTTGATAAAACTTCTCCTAAATCCAAACCCGATTGTGGTTGGCCGAGCATAATATCGGTGATAACAACCAACGGTCGTTTTTCTTCTAAAGAACTAATTGCTTTTGGGACTGTATTTGCCATAGCAACAGATAAGTATCCCGCCTTGCGTAAAATATTCGCAATATTATTGGCGATGATGAGTTCATCTTCAACTATTAAGATATGTTTAGTATTTATAGGCATGCTTTTCAACTATATAATTTAACTACACTTCTTAAAATCTTTTATCTAACCACATAGAAACATAGGTTTTTATAATTAGATATTTTATTTTCTATATGTAATCATATTTTGAAACCTATAAAAGAAATCATAGCAAAAGCTGCGCTCTTACTATGATTCTATGTGGTTAAAATTATTTACTCACCTTAAACAGCTGGATTAAATCGCAGCTCAAAGGTAGTTCCATTACCCGATTTTACATTCATAATACCATTCAACTGTTCGGTTAAAATGTTGATTAGATTTAAGCCCAAGTTGGTTCCTTTATCTGAAGGCTTATCGGCCATTCCAACTCCATTATCACTTACAGTAAGTAAACAGGTATTGCTGTCTTCCTGACTGAATTTAATGCTGATTTTTCCTCCTCTTTCATTGGGAAAGGCATATTTCACCGCGTTTGTTACTAACTCGTTTACAATTAATCCGATTGATACCGCTGTACGGGCAGGAACACTTTCAGTAGCAATTTCTGTTTCAAGAACTACTTTTCCCGTTAGTAAATGCAGCATATCTTCGTGAAATAACACTACTTTTTGTAAGTATTCTTTCATGTTTACATCGGCTGTTGTATTGTTTTCGTGCAATAATTCATGCAAGGCAGATAAAGATTGAATACGACTTTGGCTTTGTTGTAAATACTCCTGAACTACGTTATTATTACTTTCATCGGCTTGAAGCTCTAATAAACTGGAAATGATTTGCAAATTATTATTTACCCGATGGTGAATTTCTTGTAGCAATAACTCCTTACGCTTATCTTCAGCGGCTAATACCAATGAATACTTTTGTTTATTTCGGAAAGCACGGTAGGAAAATAAAGAAGCTAATAAAGCCATTACGATACCTCCTAATAATAGCCACTTAATTTTGGCTTGTGCTGTTTGATTTTCTTCCAATGCTCCAATTTGAAGGTTCTTTTTTTCGGTTTCGTATTTTGCATCTAGGGCGACAACTTCTTTCTTTACCTCTGCACTTCTATTTTTCTTCTCGTATTCAAAAAACAACTCCTGTGTTTCATACGCTTCTTTATACCTACCCGCTTTTTTGTAGGCATCGGCTAATAGATAATGAAGATTGATATTGTAGATTTCTATTTTTTTAAGTTTAGCTAATGCTATTGCATCGATTAATAAAGGGATAGCCTTATTGGGGTTCTTCAATTCATTGGTATACAAATTACCTAATTTCCCCCAAGTACTAATTAGCCCTTCTGCAAAGTAATAGTCATTAAAGATGTCTAGTGCCTTCAACATGTATTTTTTTGCCTTCGTATAATCGCCTTTCAATTTATATAAATAACCTACAGAGCTTAATACGGCCCCCATACCATTATAATCGTTCAATTCCTTTGATAATTGATACGATAACCCATACAATTCAACGGCCCTATTTAAATGGATACGATAAATTGAATAAGAGTTTGCTAAATTACCATAGGTCAAATTCAGCTGCGTCTTATCATTTAATTTTTGAGCTATTTGCAAGGCTAATTCAGCATACTTTATGTTCTTTGCAGTATCTTGCATCAGCTGATAAGCATAGGCTATATCATTACACAAGATTAAATTCAAATTTAAATCTTGCTGCTTTTCGGCATACATCAACCCTATCAATCCCGCATTGATTGCGTCTTTTAATTTATCTGTTTGGACATAGATCTGTAGTTTACCATCCATCAGATAAGCACGATTATAAAAGCTGGTATCACTCAGTTGTGGATACAATTGATCGATTAAATAGATAGCCGAATCATAGGCTCCATTCGCCATTTTCAGATCGATTACCGCTATTTTCTTTCCAGTTTCTTTTGCTGTGATTTTTCCAGTACTAGCGGATACTTGTAGAGAACAAGCCACTAGTAATAAGAAGATGCCCATCTTGAATGCATTCATGCCAAAATAATTTGATTTAAGACCTCGATACAAAGCACATACCTGCAACAAGGAAAATTTATATGATTACTTGACTGCGAATATACATTTTTCAATGACAGGAGAATCTATACCTACTCAAGGCATTTTCTGAACTAAACAAGCACTTCTGCTACATGTAACAAGGAATATTAAAAGTTTTTTCGCACCTTTGTAGCGCTTATTAAGAAAGACGGAGGGACTAGACCCTACGAAGTCTTAGCAACCTGTGCTAACAAGGTGCTAAATTCTATCCCGCCAAAGGTGGGAGAAGATAAGGAAAGAAAAACCTCGACTTTTTTAATATTCAGTTATCGGTTACGTGTTGTCTGTTACCAGTTGCACATTATCGGTTACCTATTATTGAGTATTTGTATAGATAAAACCATGAAATCATATACCGAATTAGACGTTTGGGTAGAGGCAAGAAAATTAGTAAGCTCAGTTTATATACATTCTGCACCTTTTCCAAAGGAGGAAGTGTTCGGATTAAAAAGTCAAATACGTAGAGCTGCAATATCCGTTCCCTCTAACATAGCTGAGGGGTGCGGCAGAAATCATCCAAAAGATACTATTCAGTTTTTGCATATAGCCCGAGGTTCGTTATATGAACTTGAAGCACACTGTTATTTGAGTTTTGATTTGGGGTATTTTACTACTCAAATATTAGATAACTTACTGAAAGAAATAGAGATTACTAGAAAATTACTAAGCGGATTTATTCGCTATTATGAAACTTTGAAATGAACGAACAAACCGACAACCGACAACCGACAACAGGCAACAGGCAACAGGCAACAGTTAACCGACAATCCATAACCGAAATTCTCGAGGAACGCATTCTTGTTATCGACGGTGCTATGGGTTCGTTGATTCAAGGATATAACTTAACAGAGGCTGATTTTAGAGGTGAACAGTTTAAAGATTTTCACCAAGATCAAAAAGGGAACAATGACTTGCTATGCCTTACCCGCCCAGATATTATTGAAGAAATACACCTGCGTTATCTAAATGCTGGTGCTGATATTATTGAAACTAACTCGTTTAGCAGCAACTCGGTATCCATGGCCGATTATGATTTGGAACATATTTGTTATGACCTAAACGTAGCCGCGGCGAAAGTAGCAAGAAGTGCTATTGAGAAGTACTACCAGACTGGCAACCGGCAACCGGAAACTGGCAACCAAAAATTCGTAGCCGGAGCTATGGGACCTACCACCAAGTTGCTGTCTATGTCGCCGGATGTAAACAACCCAGGTTTTAGAGCTTTGAGTTTCGATCAATTGGTTGCAGCCTATAGCGAGCAAGTACGTGGATTGATGGATGGCGGTGCTGATTTATTACTTTTCGAAACCATTACCGATACCTTAAATTCTAAAGCAGGATTGGTAGCTGTACAAAATGTATTTGCCGAAAAAGGCAGAAGTTTACCCGTGATGATTTCTGGCACCATAACTGATGCCAGCGGACGTACTCTATCGGGACAAACGGTAGAAGCTTTTCTAAATTCGGTAGCACACGTAGATTTATTAAGTATTGGTTTGAATTGTGCATTGGGAGCAAAAGACATGCGTCCTTATTTAGAAGAACTTTCTGAAAAAGCTCCTTTCTTTATCAGTGCTTACCCTAATGCTGGCTTGCCCAACCAATTTGGAGAGTACGACCAAGATGCCCACGAGATGGGACATCAAATTGAAGATTTCTTAAAGGCCGGTTTTTTAAATATTGTAGGTGGATGTTGCGGTACCACCCCCGAACACATTCAGCGCATTGCAGAATTGGCAGCAAAAAGCAAACCTCGTAAAAAAGTGGAAGCTGATACCTTAATGCACCTAAGTGGGCTGGAGCCTGTTACTGTTCGTCCCGAAAGTAATTTTATGAACGTGGGTGAACGTACCAATGTAACCGGTTCTAAAAAATTCTTGCGATTGATTAAAGATGGCAATTACGACGAAGCATTATCCATCGCTCGCGACCAGGTAGAAGGTGGTGCCCAAGTTATCGACATCAATATGGACGAAGGGATGTTGGACGCCGTAGAAGCCATGACTACTTTCTTGAATTTGGTAGCTGCCGAACCAGATATTGCGCGCGTGCCGATTATGATCGACTCTTCTAAATTTGAGGTAATCGAAGCAGGACTAAAATGCATACAAGGGAAAGGAATTGTTAACTCTATTTCTTTGAAAGAAGGAGAAGCTGCATTTATTCACCATGCCAATATCGTAAAACAATATGGCGCAGCTGTTATTGTAATGGCATTTGATGAAGCCGGACAAGCTGATACTTATAACAGAAGAATAGAAATTTGCGAACGTGCCTACAGAATTTTGGTAGATAAAGTAGGGTTTACTCCGCAAGACATCATTTTCGACCCTAATATTTTCCCGGTGGCTACGGGTATGGAAGAACATCGTTTGAATGCATTAGACTTTTTTAATGCCACCAAATGGATTAAAACAAATTTACCACATGCAAAAGTAAGCGGTGGCGTTAGTAACGTTTCTTTCTCTTTCCGTGGCAACGACCACATGCGCGAAGCCATACACGCCGCTTTTTTATATCATGCCATTAAAAACGGAATGGATATGGGCATTGTAAATCCTGCACAATTGCAGATTTACGACGAAATCCCTAAAGATTTATTGGAATTGGTAGAAGATGTATTACTTAACAGAAGAGAAGACGCTACCGAGCGCTTAATCACTCATGCCGAAACATTAAAAGGAAAAGATAAAGCAGAAGATAACAAAGAAGCAGCCGAATGGAGAAACGGAACGGTGCAAGAACGCTTGACCCATTCTTTGGTAAAAGGTATTACCGATTTTATTGATGAAGATGTAGAAGCTTGCCGCCAACAATTCGACAGATCTTTAGAAGTAATAGAAGGTCCATTAATGACGGGGATGAATGTGGTGGGAGACTTATTTGGCTCCGGAAAAATGTTTTTACCACAAGTAGTAAAAAGTGCCCGTGTAATGAAAAAAGCGGTGGCTTACTTGGAACCTTATTTATTAGAAGAGAAAAAACTAAACGGCAATACCCAGAAAAACGCCGGAAAAATATTGATGGCAACCGTTAAAGGCGATGTGCATGATATTGGTAAAAACATTGTAGGCGTAGTATTGGCCTGTAATAATTACGAAATTGTGGACATGGGCGTGATGGTTCCTGCCGAAAAAATATTGCAAAAAGCTAAGGAAGAAAATGTAGATATCATCGGTTTGAGTGGATTGATTACCCCTTCTTTAGATGAGATGGTGCACATGGCAAAAGAAATGGAACGCCAAGGCTTCACTATTCCATTAATGATTGGTGGTGCTACCACTTCGCGCATTCATACCGCTGTAAAAATCGATCCGCATTACAGTGGCTCGGTAATACATGTAAACGATGCATCACGTAGCGTAACTGTTGCCAGCAGTTTATTAAGCAAAGATCAGCAAGTTGCTTACATCGATACTATTAAGGAAGAATACAAAACCCAGCGCGAGACTTTTTTAAATAAAAAATCTACTAAGGTTTATGTACCAATTGATGCTGCAAGAGCAGAGAAAACGCCTATCGATTGGGCGGCAAGTACCATTACCACACCTCAGTTTTTGGGCAATAAAGTATTCGATAATTTTCCATTAGAAGAATTAGTACCGTATATCGATTGGACACCGTTTTTCCATACCTGGGAGTTACGCGGAAGCTATCCTCGCATTTTGAAAGATGATATTGTAGGTGTAGAAGCAACTAAGCTATTTGATGATGCACAAACATTACTAAAAGAAGTAGTAGCCAAAAAACTACTCACGGCCAGAGCTGTAATCGGGTTTTATGAAGCCCATAGTGTAGGTGATGACATTCAGTTATCAGTTACCGGCAACAGACAACGGGCAACAGACAACGGGCAACAGACAACTGATAACCGACAACAGGTAACAATCCATACTTTAAGACAACAAGCTGAAAAAGCGAAAGGCGAACCTTATTATGCCCTATCTGATTTTATTGCTCCTAAAGAAACAGGAATACAAGATTACTGGGGCGGATTTGCGGTAACGGCTGGTATTGGCTTAGATGAATTGGTTGCCATGTACGAAAAGCAACACGACGATTATAATTCCATCATGATAAAAGCATTGGCTGATCGTTTAGCCGAAGCTTTTGCTGAAAAAATGCATGAATTGGTACGCAAGGAGTACTGGGGACATGATAAAACTGAGCAACTAAGTAATGAAGAATTAATCGCCGAAAAGTACAATGGTATCCGTCCGGCACCGGGTTACCCTGCCTGCCCAGATCATACCGAAAAACGCACGTTATTCGATTTACTAGAAGCAGAAAAAAACACAGGCATAGAATTGACAGATAGTTTTGCCATGTATCCTGCGTCTTCTGTAAGCGGATTTTATTTCTCACATCCACAATCTCGTTATTTTGGATTAGGAAAAATAGATAAAGACCAAGTACAAGAATACGCCCAACGCAAAGGGATGAGTATAGAAACCGTAGAACGCTGGCTAAGCCCGAATTTAGGATATTAACTAATGTTACCAGTTGTCGGTTATCAGTTACCGGTAACCGACAACTGGTAACTGATAACCGGCAACAGATAACTGGTAACAGGTAACCGACAACCCATATATGAAAATCACCGAACACATAAAGAACGCTAAAAAGAGTTTATTTTCTTTCGAATTACTGCCTCCTTTAAAAGGACAAGGCATACAGCAAATTTTCGATTCTATAGACCCATTAATGGAGTTTAAACCGCCGTTTATTGATGTAACCTACCACCGTGAAGATTTTATTTATATAAAACAACCCAATGGATTGTTGGAAAAAGTGGCAACCCGCAAACGCCCTGGCACGGTAAGTATTTGCGCTGCTATTCAGTTTAAATATCATGTAGATGCTGTTCCGCATATTATTTGTGGTGGTTTCAGTAAAGAAGATACCGAAAATGCACTCATTGAATTAAAGTTTTTGGGTATTGATAATGTATTGGTGCTGCGTGGCGATGCCCGCAAAGATGATGTAGGTTTTGTGCCCGAACCCGATGGACATCATTATGCATCTGAATTGCTAGCCCAAGTAATAGATATGAACAGGGGCAAATACCTACACGAAGAAGTAAGCAATGCTTCGGCAACTAATTTTTGTATAGGCATAGCGGGCTATCCCGAAAAGCATTTTGAAGCACCCAACTTAAAATCGGACTTAACGTATCTGAAACAAAAAGTAGATATGGGTGCCGATTATATTGTTACCCAAATGTTTTACGACAACAAGAAATATTTTGAGTTTGTAGACAAATGCAGAGCTGCGGGTATCAACGTTCCCATTATCCCTGGCTTAAAACCATTAGCCACCAAAAAGCAACTGACTTTCTTGCCAAAAATATTCCACATCGATTTGCCTGAAGACCTAAGCGATGCCGTTGAGCAATGCAAAGACGATAAACAGGTAAAAGAAATAGGCGAAGAATGGTGCTTAAACCAAAGCAAAGAATTGGTAAAAGCCGGAGTACCTGTATTACATTACTACACTATGGGCAAATCGGATGTAATACAACGTATTGCACGCCAAGTATTTTAGTAATGAAATTGTATAATTTAAAAAAAGTATAGATTTGTGATACCTAATTCATCTTATCGCAAACCTATGAGATGGCTAAACCTCAGCCTAATTTTTAATTACTATGAAAAAAATCATTATCACCATTTTGGCAGTAGCAAGCATGCTTACTGCCCAAGCCCAATGGACACGTGTGCAAAATTTTATAGGTGGAGAACCAATTGGTATAGCAAAAAAATCTTTTAACACTTATGTATTATCTCAAGATGGAAAGCTCTACCAATCTAATAATAACGTTGAAAGCTGGGGATATTTAGGAACTATAGAAAATACTACAACCCGTACATCTTATACAGGAGCAAAGTTTTTCAGTAATGACAACATGCTCTTTTGTGGCACCAGAAACAAATTAAAAAGAAGTATTTCTGGTAGTAGTTGGACAGACGTTTCTATAGATGGTACTATACTGGCAAACATAGGAGGCACATTTGGTCCTAAACTCGTAGTAGCAACCTATACTTCTTTTATCGACTCTGCTAGTGTGTATTCTTCAGATGACGATGGTACTAGTTTCTCTAAACACTTTACTTTAAAAGGGGAAGTATTTGGCATACAAACGGTAAATAATAAACTATATATTATCACTGAAAGTAAAATACATGAAAGTATTAACGGTGTAAATTTTACAAACATCTCTACAACAGGATTGCCTAGTTTGAGAAATTTCTCTCTGGGCATGGCATTTACCGGAGATGATAATGCCTTGTATATCACCACACATTCGGGGTTAAGTTCGGAAGTGTACAAATTTGCAAGTAATGTATGGGTAAAATCAAGTACAGGACTGCCAGCAAATACCCATTATTCGGCACTAAGTTTTGTTAATAATGTCCTTTACATATCTGCTTATAATGCCATTACAAAAAACGGAGGAATGTATGCATCCATAAATAATGGTCAATCTTGGCAAAAAGTGATAGGAAATGGCCTAAAATCAAACTATCTACGTACTATTTCTGCTATCGATGATGTAACTCTTTTAGCAGGTTTTGATGATGGAATATATGCAAGTTCAGACAAGGGAGCATCATGGTTTCCTAAAGTTGATGGGTATATAGGATCGATTTGGAGAGAGATTTTGAATGTTAATAACACACTAATAACAAATGATCAATTTGCTGGAGTATATCGCTCTTTAGATGATGGAGAAATATTTTTACCGAGAGAAACTGGATTAGAAATTTCTCAAAGTATTACTTTTTATGACATTTTTTCGACACAAGATGCTATTTTCCTCACAACTACATTCGGAAATTCTTTTTCAATGTGTACTTTCTATAAATCTACCAATTATGGTAAGGATTGGATACAGGTAGATTTACCTAATAAAAAAACAGTTTATCCATATATTATGGGCAGCAATGATAATACATTATTTATTAGTTTAAATGATACGTATTATAAAAGTACTAATGAAGGAGAAACATGGATTGATATAACTTCAGGAATACCAAATCCCAATGATAATAGATTTGCGCAAATTGTTGGCGCAAATGGCATAGCATATCTGGCTACTTCTAATGAAATTTTTCGCTCATTAGATAATGGAAATTCTTGGTTGTTAGACACTATAGGTTTGGGACTGAAAGATATGAGAGGGCCATACTATTTAGGAGTAGTAGATGGAGAGCTTACTACAATTATACCCAAAGATAATTTTGAACCTGGGAGTCAAATTTTTAGGCGAGCGGCGGAAAAGTGGGAATTGGTTACTTCTTCAACAATTAATAACAAGGTGTATAAAATCAAAAGAGAAGGTAACTATTTATACGCACGCATGTTTAGTGAAAAAGGAATAGTAGTAAGTGCCAACAATGGTAAAACATTTACGCCTTTCAATAATGGGTTTACTTTAGACCAAGTAGAAACTATTAGCGATTTTGAGATAATTAATGGCAGCATGGTAGTAGTGATGAATGGTAGGGCAGGCATCTGGCGCAACTCCCAATTAACTGGCACCACCCAAGTACACTACCTAGGCACAAAAGATGAACTATTGGTGTACCCCAACCCCGTAAATAGCACACTAACAATACAGTTGCCAAACAACAACCAAACATTTACCACCCAGCTATTCGACCTTCAAGGTAAACTGGTAAAAACCAGTAGCAGCAATACTACTCAACAACAAATAGATGTCACTGATTTATCCGATGGCATGTATGTATGCAAAATCATCACCGCCGATAAAACACTAAGCAGCAAGATTATTATTAGCAAGCAATAAATACCCAATTGCACAAAAAAGCCTCCTTAATTTAATTAGAGAGGCTTTTTTTATGGTACCAAAAGAACTAAAACGTAACTTCTTGAATAATATAATCGGAGGTTAATACAGCGCCTGGAGTAAAAATTTCGTTGAGTTTTGCATTCAACACGTAATACTTATTGTTTACTACAACACCTGTAGTAGGAAAGGTATTTATCGATTTAGCTTCGCCCGTAACACGAGCTGTGGCAAAACCATCTGTGCTATTGAGCCTAAATACTTTTTGTTGTGCATTGCTAATCACTACCAATTCTGTGTTTCCATTCAAAAACAATCCATCAGCACCTTTTAAATCTGCCTCAACAATAACGGGGGCAATTTTAGTAGGTGTCTTCCCGTCAATTACGTATAATGCGCCTAATCTGCTATTGCACACCACTACATTTCCATTATCCAACGCCACCAAACCGTTTAAGCCAAAACCTTCGGCAGCAAACAACTCACTTTGTGCAAAAATACTGGCTTTGTATGTTTTTGCATCAATTTTATATACTATTGGAGCAAAGCTATTGGTTACAAATACATTACCATTCTTATCAATGGCAATATCATTCGCAAAGTTCAGTTCGCTTTTTGTATTGAGTGCCTCTAAATCTACCAATGCTTTACGCTTGCCAGTAGTTAAATCATAAAAACCTAGTTTAGCCAATTTACGCTGAGTAGCTACATTTGTTTTTACAGATACGCCTGGGTCAGAACCACACACAATCAATTGATTATTAACTTTATCAATACGAATACCAATGGCAGAAGGAATATCTGCATCATCAATAAACGTAGCGTACGTACCATCAGCACTTACTTTACCCACCTTACCATAATGTAAAGAGGTTACATAAAACGACTTGTCTTTTGCATTATAATCAATGCCTTCGGGATACAATTCTTTTTCGGTGAACGTAATGTTTTGAGCTACTGCTCCCGAAAGACTTGTGGCAATAAGCGTAAAAATTGTAAGGATGTGTTTTGTGTTCATTACTAATGAGTTGTTTGGTGAAGAATAACGGGTTGAATTTAATCTTTTTGTATGTAGCAACATCTATTTATGTGCAATGTTTTACTAAAACAAAAATGGCTTTCCAATAAATATAATGATATTTGCAGCCTAATTAGTATCGTTTGCAAGGAATCGTCATTAAATCTACAGGAAGCTGGTACTCGGTGTTGGCCACAAACGGCGAACGCTACGACTGTAGGGTAAGGGGTAAATTTAGACTAAAAGGTGCCGAAAGCACCAACCCCATTACTGTAGGTGATAAAGTAGAGATTGAGCTAGAACCCAATCAGCCTACAGGAATTATCATGGAGTTGTTCGACCGTGACAACTACATTATCCGCAGGGCTACTAACCTCAGTCGGCAAAGCCATATTATAGCCGCCAATATGGACCAAGCGGCATTGGTAATTACACTTGCACAGCCGCGCACCTCTTTTGGATTTATCGACCGTTTTTTGGTAACAGCCGAAGCGTATAGCATTCCCGTAATTCTAGTGTTCAATAAGTTTGATTTATACACGGTAGAAGCTATAGAAGTAATGCGCGAAATGGAACAACTTTATACCGCCATTGGCTACTACTGTATCGAAGTATCTGCATTAAAAGGACATAATACTTTTCAGCTAAAATCTCTACTCGAAAATAAAACCACGCTTTTTACCGGTCATTCTGGTGTGGGAAAATCCACACTTATCAACCATTTAATACCTGATTTGATATTAAAAACGGCCGAAATTTCAGACCACTCCTCTAAAGGGAAACACACCACCACCTTTGCCGAAATGCATGAGTTACCCGATGGAGGCTTTATTATTGATACGCCAGGTATTAAAGAACTAGGTATTGTAGATATAGCCCCCGAAGAAATTTCGCACTTTTTCCCCGAAATGCGACTGTTGTTTAATCAGTGTAAATTTCATAATTGCAAACACCTAAACGAACCCGGATGCAGTGTAATTGAAGGCGTTAAGCACGAAAAAATTGCGTTAAGCCGTTACGAAAGTTATTGCAGTATGGTATTGGGCGATAATAATCGTAATTGACTTTTATAATGATTATTTTTGGATAAATATATTGACCATGCAAGCGAGAAAACTTATCCTATTAGCTACTGTAGCAACACTTTTGTTCAACTCGTGTAAAAAAGATGCACCATTTGTACCTCTATTTAGTATTAATGATGACATTACCCTAGGCAAACAAGTAAAAGCAGAGATAGCTGCAGATCCTACGGAATTTCCAATTGCTAGTCGCAGCCAGTATGCTAGTGCCTACGCTTTTTTAGATGGCATACGCAACGAACTACTCAATAGCGGCAAAGTAGTTTACAAAGATGAATTTGAATGGGAACTCTTTATTATTGACAATGATACCACGCTAAATGCCTTTTGTACCCCAGGTGGCTATATTTATGTATACACTGGATTGATGAAATACTTAGATGGCAAAGATGAGTTGGCTGGTGTATTGGGGCACGAAATGGCACATGCCGACAGACGACATACCAGCCGACAATTACAAACTAATTATGGCGTTTCTCAGCTATTAAGTGTGGTGTTGGGTAGAGATGATAATTTACTAAAACAAATAGCTGGCGGATTATACCAATTACAGAATAGCCGTTCGCACGAAAAAGAAGCCGATGAGTATTCGGTAAAATATCTTTGTCCTACCAGCTATAATGCTGCCGGCGCTGCTGGTTTCTTTTCTAAATTAATTGCAGACGGCTACGACTGTGAATCAAGTGCTTTTTTTAGCACTCATCCTAATTCTTGCGACCGAGTACAAAAAATAGAAGCCGAAAAAGGCACTCTTAATTGCACAGGCAATGGCACTTTTGATAACGAGTATGCAGCGTTCAAAAACACGTTACCATGAGGTTAAAAACAAAAGAAAAATTGGGAGATTACCTAATAGATATATCAAAATTGATTTTTGGAGGAGCTATCTTAGGTTCAGTTATAAATATTCCCACTCTACCCAAAATAACACTTATACTAGTAGGCTTTCTTCTTTCGTTGTTCTTACTTATAATAGGCTTGCTAATTTTTAATAAGAAATAAAATGGAAAATGTAATTTATTTAGGGTTAATGATGTCTGTTTTTGCGGTTATAGCATTGTTGTATATCAATTATACCGATAAAAAGTCTAAAAAGATGTCACACTGATAGCATGCGTGTTATACTACAACGTGTAACTCAGGCATCGGTACACATTGGCGGTAAAAGCCATGCTGCTATTCATGCCGGTTTAGTGGTACTATTAGGTATTGAAGAAAAGGATACAGCAGAAGATGCCGATTGGCTTTGCCAAAAAATAGCAAACCTCCGCATTTTTGGAGATGAGCAAGGTCTAATGAATCGTTCTTTACTTGATGTAAAAGGTGAGCTATTACTCATCAGCCAATTTACCTTGCATGCCGCTACAAAAAAAGGCAATCGCCCCTCGTTCATTCGTGCAGCCCGCCCAGAACAAGCAATACCCCTGTACGAATATTGCATCCACCAACTTAGCCAATTACTGCACAAACCTATTGCCACAGGAATATTTGGTGCCGATATGCAAATAAGCTTAGTAAACGATGGCCCTGTAACCATTACCATAGACTCTAAAAATCGAGAATAACAGACATGACCATAGAAGAAGCCCAAAAAACAGTAGATACCTGGATAAAAACTACAGGTGTACGCTATTTTAATGAACTCACCAACATGGCTATGCTTACCGAAGAAGTAGGTGAAGTAGCGCGTATTATTGCCCGCAGGTATGGCGAGCAGTCGGAAAAAGAGAGCGACAAAACGAAGGAACTAAGCGATGAATTGGCTGACGTGCTTTTTGTAGTAATTTGTTTAGCCAACCAAACAGGTGTAGATTTAACCCAAGCGCTGGAGAAAAATTTAGAGAAAAAAACCATTCGAGATACCGAGCGGCATAAAAATAATCCCAAATTAGGGTAAAGTATATTTAAGACTGTACTTCTACTTTTTTATTACTACTCTGTAGCTTAATTACTCCGTTTTCTAGTACGGGCACAACAGTCGTTTTATCTACCTGCAAGCAAAACTGAACATCTAGTTCTATATTCAATTCGGCCATGCGCTGCGAATGAGAAGATTTATACAAATAGGTTCTCAAATCATCTTTTGCTAATAGGTACAAATCTTCTGCGGCAATAGCGGCATCACAATAATAATCGAACTCCGATTTTAACCGCTGCATTACCGCACCAGCTAATAAGGTATCCTCTAAATTAATTTTATCCTTCCATCCTGCACACAACAATAAAACATCCTTATTCTGGTTTTTTAACCAGTCGCACAATGCAGATAAGTTCAAAAAAGAACCAATTACTACTTTATGGGCGGCTTTAGAAAGTTCTATAGCCTTAGTACCATTGGTAGTAGTGAGTACGATGGTTTTGCCCGATACCTTTTCGGCGGTATAGCTAAATGGAGAGTTGCCAAAATCAAACCCCGCTACAACCTCCCCATTACGTTCTGCCGCCAGTAAATAACCTTTACCTGCATACGCTTGGCATTCTTCTACAGTGGCTACCGGAATAATAGTAGAAACTCCATTCTCAAACGCATAACACATGGATGAGGTGGCGCGCAATACGTCTATTACCACTACAATACTTTGCTGTATTTCATAGCAGGGCAATAATGCCGGAGTTAAACAAACTTCGAGTTTTTTCACCTGATTTTTTTATGTCATTCTGAGCATAGCGAAGAATCTCCATCCAAAGTACTGGATGCTTCGTTCCTCAGCATGACAAGAGGTTATTAATTTTTGTAGAACGGCAATTTTACCACCTGTGCCTTTACTTTGGCATCACGTATACTGATAAAAATTTCGCTATTTTCTTTAGAGAATGGCAACATCACATAACCCAATCCAATTGCTTTTTGTAAAGATGGAGATTGTGTTCCTGATGTTACTTTACCGATTACAGCACCAGCTGCATCTACAATTTCATAATCATGGCGTGGAATACCCCTGTCAATCATTTCAAAAGCTACTAATTTACGTGCTACCCCTTGCTCTTTTTGAGCCAATAGGTTTTTAGCATTGGTAAACTCTTTGGTAAATTTAGTTACCCAACCCAATCCTGCCTCTAAAGGAGAGGTAGTATCATCAATATCATTACCATATAAACAAAAGCCCATTTCCAAACGCAATGTATCACGAGCTCCTAAGCCAATAGGTTGAATACCAAAAGCTTCGCCAGCTGTAAAAAGGGCTTCCCAAATATGCTCAGCATGCTCATTATCAAAATAAATTTCAAATCCACCAGCACCTGTATAACCTGTTGCCGAAACTATTACATTATCAATACCTGCAAATTTGCCTTTTTGGAAACTGTAATACTCCATTCCCTTTAAATCAATATCAGTAAGACTCTGCAAAGCATCTGCCGATTTAGGACCTTGTATAGCCAGTAAAGAAGTTTTATCCGAAATGTTGTGCATTTCTACTCCTTTCGTGTTGTATTTGCTAATCCAATTCCAATCTTTTTCAATATTAGAGGCATTTACTACCAACATATAGGTTTTTTCGTCCAAGCGGTATACCAATAAATCGTCTACAATTCCTCCATTTTCATTAGGTAGATATGTATACTGTACTTTCCCGTCATATAGTTTGGCAGCATCATTACTGGTTACACGCTGAATCAAATCTAAGGCATGCTCGCCCTTAAGAATAAACTCGCCCATGTGGCTGACATCAAACACCCCAACAGCCTTGCGAACAGTTTCGTGTTCAACATTAATTCCTGCGTATTGCACAGGCATATTGTATCCTGCAAAAGGAACCATTTTAGCTCCTAAAGAAATATGTACATTGGTTAAAGCGGTGCTCTTCATCTAAAATCAGTTTATTTGTGCAAAAGTAGCAATTCTAATTGTTTAGGCAACAATGCAAAACTCAACCGATGATGCAGCGTTACACCATGCTCTTTAATAGCAGTACGGTGTGACTTTGTTGGATAGCCTTTGTTTTGCTTCCAATTGTAGCTACCAAAGTGGTCATGCAATGTTTCCATATACTCATCACGATAGGTTTTTGCTAATACAGAAGCCGCTGCAATAGCTAAGTATTTTCCGTCACCTTTTACAATACAGTGATGCGGAATGCTTTTATAGGTTGTAAACCGGTTTCCGTCGATTAATAATTGTTCGGGTAAAACCCTTAGTTGGTCGATAGCCCTATGCATAGCCAAAAAAGAGGCTTTTAAAATATTAATCGTATCAATCTCTTGAGGCGTACAACTTGCTACAGCATAACTAATAGCTTCTTGCTCAATAATCGTGCGGAGGTACAACCGCTTTTTTTCGGATAACTGCTTACTATCATTTAACTCTTTACACCTAAAATTTTGAGGTAAAATTACTGCAGCAGCTACTACAGGACCTGCTAAACAACCCCTGCCTGCTTCGTCGCAACCAGCTTCTATTTTATGTTGATCAAAATAGGGTAAAAGCATTATAGTCCTAAATCTGTTATTTGAACAATTACCTCAGCAAGCGTAATCCGTTCAATACATGGATTATCTGCATGCACACAATGTATTTGATCGCAAGGATTACACGCCAACACATGGTGCACATACCTACTTTTTGGTCCGTACGGATAAAAAGTAATAGGTTCCCCTGGTCCATACAAACCAACCGTAGGAGTTTGCATAGCGGCAGCTATATGCAAGGGGCCACTTTCATTACCCACAAATAGTTCGGCAGCACTCAAAAGCGCAGCAAATTCCATAAGATTGAGTTCGGCAGCAGCCACCACCGTATTAAAAGATAGTAATGCTTGTACTTGGGCAATTAGTGGCAAATCGGAAGCATCACCAGCAAATACAATATCCATATTCTTTTGCTGCTTCAGATAGTTTGCCAATGCTGCAAATCGTGGTGCAGACCAACGTCTTAATGCCCTTCGTGCACCTACATGCAACACGGCAAAATGTTGAAGTGCCTTTTTATCAGCAAATGCTTGTGCTCGTTCCCGCTGTTGTACTGATGGGTATAGCTGTAGCACTAATGGTTGCTGTAACGGCCCCACCAGCGGTGCTATAATCTGGTAATTAGTAACTACTTCGTGCGGATGACCTCCAGCTATTTTATTGCGCAGCCGAATGGTTCCTCTATCTACACGGTAGCTCGGAAAATTTTTAAATGCTACCCAAATAGAATGTAAGGTGCCGCGCAGATCAACTATTACATCATATCTACCATGCAGCTGAGCGGCAGAAGTAACAACAGCTGTTAGGTGGGGATCATTTTCGATTAACGGTTTGCAAAATGGCTTGCACCACACCGTAATTTCGGCAGTTGGGTAACGATTCTCAAGCAATTGAAACACATGCACGCTATTCACCATATCACCCAGCTCATCTATCTTGATGATTAAAATACGCTTGGGGCTTACTTTTTGGGGATTGGTAAAAGCATTAAACAGTTTGGAACTGAGTAGAGAGAGAAAGAATATTACTTTTTCGGGTACTCGCATGGTTTATTTGTCAAAAGTATCTATTTTATCCTAATTTTGCGCAAAAGAGCGCTAATGAGCCAGTACCGTGAAGTTTTGTATAAAGACTATTTTACCACGCACATAGGTAGGAATATTGATATAAACAGCATACAAAAACAATTTGCAATTGATGCAAAACAGTTTGAAGCTGATATGGTACCCCTTTTACCAAAAGACAAATCCATTAACATTTTAGAAATAGGATGTGGTTTTGGCTCGCTAATTAGTTGCTTGAAAAAAGCAGGATATACCAATATCGTTGGGATAGATATTAGTGATGAGCAGGTGGCTATAGCCCATCAGCTACATATTAACGAAGTATTTAAAGCAGATTTAATTCCTTACCTACAAAACCATAAAGGCAAGTTTGATGTCATAATTGGCGTAGATATTATCGAACATTTTACCAAAGATGAATTAGTAGTTATTTTACAGTTGTTACGAACTTCTTTAAATGCTGATGGAAGAGCTATTTTTAGAACACCTAACCTTGACGCCCCATTTGCCAGTTTATTTGCCAATGGCGATTTTACGCATGAGAATTTTTTAAATGCTAGTTCTATTAGTCAGGTGCTACATAGTTGTGGTTTTGGCAATGTTAAGGTGACTGGAGCTACTATTTATGTAAATGGATTTTTAAAAGAACTAGTACGAAAACTCCTTTGGAACATCATTCAATTCTCCATTAAAATTATTCTTTTTGCCTCAGGAAGACCATCTAAGAGTGTTTTATTGAGTCCTAATATGCTTATTAAAGCATCTTTATAATAAGCTATAGCTATGCAGCGTAAATTTGTTACTAACCTTTTGCTGCTTCTTTTCATCAATCTACTGGTTAAGCCTATCTGGATTTTTGGTATCGATCGTCAGGTGCAAAATATAACTGGGCCCGAAACATATGGCATGTATTATGTTTTGCTCAATTTTTCCTTTTTACTAAATGTTGTGCTCGATATGGGCATTACTAACTTTAACAACCGCAACATTGCTCAACACAACCAATTACTGAGCAAATACTTATCTAATGTTACCATTATAAAAGTATTATTATCGTTTGTATATATTCTTCTTACCTTATTATGGGCATTTATAGTTGGCTACTCGGGATATGAACTACACCTCTTATTAGTGCTGGTATTCAATCAAGTGCTCAGTTCATTTATCATCTACCTACGATCCAATTTGGCAGGATTACACTTATTTAAGACCGATAGCCTAATATCTATTTTAGATAAGTTGATAATGATTATCCTGTGTGCTCCTTTACTCTTGCTAACAAACACCTTTGATATTGCTTGGTTTATTTATGCACAAACCATCGCTTTTTTCATTACAGGAGTGGTTGCCATGTTATGCGTATTACAGAAGGCACAGTGGTTAAGATTAAAATGGAACTTACCTTTACTCATCATTATTTTACGCCAGTGCTATCCATACGCCATACTTTCGGTAGTAATGACATTGTACTTACGAATTGATGTAGTACTTATTGAACGTTTACTTTCCAATGGAAAAACTGAAGCTGGCTACTACGCCGCTGCCTATCGGCTATTTGATGCCATAAACATGTTTGCCTTTTTAATGTCAGGATTATTGCTCCCTATTTTTTCGCGAATGGTTAAAGCCAAGGAATCGGTTGCTTCACTCACAAAATTAAGTTTTTCATTGCTTCTACTGCCTTGCAGTATACTTTGTATTGGTTGTTGGTTTCATGCAGAAGCTATAGTAAACATATTATACACCCCAGATACTGCCTCGCATATAGTAACAACCTTTTCTGTTTTAATGATGGCGTTGTTAGGAATGTCTACTACCTATATTTTTGGCACTTTACTAACTGCAAATGGTAACATTAAGCTTCTTAATGTCATAGCCATAGCTGGGTTAGTTATTAATATCTCTTTAAACCTATGGTTCATTCCTATATATGGTGCCAAAGGCGCTGCTTATAGTGCTTTATTTACGCTTAGCTGTGTTTCGCTAGTGCAAATGACAATGGCCTTTAAAACATGTGAGCTATCGTTTAATATACGCTATATAGCATCATTAGCTTTAATAATAGGAGTAACGATTGCGAGCAATCTTATCCTAAAACTGCTTATTACCAATTGGTTTATTGCCTTTTTAGGTTCGGGGGCAATTGCTCTTTTCACTCTCTTCATTACAGATATTATTCCACTTAAAGATATCCGTAAACTCTTAAATAAATAGGCCTTATTCTCTTGCTTATAATATGTATTTTTGTCGCTTTAATTAGCTGATGACAAATACTGATTTAACATTACTTGAAATAATTCGCATAACCATTAAGTGGCGAAAGCCCATTATTATAGCTACGCTAATTGCCCTAACTGCATCCGTAACTGTAGCCTTATTGCTACCTAACGAATACAAATCGGTAAGTAATTTTTATGCAGCCAGCTCGCAAGCGGCAGATACAAAAACGCTTTTTTCGGGAAACGCTGATGGAAGTGAAATTTTTGGTACAGACAATGACATTGACCGATTGCTATCTATTGGTAATTCATCAAAACTGGCTTTTCACATCATCCATAAATTCGATTTATATACCGATTATGATATTGATTCTACTGAAACACCTTATCACCGTGAATATATTTTAAAAGAGTTTAATAGTAATTACCAATTACAAAAAAACGATTTGGGTGCCTTAGAAGTAATTGTTTACGACAAAGACAAGCAGCAAGCCTGTGATATGGTAAATGAAATTGTTGCTCAGATTGATTTGATAAACCAAAAAATATTAGTTGAGAACAACAGTAAAAACCTATCTGTTTTCACAAAACGCTACAACGAAAAACTTACGTTATTTAATCATCTTAATGATAGTATTAATAACATACGCAAGCAGTATGGAATATTTGACGCTAAAACTCAAGCCGAACTACTTTCGGAAGAAACCAGTACTACCAGCAACGACTTGGCAATGAATAAAGCCAAGCTTAAAATACTTGAAAAAAGATACAACGACAAGGATACCATCATTGTAAACTTAAGAGCTACCATTAGCGGTTTAGAAGAACGACAAAAAAACTTCTCTAAGCTTGCTACTAACGACTTTAACAAAGGAGCAGGCATCGTCACCTCATTAGAAAACGAGATAGACCAAAAAGCTACCGAACTAGCGTATGCCGAAGAGTTATTACAACAAGTAAAATTAGCTACTAGCAATATTAGCAGCACTATTTTTATCATCGAAAAAGCAGAACCTGCCCCTCGCAAATCAAAACCTATACGTTGGCTTATTGTAGTAGCAAGCATGGGCATCACCTTTATTTTATCGTTGCTATTTGCCGTAATTATCGAAACTTACGGTGCTACTTTGGCACAGTACTTAAAAAATGAGTAACCCAACAAAAGGCTATAAAGTTGCTTTTTTTTTGCTTACTACTTGCTCCCTTATAGCTATACTAACGGGTTTTGCTAAAGGCAATTTACTATTTCTTATAGCTCCTTTTTGCATTTTAGGAGCATTAATGGCAATTACTCAAGCACGCAGTATCTATTATCTTTTATGGGTGAGCATCCCATTGTCTATTGATTACAGTATAGGAACTTTTACGCTTACGCTCTTTTCTGAACCGCTAATGATAGCGCTATTGGCTGTGCTTATTGGTTTTTTTGCAGTTGGCAAAAAAGCGAATGATCGTTTTATGACACACCCATTAGTTGTAATACTCGGTTTGCAATTAATTTGGATGGTATGTAGCATTTTTTATTCTGTTGCTCCCGCCCTATCTATCAAATATTTTGCTGCAAAACTATGGTTTTTTGCTGCTTTTATTTTTATCCCCGCCTTTATATTACAACGTATCGACGACTTTAGAGCTACCTTTTGGGCATTATTCGCATCGCTTTCTATTGTAATTGCTGTATGTGTAGCTCGCCATGCTGCTGGTGGTTTTGGGTTTGGAGAAATTGGAAGCGCCGTTGGTCCTTTTTTTGCTAACCATGTAGGTTTTTCTACCCTTTGCGGACTCGTAATTCCTTTTGTGTGGTATGCCAGTAATTGGTACTACAAGCACAGCTTAAAAAACTATTGGATTCATTTTGGCGTTCTTTTATTCTTGGTAGCCATTGCTATTTCTTACACCCGTACTACATGGCTATCGCTACCTATAGCACTAGTGGCAGTATGGCTACTAAAAAAACGATTGTTTCCTATATCACTTGCAGTAGGCGTTGTAGCTATAATAGCTTCTTTATTTTACCTGAGCCATAACAATAAGTATTTAGATTTTGCCCCAGATTATAACAAGACTTTCTTCAATAAAGGTAATTTCGAGAAACACTTAGAGGCTACCTATAAATTAGAAGACGTATCAGGTATGGAGCGTGTGTATAGGTGGGTTGCTGCTACTAATATGATAAAGGCACATCCTTTTACCGGAACAGGTACAAATACCTTTTACCCCGAATACAAACGATACACCATTACAGCATTTAAAACCAACATAAGTGATAACCAAGAGCACTCTACCACCCATAATTACTTTTTGATGGTTTTTTCGGAACAGGGTATTATTGGATTTTCATTATTTGTTATACTCTACATATTGTTATTGTGGTATGCGCACAAAATTTATCACCGTACACAATCTGTAGACATACAGCGGCTAACCATAGCAACTTACTTTTCACTAATCGTATTTTTGGTGCATTTAATGCTGGGAGATATGGTAGAATCTGACAAAACAGGATCGGTATTTCTGTTTTGCATTGCCCTAATTATCAAATTAGATATTTGGAGTAAAGAGTCCGTAAATCAAAAAAATTTGCAGGAAAGCAAGGTTATATCATCCGAAACCGATTGATATTGCCCCAAGAAATGGGCAAATAGTGTTCTATTGAAATCTGCCGCTGATAAAGTTGATTTATCCCTAATAAAATCGATTAATTTATCACTATCAAAAATTTCATTATCAAAATCTTCTGCACCCTCCACTAATCCATCCGTAAAACAAAGTAGTATATCATTCGCCTCTATTATCTTTTTACCTTCGGTAATACTTGGCAATTCGGCAAAAGCTCCCAATATGGTGCACCCCTCTGTTAGCGAGGCTACTCCCCCCGAATTAATTAATAGTGGAGCATTGTGACCTGCATTTATATAGAGCAATTGCTTGGTAACAACATTATAATGAGCAATAAAAAACGTAATAAACTTATCGCCACCCGTGTTTTCGTACACCTTTTTATTAAGGCATTGCACCAAATACGTTAGTGTGGTATTGGGCTGTGCCAATGCACGCAAGTTTGCTTGAAAATTGGCCATCAACAACGCGGCTGATATTCCTTTACCCGAAACATCACCTACGCAAAAGATAAGTTCTTCTTTATTTAGCTCAATACAATCATAATAGTCGCCACCTATAGAACTATGTGGTTTATAAATAGCATCCAGCGCATAATAGCTATTTTGAGGCAATTTGCCTGGAACCAACATCGACTGTACTTGCTGTGCAAACGCCAATTCTTGTTTGTACTTTTCTTGCTCTATCTGTTCTTTAAAGAGTTTTTTATTTTCGATAGCCACCACAATTACGTTAGTAAGTGTTTCGATAAACTTCATATCCTTATCAAGACCATCTACAATATTTTCATAACTACCTGTAAGTACATAAGCTAAGGCCTGTTCCTTGTGCTTTACCGGAATTACATACTTGAAATTATTGAGTATCGTATCTGGAGAGCTTATGGCTGTTAACTCTTTAAAATCTACTAATAAATCAACAAGTTGTTCTTTATTAATACGTTCCATCAATTGATTGTTGGCTATTACAAACTCCCAAACACCATTACGATTTACTAATACACACAAATCCTTTACCTTAAGATGCTGGGTAAGTACAAACTCATACATTTTAAATAAAGTAGCCGCCGAGAAATTATTGTTAATTGCCTGCGTAATTTCCAACAGGGCATTCAATTCTATTTGCCTACGAATAAGCAAGCGAATAATACCTTCGCTATCAACAGATGAATCTTGGCTTAAAGTACTCATACACGTAATTATATGGCTGTTTGTTCGGCTTTTACATCTAAGGCGTCCCGTAAACCTACTGATAACATATTAAAAGCATATACCACCAGCATAATCATTAATCCAGGCAATATGGCCATGTAGGCTGCATCTATTACAATGTATCCGTAATGTTCTTTAATCATACCGCCCCAAGATGGAAATGGCGGCTGTGCGCCAAAACCCAAAAAGCTTAATCCCGCCTCCAACAATATAGCCGATGCAAAATTAGCCGATGCTACAACCAACAAAGGCCCTGTAATATTAGGTAGTATATGTTTGATAATAATTCGGGTAGTGCTAAAACCCATTGCTCGCGTAGCCTCTATATATTCTTTTTCGCGAATACTCAGTACCTGCCCACGCACCAAACGAGCCACTTCTACCCACATACTTAAGCCTACAGCTATGAATATTTGCCAAAACCCTTTTCCCAATGCAAACGAAATGGCTATTACCAACAACAAAGTAGGCAATGCCCATACTACATTAATTAACCAACCGATGGCCGCATCTACCCAGCCGCCAAAATAGCCTGCCATTGCACCCAACAAAATCCCTATTGCTATCGAAATAAACACAGCCAACAATCCAACCGATAACGAGATACGTGCGCCCAAAATCAGCCGACTGAGCATATCCCTACCATACCTATCGGTACCCAAATAGTAGCGTTTATGCACAATATTATTACTCGCTATATCCTGAGCAAGCACGGCAACTGATATTGTATGTACTTGTCCATCAATAGTAGTATAGGTAACATCATTTGCGGCGATAACAGGCTTATGGTCGGAAGATAATGGATACAACACCTCTGCTAAATTATACGTTAGTAGTGTGTTATTTATCACCCCTTCACCTATATATTCTTCTACCTCTATATTTGCTCCCTTTATGGTAAACTTGGTAATAGGAATGTATTGATAAGCGTCTTTTTGGCCTGAAACCCATTTTTCAAAAATAGACACAGTCGGAACAATTTCTTGTTTACGTATTTTTAGGAAACATATTTTACTACCTGGTTTATGCGTGCTTATTTGCAAAACAATTGTATTGGCAGCAGGCGACGAGTCCGGCATAATCCAATAACCCAATACAGCCATTACTAGCATAGCTCCAATAAGCCATAAACTGAGGTAAGCGGCCGTATTTTGCCGCAACTTTGTCCACGTAGTTTTTTGCGATTGCATACCCACTAATTTACGTGTCTACCTTTCCAATAATACTTACCCGTATTGCCATAAATACCAATAAAGGCTACATACAGCATATACAAGTATTGAACCAGCAAGGCATACTTTAGCAATTCCATACGCTTAAAAAAAGAAGTAGCTTGAAACATAATAATTAAATCTGCTACAAATTTTAGCGCCAGAACCCAACCCAATACAGGTAAAATGGCAGTATCTATACCTAAAGATAGTAATGCCAAAATGAGCACTAAATTAAATGCCCATATACCAACAACAGTAGTTACAATAAAACTACTTTGGTACTTGATGCTTTTAGAAGCCCAACGCTTACGCTGTTGTATAAATTTCTGCAGCGTAGGTTTGGCGTCAGTGTATACAATTGCATCTCTATTTTTCAGGTATCCGATTGTACCTGGATATTGCTGATGCACTTTATGCATCAGTAGCTCATCATCTCCCGAAGCTAAATGATCAATACCAGTAAATCCTCCAACCTCGTTGAATACTTCTTTTGTGTACGTTAAATTAGCCCCATTACAGCTAAACGGAATACCCTGCCCAATAGAAGCCGCACCCGTAAGATTAAGGTATAAAAATTCGATGGTTTGTATGTTTTCAAACCAATTGCGTTCACCTGTAAAAGCTACTGGTCCCGAAATCATTTTATTACCTGTTTTTTGATAATAGCTTACAATCGTACTTATCCAATCTTTACCCATCTCGCAATCTGCATCCGTGGTAATAATTAGCTCTCCGCTGGCAATTTTAATGCCCTCAGTGATAGCTTTTTTCTTGTATGAGTTTAACGTATTGCCCTCATTCAGCTTAAGAAGCATTACACTATCAAAGCCGTTTACTACTTGTGAAGTAGTATCCTCCGAATGATCATCTATCACAATCACTTCCAAATAATCTACTGGGTAATTCTGTGCTAAAATAGCTTTCAAACAGATAGCAATCTTATCCTCCTCATTACGTGCGGCAATAATTACGCTTACTTTTACGGGTTTATTTATTGGCTCCGCCACAAATCTAGGCACCTTACGCCAACCGAGTATAAAGCGCCAAGTTGTATATAAATAAAAGGCAAGCAACGCCCACAATAAGCCACTAAACAGTACGTACACCATCATCAAAAAAACGCTGTTGAATAAAAAAGACAGCCCCCACTAATGCCGGAAGCATAATATTAATGCACCACAAAATTACCGAAGCAGTCAGTATAGCTATGGTATTAGTAGATACAAATCCCAAAAAATACAAAGAAGTAGCACCTCTTATTCCAATATCGGCCATTGCAAAACTAGGAACGACCGTTTGCACAAAAAAGATAAGATTAATGAGCATCATGGTTTCTGCCCATTGTAGTTCTGGTAAAAGAAAAATCACTAATGCAATATACTGCCCCGAGTACAAAAGATAACGTGCAAGGCTCAATAACAATACGAAGGCAAGCTCCCTAGTGGTGTAGCTATCCATAATGCTAAATACCTTACGAACACGGTCATTTTTAATCCATTTATTGGTAATAAACGCTAACCAATTAATATTAAAATATACAAAAAGCAACAACAGCACCAGTAACACTGCTACATATAGCATCCCATAAAAAAAACGAGGCTCGAGCACCAAAAATCGAGAGCAAAAAAACAATGCTGAAATAACTCCTATACTGCTGATAACAACCATTTGAGCAAAGGAACCAACACTAGTACATACAATGGCTCTTAGCCTCTTTTCATACTGCAAGAACAATACACGACCTGCCATATCTCCCAGCCTATTTGGGGTAAAAATACCCAAAGTGCTCCCACTCACCACCGCCTTAAATGCATGAAAAAATGTGATTTTTTGCAAATGGCTAATTAATATATTCCATTTTACAGCCTCAAGTATCCAATTTACTCCGGTCAGCAGTATCAACACTAGCACAAACCACATAAATGCTGAAGTAGTATAATCGG
Source organism: uncultured bacterium (assembly GCA_947085255.1). Taxonomy (GTDB): domain Bacteria; phylum Bacteroidota; class Bacteroidia; order Sphingobacteriales; family Sphingobacteriaceae; genus CAMTVQ01. Next base: position 41,365 of record CAMTVQ010000012.1, on the reverse strand, counting down.
TAATAAATTGCACAAAATCAGGGGTAGAAACCGATAAGACTATTTTTTTATAAATAGCCCAAAAAGCAAAGCCCACAATAAGCAGTTTCACAAAAACAATAAGACTGTATTTAAGCTGTTTGGACATGGGTGCTTTGGCAATGTTACTTAAATTATCATTAATATTGAACCGTATTATAAAAAGCCCATTAGGTGGACAAAGAACGCATTATTTTAGGCATAGATCCAGGAACAGCTATTATGGGCTACGGCTTACTATGCGAAAAAAATGGAGAGAAACTAGAACTCATTTCCTTAGGTGTAATTCATTTAACAAAGTACACCGACCACCCTACTAAGCTCAAAAAAATATTCGAACAAGTATTAGAGCTTATCGACAAGTATCACCCAGATGCACTTTCGTTGGAAGCTCCTTTTTTTGGCAAAAACGTTCAATCTATGCTCAAATTAGGAAGAGCTCAAGGTGTAGCAATGGCTGCGGGACTCTACCGAGATGTGCCCATATTTGAGTATTCTCCAAAAAAGATAAAACAATCCATTACTGGCAACGGTAATTCCTCTAAAGAGCAGGTTGCTGCTATGCTGAAGACTTTGCTCAATTTTACCGAAACTCCTGAATTTTTAGACGCAACCGATGGATTAGCTGCAGCAGCTTGTCATGCCTTACAAAAAATAAGCACTACCACTAAAAAAGGAAGTGGTTCAACAAAAAATTATACGGGGTGGAATGCCTTTATTAAAGAAAACCCGACTCGGCTTAAATAATTATATATTTTCTGATGCTTGCTGCAGTTCGGTCTAATTCTTCGGTAGTAGGTTGCAGTTTTTGTTTTCCAAAATTCATATCACCAACCTCATTCATAGGAATAAGGTGTATGTGGGCATGAGGAACCTCTAATCCAATTACTGCTACCCCTACTTTTTTACAAGGTATAGCTTGTTTAATAGCTTTGGCTATTTCTTTGGCAAACAACATATACGCAGTGTATATATCACTTTCCATATCAAAAAAATAGTCGATTTCTTGTTTGGGTACAACCAAGGCATGTCCTATTTTAAGCGGATTAACATCCAAAAAAGCAATAAAGTCTGCTGTTTCTGCAATTTTGTGGCAAGGTATTTCGCCATTAATAATGCGTGTAAAAACGGAGGCCATTATCGACTAATTTCTAAGATTTCTAAATTGAGTATGCCATTAGGCACAGTTACTTCCACTTTATCCCCTACAGATTTACCCAATAATGCTTGAGAAATGGGGGATTTAATCGATATTTTACCTGATTTTAAATCAGCCTCAGTCTCTGATACTAATTGGTAATTCATTTCCATCTTATTAGCCATGTTTCTAATTTTTACTTTAGAAAGTGCCAATACTTTAGAGTTATCTAACTTCGACTCATCGATCAAACGTGCATTACCTAAACTTCCCTCCATTTTAGAAATACGCAATTCCAGCAACCCCTGAGCATCTTTTGCTGCATCATACTCTGCATTCTCCGATAAATCTCCTTTGTCGCGTGCTTCTGCTATTTGTTGAGAAATGCGCGCTCTTTCGTGCACTTTCAACTGCATTAATTCATCCTTTAAGCGCTGAAGTCCTTCTGCCGTGTAATATCCGATCTCTGCCATAATGTATTAAAATATCAGTCAAAATTAGTAAAAAACAGAGAGACTATATATTGCTATATAGTCTCTCGAAAAAAAATTCTGGTTAGTCTTATATAGTAAATCTAGCACCAAAAGCATGATTACCTGCAAAAACATAGGTTCCGATAAAGGAATAGTCTAAAGCAAAACTTCCTCCTTTTTTACCTAAAGGTAATTCTATAGTTGCTCCTGCACTGCCTCCTGTATAAGCAGTAAGACGTGTAGCTGCATCAAAAATGCCCTTTTCATGATTGTATCCTGCACGCAGCATGAAATAGTTTTTAAAGCTATATTCCCCACCAATACCTATGTTGTCTTGTGTAAATGAGTTAGAAGTAAAATTACCTGCTACTGTAAAACGATGGCTTGGAGCTAATTGAATGTCATAGCTTGTTCCAATGTTTAATAAAGAAGGCAACTCAAATGATTGAGTTGGAGTAAGCACCGTTGAGGTGATACCTGTTTGAGTATTTAATGCTTTCTGCGATAAACCATCTCCCTCATACTTCATTTGTGGACCGACATTACGCAGTGCTACACCAAACTTTGTCTCATTTCTCTTTCCTGTAACATACTGAATACCTGCATCTATAGCAATTCCAGTAGCTTTTACATTCGCTACCGCTTCCGATACTGAACGCACTACTAATCCTCCATGAATACTATTAGAGAATGAGTGTGCATAGCCCACTGCAAAATTGATAAACTGAGGAGATATTGTTCCCTGCCCACCTTCTGGCTGATCCTCTGTAGTTATTTCGATATCGCCAAAATCTAAAGCGGTGATCGAAACTCCTACTACACTTGAACTGCCAATTTTTTGAGATAAGCCAAATGCATTAACCGATATACCTGAACCTTGCAAGTAACTGGTACGTGCAAAAACAGCTTCTGTTTTTTTAGTAAACGCCAAGCCACCAACATTCGAGTTCATGGCTTCTATACCATTTACCGAAGCTACATTTAAGCCATACCAACCCGATGAGCGCGCCCATGGATTAATGAGCAACTCCATTGCTCCTGCTTGACCTGTACGTTTCGGATTACCCGCATACGTACTAGTAGTACATAAACAAAAACTTACTAAACCGATAATTACTGAAATTCTTTTCATTTCTCCTGCTTTATTGTGCAATTAAAAATTGTCTAAATCTGTTGGACTCATTACACCGAACCACTTTAAGGATTTTTCACCAACTGCAGTACGTATATGAATGATATACATACCACTAGCTACAGGTACACCATTCTCATTTTGTAAGTCCCAATCAACGGTAGAGGCTGACTCTGTATCTTTCTCTATGCGCTTCACCAGTGCTCCATTAAGCGTATAAATACTTATGGTAGCCTGTTTTGGTAAGTTCGTAATACGTGCACGTGTATCTGTTTTTGAACGCTCATAAGAAGATTGTCCATAATATGGATTAGGCACTATGCGTATCAAATCTAATGCTGATTTAGCAATTTCCACATTCCCTTTCTCTGGGGCTAAATCCGTTGTTTTAAATTGATAATATGGGAAACCATTATTAGCATCTGTAGCAGTAATAAATGGCACCAATGGCTTAGCCACACGCAAGCGTACTCTTACTTCTTTCTCTAAAAACTTATCTGGGTCAGGATCAGCCATAGCCACTGTTACCCAATTTATTTGGGAATACACACCAATCAAAGAAGGAGCGTTCTCACCATTATTTCCTGCTTTTAATGCTGCTTCAATTGCCTTACACTCATCATATGGCGTATTAGATACATATATAAAATGACGACCACCATAAAAAGTATTTGTAGTATCATTATTAGGATTGAATAACATATCCTTTGCAATAGGATTGGTAAGATTACTTGATTCTGCATAAAATATGTTCAAGCGTTGACCTGTTTCCATATTTACTGCATAACCAGGGAAAATACCCCTGCCTACTCCCTCTGTTGGATGGGTCCCAGCACGTAAATAGCCCTTCACCACTCCCCCTTCATTATTTTGCTTACGCAAACCGCTTTCCACTACTACACATTTAGACCACTTCGCTTCCTGCTCTTTTGGCAACAACACGATATCGATACTTGGTAAGCTATTCAAATTATTATTCTTATTGGCTTGCGGATTCAAATTATTCAAGCCTGGACCTATTACAGTATTAGCTACAAACTTGTATGGTGCAAATCGACCTTCTAACACATTCCTGTAAAACCCATTCGGATCTTGGTCACGAGTTGCAGTATCCTCATTGCTTTTTAATCTTGGCTCAAACTCATTAATCCAATGATCGATCTTACCACCATTTTTATTATTCACCAAGGGCTGAAACCATTGAGAACCACCATTAGGGTACTCTATAGATGCATCTAGGAACCCATTTCTATCATTATTATCGGGATCTTTACCAGGTGCCTTAGTAATTGTATTTACCGAAACACTAAATCCATATTGCGGAATTACTTGTTCATAATTTAAATCTAATGTGTAATCAGATTTTACAACGTCACCCGAAGAACTTACTAATTTCCAACGTTTGTTTCCGCCTGCATTATACGTATCATCTGTAAAGTAAAAAGTAAAACTCTCATTCGGAATTTTGAATGGATCATATACTTTGATAGTTAATGGACCTTTAGAGTTTTGATATTCTGGATTATCAATTGTATAATTTTTACTTGCATCAAATAACGGACTCAAATCTGTCTCTGGTGTAAATTCTAAAATATTTGCACCATTACCTGCTCCCGACAAGCGAATTACTTTAGGTGTAGTACCAATATCTGCATTTAACTTAACTCCACCCTCTCTAGGATCTGGCTTGCGTGGCACAGCTACAGTACCGCCATCTGGTATGTTTCCTCTACCAGCCAAATATTGATAAGAGTACTGCACCTTAGCGGTACCCGAATCTCTACGCGCATCTTTTGAATAAGCATAGGCAATACATACAAAATAGTATGGGCGGTTATTAGCAAGTGGTGCATTGTTATTAAAGGCATCCTTGGTAATATCAAAAGTATGTACAATACCTTTATCTGCTCCTTCTACTAGTATACGCGAGTTTGTTTCTCCCGTAAGGGTACTAAAGTCTTTATTTACGATTGTACGAATGCCATTTTTAAGATCACACTGAAAAAGTGGCTTTGCTCTGTTAATATCATAAATATCAGCTACTGTTACCGTATTATCTTTTAATTGAAATACCTGATACCCCTCAAACTTATATCTAAAATCTCCTGCACCTGTAGGTTCAATTACATCGTACGATTCGGTTATTTTAGTATTAGCTAAAGATAATACAATACGCTGATCCAACTCAGTAACTTGCACATCTGGAGTACGCGGACCATTAGCTACTCTAAAGCCAGCATTAAATAATGCCTGTGCTTTCGAATCTGCATCCAACATTTCTAGAAGAGACCGCTGTGCTCCACCGCTGCTAGCTCTTGCCCATACTACGCCAATTATAATATTATTTACCGCACCTGGCAATAATTTAAATGGTCCAGCAGAAAGCAGAAAACGTCTATCACCTGATGTATTTCCAGCTTGTGCTTCTGTCCATTCAAAGCGTTTCTTAGGATCTGTTTTACCAGGAAAGGCAAAATTTGAAACATTTGTTGATCCCAATTTATAGCCCGTTGCACCATAGCTTAATTTTGTACCATCCTTCCAATTCCCGTTTAAATAACGATACATCTCAACATCTGTTCCTGGATCCGATTGCGGATCAGACCCATCAGGACTATTATTAAAATACATGAACCTACTCATTGGTAATTCCACACCAAATTCATTTATCGGACCCTTGAAGAAATCTATCCCCAATGCTGGAGGATTTTCTCCATACCCCAAGTTTGTACCGTCGTTATCGTCTCCATTATAAATAAAGCCTACTCCAAGTTCAGCATCACATCCAACATAATCATCAAAATAATCGCCTAAGTCTGCGTCAACAAATACGCCCATAAACGTACTATCCAAAGAAGTAAGCGCTCTATTAACTACCTTGTAATTATAAAAGGTCATATTGTTGAGCACATCATTTGTTTTAAAAGCAAAGGCTAGGGCTTGCACTTCTAATCCTATGGCATCGCCCTTGTACTGACCATGGATATCACCCTTATCGTTAAATACCCACCAAATAGCTTGATCTCCTCTAAAATCAGGATAATCTGCACCGTCATATTTACCATTTTTATTCACATCTATGAATGGAGCTAAAGAATGCGTAACATTTCCGTTTGCATCAAATCCTAGATCCTTATTTTCGTATCCAGGCCAATTTCTCACTACTTTTCTCAGATTCTCGTCATTAGTATCTAATAAAAAAGCATCGATATCTGTTCTATTTACCTTAAAGTGCTTGTCCCAATTAGTACAATCCGCACCATCAATTGTAGCATTAGTCGTATCCAATGGTCCTGGCCAAAATTCATAATTATTATTACCCGTACCATAGGTCTGACCAGCGGTACGAAGGTTGCTACCACTCATACCACCAAACCACAAAGCTCCTGAATAAATAGAATGGCGCGCAATACCTGTTCCAGCCTCAACTTTAGGTATCTCATATCCCGCTGCTGCCGAGCCCTCAGCTTTATTATCCCACCAAAAATCGCCGCCAGCTAATAATTTGGCACGTACGTTATTAATATCTAAATCTGTAGAAGATGTTCCGCCTACACAAGCTGCCGTTAAACGACTTTGCTGACGTGGTTTAGTTGCTTTTTTGCCAATAGGGTCACGTGCAACACTATTGAACGTTATACTGCTCATTGCTACAGCTAATACTGCAATAACAATACGGTATCTAGTTATTTTCATATACATACAATTCATATTTTCCTATTAAAAATTAAATGTTGCTCCTAAACGAATAAGACGAGGAGGTGCATAATTACGGGGATCGTTCATCTTAATTCTGTATAAATCAACAAATGCCTCAGCATTCGTCTGGACCTGCACATCCTTAATACCAGTAGACGTAGTTAAGTATCCATCATCATCTGCATTTCCAGTCGTATTATACACATCAATAATATTTTGAGTATTCAACACATTCTGTATTTGTAAATAAATATTTAAATAAGATGGGTTTTTACTGCTTCTATTCGCCTTCTTTTGTCCAATTAGGATATCCTTATCGAATCGGGCATCAATAGTATAGGTCCAAGGTAAGCGAGATCCATTAGTACTACCTACTAAAGTACGGAAACGATTATCTGCTCCTAAGCGGGTAAACTCACGTTGGCGAGAATAAGGTGTACCAGAACCTGTACGGAAGATAAAGTTGGCACCCGCGCCATTTAATAATTTACGTAAAGCCTGAGGACCATTATAATCTTTGTCTGATCCATAACGATAATCCAGATTAGCAACAACTGTATGTCTCTGGTCAAAATTTAAAGCATTTGGTATTAAAATATTTCCTTGTCCACTCGACAATAAATTTTGTGCCGATGTTGCTGATGACCCTGTACCATCTGCAAATTGCAAGGTATAAGAAAGACGCAAACTTGTATTACCGGTACGACGCATGTCATAATCCAATGTGAGTCCTTTCACAGTTGAAAAATCACCATTATCATAGGTAGCATAATCAGCAGGATATGCATTAAACACGCTAATTTGGCGAATTTGATCTCTAAACTCCCTGTAAAATGAGGTGATAGACAATGCAGATGATTGCGTTAATTTTTGTTTAAATCCTAACTGGTAATCAACCGTGATTTCTGGTTTGATATTTGGATTAGCTAACGTTGAATTTCTCCCCCTTGCTAATAAAAAATAATCTACTGGTGAGGAATACACAAAATTACGCCCAGCTCCTGCTGTTTGTGGACGCTGTGCTAACACATCATAGTTGGCGAAAAATACTGCCTCATCCGATATCGGAAAAGAAAAAGATACTCTTGGCTGTACGGTAACCTGTGGTTTATAATCGGTAAATGCAGCTGCAGCTGAACTATTAAAATCAGGTCGGTTATCATCCAATTTTACTTGATCAGAAAACAATGGGACTACATTTCCATTTGCATCATTAAGTTCATCTGCTGTTTCTACTTGCTCTCCATTTGCATTAAAAAATTTATCTCCACTGCGGTAACCTGTAATTTCTACATCATCATTACCACCTTCACGTTGTGTTCCTTTTACATATACTACAAAATCATCCCCTATGTTACCTGGGTGGCTCCCGCCATTCTTTTTATTTAAGGCCCCATCAACTTCCCCTCTGGATTTAGTTGGGAATAAAGAATATTTATCTTTCAATACACTCTGGTTGGCATCGAAACGATCTACACGTACTCCTAAACGAATAATTAAATCATTAAGCGCGAACTTATCCTGTATATACCCTGCCATGTAAATTGGTTCGAAGGCACCCATCGGTCGGTTTACCGTGTCTGTAAAGAAATCAGTAAAATTAACCTTGTTAGTTAGTTTGTTTCCTTTATAATCGTAGCCTGAATAGTTCCATGTTGTATTTAAAAATAAATCGCTGGCCGTAAACATATCTACAGAAAATATGCTAGGATCTAGTGAATTTACGTCTATAAACTCGTTTTCTGCTACTGGCGTACCATTTGCATTCAGCTTAGCACGTAAGTTTCTATCGAAATATGTCTGCAATGCGTAATTAGGCTTGTATGGGTATGATACAGAATCGCCTGGATTAGGATTTGGTTTATCAGGATTGGTTGTATCTAAATCTAAGTGTGTATTTACTACTTGATTCATCAATGTCCACAACGAACGTGGAAAAGGGCGATAAAAACGATCTTTACGTTGCTCATATTCAAAACCTGCTTGTACAGAATGTTTCTTTATATCAGCCGAAAATTTAAACGTAAAACGCAACTGATCATTTTCATCTCTGATAAATCCTACTTGACGACCCACATTGGTATACAGACCATAAACGTTAGCAGGAGCTGCCCCATTTAGCAATCCTCCATTGGCTTGATATTCTGCTTCCGAAGCTGGCATTCCATATAAATCCACATATTGCTGTGCATAATTTCCCAATATAGGATTCACATCTCCTGGCTCTATAATATAAGCCGTATCTTGTCTACCAGACACTTGCTTATATACCTTATCAACATCATCAAAGGCATAATTATCTTTTTGCTTTTTGGTAAATTTACCTACATAGCCGTATGCAAAAAAATCATCCTCTAATTGCTTATCCCGTTCAAAGATAAATTGCTTAGAATAATCTGCTTGTACAGAATAATATGCATTTTTAATGGTTGCTTTTTCATTATCTGCTTGTTGTCCAAAACGTTGGGTATAACGGGCAAATACGCGATATACATCATCATTACGGAATCCATTTTTCTTCGAATTGAATAATGCTCCATCACTACCAATACCCCTATCTGCATTTCTGCGTTTTTGGAATTCTCCCGATAGACCTAATGTAAGTGTAGTTAACAGAGTAGGCTGATAATTCAATTTGGTAGATAAACGTATATTCTGTTGTTCCACATCTTGGCGGCGCTTAATTCGCTCCAGATCACTCAAGCCCACAAAATCAGCATTATTCTGATTCAATAATGTTGGAGTTATTGGATTAGCACTCAAGGGATTTGATTCAATTTCTTTCAACTTAGCATCCTTCACCTTATAAATAGGTGTAATAGGCAAGTTAGGATCCTTATGCAATTGGTACTCACCAGATAGTGTAAAACCTACTAAAGCACGTTCCCCATCTTTCTTTCTATTTTTAATTAATAATGGTCCTGATAAATCAGCAGCAACTAAGTTGTATCCATCGCGACCAATAACCTCTGAAGTAACGGCCTCTAACCCTCCTGCGAATTTACGAGATGGTCCTTTTGTAGTAATATTAACTGCACCACCAGAGATATCTCCGAATTCAGCCGGCACACCACCTGTTAATACGTTTATCTGCTCGATAGAGCCTTGAGGAACAGCTGATGAACCACGTACCTTTACTCCATCTACAAAATAAACAGTTGAAGAAGAACGACCACCTTTTATATTCAAACCCCCCTCGCTACCTTTTTGGTCAGGATTAGCATATACCCCTGCCGAAGTAGCTGCAGCTGCATTAATATCACGCGTAGGTAATTTACGCACCTCTGCTGCTGTAAGCGTTCCACCACTACTGGTTTGATCGACTTCAAATACTGGTACTTTATATGCACTTACAACAACCTCATCTTTTTGCACCGTGCTTGGCGTAATTTGCTTATTAAATGGCGAAAAAATATTTGCCTTAATAATTACCCCTTTATCTAATGTTGTGCTATAACCAATAATGGTTACACGTACATCGTAACTACCAGGAGTAAGTGGTTTAATACTAAAATTTCCATCAAAGTCGGTTTTTGTACCTGCCACTTGACTACCGCCAGACTCTACAATTACCGCAGCAAAAGGTACGGGTTCTTTAGTAGCAGCATCTTTAATCGTTCCTTTCAGCTCTCCTGTTTGGGCAAAACTAGTGCCCACCATTAGTGCCAAAGTGCTTATTAGCAAAAGGGAAAATTTTTTCATCTGTTATTTTTTACTTTTTATTTTTAGTTAACATCTCGATAAATCGAGAGAGAAAGTTATAAAAGTGCTACTTCTATATAGTATTTTACTGTTTTTCTCTTCTCTACTTTCAATGGAATAGTTAAACCTTACTTATAAATCAAAAGGCTAATGTAAGAGCCTTAAACTACATTGTCAAGTGTTTGTAAGAAAAAAGTTACATAAAATTTAATTTTACTAAATACTATTCGCGTAGAATATTAGTTGTTAGCTATTTACGTTTTGACAAAAAAGTGATAATTTTTTGTGCTAAGACCTCCGATATCTTCCGAAACGACTCCACACTCCAACCTGCAACATGTGGAGTGATAATTACATTGGAAAACTGAAGAAGCTCGTTAAAAACCAGATGCTCCTCGGGTGTGTATGCATCCAGTTTTTCATTGGGAAGTACATCCAACCCTGCTCCTGCAAGTTTTCCTTCTTTTATCAAACGTAGTATATCTACCAACAGAGCAACTTCTCCCCTGCATGTATTAATAAGATATACAGGTTGTTTACATGTATTAAAGAACGCATAATTATAATAATGCTGGGTTTCTGTAGTTAATGGAACATGCAAACTAATCACTTCAGCTTCTGATTGTAGTTCTTCCAATGAGCTTTCTATTGCATAGTTATCGGTATAGTTTGTTAAATACATATCGTACGCCAACACCTTCACATCAAAGCCACTCAATTTTCTCGCTAACGCTTTACCCGTATTACCATAGCCAATAATACCAATAGTTTTGCCCCCTAATTCTATACCACGATTGCCTTCTCTATCCCAAATATGATTCCTCACTTCTGCATTACTCTTGCTTATTTTATTAAACAGAGTCAACATTAAGCCAATAACATGTTCTGCCACTGCATCTTTGTTTCCTTCGGGGGCATTGAAACAAATAATTCCTTTTTGCAAGGCGTAGACTTCATCTACATTGTCCATGCCCGCACCTGCACGTGCTATAAATTGGAGTTGAGTTCCACTATCTATCAATTCTTTATCAAAAATCGTTTTTGTACGCACTACAACACCTATGTAATGAGGCAGTTCTGCTATAATTTGTTCGCGAGTAAACTCTGGTTTATAATTACAGATATATCCAGCTGCTGCCAATAGGTCTACAAGTACCAAATGGACGGGATCGACTATGAGAATACGGTTATTCATGCGACACTTGCAGTTGTAAGGTCAAGGTAACAAAATCCTCCACACTTAGATTCTCCGCTCGCTTTTGCAAGAGCAATTCATCCAATCGGTGATGTGGTTGAATGAATGAGCCAATAGCATTACGCACTGTTTTACGCCGCTGATTAAAGGCTGCCTTTACCACTTTCATAAACAATTCTTCGTTGCAGGGAAGCGCTGCTACTGCATTTCGTTTAAGTCGAATTACGGCCGATTTTACCTTTGGGGGTGGATTAAATACTCCTGAATTTACAGTAAATAAATATTCCACCGTATAAAAAGCCTGAATAAGCACACTTAAAATACCGTACACTTTCGAATTTGGCGGAGCTGCTACACGCTCGGCTACTTCTTTTTGAAACATACCCACCATTTGTGGTACCTGTTGTCGATTATCTAAAACCTTAAATAGTATTTGTGAGGAGATATTGTAGGGGAAATTACCAATTACAGCACAATTTGATTGGGTGATTTTTTTAAAATCAAATGCTAAAAAATCGGCACCAATAATTTGTTGCTGATACGCCGCATACTTTTGCTTTAAAAAAACAATCGACTCTGTATCAATATCAATCAAGTAAGTGGTATATCTTTTTTCAGGCAACAGATAGTCAGACAGTACGCCCATACCTGGACCTACCTCTACTACTGTATCAAAACTTCCATCTATGAGTAAAGCATCTACAATTTTCTTAGCCGTGTTTTTATCGGTTAAAAAATGTTGCCCTAAGTATTTTTTTGCGCGTACAAGTGAAGCCACTTTAAATATTTAAACCACAATTTTAGTTAATATTGCCCAATATTTGCATACATGAGCGCGCACCATAAATATAAAGTAGGTATAAGTTGTGGCGATATCAATGGAATAGGTATTGAAGTAATCCTCAAAACCCTATCTGATAGTCGCATTTTAGACCATTGTACCCCCGTAATCTATGCCTCTACTAAAGTCATTTCTCGACACCGTAAAGCACTAGAACTTCCTGACATTATGTTGAACGGAGTGAAATCTGTTGACGAAATTCAGCACAAACGAATTAACCTCGTTAATGTATGGGAAGAGGATGTTGAGATTACATTAGGGGAAGCCAGCCCCACGGGAGGCAAGTATGCATTACTATCACTAGAGGCTGCTACTACAGATTTAGCCTTAGGCAAAATAGATGCACTAGTTACCGCACCTATTGATAAACATACAATACAAGGCGAGCAATTTAATTTTGCTGGACATACCGAGTACTTACAAGATAAGTTCGACGCCAAAGAATCATTGATGTTTTTGATGAATGATGAGCTACGTGTAGGCGTAGTTACAGGGCATATTCCTGTAAAAGATATTGCCAGCAGTATTAGCACCGATAAAATTGTAGCCAAACTGCAATTAATGTACGAAAGCTTAAAAAAAGATTTTTGGATAGAGAAACCAAAAATCGCAGTATTAGGGCTTAATCCTCATGCAGGAGACAAAGGAATTATAGGCAGTGAAGAAGATAGTATTATTGCGCCAGCTATTAAAAAGGCTACAGAGCTAAATATTTTTGCCATTGGGCCATATGCAGCAGATGGTTTTTTTGGCAACGGCACGTACAAACAATTTGACGCTGTATTAGCGATGTACCACGACCAAGGTCTTATTCCATTTAAAAATATTGCTTTTGGTGGTGGCATCAATTTTACGGCAGGATTGCCCGTAGTTCGCACCTCGCCCGACCATGGTACAGGATATGATATTGCTGGAAAAAATGTGGCTAATGAAAACTCTTTTCGTCAAGCTATTTTTACGGCAATAGATATTGTAAAACGCCGCAGAGAAAAAGAGATACTTAGTGCAAACCCACTTAAAATAAGCAAACTGAGTAGAGATAGAGATTAAGATTTATCGCTCAAAATCGACACGATTCCATACTGCTATTTTATGCTTTTTTACATTTTTCCAACTATATCTTGTTGATTTTCTGAATACTTTTAAAAAAAGTTTGAAAAACTGTCACAAATTTCTCATATTTGCGCTCTTTAAAAAACACACGTGAGTCTATTAAATACTTTTGATATTAATTTTGTGGGCCTTAAAAATGGGCAGCACGAATTTACGTATCAATTAGACAGCTCGTTCTTTGAATTATTTGATTACTCACCTGTAAAAAAAGGAATATTGGATGTAAAATTGCTTTTTGACAAAAAAGATACCTTTTTTACACTCGAATTTGAGATTAGCGGCACCGTAGAATTAATTTGCGACAGATGCTTAGATCCATTCGATTTTTCATTTAAGATTGTGGAACAACAGTTAGTAAAAATTGAAGAAAAAGCCAGCGAAGAGGAAGAAGAATGGATTGTATTGAGTAAAAACGATTATCAACTTAATGTGGCAGCACTTATTTATGAGTTTTCTTTGTTATCGCTTCCATTAATAAACCTACATCCTGATAAAGATGATAATACGTCAGGCTGCAATCCAGAAACCATTAGTATATTAAATAAACTAAGTGGTAATACAAGCACAGCACAAACCGACCCACGTTGGGACGCACTAAAAAAGATTAACCCTAATTAAATTCATAATTCATAATTCATAATTCATAATTCATAATTTTTTATGCCACACCCGAAACGGAAAATGTCGAAATCTCGCAGAGATAAGGGCAGAACACATTACAAAGCAGTAGCATCAACATTAGTTACATGCCCTACAACTGGCACTGTACACATGCCACACCGTGCCTATATGGTAGATGGTAACTTGTTTTACAAAGGCAAAATGATTGTAGAAAACGCAAGCAAATAATATGCGCATAGGCTTAGATATTATGGGTGGAGATTTTGCGCCAGAGGCTACCACCTTAGGCGCGATTGAAGCTTTAAACGAACTACCCAAAGATCATCGCTTAGTATTAATTGGCGATACTGCTGCCTTTTTACCAATACTCGAATCAAAAGGAGTAAGTAAAGAGCATTTTGATATTGTTCATACAGATGACAATATTGGTATGGGAGAGCATGCTGTGAAAGCAATCACCAAAAAACCAAACTCAAGCATTGGTATAGGTTTTCAGATGCTGAAGGCTGGCACTATAGATTCATTTGCAAGTGCTGGCAATACAGGTGCTATGTTAGTTGGTGCCATGTATAGCGTAAAAACAATACCTGGTGTAATTCGTCCGGCTCTTACCTCTATTCTTCCAAAAGAAAAAGGTGGATTTGGCATTATGTTAGATGTTGGCGCCAATGCAGATTGTAAACCAGATGTACTGCTACAATTTGGCATATTGGGTTCACTTTATGCAGAATTTGTATATGGTATTAGCCACCCTAAAGTAGCCCTACTCAATTTGGGTGAAGAAGAAGAAAAAGGTAATTTACTTACTCAAGCTACCTATACGCTAATGAAGGAGACTCAAAAATTCCAGTTTGCAGGAAACGTAGAGGGTCGCGATTTATTTAATGATAAATCTGACGTAGTAGTGTGTGATGGTTTTACTGGCAACGTAGCTCTAAAATTAGCCGAATATTTTTACGTTATGACGTTAAAAAAAGGCTTTAAGGATGAATTTTTTGACCGTTTTAACTACGAAAACTATGGAGGAAGTCCTATTTTAGGTATTAATGCCCCTGTAGTTATCGGACACGGCATATCTAACCCAAAAGCGATTAAAAACATGCTACTATTAGCACGTGATTTATACAATTCTAAGCTCAACGAAAAAATCAGAGCTGCTTTTAATTAAAACATTACCTTTAACGTTCGGGTCTACCTAAAAAAATTAACTTTTTTTCACCAAAATATACCCCATGAGCAAAATTCAGGCTGCCATTACCGCTATTGGCGGATACGTTCCGGAATATGTATTAGCCAATGCCGAATTGGAAAAAATGGTTGATACTAGTGACGAATGGATTATTTCGCGAACGGGAATAAAAGAACGTAGAATTTTAAAAGGAGCAGGCTTAGGCACCTCTGATATGGCGGCAAAAGCAGTTGCATTATTACTACAAAAACGTGGTATTGATGCTTCTGAAATTGACTTATTAATTTGTGCCACCACCACCCCCGACATGCAATTTCCTGCAACGGCTAATATTATTACCGATAAAATTGGGGCAAAAAATGCTTGGGGGTTTGATATAAACGCAGCTTGCTCTGGTTTTATTTATGCCTTAGCTACAGCTACTAAATTTATTGAAACAGGCACGCATAAAAAAGTTGTGGTAGTTGGAGCAGATAAGATGTCTTCAATTGTAGATTACCAAGACCGTAGTACCTGCATCATTTTTGGTGATGGTTGCGGTGCAGTACTTCTTGAACCAAACACAGAAGGATTTGGAATACAGGACAGTATTCTAAAAAGTGACGGTTCTGGCAGAGCATTTTTACATCAAAAAGCAGGTGGGTCTGCAAAACCAGCCTCGCATGAAACTGTTGATGCTGGCGAACATTACGTGTACCAAGAAGGACAACAAGTATTTAAGTTTGCCGTAACCAACATGGCCGACGTAGCTGCCCAAATTATGGAACGCAACAACCTTACCGCAGCAGATGTAGCTTGGCTAGTACCCCATCAAGCTAATAAACGTATTATTGACGCTACAGCATCACGTATGGGCGTTGGCTCCGAAAAAGTAATGATAAATATTGAGCGTTTTGGCAACACCACAAATGGCACTATTCCATTATGCTTGTGGGAATGGGAAAAACAGCTCAAAAAAGGAGATAACATTGTTTTAGCAGCCTTTGGGGGCGGTTTTACATGGGGCTCTATCTATTTAAAGTGGGCGTACTAAATACTTAATCTACTCTTATTCCATATTTTTTTGTACTTACCATACATTTCTATAACATTGCAGTTAATACCAAACTTATCCGATTATGGACATTAAACAAATTCAGGAACTAATAAAATTTGTATCGAAAGCTGGCGTAAGCGAAGTAGCTATTGAACAAAAAGATTTTAAAATAACTATAAAAGCTGAGCTTACTGCCCTGCCTACTGTATATACTACACAGGTAGCAGCGCCAGTAGCAGCCCCGATTGCTGCACCAGTTGCTGCAGCAGGTAGCAACCCGGCACCGGCAGCAACTACACCAGCGGCTGATAGCCATCTTATCACCATAAAATCACCGATGATTGGCACGTTCTATCGTTCGTCGACCCCCGAAAAACCATCATTTGTAAATGTTGGTGATGAAATAAAGTCAGGACAACCCGTTTGCATTATCGAGGCCATGAAACTATTTAATGAAATAGAATCGGAAATTTCGGGCAAAATCGTGAAAGTATTGGTAGACAATGCTAGTCCAGTAGAATACGACCAACCTTTATTTTTAGTAGAACCTAATTAATGTGCAAATTAATTAATGTGCAGATATGCAAATTTATATCATCTGCATATTTACACATTAGCACATTAGCACATTAAAATTATGTTTAAGAAAATATTAATTGCCAATCGTGGCGAAATTGCTTTACGTATTATACGCACTTGTAAAGAGATGGGTATTAAAACGGTAGCTGTATATTCTACTGCCGATAGAGATAGTTTACATGTGCGTTTTGCAGATGAAGCTGTATGTATTGGTCCGCCACCTAGCAAAGATTCTTACCTAAGTATTCCTAATATTATTGCTGCAGCAGAAATTACTGCGGCAGATGCTATACACCCCGGTTATGGTTTTTTATCTGAAAATGCTAAATTTTCGGGTATTTGCCGCGACCATGGTATTAAATTTATTGGTGCATCACCGGAGCAAATAAATGGTATGGGTGATAAGGCTTCGGCCAAAGACACCATGAAAAAAGCAGGTGTTCCTACCATTCCAGGTTCAGAAGGTTTATTAACCGATGTAAAACAGGGAATTGCCTTATCTAAAAAAATGGGCTATCCTGTAATTATCAAAGCTACCGCTGGTGGTGGAGGTAGGGGTATGCGTATTATTTGGAAAGATGAGGAGTTTGAACCAGCTTGGGACTCGGCACGACAAGAGGCGGGTGCTGCTTTCGGAAACGATGGCATGTACTTAGAAAAATACATTGAAGATCCACGCCACATCGAAATCCAAGTGGTTGGTGATCAGTTTGGAAAAGTGTGTCACTTATCCGAGCGCGATTGTTCGATACAGCGTCGTCATCAAAAACTGGTAGAGGAATCTCCTTCTCCATTTATGACCGATGAGTTGCGTAAAAAAATGGGCGAAGCTGCTATAAAGGGCGCTATGGCTGTAAATTACGAAGGTGCAGGAACTATTGAATTTTTGGTTGATAAGCACCGTAATTTCTATTTTATGGAGATGAATACCCGTATTCAGGTAGAACATCCCGTTACCGAAGAGGTAATCAATTACGATTTAATAAAAGAACAAATAAAGGTAGCAGCAGGTATTCCTATTTCGGGTAAATCATACTTCCCAACTATGCACGCCATAGAATGCCGTATTAATGCTGAGGATCCATTTAATAACTTCCGCCCATCACCGGGAAAAATCACTCATTTTCACTCTCCAGGAGGTCATGGTGTGCGTGTAGATACACATGTGTATGCTGGCTACCAAATTCCACCGAATTACGATTCGATGATTGCAAAATTGATAACGGTAGCACAAACACGCGAAGAAGCTATTTGTACCATGGAACGCGCTTTAAGCGAATTTGTAATTGAAGGGGTAAAAACAACTATTCCTTTCCATTTGCGCCTAATGAAAGATCCTAATTTTGCTGCTGGTAACTTTACCACTAAGTTTATGGAGACTTTTGATTTAACAGAATAAAAATCCGGTAATACGGATACGAATGAGCGATAATTCCACCAGAAAACGATTTTTAGATACTGTTTTTAAGCCAAAAGCGCGTACGGTAGAAACCGAAATGTCGTTTTTTGACCATATTGAGGCACTGCGCTGGGTCATATTACGCTCGGTAGCTGTAATCGCTATACTCGGGATAGTTGCCTTTTCTTATAAAGATTTTTTGTTCGATACCCTTATTTTAGGTCCACAAAATCCCTCATTTTGGACCTACCAACAGTTATGCGCATTAGCGGCCCGTTTCAACCTTTCGGCAGACTTGTGTGTGAAGGAAATCGGGTTTAAACTGATGAATACCGAAATGGCTGGGCAATTTACCAAGCACATCAGCATTTCGCTTATAGCAGGGCTTATTGCCGCTTTCCCTTATGTGTTTTGGGAAATTTGGCGCTTTATAAAACCTGCACTTACCGAAGGGGAGATAAAAACAACCCGAGGTGTAGTATTCTTTACATCTATGCTTTTTTTTATGGGGGTATTATTCGGATATTACATTATCGCACCCATGTCGATTGTATTTTTAGGGTCGTACACCATAAGCACACAAATACTGAATCAAATATCTCTCGACTCCTACATTTCTTTGGTAACCACACTTACATTGGCGGCAGGAGCTATTTTTGAGTTGCCGATGGTTATCTACTTTTTATCCAAAGTAGGTATTATGACTCCCGCTTTTATGCGTACTTACCGTAAACATGCGGTACTTATCATTTTATTATTGGCAGCATTTATTACACCATCTCCTGATATCCCTACCCAATTATTAGTATCGCTCCCTTTATTTATTTTGTACGAAATAAGTATTTTTATATCGGCCAACGTAGAACGCAAGCGTAAACAAGCCGAAAAAGAATTTTATGCCAACTAACCCTACTATAGCCATTGGTGGCGACCACGCCGGATTTGAATATAAAGCACTATTAATCGCTTTTTTACAAGAAAAGGGCTATAGTGTAAAGGACTTTGGTGCCTTTGGTACCGATTCGGTAGATTATCCTGACTTTGCCCATCCTTTAGCTGTGGCAGTAAGTAAAGGAGAATACACATTGGGAATATTGATTTGCGGCAGCGCCAATGGAGTAGCTATTACCGCCAACAAACATGTTGGTATTCGGGCTGCTATTTGCTGGCAAGAAGAACTGGCTGCCTTGGCGCGCCAACATAATAATGCTAATGTATTATGTATCCCTGCACGTTTTGTAAGCACAGAGGTTGCTAAAACTATTGCACAAACTTTTTTAACTACCGATTTTGAAGGGGGTCGTCACGCCAATCGTGTGAATAAGATCGATTGTTAAAATGGTCTATCCTTCGACTTCGCTCAAGTGTAACAACTCCCTATAATTAAAAGATGCCGAAACAAGTTCGGCATGACCAGGAAAAAAGAGAGACACCGTTTTGCTTATTCAGATGGCAAAATATTATCATCGGATGATGATAAATGAGTAGCCAAAAATGCTATCAACAGTTCCACAGCTCTGCCACGGTGGCTAATTTGGTGCTTTTGCTCCATCGTCATTTCTGCAAACGTAACGTCATAGCCTTTTGGCTCAAAAATAGGGTCGTAGCCAAAGCCAGCCGTACCAGCACGTTCGGTGCGGATAGTTCCTTCAACAATACCTTCGAATACGTATTCTTTGCCTTGTAATATCAGTGCTATTACGGTACGAAAACGTGCCGTCCTATCTTCCTTACCTTGCAGTAGCGTTAGCACCTTATCCATATTGTCTTCGCTACTTTTATGCTCGCCGGCATAGCGTGCCGAATATACGCCTGGCTCGTTATTGAGTGCTGCTATTTCTAAGCCCGTATCATCAGCAAAACAATCTAAGCCATAGGTTTGATGCACAAATCGGGCTTTGAGCAGGGCATTTTCGTGTAACGTAGTACCCGTTTCTGGAATTTCGGTTACACAACCAATATCGGTAAGCGATTGCAATTCGTACTTACCAGAAAGTGCTTGCGCTATTTCTTCTACTTTGTGTTTATTATGGCTTGCAAATACAAGAGTTGACGGCATTATAGTTGAGATTTTACAGTAGAAAATGGTGGTGTACTATTTACCTATGCCAAAAAGCTGTTGCAATTGTTTCCAAAGGGCTGTTTTTTTAGTAACATCATTTGTTAGCACCTGCAAACTATCGGCACATAGTAGTTTTACACGTTGCAACTCTACAATGTTATAGGCACTTGCATCGCAGTTTAGTTGTTGCGGATTTACTCCAAAAACTAATACCTTATTGCAAGCGAAAAAATCGATAAGCTGCTCCATTACCACATTTGGATAATGCGCTATGTTCAGAAATGCAATATGTTCTTCGGTAAGTTTTAGTGCTGCCAACATTTTTAACAGAAAAGTTTTATCGGCCTCTGTGCTGTATTTTTCTTGCGCATCAGTATGTACAACCAGTATAAACTTCGCATTACCTCCCCAATAATCGAATGCCAGAGGTGCCGCTTTCTCTTTAATCAGATAAATATCGTCGTTCAACAACAAGCTTATAGCTAACGGATTATCTGTACCAATCAAGTTCATTTTTATTTGTTATTAATTACCTATTTTCGCGTTCTAAATTATTAATAAAAACATGAAGACCAGCAGCAACATTCTATTTAGTTTAATTCTTGCATTTAGTATTACACAATGTGTTTCGGCTCAATCGGCTGATGCGCTAATTACCATTGGCACAGATAAAGTTAGTATTTCGGAATTTGAAAGCGTTTACAAAAAAAACAATGCCAAGCAAACCGCTACTAACGAGCAATCGTTGCGCGAATACTTAGAGTTGTACATTAATTTTAGATTGAAGGTAAAAGAAGCGGAAGCTTTAGGTTTGGATACAGCAGCTGCCTTTAAAAAAGAGCTTAGCGGTTATCGCCGCCAGCTGGCTCAGCCTTATTTAACCGATAAAGAGGTATCAGATAAATTGATTACAGAAGCGTACGACCGTTCGCAAAAGGAAATTCGTGCTAGTCATATTTTAATAAATTGTGCAGAAAATGCTTCACCAAAAGATACAACAGCAGCTTACAAAAAGGTATTAGCCTTGCGTAAACGCATTATGAACGGAGAAGACTTTGCAAAATTAGCTTCTACCGTATCGGAAGACCTAAGTGCAAAAGAGAACAAAGGAGATTTAGGCTTCTTTACCACCTTTACAATGGTATATCCATTTGAAACGGCTGCCTACACAACTGCCATTAATCAAGTATCTATGCCGGTACGCACTCGCTACGGATACCATTTAATAAAAATTACAGATAGCCGCGCTGCACAAGGCGAAATAAAAGTGGCTCATATTTTACTAAAAACAACTACCGATATGAAGTCGGCGGATTCGTTGAAAGCAAAAGAAAAAATAGACGAAATATACCGCAGACTACAAGCTGGTGAAGCTTTTGAAACATTAGCTGGTCAGTTTTCGGAAGATAAAGGTTCTGCCCGCAACGGTGGTGTAATTGATAGATATTTTGGTACTGGAAAAATGATTCCTTCGTTTGAAGTGCAGGCATTTAATTTGACAGAAAATGGTCAATACTCTGCTCCATTTGCTACACAATTCGGCTGGCACATTGTAAAACGCATCGACCGCAAGCCTTTACCAAAATACGAAGAGATGTTGCCTCAGCTAAAGCGCAGCATACAGCAAGATAGCCGCTCGGAGCTGAACAAGCAGAGTTTTATTACCCGTTTAAAGAAAAAATACAATTTCGTAGCATATCCTAAGGCGCTTACTGAATTTACCAAAACATTGGATTCTGGAATTTATACTGGTAAGTGGGAAGCTAGCAAAGCCAAAGGCTTGGTAAAACCATTATTTACTTTTGCAGGTATTACCAAAACACAGGCTGATTTTGCAGCATATGTAGATGTAAACCAAATGCAGGCTGGAAACATTTCGTTTAAAGCTGCTGCTCAGAAATTGTACGAGCAATTTGCAAACGAGCGTTTGATACGTTATGCAGACTCTACACTTGAAAATGACTTTACAGATTTTAAGGCATTACTAAAAGAATACAGAGATGGTATTTTGCTGTTTGAACTAACGGATAAAACAGTGTGGGACAAAGCAGTACAAGACAGTACTGGTTTGGCAAACTTCTTTGCACAAAATATTACCAAATACCAATGGCAACAACGTTTAGATGCAACAATTTATACTTGCGCA
Source organism: uncultured bacterium (assembly GCA_947085255.1). GTDB lineage: Bacteria > Bacteroidota > Bacteroidia > Sphingobacteriales > Sphingobacteriaceae > CAMTVQ01. The sequence goes on along the minus strand of CAMTVQ010000012.1, from coordinate 19,022 downwards.
AGCAAAGAAATTGCTGCTCAAGTGCGCAAAGAGATTAAGAAGAATGGTGCCGATTTAGACAAGATTTTAGCTAACGTGAATAAAAGCAACCCGTTGAACTTGACAATTAAAAAGGCAAAATTTGAACGTGGCGATAATAAAACAATTGATGCTATAGAGTGGAAAAAAGGCATCACAAAAGATATTGAAGAAGGCTCGTCTACTTTATTTGTAGATGTAAAAGCTGTACTACCTGTACAAGCAAAAGAACTTTCGGAAATACGTGGTATGGTAATAGCCGAATACCAAAATAGCTTAGAAAAAGAGTGGATTACCAACCTAAGAAATAAGTATCCGGTTACGATAAATGAAGAATTATTTAAAACACTTATTAAACAATAGTGTAATATAATAGCTTATTGTAGCACAAAAAATCATCCGACTGTACCACAGCCGGATGATTTTCGTTTTACGTGATAGTTACACCACATCCACCTAACTTATATAACTTAAATTTAGATGCATAAATTTTATTTAGTACTCAGTTTCATCGGTATTATTGGTACTGCTACGGCGCAACAAGGCGAAAGCATTGATAAGGTAGTGGGCGTAGTGGGCAATAGCATTGTTTTATACTCTGATGTAATGGGGCAATATGCACAATTGGTAAATCAAGGTGCAACTGCTAACGAAAGTTTAAAATGCTCTATTTTAGATCAATTACTCACACAAAAATTACTATACAACCAAGCCGTATTGGATAGTATTGTTGTACCAGATGCACAAGTAGAAGATGAACTGAGTCGCAGAGTACGTTATTTTACTTCTCAATTTGGCTCACAAGACAAGTTAGAAGAGTTTTTAGGCAAGTCGCTAAGCGAATTTAAAGAAGAGTTACGTGGTGATATTCGCGAGTTACTATTGGCGCAACAAATGCAACAAACTATTACTAAAAATAGCAGCATTACGCCTACTGAGGTAAAACGTTATTTTAACAGCCTACCTGCCGATAGCCTACCCTACTATAATACCGAAGTAGAAATAGGGCAGTTGGTAAAATACCCTATATATAATGAACAAGCAGAAGTTGCTGCCCGCGAAAAGCTAGAAGCTATACGCGTGAGGGTACAAAATGGGGAAGATTTAAGCACAATGGCTATTCTGTATTCGCAAGATCCAGGCTCTGCACGTGCTGGCGGCGAATTAGGCTTTGTAGGAAGAGGTGATTTGGTAAAAGCATTTGAGGCCGTAGCCTTTAAACTAAAGCCCGGTGAACTTTCGCCTGTAGTAGAAACAGAATATGGCTTTCATATTATTCAACCTATTGAGCGACGCGGAGAACAAGTAAACGTACGCCATATACTCATTAAGCCAGAGATACAAGAAGCTGATTATGCTGCGACAAAAAAAGAAATGGATAGCATTTACACCTTACTAATTACCAAAAAAATAGAATTTGGTGAGGCTGCCGCTAAGTTTTCAGATGATGCGCGTACCAAAAACACAAGCGGCATGTTGCTGAGCCCAGCAGATGGAAGCACAAAAATTACTACCGACCAATTGGATGCCGCTATTTTTTTAGTAATAGATACACTAAAAATAGGCACTTTTTCGCAACCAGTACTTTACCAATCGAATGATGGTAAACGTGGTTTCCGTATTATTTATTATAAATCGAAAACAGAACCACACCGCGCAAATCTGACTGACGATTACCAAAAAATACAAACAGGTGCCCTAGCCGAAAAAGAAAGCAAAGTGATAGCCGAGTGGTTTCGTGAAAAACGCCAATCAACATATGTTCGTATAGACCCTATGTTTTTAGGTTGTGATGAGATTAAACCTTGGATAAAAAAAAGCAATTAGACGCATTTTATGGCAAAGAAAATTAATTCGGATGTGGAAGGTGTAGCTGCCTTTGTAGAGAAGATAAAAGAAATAAAGGCCGAAGTTGCCCAAGTAATTGTTGGGCAAGACGAGGTGGTAGATGCTGTGCTTACGGCTATATTTTGCAACGGACATAGTTTATTAGTTGGCGTTCCGGGTTTGGCTAAAACACTATTGGTACAAACCATTGCACAAATTCTCGACTTAAGTTTTAACCGCATACAATTTACACCCGATTTAATGCCATCGGATATTACTGGCTCTGAAATATTAGGAGAAGACCGAAAATTTAAGTTTATACCCGGTCCAGTATTTGCCAACATTGTTTTGGCAGATGAGATTAACCGTACTCCACCTAAAACACAAGCTGCCTTATTGGAAGCTATGCAAGAAAAAACGGTAACAGTGGGCGGTACAAATCACCCCTTACCAAAACCATTTTTTGTATTAGCTACCCAAAATCCGATAGAACAAGAAGGGACCTATCCATTGCCAGAAGCTCAATTGGACCGTTTTATGTTCAATATTTTATTGGACTACCCTAGCTACGCCGACGAACTAATGGTGGTAAAGAACACGACTTCAAATAGAGAAGTAAAACTTACTAAAAAGATTGATGCCGAGGAAATTCTGTATTTCCAACAACTGATACGCAACATTCCGGTAACAGATACGGTATTGGAATATGCCGTAAAACTGGCTGCAAAAACTCGTCCAAATACTGAACTTGCACACAAACTGAGCAACGATTATTTAAGTTGGGGCGCAGGTCCACGTGCATCACAGTTTTTGATATTAGGTGCCAAGTGCCATGCAGCCATGCACGGCAAGTATGCTCCCGATATTGAAGATGTGCAAGCTGTAGCTACCCTTGTATTGCGTCACCGTATAGTGCGCAATTATAAAGCTGATGCAGAGGGCATAAGTGTAGAAAAAATCATAGCTGAATTATTGTAATAGATTCTACTAAAAGAGCGATTTTCTATAGAAGAGCATAAGCACAATAAGAAGTACTAATGTGCTAGCACTTGCAATTGTAGCATATATTATTGCTTTAGGTGTATACTTCAAGCTTATTTGATGCTTGCCTGCTGGTAGCACACAAGATGTAAACGAATAATTACTTACAAAAGTAGCTGCTTCTATTCCATCAATATACAGATGTTTATCTCTGTAACTATTTTGCATAATAGTAAGAAATTGCTGATGAATGGTACTTGTTTCTATGCTTAAATTATTTGGAAGCAATTCTTTATAAACAACTGAATCGGAAAAATTATGCTGTAGCGATAGTTTAGCCAGCCGTGTATATGTACTATCGGCTACATACAAAACTGATTCGGAGCTAATACTATCGGTATGCAATGCGGTATAAGGACGTACTCTTTCAGAAAAATAAACGAGTTCATTATTTAATACTGTTGGTGCAATTTTCGATCCCTCAAGACTATCAAAAGCAGTTAATGCAAAAGAGTTATATCCATTAATCCCTACCGTTTTATAATAAATATTAGTGTTGCGGTATAGTGGCCATAAATAACTTCTATTAGCATCTGAATTATCTAATACAACATGATTACGAGGAACGGGAAAGCCTTTAGGAAAATCTACAAACTTCGCATCAACCTGTTGCGCGGGAAAATCAGATACAACAGTGTACCTGTTTAGTGTTGTAGCCAGGCACATATCAGTAGTAACTAATACCAACAGCACCCAATAATTGAATTTAGAAGGCTTTAATAATAGTACCCAAATTATACCTAAAAAGGTAAGTTGTACTATGCCATTAATAATAATGGCAGTAAACAAAGTTGCTTGCTCAAAAAACTTCTCATAGTTACTAAATAAATGATTCAGGTGTAGTGGCTGCTTGTTTTTAATAGTTGCATAAACTATAACAGCCATAATTACTAGCCCTAGCGCTATTACTATTTTGCGCAAAACACCAACGTACTTTGTCGCATTAGAAAAATATACTTGCAAAGCTAATCCCGCTGCTAATAATAGTGGAATAATAAAAAATACTCGAAACAATGCAGAAAACCGAAACAGGTTCATACCCAAAATATATTCATACAACCATGCACGCAACGGTGTAGCTCCGCCCATGGCAATACAAAAAAACACAACAGCTATACACAACAGCAGCCATTGCAATTTACTTTTGGAAGATACTACTGCTAAAACCACAAAAATAAGTAGCAACAATCCCATATAGCCATTTATCATGGATATATCTGCAGCATAAAACGCTGGATTAACAGTAGTAGCAAAAGGAAGGATAAATGAAATAGCTGCTTTTATAGAAAATGGATTACTCTCGGCTAATTCTAATGAAACCCCATCACCTCTATTAATATATGGCATTGCTTGCCATACAGACAACAAAAAAGCACTGCTCAATACCAAAAAGAGAAGTATGAATACTGCATTCAGTTTAATTAAATCAATAAGTACCATCCACTTTTTTTGTATAACTGCAGTAGTGCAAAACAGTATAAATCCGATAAACAAGCAATAAACTATACAAATAAAAAAGGCAGGATAGCCGCCCGTAAGCAATAACCACACTATAAATGCACAGCACATTGCATAACCATACTTATGAGTAGTATTAAAGGTATAATAAAAGTGAAAGACCCAAGGAATGCAGGCGCCAGATATAAGCCAAGTTAGGTGCTGAGCATTGCCTACAAAAAAACCACAACATGCATAACTTATAGCTAACACAAGGGCTATGCGACCAATAATACCTAAATCTTTGGCTAAGAAATACATCCCCATGCCCGCAGCAAAAATGGTAAGCGTAAATTCTATCTGCAATGCTCCCATAGTATACCCATGCAACAATGCAACAATCCAAGTGGGCAAGTACCATGCAGCACTTTGAGGATCAGCATGTATTGGATAGCCAAAATTGGCATAAGGTTGCCACAATGGTAAATGTCCATTACGGATAGACTCGCTTACATAATAGCGCAGTGGCAAATAGCCATCCACATTATCCCATTTTAATGAATACTGTAAAAAAGAAACTGGCCAATAAGCGACCACTACCGCAAGCAACAATAGCCCTAAGTGGCTAACTGTTTCTTTATACTTTACAAAACGCTCCATCTCTGGCAAATTATACTGTAATTCTTATCTTAAAACACATAGTGCATCAAGTCAAATATCTATTATTCTCGATTAGACTTCTCTTAAAAAAATCTTGTTGAAGATATTCTTTATTTTCAACAACTGATACACACCTGATATAAACTATTTTGGACAATAACTGTATATTGTACTGTGAACCGCAGCACATTTATACACACTGTTTTAGCCCAAATTGCCGTGATGAGTCAATTGTCTCAATTAAAGAAGTTAGCCGCTACCTTGCCGCTACAAGACACTTATATGCCTGCTTTATTTATAGGACACGGCAGCCCCATGAACGGTATTACCGATAATGAGTTTAGTAAAACGTGGCAACAATTGGGTAAAACAATTCCCCAGCCGAAGGCCGTTTTGTGCATATCGGCACATTGGCTTACCAAGGGCACCTCTATTACGGCTATGGATTTTCCGAAAACGATACATGATTTTGGAGGTTTTCCAGAAGCATTGTATGCCGTACAATACCCTGCACCTGGTGACATAAAACTCGCTGAAGAAACCGCAGCACTGATAAAATATACGCCCATTGGTTTGGATCACGAATGGGGACTCGACCACGGCTGTTGGAGTGTGGTGAGACACATGTATCCACATGCCAATATTCCAGTATTGCAACTGAGTATTGATTACCAAAAGCCAGCCCAATATCATTACGAATTGGCAAAAGAGTTGGGCGAGTTGCGCAAAAAAGGAGTACTCATTATTGGCAGTGGTAATATGGTACATAATTTAGGGCGCATTGCTTGGCAAGAACCCGAATCGTTTGCTTTTGATTGGGCCATAGAAATGAACACTGTTTTTAAAGACTTAATTACCGATAAAAACCACCAGCCTTTGATACGGTACGAAAGTTTAAATAAAGCTGCGGCACTGGCTATTCCCACCCCAGATCATTACTTACCCTTATTATATGTATTGGGCATGCAACGCGCTACCGAAAAAGTAAGTTTCTTTAATGATAAGGTGGTAATGGGTTCTATTACCATGACTTCGGTACAGATTTCGGATTAATCATCTACTTTATAAATCATTCTACACTTGCTATTAGTATCTTTAATATCCCTGCTATAGCTATCTTTACAGCAACACATGATTGACCACCAAATAGCAACTTTACCAAATGGCATACGGTTGCTGTATAAACCCGCTTTAAATACCGTTATTACCCATTGTTGTTTAATCATCAATACGGGTTCGCGTGATGAAGATATAAATGCGCCTGGATTGGCCCATTTTATTGAACATGTATTATTTAAAGGCACTGGTAAACGCAAATCATATCAGGTACTTAATCGATTAGAACTTATTGGTGGCGATTTGAATGCCTATACTACCAAAGAGCAAACGTGCATACATGCTTCGGTGCTTAATGAATATACTGCTCGGGCTATAGAGTTACTGGCAGATATTACGTTTAATGCTTCGTTTCCGGAGCAGGAGTTGGAGAAAGAAAAAAATGTGATTATTGATGAGATAGAATCGTACAAGGACTTGCCGGAAGAACTAATTCAGGATGAATTTGACGAGCTACTGTTTGCAGGACACACTTTGGGTAATTCTATTTTGGGTACCGAACAAAGTGTAAAAACTTTTCAGAAGAAAGATGTGCAGCATTTTATTGCAGCCAATTACTTACCCGAACAAATTGTGGTAGGCGTACATTCTTCGTTGCCGTTTGCTAAAGTGCAGCGCATAATAGAAGATCATTTTGGAGGCATTAGCAGTTCGAATAAATCTACACAACGCACACCCGCATCTGGCTATACTCCGCAAGCAAGAACTGTTACCAAAAATAGCCACCAAGCGCATGCGCTTATTGGTAATCGCAGTTATGATTTGCACCATAAGCTAAAGTTACCCATGCTGTTGCTTAACAATATATTAGGTGGAGGTATGAGTGCCAAGCTTAATCTAAATATTCGCGAAAAATACGGCATTGCATATAGTATCGAATCCAACTATTCGCCAATGAGCGATTGCGGATTTTTCAGTATTTACATGGGCACGGATAGCGAAAAAATTGAACGTTGCCTACGTTTGGTAAAAAAAGAGCTGCGTTTACTACGCGAAACACCACAAAGTGCTGTTGCACTAAAACAGGCTAAAAAACGATTTATTGGGCAAATTGGTTTATCGGAAGAAAGTAGATTAGGGGTACTTATTGCCTTATGCAAAAATTTACTCGACCACCAAAGGGTAGATACCCTGCCCGAAATATATGCTAAGATAGAGGCCATTACCTCAGCCGAAATGCTACAAGCTGCCAATGACGTGTTTGACGAATCTCAACAGAGTTTATTAATATATTTACCCGAGTAATTGAATGGAATTTATACCTACCGACATACAAAACTATGCCGAAGAGCATACCTCAGCGGAGCTTTCTATTCTCCAAAGAATAACCCGTGATACCCACGCCAAGATACTGATGCCGCGCATGCTTTCGGGGCAATTGCAAGGGCAGTTTTTGAGTATGATTAGCCACATGATACAACCTTCTTGTATCTTAGAGATTGGCACCTTTACCGGATATTCTGCTATTTGCTTAGCGCAAGGGCTTCAGACCAATGGAAAACTCATTACCATAGATATAAATGAGGAGTTGCAGGCACGTGTAGCAGGCTATTTTGCCGAGGCAGGTTTATCAGACCAGATAAGTTATAAAATAGGAAATGCCCTACACATCATTCCTTTGCTTACCGAAACTTTTGATTTGGTCTTTATTGATGCCGATAAAGAAAACTATCTGAATTATTACAACCTGATAATAGATAAAGTACGAAGTGGGGGGCTTATTATTGCCGACAATGTACTGTGGAGTGGCAAAATTACCGACGTTACCAAAAATGATAAGGATACACTTACCCTGCGCTCATTTAATGACTTTATACATGCCGATACCCGTGTAGAAAATGTATTGCTGCCCGTGCGTGATGGTTTATTACTTATCCGAAAAAAATAAAAGACTCCTAAAAAAGCGATGCAAAACACTTTTCGATTATCAATTTATTTACTCATCTACTCTTTACTACAATTTGTATGCGTCTCGGTAACAGCCCAAAACCAAGCTACCGAAAGCTATATAAGCACGTACAAAAAACTGGCAGTAAAAGAAATGAAGCGAGTGGGTGTTCCGGCAAGTATAACCTTAGCACAGGGCATTTTAGAATCGGGTAATGGTAATAGCGAGTTGGCAAAAACAGCTAATAATCACTTTGGCATTAAGTGTGTCGATAATTGGACCGGAGGAAAAGTGTACCGTGATGATGATGCTAAAAATGAGTGTTTTAGAAAGTATAGAAAAGTAAAACATTCGTATACCGACCATTCTGATTTTATGCGAGATCGTAAACGTTACGCCTTTTTATTTGAACTGGAGCGCACCGACTACAAAGCATGGGCAGAAGGATTAAAAAAAGCTGGATATGCTACCAATCCTAATTACCCGCAATTGCTCATTAACCTGATAGAAAAATACGAATTAAACGCCTACGACGCCAGAGGAAGGGTAAAAGTACCTAAAGGCAAAACAAAGGATACACCTAAGCAGGAGCAGATAAAGCTACATACCGTAAAAAAGAAAGATACGCTTTATAGTATCTCCAAAAAATACGATACTACGGTAACTAACCTACAACAGCTAAACAACAAAACCGGAACAGATATTAAAATTGGTGAGCAGCTACGGGTGCGGTAAATTTGTGTTAAAGTTTTGCAATTTTACCTTGAAATATCTTACCTGACTCCGTAATTAGCTGCACAAAGTAATACCCCTGTGTAAATTCGGCTATATCAATAGTAGTAAAATTACTATTGGCTATGTCTACACTTTTTAGCAACTGCCCTGTAACGCTATACACATTTACTGTAAAATCCTCAATGGCATTTTCATCGGGTAATGCTATGGTAAAAACACTAGCTGTGGGATTAGGATATATTTGTAAGGGTGCTGCCTTTGTTAATGCACTAATACCACTGGTTTGCAAAGTACCATCTTTATCTAATTTTAATACATGTATATCATGTAGCTGAGTGCCATCCCCTAAATACCGCGAACCTAACAATACACAGCCTCCATCTTGCGTAGCAATAACGTTGCTCATAAAAAAATAGGCTGTATCTCCTATTAAACGCTGCCATTTAACAGCACCCATTGAATCTGTTTTTACCACATAATATTTGTTTGTAAGCGTATCAGGGTATGGGTCGAACCCTTCAAAATTATAATTTCCACCTATATAGATATTGTTCTCATCTATAAAGTCTAACCCACCGGCAAGCATAAATACATCTTCATATACATAGCTACGCGTAAAAACCGTATCCAGCTGAGGCATATATTTTTGCAAACAGATACCCGCATAATCTTTATCTAACACCGTGTCAGTATCTATTGAATGAATATCCACACTGATACGGCTATTTATATATATACTGTTATTTTTTGTTTGCTTTACTCCATTCACCCTGTCATACTCATAGTTAGTAATTAATTTTCGATCACCGCTGAGCATTGCTTCAGGTACTTTTTGTCTTGCAGATTGCTGCACCACAAATGCTGTATCCATTAGCAATAAGGTATCTCCTCCAAACTTGTGCACTGCAAGCAAAAATTCTTTATTCCCTACTTGTGCTAGATCAGTAATTCCAACAAAACTGGGTATTTGTTTGCCTATACGACGTAATGCTTTTCCTTGAAAATCGAAGCTGCAAATGATAATACTATCCCGAGAAGATTTTTTAATATAATTGCCCGCAGCCACTATAGTGGTATTTACAACAATTACTTTTTCTAAATCAACATGTGCTGGTGCTACAATACGCTGCTCCCACAGTTGCTCAAAAGCAGTATTAAAACACGCTACATAGCCCCGTCTTACCGAGTCGGTACTGTTTTTTACATAGCCTACTGCTACATAGTTGCCATTGGGCAGTAGCGCTACTGATTGTATAGAACTACCCAATTGATTACTAAAGCTATGCTCTTGCAACAAATTTCCATCAGGCGATAACTTGAGCAAATAGGCAAGGCTATTATTAGTTGAGTCTCCATTGGTATAGCCTGTTATAATTAAATTTCTGTTAGGCAGTTCTAACCCATCCCAAGCTATTTGTGATAATGGTTTTTTGGGGGTGTATATCCATTGCTGGGAATATGCTGTAACACTAAATAATAGAGAAAAATAGAAGATGAAAAGTAGATTGCGCATAAGTTGTATTTCAGATGTAAGATGTAGTTCAAAAATAATAAGAAAAAACGACACAGGACTGGTTATAGTATTTGAACAAAAACTATAATAGAAATAAAATTAGTGGGTAGTTGCGGTAGTAGCTTATTGCTTTTTGTACAACCCCTTGGCATCAATAAAAGCTTTTACTTTATCGTGCACCCAAAAATCGATGGGCTTTTTATCGGCAATGGCGTTGCGGATAAAACTGGCAGAAATTTCTACCTCTGGGGTATCTGTAAAAACAATGCTAGGATGATTGTTCCACTCACTGGTGTCTGCCTCGGGGCGGGGGTATACGTAAATGCGGTAATTAGCTAAAATCTGCTCATAATTTTTCCATTTTTTGAGCGATACCAAATTATCTCCTCCCATAATTATAGAAAATTGGTGCTGCGGATACTTTTCGTGTAAATAGGTAAGCGTATCAATGGTATACGAAGGCTGTGGCAGCGAAAGCTCTATATCACTTACCTGCAAATAGGTGGTGTTTTCGGTAGCCAATTTTGCCATTTCCAACCTATCATACACGCTTATTAAATCTGTTTTTGTTTTTAACGGATTATGTGGTGATACAACTAACCATACTTGCTGCAATGGGGTATACTGCGCCATGTACCAAGCAATAAGCAAATGGCCGGTATGCACAGGGTTAAAAGAGCCGAAAAACAAGCCTATCTCCACTGTTAAAAATCAAGATTTAAAGACAAATACAGTACTCTAGGTTGTACCCTGCCATTTACCACACCATATGCCCAATCGAAACGAATAAAATAGCCCAACAAACGACTACGTAAACCAGCGCCATAGCCCAAAACAAAAGGATCTTTGGGCTCATTAATTACTACCGTTATGGGTTTGTTATTAATGGTAATTTGATTGAATGCATTGATTTTTGAGAATGGATTGGCACCTACCCAAGCCGAACCTGCATCTACAAATGGCACTATCTGAAAGTTTTTTACAAAGTCAGAGCGCAACGGACGGTTAAGCGCATACGCAAATACAGGGAAACGCAACTCGGCATTTAGCACAGCTGTAGTATTTCCATTTCGTATATTTTGGGTAAATCCCCTAATATTACCAGCCAAAGCGTGATACACATAGTCATTAGTAGGGTCTACTTGTATATCCCTATTAAATTTAGGAAACAACCACCCATCTACCCCACCTGCATAATAAATTACCTTTTCGGCAGCAACAGATGTAGCCGCCGAAAGACGTACTGCTGCAATTAATTGCCTACTAATTTTTTCGTAATGGCGTACATCCAAGCCCAAGTTGGTCATGTTTGCACCTTTCTCCCTAAGCACTTTATATTGCTCAACAAATACTTTGTAGCGCGTGCCATTATACAGATTTACACCTTTGCTAATGGTATTATCCACAATGTATTCTACCTTAATGCCCACATTATTCCTAAACAGCGTAGGGAACACCAAACTTTGCTGCTCGGAAGACAATACAACTATTTCATCTCTACGGTAGGAAAGCGTACCCCTAACAGCCGAAATTTCACTAAACGGATATTTGAGCGTACCGCGTATCTCGTAATTATTCTGTTTAAAAAAGGGGAAGTTATCGGTATTACGCTGTCCCTGACGGTAAAACATAATTTGTTTATCGAGCCTGCCTTTTAGATTCTCGAAGCTCAAAAAATACTCAGGAATGCTAAATGTACCCAAATCTAATCGGAAGCCGCCTGTAAAGCGATAGTCTTCCATCAAATCGGTAGTACCTACTTTAATAAGTGCATTAGTTGTAGCCGTGTTATACACCGGACCAGTACCCGTAAATAATTGATAGGCATTATTAAGAAAGCTATTGTCCAACTGGCTAACCAAATAACTAGTACTAAAAATGGGCAGATAAATACGAGATTTTGTGTTACCAAACAGTCTATTTAATTTGTTATCAAAATTATTTTGCACCGTATCTAAATTAGGTGCGGTTAATTGCTGCTCAATTAACTTTTTCTGCGCTTGCTCATACGCCATTTGCTCTGCCGATTTTTTGGTGCTTACCGTTACCTGAGCAGTATCTGTAGGCGAAATGGGTTGCACAACTGCTTTTTTAATAGGCTTGCTAAACTCTGTTTGAAAAGAATATTTTTTGGGTGCTTTATTTTTGAGAATGGTTATTACCGAATCGGTGGTATCTGCCAATTGTATAGCGAGTTGTTTCTTTAAACTATCTAAACGATATATATCTCGATTAATGCGCTCGTCTATCCTCTTTTTGTAACGGGTAGGTAGTAAAGGATACGCTAATGGCACTTGCGTTAGCTTGTTTCGGTACACACGATAGCGCCCTGCTCTAAAGAATATTTCACCTACTTCTTCATTACCAACACTTGATTTACTTACTTCTATATTACGTACAAAATCGGTAAGTGGGGCAGTTTCAAAACTATCGCGGTAATAGGTAATGGTAGTATCTATAAAGTCGATAGTGGTGTCTTTCACAAAATCAATTTCGGTTGCACGAGTACTTAAATACCTATTTACAACCCCATTGCCATCACTTAAAAAAGAATACTTTGTAGAGTCGAGTGCCGCAGGCTGCGTTTCGTTAGTTGTAGGCGTACCCGTAACACGTACTAAATCAGGGCTACGATTTTCATACTTGTATATAAACAAATCCTTATTATTGATAAGGGGCATACGCGTAAAAGACTCCGTATTTAGACTGGTACTTACACGATTAGAACTAAACAGTATTTCGCTATCATTATTAATAAATACAGGCTGCAAATCATCCCAAGCATCGCTGGTTAGTTGCTCATCGCGGCGCGAGGGAATATCGAATAAAAACAAATCACTTTGTCCATTTTTCACCGCCGATAAAATAAGGCGTTTGCCATCAGCAGCGTAGCTAAACCCCAATACGCGCTCGTACTTATACATGGGAATGATCACTTCTTTATCGGCTTTTTCTGTAGCAAATAAGTTGATGATGTGAATATAGGCATCACTCTTTTTCTCGTACCCAATGGCTAATAATTGCGAGTTCGGATTCCACACCAACTGAGGGTCGGTACTGGGTTTTCCAGGTGTGTTTATTGGGTTTGCGCGCTTATATTCTCGGCGCATTACTAAACGCGTTTTGGTAGTTTTCGTGTCGTACACCCAAATTTTATACTTGCCTTCGTCGTTGGTAACGTATGCCAACAGTTTACCATCTGGACTTAGTATTGCCTGATCGTACACCCACTTTTTATTGTACTTATTTTTGTGGTAAAATATCCCATCACGCTCCGGACCGCTTTTATCGTTATCGGCTGTTTTGTAATACTCGTAATAGTAATCGTACCAGTTTTGTGCTAAGGTTTTAAAATCGGCATCTATATTATATTGAAACCCCGTTTCGGCATTACGGTAAATACGCGTCATGTAAATAATGTTAGAAATAGATGCTTGCGGAAAGTTATCAAGCGTGTATTTCCAAATAGAATGCCCTGCTATAAGTGCATCATCATCTATAAGGTGGGTAAGTTTGCTGTATTTTTCCGATAAAACACCATCCTTCATCTTATTATCTAAGTCGATACTCCAATTTTCGGACAGAAAAGACACCAACCCAGGTATGTACCAATCGGGTAGCGAAAGCAAGGCAGCATTTTGTAGTTTTTCTTGCAAATTACCGCCGTACAGCAATTCGCTTATAAGCGTATAGGCAATACCTGCACGTACTTGTTTTTCTAAGTCGGCATAGTCGCCATTGTAATACACAAATAACTTATTACCGATTACTTTGGTGAGTCCGCCTGTGTTTTGCTGTTCGGTGCCTAAGCCTAAATTCGTTTGCTGCACATCGCTCAGCTTATTATACACCAAAATTTGTATGCGATTTTCTAACTTATAGTCGATGCTGTTTTCTAAAAAGGGGAGATTTTGTTCGGCCATTTTGCCAACAACAGCGGCGAGTTCTTTACCGCTTTTGTAATAATACACATCAAAATGGTAGGATTTGTAATAGAACCAATCGAAACTTTTGTATTGCACCCTGTTTTTACCAAAACCATCGCCACTACTGGCACCTCCTTGGGCAAAAGCATCGGTTGCTAACGCGGATAGTAGCACATAAAAAAAGTAGCCCAGTAGCTTTCCCTTGCAATTCATTTCACAAATACGAGTTCTAAAGGTAGTAAAAAATAGCGCATGGCTAAAGTAACAGGATTGGATGATGCATGAATCTAATTGGTACTCCTAAAAACAGAATAACCTATTACTTAGTTGTTTTACCAAACAGCTACAACCACCGTTTGCGTCTAAACCAAAAAAAGATGAATACTGTAATGGCTATCATTGCCAACCACACAACCGGATAACCATAGGAAAGTTCTAACTCGGGCATTACTCTAAAATTCATGCCGTATACCCCTACAATAAATGTAAGTGGCATAAAAAACACCGAAAAAATGGTGAGTACACGCATAACCTCATTCGTTTTTTGCGACGAAAGCGATATGTAGATGTGCAGCAAGTTGGTTACCCCTTCAACCAACTCATCGTGCATGGTTTCTACGTGCACATAATCGTCGTGTAGTTCTTGAATCAAGGTGCCCTTTTCTTTGTGTTCATCAATTTTATCAACTATTGCACGCGATAAAATGATGATGCGGCGGCTAATGGTTGCCTTTACCTTTATGTGATACAAACTTTTGAGGTAAGATACATCACTCTGTGTATCCAGCACTATTTTAGACTCGTACACATCCAGCTCATCTGCCAATGCAAGTGCTGGTTCTTCATACGAAAGCAACACCTCTTGCAATATTTTACATACCAGCTCAAAACTATTCGTATACTTTTTGGCAAGCACATATTTAGTGTTTAGCGCAGCTAAAAAAGGTTGCTCGCTACGGTGAATGGTTACCAAGTAATTTTTATGATGAAAAATAGCCACTTTTCGCGTAAGCTCCTGAATGGTAGCCGCATACTTATCTGCCCGCTTATCGTACATACGCGTAATGATAAATACAGCAGCGTTGGGTAAGCTTTCGTATTTGGGCAAATGGTCGGGTTCTAAACAGTCTTCCACCACCGATTCGGGCAACTGGTACAGTGCTGCAATTTCATGCAGTTCTGCTACAGATGGATTGGTAATATCTATCCATACAAATCCATTATCTTCGGTATTTGCAAAATGTGTAATCATATAAAATGGCTAATAAGAAGAACGTCGAAAAGTAAGTATAAAAAACGAAGTACTGCTGCAATTAAATTACCTTTGACCCATACTAAAAATGGACACAGCAATCCTATTTGATACAGCCTATCCTGGTGTTTTTTATTTAAACCCCAGCAACCCCCAATTATTACAAGACTATTTGCATCGGAAAGGTTTTTTGCTTGAAAAAGAAACCATACTAAACATACAAAAAGCAGGTGAAGGGAATATGAATTGCACGTTACGTGTGCGTACCCAAAATCGTAGTTTTATTGTAAAACAGGCACGCCCTTGGGTAGAAAAATACCCGCAAATAGTGGCTCCTACCGAGCGAATGACGTACGAAATTGCTTATTACTCGCTTATAGCAACCAATACCGAATTACAAAAGTATAGTGCTAACGTATTGTTTTCGGATGAAACTGCTTTTTTAATTGTGTTGGAAGATTTAGGTGAGGCAAGCGATTACACTTCGCTTTACCATAAAAACACAACGTTAGATATAAACGAATTACAGTCTTTACTCAAATACATCTCTGTGCTGCACCACAATTTCAATAGCAGTAGCATTGGTGAGAAACTACCAAACTTGGCGTTGCGTAGCCTCAACCACGAACATATTTTTATATACCCCTTTACCACAAATAACGGCTTAAATTTAGATGACGTGCAACCTGGCTTGCAGGCTATTGCTATACCCTACCAACAGGATGAAACACTTAAAGTTAGTGCACAAAAATTAGGAAAAATATATCTTGATGGAGGTAATACCCTGCTACATGGCGATTTTTATCCTGGCAGTTGGTTGCATACCACCAAGGGACTAAAAGTAATTGATCCTGAATTTTGCCATACCGGAAAACCCGAATTTGAGGTAGGTGTACTAACCGCTCATTTATACTTAGCACAGCAACCTACTGCCACAATAGATTACGTACACAGCCACTACATACAACCAGTCCATTTTAACATGCAGCTGTGTAAGCAATTTACGGGTATAGAAATCATGCGTCGCCTCATTGGCTTAGCGCAATTGCCGCTATCACTATCGGTAGCAGAAAAGGCATTATTATTGCAACAAGCCGCTCATCTTATAAACAACCATTAGTATTCGTGAAATCCTTTTTTAGCAGCTTACTTTTTTTGCTTACCCTAAGCACCTATGGTATTAGTCAGCCCACACGCCTGTGGATAGATACCGATTTGATAATTGGCAAATACACGCGCGATGTGGACGATGGAGTAGCCTTAAAGCTATGTCTGCAAAGCCCACAGGTGAATGTTGCAGGTATATCTATTGTAAAAAACCTGGCGCATGGCTATAAAAAAGCGCAGCAGTTTGTAAGTTGGTATGCGCCCACACAAACTATTGGTATTTACAAAGGGGCTAAAAGCGAAAAAGAATTAGGCAAAGAAACACCTGCTACACAAGCATTAGCAGCCGCATTAGCTAAAGAAAAATTGAGCATTTTGGTCATCGGTCAGGCCACCAATATAGGCACCTTAGTAGCTAATCATCCAGAAGTAGTAGGCAATATAGAGCGCATTGTGTTTTGCGCCGGACGCAGTAAGGGTACACACTTTAGCCTGCCTCCTTTTAAACAATATTTATTAGACTATAATTTTGAGCACGATACCGCCGCATTTGCTTTACTGCTAAAAAGCAATGTACCCATGGTATTTGCAGGCTACGAGGCAACACAGACTATTTACCTCAGCAAACAAGATATCGAACCCTTAAAAAACAGCAACAATAAGGGCGACAGGTGGATGCACCGTAAACTAACGCAATGGATAAATATTTGGAGCAGTGTTTTAGGAGTAAAAAAAGGATTTATTCCATTTGACGCCGTTACCGCAGGATATTTTATTGCCCCCCAATACTTGCATTGCGTGCCAGCCGCTATGCGTATACAACCCGAAGTGAATGATGGAGATCGGATTTTGAAAGGTGCCACCAAGCCTAATCTGAATGCCTTTGTTAGCCCTACTGGAATTAGTTTATTCTGTGATAGTACCGCACCTGCCTACAAGCAATTGCTCATCAACAGTTTTACAAGCCCTACGCCACTAATCACCACTAAATAAGTCGTTTTTACTTTGTGGTTTTAGGGCTATCTGCCATTTAAATCCTTTCAGTTTTTGCTCAATTGGCAACTGATCTATCGGAAAAAAAGTAGCATCGGGCTTGGTAATAAAAGTAATGCTTTCGGCTTTGTTATTGTTAAAAAGGATAATCATATTGCTGCACTCCGCTTGGTTCATGCCAATATAATCGCCGCTATCTTCGCGAGCAAAATACATACTTTGACCATTTCCTTCCACCAACATACGGCGCAGTTTGTTATCAATAAACTGCCCATACATGTTTTTTCCCCTCACCTGATTAAAGTTGATGCTATCCGCCTCTGGCGAAATAATAAAAGCAGCTGTATATAAATTAAGCTGGTGCAACTGCTGGTTTTTAAGTTGTATGGTAATGTAATTGGCAGTCATTTGTGAATTCTCTGCCCAAATAATCGGTTTGGTAAAACAACGAATCAGCGAGTCGAAATTAGAGTAGGTCATTGAATCGCAACGGGCTTGCAAATCACTTTTATATAATCTGGCATCGTGGTAGGCATACAATTCGCGGTGCAGCTGAGTACTATCCAAAGTAGTACGTATGGTATCTGCCGTAAAAAAAATAGAATCGGTACTTGCCGAGTCGTTTTCGGTAACCAGTGTTACCAATGGCAAACCCGTTATCAAGGTGGTTTCGGTAGCTTTGGTATAATTACCCAATTTGCCTGTAATGGTTATATTTTCTACCGTATCGGTAAATACTACATGCTCCATTGCTTTGCCTTTCCCTTTTTGGCGGTCGTAAAACAAGCTATCGCCTTTAAGTTTTTGGGTAGCATTTTCGTAGTACGCATCTTTAGAAAAAAAGGCTTGGTCGGTATTGGTATTATAAGTGCCGTACTTGGCAAACAGACAATCGTCTTTACCATCAATTCGGCTGGGGCCCAATAAGTAGGCTATTTCTGTTTGGGTATTGTAGCGTAGGGTATCGGCATTTAGTAAGTATTCGGGATTGGTAAGCACCACATTTTTCTTAAAAAAAGCATCGTGTGTGGCAGCATAGTAGTACCCAAATTTACTGGTAAGTACGTTTTCTTTATCAACCACCTTGCCCCCATCTCGATAGGTAGATAAGCGTGTTTTTATGTCGTAATCTAAATTTTCGGTGGTGAGTACCATCTCCCCATCCGTTACTTTTATGTTATTAAATAGCTGCGCGTACTTAATGTTTCCATCGTAGTTGAGCAAATCACCATAAATATTCACATTTTCTTGGGTAATGTGTACATGACTAAAAGCATCAAAACTATTGTTGGCTTGATCGAAATAAGCAGAATCGCAACGAATGGTTACATTATCTTGTTTGAAGATACAATTGCCCTTAAACACGGTAATATTGCCCCGCAAGCCCTTATCGAAGCCCAGTTCATCGGCATTAATAATTTCTACCTGCGACTTTTTTTGCGCAACAGCCCCAAGACTCACCAATACTCCACACCAAAAAAATACCGTACGAATAAAACACATCACACA
>CAMTVQ010000011.1:0-127231 GCA_947085255.1 uncultured bacterium | reverse complement strand
GTAAGTTCTACATAATACATACGAGTTGCATCGGTTGCTCCTGCATTATTAATCGCTCCAGTATTAAAAGTATCACCAGTAAATAATAGATTGCCATTGATGAGTGAATCGTACCAATTGTATGTACTAGCAGTTCCTAATAAAGAAGTAGCCGTAAATGTGGTAGAATCACCAGAGCATACTACTGTAATTGGAGGCGTAACAATTGGCACATCTAAAGCAGGACGAATGATTACGGTAGCAGGAGTGCGTAAGCTTTTGCATCCACTAGTGTCTGTAAGTTCTACATAATACATACGAGTTGCATCGGTTGCTCCTGCATTATTAATCGCTCCAGTATTAAACGTATCACCAGTAAACAATAGGTTGCCGTTTATAAGCGAATCGTACCAGTTGAAAGTGCTAGCAGTACCTAATAAAGAAGTAGCAGTAAATGCGGTAGAGTCTCCCGAACAAATTACCGCAAGGGGAGGTGTAACAATCGGCAGATCCAAAGCAGGGCGAATAATTACCGTAGCAAGCGTACGCAAACTTTTGCATCCACTGGTATCGGTAAATTCTACAAAATAGCTGCGTGTTACGTCGGTAGTCCCCGTATTATTGATAGTTCCTGTATTAAACGTGTCACCAGTAAATAGTAAAGTTCCTCCAGTAATAGCATCGTACCAGTTGTATGTGCCTGAAGCACCTAATAGGTTGCTAGATACAAATGTTACTGAGTCTCCCGAACAGATTGCACTTGTTGGGGGAGTTACTATAGGTAAATTTAAAGCAGGGCGAATTATTACAGTAGCAAGCGCACGTAAGCTTTTGCATCCACTGGTATCGGTAAATTCTATAAAATAGCTGCGTGTTGCGTCAGCAGTGCCTGTATTGTTGATAGCACCTGTATTAAATGTATCACCAGTAAATAATAAAGAGCCTCCAGTAATAGCATCGTACCAATTATATGTTCCTGGTGCTGCTAATAGGTTGCTGGCTGCGAATGTTACTGAGCCGCCCGAGCAAATTGCACTTGTAGGCGGAGTTACTATTGGTAAATTCAAAGCAGGGCGAATAATTACCGTAGCAAGCGTACGTAAACTTTTGCATCCACTGGTGTCGGTAAATTCAACAAAATAGCTACGTGTTGCGTCGGTAGTCCCCGTATTATTGATAGTTCCTGTATTAAACGTGTCACCAGTAAATAGTAAAGTTCCTGCAGTAATAGCATCGTGCCAGCTGTATGTGCCTGAAGCACCTAATAGGTTGCTGGCTACAAAAGTCACTGAATCTCCTGAACAAATGGTACTTGCTGGCGGAGTTACCACAGGAAAATTTAAGGTTGGACGAATAATTACGGTAGCTGGTGTGCGTGCACTACGGCAGCCCATTGTGTCGGCTATTTCAAGGTAATAGGTATAAGTAATATTACTACCTCCAGTGTTAGTTAATGCTCCAGTATTATAAGGATTGCCTGAAAAAAGTAACGTTCCTGCAGTTAATGCATCATACCAGTTATAGGCAACACTGCTATCTAATACAGTACTTCCTGTAAATAATACCGAATCACCAGAACAAATAGTTGTAGTGGGGGGATTAATAAGAGCCGCGTTTAAAGCCGGACGAATGATTACGCTTCCTGGTGTACGTAAACTACGGCAGCCCATTAAATCTTCTACTTCTGCATAATATGTGCGGGTAAGGTCTGTAGCTCCAGTATTGTTTATAATGCCTGTGTTATATGTTTGGCCAGTAAAAAGCAGTGTTCCACCAATAGCAGCGTCGTACCAGCGGTAGGTTGCAGAACCGCCTAATGGAGAATTTGCAGTAAACGTAGCCCCTTGTCCAGAACATATTGTTGTTAAAAGTGGAATAACAGTAGGAGGGGTAAGTGTGGGTATTACTACAATAGGAGTAGACGAGAATCGAGGACTGCGACAGCCCATAGCATCTTGACTTTCTACATAAAACACGCTTGTGCTGGTTAAGCTGCCGGTATTGTAAGGGTTTCCAGAAAAAAGGAATGTTCCGCCAGTTGCGGCATTGTACCAATTAAATAGTGTGTTGCCTAATAATGAAGTTGCGGTAATTGTGGTTGAATCGCCGCTGCAAATAGTGCCAGTTGTAGGAGTTGCAGTAATAACGTCTGCGTTGTTTATTACGGTAATAATTATCGGCGAGCGTACACTTAAAAGTGTTACACACAAACTGCTTTCCAAATAAAACGTAGTGGTAGTACTTAATGCACCTGTATTAAATACAGGACCTACAAATAATAAATTACCGCCAACGGCAGCATCATACCATTTAAAATTGGTTGCTCCAGCTATGGAACTTGCTGTAATAGTAGTAGAATCGCCAGCACAGATAATCGGGTCGGCTGGAGTGCCTATAGGTACGTCTAAATTGAGTAAAATAACAGTAATGGCTGCTTCTACGCGGCTGCTTTTTTCTAATGTTACGGTATTAAAACTTTCTACAAAATAGCTGCGACTTACTAGCAATGGAGGGGTAGTAAACGTATCGCCCACAAATACTGGTACAATATCTAGTGCAGAGCCTGTATTGAACCATCTAAACACCACATTTGGATCATCGGGAGTAATGCTTGCAATAAGTGTTGCTGGATTTAATAAGCATACCGAAGTAGTACCCGTAACTGTTGGAGCTGTTGGAGGTACCAACGAAGCACCTTTTGCATCAATTAAAGTACAAATGGATAAAAAGAAGAAGCTAAGGAACAGTAGTTTTTTCATTACAAAAGGTTTTTTTGATACACCTTTTTGTGCAAAAGGTGTGCCAAAAGATGATTTAGCCGCAAAAATACGAAAATCAATAATCATTATCGTGATTTTTAAGGAATGACTCGAAAATATAAAAAATAGTCGATATAGGCTCAATAAATAGGCAACTTTTGCAATTCGGTTTTTGCTATTACGTGAAAACTCATTATTGCTTAATTTGTTACCTTTGCGGTAATTAATATACAATGAGTAAGCAAGGTAGAGTTTTGGTGGCAATGAGCGGAGGGATAGATAGTTCGGTGGCGGCAGTAATGTTGCATGAGCAGGGCTATGAAGTAATTGGTATTACCATGAAAACGTGGGATTATGCCACTGTGGGAGGTAGTTCTAAAGAAACAGGGTGCTGTAGTTTAGATAGCATTAACGATGCTCGCACACTGGCGGTGGATTATGGTTTTCCGCATTATATTTTAGATATCCGCGAAGAGTTCGGCAATTTTGTAATCGATAATTTTGTAGATGAATACCTTGCCGGACGTACGCCCAACCCCTGTGTGTTGTGCAATACGCATATAAAGTGGGAAGCCTTACTAAAGCGTGCCAATATGCTCGATTGCGAGTTTATTGCTACTGGGCATTACGCCAAAGTGCGTACCGAGAATAACCGCTTTGTAGTATCAAAAGGATTGGATGAAAGCAAAGACCAATCGTATGTTTTGTGGGGACTTACCCAAGAAAGTTTAAAACGCACCCGTTTCCCTTTAGGTGGTTTTCATAAATCGGAAATCAAGCAAATGGCTATTGATATGAATCGTATAGAACTGGCTAATAAAAGCGAGAGCTATGAGATTTGTTTTGTGCCAGATAACGATTATCGCGGCTTCTTGAAGCATCAAAAACCTGAATTAGAAGCACAAGTAGCAGGTGGAGACTTTGTGTTGAGCAATGGTGCCAAAATAGGTACGCACAAAGGCTATCCGTTTTACACAGTAGGGCAACGCAAGGGCTTAGAAATTGCGCTGGGTGAGCCGATGTATGTGTTAGAAATTCAACCAGATACGAATAGAGTAGTGTTGGGTAAAGTAGAAGAGTTACAAAAAACAAAAGCTACGGTTCGCAATGTTAATTTAGTAAAGTATGCATCTATTAATGAACCAATAGAAGCCGTTACCAAAATCCGGTACAAAGATAAAGGTTGCTTAAGCGATATTGTACAAGTAGGCAATAATGTGGAAGTCAATTTTCATCATGCTGTAAATGCGATTGCTCCAGGGCAATCTGCTGTTTTTTACGAAGGAAATGATTTGCTTGGTGGTGGTTTTTTGATGTAACACACAACAAGCATGCAGCTTTACCTTAAAAAAACACTTTATCTACTGGTAACAAGTGTATTCTTAGTCGCCTGTAAAGAATCGGTAGAAGTTGCCCCCTCTTTTTATTATCAGTATTATCCGCTACGGGTAGGTACCGTGTTGCACTATCAAGTAGATTCTATTGGGTATTCCGATGCTGATTCGATATTATTTACCTACTACCTAAAAGATAGTACAGAAAGCGTAGATGCGCTAAATTATACCGTAGTGCGCTACAAGCAAGTTTCGTCTACTGCCATTTGGCAAGAGCAACAGGTTTTTTTGAAGAGGCGTACACAAATGCATGCTATTGAAGAGGTTGACAATATTGCGGAGGTAAAAATGGTATTTCCGGTACGAGAAAATAAAAGTTGGAATGCGTTTGCGTTTAACAACATATCTCCACAACAATATTACTTTGTAAATGCACATTTACCTATATTTTTAGCAAATACAAACTTTGACTCTACTATTACCGTTGTGCAACAGAATGTAAGCAATTTGATTGAAGAACAGTATCAAATAGAAAAATATGCTGTTGGTAATGGCTTAATTTACAAAGAGCTTAAAAAAGTAGAAAAAGAAATAACTACTGGCAAAATAACAAATGGTTTTCGCTTTACACAAACACTCATAAGTATCAGTAGATGAAATATCTGTATCTTTTTATTTTTATTCTTTCGAGCACTTTTCTGCAAGCACAGGCCAATAAATACGTAGTGCTATTTACCGATAAGGCAAATACCCCATACTCGGTTAATGCGCCGAGTGAGTTTTTGTCGGAAAAAGCCATACAGCGCCGTATGCGACAAAATATAGCTATTTCTGAAAGCGATTTTCCAGTAAACCCTACCTATCTTGCGGCTATCCGTGCAGTAGGTGTTCAGGTACTTAACCCATCTAAATGGTTAAATGCTGCTACATTTTCAACTCCCGATTCTCTTTTTAGTACGGCAGCAATTGCAGCGCTACCTTTTGTGGATACTGTTTTTAAAGTAGTAAAAACAACTAGTAATAAACCCAGCCCTAAGTTTAATAAAGGTAATAGCGCGAATAAAACAAATGGAAATCCTTATGGCGATGCGTATACACAAATAGCTATGCTTAATGGGGATAAATTGCATGATTTAGGATTTAAGGGTAACGGGATAACCATTGCTGTGTTAGATGCAGGTTTCTTCAATCTAAATAATCTAGCAGCCTTTGATTCGATGCGAACAAAGGGACATCTAAAAGGCACGTATGATTTTGTAGATAATAATTCAGAAGTTTTTGATAGTGGAAATCACGGTACTAATGTGCTCTCTACGATGGCTGCTAATGTGCCGGGAACAATGATTGGTACAGCTCCAGAAGCGGATTACTGGTTGTTGCGCTCAGAAGATGATCGTTCGGAAAAAATTATAGAAGAATATAATTGGGTTTCTGCTGCCGAATTTGCAGACAGCGTAGGGGCAGATATCATTAATTCTTCATTGGGTTATACCGAGTTTGACGATACTACACAAGATCATACGTATGCCGATTTGGATGGAAAAACTACTATTTGTACTAAAGGTGCAAACATGGCGAGTGCAAAAGGTATATTGGTTGTAAATAGTGCTGGTAATGAAGGAGACAAGCCTTGGAAATATATTGGAGCACCAGCTGATGGAGCCGATGTACTAACTATTGGCGCTGTAGACGCAAGTAGAACAAAAGCGGCTTTTAGCAGTTTTGGTCCTACTAGTGATGGGCGCATAAAACCTACTGTTTCGGCACAGGGTGCGGGTGCTTTAGTAGCTCGAGTAGACGGCTCTTATAGCCCAAGTAACGGAACGTCTTTTTCTTCACCAATTGTAGCAGGCATGGCTGCTTGTTTGTGGCAGACTAACCCAAATAGCACCAATACGGAACTTATTACTCATATTATTAAGAGCGCCTCCATGGCAAACAATCCCGATAATAGTTTGGGTTATGGCATTCCCGATTTTTTAAAAGCTTATCAAATAGTATCGGGCTTAGATACACAACGATTTAAAGGGGATTTAATGGCTTACCCAAACAGGTTAGGAAATCAGAATTTACGGATAACGTATACGGCAATTAACACAGAAACAATTACCATTTCTGTATACAATATGCTTCGACAATTGCTCTATCAAACACGTGTTTTGGCAACTGCAGGTGTAAAAAACGACTATAGTATTATAGATTTACCGCAATTACAACAGGGTATGTATTTTGTAAATGTGCAAAGTGCTGTGGGTACTTCTACTGTAAAAATATTTAAAGAATAGTTGCGTGAAAATACCCCTATCTGTAATGAAAAATTTTGGAATCATTGTGTTGTGCTGCATCTTAACAATGGCAGTTCAAGCACAACGTTATACCCTTAGCGGCTATGTAAAAGATGCCGCCACTGGCGAAACATTACCTGGTGCAGCTATTACATTAAAAGAGTTGGGCAAAGGAGCAGTTAGTAACGAGTATGGCTTCTTTTCTATAACCGTTAACCCTGGAAAATACACGGCAGCAGTTACTTACTTGAGTTATAAAACACAGGTAGATAGCATTGATTTGAAACAAAATACACGCCGAAACTATAGCTTACAAAGCAATGCAACGGTTACTAAAGAAGTAGTGGTAACTGCCGAAAGTGCCAAAAAGAATATAGAGGGTACCCAAATGGGTACCGAGCAACTAACTATGGAGCAGATAAAAACCTTGCCGGTAATTTTGGGTGAGGTAGATTTGCTTAAAACGTTGCAGTTGCTCCCCGGAGTACAATCATCTGGCGAAGGAAATAGTGGATTTTATGTGCGTGGAGGTGGTCCTGACCAAAATTTGATATTGTTGGATGAAGCAACTGTATATAACTCAGGCCATTTATTTGGATTCTTTTCGGTGTTTAATTCGGATGCTATTGCTAATGTAACACTTATAAAAGGCGGTATGCCTGCAGATTACGGAGGCAGACTATCATCGGTAGTAGATGTAAAGATGAAGGAAGGGAATAACCAACGCTTTGCCGTAACAGGTGGCATCGGACTTATTGCTTCGCGCCTTACCATTGAGGGGCCTTTGAAAAAGAACAAAAGCTCCTTTATTATCTCTGGACGGAGAACCTATATAGATGTGCTTACATTGCCACTACGAAAGGCATCGGGTAATGAAGGATTAGCGAACTCTGGCTATTACTTTTACGATGTAAATGCGAAGTTAAATTACATCTTTTCTGATAAGGATAGATTGTACTTAAGCGGTTATTTTGGGCGCGATAAATTCAAATTTGCAGGAGACCAGTTTACCCTCAATTTTCCATGGGGTAATGCCACAGGATCGATGCGTTGGAACCACTTATTTACGGATAAGCTGTTTTTAAATACTACAGCTATTTTTAGCGATTATACCTTCGAGTTGGGTGCGGGGCAAAATGGATTTAATCTTAAATTATTTTCGGGCATTAGGGATTATACGCTTAAAACAGATTTCGAATATTATCCAACCGCGCGTCACAGCATAAAATATGGTACCTATTATTCATTTCATGTGTTTACGCCAAGCACCATAACAGGACAATCAGACACGGTAGATTTCTCTCCAGAAAAAATTAATAAACAATACGGCAATGAAGCCGCCATTTATGTGTTGGATGATTTTGAATTGAGCAAGCGCATTAAAATAAATGCAGGGTTGCGCTTCTCGTTATTCCAGCAAATAGGTCCGTATGATAGATATATTGAGAAGGGCGATGGTTCTTACGATACTGTAGTATATAAACGCGCTCAGAATATTGCCTATTATCAAGGCTTAGAACCTCGTTTTGCTATACGCTATACGTTGAATGAATTTTCGTCTGTAAAAGCTTCGTACACGCGTACCAATCAGTACTTGCATTTAGCTTCTACTTCTGGCAGCACATTGCCTGCCGATTTATGGATTCCAAGCTCGCAATTGGTAAAGCCGCAGGTTGCTACGCAGTACGCTGTTGGCTATTTTCGCAATTTTAATAAAGACATATTTGAGGCATCGGTAGAAGTGTATTACAAAGATCTTACCAATCAAATTGAGTTTAAAGAAGGGCGTTCGCCGGGCTTTAGTCCCAATGTAGAAAACGATTTCTCATTTGGTAGCGGCAAATCGTATGGTGCCGAGTTTTTTGTAAAAAAGCGTGTAGGTAAATTCAACGGATGGGTAGGATATACACATGCATACGCCAAGCGGTACTTTAAGGACATTAATAATGGTGTTCCGTTCTTTGCTAAGTACGATCGTAGGCACGATGGGTCAATTGTGCTGTCCTACCAGTTATCTAAAAAATGGACATTCGGAACTGTATTTGTGTATGGCTCTGGTGCGGCATTTTCGGCTCCAACTGGCTATGTGTTTATCAATAATAATGCAGGTTTGTATTACGAGGACGATTACCGTAATAAATTCAGATTAGCTCCCTACCACCGTTTAGATTTATCGGCTACGCTTATAAGCAAGAAAACAGAGAAGTTTGAATCGAGTTGGAACTTTAGTATTTACAATGTCTATAACCGCCAGAATCAGTATATCATTTTCTTAGAGCAATCGGGCAATATTGCTACCGGAGAGTTACAAACTAAGGTGAAACAAATTACCGTTTTTCCGATTATCCCATCTGTTACCTGGAACTTTAAATTTTAGTACATGCTCACAAAAAAATATTCAATACGTGTAACAGCGCTTTTTTTGCTTGCAGTAGGGCTGTTATATACTTCTTGCGAAAAAGAGGTTAATATCGATTTTCCAGAAGGAGAGCCTGTGGTGGTGGTGGAAGGTTATGTAGAAAATGGTCAAATTCCGTATGTGGTGCTTACCAATACCGTACCTTTTTTGGGTAAATTATCGCCAGATGAGTTTGAAAAATATTTTATATCAGGAGCAGATGTAACCATAACTGATGGAATAAACACAGCTAAATTGGTGGAGTATAAGTTGCCCGATTTAGGTTTTACCGTTTACTCGTTAGATACTGCAGATATATTTAATAGCGCTAAATTAATTGGAAAAGAAGGTAGAACCTATAGTTTAAGTGTTACTGTAAATGGTAAAAACTACACGGCAAGTACTACTATTTTACCCGTTGTACCCTTAGATAGTATATGGGTGGAGCCTAAAAGAAGCGATAGTAATTTGGTGCAACTGATGTGTCGATTGAGCGATCCAGCAGGTGCAGTAAATTTTTATCGTGGACTTACCCGTCGTAACAATGATCCTGTTTTTGATACGGGCTTCCGCTCAGTGTATCTGGATATTATTGTAAACGGAAAGTCATTTAATTTTTCGCTGGATAGGGGAAAAGCCGATTTTGCCAACAACGATACCGCCGACTTTGAAAAATATGGGTACTTTGAACGAGGCGATACCATTTATGTAAAATGGTGCGCTATTGATAAACCACAATTTGATTTTTGGGATACCTTCGACTCTCAGGGAAGCAGCTTAGGTAACCCCTTTTCGGCCCCCTTAAAAATTAAGAGCAATATTGTAGGTAAAGGAAGTACAGGTATTTGGGCAAGCTATGGTGCTTTTTACGATACACTTATTGTAAAAAAATAGCTGATTACTCCTTATGTCGTTGGGCTAAATTAGCTGCAACAGTATGCAGGGATGTATTTTTTTCGCGGAGTAGCACCAACAAATGAAATACCAAATCAGAGGTTTCATCAATAAAATGTGTCTCGCTTTCGGCTAAGGCCGCAATAATAGTTTCGGTAGCCTCTTCGCCTACTTTTTGAGCAATTTTATTTAATCCTTTTTTGTGTAATTTATTTACATACGAATCCTCAGTAGGGTATTGGTAGCGGTTTTCAATAATACGCTCCAATTCGAAAATAAAATTTTGGTTGTAATTGGTAGCAAAGCAACTGCGGCTACCTGTATGGCAAGTAGGTCCTTTGGGTATAGCTTTTATCAATACTGTATCTTCATCGCAATCAATATGCAGACTTACTACCTCCAAAAAATTACCACTTTCTTCGCCTTTAGTCCACAAGCGGTTTTTGCTGCGCGAAAAAAAGGTTACCCTTCCTTCCTTCTTTGTTTTTTCGTAAGCTTCGGCATTCATATAGCCCAACATCAGCACTTCTAATGTTTGTGCGTCTTGCACTACGGCTGGTATAAGCCCGTTCTGTTTATCAAAATTCATGTTATTGTCGTATGGTAATAGATTGTTGGTAAAGCTGCTCTTTTAATTCTGGGATGGTAATTTCACCAAAATGAAATACCGATGCTGCTAAAGCGGCAGCTACACCAGTTTGCTCAAAGAGGTCGATAAAATGGGTAATAGTACCCGCCCCGCCAGAGGCAATGAGCGGTATACCCAATTGGCTATTTAGTTGAGCCAACAAGGTGCAATCGAAACCCGATTTTGTGCCGTCTTTGTCCATGGAGGTAAGCAAAATTTCTCCTGCTCCGCGTTGTTCGCATTCGTGTGCCCAAGCAAAGGTTTCTAAATGAGTTTCTTGCGAACCTCCGCTAATGAATACTTTGTTTTGCTGCTGCGCATAGCGCGTATCAATAGCAACAACCACAAATTGGCTTCCAAAATTACTGGCCAGTTCATTAATTAAATCTGGATTTTTTACAGCAGCTGAATTGATGGAAATTTTATCGGCACCCGCATTTAGCAAAGCATCGGCATCTGCTAATTCGCTAATGCCGCCGCCAATGGTAAAGGGGATATTGATGTGTGCGGCTATTTCTTTTACTAGGGGTAATAAGGTTTTGCGTTTTTCGGAGGTAGCCGAAATGTCTAAAAATACCAACTCGTCGGCGCCTTGGGCGCTATAGGCTATAGCTAACTCCACCGGATTTCCAGCATCGCGTAGATCGATAAAATTTACTCCTTTTACTGTTCGCCCATTTTTAATATCCAAGCAAGGGATAATACGTTTTGCCAGCATACTAAAAACTTACCATGGCCTGTAGGTTCCAGTTTTTGATGTCTTCTATACTTACTTTGCCCTCGTATATGGCTTTTCCTACTACGGCGGCTTCTACTTTTATCGTGCTTAGTTCTTCAATATCAGCTAATGAACTTACTCCGCCAGATGCTATTAGTTTGATAAAAGGAGCTTGATCGAGTAGTTTTTTGTATAATTCTATACCGCTGCCACCCATTTTTCCGTCTTTACCAATATCGGTACACAAAAATCTAAAGTAGCCTAAAGAAGTACACTTACTTACATAATCCAGTAGTTTTATGGGTGACGATTCCATCCATCCTGAATATTTAATTACCTCGTCCAATACGTCTATGGCTATTACTACTTGATCGGAGCATTTGTCTTTGCCACATACTTCTGTACTTAAATCCTCCAGAAAATTAGGGTCTGTAAGTGCTTGCGTACCTACAATTATGCGGTGAAAGCCTAAGTTTATGAGCTCTTTTACCTTGTCTATACTGCGTACACCACCACCATATTGCACTTTTAACGGCGATTTTTTAATTACATCTACCAAGTAACGTTGGTTAGAAAAATCACCTTTTGCGCCGTTTAAATCAATAATATGAATGAATTCGGTGCCTTGCGATTGAAATTGCTCGAGCATTTGTTCCAAACTTACATCATAAACAGTGCTTTGGTTATAATCACCCTCTCGTAATCGTACTACTTTGCCATTTAAAATATCAATAGCTGGTATAATATACATGTTGTTTAGCTTAAAGTTGAAAAATTACGTAACACTTGTTCCCCATTTTTGCCTGATTTTTCGGGGTGGAATTGCACTCCATAAAAATTAGTCGAGTGTATAGCTGCCGAAAATGGAATACCATATTCGCATTTACCAATAGTAAAGTTAGTATTAAATTCTATAAAGTAGGAGTGCACAAAGTAAAAGTAGGCGTTTGGAGAGATGTGCGCAAAGAGGGGTTCTGTATTGCTAAAACTCATGGTGTTCCAGCCCATGTGCGGAGTTTTAAGCGTTTTTTCTGTAAATTTTCGAGTGTGCAGCGGTACCACATTCAATAATGATGTTTGCCCTTCTTCCGAAAAGGTACTCAGTAATTGCATGCCTAAACATATACCCAAAACAGGTTTTTTTGTGTTTAATATGTGTGTGGTTAATCCCGTTTCATGTAGTTTTTGCATGGCTTGTGCTGCATGCCCTACACCTGGAATAATAAATCGGTCGCA
Organism: uncultured bacterium; assembly: GCA_947085255.1. Lineage (GTDB taxonomy): Bacteria > Bacteroidota > Bacteroidia > Sphingobacteriales > Sphingobacteriaceae > CAMTVQ01. The sequence goes on along the minus strand of CAMTVQ010000011.1, from coordinate 115,000 downwards.
GGTATCCATTTCGGCTGCTGTGGTGATTACCTTAAACGGAATGTGCAAGCGTTGCAATGCCGCGCTTAACGAAAAAATATTTCCAGCTCCGTAATAAATAATGCCCAGCATGTTTTTTAATTAATTATTGGTTAAAGAACTCCTTTGGTGCTGGGCAAACTATCACCAGTTATGGCAATGGCTTGTTTAATGCATTTTGCCAAGGCTTTAAAACTTGCTTCTACTTTATGGTGGGTGTTGTCGCCTTCTAAAATGCTGATATTGATATTCAATCCAGCATGTTGCGCAAACGATTGAAACCAGTGGCTCAGCATTTCGGTTGGAAAATCGCCTACGTGTTCGCGGTCAAATTCTCCTTTAAAGATGCAATAATTTCTGTCCGAAAAATCGATGGCACATTGTACCAGTACATCGTCCATTGGCAATAAAAAACCATAACGTTCTATGCCTTTTTTATTGCCTAATGCTTGCTTAAACGCCATACCCAAGGCAATAGCAGTATCTTCAATAGTATGGTGCTCGTCTATATGTAAATCGCCTGTAGCTTTTAGCGTCAAATCAATGCCCGAATGTTTTACCAACTGCTCCAACATATGATTGTAAAAATGCAAACCCGTTTGTATAGCATAAGTACCTGTTCCATCCAAATTTAGGGTAATGGCAATATCGGTTTCGTTGGTTTTACGATTCAGCGTTACTTTACGGTCCGTTTTTTCGGTAAGGTATTTGGTAATTGCCAACCACGATGTACTGCTAAAATCGGCAGTGGAAGTAGCGCCAATAAAAATACTGTTGCAGCCAAGATTTTTGGCTAATTCAATATCTGTTGCTCTATCACCAATCACAAAAGAGTGGTTTAAGTCAATACTGTTTTTTGCCAAATACTGCGTTAACATTCCGGTACGAGGCTTGCGATTTGGACTGTTTTCAGCTTCGGTAGAAGGGTCGATAAAAATTTCACTGAACACAATTCCTTCGCTTTCTAAAATGGCGAGCAATTTTTCTTGTACCGCCTCAAAACTTGCTTGAGGATACGCCGCAGTACCCAATCCATCCTGATTGCTTACCATTACCAGCTCATAGCCAAAATCTTGTAGCTTTTTTACCGAAGAAATAGCATGGGGCAAAAAGGCTAACTTTTCTAAACTATCAATTTGAAAATCGGCAGGTTCGATAATAATAGTGCCGTCTCGGTCTAAAAATAGTACTTTTTTCATCTGGTTATTTTTGGTACTGGGTAAGGGTGTCGATTAATAGTTTGTTTTCTTCTGGGGTGCCAATGGTAATGCGCAAACACTCTTCGCAGCGTGTTATTTTAGAACGATTACGCACCACAATACCTGCTGCTAATAAGTAAGTGTAAACGGGATTTGCATCTACCATTTTTACTAAAATAAAATTAGCATCTGATGGATAAACCTTTTGTATAAAAGGCATTTTTTGTAATGCTGAGGCTAATTTTTCACGTTCATTTACGGTGGTTTTTATCCAGTCGTTTACTTGTGTGGTATTATTTAATGCAGCTAATGCCAATTGTTGGGTAGCCTCGTTAATGTTGTAGGGTGGTTTTATTTTATTCATCACTTCAATTACGGGTAAAGAAGAAAATGCCATGCCAATGCGCAATGCGGCTAAGCCCCAAGCTTTTGATAGCGTTTGCAGTATTACCAAACGGTTGTATTCGGTAAGTTCTTGTATAAACGATTTTTGCTTAGCGTAATTGATATAGGCCTCGTCTATTACCACAATGCCATTAAAATTATTCAATATAAACTCAATATCAGCTCTGTTGATAGAGTTACCAGTAGGGTTGTTGGGCGAGCAAATAAAAATGATTTTTGTGTGCTCGTCTATGGCATCGAAAATGCCGTCTAAATCCAGTTGAAAATCAGGGGTAAGTACTACTTTGCGTAGCTCTACGGCATTGATGTTTGCCGAAACTTCATACATGCCATACGTAGGAGGCAAAATTAGTACATTATCTATACCCGGATTGCAAAATGCCCTAAAAAGCAAATCAATGGCTTCGTCGCTGCCGTTGCCCAAAAAGAGGTGTTCGGGGGGTACACCTTTTATGGTGCTTATTTTTTGTTTAAGTTCCCATTGCAAAGGGTCGGGGTAGCGATTGTATGCCGTATTTAATGGCGAGCCAAAGCTATTTTCATTTGCATCAAGGTATACAGAAGCCGTACCCTCAAACTCGTGCCTTGCTGATGAGTAGGGTTGTAGGTTTTTTATATTGTCGCGTAATAAGTGGGTAATCATGTATTCGGTTGTCAGTTATCGGTTGCCAGTTTTTAGTTTTCCATTTTCAACTTACTCATATCGTATCGTAACAGCATTTTTATGTGCTTGCAATCCTTCGAGGGTTGCCAATGTTTCAATTGTTGGGCCAATGTTTTTTAGACCTTCTGGTGTAATTGCCTGAAAGGTAATTTTCTTCACAAAACTATCTACTGATACACCCGAGTAGGCTTTTGCAAAGCCCGATGTGGGTAATGTATGGTTCGTTCCAGATGCGTAATCACCAGCACTTTCGGGAGTATAATGTCCAATAAAAACAGAACCAGCATTGCTAATTTTAGGAATTAGTAACTCATTAGTAACTGTTTGTAGTAAAAGATGTTCGGGAGCATAGGCGTTCGAAAAATCAATACTTTCTTCTAACGAATCAGTAAGCACTGCATACGAATTGGCAATTGCTTTTGTAGCAATATCTTTTCGTGGTAAAAGCGCAACTTGTTTTTCAAGTTTGGCATTTACCTGTTCTATCAGCAAGGCAGAATTACTTACTAAAACGGCCTGACTATCTGCGCCATGTTCTGCTTGTGCTAATAAATCGGCGGCTACAAATGCTGCATTTGCGCTATCGTCGGCAATTACCAATACTTCTGATGGGCCAGCGGGCATATCTATAGCCGTACCAAATTGTGCCTGCACAGCAATTTTTGCTTGGGTTACATATCTGTTGCCCGGTCCAAAAAGCTTAGAACATTTAGGGATAGTAGTTGTACCTATTGCCATAGCGGCAATGGCTTGCGCACCACCTACCATATAGCAGTTATCAATACCGAGTAATTGCAGTACATAGGAAATTGCGCTATTTATTGTGCCGTCTTTTTGTGGTGGGGTACATACCACAATTTCTTTGCAGCCTGCAATTTTTGCTGGAATACCTAACATTAATAGGGTAGAAGGTAATATTGCCGACCCTCCGGGTACGTATAATCCTACGCGTTCAATAGCTCTATTTTCGCGCCAGCAACGTACGCCAGGCATAGTTTCTACTGCTTTTTCGGTAACTAATTGCGCCGTATGAAAGCTGTAAATATTTTGGTATGCAACAGAAATAGCCTGTTTTATGTGTTCGGGTACTAAAGCTGCTTGTGCATTTATATGGGCACTATCTGCAATAATAGCGCGCAACCGAATACCGTCAAATTGTTGTGCCAAATGGATTAATGCTTCGTCGCCTTGCTCGTTTACTTGCTGTATAATGCCATTTACAGCAGCACTTATTTCGCCGGAGCTATCAGTGTTTCTGGTGCATAGGCGTGCCAATGTAGCCATGTCGAGATTGCTGTATGTATATGTTTTTAGCATATTACAGGATAATTTTTTCGATAGGCATTACCACAATGCCCTGTGCGCCTGCAGTTTTTAATGCTTGTATTTTCTCCCAAAAATCGTGTTCGCTAATTACAGTGTGTACCGCTACCCAATCTGATTCGGCTAAAGGCACCACTGTTGGGCTTTTTACTCCTGGTAATAAGGCTAAAATTTTGGGTAGATTAGATTTAGCAATATTGAGTACCACGTATTTGGTGTCGGCAGCGCGTAGTACCGATTGCAAACGCTGCATCAGTTCTTGGGTAATGGGGTCTATTGCCGATTGCTTGTTGCCAATTAATACGGCTTCCGATTGCATTACGTCTAAAATAGCGTGCAATCCGTTGCTTTTTAGCGTTCCACCAGTAGAAACCAAATCGCAAATAGCATCACTCAAACCCAATCCTGGCGAAATTTCTACCGAGCCACTTATTACCCGTATATCGGCTTTTATGGAATTATCGGCCAAATAATTTTTAAGGATAATAGGATAGGAGGTAGCGATAGATTTGCCTTCCAAATCGGCAATGCTAGTAATATTGCTGCCATTTGGTACCGCAATTTTGAGGTTGCATTTGCCAAAGCCAAGTTTTTGCAGGTGGCTTACTGTAACGTCACTTTCGTTAATCACGTTTTCGCCTACTATACCTAAATCGGCAATGCCGTCTTGCACATATTCGGGGATATCATCATCACGTAAAAAAAGAATTTCTAAAGGAAAATTACGGACAGGAGCAATTAAAGAGCTTTTGTAGTTTTCAAAAGATAAACCACATTTTTTTAATAAATCTACTGATTTTTCGTTAAGCCTTCCTGATTTTTGGATGGCAATTTTGAGCGTTTGCAAGGGGGTATATTAATTAAGTTCAACAATTTTATTCTGTTAGTTCGTGCGCACCAATACAGTGCAATGATGGCATTTGCCACAATGATGTACTTGATGTCGGTGAGTGAACAATGAAAACACAGAGTTGTTGATTTAATTAGTAATTAATTACAAAGGTAGAAATAATTGTACATCAGTAGATAACAAATTTGCTACTTCTCGAATACGGCAATAGGTATAGGTTTTGCTTGGACTTTGGTTGAAAAGTCGATGGGTAAGCCATACAATACTCTTACTGGAATCTTATTTCGAAAGCCAGGCTGCCAATTGGGCATTTCTCGTACAATACGTGCCGCCTCTATTGCTAATAATGGATGTGTAGCCCTAAGCACTTCTATATTTGATAATGAGCCATCTTTTTCGATAATAAAACGTACAAAACAACCTCTATTTCCGGTCGTATCATTAATTACTTCTTCAGGAAGCTCAATGTTGCGAATAATGTATTTAGTTAAATCGGTAGAAGAAGTTCCAAAATGAGGCATGGTGCCTACCAACATGTAAATTGTGGTATCGGTTCTGGAATTAGAAATACGTGTTTGCGCAGTACTATTTAAACCTATTAGGCAAAACAGGCCAATGAAAATACGAGAGATGAGCATTTATCGAGTGTTTAAATAGTGGTGCAAGTTAATCTTTTGAGATAGTATTCTCATAAAAATAGTATTTTTGACCAACGATGAATTTTGTCTATCCAAGTTTCTTATTTGCACTGTCTGCAATTGCTATACCAATCATCGTTCACTTGTTTAATTTTAGAAGATTTAAGCGAGTATTATTTACCAATGTTCGATTTTTAAAGGAAGTAAAAGAAGAAACTACTTCGCAGGCTAAACTCAAGCACCTATTGGTATTGGCTGCACGTATATTGGCTATCGTTTTTTTAGTATTGGCATTTGCGCAGCCTTTTATTCCCGAAAAAGGAACACAATTAAGTGTTGGCGAGTCTGCGGTATCGGTGTTTATCGATAATTCATTTAGCATGGAAGCAACCACTACCGATGGAACGTTGCTCGACGACGCAAAACGTAAGGCTAAAGAATTGGTAGAGGCATACAGTCCTAATACCCAGTTTCAATTGCTTACCAATGATTTTGAAGGGCGACATCAGCGCTTGTTAAGTAAAGATGAATTTATTGAACTGGTAGATGAAGTAAAAATAAGTCCGGCTTACCGCCAGTTGTCTGATGTAATTGCTCGCCAAAAGGCCGTCTTTTTCAATCAAAAACAAAAAAATAAATTGCTGTATGTGCTATCTGATTTTCAGAAAAGCACTGTTGATGAAAAAAATGTAGCTACAGATAGTGCATATAGCATACGTATGGTGCCCATTTTGGCGCCTTTGGTAAGCAATGTGTCGGTAGATTCTGTTGCTTTTTTATCACCTATACACCGTAAGGAGAATAATGAGCAATTGGTTGTTTACTTGCACAATAGTGGCGATAAAGACGTAGAAAATGTGCCTATAAAATTGCTGGTAAACGGAGAACAAAAAGCAATTGGAAGCGCGAAAGTACTAGCTGGTGCTTCTATCGCCGATACACTTAACTTTACTGCTACCAGTACAGGTATACAACGAGCTGAGGTGCAAATTGCCGATTTTCCTATTGGTTTTGATAATACCTATTATTTTACTTGGCAAGTGGCAGCACGTTTAAAAATACTGTGTATTAATGGTGCAGAGCCCAATCCGTATATTAATGCAGTATATAAAAGCGATGCCTATTTCGAATTAGTAAATGTACCTGTTAATCAAATTAATTACGGAGCGTTTGCCGATTACTCATTCATTATTGTAGATGAAGTGAAAAACGTTTCTTCTGGGTTGGCCGCCGAGTTGAAAAAGTTTGTCGCAAATGGAGGAAGTATGGCGTTCTTCCCTAGTTTTGAAGCAGATGCAGTATCTGTAAATAGTTTTTTAACCTTGCTTGGTGCGGCACCATTCGAGACTATTAATGTAAAGGAGAATAAAGTAGAAAAGGTTATTATTCAAGAAGGGTTACTTGCCGATGTTTTTAGTAAGATGCCTGCAAATACCAACTTCCCACAGGTAAAAAAATATTTTAGTATCTCAAAAAGGAGTGCCAATTCCTCCGAAAATATACTGCTGCTTGGTACTGGCGAAAGCTTACTTACAAAATACAGTATTGGTAAAGGTAAAGCCTATTTAGCTGCAGTGCCTATGCAAAGCGAATACACAACATTGCCTAAACATGCCTTGTTTTTGCCACTTATGTACCGCATGGCGTTGCTAAGTAATAATGAGGCTCCTTTGTTTTATGTACTGGGGCGTGATTATAGCTTACAAGCTACGGCACTTAATGTAGCGCAATCAAACAGGTGGAAATTAAAGAAAAATGATTTTGAGATTATTCCTGATGTGCGCAGTACACCCAATGGGCTTCGTTTATATATATCCGACCAATTGAAAGATGCTGGTGTGTACACCTTGCAAGACGATGACGAGAAAATAAGCGCTTTTGCATTTAACTATAATCGTAAAGAGTCTGATTTAACGTATTATACAACAACAGAATTAGCTGAAATACTCTCGGTGAAAAACATCATCGTATTAGAGGATAGTAAACGTTCATTAAAAGACACCGTTACCGAGGCCAATTACGGCACCCGATTATGGAAACTTTGTATACTTTTGACTTTGCTTTTTTTGGCTATTGAGGTAGCTTTACTTCGCTTTTCGTACCGTATAATTTCTTCAAAATGACCATACTTATTCGTGATGCCGCAATAATAGACCCTACTTCGTCTGCAAACGAAAAACGGCAAGATATTTTGATAGTTGATGGTAAAATAACCCGCATTGGTAAAGTTACTGATGCAACTGCCGATACGGTAATTGAAGGACCGGGTTTGTGCGTATCCGTTGGGTGGATGGATATGCATGCAAATTTTTGCGATCCAGGATTTGAAACCAAAGAAGATTTACACACAGGCATGGCTGCCGCTGCCGCTGGTGGATTTACCGCTGTAGCAGTAATGCCCAATACTCACCCCGTAATACATAGTAAATCGGAGGTAGAATATATTACCCAAAAAACAAAGGCCAATATTGTAGATGTGTATCCAATCGGTTGTGTGAGCCATAACCGAGAGGGGACAGATATGGCTGAATTGTATGATATGCAACAATCAGGCGCAGTGGCTTTTTCGGATGGAACACGTCCAGTTGCCGATGCTGGCTTATTGTCGAGAGCATTGCTGTACGCTAAAGGTATTAATGCACAAATTATACAGTATGCCGATGATGCAACTATTTCGGGCAAAGGCAAAATGAACGAAGGTATTACCAGCACCTTGTTGGGACTGAAAGGAATACCCGCATTGGCAGAAGAATTAATGATAGCCCGTGATATTTACTTAGCCGAGTACAACGATGCCTCCCTGCATTTTACAACGGTTTCTACGGCAGGTTCGGTTGAACTTATTCGTGCGGCTAAGAAAAAAGGTCTTAAAATTACGGCAGATGTAAGTGCGCATCATTTGGTATTAGATGAAACAGCCTTAGAAGATTTTGATACGCATTACAAAGTTAAACCACCATTGCGTACGACTGCCGATATAGCCGCATTGAAAAAAGGCTTGCAAGATGGTACAATTGATGCCATTTGTTCGCAGCATACTCCCGAAGATACAGAGCATAAACAAGTAGAATTTGAAATTGCAGGGTATGGTATGTTGGGCCTACAAACTGCTTTTGCGTTGGCCAATCAGGCAGTGGGCAAAGAGTTGGGTTTACCTCAATTAATAGAAAAATTAGCCATCAATCCGCGCAAAATTTTAGGACTGCCAATCCCTGAACTGAAGGAAGGAGCTTTTGCAAACCTTACGGTATTTGCTCCCGAAAAAACGTGGACGCTCGAAGTAAAAAATATTTGTTCTAAATCAAAAAATACACCATTTATTGTGCAAACCTTACAAGGGAAAGTAGTGGCTGTAATCAATAATGGGAGTGTAGTGCAAGTAAAGTAAATGCTTTTTGCATAGCTGCTGTTGCTTGTCAAACCATAAATGAAGATACTCATCTCTTTCTGTCATTCCGAGCGCAGCGAAGAATCTCCTAGTATAGGGTAGACTCACAATTAATTAGAGATTCTTCGCTGCGCTCGGAATGACAAATTTGGTAGAGTTTATATTCTTGGCAGAAGAGTCCACCTACTCTGCAATTTCTCAAGAGACTCTGCTCACAAAAAATATCTCAATTGTATTAAATGCTGCTGGTAAAAAAAAATTGCTTTTGTTGTTTCTTTGCTCTTACTTAGTATCATAAAACCAAACTTATGAATAGACTAATGCTTTGTGTGAAAATCTCTTGTGTTTTCTCATGGTTGCTTTTTAGCAAATTATCTACAGCTCAATTTGTTCCTATTAACTTTCATCACCAGATATATACACCGAAGGAAGCTACTTTAGGTGCATTTTATTCAAGCTTTGTAGGGCTGGAAACGAATTATTCTCTGCCTAATAATTTACAAGTATTTGGTACAATTGGCTTTAGGTTTATTCCTTACAAAAGCAGTGTAATAGGATTTGGAACTGAATATAGAAATGAACCGAATGATTGGAATGCTAATCTGGGTTTAGCATATGTGTTGCAAAGTAAAAACAAGCCTGCTAATCGTTTTTCTTTGGGTGTAGGATTGGGTAGAACACAAAAGGAAGGTCTTAGTTATTTTGCATCTGACGGTACTTTACAAAGCAAATCTAGCTCTTCTATTAGTTCAGGTTTTGGAGAAGCTATCTATAGTTTAGAAAAGAGAAAATTCATTCATTTTGTTTCGACACGTTTTGCACAGCATTATTTTAATAAATATGAGGAGCATTACAAAGCATCAGAAAGTAAGTTTATAGCAAATGGGCAATCAACAGGGCATTTAGCTTTTGGGTATGGGCTAAAGTATAAAATCAATAATTTCAAATTAGGATTACAGTTGGGTTTCTATTTGCCAACTGGAAGCTTATCGTATAGTGAATCTTCACCAAATATAACGACTAGTTCATCTATTGTCGATGGTCCAGGAACCGTTTTTAATCTTAATGTTCACTACACAATTAAGCAACGCATCAAAAAATAATTTGTGTAGTTGGTTGTTGGTCAGCGGCGAATAACGATAAATATCATCTCTTTCTGTCATTCCGAGTGCAGCGAGGAATCTCTTAGAATATGAGTAGCATCTCAATTAATTTGAGATTCCTCGCTGCACTCGGAATGACAATTTTATAGCCAGCCGTTGTTAGTCGCCTAACCAACAACTTGCAAATTGTGTAGCATTTGTGTAGCGTTTACATTTTCTCGCGTAATAATAGTAGCTACAAAATCCAAATACCTGTTTATCTTTGGCTACTCATTTTTATAAACAAAATATGCCAAATCCCTCCATTTCACGCACTGTTAATGCCTTGTTATCTGGATTTTATACTGGTTCAGCAGCAGATAAGCATCCTATTACGTACAACCAAACAGAAATAGCAGCAGCTATTAATACTGTTTTTACAGCCGAATTGGATTTTATGGCTAAAACCAGTTTGCTCGACGAATTGGTAGATCGTTACCCATTATTAGATAGCATTCGTGAGGTGTTGTTCGATTTACTGATGGTAAATTTTTTTACAGCCGATGCCCTGCGCCTTGATGAAAACTATTTGGAAAGCGATGAATGGACAGCTATAGAAGATAAAACCATTGATAGAGGAACAGAGTTACTCAATATATTTTTATACATTTTAGAATGTGAAGAGGGGGGTATAGAGCCCGATTTAGAAGATTACCTAAAGGAGTTTTTACTGATAGAAGAAGACGAGTTTCAGGATGAATTAGCTATTTATGAAGATATTATAGCGAATCAGGTATTATTAGAATCAGAACCTGAAGAAATTGCACGCGCAGCTGCAACTTTACCCGAAAATTCGGACATGAAAGAATTATTCTACCCACTTATGGCGTGGTTTTATGAGGTAAAACCCGATGCAGAAGAGCTAAAAGAATGGATTGCATTAAGTGAAAATAAGGCATTTGATACAGCTGTGCTTTTTGCTATACTTGCCCAAACAAACCACACTGCACCCCTGCAGGCAATCGTAAAATAGTATGGAAAAAAATACAACACACATAGAAACAACGGCCTCCGTTATTATCAAGGCGGCAGCTAAAAATGGGTTACTGATAGGCTTTTTTTCGGTAATTATTACCATGGTAAGCTATGCTATTGACCCAATGCTAATGGCAAAATGGTGGTTAAGCGTTTTGTTTTACCTCCTTAGTGTAGGCTTAGTAGCGTATTATGTGCTTGATATTCGCAAAAAAATGGGCGGTTACATGAACTTTATCGAAACGGCATTGGCTGTATTCATTACGTTTGTTGTTACCTCGTTTATTACACAAATATTTAGTTATGTGTTGTTTACGGTTATCGACCCAGGGTTAACTGATTTGCTGAAGGAAGCTGTGGTGAACCAAACCACCGAGATGATGGAGAAATTTAATGTGCCGCAAGAAGAGATGGACGCAGCCATTGCCAAAATAGAGGTGGAAGACTATAGCATGAGTGTAGGTAAAGCTGCAAAAGGCTATTTGTTTGGAATATTGTTTAATCTGATTGTTTCTATGGCACTTGGATTGTTTTTAAGAAAAAATAAACCTGTTTTTGACAGAGAGTAATTAAACGTATATGCATATTTCCGTAGTTATTCCTTTGTTGAACGAAAAAGAGTCGTTGCCCGAATTGTGCGAATGGATTGCGCGTGTAATGCAAAAAAACGACTTTACCTACGAGGTAATTTTAATAGACGATGGCAGCACAGATGGGTCTTGGCAAGAAATTGAGCGTTTGTCGGCAGTAAATCCAGCAATTAAAGGCATTAAGTTTCGACGTAATTATGGTAAATCTGCTGCGCTAAATGTGGGTTTTGAAGCTACACAGGGCGATGTCGTAATTACTATGGATGCCGACTTACAAGACAGCCCCGATGAAATACCTGTTTTGTACAAACGTATTACCGAAGAAAAATTAGACCTGATATCGGGCTGGAAGAAAAAGCGCTACGATCCGTTGAGTAAAACCATTCCTACCAAATTGTTCAACTGGGTTACGCGCAAAATGTCGGGTATTGACAATTTACACGATTTTAATTGCGGTTTAAAAGCCTACCGTGCCGATGTGGTAAAAACCATTGAGGTGTATGGCGAAATGCATCGGTATATACCTGTAATTGCTAAATGGGCAGGTTTTGCCAAAATAGATGAACAAGTGGTAGAACATCGCGCCCGCAAATACGGAACTACTAAGTTTGGTTTAAATAGGTTTGTAAATGGATTTTTAGATCTGCTTTCCATCTTTTTTGTAGGTAAATTTGGTAAAAAACCCATGCACTTTTTTGGCGCAATGGGCACGCTTTCATTCTTTGCTGGTTTTATGGTAACACTTTACCTTATTGGCGAAAAGCTGTACGACATTGCCAACGGTGTAAAATTCAGAAACGTAACCGACCAACCACTGTTTTTCTTGGCATTGGTAGCCATAATTGTAGGCTTTCAGTTATTTTTAACTGGTTTTGTAGCCGAACTTATATCTCGAAATTCTAGCGAAAGAAATAGTTATTTGATAGAAAAAAGAATTGTTTAGTAAGGCATAAGTCGTAAGGTATAAGGCATAAGTGTAAAGTATGGCGATTCAAAAGTTTGAGGATGTTGTAGCGTGGCAAAAAGCACAAGATTTGGCAGTGATTATTTATGCCGACTTTAAAAGTTGCAAAGATTACTCATTTAAGGATCAGATTACAAGAGCTTCGGTTTCTATTTCGAATAATATAGCAGAGGGATTTGATAGAAGTAGTGATGCCGATTTTGTTCGATTTTTATATATTGCTTTATCCTCTTGTAGTGAAGTAAAATCAATGATTTATCTGGCAAAGAAATTAGACTATATTTCTAATGAAGTGGAACTTAAAAGGCTGGAGAATGCAAATGAAATATCGAGAGTTATTAGAGGATTAATCAAATCTATGCAAAAAAGTTAATGGCTATTTTTTATGCCTAACTCCTTATCCCTTAAGCCTAAAATAAATTGAAATTTTCCCTCATCATCCCATTATACAACCGACCACAAGAAATTCAAGAGCTCTTGGAAACCTTGTGTTTGCAAACCTATACCGATTTTGAAGTATTGGTAATTGAGGATGGTTCTACGGATAAAGCGGATGCTATTGTAAATACGTTTAAGGAGAAACTGGATATTCAATATTTTTTTAAACCGAACGAGGGGCAGGGTTTTACGCGTAATTATGGTTTTGAACGTGCAAAGGGCGACTTCTTCATTATTTTCGATAGTGATTGCCTCATTCCCCCACATTATTTAGCTACCGTAAAACAAGCAATAGATACTCAACAAATAGCTGCATTTGGAGGGCCGGATAAAGAGCACGAAAGTTTTAGTCCAATACAAAAGGCCATTAGCTACAGCATGACAAGTTTGCTTACCACTGGAGGTATTCGCGGTAGGAAGACGCATGTAGGCACGTTTCATCCCCGTAGTTTTAATATGGGATTATCGCGCAAGGTGTACGAAAGTGTAGGAGGGTTCATAATTACCCGCATGGGCGAAGATTTAGAATTGAGCATGCGTGTCATCAAAGCAGGATTTAAAACAGCGCTTATCCCCGAAGCGTACGTGTACCACAAACGCCGCACCTCTTTTGGTCAATTTTTTAAGCAGTTGCATTTTTTTGGCAGGGCACGCATCAATATTTTTCGATTCTACAAGGAAGAACTAAAGTTGGTGCACTTTTTTCCGCTAGCGTTTTTTCTGTTTTGTTGTGCTACCGTTTTGTCTATTTTTATTTCACTACCATTATGTATACTTTTAACCAGTACACTAACACTATACATGGTTGCCAATCTGCTGCTTTCAGCATATCTTAATCGTAGTTTTAAAGTAGGGATTTTAAGTATACCGGCAGTCTTTATTCAGCTAAATGCCTACGCACTGGGCTTTTTACTCGAAGGGTATAGGTACAGTGTGTTGAGCCAAAAGCATGTAAAAAACCGTAAAGTATTATAGTTTAATCATTTATATACAGTTATATGCAAAAATTATCTTTCAACGAATTACTAAAAACTGCTTTTTCAGATACCAAGAATCATTTTTTTGTATTGTTTGGATTGATTTTGATGGTGTTTTTAGGGTCGTTTATCATGGAGTTAATTGTACAAGCCTTAGCGCAATTAATACCTGCAATTGGGTTTGTATTTAAGATAGGTTCTTACATTTTACAAGCGTACGTTACTTTAGGATTGGTTAATTTGTGCTTGCTTATTGTACGCGGGCACGAATACGAAACTAAAGATTTACTGGTCCCTTTTTCTACGGTAATTAGATATTTAGGAGTAGTGTTTATTATCAGTTTTGTAGTCGTAGTACTTATGCTTCCTTTTGCTTTTTCATTGAATTGGACAGGCTCAATAACCGATTTCATGAATATGGAAGATGGATTTAAACTTCCATTTGATCTTACTACAACGTCGTATGTGCTTTTGCCGATTACGTTTTTAGTAGTTTTTTACCTGCTTATTCGAGTGCTTTTTTACAATTATTTAATCGTAGAATCAGATTTTTCGATAAACGATATTATTACCGAAAGCATTAAACTTACCAAAGGAAAAGTAGGATTTTTAACTTCTTTAATGCTAATAGTTATGCTTCTGAATGTACTTGGTGTGCTGCTACTATTGGTAGGGATATTGTTCACCATTCCTATGAGCTACTTACTCATCACACGGGTTTACACTATATTTGCCGATGAAATGTATCCTGATGTTGCTGCGGCAAATCTGCAATCAGGAGTGGAAAACGAGTAAAATGAGTATAAAATCAACATTGGCAGTACTGTTTGCTAAAACCCAGCAACGAAAAATAAATAAGTGGAAAAAAAATGCAGTAGCTATTCAAGAGGCTGTTTTTAAGCAATTAATTGCAAGTGCAGCCAACACTGCTTTTGGCAAAGACCACCACTTTACAACTATTACCACCTATGCCGATTTTAAAAAAAATGTGCCTGTTCGTGATTACGAAGGTTTGCGCAACTACATCGATAGGGTGGTAGCTGGCGAACAGCACGTTTTATGGCCAGGCAAACCGCAGTATTTTGCCAAAACATCGGGCACCACATCTGGGGTAAAATTTATTCCTATTTCTAAAGAATCTATGCCCGAGCATATTAAAGCGGCGCGCGCTGCCTTATTGTGCTACATAGCTCAAACCGGTAAAGCTGATTTTGTAAGTGGTAAAATGATATTCTTGCAAGGTAGCCCCGAAATGGAAACCAAACATGGCATACAAGTAGGCAGACTATCGGGTATAGTAGCCCACCATGTGCCGGCTTATTTGCAAAAAAACAGGTTGCCCTCCTACGCCACCAATTGTATAGAAGATTGGGAGCAAAAAGTAGATGCCATTGTTGCCGAAACCGTTCAGCAAAACATGACCCTTATTTCGGGCATACCCCCTTGGGTACAAATGTATTTCGATAAACTATCGGCTAAGTCGGGTAAAAAAATAAAAGACATATTTCCTAATTTCAACCTGTTTGTATACGGTGGCGTAAATTTTGAACCCTATCGTGCTAAGCTTGAAGAAAGTATTGGCAAAAAAATTGATACGATAGAAACCTATCCGGCTTCCGAAGGATTTATCGCTTTTCAAGACTCACAAACGGAAAAAGGATTATTGCTAAACGTTGACGGTGGTATATTTTACGAATTTATCCCTACTGACGAATATTTTAAGGAGCAACCCACCCGACTAAGTTTAGCCGATGTAGAGCTAGATAAAAACTATGCGATTATTCTGAACACCAATGCCGGTTTATGGGGATATAGTATTGGCGATACGGTAAAATTTGTATCAAAAAGTCCATATCGATTGGTAGTTACCGGGCGTATCAAACATTTTATTTCGGCCTTTGGCGAACACGTAATTGGCGAAGAAGTGGAGCATGCTTTATTAAGCGTAGCCAATGCCGAAGGTGTAGAAATTACCGAATTTACGGTAGCCCCACAGGTAAACGACCCACAAGGCGGATTGCCCTATCACGAGTGGTTTATAGAATTTGCCACCCAACCTAAAGATATGGTTGCCTTTTGTACTAAAGTAGATAAAGTATTGCAGCAAAAAAATACCTATTACTTAGATTTGATAGCCGGCAATGTATTGCAACCCCTAAAAATAAAGACACTGCCCAAAGATGCCTTTATCAATTACATGAAAGCACAGGGCAAGTTAGGGGGGCAAAATAAAGTGCCACGCCTAAGCAACGATAGAGCAATAGCTGATGAACTAGCACAATTATTGGGCAACCACTAAATAAAAAAGCATTTACATGAATAAGCATCCCGAATCGATACATACCATCCGTTTTCAAGATTGTGATCCATTTAATCATTTAAACAACGCCAAGTATTTAGATTATTTTATCAATGCCCGCGAAGATCAGTTGTTGGCGCAGTATGATATTGATATGTATGCGCTTATACGTAAGTCGGGTTTGGGCTGGGTAGTTGCTATGAACCAAATTGCGTACATCTCTCCTGCTTTTTTGATGGAGAAAGTGTGTATTCAAACACAGATTATTACCTATGGTGAGTACGATTTAACAGTAGAGATGAAGATGTACGACGAGCATAAAAAACGCATTAAGGCGGTGTTATGGGTCAATTTTGTGCATTTTAGTATTGCTCAAAATAAAGCCGAAAAGCATGCACCTAGCTGGATAACCTTATTCGAAAATTTATTAAGCCCAGTTGATGAAAAAATATTTACCGAGCGAGTAGCCGCATTAAAAAAAGCAAAGTAATGCCGCAAAATAAGTTGAAAAAAATAGCCATTTTAGGTTCTACAGGTTCTATAGGTACACAGGCTTTAGAAGTAATAGCAGCTAATATCGATAAGTTTGAAGTAGAGGTGCTGACGGCACACAGCAATGCGCATTTGTTGATTAAACAAGCAGTGCAATTTAAGCCCAATGCAGTAGTTATTACTGACGAAACCAAATACATTGAAGTAAAAGAGGCTTTGCAGCCACATGATATTAAAGTATTTGCGGGTACTGATGCACTAAGCCAAGTTGTTACGTTTGATACTATAGATATTGTACTTACCGCTTTGGTGGGTTATGTAGGGTTAAAGCCAACCATTGCTGCCATTAAAGCCGGTAAACCCATTGCATTAGCCAATAAAGAAACGTTGGTAGTTGCTGGCGATTTAATAACCGATTTAGCAACTCAGTACAAAGCGGCTATTTTACCAGTAGATTCAGAGCATTCGGCTATTTTTCAGTGTTTGGTAGGCGAGTTTCACAATCCTATCGAAAAAATTTACCTTACAGCATCGGGTGGACCTTTTAGAGGAAAAACAACAGCCGAATTAGCAGCTATTACAAAGGCGCAAGCACTAAAGCATCCCAATTGGGTAATGGGTGCAAAAATTACCATCGATTCGGCAACGCTCATGAACAAAGGTTTGGAAGTGATTGAAGCCAAATGGTTATTTGATTTACAGCCCAACCAAATTGATGTGGTGGTGCATCCCCAATCCATCGTTCACTCTATTGTGCAATTTGAAGACGGTTCTATGAAAGCACAAATGGGGCTTCCTGATATGAAATTACCTATACAGTATGCCTTGGCATATCCCCAAAGAATAAAATCTGATTTTCCGCGATTCAACTTTGCTAATTATAAGAGTCTTACATTCGAAGAACCCGATACAAAAACTTTCCGTAATCTTGCACTGGCTTTCGAAGCGTTAAAACAAGGGGGTAATATGCCCTGTATTATTAATGCAGCAAACGAAATTGTGGTAGATGCGTTCTTAAAAGACAAAATAGGTTTTTTGCAAATGAGCGATGTAATTGAGCAGTGTATGAGTACGGTTTCTTTTGTAAAAAAACCAACTTATGAAGATTACGTAGCTACCGATGAAGCAACACGAATAGTAGCACAACAACTTATCTAATACATTCAATCACTCAATATTCAGTAATTAAATAACCCAATAACATACATGAACGGATTAATCATGGCGGCCCAACTTCTTGCAGGGCTATCAATTTTAGTAATATTACACGAATTAGGGCACTTTTTAGCAGCCCGCGCTTTTGGTATTAAGGTCGAGAAATTCTATCTCTTTTTTGATGCATGGGGCTTTAAATTAATCAGTTTTAATTACAAAGGCTGCGAGTACGGTATTGGTTGGTTGCCTTTGGGAGGCTATGTAAAAATTGCCGGCATGATAGACGAAAGTATGGATACCGAGCAAATGCAGCAACCTGCACAACCTTGGGAGTTTCGTTCAAAACCAGCTTGGCAACGTTTAATTGTAATGATTGGCGGTGTTACGGTAAATATTTTACTTGGTATTTTTATTTTTTGGATGTTGGTATGGCGCTATGGCGAAACCTATATTCCTAACTCGGAAGCTAAATACGGTATTGTAGCTCGCCAATTAGCTACAGAAATTGGATTAAAAACAGGCGATAGAATTGTGGCGGCGAATGGAAAAACCTTAGAAGCTTTTGATGATATTCTTAGTCCAGAGGTGTTGTTGGGCAACGTAAAGCTTACAGTTGAGCGCGGCACTGAAAAAGTATTTGTAGAAGTTCCTTCCAATTTTATTGAACGTATTTCTGATGAAGGTCCCGAAAGTTTTGTAGAGCCTCGTCGTAAATTTAGTATAGAAGGTATTGCCCCTGGTGGCGGTGCTCAAAAAGCAGGCTTACAAGCAGGCGACCAAATACTAGCAGTAGATACCGTAAAAATCGACTATTTTGACCAGCTACAGGCTGCTTTAGATAACAATAAAAGTGATACAGTACTGCTAAGTGTTGTGCGCAATACACAAGTGCTTTCGTTACCAGCCTTTATAGATGAGGATGGAAAATTAGGATTTAATGCACAGTTTTCGGGCTTAACTACCAAAACCCGCGAGTATGGATTCTTTGCTGCAATTCCTCGTGGTGCTGCAAAAGCATGGGAAACCTTAGTGGTAAACGTAAAAGGAATGGGCAAAGTAGTAAGTGGTGAGGTAAAAGCATCTAAAGCGCTACAAGGGCCTATTGGCATAGCTTCGGTATATGGTGCCACCTTTGATTGGTTCCGTTTTTGGAGTCTTACCGGTATTTTATCTATGGTACTTGCCTTTATGAATATTTTACCTATACCTGCATTAGATGGCGGTCATACCGTGTTTCTATTAATAGAAATGGCTATTGGTCGCCCGGTGAGTGATAAGATTATGGAGCGTGCACAAATGGTAGGTTTCTTTATCCTTATTGGGCTTATGGTGTTTGCATTTGGTAATGATATTTTTAAACTCATAAAATAGTTGCTTGTTATAGGTTGCCTGTTACTGGTAACTGACAGCTGGCAACCGGCAACCGATGAATTATTTCGAATTTTACGGTATTCCTGTTTCTTTTTATCCCGACGAAGCCTTGCTCAAAAAGCAATTCTATGCGTTGAGTAAAGCCTATCATCCCGATTTTTTTGCAGCCGATAGCGAAGATAAACAGCAAGAAGCAATCGAAAAATCTACCCTAAATAATAAAGCTTGGCAGGTGTTGTCGTCTTTTGATAAGCGCTTGCATTATGTGTTAGAATTAAAAGGACTGCTGGAAGATGGAGATAAGTACACACTTCCCCAACAATTTCTGCTAGAAATGATGGAGGTGAACGAAGCATTGATGGAGTTGGAAATGGAGGTAAACGAAGAATACTTCAATGCGCTAAACAAGCAGGTACATGATTTAGAGGCGGAAATCAATCAATCTATACATGTTGCTACCACAGGTTTCGAAATGCTAAATGATGCCGAGCAGCAGCGTAAATTGATGCAGATAAAAGATTTTTACTACAGAAGAAAATATGTATTGCGAATTAGAGATAGTTTGAATAGATTTGCAACCCCGTAGGGAAATGCCCAGCTGGCGGAATTGGTAGACGCGCTGGTCTCAAACACCTGTGGGAAACCGTGCCGGTTCGACTCCGGCGCTGGGTACGAGCCCCGACAAGACTGTCGGGGCTTTTTTTTATATAAATTTCTTGTATTTTAACGGCACTAAACTATATATCCATGAACTATTTTGCCATCATTTTTACCTTACTATTTTGCATGGTTTTTACACAAAGCTATGCAGAAGAACAGTTTATCTCACTAGAAATACCTACACAAGATTCCCTATTCCAAAGCAGGCAGCCATCGGCAGGCGATTTGGTTGAAAGTGCTGCACGCAATTATACACTCTCGCGCATTATTAGTTTTGGCTCAGTTACCACTGCCGTTTTGTTGTCGTATGGGTCTACCTCTGCTAAGGACGGACTAAATAGTGTATTGCTTGTTGTTGGTGGGCAAATTGTTGCTTTTGTTATTAATCTACGCGCTAGCGATAAACTTAAAAAAGCAGGTCAGCAACTTAATGCCGAAGAATGGCAAAGGCGTAAGCGCTAAATATCACTGGCTAAATACTACCTTTGTGCATGATAAAAAAATACATTCTTGCAGCAAAAATAATTGCTTTTTTAGGGATAATGGGCATTGCCTTTGCCTTTTATTTTCAAGCAAGTAATGCTTCGGATAGGGGTAAGCGGTTACGTACCAAAGCCACACAATTTGAGCAACTTACCCCGTATTTTACTATGGAGTGGGCCGAAAACAACTTGTGGGATGATGGAAAAGGCGAGGTAGCCACCTACGCTGCCACCCGAACCGTATATGGTAAGCCACGCAATTTCGATTACACCTATATTAGCGTAAAAGAAGTTTTCAATAATGAGTTTCACACCAAAACGGACGACGACAAGCGTAATGATTTGTACGATGTAATAAAGGTGAATGCTTTTTGCCGCATTGAAACCATGAAATATCCTTATCACTACCTAACTAGTTCGTTTTTTATTCGCAAAAACCCTTTCATGCTGCACAAATTCGCTACTTCTTCGCAAGAGTGGTGCGGTACTACCTACAAAGAAATAGACCTTAATCAGGGCATTTTGCAAATGACCTACCACTCGTATTGGGATAAGGAGGGTACAGGAGAGTACAGCTTTGGGCGTAATTTATTACTGGAAGATCAGTTGATTTACTCGCTGCGTAGCTTAAAATTTTCCAATGGATTAAATTTTGAGGGCAATGTGTTGGAGTCACAAGTATCTAGCAAAATAGGCAAGTTAGCTGTGTACAAATCGAATTTTACGGTAAGCGATGCGGGTACGCAACGTGTACGAAATAAAGAGTATGCCTGTTGGAAAGTAAGCGTTCGTTTGGCTGCTGATAAGGTAAACGAATATTACTTCGAAAAAACGTATCCCAATATTTGCGTAAAACAAACTACTTGGGATGCCCGCAATATGGAGCTTACACAAGTGCTTCGTGATGCTTATTGGCAATATGAATAAGCATCACGAAACAAAAGTTTTAGTGCGCAATTAATTTACCTGTTTTCAGGGTTCTGTTTTTATGCTCGATAGCATAATGATATAGGCCATTCGGCAACGCTTCTCTGTCAATCGTTTCTCCCGAAATAATAACTCTGCTGAGCACTTCTCTGCCTAAAACATCGTAGAGTTTTAATGTCATTTGATCTTCTGTTTGCGCGTTTGTGTGAATGCTAAATTGATTTCTAAAAGGGTTCGGATAAATAGCGAATGATATTGTCGTAGTTTCTATATTGGTAGTACCTGCTGTTCGATTACATTCAGTAATTGCTACAGTAGTGTCCTTAAGCCCTTCGCTAAGCAGAAAGGTATAGTCACTAAAATCAGTTATGCCAGCAACGGTAATCATGTATTCATACACTTGATAGCTATTTCCGCTTTGCCCAAAAAAGGTAACTGTATTTTCTGGATTGCTGATAGTATCTCCCGTTGGAGAAATGATTTGTACAGATGGGTAATTGATAATAGTTGTATTGCCATTAAATACGCGTATTTGGATATTATCACTGGTTCTGTACCATACGCTGTCTACACATACTAAATTGTAATTGATGGGATTCTGAAATACAGGGGATTCAAACTTTACCAATGTGGTATTTTGATCATTATTTTCGAGTACATAAATGCCCGAATTGTCGATACTCATATCCACTGTAAATTCTTGATTTCCGATATTTCCTTCATAAAACCCCGACCAGTTTTGGTCGCCATTCAAATTAAAGGTTGCTACACCTAACCGTGATTGGTTGTTTACATTAATTGTTCCGGCAATGGCAATTAAATTATTAAAAGTTATCTGTGCGCTAATCAAATAGCCATCCAATCCATTCATTGGTTTTTTCCATATCAATTTGCCATTTGGTGAAAACTTGAACATCGTGTCAACCAGTCCAACTACTATTACATTAGTATCATTATCAATAAGTATGTCGTAGCCAATGTCGCCAAATGGGGCTCCTTTAGGGAAGTTTTTTAGATTCCATAAACGTTCTCCAGTACTCGAATATTTAACCAGTTCGTATTCGGGTGAAGCGCTAAGTAAGTAAAAATCGTTTTTGGTGTCTACGGCTATACTATTTGCATAGTATACAGAACTATCCGAAAAATTCATATTTCCTATAGAGTCATACCTAAATACGGTGTTGTTGGCCGTATCGGAGCCGGTTACAATCACCTCTCCTTTACTATCAACGGCCATTCGAAAAGCAGTATTGCTATTAGACCAAATTTCTTCTCCATTTAGTTTAAAAGCAGCAATGCCATTGCCTTTCGCATATATGCGCTTATTTTTTAGGATAATTTGATCGAAAGAACCAGTTCCAAGAGAACCAGTTTCAGAAGATGTTATGGAGTCTTTGAGCCAAACTAGTGCTCCTAATGTATTTACCTTCATAAGCAAGGGTTTGCTGGTAAATCCTTGCTCAAATGCGCCAGCTATATAGCAATTGCCAGTATCGTCTATCGCCATATCGTAACCTCTAGGTTGTCCGTTTGTATTGTTGTTGTATATTAATGTCCAAAGTAGTGTGCCGTCTTCGTCGTATTTTTTTAAATAAATCGCGGGTTCAGTCATTTTTAGCCGGTTGCTTAAAACAAAAACGGCGTTGTTGCCATCGTGCAATGTGCGTACTGGATGCATTGTTGCTGTGCCGATGGTGTCGGTTATGTTGCGTGCCCAAATAGGAGCATTTTGGGCAGTTGCGCTTAACGAAAATAGACTGCAAAAAAGAATTACTAGTGTTAAATGAAGTGATTTTTTCATATTACTGTTGATTAAAACTGTTGAGTGAATTAGTACCAAAAGTACGGGCACTCGGCAAGGCAATCAATGGCAAAAGTTCGGATTATAGGGTAAATTAATTACCTATGCCTTCTCTGTACTGAATAGGCGTATAGCCAGTTGCGGCTTTAAAATATTTCGAGAAGTTGGTAGGGTCGTCGAAGTTGAGCTGATAGGCAATTTCTTTCACAGATAGTTGAGTATGAAAGAGCAATTTTTTAGCTTCTGCTATGGTGTATTCTTTAATGTGTTGCAGAGGAGTTTTGCCGGTATGTGTTTTTACCAGTTCAATTAAGTGTTTTGTAGAAATAGTTAGTGCTTCGGCATATTGGTTGACGGTAAAGTGATTGATATACTGTTTAGGTATTAGATTTATAAAACGGTTTACCAGTTCGGGCTTATTGCTTTTGTCTGCTTTTTCGGGGTGTTGATTAGTGTAAATGCGCACTAAATACAGCATAAATGCCTGCATATGTGCTTGAATTATTGCCTCATAACCTGTCTTTTTATCTAAATATTCTGCTTTTATAGTATAGATGAGCTGGGTAATACGGCCAAAATCGGATGTGTTGAGTTGTAACGTTGGATTAATTGTCGAAAAAGGTAATTGACTAATTAGCTCATGATTAAAATAATCGTTAGAGAAGAGTAAACTACATCCTTCTGAGTTTTTGCTGCGCAGTACTAAATGAACATTGTTGGATGCTACAAAATGTATAGATTTATTCTTGGCTGTATAGGTTGAGAAGTCGATATCATGCGTGCCACCTCCTTTATAAAACACCAATACTTCGTTAAAGTTATGTCTGTGCGGTTTCTCAAAATCATACTGTTGGTCTTTATTGCCCCACAACATAAAGTCGAATCTTACCTGCTTTCCAGCGCTATTTTGAAGTCCAAATTGAGGTATAGTTGGCAAATTACTCATATTGTTGGTTCGCGTGACGCTCTTTTGTTGAGGTAAATATAGTATTTGTGCTAGTTAGTTGTTTTGCGAAATACAACTCGTACACCACAAAACTTAATACAATGCTATATTCTATTAACAAAATATAAACGTTTTCTGCATAAGGCAGTTGCGTATAGGTAATATAAGTAAGCGGCAATAGCGTTGACCATATTACCGGAAACCTAAAGCGTGTAAGCGGACAAAGTGCTACCAGTGGTGCCACATACCAAGGGTGTACGCTGCGGCTGCATAGCAAATACAAGCCCAAACAAAGCAGCATTTTTTCTGCTAAACTCCATTTTGTGCTATACGCAATAGCAGCAATACCAACCAATACGAGTAATGGTAAATAGGTGGTAAATGTGTTCAATTGCAGGTATTGTAACAGGTAATAAAAACTGGCATTAAACTCGAAGGTTTTGAAGTAAAGTGTAAAACTGGATAAAAAATTACTGAAGTAGGCAGACTTGTAGAATAACGGAATAGCAGCTACAATACTTCCTGCTGCTACTAGTAAACAATACTGAAAGCCTCTTTTTAAGCCGAGTTTTCTGAAAAGCAGAGGCAACAACAATAGGGGGATAATTTTAGTTGCTACCGCACCTACAAAAGCGATTGCAGAAAGTTTCCACTTGCCTGTTTCGAGCAGGTAAAACGCAAACAACAAAAAGAAAATCATTGCCGCTTCAAAGTGGATGTTACCCGTAAGTTCAATAATGACCAACGGGTTTAAGGCATATAACCAAATCAGGTTTTTATTTAGGCTGTACCGTTTTAATAGCCTTACCAGTAATACCATACTACCAACCTCGAAGGCTATAATAATTAGCTTTAGCACTACAATGCTGCCATATAAGCTATTCGGCGAAAGTACACGTGCCAACCAAAATAATGCCTGACATACGCTGGGGTAAATAGTATAGTAATGTGGCGAGTTTAATTGCTCGTACAATGCTGGTGTAAGTTGAGGGATACTTTTGTCGAGGTAATAATGTGGTAGGTTAGCAAAAGGATGAATACCATTTAGGCTCAACGTACCATCCCATAAAAAACGGTATATATCATCCGATAAATTTGGTACAGCCCCAAGTAGCACAACTCGAAAAAGTAGTGCAGCAATACCATTTAGCGTATAAGTGCTTTCGGTAGAAAAATAACCAATTACTAAAAAAAAGCAAGCAAACAGGACGGCAAATAAAGCGATGAGCTGTGTGAGATTTTGGCGTGGCGTATGATAGTTTAGTAGCACAAAGCCTACCGACATGCTGCCTAATAAAAGATAATGAGCCACCCTACGCATGGCGCAAAATACAAAAGTATACATGTATTTTTGCCTATGCTTTTTACCGATCAAATGGGCAATGCAATTCATTTGCCCTGCACACCCAAGCGTATTGTTTCTTTAGTGCCCTCGCAAACCGAATTGCTCTTTGATTTAGGGCTAAATGAACAAGTGGTAGGCATTACCAAGTTTTGCATTCATCCTGCTGGTAAGTTTAAAAGTAAAGCCAAGGTAGGCGGTACTAAAGATTTTAACATCGAAAAAATACGTGCCCTACAGCCCGATTTAATTATTGGTAACAAAGAAGAAAACGAAGAGCAAGGCATTAAGCAATTAATGAAGGAGTTTCCGGTATGGATGAGTGATATTGCTAATTTGGAAGATGCCCTGCAAATGATTGAACAAATTGCCGTATTGGTAGGCAAGGAAGCAAATGGAAAACGGGTAGTAGCAGATATTAATGCCAATTTTGTTAAGTTAAAATCAGCAATTAACAATCAACAATCACCAATCAAAAAGGTGGCCTACTTTATTTGGAAAGATCCTTACATGGTAGCAGCTGGCAATACGTTTATTGACGATATGCTGCAACGTTGTGGTTGGCAAAATGCGGTATTAGGTAATCGTTATCCAGCTTTAAGTGTTCCTGAAATAGCCCAAGCACAACCAGATGTGATATTGCTTTCTTCCGAACCCTATCCATTTAAAGAAAAACACATCGCCGAATTTGCTGCAATGTGCCCACAGGCTACTGTAAAAGTGGTGGATGGGGAGTTTTTTTCGTGGTACGGCAGCCGTATACAGCATGCTCCCGAATATTTTATCAAACTATTGGATACTTTATAAAAACTTACTACTTTTGCAGTCCTAATTTTGCGGAAGTGGCGTAATTGGTAGCCGCACCAGACTTAGGATCTGGCGCCGCGAGGCGTGGGGGTTCGAGTCCCTTCTTCCGCACCAAAATCCCCCTTGCCTTTGGCGTGGGGGATTTTAATTTAAAGAAAAAAACGATCAGTAACGTATGCAAATCAGTAAGAACAACATCGACAACCTAAATGCTATTGTTAAAATTCAATTAACGCCAGATGATTACCGCGAAAAAGTTGAAGTAGCTATAAAAAATCATAGCAAACAGGTAAAAATGCCGGGTTTTCGTCCAGGTATGGTTCCTGCATCGCATATCAAAAAATTATATGGCAAAAGTATTTTGGTGGAAGAAATTAACCGCTTGCTTTCCGATAATTTAACCAATTACATCAACGATAATAAATTAGAAGTATTGGGTCAGCCATTACCAAAAATGGAAGAAGATGCTCAGTATAACTGGGATTTTAATGATGTTTTTGATTTTAGCTACGAGTTGGGCTTAGCTCCTGAGTTTGATGTAACAATTTCTGATAAAGATAAATTTACGCAGTACATAATTAAGTTGGATGAAGAAACGATGACACAGCGCAAGAAAAACTTACGCCGTAGTTATGGTAAAATGAGTAATCCAGAAGTAAGTGCAGAAGGTGATGTATTGTATGCAGAATTAAAGCAGTTAACTCCAGCTGGTGAGGTATTTGAAGGCGGAATTACTAAAACCAATTCTATCCGTTTAGATTTAGTTGAAGATAAAGCAGTACTAAAAACGTTAGTTGGCTTAAAGAAGGATGACGTTGTTACCATCGATCTACAACAGGCATTTAATAAAGATGCTCACCGCATTGCATTGTTATTAGATATTGATGAGGAAATTGCCCGCGATCTAAAATCTAAGTTTGAGCTTACAGTAAAAAATGTAAACCGATTAGAAGAATCTGATCTTACTCAAGAGTTCTTTGATAAAGTATATGGTCCTAATGTTATAACATCTGAAGCTGAATTTGAACAAAAAATTCGCGAAGATTTACAAGGAATTATGGCTGAAAATGCCGAGAAAAAATTGCATACTGAAGTAGTAGAAGGCGTTCTGTCTAAAATAAAGTTGAGTTTGCCCGATGATTTCTTGAAGCGTTGGTTACAAAGCAGCCAAGAAAAACCAATAACTAACGAACAAATTGAAGCAGAATATCCTGCATTTGCTAAAAACCTAAAATGGACGCTGATTGAGAATAAAATCATGAAGTCGCAAAACATGGAGTTTAAGCAAGATGAGGTAATTGAATTGGCAAAGAAAAAAATTGATGCTCAGTTTCGCATGTACAGTCCATCACCGTTGCCAGAAGATCAGCTAATGGAATATACCATTAACTTTTTGCAAGACCGGGAACGTGCTACCCGTATTTACGACGAGTTGCGCGCTCAAAAAGTATTTGAATACCTAAAAAATACCGTTGCTCTTGATAAAAAAGAAATTGATTACAAGAAGTTTATAGAGTTGGCATAACTTGCCAATTGTACAATAAGATAGGAAAACAGTAGTTTGAAAAAACAACTAAGCAAACAACTTACAGCATTGGCGCTGTTGCTCATTTATTTTTGCAGCAACAGCGCCTCTTTTTTCTATCACCACCATACCGAACCAGTAGCTTACGAAAAGGCAACTGATTGCGAAAGAGCAATTTACTATGCCGATAAAGCAGCTGCATGTAATCACCAAACACATATTGCCACAGCCATTGAAAAGTGCTCGCTGTGCGATATTCATGCCCTCTCGCCGCATGCTGCTCAGCCATTTATAACAAGCTGTGCAAGTAATGAGGTTGTAAAAGGGTATGTAGTAAAATCTTCCGCATATTTTTCTCAAAGTATTTCTACATCCTCAAACAGAGGACCTCCATCTATTTTATTTTTTATCGCTTAATAGTTTTTGTAGGGCATTTTAGTGTCGTTACAATTATTTTTTAGTTAAAAAAATCAATAAGATGAAACTAATTTATTTATTCATTGCGTGCTTTTTCGCTACGCAAATAAGTAGTGCTCAAAATCAAATTTCGGGCACTGTAAAAGACAAACAAACAAAAGAAAATTTAACAGGCGTAACCATATATATCACGGAGTTGAAATTTGGTGCTACAACTGATACGAGTGGAAACTATGCTATTCAAAATCTTCCTAAAGGGATTTTTTTGGTAGAAGTTCATCTGCTTGGTTACAAAACAATTATTCAATCAGTGGTAGTTGATGGAGAAAAGACGGTAAATTTTGCACTTGAAGATGCGGTAAGCGAACTTTCGGAAGTAATTGTAACGGGTGTTGCCCGTTCTTCTGAGCTGATGCGTAATCCCGTTATTGTAAAACCTGTTAATGTTAGCGAGCTAAATCAGAACAGTTCTACGAATTTAATTGATGCCTTAAAAAACATCCCAGGTGTTAATCAAATTGCTACAGGTGCAGCCATTTCAAAACCTGTTATTCGCGGGTTGGGCTACAATCGCATTATTTCTCTTTTTAATGGTGTGCGGCAAGAAGGGCAGCAGTGGGGCGATGAGCATGGAATAGAAATAGACGAATATGCTATAGGAAGAGTGGAGATTATAAAAGGTCCTGGTAGTTTATTGTATGGGTCGGATGGTATTGGAGGAGTGTTGAATTTTATTAGCCCAAAATCAGTATCCGATGGGGTAATTAATACACAACTTATTAGCAATTACCAGTCAAATAATAATTTGGTTGGCACCTCTGTTTCAAACATGGGTAACAAGAAAGGATTTCAATGGCAGGGGCGCCTAAGTAGTAAAGTTGCGGGTAATTATGCCAATCGTTACGATGGAAAAGTACATAACTCTGGTTTTACCGAATTGGATGGTAGCTTGTTTTTAGGAATAGCAAAAAAGTGGGGTTATTCGCACCTTACGGTTAGTTCATTTAATCAAAAGCTAAATATTATTGAAGGAGAGCGAGATAGCCTTGGTGCTTTTCTCAAATTAGTTCCCGATGGTGCAGGTGAATCTGTGGAAGAATCAGTTTCGATAACTGATTTAGAGGGATATAAAATCGGATTCCCGAATCAAGGTGTAAGCCATTTACGATTGGTTTCCAACAATCAATTTTTTATAAAAAGGGCATCACTCAATGCAGACATTGCCTACCAAAACAATCAACGTAAGGAGTATGCAAATCCCTCGAATCCTAACGAAAAAGAGCTGTTTTTTGATTTGAATACCATTAACTACAATGTACGCTATAATGCAGCAGCGGTAAATGGTTGGGAAACATCTGTGGGGGTAAATGGTATGTTTCAAACAAACCAAAATAAGGGGATAGAATTTTTAGTGCCTGCTTATAGTTTGTTGGATGCTGGAGTATTTGTTTTTACACAAAAAACCTTTCTAAGCAAACTTACAGTAGCTGGTGGTTTGCGAGTCGATACGCGATATTCCGTTGTAGATCGGTTGATTTTAGACCAAAATGAACGTGTGGTAAGTCAAGAAAATGATAGTACAGAGGTGAAATTTGCGGGCTTTCGCAAAAACTACACCAACGTTTCGGGTAGTGCGGGTATTGCTTATACCATCAATAAAAAAAGTACGCTCAAGGTTAATTTGTCAAGAGGATTTAGAGCACCTAATATTGCCGAAACAGGTTCTAATGGAAAGCACGAAGGGGCTTTTAGGTATGAGTATGGGGTTGCGGATTTAAAACCCGAGGTAAGTCATCAAATTGATATAGGCTATTTTTTAAATACCGACCACATTACGTTAGAGCTTACACCTTTTGCCAATTTTATACAGCAATATATTTACCTCGAAAAGTTGAGCAGTACACTCGGCGGCGATTCTATTCCCGACCTTGCCGACCCGACTCCAGCTTTTGTGTACACACAGGGTAATGCACGGTTAGTAGGTGGAGAAATATATGTAGATATTCATCCGCATCCGTTTGATTGGTTACACATCGAAAATTCCTTTTCTTACGTTACGGCCGTTCAAGCCAATCAACCAGATAGTGCCAAATATTTGCCTTTTATTCCAGCACCTCGCTACCGAGGAGAGCTAAAAGCACAGTTCAGAGAGGTGGGTAAAGTATTTGCCAACACCTATATAAAATTCGGAATGGATTATTTCTTTGCTCAAAACCAGTTTTTTGCAGCTTACGGAACTGAAACAGCAACTCCCGATTATTTTTTAGTAAATGCAGGTTGTGGGGCAGATATAAAGTCGGCAACTAAAAAAACCTTTTTAAGTGTGTTTGTTAGCGCAGATAACTTAGCAGATATAGGCTATCAAAGTCATTTGAGTCGTTTAAAATATGCTGCGCAAAATTCTTTAACAGAAAGAAATGGCGTATTTAATATGGGCAGAAACGTAAGTGTTAAACTAATTTTGAATATATAATAACAGCTTCTTTTTTAAAACTGTCAATATTATTATAATATTGCAATGTGATGTAGAAAGTGCTGGTTTTTTAAATGACTCTCGTATAAAACTATACCATACGATACGTGTTATCACTAAAATCAAAACAATAAACTGCTTAACTTAAAAATATGAGAATAGATAAACAAGAATTTAGAAAATACGCCGTTAAGCACCATCGTATTAATAGCATACGTGTTGATAATTACATCTCTAGAGTAGAAGATAGATTATTGCCAGGTAACGTAACACCTTACATTATTGAAGAGCGCCAGCTTAATGTAGCACAAATGGATGTGTTTTCGCGCTTAATGATGGATCGCATTATTTTTATGGGCGAGGCTATTTACGACCAAACAGCTAATATTATTCAGGCACAGTTGCTTTTTTTACAATCAACGGATGCAAAGCGCGATATTCAAATTTACATTAATAGTCCAGGTGGTTCTGTATATGCTGGTTTGGGTATTTACGATACCATGCAATATATTCAGCCTGATGTAGCTACTATTTGTACAGGTATGGCGGCATCTATGGCAGCCGTTTTATTGTGTGCAGGTACAACCGGAAAGCGCTCAGCATTGCCACATAGCCGTGTAATGATTCACCAACCATTGGGTGGAGCAGAAGGTCAGGCATCTGATATAGAAATCACCGCTCGCGAAATTGGCAAACTTAAAAAAGAGTTGTACGAGATAATTGCCAAGCACTCTGGTCAAACCTATGATAAAGTATGGGAATGTAGCGATCGCGACTATTGGATGATTGCCGAAGAAGCCAAAACTTTTGGTATGGTAGATGAGGTATTAGGCCTAAAAAAATAAATAACTAGTTAGTTGATTACAGTATAAACTTCCCTCTTTAGGTATAAGGAGGGAAGTTTTTTTATATCTTTACAGTACAATGGCAAGAAATAAAGAGCAGTCGGTAAAATGTTCGTTTTGTGGGTCTTCTAAGCAAGAAAGCTTAATGCTTGTAGCAGGTTTAGATGCACACATATGCGATAAGTGCATTGTGCAAGCCAACGAAATTTTAACTAGTGAGCAGGGGAGCAAGAAAAGTAAGGCAGCTCCGTCATTTACATTAGTAAAACCAATAGAAATCAAAAATTTCTTAGGTCAATATGTAATTGGGCAAGATGATGCTAAAAAAAATATAGCGGTAGCGGTTTACAATCACTACAAGCGTATTAGCCAAAAGGTAACTGAGGATGAAATAGAAATCGAAAAATCGAACTTAATCTTAGTTGGCGAAACAGGTACTGGTAAAACATTACTGGCACGTACCATAGCTAAAATATTAAACGTACCCTTTTCCATTTGTGATGCTACGGTGCTTACCGAGGCAGGTTATGTGGGCGAAGATGTAGAAAGTATCCTTACGCGTTTGCTGCAAGCAGCTAATTACGATGTATCTGCTGCCGAACGCGGTATTATTTATATCGACGAGATTGATAAAATTGCCCGTAAAAGCGACAATCCATCTATTACTCGTGATGTATCGGGTGAAGGAGTGCAACAGGCTTTACTTAAGTTATTAGAAGGCACTATTGTAAATGTACCTCCACAAGGTGGGCGTAAGCATCCCGATCAAAAAATGATTGCAGTTAATACTCAAAACATCCTCTTTATTTGCGGCGGTGCTTTTGATGGTATTGACAAAATAATAGCGCGACGCATGAATACTCAAACGATTGGTTTTGAGATTGATGTGAATAAAGAAAAAATAGACGAAGATAATTTGTTGCAGTATATAACCTCTGCCGACTTACGTAAGTTTGGACTAATTCCAGAGTTGATAGGTCGTTTGCCAGTAGTTACGTATCTAAATCCCTTAGATAGAACAACGCTACGCAGTATTCTTACCGATCCTAAAAACTCGTTGGTAAAGCAGTATCAAAAACTGTTCGAATACGAAAATATTGCACTTACTTTCGACGAGGCAGCTTTAAACTTTATCGTAGATAAGGCTGTTGAATATAAGTTGGGCGCACGTGGATTGCGTTCTATCTGCGAAGCCATTATGCTGGATGCCATGTACGAAATGCCATCAACCAATAAGGTAAAAACACTAAATATTACCCTGTTATATGCCGAAGAGCAATTTAATAAATCAGAAATACGGCATTTAAAAGTAGCATAGCCATATATGGGGCGTCTTAAAAGGTTGCTTTGTATAGGCTTTACCATAAGTGTATTGTGTAATGCGTGTCAAAAGGAGAACGACGCACTAGCTATAGGCATAGATACCACTAATACTGTCCGCGAACCGCACTTGCTGCTTGGTAATCCCTCGGATGCAGGTACCACTATATCCGATTCGCTCAATTACCTCTTAGAGAAAATAGAATTCAGCCTTTCTTACAACAAAAGCCGCGCAACCGCCAATTGGGTAAGCTGGCATTTAACTACGACTTGGTTGGGCGCAGCAACACGGCAGGATAATTTTAAACCCGATAATGCATTGCCCGAAGGTTGGTATAAGGTAAGTACAAGTAATTACACCAATTCGGGATTTGATAGAGGGCATTTGTGCCCCTCGGCAGATAGAACGACCTCTGCACAAGAGAACAGCAACACGTTTTTGATGACCAATATTGTGCCACAAGCACCTAAAAATAATCAACAAACATGGGCGCGTTTAGAAGATTATTGCCGCGATTTGGTAGCTGCGGGTAATGAATTATATATTGTGGCAGGTGTAGCAGGCACAGGTGGAGATGGTAGCAAAGGGGCAGCTACAACCATAAATGGGAGTTTAATTACGGTTCCAGCTACGCTGTGGAAAGTAATTGTTGTATTGCCACAGGGAACAAATGATATGCAACGTATAGATGCCAACACTCGCGTAATAGCGGTAACTATGCCCAACAGTCAGAATAGTGTTGGTAATTGGGGTATGTATCGTAGCTCGGTAAATAGTATCGAACAGCTAACAGGGTACGATTTTATGCGCACTGTAGCTCCAGCTATTCAAGAAGCATTGGAGGAAAAGGTAGATATGTTGCCGATAGAGTAGGTTAATACCCCTTCAAATCCAAGCCTTCGCAATCAACACGGGTTGCTTGATTACTCATCTTTTTCTGAATCACTTTAAAATGATGTTGATCTGCAGGGCTCACAAAAGAAATGGCCTCTCCAGCCGACTCAGCACGACCAGTTCTGCCAATACGGTGCACAAAATCTTTGGGCGAACGCGGCAATTCGTAATTGATTACACAAGGCAAAAACTGAATATCGATACCGCGAGCCATTAAATCGGTAGCAACCAACACCCTAAGTTTACCTAGTTTAAAATGAGTTAAGATATCTGTTCGTGCTCCCTGACTTTTTTTGCTGTGCATGGCTGCGGCATCAATGCCGTTTTTGCGCAGTTTATCCGCTACCATATCGGCCATGTATACCGAAGAAGTAAAAACCAATACTTGCTTTAAGTTGTCTTTTTTAATCAAATATCGTAGCAGTGGTCCCTTCTTTTCTTCGGCAACAAAATAAGCGGTTTGTATAATTAAGTCGGAGGCATCAGTTTCTGGTGCTATTTTAATTACCAGCGGATTGTGCAGTACTACTTGATTAATGTTGTTTACATCTTCACTTAATGTGGCAGAGAATAATAAATTTTGACGCTTTTTAGGGAGCAGTGCAAAAATACGGTTCATCTCCTCCTTAAAGCCCAAATTCAACATTTTGTCGGCTTCGTCTAATACAAGGGTTTCTATTGCTGATAGGTGCACGGCATTTGAATCAATCAATTCTAATAATCGGCCGGGCGTGGCTACTAAAATATTTACCCCGTGTAATGCCTTCATTTGCGGATTAATAGAAACACCGCCAAACACCGCTGCAACTTTTGTAGTCCGCGAAAGCGCAGGTGCAAATAGCTGAAAAGCATCTTTCACTTGTACCGCCAATTCGCGCGTGGGTACTACCACCAACACATTAATATGTCGGTCTTTAGCAGCAGGTTTCCCTAACAAATTCATTAAAATAGGTAATGCATATCCGGCTGTTTTGCCCGAACCAGTTGGGGCAATGCCCAGCACATCTAGTTTGTTTAAAATAGCAGGTATAACCGCTTGCTGAATAGGGTAAGGCTGTGTGTAGCCTTGCTCGGCTAATAGGTTTAATAAAGCGGGAGGTAAGCCTAAGGAAGTAAAAGACATGATTGTTTGTAGCGTACTAAGGTAATAAAAAATCGATGCGCAATGTGCGCCTATTCTTATTAGCAATTCCGCAGTTTTTTGTACTTTGCCCACATGGTACAGCAGCGCATTTTACATCCTTTTCGGCGTTTTCTACAAACGGAACAAGCATCGGGTATGCTACTGATCTGCTGTGCGGCATTTTCAATCATTATTGCCAATACGAATTTGGGCAATAGCTATCAGCAATTCTGGAAAACCACTATCGGTTTTGGCATCGGTTTTATATCATTAAAAGAAAGTGTACTGTATTGGGTAAACGACGGGCTGATGGCCGTTTTCTTTTTGGTAGTAGGTCTGGAAATTAAGAGAGAGTTGCTTGTTGGTGAATTAGCTACACCCAAAAAAGCACTATTACCAGTAGTGGCTGCTTGTGGTGGTATGCTTATTCCGGCGGCTATTTATGCGCTGTTTAATACAGGCAAAGTTACTGCTATAGGTTGGGGCATACCTATGGCTACCGATATTGCTTTTGCCTTGGGCGTACTCGCATTAGTTGGCAAGCGTGTACCCCTTAGTTTAAAAGTGTTTCTTATAGCCTTGGCAGTAATTGATGATTTAGGTGCTATTATGATAATAGCTATATTCTACTCGCATCATATAGCATTTGCCTATCTCGCGTTTGCGGCAGTTGTATTTTTGCTTTTGTTAGTTGCTAATAAACTAAAGGTAGATACTATAGGACTTTACCTGATTTTGGGTATATTATTGTGGTATTGTTTACTGCATTCGGGCATACATGCTGCTATTGCTGGGGTATTAGTGGCGCTTACAATTCCGATGCACCGTAAAAACGGAAATCCACTTTTGGCTAGTTTAGAGGGTAAACTACATGTGGTTTCGGCTTTTTGTATTATGCCTGTTTTTGCATTAGCCAATACTGCTATAGCTATTGATGGTACTGTGTTGCAATCCTATTTTTCGCCGATAAGCTATGGTATTATTGTTGGGCTGGTGCTCGGCAAGCCTGTGGGTATTGTCGGTTTTTCGTGGTTGGCAAGCCGTATGGGTATTGTGCAGCTACCTATAGGGGCTAATTGGAAAAATATTATAGGCATAGGTTTTTTAGGGGGCATCGGTTTTACCATGTCTATTTTTATTACTGTATTAGCATTTTCGGCACCCGATTATCAGTTTATAGCCAAAATTGCTATACTAACTGCATCGCTTGTGTCGGCAGTTATTGGATACATATTGCTTAAATGATAGTACAAACCCCTTTTTTATTTTTACCGTAAGTCAGCAATTTATACCTGCTTTATGAAGTTACTGCTACATGTTTTTATATATTGTTTATTCCTGCTCTTTAGCGGTGGCTTGTTTGCTCAAGTAGCTATAAATGGGGTAGTTAAATCTAATTTAGGTGAAGCATTACCAGGAGCCATTGTAGTACTAAAAAAAGAAAATCGTACGGCAGCTACGGATGAAAATGGACAATTTTCTATTGCCAATCTTCCTGTTGCAAACAGTTATGGCGTAGCAATTACCCTATTGGGCTACGAATCGTACACGCAAAAAGTAGTGGTTGTTGGTAATGAAGCACAGCTAAATATTACGTTAAAAGAAAAGCGTACAGAAAAAAGAGCAGTAGAAATTACGGCAAAAACGGAAGAACAACGTATTTCGCAAGGGGCAGAAACAGTAACGGCTATTGATGTACGCGAAGTGCAAAATCGTTCTATTACTACTCAAGAATTGCTTACACGGTCATCGGGTGTGCGGGTGCGCGAAACAGGAGGGCTGGGCAGTTTTACCAATATCAGCATTAATGGTATTTCGGGTAAGCAAATTAAATTTTTTATTGATGGTATTCCTTTAGAAAACACGGGCTACGGTACGGGTATTATTAATTTGCCTGTAAATTTAATTGATCGTATTGAAGTGTATAAAGGTATTACACCCGTGTATTTGGGTGCAGATGCTTTGGGTGGTGCCATTAATATTGTGAGTAATAAAGATGTGTTTTCGTATGCTGATTTTTCGTACGAACGCAGTACCTACAATACCAGTAGACTTTCGGTAAATACACGAGCACTTACCAAAAGTAAAAAAGCATTTGTGGGCTTAAATGGGTATTACAATCACTCGGATAACGATTATAAAATTGATGGAGAAATTCAGAATACTACCACCTTTGAAACAGATACCATTAGAGCAAGGCGTTTTCACGATCAGTTTACCTCCTATAGCGTACAAGCAGAGGCAGGAGTGCTACAACAAAAATGGGCAAATCAATTGGTTGTATCTGCAAATGCAATTGGGTATGAAAAGGACTTGCAACACCCATTTAGTACGTCTCGCATTCCATACGGAATGGCAAGAATATACGAGCAAGGCATGCGATACGAACTAAAATACCGTATTGATAGTTTGTTGCAAAAAAAGCTCTCACTATCCACTTACGTAGGTTTTTATACCGTTACCAGTAGGTTTTTAGATACATCCAGCAATGTGTATAATTGGCTTGGAGAGGTAGAAAGGCGTAAGAATTTCAAGTTAGGAGAATTTGGTCCCAAGCACGATTTGTTTTCGTTTACCAATAATCTATCTGCACGGGTAAATGCAACGTATCGGATTACAAAAAATAATAGCCTAAATCTTAATTTAATTTCGAACAGCATTTTACAACGAGGTAGAGATACACTGTATGCAAGGCTGGTGAACAAAGGCAAGGATATTTACGTAACGCCTCAGTATGTGCGTAAAAATGTAGCAGGCTTGGCGTATCAACTCAATTTGGCAAAAGATAAATTAATCAATATAGTAGCGCTAAAATATTACCGTATTGATACGCGTATTTCGGAAGGAGGAGGGGTGATTAGCCTAACGGCAGATACCTTGCCAGTAAATGTAAGTAAACAGAATTACGGGTTTTCGGAAGCCATACGCTATGCCTTTTTCAAGGAACATTTGTTTGTAAAAGCCAATTACGAATACGCCACCCGTTTACCCGACCAGTTTGAAGTATTGGGAGATAGAGTGTTTATTATCCCCAACACCAATCTAAATCCCGAAACGAGTAATAATTACAATTTTGGTTTTCAAGCCAATGCAAAAGGACGCTTGGGTAAACTGAACGTAGAGGCAAATCGGTTTTATCGGGATACGCGAAACAATATTTTTCTAGTTATTTCGCAAGCCTTTGCACAATATCAAAACATTGCCAGGGTAACCGTAAAAGGGTACGATGGCGAAATTTCTTATGCGCCATTACCGTTTATTCAACTTAAAGTAAATGCTACTTTTCAGGATATTCGTAATCGTAGCGATACAACGGTGGTGCAAACCGCAGGCATTGATAAACGGTATTTTAATGCTCGCTTGCCAACTATTCCGTACTATTTTGGTAATGCCGAAATTGGGTTTGCTATTCCTAATATAGCCATTGCAAAAGATGTGTTGCAAGTATATTACACGTTAAATTATATTCAGCAGTTTTACATAGCGTTTGATATTGATGGTATTGAAGCAACTAAAGCCAGAGTGCCCGAGCAATACTTGCAACATGCTGGAATTGCCTATAGTTTACCACGAAATAGAGCAGGAGTAAGCTTTGAAGTGCACAATTTTATGGATAAACGTGCTTTTGATAATTATAAAATAGAAAAGCCAGGTCGTACTTTTCATGTAAAACTTCGCTATTTCTTAAGTAAATATTAAGGGTATGTTAAGTAAAAACCATACACTATCTTTACATCGTATTATACAGCGTAACAACTACTTGTAACTAAATATATTTATATGAAACGTTTTTTATCGCTATCTATTTTTGCTATTGCTTGTTCTTCATTAAGTTATGGCCAACAAATTTATGGTTTAATGACCAAAACAGGGTCTTTTGTAACGGGTAATAATACCAGTTATCTGCAAGCACCTGTTGGGTTGCCAGTAGGAAGCATCGATAATAGTAAGTCTACAGAAATTGCAGGAACAGGAAATATCTTTACCACCAAAGGCAATACTTTGTACTACGTTAATTTTAATGAGCCTCGTATCTATAAATTTGCAGTAGCAGCAGATGGTAAACTTACCAAGCTTGCCGATTTGCTGTTGCCCGATGGCGATCAATTGCCCCATATTGTAGATATGCTTATTGTGGATGAAAAAACGGCTTATGCCATGTCTTACAATGTGTTTAGAGTATTCAAAATCAATTTAGAGACCATGAAAGTAAGTGGTACAATTGATCTTACCAGTTTAGAAAAAACAGCCTATGAAACCTCTACCCCCGAAGAAATGATTATTCGCGATGGTAAAATGTATGTGGGTATGTGGTACGG
This sequence comes from uncultured bacterium, assembly GCA_947085255.1. Classification (GTDB taxonomy): domain Bacteria; phylum Bacteroidota; class Bacteroidia; order Sphingobacteriales; family Sphingobacteriaceae; genus CAMTVQ01. The sequence continues at coordinate 76,230 of CAMTVQ010000011.1, read as the reverse complement.
TTCGGGCTTGCAAAATGCCTTGGTGATTGATACTGCATTTGTAGCAGTATGCGATTTATCTACCATGAAATTAGAAAAAATGATTACAGACCCACGTACCTTAATGGTAGGCTACGGGTGCTCAGCTATAGATGCTATGTTTATGGACGAAGTGGGAGATATTTATGTGGGTGGTAGCGATTTAATTGATGGTGGGCAAGGTATTGGTCCCGGTGGATTGTTGCGTATTAAAAAAGGAGAAACAACATTTGATAAAAGTTATTTCTTGAATTTAGATTCATTATGTGGTAATCGTAAAACATTAGGAACAACCTATTTGGGTAACGGAATTATGTACACCATGGCACAATATCCAGAGGCTATTAACATAACTAATCCTTTGTCTCGCTATTTAGATGCTACCATGAAGCATTGGCGCATTAATTTAGTTACCAAGGCGGTAGATGAGTTGGAAGAAATGCCGTATTCTAAAGGCTTGTTTTTCTCTTACCTTACCAAAGTGGGCGATAAATACATTATGCCTGTAGGTGGACCTAATAACGATAATGCTTTTTGGGAATTAGATGCGACTACCAATAAGGCAGTAAAAAAGATTACGCTTGCTGGAGAACCTTTTGGCTTGTTTCCAATAAATAAGAATATTACTGCTGATCTTGGCCAAGATAAAAACTTACAGGTTCAAACAGTTGTATTCCCTAATCCTGTACGCGATGAGTTGAATGTGTTAATTGCTGCAACCGCAACTGGTACAGCAACTATACGTGTGGTAAATTTAATGGGGCAAACGTTGTTTACTACTCAGCGCGATATAAATAGTCCAGAGATATTATTTACTACCGATGCAAGTACTTTGCCAGTAGGCGTATATGTAGTGGAAGTAAGCACAGCTACAGCCAAAACAGCTGTACGTTGGGTAAAAGAATAATACTGCTCTAAAGACTCAGTAATAGTTTTTCCAATTCAATAGTGGCAGTATGCGCAGCATACTCAGCCACTATTTTTTGTTTGGCACGGTTTGTTTTTACACTATCAGGTGCTTCTATTACTATTTTTAATAAGTTGGCCAATGCAACAGTATCACCTAAAGGATACAAATAGCCCAATTCGCCATGTGCTAATAAATCAGGAGTTCCGCCCGTATTGCTGCCAATTACAGGAACGCCAGCCAACATTCCTTCTATCGTTACCATGCCGTAGGTTTCATTTCTGGAGGCTACTATCAGTATATCCAATGCCGATAAAATAGGTGCAATATGTGCTTGGTGTGGAATAAAATGAATACTGTTTTTTACTGAAGATGCATTTGCTGCGGCTACTACCTTTTCGTAATATCCATCTTGTATTACTTCTGTTTTATTACCTACTATAATAAGTTGGGCTACCAATCCATTCTGTACGGCATGTTCAAATGCTGCTATTACTTCTAATTGCCCTTTGCTGTGGTCAATACGACCAATAATACCAATGGTTGGTACATCTTGAGGTAAATGTAATTGCGCTTTTGCAGTGGTTTTTGGCAGTGTATATGTATCAAAATCATCAATATCAATACCTAAAGGAATGACATGAATTTTTGAAATAGGGATATTTGTTCGTTCGGCAGCTTGTTGTTGTAAATAAGCTAAGGGACTAATCCACGCATCTAAAAACGCATAACGTATGCGGTGTATCAACGAGCGTTTAAATACGCCTAATTGCATGTGCTGTTGATAAACTATCTTTAAACGATTGCTTGATAATAATTTTGCCCAAACCAATACGGCAATGTCTTTACTCAGTGTGGTAATTACATGGGTAATGCGGTGTTTATTACAGTAGGAAGTAATCTGCCATGCACTTGGTAAGTCAAAAGCTTTTCTTTTTTTACCAAAATGAAAATAATTAAACTGCTCGGTATGTATGCTGTTGTTGATGTAATGTGTGCCTGCTGATGTGAAAAAATGAACTTCCCAGCCTTGTTTTCGGAGTTCAACGCCCAAGCGGGGAGTGTTTATTTCTAATCCGCCCTTCGCTCCTGAACTACATACGATAAGTATTTTTTTAGCACTCATGCGTTACATATATAACTCAATGTCGCCTTTCCCTGCTCTTAAAACTTCAGGTGTTCCGTTGGTGCAATCTACAATGGTAGATGGTTCAGAGTCGCCAAAGCCACCATCAATTACCATATCTACCAGCCCTTCATATTTTTCATAAATCAGTTCGGGGTCGGTACTGTATTCTATAATCTCATCATCATCGTGTATAGAAGTAGAGATGATTGGGTTGCCTAAAAGCCTTACGATTTCACGGGCAATAGTATTGTCGGGCACGCGTATGCCTACCGTTTTTTTGTTGCTCGAAAGTAGCTTGGGTACATTGCCGTTGGCATTTAAAATAAACGTAAAAGGACCAGGAAGTGACTTTTTAAGTAATCGAAATGTAGCGGTATCAAAGGGTTTGGTAAAGTCGGAGATATGACTTAAATCATGGCATATAAATGAAAAATTGGCTTTTTCTAGTTTTATACCCTTGAGTTTACAAATACGCTCAATAGCTTTTGGATTGGTGATATCACAGCCCATGCCATACACTGTATCGGTAGGGTAAATGATTACTCCGCCTTTTTTTAGACAGTCTACAGCTTGTTGCAGTAAACGTTCGGCAGGATTATTAGGGTGTATGGATAGGAGCATAATAGGATGTGCAAATGAGTAGATGTGTAAATGTATAGCGATTCAACCATACATTTACACATCTGCACATCTACATGTTAATTAAGTACTTTAGTAACTAAATCAGCAGCTTCGCGCAATTGAATAGCTGAAAATACTTTCAATCCCGACTCGTCAATTAGTTTTTTAGCTTCTGTAGCATTTGTTCCTTGTAAACGAATAATGATTGGCACAGGAATATTACCGATTTCTTTGTAAGCATCAATTACCCCTTGTGCAACACGGTCGCAACGAACAATTCCACCAAAAATATTAATCAAAATTGCCTTTACGTTCGGGTCTTTCAAAATGATATTGAAAGCAGCTTTTACAGTTTGTGCATTAGCAGTACCGCCTACATCTAAGAAATTTGCTGGATCTCCACCAGCCAATTTAATAATATCCATAGTAGCCATTGCTAAACCTGCACCATTTACCATGCAACCAACGTTTCCATCTAATTTTACATAGTTTAGGTTAGATTCAGATGCTTCTACTTCCATTGGATCTTCCTCCATTGTATCACGCATTGCTGCATAATCTGGATGACGGAATAGTGCATTTTCATCTATACTTACTTTTGCATCTACCGCTAATATCTTATTGTCAGATGTTTTTAATACTGGATTTATCTCAAACATGGCAGAATCTGTTGCTTCATATGCTTTATACAATGCAGCCACAAACTTTGTCATTTCCTTAAAAGCCTCGCCTGATAAACCTAAGTTAAAGGCTATTTTACGTGCTTGAAAGCCTTGTAATCCTACTTTTGGATCTATTTCTTCTTTAAAAATTAAGTGAGGCGTTTTTTCTGCTACTTCTTCAATGTCCATTCCGCCTTCGGTGCTGTACATTACAATATTGCGTCCAGTAGCACGGTTTAGTAATACACTAATATAAAACTCCTTTGTAGGCGTTTCGCCAGGGTAGTACACATCCTGTGCAACCAATATTTTATTTACTTTTTTTCCTTCTGGACCAGTTTGAGGGGTAATTAGTTGCATACCTAATATAGCGGTAGCTCTTTCTTTTACCTCTTCTAAATTTTTAGCCAATTTTACACCACCACCTTTACCACGACCACCCGCATGTATTTGTGCTTTTATTACTACCCAGTCGGAGTTAAAATCAGTTTTCAATTTTTGAGCGGCAGCTACAGCTTGTTCAACTGTGTCAGCAACAATGCCTTCCTGAATGCGTACGCCAAAACCTTTTAGGATAGATTTTCCTTGATATTCGTGAATGTTCATGTGATTGAATTAATTATGCCGCTAAGGTAACGTAAAAATGGAAAACGGAAAATGGAAATGGAAGAATAAGTATCAAGTATCAAGTAAAGAAGTGCAATTGCTTTCTACAAAGTACAACCGATAACGGGTAACAGGCAACCGATAACGGACAACTGATTTTTAGTAACAAAATTTTTGCTGCTCTATTGCGCATCTTACCTTACTTTTGGCGCAATAACGCACATGAAACATTTTTACCTATTCCTTTTTTTGATTGTTATAAGCGTATGTAATGCCTATAGTCAAGAAATTCCTAAAAAATCTTTAGTAGCTACTCGGGTAGACCAAGCACCCAAAATAGATGGTGTTTTGGATGATATAGCTTGGCAAAATGTACCAACAGCTACCGATTTTGTGGAAGTAGACCCGCAAGTAAATGTTCCTGCCAGTCAGCGTACCGAGGTAAAAGTGGTATACACCGATAATGCCATATATATTGGTGCTATGTTGTATGATACCAATCCTGAGCTTATTTTGGCACAACTTACCGCCCGTGACGACCAAGGCAATGCCGATCTTTTTGGAGTATACTTTGATACCTATTTTGATAAGCAAAACCTTTACCGATTTGCTGTAACGGCTGCCGGTGTACAGCTCGACGAAAAAGAGAACGTCGATAATTTTGACGCTATTTGGGAAAACTCCTGTAAGATAACCGATAAGGGTTGGATAGCCGAAATTAAAATACCTTACTTTTCTATACGTTTTCCAGAAAAAGATGTACAGCAGTGGGGCATACAGTTTAGACGAAATATTCGACGTACACGTCAAGATACCTATTGGCAATACGTACCCAACGGCACTCAAAATTACCCCGCATTTATTGGCGAGCTTACCGATATTACCAATATAAAACCACCCTTGCGTTTATCGGCTACTCCTTATTTGGGTACTACATTTACGCATTTTCCGAGTAACGTAGCAGGGCAAAGCAATTGGAGTAGGTCGTACAATGCGGGTTTGGATATTAAATACGGTATAAACGAAAGTTTTACGCTCGATGCAACCTTGGCACCCGATTTTGGACAAGTTCAGTCTGATAACCAAGTGCTTAATCTTTCTGCATTTGAAGTGCAGTTTCAAGAAAATCGCCCATTTTTTAATGAAGGAGTAGATCTTTTTAGTATTGGTGGTTTGTTTTACCCGCGTCGTATTGGTAAAGAACCTGATGGATATGGGTCGTTACTACAGCAAGCAGATGCAGGAGAAGTAACGATTATCGATAACCCAGCACAAACACAGCTAATTAATGCTACCAAAGTATCTGGCAGAACGGCAGATGGTTTGGGCTTAGGCTTGCTTAATGCCGTAACAGCCGAAACACAAGCGCGTGTACGTGATACCTTAGGTAATGAAAAAACAATTGTTACCGAGCCGCTTACCAATTTCAATATTATTGCAGCTAATCAAACGCTGGAAAATAATTCATCTATAAGTTTTATCAATACAAATGTGCGCCGTGCAGGCAGTACTAATACCGCCAATGTTACTGGTTTGGGCTTTACAATTGGTAATAAAGCTAATAGTTACGAGGTAGAAGCATTTACGGCAATAAGCCAACAACGTACGTTAAGTGCCGTAAATGATGGATATACGTATTCGCTGTTTTTAGGTAAAACGAGTGGCAATTTTCAGTTCGATCTGGGTAGAAATGTAGAGAGCGATACCTATAATCCCAATGATTTAGGTTTGTTGTTTAGTCCCAACGAGATTAATAACAACATTAGTTTGCGCTACAATACCTACGAGCCCAAGGGCATCGTGTTGCGTACAGGCGGGCAGGTATATGCCTATCGCTCGTCAACGTATGATAAAAACCTGTTTCAAGATGCACAAATCAATTTCAACGAATGGATCTTATTGAAAAACTACTTGAGTTTTTTCCTTTCAGGTACGGTAAAGCCTGTAGAAAACAACGATATTTTTGAAGCCCGCATTCCGGGACTGATATATAAAGGCCCTGCCTTTTATGGTGCCAATGTGGGTGTGTCTTCCGACTACCGCAAAGCTATTGCCTTGGATGCACAATTCGGACGGTATTATGATTTTACCCGTGGCGGAAAGTTTACAGAGTACAAAATAGGACCACTTATTCGGGTAAATGATAAGTTCTCATTTAAGCATACTTTTTCGTTGGCAATTGATTTGCGCAACCAAGGATGGGCAGCGCAGGATAGTATTTGGACGTACTTTAGCCGTAGAAATGTGCGTATATACTCCAACTTGTTTCAAGGAACGTATGTGTTTTCGCCACGCAGTTCCATTTCTTTACGCGTAAGACAATACTGGAGTACGGTGGATGTGTTGCATTTCGATTTGTTGACGGCTTCTGGTAAACTGATAAGCGATACTACTGGGTACAATAAAAATAAAGACCGCAGTGTAAACTTTTTTAATGTAGACTTTGTGTACACCTGGCGTTTTGCTCCGGGTAGCGATTTGATTTTGGTATGGAAAAATGCCATTGTACCAGATAAAAACTTTGTACCAGCTGCACGAAGCGATATTGATGCTGGACTGGGTAAAAACGTGTACCGCACCTTGCGCGATGATCAGCTCAATACGTTTACTCTAAAAGTGCTTTACTATTTAGATTACCAGTACTTTAAAGCTAAAAAGCGAAAATAATTGCAACAGATTACCTTGGCATAATACATTTCTTGTTTATTTGTAGCTTCGCCAGCATAAATAGTTAGATGTTGTTCATTTAAATACATCTGGTTAGATCATAAGAATATGAGCGCAGCACCTAAGGATACGTATTGGCTTAAGTCGGGAGTTTTAGCACTCTCTCAAAACCTTTTAAATGTTGTTATCGGGTTTGGTAGTTTCTTTTTATTGGTGCGTGTATTGGATAAGCCCTCTTTTGGTGTTTGGACTTTATTTATTACCAGCACTACCTTATTAGAAACAATTCGCAACGGATTGGTGCAAAGTACGCTTATTCGGTTTTTAGCATCTTCAGCACCTGCTGAGCATCCGAAAGTTATTTCGGCTTCATTTGCATTAAGCGGTATTCTTACGGTACTGTGTATGGTACTCAATATAGCATTTGCCCATTATTTGGCGCATATATGGCAGTCTCCTCAGCTGGTAGCTATGTTTTATATGTACAATGTTACCTACGTGCTATCGGGTATAATGAGTCAGTTTCAGTTTATCCAACAAGCTAATTTACAATTTAAAGGGGTGTTTATTAGCTCTATAACGCGTCAAGGAGTACTGTTTTTATTTATTGTAGTATCCTATATTTTTGCGTGGTCTATCAACCTAATTAATTTGGTATATATACAAACGTTGGGAGTGCTTTTAGCTACTGCTTTTTCTTACTGGTTTGCCCGCAATCATGTAAGTTATGCTCCAGTAATTAGTTTTTTACTCATAAAAAACATGTTTAACTATGGTAAATATGCTTTTGGTACTTCCGTAAGCTCTATGATTTCGGGGAGCATCACTCAAATGATGCTAGGTGCTTATGTGTCTACATCAGCCGCGGGTGCTTATAATATAGCCCAACGTATTACCAACTTAATAGAGATACCTACCAATGCAGTTGCCAATATTGTGTTTCCGCAAAGTGTAAAACGCAGTTTAGAGCAAGGTACTTCTGCCTTAAAATATTTATACGAAAAATCGGTAGGTACCGTACTCGCCATTATAGTACCTGCTTTGGCCTTTTTATTAGTATTTCCTTCGTTTGCTATTAATATAATAGCTGGTGGGAACTATGCAGAATCAATACCAATTCTTCAGGTAACGGTGCTCTCCTGTTTACTGGTGCCTTACGGTCGTCAGTTTGGTGTAATCCTAAATTCTATGGGGCGTACGCGGCTCACTTTTACAAAAGTGGCTATAAAAACGTTATGCAATATCGGGCTCAATTTTTGGATTATTCAAAAATACGGAGTGCTGGGAGCTGCTTTTGCACCCTTTATAGCCAATATTATTGGGTTCATTATCGGACAGACTATTTTGCACAAGGTACTAGGAGTGCGATTTTTAAATACACTTTCTTACTTTGTTCAATTTTACCCCGATTTATACAAACGCGTACGATCAAAACTTAATTTTTAAAAAATAGCTGTATTTTGCAGCTTGTTCCTTGTGTAATGCCTAAAATATCCATAATTATTCCTTGTTATTTCAACGAAGAAAATATTCCGGTAACTACTGCCGAATTGCTAGCGAATGAAAAATTGTTTCCGAGTGATGTAGCGTTTGAATACGTATTGGTAGATGATGGTTCGGGAGATAAAACACTCGAAAAACTACATGAGTTTAGAAATAGCCAGCCCGAAGGAAAGGTTAAAATTATTAAGTTGGCTGGCAATGTAGGCTCTTATAACGCCATTGTAGCGGGTATGAAATATGCTACTGGCGATTGCAATGTAATGATAGCTGCCGATTTGCAAGACCCACCCGAACTGATGGTACGCATGTATGAATACTGGCAAAAAGGGATAAAATTTGTAGTAGGCAACCGCACCGACCGAGAAGAGTCATTCGTGCAAAAAACATTTTCGAACATGTACCATGGGCTTATGCGCAAGTATGCACTCAGTAATATTCCTGCTGGGGGGTTTGATTTTGTGTTGTTTGATAAAAAACTATGTGAGCTTGCTGTAAAAATCAACGAAAAAAACACCAACAGTATTTACCTACTGGCGTGGATGAATTTTGAAATGGTGTGTATTCCTTATGTGCGCCGCAAACGCGAAATAGGAAAATCACGCTGGACATTGCGCAAAAAGATAAAGCTATTTGTAGATTCATTCGTTTCCTTCTCTTTTGTGCCCATACGTGCCATTATTACGGCAGGGCTGCTGTTTGGAATGGCAGGGTTGGCGTATGGTATGGTCATTATTTACAACTCTATAACAGGTAATATTCCAGTACAAGGTTGGAGTTCAACCATGTTGGTAGTGTTGTTTGTGGGCTCTTTTCAGATGATAGCCATTGGTATTTTGGGCGAATACGTCTGGCGTACCTTAGACGCATCCAGAAACCGACCGATTTTTATTGAAGATGAGGTGTATTTATAGTATTAAGTCTAAAGCATGCCTTAAAAATGGGCTTTTGTTATAAATTTGCCCCTTTATGCCCCCATTACCAGTAAAGTATTCACCTCTTCAGCATATACCCGATTTAGATGGGGTGCGAGCAATAGCCATCCTAATGGTTATTGTTGGGCACTGGATACCCATGCAATATTCTGATTTTTTGGGTTTTGGCGGAGTAACACTCTTTTTTGTGTTGAGTGGGTTTCTAATTACTGGTATCCTACTACAATATAAAGCGCAAGTAGCAGCTGGCAGCAAGTCTAAATTTTGGTATTTCAAAACCTTTCTTGTCCGCCGTTCACTACGTATTTTTCCTATTTACTACTTATATCTCTTGGTATTGTACCTGTTAGGGTTTCAGTTTTTGCGAGAGGGGATGGGGTATTTTCTAGCATATTTAGGCAATCACTATGTATACTCTTTTGGTAATTTTCCAGTACTTAAATCGCATTTGTGGTCGTTGGCGGTTGAAGAACAATTTTACCTAATATGGCCCCTATTTATATTGTTTATTCCAGCTCGTAAAATACAATGGGCTATGTTGTTGGTAGTACTCACAGCCTTGATAAGTCGATTGGTGTTTTATACAGTACCAAGCCCTTTATTTAAACCAAGTTTTGCATACTTACTTACCATTAATTGTGTAGATGCTTTTGCCATTGGTGGACTATTGGCATGGGCTCGAGGTGCGTTTCCTGATTTAGTGAAACGCTATGCACCTTATGCCGTTTCTGTATTTGTAGCTGCTATGGCACTATATTGGGTAATGGTAACTTTTGCTGGCTCTGTTGCGGTAATAGGTGAACGATTGGTATTTAGCATTGCCTCTGCATCTTTAATTATGCTTGCGGTAACGGGCTTCGGTAAATGGACAAAGCTAATATTGGCAAATGCATTTATGCGCCTTATCGGCAAAGTAAGCTATGGTTTGTATGTGTATCACTTAATTATGCCGTATTTGTTTTATTTATTTACCCAATGGATGATTCAAAAAGGATATAATTTGCCTGCTTTTCAAGCTGGTACATCGTATGAGTTGTATTTTAATATTGTCTGTTTAACACTGGTTACATTTATTTCGTGGCACCTTATCGAAAAACCGATTAATCGCCTAAAGCGCTTTGTGTATTAGTTAGCAACTACCAATGACTAATGGACTAATGAACCAATAAACTAAATATGTATTTTTGAACCATGCAAATTCCTTTTCTTTCTTTCGACGAAACCAATAAGCAGATAAGACAACACATGTTCGATGCTTTTGAACAGGTGTACGATAGCAAATGGTACATCATGGGCAAAGCATTAGAAGCCTTCGAGAAAGACTATGCTACTTACAGCAAAACCAGTTATGCCGTAGGTGTTGCCAATGGCTTAGATGCCTTAATTATTGCGTTAAAAGCATTGGATATTGCCGAAGGAGATGAAGTAATTGTGCCTTCTAATACCTACATAGCCTCTTGGTTAGCTGTGTCGTATTGTGGAGCGACTCCTATACCAGTTGAACCAAATGAATTTACCTACAATATAGACCCTGCTAAGATTGAGGCAGCTATTACCACCAAAACAAAGGCCATTATGCCAGTGCATTTGTATGGGCAAGCCTGCGAGATGGAAGCTATTATGGCTATAGCCGAAAAATATCAGTTGCATGTGGTAGAAGACAACGCACAAGCGCAAGGAGCCATGTATAAAGGTCAACTTACGGGAAGTTTTGGGGCTATTAACGCTACTAGTTTTTATCCCGGTAAAAATTTAGGCGCTTTGGGTGATGCTGGTGCTATTACCACCAATAATGCGGTGTTGTATGATTTTGCACGCACGTATCGCAACTACGGTTCCGAAAAAAAATATTACAATAGCATAAAAGGGATTAATTCTAGATTAGATGAGTTGCAAGCAGCCTTTTTATCGGTAAAACTGAAAAAACTAAACGATTGGACAGCCGAGCGTCAACAAATTGCAGCATGGTACACAAATGCATTACAGCAATATAAACACATTAGGTTGCCTCAAACAGCTTCTTTAGCTAGTCATGTGTATCATTTATATGTAATACGTAGCCAGCAGCGTGATAAACTGCAAGCGCATTTACAACAAAATGGGGTAGGTACGCTAATACATTATCCATTGCCACCTCATTTACAAAAAGCGTATCAAGAGGTTGGGTATAAAAAAGGAGATTTCCCCATAGCTGAGCAAATAGCCGAGACCTGCCTAAGCTTGCCTGTGTATATTGGCATGAAAAAAGAAGAAGTGGAGTATGTGTGTGAAATGATTGGGAAGTTTGATAAGCAATAATTATGCAAATATGTACTGTAATTCCTTGCTATAATGAAGCTGAACGTTTGCCCATACAAATCTTCGTTAAGCACATGGAGCAATACCCCAATCATTTTTTTGTGTTTGTAAATGATGGTAGCAGCGATACCACTTTGGCACTTTTGCAGCAACATTTTAATTCTTGCAATCAAGTGTATGTATACTCGCTTCAACAAAATGCTGGAAAAGCTGAAGCTGTTCGCCAAGGCGTTTTGCAAGCCATAAAATGGCAAGATTTTGATTGTGTTGGATTTATGGATGCTGATTTGGCCACACCGCTTAGCGAGATTGCCTATCTAACCAATTATTTTGCAGATAATAGTATTATAGACATGGTTTTTGGTGCACGTATCAAACGTTTAGGTGCCAATATTCAACGTGATGCTATGCGTCACTATAACGGAAGAATTTTTGCTACTCTTACCAGTAAGGTGCTTAAGGGCATACCCGTTTACGACACTCAATGTGGTGCTAAGTTTTTCAGAACAGGTAGTATCGAGCCTTTTTTTGATCGTTCGTTTATTACCAAGTGGTTGTTTGATATTGAGGTAATCGCCCGTGTTGTAAAACAGAAGGGTAGAAAATATGCGTTGGAGGCTATTTACGAAGCACCATTGCGACAATGGCAAGAAATGGGCGCTTCTAAACTTACGTTAAAAAATATGCTGTTGGCACCTTTTGAATTACTGCAAATTAAGTCTCATTACCAATTATAACTCTATGCGAATTAAAATTCCAAATATTTCTACTGGTATTGTTTATTTGATACTTGCGGCTTTAGGTATGTTTTATGTGTACTTCTTTTTTGCCGTAAATGGAAAGTATCAACCTAATGGAACGGACGAATTTTTATATTATATAGAAGCTAAGGCAATTGCCGTGCATAATCAATTTACTACGCCCATTAGTTTTGATGGGGTAACATCACGCATAGGAGATTTTGGTATACATGGTGTTTTTTATGCTACGATAGACGGTTTTTGGGCAAAACTTACCGGATCCACTACTCCCAATATTTTGGCACTCAATTTTTGTATTGCATTACTTGCTTTTGTACTTATTTATACAACAAAGGAGTTTTCTGCAACAGAAAAAATACTACTTGCCGCTGTGCTGTTAAGCTATCCTCCTTTGTTTAGGTATACCTTTTCTTTTTATAAAGAAACCATACAGTTGGTATGGGGTATTGTTCTCAGTGTAGCGCTTATAAAAATTTACCGAGTACCTAAGCCAACCTTAGGTCTTATTATTAGCTATTTTTTGCTGGTATTGCTCTACACCCAGTTTAGATACAATGGGTTTTTATGGATTTTTGGATTGTTGCCTCTTTTCTTTGTTTCTGCAAGAATGAAATGGGTAGTAGCATTCTTGATTCCTCTCACCATAGTATTAGGCGTATTATCCAATTTATTATTGGTAGCCCCGTTTCCCTATCCAGAAGTGTTTAACTACGTGTTTATGGAGTCTATTAAAACCAAACCCATTATTGACCTATTGGTATGGCTTTGGCAGCATTTTTATGAAACACTTACCGAATTTTTATTTATTCATGATACTTGGCAAAAAGCCGTTTTGCGTTATGTTTTGTTGGGCGGAATAATCAGCACGGCCTATTTGGCCTACAAAAAAAAGCAACTGGTACTGTGGGGATTATTTGCCGTAGAAATGATGTATCTGCTTACCACTTTAGCATTTTATCATGCACATTGGGAATTAGATATTCGTTCGTTATCCATTCTTATTATCCCTATTGCTTGGGTACTTATCAATTATGCCCATCGTGCGCTTACCTATGCTGTAATTGGACTTAACTTGTTGGTGTTGCCCTTGTTTGTAAGCACTTCTAAAGCTACAATAGCGCAATTTCAACAAATAAATGCTCCGAGTATATACAAAGGCCAACTGTTGGCAGATTTTGATAATATAGCAGCAACCTTGGCAACAGAAGAACGTGCGGTGGTACAATTGCCAGTAAGCATGTTTTTATTCAACCAGCCTAATTTTCCGATACACTTACCGCTAAAAACTACTGCTTCCAAACCTATTTACTATACTGTGTACCGAGGATATGTGCCTGATAAAACGGACTTTAGTCCTAATTTTATGCTTTCATTGGGCGTTCAAAACTCAGGAGCCTATTCAGTGGCATATGCTGGTAAAGTGGTTTGCTTGTATCGGTTGAATTAAATTATTTTCTACCACAATTAAATCTAATTTTGAAAAATATATTCGTTTCTGAATTTGAACTATGCAGATTTCTAAATTAGGAATTGTTGTTCCGTGTTTTAACGAGAACAATACAGTAATACACTTCCTTAAAAAACTTGCTGCTGCGTTTAAACCCGACTATGAAACAGTGCTAATTGTGGTAAACGATGGTTCTACAGATGATACATTGGCATTATTAGTAGAATATCAAAAACTGCATCCTGAGTTAACGATACTCGATTTGCACTATAACGTAGGTCATCAAAGGGCTATATATCAAGGAATACATTATGCATTTAACCAGTCATGTTCTCACTTTATAGTGATGGATGGTGATGGTGAGGATAATCCATCTGCTATACACGAATTAGTAAAGCATACACAAGTAGATTTAGTTCAGGTAGGCAGGGGTAAGCGAAATGAGAATCTGATGTTTAAGATTTCTTATTGGGCGTATTTACTATTGTTTAAATTTATCACAGGTAAAACATTAAAATTTGGCAATTTTTGTTTCTTTAATAGAAAGGTAGCCAACTGTATTTTAGATAATTCATTTATTCATTTGGCTGCATTTTTATCCAAACAGCGTTTCGTTACCTATTCAATAATTAGTGATAGGGATAAGCGAATTAATGGAAAATCTAAGATGAATTTTAGCTCATTACTTCAACATGCTTTCAATGCATTTGTAGAGTATGCCGATAAAGTATTATTGTTATTCTTAAAGCTAGCATTGCTTTTAGGCATATTTTTTTCAAGTTCCATTGCTTACGTTGTTTATCAGAAATTTTTTACAAGTAAGGCAGTTTTAGGATGGGCAAGCACACTGTCAATAGGTTTTTTAAATGCAGCATTGCTTTGTCTAGGTTTCTTTGTAATCGGACTCATTCTTATTTTTATAGCTCAAAAGAACAATAAATCTGTACCGCCCATTTACAACGTTCTGTAATCTATGAATTTAAGTTTCACTATACGCCCTTCTTTATTAATCGCGCTTGTGGTCAATTTGGTAGTGATTGTAGTTGCTTCGTGGTGGTTAACCCCAGCATTTGATAGTATAAATGATGATGCTGGAATGAACATGATAGCGTCGGGCTTTTTTACGGGCAGCCCTAATGAGTATTTAGTTTTAATGAATGTATTTATTGGGCAGATACTTAAAGTTTTATACCACATCACAGACGAGGTTAATTGGTACACCGTATTTTTGTACAGCGTACAATATTTTAGTTCGTCCTTTATTCTTTACACAGCACTAAAGCAATGGGGTTATTTTAAAGGGTGGCTGTTTTTTGCTCTTTTCTATGTAACATTTGGCTTGTCTTTATTCTTTCGTTTACAATTTACCTCAACAGGCTTTTTGCCAGTATTAGCAGCTATTCTTTACTTATTTCATTTATTAGGCAACAATATAAAAATCGGTAAAAAAGCATTCTATATTCTTTTAGTGCTTTTTGGTACTGCATACTTGATCCGTTACCAGATATTTTATGGTAGTATGTTATTCCTACTGCCATTATTGGCTTATGAGTATTATCTGCATAAAAGAAAAATAGTAATTCAACTGGCATTTGCACTGCTTATACTTTATGTGCCTATACGTTTGTATGATAGGTTAATGTATCAAATAGAGATGGGAAGTCCTAACTTCCTGGATTTTTTGTACAGTGCTGAAGTTTTAGCAAATGATCCATTAGACTATACTAAAATACCAATGTTAGAGAATATTGGGTGGAGTTTTTCTGAGGTTCAATGCTGCACGGTTCACTTTTGGTCCGACGAAAAAGTATTTGCCAGAGACAAAGTGATCTATGCAGCAAAAGTTTTAGCATCTAAAACTACACTGGAACAAGTACTATTGACGGCAAAAAATATAACCATAGATATGTGGTATTTTATCTTTTTGGTACTGTTGCCATTTGTTTTTGTAAAGCGTCTTAATGCACCTTTTTTTAAAATATTCTTGCCCATAATTTTGTCTTGCTCTATTATCTTATTATTGATTGTATTTGCAAGGACACCCTATAGAGCCGTTATTTCTTTTGTAATGTTAGGTATAATGTGTACTTGGTGGCTTTTATTTGAGCATATTCGTATAAGCAAGCGTTATACTTTACTGCTAGTGCTAATAGCTGTAATGCCGGTATTGTATCGATTTTTTACTTATTTGCCTGAGGCAAACAAGTATATTGAAAGCCAGAAAGCCTCTTTAAGGGTTATTGATAAAGATTTTGAAGAAAATCCAACAGTATTCCATATTACATCTTCTGGTTTTTATCCGAGCAATGCTTTAGAGATAAGTACCTCCCCAACTAAATATTTAGCGAATAATTTTTTAATAACAGGGTGGTGTAATCAATCGCCATTTCATAAAGAAGTATTTAAGCAACACGGATATAAAGATGCTATGGATATGGCATTGCATTCGGAAAAAGCAGTTTTTATGGGGATGCATTATAGCATGATGCAAGGATTGATAGGAATTGTAAAAAATCAGTACCAGAGAGAGTGTAAATTAGAACTCTCCGCCAATGCAGCTGCTTATAGTAGTAATATGCCTGTAGTAATAAAATAATTTTAATTGTAAAGTTTCTTTATCAATGAATACAAACTACATAGGTGATGAACTTACCTTATTTGAACATGCGCATAACTGGAAAAGATATTGGGCTAAATTTGTAGTTCCGTATTTGGGCCAAAAAGTAGTAGAGGTGGGTGCCGGTATTGGAGGTACAACTAAGTACTTAATTACTTCTCCAAATATACAAGAGTGGCTGTGCATTGAACCAGATAAAAGTTTAGCTCAAAATATTATAGTATTAAAAGAAAAGGGAGTATTGCCCAAGCAATGTGAGGTCAAAAATGCTTTTCTAACCAATTCTGTAGATGATAATAGTGTAGATAGCATCTTGTACATAGATGTGATAGAACATATTGAGGATGATGCAGAAGAGTTAAGAATTGCCTATACAAAGCTCAAAAATGGTGGACACTTAATTATTTTAGTGCCTGCTCATAATTTCTTATACAGCCCGTTTGATAAAATCATAGGGCATTACCGCAGGTATAATAAAGAGATGCTACGAGCAGTATTGCCGGTTGAGTTTAAAATAAATCAACTAAAGTACTTAGACTCTATAGGTCTACTGGCATCTTTTGCAAATAAATCGCTGCTGAAACAGAGTTATCCAACGTTGCGACAGCTAAAACTATGGGACAACTACATGATACCATTGTCAAAACTAGTTGATTCTATTATAGGGCATAGATTAGGAAAATCTGTGTTGTTAATTGCGCAGAAATAATGCATAGATGTTCCTATGCTAATATTTATTCATCGATAATAATCTATATTCAATTGCTTTAGTAAATGAAACTTAGAATTAAAACACATTTTTTGAATGTACCGGCATCCATTATTGGATATTTGGTTCTGTTTTTTGCAAGTTGCTTTTTTTTAGTGTATCACTATAATATTATCTCTTACCCGTACTTATTAGAGTTAAGAGAAGGTGGAATGTTGCTTACCACAAAGGCATTGATAAATGGAATAAATCCGTATGTGACACATAATTTACCCCAATACCTAAATGTATATGGGGTATTGTATAATATTTTAGCAATACCCCTAGAATTGGTAATATCCAATTCGCTGATTTCCCACAAGCTTACTACTGCCATATTCATTTTAGCAATTTGTTATTTGTTTTTTAAAATTTGTAAGCAATATGCAATTAATAAGCAGCTGTCTTTTTTAGGAATTATAACAATCTATGCGTGTTGTTTAGTTCTTGTCATCCCGCTTCCAAGACCAGAAACGTTAGGGATGTTTCTGTTTTTGGTTTGCTTGTACCTGCCAAGTATTACAAATTATAGTAATAGGGGAATGCATGTAGCATATATTGCTGGTGTATTGTCAATATTTGCTAAGGTGTATTTTGTATTTTGTTTGCCATTATTATCGCTTTGGCTTATATTTTTTGTTGATAAATCAAAAGGAATACGTTTTGCTATTCAATATTTAGTAGTTGCTCTCATTGCGATTGGTGTGGTTCATTTAATTACGCCGCTATACTGGATCAATACCTTGTTTATAAACATCGGATGCGATTATCCCACAGCACCACACTGGCGCTATTTTCAAATAGCTGTTTTACGATTGCAAGTTTTTCCAGTACTATTAAGTGTATTAGCGGTGTTGACTTTATTCGCCTCATACAGATTTTATAAAGAAGCAAGATTGTTAAGGGGTAGCTTTCAAAATCAAAAACCACTTATTGCAGGTATAAAACATCCTTTTTTATTTTATACTGTTTGTACGGCATTGCTATTTTATTACAAAATGGCAGAGAACTATGGTGCTTTTGTGTATTATGCTGTAGAATTAGTAGCTCCTAATCTGGTTTTATTAACTATTTACTGGCTCAATAAGCAAAGTGGTGTAATAAAAGTAATTGGCTTTTGCCTAATTGCCTATAATTTAACATTTATCTATAGTTATATAAAAAGCAATGGCGGATTTGTAAATGCAAACGTTACAACGGTATGGGAGAATGCCGATAATTTGGTAGCAGCGCATAAAAATATTTTTGCTTCTCCTGCCATTACGCCGCTCCTTATTGAACATGGAAAACCGGTATATGATAGTGGGTTATCTGAATGGTATCTTCCCTGTAAGACTATAAATAACAGTTATTACACCCAAATAAATGAACTGAACAATCAATATAAATCACAAATGGATTCCATGTTGACAAATAAACAGTTTGATTTAATAATGATTGATATGTTTGGGAGTTGGCTTGTTGATAATAATGTGCTGCAAGCTAATTATTTGCGGGGAGAGGTGTTAAACTTTAATCTTCCACACACGGGACAAACGTATACTTATGTGGTTTGGCGCCCAAAATAGTGTGTAAAAAGTACCTTTAAACGAGGGATAAAATACTTTAATAGTTGATAAATCAATATCCAACTCAGTATTGCATGTGCTGATTCTTCAATAATGGTAAAATGTACATTTGGTCGATATACTCCCATACTTATTGGCACATTTGATTGTAAATAATTCAACCACATGGTTATGGCATTGCCCCACAACACCATAAAAATCAAAAGTAATTGAACAAGATTGCTAACCAAACCAATGCGCATTAATAAACTAGGTAAGCATAAAACTAAAAACAAGAGTCGGTAATCTACCTGAAAACCAATTAGGTAGTTAAATAAATAAATAATTGCCCCCACTAAGTACCATGTTTTTTCATTGCTTATTTCGCTTGTTTTCAGTGTGGTTTTTAGTTGTTCCTTTACTGCAAATAGCAGTGTAGATATAGCCACAAGACACCATATCCATTTGAAATTTTGTGATAGCCAAACCCATTTGTTTATTTCCATCAAAAATTTTGGCAATACCCCTATACCAAATGAGATGCCTGTAAAGCTGGGAGCTAATTGCGTTATTACTATAAAGTCTGCTCGAAAAACCAATAAATAAACGATGAATAATAGCGCAGCTACGATTACTTGAATGAGTTTTTTTCTGTTTGTTATATCATTTATATATAGCACTAGTAATACAATAGGATAGATTTTAAGCAAAGACGCAATTAATAATAATACAATAGAAAGGCTAAATCCCCATTCTTTTTGTCGCTTTAGTAAGAATGCACCAACAATCAATTGCAAGATTAAAAGATCAGCATTGCCTCGTTCTAAACAAAAGAGTACGGCAGAAGAACAACAGGCAAAAAGCAGTAATAGATAAGCCCCATTGGAAAGATTTTTACCTAAATAAAGTATCCACGCAATAAAAAAGAGGATATTAAAAAAGCCTATATAAATAACCCAAGCATACGAAATAGGTAAGAAAGAAAGCAGAAACCATGCTCTGGGATATGCCCAATTGGCATCATAGGATAAACATGCGCCAGATATATAGGGGTCTATGCCATCTTTAAAGCATAAAATACCACTAATTACGGCACGTACATCTGCAAAATACGGATTTGCAATTGCAGGTACACCAATATAATTTAACTTCGCGTGTATAGAACCAGTAGGTAATAGCAGCCAAATAAGTGCTATGAATATAGCTGTAAGTAGTAATTGTGTAAATCCTTTATTCACGTGTTAAATCTAAAAAGATAGTTGGAAGATGACTTTGCCAAAAATAAGGCTAAATAGCTATTCGCAGATGACTGTTGTTTGTAATTTTTTGCAGCAAAGTAAGACATTATCTCTTGCTTTTGCAGTAGCTATACTACTACATGTTGTATATTTAGGAAAAGGAGCACTTTACTTTCCAGATGAATCGCGGTATCTAACCAGTTTCAATGTTATTGAAACATTTTTTGAATACGATGGCAACAAAATACAACGTATTGCCGAATTTATATTCAATCAAAATACAAGTTTTGATACATCCAATCGCCCCGGTGATGTGCTGGTAAGAATGATTCCCGCTTCTTTTCAGTTTTTTGCAAAGGAGCTATTTGGTTTGCCTTATACAGACCCAAAATCCTTACTTATAGCTCAATTTTTTAACCTGTTTTGTATTTTTGGTATTGCATACGGTATTTATAAAATAGTGTATGCTTTTAGCCAAAAGAAGTATTTTGCACAATTAGGTGCTTTAACGTATCTTTTTATTCCGGCATCATTCCTATACTCCAGGCACTGTATCTCTTACGATATATCTTTATTCCTTTACGTAGTTGTGCTATCTCAGCTTTTAAAAAAAACGGTTGAAAATAATCCCTTGAGTATAATAAATGCCGTATTTCTGGGTGCAATCAATACGTTGGCTTTAGCGGTGTATCCGGGATATGTATTCTTTTGGCTAATTAATAATGCCTTATTACTGATGCACTTTCTAATAAAAAGAAGTTATAAGCGTGTAATGGCAGTAGTTGCTTTCTTTGCAGGCGTTATAGTTGTTTTTAGCTTTTTTCAATGGTTGGCAGCCAAGGTAGACTTCAATTATATCAACCTGTTTTTTAGCAAACCTATCGGTATTACGCAGGGTAGTTTTGAAGAAGGATTCAGCTTTATTGTGAAACACTATTGGTTTACCATGAATGTTGCTGGTATGGCAATATTGGCAATTTCAGTATATTGGGCAATACAGCAAATACGTCAACTTCGTTTAAAAGAGTTTTTGCAACCCCAAAACGTACTCTTTATCACCTTTATGTTGTTTATGGGTTCTTGGATAATTTACGCCTATCAATCGGTTATGGGTTCTTTTGTGTTTTATGGAAGACTGATACACATGTATGTTCCCATACTATTAATTGTTTTTTTACTGGTGCTTCAACAATATAAAGAGAGGGTAGCCTTGTTGGGTATAGTCTTAATTATTTTGTGCAGTATATGTACGAATATTCAACTTTACATGCTTGCATACCCTAGAGATATATTGGCAGAAAATAAAGCCATAGCAGTACAGGCAAACTATATAAACGATTACACAAGTTGTTTGCCCATAGCAGTTCCTCCTGCAAATCCCTATCTCACTACTAGGCATAGCAACAAGGCAGAAGGGAAATATATTATTCTAAATGCTTCTTATTTATTACCTACCGATACAGAAAAGAGGGCTCAGTATAATTTAGAGAAGTACCAAGTAATAACTGTAGGCAAACACCCTTGCAACAACTCACTTTATCTCATGGAAGGTTATTCAATAGCCCAGAGAAGATTATTAAAAGAGTTGAATCCTAAAATCAGTATTTATCAATAAAGTGTTCTGATTTTTTTGTTTAAAGGCTCTTCTACAGTGTAATACAGAATGATTGAAGTAATAATCAGCATAGCAAATAATAATATAGTAGCTATTGTAGATGAAAAGAGGGTTAAATAATTGCTTATCAATATTTGTAGTACCCCTAAGTGGATTAAATAAAAAGCATAAGAACTTTTGCCCAATACTAAGGCTGTTTTTGTAGATAATAGTTTTGAAACCCATGTTTTTTCTTTTATCAAACCATTCAGCATAAGAGCAACAAAAATGGGTAGCGTAAAGTTAGATATACTTAATCGGAAGATATTAATTTCCATATAAGTATCAGGATAAAAGGAAAGTGCTATTATAGATAGGAATAATCCTATGAAGCCGATTAACGTACTCCACTTAACAAAATGATTTTCATTCTTTTGGATAGCTATTGAAAGAAATATGCCAATTGCGAATTCGAAAATTCGTCCAAAGAATGTGTAATTAAACATAAAATAATAGCTACTTACAAAGTCAGTGGCATTGATTTTTGAAATTTGTACGAGGACAATACCAACAAACAAGAAAAAGCCAAGAAAAAAAAGAAGTTTAAATTTAAATCGCGCTAAAAATAGTATAGGAGCACCAATGAGGTAAAAAGACTCCTCTACAGTCAGCGACCAACCTTGCATTATTCCAGTAAATAATATTGAATCAAAAAAGCCTCTTAAGAATGTTATGTTATAAATAAAGATTTCAAAGGTAAAGTAGGGTTGCCAGTTCAGTTTATCATAGGCGTAAGGAGCTAGAATAAATGTAAGCAGAGTTAAAATGAAATATAAGGGATAAATTCTAGCTATTCTGTTTAAAAAGTAAACTTTTAAATAGCTTCTTGATAAGCTAAAGTTACTTTGGTATCTATCTGCAATTAAGAATCCACTTAGTACAAAAAATATGGATACGCCAATGTTTAACTCTTTACTAAAGGCATTCAGTAATGATCCTGGTGGAAATAGATTAAAGTGATGAAAAAAAACAAGATAAGCTGCCACACATCGTAATCCTGTTAAAGCTGGGTAGTAGTTAATTTCTTTATTAACCGGCAAGTTGCCATTTAGCATCATCTTATATTTAATTTACAAGAGTAATTAATTAAATTAAGTTAAAAAAGCAGCGATTGCTATTGTTTAAGCTCTCCGCTGCCGCAAGCGTCCCGCTCTTGCCAGCAGAGTCTCGTAGAAAGGACGGTGCGCAAATGCGGGACTCTGCGTATTATTGCTGATAGTCAACTCCTGTAGCTGCAAATAAGTAGTGATTTTACCTGTACGGATTATTGATTGATATATAATTAATGAATACGCAGAGTCCTTTCCTCACACAGGCTATACACACGAGAGTCTGCTAGCAAGAAAGCATACACGTTTTGATAATTTATTACAATTCGTTTATTGTTTTTAAGTATCATATCTAGACGTTAAGGCATAATTTTAATGCCAAAAATCGCATAAACATTAAAACAAACAATATTTTAATGTTTACTCATTTTTTTCTATTACTTTTGATGTAAGCAATTGAGTAAACATTAAAAAGTAGTCAAAAATAATGTCAGCTAAGTATTATCCCATCAATCCTGATCGTACAATTCCTTGGAACACCTTGCCTTTATTGCCACCTGCGCAAGAATTATATTATACCACTGCACTGCTTGAAAAATTGGTAGCCGCCAAAACGGCCCTAGCCAGGGTGCAAGGCCGCAGTATTGTATTGCCCAATCAAGGGGTATTAATTAATACTATTAGTTTGCAAGAAGCCAAAGCCTCTAGTGCCATCGAAAATATTTTCACTACCGACGATGAATTGTATCAGGCCTATAGTGAAGATCAACATTCTGAAAATATAGCGGGCGCACCTAAAGAAGTATTGCGGTACAGAGAAGCATTATGGAAAGGTTTTGCTTACCTAGCAAACAGTAATAACTTTAATAGCCAATACTTTATTGAGCTTTACAAGGAGGTGAAAAATACGCAAGATGGCATTCGTCCTGCTTTTTTAGAAACTGTAATAAAGCAAGGTGGTAGCGGAGCGCAAGCCGGAAAAGTGGTATATACCCCACCACGTGGCAAAGGAATTATCGAAAGCAAACTCGATAATTTAATCGATTTTGTGAATGATGATGACAAATATCCCTTAGACCCTTTGTTAAAAATGGCTATCGCGCATTATCAATTTGAAGTCATTCATCCTTTCAGAGATGGAAACGGAAGAGTTGGTCGTATTTTTAATATCCATATGCTTACACAAAAAAATCTGCTCGACTTTCCAATTCTTTTTCTGAGTAAATACATCATCGACCATAAAGAAGCCTATTACGAATTGCTGGCAGGGGTATCGCAACGCGGCGAATGGTACAATTGGATAGCTTATATGCTAAAAGCAATAGAAGAAACAGCGAACCTAACCTATGCAAAAATAAATGCTATTGTAAGTACAAAAGAAGCTATACAACGGGCTATTGAAAACGACACAGCCATACGCAGGGCAGCACAACTTACCGAACGTATTTTCGAGCAACCTTTTACCAAAGTAAAACACCTTACCGAAAGGCACATGTATGCCGAAAATACAGCACGTAATTATCTTCAAATTTTGTGCAACATGGGTATTCTAGAGAAGAAATCGATACAAGGCAATCATTACTATCTAAATTTAGAACTTTATAAAATTTTAAGCGAGTAGATTGATGTCGAAACAGGAAGTAATGAGGATGGCAAAGGTCTTGTCATGCTGAGGAACGAAGCATCTTCTTATCGCTTGCTTTCTAGTTCCTTCACTACGTTCAGGATGACAAAAAAGGTAAGGTTCAGGAGGACAAAGCTACTGATCTCTCCATTGTTATGCTGAGGAACGAAGCATCTGTGTAGAGTCGTTGTTTTATCTTGCCAGCAGAGTCTCGTAGAAAGGACGGTGCGCAAATGCGGGACTCTGCGTATTATTGCTGATAGTCAACTCCTGTAGCTGCAAATAAGTAGTGATTTTACCTGTACAGATTATTGATTGATATATAATTAATGAATACGCAGAGTCCTTTCCTCACACAGGCTATACACACGAGACTCTGCTAGCAAGAAACAAAATAATATCTCAAGCTGTAAGGAGATTTTTATTAGCCAGTTTGATTTTGCTGTAAATACCTATTTTTAAACCCACCGCTGCCGCAAGCGTCCCGCTTGTGGTATAATGTACACCAACCTAATGGCTGTTCGCCGTTATTTTTCAGTATTTGTGAGCCAGTCTAATGCGTTTATTTTTTTTATTCCGTTGAGTGTTCCTGTCTCGTAGTCCATTGTGATGAGTAGTTTTTCGTGGTGGTCGGTAATGCTGTCAAATGGTGCTAATTCTCGTGCCAAAGTCGATGCGGTTTGTACCGTTTGCGAAACTTGTATGTATTGTGTATAACCGTCATTGTTACGAACAACAAAATCCACTTCTAAATTATTCGTTTTTCCTATCCATACCTGATTGTTTCTGCGTTTCAGTTCAAGATAAATAATGTTTTCGAGCAAATGTCCCGCATCACTTGCCAATTCTTTGCCGAGTAGAGCATTGCGCAAACCCAAATCAACCAAATAGTATTTTTCTTGTGTGGCGAGGTGTTGTTTGCCCTTAATGTCGTAGCGATTTACTTTGTAAAACAAATAGGCTTCAACAAGTGTGTCAATATATTTTGAAACTGTTTTGTTGTCGATTTTCTTTTTGTTGGCGGTTAAAACTTTGGCAATATTTCCTGCCGAAACGCTTGAACCAATGGAATCTATTAAGAAACTCACTACTTCTTGATACGATTTTTCTGCATAAATAGTGTATCGTTTTGAAATATCGTTTTCGTAAATATTTCTGAAAACGGTTTGCAGGTATTCGTTTGCAAAGTGATTGCCATCTGCCGAAAGTCTTACAGCTTCGGGGAAACCTCCAGTACGCACATATTCGGCAAAAGCACGGTCGGGGTTGGCCGTTTTTCCTGTAAACTCCAAAAATTCGGAAAAGGAAAATGGCAATACATTTATTTCATACGCCCTGCCCGTGAGCAAGGTGGCTAATTCGCTACTCAACAAAAATGCGTTTGAACCCGTAACGTACAAATCTATGTTGGGCTGAACATACAAGCCTTCCAATAGTTTTTCAAATTCGGGAACGTTTTGTACTTCGTCTATAAAAACATAATTTGTTACATTTTTTTTGAGGCGCTTAACAATGTAAGCATAAATTTCTTTCCAGTTTTTTTCTGCTAAAAACCGAAATTCAGGCATATCCATATTGATTGCCAAGATGGAAATTTTGGCATTTTCCTTGCGCAGCAAGTCCTGAAATTGCCTCATTAATGTTGATTTTCCACAACGCCTAACACCTGTAGCAACTTTTATCAGATTTTTGTCTTTGAGTACAAGAAGCGTGTCTAAATATCCTTTACGTACTATCGTTTGCATATCACAAAGATGCACAAAAATCCTAAAACTTTGAAAAAGTACGAACTTTAGGGAATTTAAAGAAGGAATACTTCAATAGTTTGAAGCTACTGTTTGTTAAATATCCTACGCTTGCAGCAGCGCTGGTGATGCCCTTGTCATGCTTTCGGCACAAAGAGCAACTATTTTGCATAAAAAAAGTCCTCTTACCAGAGGCAAGAGGACTTTTTTAGGCGGCTAGGCGTGTTGCTATTTAGCAATTACTACTCTTTCGGCAATTACACCCTTATCGGTTTGTACCAATAAAGTATATACGCCAGTTCCAAGTTCTTCAAGATGTATCTCTTGATTGCGGTTAGCTGCAATAGCTAAGGAGCTACTATATACTAAACTACCCAATGTATTATAAACACGTAGTTGTACTGCTTTTCCTTGTTCTTTTGCAAAATCAATGTTGATAGTACCAGAAGTAGGGTTGGGGTATACATTAAATGTACCGTTATTGGCTACTACTGAAATAGCTGTTGTTCCACCAGTTGTATCTAATTTATTATTTTTGTTGCCAATAAGTGGCTCGCTTCTGTAATTAGAAGGATCGTCGCCATCTTGGTTGTACTCATATAAGGCAAAATGATAAGTTGTATTAGCTGTTAAGCCAGTTAGTGTTACCGAATCAGCTATGCCATTGTACACAACAAAGTTTGCAAATCCAAGGTCCTCTCCACTACCAAATTGTGCATTGGCAATGTAGTTGATACCATCTATAGGCGCTTTATTTACAGGGGTGGTTGCTTTGGCTAATAGCACACGATAGGCACCATTTCCATTTGTCCATTTTACGGTCATGGTAGTTGGCGTAAGTACATTAAATTGCATTGCAGCCGCACCAACGGTAGGTTGTTCTGGTAAATTACTTACTACAGGAAAGCCAGTTCGTTGATAGCTGGTAGCCAATGAGTCAGATTCGTTGTATTCAATTACAGCGATATAATAGACACGAATGGGTTCTAGGTTAGTCAACTCAAAAGAAGATTCTATCCCGTCGTAGCATACGTATGTTTCGCTTCCAGAGGAGATAGGAGCCTGACCAAAATTAGAAGAGGCAATGTTTCTGTAAGATTTACCATTTTCTGGTAGTCTAAAATCAGGCGTACCTTCTTTTACTAATACAACTCTACGTTGTCCGTTGCCATTCAACCAGCTTACCGTTACCGATTTATCTTGAATAGGGGTAATAGCCAAGTTGGTAGCTACCACAGTAGGTTTGTTTACTAAGGTAAGCTTGTTTGCAGTAGGTCTATCTGGGGAGTTGTTGTAATTATTAGTTGTTTTTTCTCCGTTGAATTCTACGATTGCAAAATAGTAGCGCGTATTTGCTGTTAAACCTGTAACAGAGGCACTGCTCCCCGAACCGCTATAAACGATAAAGTTGCCAGCACCTAATGTAGCACCCTTACCAAAAGCAGCATCTGCCTTATATTCCATACCATCTATAGGACCTTTGTTTATCTCGCCTGCGCGTGCAATCAATAGTCTGTTTGTTCCAGCACCGCTTACCCAACTTACATTCATGCTATTTTCGGTAACGTTAGAAAACGAAATAGTGCTTGCTACAGCACCTGGTTCAGTTTCTAAAGTAGCTTGAGTGCCTGTTAAAATACCTGTTAACGCATAGTTTAGCGTAAGGTCCGCAGTACCATTCACCTCGAATACGGCAAAATGATAACTCGTCGCTTCTGTTAATCCAGTTAGCGTTACTCTATTCTCAACACCTTTATATACTACATAATTTCCAGCGCCTAAGTCGTCTCCAAATGGAGCTGCTGCAATACCAGTATAACCTTTTCCGTCTTTAGGTTGTTGGTTTACTTCAAAGCCTTTACGAGCAACAATAATACGTTGATCCCCATTACCTGGCGTAAATTGAAGAGTAAGCTCATTACCTTGAATGTTGCTAAAACTTATATTGCTGGCTGCAATAGTAGGTTCAGTAGTTAAGGTGCTACGTGAATTTTTTACAAGTGTAGAGGTAAAATAATTAATGGTATTACCGCTTCCATTGTATTCAAAAACCGAAAAGAAATAGGTAGTGTTTGGGTCTAATCCTTTTACTTCGCAAGTATTACCATTACCATTAAATACTACATAATGAGCAGCTCCTAAATCACTGCCACTGCCAAATACATCATTAGCTGTGTAGTTAAATCCATCTTCTGGAGTGCGGCTAATATCGCTAACGGCTTTAGCTAATACAATACAGTTTGTGCCATTTCCTCTGCCCCATTTTAATGAAAGGGAGGTAGGTGTAATTGTGGTAAAAGTAATATTGCTTGCTTGGGTACTTGGTTCTGCTAATACTGTTTGTTGTGTTAAAGTAGCAGGGTTGGATGTTAAATAGTTGTTAGCTGCAGCAGTACTGCCATTGTATTCGAATGCGGCAAAATTATAGGTTAGCCCAGCTTGAAGTCCTGTTATGGTTATTTCATTGTTGATGCCTTTGTACATTACATAGTTTCCTGCGCCCAAATCAACACCTAGCTCAAATTTTAAATTGTCTGCATAGCTTTTTCCATCTACAGGAAACTGATTTACAACACCGCCTTGTTTAGCTATAATGATGCGCTCGCTGCCGTTCCCTGGTTGTAGTTTTAGGGTAAGGGTTGTTTCGCCAATTGTTTTTGCAACAATACTTCCTGTGCCTACTGAAGGTTCGGTAGCAAAAGTGCTTTGCATTCCTTTTGTTTCGCCACTGGTAAAATAGCTGGTAGCATTGCCCGAGCCATTGTATTCGATAATAGAGAAGTGGTAAACTGTGTTTGGTTTTAAGTTATTTACTTGGCAGGTATTTGCTATGCCATTAAATACAATGTAATTTCCAGCGCCTAAATCACTCCCGTTTAAAAAATTGTTATCAGCTGTGTATTCTGTTCCATCAGTAGGTAATGCACTTACAGCTGTTCCAGAATGTGCTACTATAATACGTTTCGTTCCGTTTCCTTTTATCCAGCTTAGGCTGATGGTGTTTTCGGTGATTTCACTAAAAAGCAAATCGCTCGTACCTGTAGTTGGTTTTGGCGCTTTTGATGCTTGTGAAGCAGTAGCAACGTTGTTTTTTAAATAGTTAGTAGATGTGGCAGTGCCATTGTATTCAAATACGGCAAAGTGATAAATAGTTCCTTGTAGTAAACCAGTAAGAGCAACAGTATTGCCACTACCTTTAAATACTACATAGTTTCCACCACCTAAATCAGTGCCTGTAGCAAATGCCGCATTAGCTGTATATTCTACACCATCTTGAGGTACTTGATTTACCGCGCTTCCTTTTTTGGCAATGATTAAACGCTCAATACCACTCCCTTTAGTAAGCGTAAGTGCAAAAGAGGTAAGGTCTATTGCAGAAAAAGTGATTTCTGAAGCATTTACTGTAGGTTCAGTAGATAGCGTATTATTAGAGCCATCAAGTGAGGTTGCCATATAATTGGTTATAGCAGTGCCTTCTATATTGTACTCAAATATGGCAAATTGATAAACAGTATTTTGTGCCAATCCAGTAACAGTAAAGGTGTTACCTGTGCCATTAAATACTACATACTGACCACCTCCTAAATCCTGACCACTACCAAAAGTAGCGCTGGCGGTATATGCTTGGTTGTCAATAGGTAGCGAGTCGGGTGGGTTTACAGCCTTGGCTATTACTAATCTGTTAGTTCCATTTCCTTTGTTCCATTTTAGCAACATGCTATTTTCGGTAACGGTACTAAAGGTAAGCACAGAGGATGTGCTAGTAGGTTCTGCTACTATGGCTGGAGCTGGTGGAACTTGTGCAAAAGCTGTGCTTGTTATTGCCAATGCAATGGTTAAGGCACGTACTACTTTGCTAATTTTTGTACAATTGAAGTATAAATAATTCATGTTACTGCTTGATTTTAAAATGAAAAATTAATTTACAGTTAAGGGTGCTGCGTATGATTTGTTAGTTGAAATAATGCTTAAGTGGTACTGACCTTTTGCCAATGAAGGACGTAAGCTATAGGTATCTGTTGGTGATAAATTAGTTATTTGTTCGCTAAATACTAATTGACCTAATTGGTTATAAATGAATAGTGTAGCGTCTTTTAAGTATTCGTTTACTCGAATATTTACAGCATCGGTAGTAGGATTAGGGTATAGCAATAACAAATCTGCTTTGTTTTTGCCTATACTTAAAACTACATTGCTTTTGCTGCCAGTAAGGGGCTTGTTAGAATAATTTGCAGGACCTTCAATGTCTTGGTTGTATTCATACAATGCAAAATGATACAGTGTGCTGTTTTTAAGTCCTTTTAAATCAACTGTATTACTTGTGCCATTGTACACTATATAGTTAGCAAAACCTAAGTCTACTCCTTTTCCAATGGTATCAGTTGCTACATAAATTTGTCCATCTACTGGAATTTTATTTACAGGAGAGCCCTCTTTTACATATAATACACGGTAAGCGCCGTTTCCATTCGTCCAGCTTATTTTTACGCTTTCGGCAGTTAAGTTTTTAAACACAAAGTTAGTGGCAACTTGCTGTGGTTCTGCTGGTAAGTTGTTGGTGGTCGCAAATGTTGCCGTTAGGTAACTTGTTGCTGTATCGGTGCCATTGTATTCAAATAATGCAAAATAATACGCCTTTTCAACAGATAAACCTCTAAGAATAGCACTGCTTCCATTGCCATCGTAGCATGCAAAGTGGCCTAATCCAATATTTGCGCTAGCTACTCCAAAAGAATCACTTGCTAAATAATCTGAACCATCGTCTGGGAATTTGGTAATAGGAAATCCTTCTTTTACTATTAAAACACGCTTGCCGCCATTTCCTTTGTTCCAACTCAAAGAAGCAGTACCATTAGTAATAGGGGAGAGAGTTAAGTTAGTTGCCGCTGCAGTAGGTTTTGCAATAAATGTACTTTGGCTGCCTTTAGAAGTATTGTCTATATCCGTTTTATAATTATTTGCCGTGTTGGTGCCGCTAAACTCAAATACAGCAAAATAATACGTTGTATTAGCAGTTAATCCTTTTACATCTACACTGCTACCTGTACCACTGTATACTACAAAAGCGCCAGATCCAATTGTGGAACCATTACCGAAAACATCATTTGCGGTATATTCTGTTCCATCGTTAGGTATTTGTTGAATATCGCCAGCTCTGGCTACCAATATGCGCGCATTACCAGTTCCATTTTTCCAACTTACTGTAATGCTGTTGCCTGCTATATTGCTAAATGCTAACTCTTTTGCTGCAACAGTAGGTTCTATATCAAGTGTTGCTTGTTTTCCTATGATGGCGCCCGCTGTTAAATAATTAAGAGTGTTGTTGTTACCGCTAACCACAGTTCCATTGTATTCAAATACGGCAAAATGGTAAAGCGTATTTGCTGCAAGTCCTTTTAGGGTAAATGCTTTGTCTTTGCCTTTGTACACCACATAGTTTCCAGAACCAGCAACTACTTGGTCGCCATTGCTGAATGTTGAATCAGCTGTGTAGTTTACACCATCTGTAGGGAATTGGTTAACTGCATTTGCTTCGCGTACTACCACCAAACGTTCGTTACCATTACCACTTGATAGGGTAACACGTATAGTATTTGCACTTGTGGCTATAAATTGGAATGCCCCACCTGTAAGTGTAGGTTCTGGAGCTAATGTGCCTTTTGAGCCACTTAAAATACCATTGTTAAAATAATTGCTCGATGCGCCAGAACCGTTAAATTCTATCACCGATAAATGGTAGGTGCTATTGGCATTTAATCCGTTTAGTTGAAAAGAGGTGCCATTACCAGCATATACCACGTAGTTGCCTCCTCCTAAATCTGTACCACTAAAAAATGTATTATTGGCGGTATAGCTACTGCCATCTACCAATTGTTGGTTTATTGGGTTGGTAGCTCTGGCTATTACAATACGATTTGTTCCATTTCCTTTGTTAAAATTTACCAGTAAGGCAGATTCACTTATGGCACTTATTACCAAATTAGTAGCCGAGGTAGAGGGTTCATTAAAACGTGTTTCTTGATTTGCCTTGGCTACATTAGATTTTAGATAATTGATAGATTCAGCGCTGCTGCCATTAAATTCATAAATAGCAAAGTGATAAGCAGTTCCTGGCGTAAGGCCAGCTATGGTAACGTTTTTATCTGTACCGCTGTACACTACAAAATTACCACCACCCAAGTCGCTACCGTTTCCGAAATTGGTATTTGCCGTATAATTGGCTCCTTCTGCAGGTTCTAAGGAAGTTGCAGCACCTTTTTTAGCAATTACTAATCTGCCAGTACCATTTCCATTGGTAAAACTTAATGACAGTGTAGTTAAATCTACTGCTACAAAAGAAATATCTGTAACATTAAGAGTAGGCTCAGTTGCTAAGGTAGAACGATTGCCAGTTGCCTTATTTGTTGAGAGATAAGAAGTTAGATTGTTATTGCCATTGTATTCAAAAATAGCAAAATGATATATTTTTTCTGGGTTTAAGCCTATAACAGATACAGTGTTACCACTTCCATTAAAAAGCACAAATTGTCCATTACCTAAATTGCTACCCTGCCCAAAGGTGGTACTTGCTGTATAGTTTTGACCATCTTTCGGTAAACTATCTACAATAGCTTCTTCACGAGCAACAACAATGCGGTTAGAGCCGTTTCCGCTCGTCCAAGTAAGGGTTAAGCTGGTTTCGGTAAAAGCTGTAAATACAATATTTGAAGATGCTGTAGTAGGTTTTGGTACAACACCAGGTAATTGTGCTACTGCCGTAATAGAAAATAAAGTTTGGAGTAAAACTAATGCTAAAGTGTTGATTTTTAGTGAAGTAAATTTCAATTGCATACGGTATATTTTAATTAAAAAATAAAAATTATCACGAATATAGCGGTTTTAATAATAAAATGGTAATTTATTAATGTGCAGAGGCTCCTAGTCCATAAAAGTTAGTATAAGCAGGAACGTATAATTTTTCTAATTTTGTCGCTGAAAAAACTGCTTGTTGCTGAAATATACTAGTAATTAGGCTAAAAAAACACCCTATATGGCTAAAACCGATTTATTCGAATCTCCTGATTATTATGTATTAGACGAATTGCTTACCGAAGAACATAAGCTGGTGCGTGCCTCGGTACGCGAGTTTGTGAAAAAGGAAGTAAGCCCAATTATAGAAGACTATGCGCAGCGTGCCGAGTTTCCGAAACAATTAGTAAAAGGCTTAGGCGAAATAGGAGCATTTGGTCCAACTATCCCTACGCAATACGGCGGTGGTGGTATGGATTATATCTCTTACGGGCTAATTATGCAAGAAGTAGAACGTGGAGATTCTGGTATTCGTTCTACCGCATCTGTACAAGGCTCATTGGTAATGTATCCTATATATGCATATGGTAGCGAAGAGCAACGCACAAAATATTTACCCAAATTAGCTACTGGCGAGTGGATGGGTTGTTTTGGACTTACCGAGCCAGATCACGGTTCAAATCCTAACGGTATGCTTACCAATATTAAGGATATGGGCGACTATTACTTGCTAAATGGTGCTAAAATGTGGATTAGTAATGCCCCATTTGCACAGGTTGCAGTAGTATGGGCTAAAGATGAGCAAGGCATTATTCGTGGGGTAATTGTAGAGCGTGGTATGGAAGGTTTTAGTACCCCAGAAACGCATGGAAAATGGTCGTTACGTGCTTCGGCTACTGGCGAATTGGTATTTGATAATGTAAAAGTGCCTAAGGCGAATCTGTTGCCTAATGTGCAAGGACTAAAAGGTCCGTTGGGTTGCTTAAACCAGGCGCGCTACGGTATTGCATGGGGTGCCTTGGGCGCAGCTATGGATTGTTATGATACCGCATTGCGTTACTCAAAAGAACGCGTGCAGTTTGATAGACCTATTGGTGGATTTCAGTTGCAACAAAAGAAATTAGCCGAAATGATTACCGAAATTACTAAAGGGCAATTGCTGGTATGGCGTTTAGGTGTATTGAAAAATGAAAACCGTGCTACGGCTGCGCAAATATCTATGGCAAAACGTAATAGTGTGGAAACTGCGATGAATATAGCACGAGAAGCACGTCAGATGTTGGGCGGTATGGGTATTACAGGCGAATATCCTATTATGCGCCACATGATGAATTTAGAAAGTGTGGTAACCTACGAAGGTACGCACGATATCCATTTATTAATTACTGGTATGGATGTAACAGGCTTAAATGCATTTAAATAGCATTATAAGTTGTTAGAAATAAAAAAAAGCACTCAGTATAATTATACTGAGTGCTTTTTTATGCAGTTTAAAATGAAATTTTAATATTCGAAATCGAAATTATCTTCCTTCTTTACAGCGGTGCTTCCGCCACCTTCATGTCCTTCATCAAATCGGCGCTCACTGCCTTCTTGACCTTCTTCGTACCTACGTTCTACAACTTCTTGGTTGCTACGTATGTAGTCCATACTGTCTTTTAGACCTTCAGTAAATTTTTCGAAATCCTCTTTGTATAAAAAGATTTTGTGTTTGATAAATACCCCGTCTTCAAAGCGTTTTTTACTTTCTGTTAAGGTTAGATAATAATCGCCAGATCGTGTGGCTTTTACATCAAAAAAATAAGTTCTTTTGCCGGCTCGTACTCTTTTTGAAAATACTTCGTCGCGCTCTTGTTTGTCAAATTCTGCCATTCTCGGTTACAAAAATATGTGGTAAAGG
Source organism: uncultured bacterium (assembly GCA_947085255.1). GTDB lineage: Bacteria > Bacteroidota > Bacteroidia > Sphingobacteriales > Sphingobacteriaceae > CAMTVQ01. The sequence continues at coordinate 41,768 of CAMTVQ010000011.1, read as the reverse complement.
TAAAATAATAATTTTCATTCGTGCAACTTTTATTTTAAGGTAATAAGTGGCGCTGCAAAGCTGATAGGGGCTTGTTGTGGAAATTGGTTTACAAAAATGGAATATTTAATGCAGAAAAAGTCTACATAATTAAATGTAATTAGGTGTCTAAATTATTTCTTCGAGCAATTGTTTTTCGTGCAATTCAGCATAAATTTTACCTGCTTTTAGTAGCGTATCGTGTGTGCCCGATTCGGCAATACTACCGTTATCTAAAACAAGGATTTTAGTTGCATTTTTAATAGTAGAGATGCGGTGACTGATTAAAATGCTGGTTTTATTAGCCATAATGCGCCCTAAGTTTTGCAAAATTTCTTCTTCTGTTTTGGTATCTACCGCCGAGAGACAATCATCTAATAAAAGTAGTTGTGGCTCTTTTATGAGTGCGCGGGCTATGCTGATGCGTTGTTTTTGCCCGCCAGATAGGGTAATGCCGCGTTCTCCAATGCGCGTAGCAAAACTTTCAGGAAACACCGCAATATTGTGATAGATAGCTGCATCTTTTGCTGCTTGTTCTATGCGTGCCATGCTCGCCTGTTCTTCGCCAAAAGCAATATTATTAGCAATAGTATCCGAAAATAAAAATACATCTTGAGGAACTATACCTATTTGCTTTCGCAATTCTCGCAAGTTTAAGTCCTTAATGTCAATGCCATCTATTAAAATAGTTCCTTCGGTAGGATCATATTGGCGCATTAATAAGGCAATAATGGTTGATTTTCCCGTACCAGTACGCCCAATTATGGCTAACAGCTCACCAGGATTTACCTCAAAAGAGATATTGCGCAATGCGGTAATGCCGGTATCGGGGTAGGTAAAGGATACATTTTTAAATACGATATGTCCTTTAAGTTGAATGTTTTGACTGCCAATTTCTGATTGTATTTCGGGCTGTATTTGTAAAAACTCATTAATACGTTTTTGTGATGCTGCTGCTCGTTGAACAAGTGATGTAACCCAGCCCAAGGAGGTTACGGGCCAAGTAAGCATGGTTACATATACCACAAACTCGGCAATATTACCAGGGCTAATAGTGCCTTTTATTACCTCTAAACCACCAATGTAAATAGTTAAAATAATACTTAAACCGATGAGTAATACCATTAACGGAAAAAACAAGGACTGCACCCTTGCTAAGGCTAAAGAGTGTGTTTTATAGTCTTCACTTTCTACGGCAAAATGTTCGCTAATACTTTGCTCACGTGTATAGGCTTTTAGTACCCGTATGCCTGCGAAAGTTTCTTGCACATAGGTAGATAGGGTAGATAATTGCTCTTGTATGCGCTCACTTTTATCGTGTATGATACTGTTTACGTAATAGATAGATACAGCCAGCAGTGGTAGTGGGAGCAAGGCGTATAAGGTTAGTTTTACGTTGATGCTGAGCATGGTAGCTACTGCTAAAATAAATAGCACAATTAAGTTGACCAAGTACATCAGCGATGGACCCACATACATACGTACCCTACTTACATCTTCGCCAATGCGGTTCATTAAATCGCCAGTATTGTTTTTACGGTAAAAAGAGGTGTTTAGCTCTTGGTAATGTTGGTATATTTCGTTTTTTAAATCGTACTCGATATAGCGGGAGACCACGATAATAGTTTGGCGCATAAAAAACATAAAAACACCTTTTAAAATAGCCAGTCCTAAGATGATTAGGAAAAAAACACCGAAGGTAATGGCCAATGTTTTTGCATCGGGAACAATAGCCGATGTTTTGTAGGTGTTTATTTGCACTACCACCTCATCCACCGCATGGCGCACTACTTGTGCAGGATAGATGCCAAAAAGGTTGGAAATAGCCACAAAAAAAATACCGGCAATAACGCGTAGCCGGTATTTATAAAAGTATTTATTAAGGTGACGAAGTTCTTTCATCCGAGAAAAATTAGTTTTAAAGAATTTGATACAATCAGCAAGATGATATTTATGCAGAACAGCACGCTGCTTTTATATATCCCTAAAACAGTACAAAAAGTAATGGTTTTAGTTTGGTAATACTTAATTTTTCAGCATGTGTAAAAATGTACCAATTCTGTTTTTTAACTCTTTACGGTGAACAATAAAGTCTAAAAAACCACATTCTAGTACAAATTCGGCACTTTGAAAGCCTTTTGGTAAGTCTTTTTTAATGGTTTCTTTTATTACACGAGGTCCTGCAAAACCAATCATGGCACCAGGTTCAGAAATAGTAATATCACCCAACATAGCGTAAGATGCCGTTACACCACCAGTTGTAGGGTCGGTGCACAATGAAATATATGGCAATTTTGCTTGAGCCATTAACGCCAGTTTTGCTGATGTTTTAGCCATTTGCATTAACGAAAATGCAGCTTCCATCATACGAGCCCCGCCCGATTTGGAAATAATCATTAATGGTAATTTGTTTTTCAAGCAATAGTCAATCCCTCTCGAAATTTTTTCGCCTACTACCGAACCCATAGAACCACCAATAAAGTTGAAATCCATGCAGCATACTACTAAATCGTTGCCGTTAACTTTGCCATGTGCAGTACGTAGGGCATCTTTTAGTCCTGATTTTTCAATTGTTTCGGCTACTCTGTCAGTATATTTTTTGGTATCAGTAAAAGTTAGCGGATCACCCGAAGTCATATTGGCATCTAACTCTACAAATTCATTATTGTCGAATAAAACGGCAAAATACTCGGCAGAACCAATACGAATGTGGTATTCGCAATACTGACACACGTACGAATTGTCTTCTAACTCTGAAGAATGTAACGGTTTTTTACACGAAGGGCATTTATTCCAAATACCATCTGGAGTTTCCTTTTTATCTTCGGTGCGTGTGGTTATGCCTTCTTTCACACGTTTAAACCAACTATTTTTTTGAGTTTCCTCAAAATCAAATAGTATATCACTTTCTTTTTTGGCCATTATGCTAAGGTAATTTCTTTTGCCAAATATACATCCTGAATGGTGTTTAGCAATTGTATTCCTTCGTTCATTGGTTTTTGGAACGCTTTACGACCAGAAATTAAACCTTGTCCGCCTGCACGTTTGTTGATTACGGCTGTTGCTACTGCTTCTGCCATATCCGATGCTCCTTTAGATTCGCCTCCAGAATTAATTAAGCCCATACGTCCCATATAGCAATTAGCTACTTGATAGCGGCACAAATCAATAGGATGGTCGGTGGTTAATTCGCTATATACTTTAGGGTGTGTCTTACCAAAATTTACGGCAGTATATCCACCATTTTTATCAGATAACTTTTGTTTAATGATATCGGCTTGAATAGTTACCCCTAAGTGGTTGGCTTGTGAAGACAAGTCGGTAGCTGTATGATAATCAACACCGTCTTTTTTAAATGCATTATTACGAGTATAACACCAAAGGATAGTAGCCATACCTAATTCATGCGCACGCTCAAATGCTTGAGCTACTTCTATGATTTGGCGACCTGATTCTGGTGAGCCAAAATAAATGGTTGCACCAACAGCTACAGCACCCATATTCCAAGCTTCTTCTACAGAGCCGAACATTATTTGATCGAATTTGTTGGGGTAGCTAAGAAACTCGTTGTGATTGATTTTTACAATAAATGGAATTTTATGAGCGTATTTGCGAGCCACCGATGCTAAAACACCGTACGTAGATGCAACCGCATTGCAACCACCTTCTATAGCCAGTTTTACAATATTTTCTGAATCGAAGTATAAAGGGTTGGGCGCAAACGAAGCACCTGCACTGTGCTCAATGCCTTGGTCTACTGGTAAAATAGACATGTAGCCAGTGCCGCTTAGTCTGCCTGTATTGTATAATTGGTGTAAGCTGCGCAATACCTGAGGATTGCGGTTGCTAATAATAAACGTGTTATCTACAAAAGATGCGCCTGGTTGGTGAAGCAAACTTTTATCAATGGTTTTAGATTGATGTTGTAATAAAGAATCGGCTTGTGTGCCTAGTAACTCTACAATTTTATTGTACGACATGAGGAATGATTTATAGAGGCAAAAGTAAAAATTTAATTGAAAAGATACGTGGGCTTTTATTGGTAAAAAATGCTTCTTTTTTTGTATTTTTAGGCTTTGTAATGGGTAAAAAAATAGGCTTATGGGTGTTTTTATGCTGCGTGATTTACTGTAACAGTATTTTTGCACAAAAAAGCGCGGACAATAATACGTACCTCTTTGTTGAAAATAAAGGGCAATGGGAGTCTAATATCTTATATAAAATACAACTTACTTACGGGGCTATTTTTTTTGAGAAAGATAAAATCACCTATCATTTTATAAAAGCAGCAGATTATGATCGTTTCTTTGGTCATCCTGTTGCCAATACTACCGACTATGCTAAAACTAGCGATTCTATAATACATAGCCATGCGTACAACGTACAGTTTTTAGGTGCCAATATGCAAGTGCAGGTAAAAGGTATAAATGCGTCTCAAACACAATCGAACTATTTTTTAGGAAAAACAAAGCAAACGTGGGGTACAAGAGTAAAAACATTTGGAGAGATTGTTTACACATCCATTTATCCAGGTATCGATTTGCGATTTTATACCGTAAATGCCAAATTGAAATATGATTTTGTAGTATCAGCAGGGGCAAATCTTGCCAATATTCGTTTGCAATATAAGGGCGCAAATAATTTGATTGTTGAGCAAAATCGTTTAAAAATTACTACAACTGTAGATACGATTTATGAAGAAGAACCATATGTGTATTATGCAGCAGATTGCAATACTCAAGTAGCCTGTAATTATAAGCTTACTAATGATGTATTGGAGTTCGATTTTCCGAATGGATATTTGCCTAATAAAATGCTAGTTATCGATCCTGGAATTGTTTTTTCTTCTCTTACGGGGTCCTCTGCCGATAATTGGGGGTTTACCGCAACGTACGATATTGAAGGGAATTTGTATACAGCTGGTTTGGCACAAAGTGTTGGTTACCCAATAACTGCTGGAGCCTATCAAAGTACATATAGAGGTGGGTATGCAAGACCTGACTTTGTACGGTCGGATATTAGTATATCAAAGTTTGACACAGCGGGTAAAAGATTAATATACTCTACCTATGTTGGAGGTAGAGGTAATGAACAGCCACATAGTATTATAGTAAATAATAGGAATGAACTTTTTGTAATGGGGCGTACCTCATCCGATAATTTTCCAGTAACCCCAAATGCTTTTGATACCACCTTTCACCATAAATTTTCTACCACAACCGATAGTTCAGATATTGTTGTGTTTAAGCTGGATTCATTAGGGCAAGAATTGTTGGCTTCTACATATTTTGGAGGGTCTGGTTATGATGGAGTTAACGTTTCATCCAATTTTGAAACGAGTGTAAGTAGCCTAAAGTATAATTATGGAGACGAATCACGTGGCGAAATTGTAGTAGATGAATATGACAACTGTTATATTGCTACGTGTACTCAATCAAAAGATTTTCCGACCTCTGAAGGTGCTTATCAAACAGTGTTGAGTGGTAAACAAGATGCATGTATTTTTAAGTTAAATAATGAGCTTTCTGAACTTAAATGGTCTACACTCTTAGGTGGAACTACTATTAATTCAGCTTATTCTTCGGCTGCATATTCTATGGTAGTAATTGATACAACTAAGGTGTACATTACAGGGGGGACTAATAGTGTTAATTTTCCAACCACTCCAGGCGTGTTAAATGCCACGTATAAAGGGGGCATTGATGGATTTATAACAATACTTACCAATGATGGTAAAAAAATAAAAGCATCTTCATTTGTAGGAACCGATAAGTACGATCAAAGCTACTTTGTAGAAACAGATGAGGATGGAGCCATTTATTTGTTAGGGCAAACGCGTGGTGTATATCCAGTAAAACAAGCAGTAAGTGCAGCTAGTATATATACCAACCCTACTAGCGGGCAGTTTATTCAAAAAATGGATTCAAATCTTACCCAATCACTTATGAGTACTGTAATAGGTTCGGGTAGAGGTATTCCTGATATTGCGCTAAGTGCTTTTTTAGTAGATAAATGCGGGCGTATTTATGTTTCGGGTTGGGGTGGGCAGGTAAATGGAACAGTAAATAGTTCTACAGCTGGTTTGCCAGTTACGAATGGCAGTACCACCGACGGTTCCGATTTTTATTTTATGAAGCTGGGACCCGATGCTAATAGTTTAGAATTTTCTACCTTTTTTGGCGCAACCCAAGGCAGCGGCGACCATGTAGATGGTGGTACAAGTAGATTTGATAAACGAGGTATTATTTACCAATCGGTATGTGCCAGTTGTGGAGCTTCACCTGGTGATTTTCCAACTACCCCTGGCGTAGTATCTTCTGCAAATAGAAGTAGTAGGTGCAACAATGGGGTGATTAAGTACAATTTACAAGCAGATGTAATTGTTGCTGAATTTAAACCAAGTAAGTATACTATTTGTGTAGGTGATTCTATTCAATTTGTCAATTTTAGTACAGGTGTTACTGATAGTGTTGTGTATACGTGGAATATATTGGGTGTTACCTCGTCTGAAAAAAATATAGAATATAAATTTACAATTCCAGGTGAGTACCGTATCAAACTAAATGCCCGTGATCCAGCCCTCTGTAATATAGAAGATGATGTCTTTCATGTGATTACGGTAGAGTCAGCTGTTAAATTAAATGCTGGCTCGAACCGAACTGTTTGTACTGGTGATAGTGTGCAAATAAATGGCAGTGGAGCTAATATACTTAGATGGGAGCCAAAGGAGTTTTTAAGTGATTCAGGATCACGTAATCCTTTAGTATTTCCGCAATCAGATACCGATTTTATACTTAATACATTAGATGAAGGGTGTTTTGTGCCAGATACTATAACTGTTAAGGTACGTCCTAAAATACAGGCAGATTTTAAATTGAATTCTAGCAGTGGTTGTGTACCGCTAACAGTACAATTTGATGCGACTGATATACCCGCCTCTACTTACAGTTGGGATTTTGGAAACGGAAAAACGGATACTGCAAGAGCACCTATGTCTACTTTCACTGCCCCCGGAGCGTATAAAGTAACCCTCACAGTAAACAACGCAATTAGTTGTAATTTTATGTCTCAAGATACAGCTACTATAACTGTTTTAGGCAGCCTTAAACCAACTATTTTTCCTCCGGATCCGATATGCCAAGGTGATACAACGCCAGTTGTAAATGTTACATTAAATGTAGATAGTATCCAATATAGTTGGACACCGCCATTCGGAGTATCTGATGCAGATAGCAGCATTGTACGTTTTTATCCAACTAATACCCAGGTTTATAAACTTAAAACAATACTTAATAATTGTGCAGCAGAAATACAAATCACAGTTCAAGTAAAGGATACTTTATATGCTAATTTTTCAGCACGTGCCAATCCCTGTAGCGATGTGGAATTTGGTAACTTGACGAATAGTGCAAAGGATTATTTATGGAATTTTGGTGACGGTGTTAGCTCTACAAAAAATAGCCCAAAACATTTATACACCGATACTGGCAGTTATACTGTATCACTTGTGGCTATGGCTGGAGAGTTTTTCTGTCCAGATACAATGCAAAAAACGATACGAATTGAAGAGTTGCCTACTTTATTGATAAATATCCCGAATGTGTTTACGCCTGATGGAGATGGTGTGAACGATCTTTTTGAAATACAAAATGCAGATGTCAACTGCAAATTCGAAAGTATTATCATCTATTCTCGCTGGGGAGGTATTGTATATCAAGGTGATGCAGGTGTGTTTTGGGATGGCACCTTTGAGGGAGAAAAAGTAGCAAATGGCGTATATTATTTTGTTCTTAAAGGGGATGGTTACGAAACGCCTGGTTTTGTAACAGTATTGGGTAATTAGTTGCAATCCATTCAATACAATTATTTCTTTTTGTATCTTTCACCCCTTAATAGCTACTATGTTAGGCGTATCTGTACAATTAATTACTACTGAAACTGAGTTAGAAAAAGCGTTTGAAATACGCCGTAAAGTATTTGTAGAAGAGCAGCAAGTAGATGCGCTTGAGGAGTATGATGAGTTTGAATCAATATCAACTCATTACTTGGCTACTTTAGCCGATGAACCTGTTGCTACCTGTAGGTGGCGTAAAACTCCAAATGGTATTAAATTAGAGCGATTTGCCGTACTAGTAGCCCACCGAAGTTCGGGTGTTGGTTCGCTACTGGTAGCCAAATGTATAGCCGAAATTCCAGCTACCGAAAAATACCTGTATTTGCATGCCCAACTTACGGCTGTAGGGTTGTATAGTAAGTTTGGTTTTGTGGCAGAAGGAGGACAATTTTCAGAAGCTAATATTTTGCATTATAAAATGGTATTGAAGAGATAATGCGCATTCTACTACTTCTACTGGTACTACTTCTTAATACAATAGCTTTTGCACAAGAAACAATTGTGCGTGGGCGCGTTACTGATGCAACTACAAACGAACCAATCCCTTTTGCTAATGTGCGGTTTATTGGCACAACATCTGGCACATCCTGCGATTTTGATGGCTTTTATACCTTACGTAGTTTAAAAACAGCCGATTCTATTACAGCCACTTATCTCGGATATGTGGCGCGTACCAAAAAAGTGAAATTAGGCGTTACGCAATCTGTCGATTTTCAGCTTCAGTCGGAAGCTGTAGGGCTCAGCACGGTAGTGGTAGTTGCTGGCGAAAATCCGGCATTACGCATCATTCGTAAGGCGGTTGCCAATAAAGATTCGTTTAATTATGCAAGATTAATTTCATACGAGGCAGAAAGTTATGTGAAAATATTGGTAGATGTTGATCATATTTCGGACAAGTTTAAAAAGCGCAAAATATTAAAACCTATTGCTGCGCTAATGGATAGCTTAGAAAAAAGTGCTGGTGAAGATGGAGAAATTCACTTGCCAGTATTTTACTCCGAAAACCTATCTCAGTTATACTATACCCGTAGCCCTAAACAAAAGCGTGAGGATATTAAAGCGGCTCGAATTAATGCAGTAGGAGTTAAAAAAGGCAGTACTATATCTCAGCTTACAGGTTCAAGTTTCGAGGAATATAACTTTAACGAAGATAAAGTGCTTCTTTTTGGTAAAGATTTTTTATCACCCATAGCTAATTCGGCACAGCTCTTTTATGAATTTTACTTATTAGATAGTACGGTTATATCAGGTAATAAATGTTACCAAATAAAGGTAAAACCTAAAAACGACCAAGATTTACTTTTTACGGGTACGATTTGGATAACAGATACCAGTTTTGCATTAAAACAAATAAACTTGGATGTGCCCAAAACAGCCAACCTTAATTTTGTAGAAAAATTGCAAATACAACAAGAGTTGGTACCCACAGCAGCTGGTGCTTGGTTTCCAGTTAAAACACGCTCGGTTATAGATTTTAGGGACTTAAGCAATAAAATGGTAGGGCTTATAGGCAAGTTCTATATATCGTACCGTAATGTAGAAGTGAATAAGCCGAAAGATGCTCAGTTTTATCAACAGCAATTAGTGGTATCTGAGGACGCATTGCGTAAAGACAATAATTTTTGGTTACAAAATAGGCACGAAAAATTGACATCTTCGGATGCTTACATGTATAGCATGCTCGATACGGTAAAAAACTTGCCATCTATCCGCTCTTTAGTAGATATAGCTTACACACTATCTAATGGCTATTTTGATGTGGGACCAGTAGACTTAGGACCATACTATACGATTTACCGATTTAATAATATTGAAGGAAATAAGTTTAGAGTAGGGTTTCGAACTAACGAGTTGTTTAGTAATAAATGGATACTACGTGGTTATTTAGGCTATGGTACAAAAGACCAAAAATTTAAGTACAATGCTCAAGTAGAACGTATTGTGTCGCGCAGGAGATGGACAAAAGTAGGTATTCAGCGGCGAGATGATATTGATCAAGTGGGATATGCTTATAATTATGATGATAGTCCCGCTTTCGAATCACGTCAAAGTAGTTTGTATAATACATCCTCACAAATAAGTCGATTTTCGCTATTAAACCGCAAACAGGAAAATCGTATGTGGGTGCAAAGCGAGTTACGCAAGGGTATAATGGTGCGTTTTGCCGTGCACAATACGAGTTACAAACATTTTTTTGATGTAAGTTTTGATGCCAATAATAGTAATGTGCTTCAAAAGGATTTTACCACAACTGAGATTGTTACCGATTTTCGTTTTGCCCCTAACGAGTATTATGTGCAAAATGATAATAGAAGAATGCGCTTGGGTCGTACAAAAGCGCCTATTACCACATTAACCTATACAAGAGGTATTAAAAAGGTGCTAAACAGCGATTTTAATTATAGTAAAGTAGGATTGTCAATCAATCATAGGATACGTATGGGTTTTTTGGGCTATTCGCAATACTATGTAGATGCAGGTAAAGTATTGTCCTCCATTCCATATACTTTGTTAGAAGTACATCGTGGCAATCAAACTGTATTTTTGGCTGGCGGAACATTTAATCTGATGAACTATTTTGAGTTTGTAAGTGACGAATACGTATCGATAGATTATCAACATCATTTTAATGGATTATTGTTCAATCGCATTCCGCTTATTCGTAAACTAAAATTGCGTGAAGTGATAAGTGCCAATGCAGTATATGGTGGCTTAAGCAGAAAAAATGCAGCGTTTAATGATACACGCCTATTTAATACCTTGTCTGATAAGCCATACTTAGAGGCAACGGCAGGTATCGAAAATATCTTTTCACTATTTAGGGTAGATTTTTTATGGCGATTGAGCTATACCAATCCCACTTACAGAAACGAGTACAGACAATTGCAACTTAATCAGGGTATCACACGTCCATATGATATTAATCGTTTTGGAATAAAAGTATCATTGAATTTTGCCTTTTAATGAAATACTAACGATGATCCTGCATAAGCCTTTGCAAAAAATGCTTCATCAATATCAGTGCTAATAGCGTGTTTAGCAAAATAGGCTAAAAGTTGTTCGGTAGCAATGTTGCCCGTAAGTGAATCTGAAGCCATAGGGCAACCTCCAAATCCTTTAATTGCACTGTCAAATCTGCGGCAACCGCTTTGGTAAGCAGCAGCTATTTTTTCTTCGGCGGTATCTGGCGTAGTATGCAAATGCACACCAAAGTCAATGTCGGTAAAGTCTTGCGTTAAGTGTGTAAATAAATAGCTAATGTTTTCAGGTGTAGATACTCCTGTAGTATCCGATAACGCTAAAATGCGAACACCTAAACTTGCCAACGCCTCGGTCCAATGTGCTACAATATCGCTATTCCATACATCACCATACGGATTGCCAAAGCCCATAGAAAGATAAACCACAGCTTGTTTGTTGTGTTTTACGCATAAGTTCTGTAGGCTTTCTACCGTAACTAACGATTGTGCTATTGTGCTATTGGTGTTGCGCAGTTGAAACGTTTCGGAAACAGAAAAGGGGAAACCTAAATAAGTAATTTCTTGAAAATGGCAGGCATCTTCGGCTCCACGTGTATTGGCAACAATAGCTAATAATTTACTTTTCGAAGTGCTTAAATCTAATTGAGCCAGCACCTCAGCCGTATCACGTAATTGCGGAATCGCTTTTGGTGATACAAAACTGCCAAAATCTATGGTGTCAAATCCAACTTTTAATAAGCTATTGATGTAAGCAGCCTTTGTAGCAGTAGGTATAAATTCGTGTATGCCTTGCATGGCATCACGAGGGCATTCTATTAGTTTCACGCGTGTGTTTTTGCTTTTTTAATTTTGCGTAATTTCTGTTTTTCTTCATTTACTAGCAAGGCTTCTTGTAAAGTAGCGCGTAGTGCTTCTTCTTTTTGTTGCACATCTGTAATAGTGGTAAAATACATCCTATATATTTGCTTTCGTTCTTCGCGTGCTAATAAACCATACTCGTCGGAGAGCAAGTGCCCCTCACAAAAACCAATGTACAGTTTGCCTTTGCTATAATTAATATAGCATAACCACCCTAAATACTTATAAAAAGCAACTTTGTAGGAAAATGTTTCTTCTATATGTATGCCGCTATCCAAAATAATGGAGCGTAAATACAACATTGTTTTTTGGATGTTGGGTTCCTGCTTTTCTATAAAAGCTAATGCACTCATTAGTTAGTGAATACCATCTTTTTTGTGCTCAATACTTGACCATCAATTACCAAACTATAATGATATATTCCAGCTGTATTATAGCCATGTTCGTAAATAATCTCGTTTAATCCGTTTTGTGGCGTAAAAGGCAGTTCGGTAATTAATTTACCCTGTAAATCGGTAATGCGTATAAGCGTTTGTTTGATTTTACGGAAGTCGCTAATATTTACAGTAATGGTGGTGCTTTCGTCAAATGGATTGGGGTAAGTATTCAATAATTCTACACCACTTTGTGCTATAGCTAAGTTTACAGATGCTGTTGACGATACTTTTAGCTGCTTTTCCATGCCAAATAGACTTTCTATGCCTTGTTCATTTACAGCTGCTACACTAATAAAATAGGTGCTATCTACCTTTACATCGGGTATTTCAAAACTCGATTGTATCGTATAATATAATGCCTTAAAATCATTGGCTGTGGTACGTACCCCCACTCTATATCCCCCAGTTTTTGGAGCCGGAAGATTTACAAATAGTTTTCCATTACTTGTTGTAGCCTCGTAAGTAGGAGTAGCTATTCCCTGAGCAGCTACTGCGGCTGTTACGCCATTAATTACGGCATTACGGCTGAGGTAATTAAAGTCAACAAAAAAACTATCCAAGCTGCCATCGCTGTCTGTATCTACGCCTAAAATATCGCGAGTAGAGTGTTGCCTATCGGTATAGCCAGCTGTTGGGTTGGCATCTCCATGTTCATTAGCTGAGGTAAAACGGATAGCCGCATACCCTTGCTGACGGAATGGGATATGATCGCCTCCTCTGCCTGTACGGTCTTCGGCATTCATAATACTTACGGTCATGGGTACTTTTACAATAGGCAATAACTCTTCTTGATATTGTAGTTTGGTATAACGAGCCAATCCTTTATTTATCGATAAGTTTTTTACAGCAGAGAATAAGCGAACTTGTGTGCTATCAATATCATTTTCTCCAGGACAACTTGGCGGAGAGGAGGTTTTACCACAAATAATTCCTCCAATTACATCGTTGTTTAAAACAGCCTTTACTGCAATGCCTGTGTTTTTGCAATATTTGGCAAATGCATCTGCTCCGTATAAGCCTTGTTCTTCACCAATAGTAATTAAAAAAACGATGGTGTTTTTGTACGAGTATTTGCTCATAACCCTTGCCAGCTCTATCACCAATGCAGTTCCTGTAGCATTGTCTTCCATACCATCAGCATCGCAGGTAATATTACATACATCTTCGCAACGGCTATCGATATGTCCTTCTATTATAATTACCGATTTATCGGCGGTATCTGTTCCTGGCAATACGGCATAAATATTTTTATACAATCCGTTAGCTTGATTGCAAATATCAGTATGGTTAAATTGCAGATAAGCGGGAATTAAACGGTTCTCGTTTTGCGCACTTATAGCCTCAAATTGGCTATATACCCAACGTCGTGCAGCTCCAATTCCTGTAGTTGTAGATACCGTATCTGCTGCCGTATTTCTGTTTTTAAAGGTTTGTAATTGTAGCATATAGCTATACAAAGAACTCGGCAAAACATCGGCGTTTATACCGCTTACTATCTGTTTATGGTCGGTAACAGTAGTGCTGGGTAAATATGTTGATGGATTGTATTTGCCCAACAAAATTTGTTCTGTTAGCGGATTTGATGAAGCTATATTAGTTTGTGCCGCAGCAGCAAAAGCGTTGAATAGGAGTAAGCCAAAAATGATTTTTTTCATTGTATGCAATCGTGTGTCAAATTCAAACTTACAGTTTTTTGATAAATAAAAGAAAGGATTAAACCTTCGTTGCACAAAGCGAGTTGAAGGGCTAAAGAAAACAAACATGCAAAAAATATTTTCAATAGGACTGATTGCTCTAGGAATAATCAGTTTGACCCTAAATGCCTGTAGAAAGGATAAAGAGGGCACAGGAGATGATTTTAAAAATCAAACGATTGCTGCCCGTGATGAGGCTGATATGGAAGCAGCTTCCGAGCAATCATTAGAAGATATTAATAGTGCTATAGATGGTTCTAGTTTGGCTGGTAAGGCATTAGGACCGCGTCCATTTGTGTTGTGTGGTAGCACCGTAGATACAAGCCAAAAGGCACAAGGAAGAATTACGATTACCTATGATGGAACAAGCGTATGTAATGGTAAAAAACGTACCGGTAGTGTATTGATTCAATTTCCGGCAGGTAAAAAATGGCGAGATGTAGGTACAAGAATTAGCGCTACGTTTAATTCGCTAAAGTTTACGCGAGTAATTGATGGTAAATCTATTACGCTTGATGGGCAAAAAAGTATTACCAATGTGAATGGAGGAATTGTGAGCGAGCAGACTAACGGGCAGACAATTGTGCACAAAGTAAGAGGGAATTTAAGCCTTACCTTTGATAATGGCACCGTTCGTAATTGGGTAGTAGCTCGACTAAAAACCATTACGCTTATTGATAGTGTGTATCAACTTAAAGTAGAGGGTGATACTACTGTTGACGGTACTGCTAATGTGGTAATATTTGGTACAAATCGTGCAGGAAGAGCATTTAGAGTAGCTATTGCTACACCCATTATTGCAAATAGTACCTGTTTCTTTTATCGTCCGGTACAGGGGGTAAAAGTGCACAGCGGATTAGAACGTGAGATTATTGTAACTTTTGGAGTTGATGAAGGTGGTAATTCGGTAAGCAGCGGTTGTGCATATGGTTATAAAGCCGAGTGGAAAAATGCCAGAGGGCAACAAAAAACGCTGATTACACAATATAGGTAACAGATAGTAATTTATAAAAAAAAGGCGCAAAGTAGTACTTTGCGCCCTTTTTTAGTTGTTAGTTTTAATACGCTCGTGCAAACAATACCCGTTGTTGCGAAGGTTTGCCAGTAAGTATGCATTTTCCTTCTTCTTTAGGGTTATTGAGTGGTATACAACGAATGGTAGCTTTGCTTAGATCTTTAATCTTTTCTTCGGTTTCGGCAGTGCCATCCCAATGGGCTGCTATAAAACCACCATCGCCGTCTAATAATTTTATAAAATCATCCCAAGTGTCAGTTTTATAGGTGTTTGTGTCTTTAAAGTTAAGTGCTTTTTTGTAGATATTTTCTTGAATATTTTCCAAAAGATGCTCAATTTTTATAGCAATATCTACCAATTGCAATACGCTTTTTTCTTTGGTATCGCGGCGGGCTACCTCTACGGTACCTTGTTCTAAATCGCGTGGACCAATAGCAATACGCACGGGTACACCTTTCAATTCCCATTCGGCAAATTTAAAGCCTGGGCGTTGGGTGTCACGGTTATCGAATTTTACGCTAATGCCTTTGCTTTCTAACTCTTTTTTAATTTGAAGAGCCGTTTTTGATATTTCTGCGAGTTCCTCTTCGCTTTTGTAAATAGGTACAATAACTACTTGTATAGGAGCTAATTTTGGTGGTAATACCAAGCCTTCATCATCAGAGTGTGCCATTACCAATGCGCCCATTAATCGGGTAGAAACACCCCATGATGTAGCCCAAACATATTCTTGCTTGCCATCTTTACCTACGTATTTTACATCAAAAGCTTTAGCAAAATTTTGCCCTAGAAAATGAGAAGTACCAGCTTGTAGTGCTTTTCCATCTTGCATCAGTGCCTCAATACAAAAAGTATCTAAGGCTCCTGCAAAACGCTCATTGGGAGTTTTTGCTCCTTTTACTACTGGTAAAGCCATCCATTTTTCGGCAAATTCAGCATATATATCCAGCATCTGACGGGTTTCGGTAAGAGCTTCCTCGGCAGAGGCGTGGGCGGTGTGCCCTTCTTGCCATAAAAACTCGGTGGTGCGTAAAAATAAACGGGTACGCATTTCCCAGCGTACTACGTTTGCCCACTGGTTTATCAAAATGGGTAAATCGCGATAAGACTGTATCCAATTACGATACGTATTCCAAATAATGGTTTCGGAAGTTGGGCGTATAATCAGTTCTTCCTCTAATTTAGCATCTGGGTCTACAATAATGCCTTTCTCAGGATCGTTTTTTAGGCGGTAATGCGTAACTACGGCACATTCTTTTGCAAAACCCTCTACGTGAGATGCTTCTTTATTGAAAAATGACTTTGGAATAAACAACGGAAAATAAGCATTCTGGTGTCCAGTATCTTTAAACATTTTGTCTAAAACGGCTTGCATTTTTTCCCATATCGAATAACCATATGGTTTTATAATCATACAGCCACGCACGTCTGAATGTTCGGCTAAATCGGCCTTTATTACCAATTCATTGTACCATTGAGAATAATCTGTTTCCCTGCTCGTTATACCTTTGCTCATATTTTTTCGTAACTTTAAACGTTAATCTTAAAGATTGCCAAAGGTAAAATTAAACTTTGAACTAAAAGTTGAGTTATACCAACAGATTATTTAAATTAAAATAAACGTAAGATGAAAAGGAACTCATTATTACTTGCTTTAGCACTGTTTTTAACGGCTTGTTCGGCATTAAATCAGGCAAATACTACTACTACTACTACTACCGATGATACGTATTATACACTGGCGGATGCTAAGGCTGCCCCAGTATATAATCAAGAAATAAAAGCACAGGATGTTTCTACTGAAGAGCCTGTGTATAATCAGCAAGAAACAATTACGACTAATCCAAGAGCTGGCGAAGGTATAGAACAGTATAATAATTCTGTTGTAACCACTCCCGCTACTACAAACCCTGCTACTTCTTCTGGTAATCAAGGTGTTGCTACCTATTCGGATACCTATAGCTCTGGAGGTAATAACATTACCAATAATTATTACGGGGATGAGTATAATTATAGCAGTCGTATCCGACGATTTTATGGTCCTACGGTGAGTGTTGGTTATTACGATCCATTCTATTCCAACTTTTATTACAACGACCCATTTTATAGTCCATCCATTAGTTTTGGTTTAGGTATCAATTACGGTTTTGGTTGTTACGATCCATTCTATTACTCTGCATTTTATTGTAATCCATATCGTTATTATGCCAATCCGTATTTTGCGTATGGTGGCTATGGAGGATTTTACAATGGGTATAACGATGGTTATTATTACGGAGGAGGCTCTTATAGTGGATCTACAAAAAATGTAATATATGGTCCGCGTACTAGCAGAAATGGTAAGCGTACAAGTACTGATAGAACACCCGTAATTGGAAGTTCGGTACCTAATACTGCAGCACCAAGCAATGTGCCTACCACTATTACGACCAATAGAAATAGTACTGGAAATAATCGTCCAATGCCACGTACTTTACCAGCAAACACAAGTACACCTATAGGTACTCCTGCTAATACAATTATTCGCAATCAACCAGCAACAGGAGGCACATCGGCTACACCTAATTATACACCACCTGCACGTACCCGCACGCCTGATCGTACAACTACAACACCAACTGATAATCAGCGTGTAGTGCCGCGTACCAATACTGCGCCTGTTAGACAAGAGCCAACTCGTAATCAACAACCAGCACGACAAACTCCTTCTTATGAGCGCCAGTCTACACCTAATTATACTCCGCCACCGACTCGTAATTCGGGTGGAAATGGAGGAAATACCACTGGTGGTGGTGCTGGTAGAAGAGGAAGATAACTTACCCTAACGCGAAAAAAATATGCAAAAGATACTATTGCTATGCCTTTTAATAGGTGTAACTAAGATAAGTACGGCCCAGTATGTAAATGACGCCGCACGATTTAGCCAAACAACTTTTGGTGGAACAGCCCGAATAACTGCTATTGGTGGTGCACAAACAGCTATAGGTGGTGATATTAGTAACTTGGCGGGAAACCCGGCAGGTATTGGCGTCTATCGTTCGTCAGATTTTAGTATTAGTCCTTCCTTAAATTTTAATAGGAGTACAGCCACTTATTTTGGCGAAAAAACACCAGCAGGAGTAGATAACTTAAATGTTGGAAGTTTAGGTGTAGTATTTGCACAAACGTTTTCGGATTATACGGGTAAAGACAATACATCGGGATGGGTGAGTGCAGGATTGGGTTTTGGCTTTAATAAGATAAATAATTTCAGAAATGATTTTATTGTAAGTGGGAATAATACAGATAATTCGATTACTCATTATTTTGCGGATGAATTGAACCAGTTTACAGAAAATAGCTTGGCTGATGCCGCATTTAATTCTTTCTTAGTTAATTATGACGCAAACACTAGCTATTACATCCCGGCAATTAATAGCAATACCTACCAAGTAGATAAAATTAGCACCTCTGGTGCTCAAAACGAATGGGTAATAAATACTGGGGGTAATTATGCAAACAAATTTTACATAGGGGCAGGCTTGGGAATTACAGGGTTACGGTATAACGAAACCGCAGATTATAGCGAGCGTGGATTCGTAGATGTAGGGGGAAATGATACAACTTTGCAAAGGTTTACCATAACTGACTCGCGTAGGGTTTCAGGCACTGGTTATAATTTTAAAATAGGCGGTATTTTTCGTCCAGTAGATTTTATACGTATTGGAGCTACGGTTCAAACACCTACTTATTATCAGTTATCAGAAACTAGTGAAGTTGTTTTAGAAGCTGATTTGGCAGATAGTTTAAGACTATTTACAGCATCAACGGAACTTAACTATGCATTCGATTATAATTTACGCACTCCTTTTAAATACAACGTTGGTGTTGCCTTGTTCTTTAAAAAGCTAGGGTTTATAACAGCCGATATAGAACAAGTAAACTATGATTTGACAGCGTTGAGCGCAAATAGCTTCAGCGATTTTGAAATCGAGAATAATAAAGATATCCGTGTAAGTTTTACAAATGTTACCAACTACAGATTAGGTGCCGAAGCTAAATTAGGTGCCATTAGTTTACGAGGTGGATATGCCTATTACCCACATCCTTTAGCAAATACCAGTGCAACAACGAGCTATACTGGTGGTATTGGGTATAAAGTAGCTGATTACTATTTTGATATTACAGTAGTTAATTCGCAGTGGAGCAAAACTCACAATTCATATACTATTGTTAATGGAAAAACTCCATCTGCTGATGTACAGTTTAATCGCAATAGTGTGCAATTAACCTTTGGTACACGGTTTTAATAGGTTTTATTTAAGGTAACAACCGACGCACCTATATTGCCGCCAATAAGTGGGTGAAACTTCTTTATTGTTATTTGCGCTGAAGTAATAAAAGAAAAGTGCTGATATCCATCAGCCAAAATATCTTGAGCTAAGGTTTCCAACAGTTTGTAAGGAGTGCCCAACATTCTCACTTTTATTGTTTTGTACAGTAGTTCGTAGTTTACTGTAGTATCGAGTTGCTCTTGTATATAGTGCTTTTCGGTAAAAGTTACAGCTAAGCTCACCTCGAAATGGTTGCCTATAATATTTTCCTCAGGGTAAAAGCCATGATAGGCGTAAAATGGAAGTTTATCTAAGGCTATCGTAAACATATAATGAGTTTAGTTAATAGTAAACGGTTTTAATGTGTTTAGCACTTCTTCTGATAGATGAGCATTGCTGGCTACTATTTGGCGTGTATGTATAAACTCAGTGCCGCCTGTAAAGTTACTTACTCTTCCGCCTGCCTGTTGCACAATAAAAGCACCTGCAGCAACATCCCAAGCATTTAGGTTGTACTCAAAAAAGGCATCAAATCTACCACAGGCAACGTACGCCAAATCAACGGCTGCAGAACCTAATCTACGTACTCCATGCGATTGCTGCATGAATAGTTTTAGTACATGTAAGTAACTATCGATACCTACAAACTGGCTATACGGGAAACCTGTTGCAACCAAACTTTTGCTCAGGGTATCATTTGCCGAAACGCAAATTTCTGTGCCATTTAAAAATGCCTTACTGCCTTTATAGGCATAAAAACACTCGTCTTGCCCTATTTCATATACCACGCCAAATATGGTTTCTTGTTGGTATTGCAAGGCAATAGAAATGGAATATATAGGTAACCCGTGAATAAAATTAGTTGTACCATCTAATGGATCTATTATCCAGTTATAATCTTTGGCCAGTTTATTAATGGTTTTTTCTTCGGTAATGAATCCCGATTCGGGCAATAGCTTTTGCAACGCTTTTACCAAACGCTCCTCTGCTGTTTTGTCTACATAAGATACTAGGTCATTTAATCCCTTATGCTCAATTTTATCCGCTGTAAACAGTTGTCCTTCGTATCGGATAAAAGCGCCTACTTCTTTACAAAGTGCTACAACTTCGCTGCATAGTTGTTCCAGTATCATTGTATTTTTACTTTAAAGGTAAATACTTTATGTAAGTAAAAACTCAAAAATGCAACTATTACAATAGATACAACCCGTGATACGGTAGGATAGAGGTGGATAAATTCTACAAAAAACTTCATTAAAAAGTAGTTACATACAAAATTAATGCCTCCTACTACTACAAAGCGTACCAGTTGCTGTCTGCCTCGTAGGTTAGATTCGGTAAATACAAAGTATTTTGAGGTAAGAAAACTCGAAATAAAACCCAGTGAAAATGAGCATATAAGCGATGCTACTGGGGCACTAATAATGGATCGAAATAGTGTAATATCTTGCTTGTCGAGTACAAAATTGAAGATGATATAATAACTTACCACGTCCACCCCAGCAGCCATACCTCCGGATATAATAAACCGAAAGGATTGTTTGCCAAGAATTTTTTTAGCGAGTTTAAGCATGATTCTTTTTAGCCTGTACTGTATATGCCCAAAACATTCCTACTGCGCCCATTAGCATTAGCACGAATGCAATAAATTGTGCCTGTGTGGCGTGTATGCCAAAGTATTCGCCTACATTATTTACGCGTACTCTTTCTATACAAAAACGTTCTAAACCATTAAAAAACAGATATAGGCCAAACATAAAGCCCGGTATTGTTATACGTTTGCGCATGCTCCATAAAATAAAAAACAGGGCAATACACATTACCGATTCGTAAAATGCCGTAGGCCATACTGCTTGCTCTAATTGCATGCAGTGGCTACCCACGCAACCCGGAATAGGTACGCCTTCGCTAATTACATTGTTAGGGTAAGTATATGCCCAAGCCCAATCAGGTAGCCACTCAAAAGGTTTACTTAATAAATTTGCTACGCCCCAATCGCCATCGCCGCTCATGTGGCAACCAATACGCCCCACACCATACGAGAGCATTAAGCCAGGTGCAGAAGCATCTATAAGTTGGAGTAAATTGATTTTGTGTTTTCGGGCATAGTAAATCACCCCGCCTGCGCCGCAAATCAATCCACCATAAAAGGTAAGTCCGCTGAATGATAAGAGGGCATCAATAGGGTTAGCCACAAACTCATCCCAGTTTTCGAGATTGTGAAATAGCTTGGCTCCTAAAATACCTGCAACGGCAGCAATTAATGTAATTGTTCCCATCAATTCGTAGGGATGTACTACTACGGTTTCTTCTTTGGCTTGGGGTAATTTTGTTTTTTCTTTATCGCTGTATGCCCAGTAAGCAAATGCTGCTGCGCCCAATAGTCCACCCCAAATATTACCTTGCATGGATAGTAAAAAATCTTGTGGTTGTGCATTAAATGCGGCATAATCGAGCACAATAGCTAGTAATTTATACCCCAATACAAAACCCAAGAGGGCATTTGTTCCAATCTCGCTTGCAGAAGCAGGTAAGCCAGTAACTTGTTTGCGTGTGGTGGTGGCGAGTAATCCCAAATCTTCTCGGCGTTTTAGTTCCAAGGTCATGGTGTAGTTGGCTCCTATAAAAGCCAAAGCCACAAAAAAACCAAATGTTTGTATCGGAAAATGAATGTTGGTACCTAATAGGTCGTTTATTAGGTCGAAGATGGTTGCGTACACAGTTTTTAATTAGGGGTTTGAGCGTTGTGTGGTTGTTTAATGGTGGATTACTGTCGGTGCGTCTTCTATTTCTACGGAACCATCATCAGCAATGCGTTGTAGCGTTACGGTTTTTAGTTCGTTTACCAATGCTGGGTCGTATTTTGCACGTACTTTTACGTAATTGGGGCTAAAGCCGTGCATATATCCTTCTTTACTATCGGCTTCAAACAATATAGGGGTAGTTTTGCCTAATTGTTGCTCGTAAAAATACCTGCGTTTTTTTTCGGATAAGCTGTGCAACATGGTGCTACGTTCGGCACGTTCTGTAGGTGCAACTACACCAGGTAAGGTAATAGCATGTGTATTGTCGCGTTCCGAATAGGTAAAAACGTGCAGGTAAGACACATCTAAATTATTGATAAACTCATAAGTATCTAAAAAGTCTTCTTTGGTTTCACCCGGAAAGCCTACAATTACATCTACCCCAATGCAGCAATGCGGCATTAATGCTTTAATTTTTTCTACGCGCTCGGTATATAATTCTCGTTTGTAGCGGCGGCGCATTAGGGCTAATAACTTATTAGAACCCGATTGCAGTGGAATATGAAAATGAGGAACAAATCGTTTGGATTGTGCTACAAATTCGATTACCTCGTTGGTTAATAAATTAGGCTCAATAGATGAAATGCGGAAACGCTCAATGCCCTCTACCTCATCCAAAGCTTGTATCAATTGTAAAAAACTACCTTTTTCGTTTTTGCCAAAATCACCAATATTTACACCCGTTAGCACCACCTCTTTTACTTCGGTTTGGGCTATCATGCGGGCATTGTTCACAATATTGTCAATACTATCGCTGCGACTTTCGCCACGTGCCAAAGGGATGGTGCAAAAAGAACAGGTGTAATCGCAGCCGTCTTGTACTTTCAAAAAAGTACGCGTTCTATCGCCATACGACCAAGAAGTAATAAACTCTTTTACCTCAGCAATAGGTGCATTTTTTACAATGGCTTTTTTGTTTTTGGTAAGGTCATTGATGTATTCTACCAATCGGAATTTTTCGGCAGCACCCAATACCATATCCACACCAGGTATTTCGGCAATTTCTTGAGGTTTTAGCTGCGCATAGCAACCAACTATGGTAATATATGCTTTTGGATTGTGTTTTAGAGCCTCTTTTACCACCTTACGACATTTTTTATCGGCATTTTCGGTAACGGAGCAGGTGTTGATTACATATACATCCGCACCTTCATGAAATTTTTGCAGGCTGTAGCCTTCGTTGGTAAACAGACGGGCAATGGTAGACGTTTCTGAATAATTCAGTTTACATCCCAAGGTATAAAAAGCCACACTTTTTGCCTGTTGCATAGGGCGCAAAGATAGGGAAATGCCTGTTAATTACGGCTGTACTTTGTGTTAAATTGAGTATAAGACTTGTTGGTTCAAGTCTTCGGATGACTTTAAGTCATCCGAAGACTCTACTAAAAATTATTTCTTCGTTTCCACAAACCGTGTACGCAAAGGATTGATGGTAAGCAATAAACTAATGAGCATGAGTATGGCACCCAGAACAAAAGGAGCACCTGGAAAGTAAAAAGGAGTATTGTCTCCAGTACAATAGGCAAATAAGTTGTTCATCATCAATGGACCAATAATGGCTGTTACGCTCATTAGTCCAGTAAGTCCACCTTGTAGTTCTCCTTGCTCATTATCCGGTATTTGGCTGGATATAATTCCTTGCAACGCAGGACCAGCTATGCCACCCAAGCAATAAGGTACTAAAAATGCATACATCATCCATCCTTTCGCAGCAAAGGCAAATAGTGTTAGCCCAACAAAGTATAAAAACAGACCGACGTATACTGCATTTTTTTGTCCCAATTTTGGTATGGCTATACGTATCAATCCACCTTGAACCAAGGCAATCATTACGCCCACAAAACCCAATGAATATCCTACCATGGCTTCGGTCCATTTGAACTTAAACATGGTGTAAAACGCCCAATTGGATTGTACCGAGTGTGCTGCCAAATAAATAAGCACCAATGAAGCTACCAAGCCGCTTATTACGGGATATTTGCGTAATTGCAAAAGCGAGCCAATAGGGTTGGCACGTTTCCAATCAAAGGCACGACGGTTTTCGGGCTTTAATGATTCTGGTAAGATGAAATAACCGTACAAAAAGTTGAGTAAACTCAATGCTGCGGCTACTAAAAAGGGCACGCGTGTACCCCATTGACTGGCAATGCCGCCTATCATAGGGCCAATAATGAAACCCATGCCGAAAGCAGCACCAATCAATCCAAAGTTTTGAGCCCGTTTACTGGGTTCGCTTACATCTGCCATATACGCTGTAGCGGTAGTAAAACTAGCACCGCATATACCAGCTATAATTCTACCTACAAACAACCACGCAAGGGTAGGGGCATAGGCATGAAAAATATAGTCTAAGCCTAAGCCTAACAAACCTATTAGCAATACAGGGCGGCGACCAAATCGATCGCTCAATCCACCTAAAATAGGCGAAAATAAAAATTGCATAATGGCAAACGAAAAGATGAGCCAACCGCCATAACGAGCAGCTTCACTCAAGCCATTTCCAGTAAGGTTTTCGATAAGTGTAGGAATTACTGGGATAATAATTCCCATTCCAATAACATCTACCAGTACGGTAATAAATATAAAAGTAAGAGAGGCATTGCGATTCTTCAGCATATTATTTCTTAACCCGTGGTGCATTTGTATAAAAGGATAAAAATAGGTTGTTTATATGAATAAAATTTGTATATTTAATTGAATATCAAACAGTTAAATATTATTAACAACCTAAAGGCAAGTTACAACAAAATTCTAACAGTACTAAATCAAGTAGAACCAACATCTAATTTTCTTTCACAAATCCGTCAGCCAAAGCTGAGCGACAAGGAGCTTATAGCCTTGAGTTTAACAGCTGAATACTTATCTATTGATTCTGAACGTCAATTGTTTAGGATGTTGCCAAAAGTGCTCAATGCAAAGATTGAACGTTCCGTATATAATCGTCGCAGGAGGCAATTATATAATAAAACAGAAGAATTTCGCAAGCGCTTATCCACTACCATAGTTTCTATTGATTCGTATCATTTAGTTGATTCTATGCCTTTAGAAGTCTGTAAACTCAGCAGAAGTGCTCGTTCAAAGAATTTGTAAACAAGAATATGCTACGGCTCCTGACAAAGGCTATTGTGCTGCTCAAAAGATGTATTGCTATGGGTATAAATTACATGCAGTATGCACCCTTGATGGAGTGATTAAAAGTTTTGACATTACAAAGGCAGTAGTTCATGATATCCATTATTTGAAGGATGTTATGGAGCAATTGAGTTATACAATACTTATTGGTGATAAGGGATATTTATCGGCAGAGATGCAGCTAAATCTTTTTGAAACAGCAAAAACTCTATAATTGATAGACGTTCTTTTGCTTATCCATTAAATACAAAGGAGTCGATGCATATGTATCGACTCCTTTATGTTTAGCTTTTGTAGTTGACTTTTCTTTTAGTCAATTATCATTTTATGCAATGTTCTTTCACTCTCCATAATCACTTGTATCGAATAAATCCCTTTAGCCACATTTTCTAAATCCAATTGTATTGACGAATCAGTAGCATTGAATTCTTTAATCAGTTTTCCATCAAAGGAGTATACTTTTACTTGTTTTTCGGCTGTAGAGCCAAAGTAAAGAGTAGCGCTTCCATTAGAAGGATTAGGGTATAACTCAGACGAAATATTTTCCAACGATGAGATGTTGTCCACATTAGTGCCTCTTGGCATAGGTGGATCAATAATTCCATCTGTTGGTACAGTAGTCTTCTTAAAAGCAATATTGGTAGCAGCAGAACTAACAATAGGAGCAGTTCCATTACTCTTAACTGGATTGTTGAGTGAATAACCATTAACATAGATATCGTTATCACCATCAACACATAGAGCCATACCAATTGTCTGAGTATTTCCAGAGGCAGTGTAGGGCGCGGCACTTTCCGAAGATGTATTTCCAGTAATATTGTAAACGACAGTAAGGCTACTGCTCTCAAAAGGGTGAGAATACTTGTCAGGTTCTCTAGTTACAAGTTTTGATAAATAAACAATCCTTCCATCTGGAAGAAGTTCTAAATCAACTCCATACTTAGCCTTAGTGGTTACCTGTGGTGATGATGTCCATACACGGCTTCCTGTGCTAGAGCATTTTATTAGCCGAGTATTGTAGTTAGAAATAATATCTCCAGAATAGGTATAATCTTTAATATTAACTAAAAGAAAAAGCTCACTTCCATCGGAACGTATCTCCATATCAACTACACTCACATCGTACCTATCACCGTTATCACTGTCATGTTTTACAAACCAAGAAGGCTTAGCCTCTCCATCAGTACCTATTGCAGGCGAAATTGAATATCTGAGTACTCCAGCATCATTGTACCCACCATCAGTATATACATCTGCTAATACATAAATTCTACCTGCCCCATCTGTCATTACTTTTTTGCCATAATTTCTATTACTAGCTATTGTTAAAGAGCCTCCAGTAAATTTATCTTCCCAAATAACATTTCCATTGGAAGGGGTAATCGCTGCAAGCATAGCAATTGAGCTGGAGTGGTCTGTTCCATATCCACCAGTTATATAAACCCGATGACGATCAGTTGTAAGTACAGAGGAAGATGAGGTTTCATCAATAGCAATACTATAAATAGAAGCAGTAGAACCCCAATAACTCACATTCCAAAGCTTGGTACCAGCAGCGTTGTATTTGACAATTTGACGTGGACCACCACCAGTGGTTCCGCTACTACTAATAATACCATAAATATTCACAGCAGTAGATGAACCGTAACCATTATAAATAGCTATATCATAAAACTCTTCAGAATCATATACTTTTTCCCATACTATGTTTCCATTAGGATCAAATTTGGTCAAAAAGCCTTTCCCAATATCTGAACCGCCAGCTACATAGATGTTATTGTAAGCGTCCACTTTAACTACGGCTGACTGAATGCTTAATGTAGAGTGTACATATTCATTTTGAAAAACGGAGCTTGCAGAAAGATTACTATTGCCAGTGGGATTAAACTTATTTAAAACGAGCATTTTTTTACCGCTGCTCTTAATACCCGGATTAATACTGATAATATATCCATCAGCATCTCTGACGATTGTTTTTCCCATAGCACTGTAATGGTAAGGATCGGTGGCACTCTCAGTATATTCACCAAAACTAATTCCACTTACTACTCTATTATCTTGCCATTTAATACGGTACTGAGTACCAGGCGCGCTGTAAGGATCAACTGCAACTGCTGCAATTGGCTGTGCTTGGGAGATATTGGCACATGCGAGTACACAAACAATTGTTTTTAATATTTTTTTACTGTTATTAGAACGGAACGCACTAAAATTAATTTTTGAATGAAAGTATCTCATTTGAATAAAGTTTAATTAATGATTAATTAGTAATTGTTGATTGTTTTCCAGGCATGTGCTATCAGCATTATTATGGCGGAGCAGATATGAGAGAGCCACCATACGAGTATGATGGTAGTTCTGGGATGTAATCAGTCATTGTCGTGAATAGTTTTATTTTTAAATAAGCTCATTCCCTATAATGGTTTTTTAGCTCACCTAAAGTACTATTGATAGATAGGTGAAAATATCCCGATTGGTATTTGCCATGTATAACTTTGCAAAGACCCTATTCCGATTGGAACTCGATTAAATCTGATTATTACCGACTAAATATTGCGTTGCTGAATAGATTCTGTTTTTTACATCAGATACCAGCAATTTAGCACCCTTTGTGAGTGCAGATGGAACAGTTACAAATAAATAACGGTATTTTTAGTATTACCTGCAAAATGGCGTGGCTTTGCTGGGGGATATAGCGGCAGGTTGTAATAGTTTATGCCTACAACGGTACGGTGAGTGTCCCGCTTTAATAAGCTCCAAGCTGCTTGTTTCATGATAGAAAGCATGTACAATAAATTAAAAAAAATTGCCCCATAACATAACATACTTGTTCTTATGGGGCAATTCCTTAACTGAAGCTAAAGCTGACTACTGATTATTCACGTTTAGCGGAGTCAGGATAATATGACTGGGATCCTGCGTATTATTGGAAATATCCCATGTTTCATTATCAATATTAAATACGGCTTTTGCGGTTGCACAAGCTTGCAATCCACTTGTTAATTTAACTTGTAATACCTGAGAGGGCTTTAGCACACGAGAAGGACCATCGGTATTTATAGGCAGACGTTCAGAATAAGGATTATGATCAATAGTGCTTTTCCAATATTTAATGGTGCAATGATCGCCTGCTTTCAGATTAATATTGGAGCCTCCTGCTTCGCAGAAGTTACCTTGTTGAGCAATTCCGAATTGCCCCTTTCGTAAGATATATCCACTTGCTTTATCAGACGAAATCATATAGTAGTCCCATGGTGGATCCAATACGTTTTTTCCATCCTTATCAAAAACCTGGAAAAAGCTGTAATAATCCTGATCGTACTTAGTCATATTCTCTTTACTGTCATATATGTCGCTTTTGACAGTAATTAATACATTATAATTCTGGCTTGTATTAGGAAGTGGAGCCGTGAGGTCCAGTCGTTGAGCAGTAGTTGAAGGGGAGTTTTTAGAAGCAACAGGAACTAGCTGCTCTTCATTTTTACTGCAACTTGCTAGAAGCAGAAGCATTCCTGAAAACAGGATAACGCTCATTCGTACATTCATTCTTTTCATTTTTTTTAGTTTTAAATAAATTAAATTTTGATTCGACTAATGATATACCTGACCTTGGGTTTTTAGGCGAATCGTTATGCAAGTCTAACATAAGTAGTATAACAATAATTGGGTGATTGTTTACCGCGTCTATTCTAACTACAACTACTGGATTTGGGTTGGAAATTGCACCAAAGTTTCGCTTTACATAGCTTAACTTTAATGATATAACGATGTTTTTTAGTGTATCGCTATTTCAGGACGGGACAATAAAATTATAATAAATAGGTGTTCTGGTTCGAACGTGATTTACCGACTAAACGAGGTAAGCTGTTGTACGAATTCTGCTTTTTTACGGTCAGATACAGGTAATTCAGCACCATTACACATCACTACATGGCCGCCATCTGCTTTAATATATTCACGTATTTTATTTAGATTAACTAAGAACGAATTGTGAATTCGAAAAAAATAGTGTGGTGTTAATAGTTCTTCGTATTCCTTTAGCTGACGTGATATCATGCAGGTACGGTTATCCCCATAATAAAAATGAACATAGCTGCCTTCGGAGCGACAATAAATAATATCACTAATTTCGAGTACAAAAAAACCTTGTAGAGTAGGTAGCATTAGTTTCTGAGGTCGTAAATCGGGTAGGTTTTGTTTTAATTTTTCCCATGAATTGTCTAAAGAGCGCGTATTTGCAATCGCTTTTTGCACAGCTACCACCAATTCATCTGTTGCAACTGGTTTCAATAGGTAATCTAAGGCATTTTGCTTAATAGCCTGCAAAGCATATTGATTGTAGGCAGTTACAAAAATGACCTTGAAATTTTTATCAGGTATACTATCCAATAGCTCAAAGCCCGAACCATCGGCCATTTCTATATCTAAAAAAACAAAGTCTGGTTTTTTCGTAAGAATTTCTTTAATACCCGATACCACCGAATGGGCAGTTCCAATTACTTCCAACTCCTTGCAATAGTCAAGAATAAGACTACGAAGTACACTAATAGCATCTACTTCGTCATCAATGATAATAGCCGTATACATAGTAATGGATTATATATATTTAAAGCCTAAAAGTAATAAACCCCTTTTACTCATTTTTGTAAATTGATAGTTAGGTCAACCAGATTGGTAATTGCGTATTAAGAGATTATCGGGAGCACTACTTCTACCTGCGTGCCCATTGCTTGTCCTTCTCTATTTTCCATATCGGTAATTTTAATGCGGATATCTCGGTTAAATACCGCATTTATCAACTCTATACGTTTCTGCGTAATTGACATTCCTACCGATTTATGCTGTCCTGGTTTCTTTGGTTTCAGGGCACTCTGTTTCCGACCAATACCGTTATCACGGATGATATATAGTAAGTATTGCTCGTGTTTCTGAATAATTATTTCCAATTTCCCTTCCCTTTTTTCTAGCGGCATAATACCATGGAGGATGGAATTTTCGGCATACGGTTGGATGATTAGCCCTGGTACCTTTAGTTTATCCTTAGCCAAATCAGCATCCACCACAATCGTGAATGTGAATTTGTCTTTAAATCGCAGCTTTTCTAGTTCTAAATAAAATTTTAAAGCTGCTAATTCTTCTTCTAATGTAATATAATGCTGCAAAGAATGATCCAGGGTCATCCGTATGAGTTTAGCTAGTTTTGTTAAATAATTAGTAGCAGCTTCTTTATTTTCTTGAAGGATATAATTCTGAATGGAATTGAGCGAATTGAAGACAAAGTGCGGTTCCATTTGTGCTGCAAGTGCTTGTTGTTTGGATGTATTTAGTTCATATAAGAGTTTGTTCCTGCTTAATATTTGCCGCAATCGGAACACGATAAAACCAATTACGATAACTGCAAAAGCTAAGATGATTGACAGCCTGAACCAAATTGTTTTCCAATAAGGTGTGGCGATAAATACGCTTACAAAAGCCGTTACTTCACCTGCATAGCCACCAGCATTCATAGCTACAACCCGAAAAGTATAGCTTCCTGAAGGTAACTTTATAAATTGCGCACTGGTAGCTGTGGTATAAATCCAAGTGGTATCTAGCCCTTCTAACCGGTATTTGTACCAAATTTTTCCAGGATTTTTATACGATAAACCCACAAAAGATATCTGCAAGTTGTTTTGGTCATATTCTAGGTGATATGCACTAAGTAGAACTGTGTCTTCTTCATTGATGTTTATTCCAGTAATATATACTGGTGGAGAAATAGTGTCTTCCTTTAGTTTATGGATATCAAAAACAGATAACCCGCTATTGGTTGCTACCCATAATTTATTCCCCGACTGATATACTTGGTTCACCTCATTGGAAGCTAAGCCGTCATTGGTTGTAATTGTTTTTATCTGATACGTATTTGCCTCATTCTTTACAATCCTGCTTAATCCGCTATTGGTGGCTACCCATACCGTATCTCCACCGGTAATGTACAGGCTATTACATAAATTATTAGCTAATCCATTTTTGGTGGAAAGGGTACGCAATTTGTTCTTATTCTTGATAATGATACCTGCTCCCCGAGTAGCCATCCACAAACATCCATCAGATGATTTCTTAATGTCTACGATGCGGTTAGCCAGCAACAGATGCTCTTTGCCATGATACCTGAATTTTTGATTATCAAAGCTGTAAAGGCCATTGATTGTTCCTATCCATAAACGTTTATCTTGCTTGCATAAGGTATAAGCAGATAAGCCCTTATGAGAATATATTTTTTTCTCTATAGATGCTGTTGTCGCATTTATAGTATACTTAGCTAACCCATTAGTGTGTGCAGCCCATACAGTAAGGGCATCTGTTTGGATCAGAGCCTTTGTATTTGCATTACCATACCCAATAAATTGCTTTCTCTTTACATGATAGAGTTCTGATTTAGTAGTGCCACACCATAATTCACCATTGCTGCGACGAAGTAAGGCAAGTACTACATTCCCTTTGTAAGAGATAGGTGGGGTAGAAACTTTCTGTATCTTACCATGCTCAATTTTATTAATCCAACCATCTTGTAATCCAATATAGATATTTCTTTCTGCTAATCCATTTCCAGTGATGCTAAGTACTTTATTGTTTTGTAATCCATCGGCTATCGTGTAGCTTTTTATATCCAACGAGGGAAGATAATAAACTCCATCTTCCAATGTAGTAAACCAATAACCACCTTCTCTATCCTGTAAAATGGCCGTCACTGATTTGCCTTGTAAAAAGCGATGCTCATAAAGCGCACTATTTTTTGAAGTTTTCTTGCCAAAAAGTTGCTTAAAAGAATAGGCACTCACTCCATTTGCAAAATGACCAATCCATATAGTGCTATTTATGTCTTCATATAAAGCACTAGTTTCTTTTCCTAAGCCTACAATTTGCATATTCCGCTGTTGGTCGAGATTTACCAACTCTTTTCCAGCGCTCAGTAAATAATTTCCAGCATGTGTACGAATAATTTGATAGCTCTGCAACTGGTGTGTTACATAATAAGCAGCAGTACCAGGCAATTGATACCTGAATACTTTTCCTAAAGAGTCAACCAAACGTATTGCATAGTATTCATTGGGAAGACAGATTCGGGAAAGATAGGTAGCTAAAAAACCACTTTTAATTTCTTTGATTAAAATAGCTTCACACTGGTTGAGTGTATCTCGATTAAGTGTTTGGCGTGTTTTATACCCCGGTGGATATACCATTAATTCAGATGTAGAATGGTTTTTAAGTCCCACCCAAAGCGTGTCATCTTTATCTACATAAAGCCCATGATTAGCTGCACTATTTTTGGATGCTAGAGAATCAGATACTGAAACGAAATTACCTTGTTCTAGTCGGCACAATTTTCCCGAGTAGGTTCTAAACCATAATCGTTCTTTCTGATCTTCATAAATATCGAATACCGTATTATCGCATAAGCCATTATCTGTAGTATATGTTTTAAATGTATATCCGTCAAAACGTGCAACACCTCTATCGGTTGAAAACCAGATATAGCCCTTCTTATCCTGCATCACCGAGTATACTTCCGAGCTTGGCAACCCATCATTCACCGTGTAATGCCTCATAACGGGTTGTTGGGCAATTGCTTTTTGTATAAAAAACAATCCTATAATTAGTCTACTCAAAAACAACCTCATCTGTAACTGTTTTTCAACAAATGTAAAAATAGTTGCGATGAAGCAATAACTAAACCACTCACGTACCAACCGAAGATAAAAAGGGTTCTACCAGTAGCTCGTTTATCAATATAATCAATACCCAATTTCTTAACGTAGCAAAACACTTAATTAATAAGTTGATACACTTATTAATTATATCGGTACAGTTGTACTCTTTTTTATTCTGCCGCCGCAATAATTCTGCAATTTTATCTATTAACTCACCCTCGGTGAAGTGAAATGCCTTTGCCTTATAACTTGCATCGAGAGATTAAAAATATATAAGAAATAGTATTAGGATTAAAAAAATAAGACTTAAAATATGAGGAATTTCTATTCATTATCCAGAATTTTTATGCTGCTCGCAGTTTTTGTATGTTTCCAGACAGTGCAGGCAGCTATTCCCTCAAAATATATATTTACACAAAGAGATGGTACATATATCCCAATTGTTGGGGGTACCCCTTTAACAATCACAGGTACTGCATCTAATTTTCATAAACGGGATATCGGCTTTAATTTTGTTTATAATAATACCACATTTACTACCTTTTCTGTTAATTCAAGAGGTTACATCGCACTCGGAGATACTGTAGTTACAAGCGGTAATCCAATTGGGGATCCAAACACTACTAATAATATTATTGCCGCTTTTGCTAATAGTGGTCTTCGTCCTTCAACTAATGGAGCAGGAGGAGAGTTGAGTTACCAAACTGCGGGGGTAGATGGAGCTAGAACATTAACGATACAATGGAGAGCTTTTGCTTTTGATCCAGCCAGGGATAATTTTGATTTTCAAATTATTTTGTTTGAAAGTACCAACGTGGTAGAGATTGCGTATGGTGCATCCGTATTTGGAGTTCCCCTTAGTAGTAGATATGTTTATGTTGGACTTCGTGGAGGAAATAATATGAATTTTAATACCCGAACCACAACTACTGACTGGAAAACTACAACTACTGCTACAGCTAATTCTGATGGTTGTATCATTTCGTCAACTATTGCTCCTTCCAATGGGTTAATATTTAGTTGGGAACCTCCAAGTCCTGCTATCATGCGATTTGCTTCAAGTACCACAAATACATCTTCTACTGCTGGGGTTTTAAAAAATAGTGTTGATAATCAATTAATTCGTATTCAGGTGAATACTTATGGAGGAGTTACTAATCCCTTGGTAGTAAACTCCATAAAATTAACAGATGAGGGTACAACTGATCTTGCGAATGATGTAAGTGCTATAAAAGTGTATTTTACCGGGTCTGACAATGTGTTTTCCAATAACACACTTTTTGGTTCTGCAGCTTCACTTCAAAATCATATTACGGGTAATACAACACTGGTAGAAGGGGAAAATTATTTTTGGGTAACGTATGATGTAGCTCCGGGCGCCATTGTTGGCAATTATTTAGATGCAAGCTGCGATACCATTGTAATTGCGGGATTAGGTGGTAAAGCTCCTGATATAACATCGCCGTCAGGAAATCGCAGAATCGGTTATTGTAACTCAGGGGCGGGCACTTCGTTTGCTGATATAGGGAATGTCACTTTTGGACTGATGAGTAATGGAAACCCTATGCCCGAATTTAATAATCCTGCTGCAAATAACGGATATTCAAATTTTTATGACAGCGAATTGGTAACTTATTATAAAAAGGAGGGTTACCCATTTTCTGTCAGTTTAATATATCCAAGTACTTCAACAAGAACAAATTACATTAATGCATTTATCGATTATAATCAGGATGGAGTTTTTGATAATGTAACTGAAAAAGTTTTTCAGGGAACGCTCACTTCAGGCAAACTATCCGGTAACATAGCCATTTCCACTTCTGCACTAACAGGTATTACAGGATTGCGGATTGTAGCTGGTGAAGGGCCATCAAATCCACCCAATCCATGCGGTGGGTATTGGTATGGAGAAACTGAGGATTATCGAATTAATATTCAACCGCAACCTTCTTGTATTGCACCGCCCAATGCAGGTTTTGCTTTTGCTGATAATGATACGGTATGTTCAAATGTAACCGTTTTACTTAGTTTGCGAAATAATTCAATAGGCGATAACCAAACGTATCAATGGGAATATTCAACTGATGAATTAGTATGGACCGATATTCCGGGCGCTAACGCTTCAGTAATTTTAGTCAATCCAACAGCAAATACGTATTACCGGGCTAAACTAAGTTGTGGAGGCTTCACCGGTACATGTTATCGTGCATTGGTTGTTGTAAAAAACACTAATTGTTTCTGCGCATCCTATTCGACAACTGCTGGTGGTGGTAATATAAATGTCGGAAAGGTGGTGTTTGGCCCAATGAGTAATGGGATTCCCAGCTCATATCCTCCTTCTAGGGCACCAGAGGCAAACCGAACCTATACCGATTATTCCTTAACGGTACCTGCTTCAGATTATCGTAGCGGAAGTAATTATCCCATTGCTGTATCTGCAATGCAAAATACCGGTATATCCTGGGCAGCTTGGGTAAATGTATTTATTGATTATAACCAGGATGGAGTTTTTGATCCGGTTGCCGAACGGGTATTTAATGGTAGCGTAGCCAATCTTGGACCTCATACCTGTTCAGGCACAATTACCATTCCAGCTACTGCTAAATTAGGCAATACCCAAATGAGAGTTATATTAGTACGTAATGGCAATAACGCCAATCCTCCCTGCGGTACTTACTCTCAAGGAGAAACCGAAGATTATCGAATCAATATATTACAAAAATTATATCCTCAGGATATTGGAATAGCCCGATTAATTTCCCCTAATAATAATAGTTGTTTTGGTACTAATGAAAAAGTAGAAATTGAGATTAAAAATTTGGGGACAGGGATTATTGATTGTAGTAATACTCCTGTTACTATTTCAGGAGAAGTTTCGGGTGTGAATCCGGCTACTTTTGTTCCTGTTGTTCTTAATACCGGTTTACTTAATCCCGATGAAATACGAATAATAACAATTTCTTCGTCATATGATATGAGCCAGTCCGGGGATTATTCAATAACAGCCTATACTCAAATGAATGGGGATGGTTTTTTACCTAACGATACTTTACCTCTTATTTCGGTTTCTAATATAATATCGGGTGGGTATGCGTCTGCAAGTCCAATTGTGGTATGCAAAGGTTCAAATGCAATCCTGAAAGCAACTGGAACCAGAGGGGCTTTACTTTGGCAAAAATATAATCCTAAAACTTCAGTTTGGGAAGATGAAACAGGAGCAGGAAGTAATTCAGCTCTTTATATAATAACGCCTACAGAGCCCGCTGAATATAGATTACTTAGTTGCGGACAAAGTGCATCCAATACGGTAAAAGTGGAACTAAGCCCGGAGCCAACATTCTCCTATTCAAAAGCTAGTTATTGCCAAAATGAGAGTGACCCTTCTCCTGTTTTTGGACCCAATGCAACAGCAGGAACCTTTACAATTAACACTCCCGGATTAGTAATTAACAGATATTCGGGGGTAATAGATTTATCGGGAAGTACTCCCGGAACTTATGAAGTTACCAATACGGTTGGAGAAGCTAATGGATGTTTAGCAGAAAGTTTCAAATTTACAATAACAATTCCTAAGCAGGATGACCCCAATTTTCGTTATTCGTCTTCTGTATATTGTGCAGGAAGTTCTAATCCTTTACCTCAAATTTTAGGTATGCCGGGAGGAGCATTCACGGCAGTTCCTTCCACGCTTATAATAAACCAGCAATCAGGACTTATTGATCTTTCTGCCAGTCCGATAGGGCAATATGCAATAACGTATACTACTAACGGCAATTGCCCAAATACTAAAACTGTTAATATTAGCATTACGAATCAGGTAGAAGCTGATTTTAGTTATCCGGGAAATCCATATTGTATGACAGCAGATAATCCTTCTCCTGTTCAAACCGGGCTCCAGGTACGGGGAACCTTTACTGCTGCTCCGGTAGGGTTAGATATCAACCCTTTTACAGGCCTGGTGAATTTATCTGCAAGTGTGCCGGGAACGTATACGGTAACAAATACAGTGGATGCAAACGGAACTTGCCCTGCGGTTTCTTATAATTCAAGTATTACTATCAACAATCAAAAGGTTGCGAAATTTAAATATACAGGTAATCCATATTGTCAAAACTCTTCAACTACAAACCCTGTTCCTGTATTTACAGGCGGTGGTGTTGCAGGTGTTTTTAGCTCAACAGCAGGTTTAGTTATTAACGCAGCAACAGGAGAAGTGAATATTGCAGCCAGTACAC
This sequence comes from uncultured bacterium, assembly GCA_947085255.1. Taxonomy (GTDB): domain Bacteria; phylum Bacteroidota; class Bacteroidia; order Sphingobacteriales; family Sphingobacteriaceae; genus CAMTVQ01. Next base: position 4,693 of record CAMTVQ010000011.1, on the reverse strand, counting down.
CCGGTAATTATACAGTCCGGAACTTTATTGCATCATCTGGAGGATGTACGGCAACTGAAGCATTTGCAGGTATCATAATTAATCCGCTCAGCAATTGCCCTACAGGAACTATAACTAACATTTCAGGCATCATTAATAGTTATGTACCTGTTTTAGCCATAGGATGTAACAACGTTACCGTTACGGGTTCAACCGTTTTTAATGCAGGTGATAGGGTGCTTCTCATTCAAATGAAAGGCGCTGAAATAGATCTAACAAATTCCTCTGGTTATGGAACACTCATCGACTATCACGGCGCAGGTAATTATGAATTCCAAAACATTGAATACATTGTTGGAAATGTAATTTATTTTGAACAGGAATTATTAAAAAAATATGAGGTTTCCGGTCTTGTTCAATTAATTAAAGTACCAACGTATCAAGATGTAGTTATCAATGGAGAGCTTACTGCTTTACCATGGAATGGATCATTAGGTGGGGTTTTGGTATTTGAAGCAAGTGGTCGGGTTGATTTCGCAAATAATATTGTTGTTTCTAATAGTGGTTTCAGGGGAGGAGGAGCAATAAATTCAATTGTTGACTGCTCTCAAACCGGTTATGCCGGTGCTGCTGGTAAAAATGGAATTAAAGGAGAGGGAATTGCAACGGCAGTTTCACCATTTATTGCGGGCAGAGGGGCTTTAGCTAATGGAGGAGGAGGAGCAAATGGACATAATTCAGGAGGAGGCGGTGGTGGAAATTATAATTTCGGCGGTGGCGGTGGTAATCAACCAGAAACATGTCCGGACGGAGCGATAGCGATCGGTGGAAAAGGTGGGAAGAGTATGATTTATTCCAATAGTGTTAATAAAGTTTTTATGGGGGGGGCAGCCGGGGCAGGACATGGAGATGCTAATTATGCCAGTTCCGGAACAAATGGAGGTGGTATTGTAATTATTAAAGCAAATGAAATAGTAGGAAATGGCAATTCCATATCAGCTAATGGCGGTGATAATCTGGAATTTGTTAATAATGACGGAGCAGGAGGCGCTGGAGCAGGAGGTGCAGTTTTACTTACCTGTCCCTCTTTTTCAAATTTAGCAATTTCTGTAAATGGAGGAAGGGGTGGAAATGTATTTGATTTATCAACAGCTCATGGTCCGGGTGGTGGTGGTTCCGGTGGAATTATATGGTCTTCTTCAGCGCTTGCAGGAGTCACTACATCTATGAATGGTGGAGCTGCAGGAATTTATATTCAAGACGGGACTAATTTTGGTGCAACACCTGGTCAACCCGGAGGTACATTAACCGGTTTGGTTCTTTCTGAACGAATAGCTCCAGAACCACTCTCATTTACATATGGGGATGATCAATTTTGTCAATTTGAATCTAACCCTGTACCTGTAATAACCGGTGAATCAGGTGGAACATTTAAAGCACATCCATCAGGATTGGTTTTTGCGGATGCATCCACAGGTGAAATTAATTTGAATAATACACTCCCCAATACATATAGTATTACTTATGATAGACCTGCGGGTTGTGGTACAGCTAAAACTACCATTACTATTTTACCTGCTCCGGTTGCCAGTTTTTTATATTCGGGTAGCCCGTATTGTCAAGCCGATGATGACCCTTTACCTAAGTTTTATAATGGAGGTAAAGCAGGAACATTTACTGGCCCTGCAGGCTTAGTTATTGATGCAGTAACCGGAAAAATTGATCTTTCAGCAAGTACAGCCGGAACATATACAGTAAAAAACACCATTTTATCTGCTGAATGTCCTTTGACTGAGGCCACTTCAGAAATAGTAATAGATGGTTGCCTTGATTTAGAACTTACATTAAGTTCAGACAAAAACTCAGTTTGTTTAGAAGAAAGCTTTACATTAACACCAACAATTAAGGGTGGAGTAGGAAGCATTTCTTACACTTGGAGCGATGATGCTACTGCACTTTCAGGTGCAGGTCCGCATGTAGTTACACCGAGTAGTTCGGGAACAAAAACATATACGCTGAAAGTTACCGATGGCGATGGAGATGAAGTAGAAAAAACAGTTACGGTTACGGTGAACGCACTACCCGCATTAGGCAGCACTATTACCAATGCTAATTGTGGACAAAGCGACGGGCAGGTAGTACTTACAGGTAGCGGAGGCTCAGGAGTACCGTACACCTACTCTTTTAACGGTAGCGCTAGTGCTACCACTACCTATATTGGGTTTGCAGCAGGCAGTTACACGGCTAAGGTAAAGGACGCACAATGCGAGCGAACACTAACTGTAGCCATTAGTAATACCGGTGGTCCTACAGCAATTGGCACCACGCTTACCCCCGCTACGTGCAACAATGCCGATGGAGCCATTAGTATAACCGGCGTAACAGCAGGAGCGAGCCCTTATACGTATTCCTTTAATAATGGAGTTAGCTATTCGGCAACAACTACAAAAACAAGCCTCGCCCCAGGAAGCTACCCAGTAGCTGTAAAAGATGCCAGTGGCTGTTTCTTTAATACTACCGTTACCATTACTAAAAACGGCACAGTACCCACGGTAACGATTAGCGGTACCAGTACCATCTGCCAGAACCAAAGCACCACGCTTACTGCTGCCGCCTCAGGCGGCACAGGTGGTAGCGGCACGAGTTGGGTGTGGAGTACAGGCGCAACGAGCCAAAGCATCACGGTAAATCCAAGCACCACTACAACGTATGATGTTATAGGTAGCAATGGAGCATGTGCAGCAGCCAAGAAACCAGTAACGGTAACGGTGAACCCGAACCCTACGGCAGTAATCAGTGGAACAGCCACTATCTGCAATGGAAAAAGCACTACGCTAACCGCCAGCGTTAGTGCCGCCTCAGGCGGTAGCGGAAGCAGCTATAGTTGGAACACTACACCCGTTCAAACCACGGCAGGTATTACGGTAAATCCAAGTACCAATACCAGCTATACCGTGACAGTTACCGATGCAAAAAATTGCACCGATACAGAAACTCAACTGGTAACGGTAAATACCCAGCCAGCAGCACCAAGTACAGCAGCGGTAGGATACTGCCACAACGGAGCACCAACAGCATTATCGGCAAACGGCGCGAACCTGCTGTGGTACACAGCAGCTACAGGTGGAGTAGGTAGCACTACAGCACCAATGCCTAGTACAACAACAGTGGGCAGTACCGATTATTATGTAAGCCAAACAGTAAGCGGTTGCGAGAGTCCACGAGCAGTGATAACAGTCACGGTAGGAGATTTACCAGCAGCCCCCACAGTTACCAGCCCGCTTGCGTACTGCCAAAATGCACAGGTATTAGCACTCACAGGTACAGGCAGCAACCTACAGTGGTACACTACCGCTACAGGCGGAAGCGGCACGTTCATTGCCCCAGTGCCAAGTACAGCCACATTGGGCAGCACAAAGTATTATGTAAGCCAAACCGTAAATGGCTGTGAAGGTGCAAGAGACTCCATTACGGTACGGGTAAAATCCCTACCAGTAATTACAACTTCACCGAGCAACACATTTGGCGGACCAGATACGACAATCTGCGTGAATACGGCAACAGCGCTCAGAGCAAGCATCAGCAATCTCGCCCCAGGCGAGACAAGCAGCTATGTATGGACACCGTCCAATCTATTGCAAAGCACAACAGGCAATCAGGTACAAACAACACCATTGGATATGGGGCAGTATCTATTTACGGTAACAGGCACCAAAGACGGCTGCCCAAGCAGCAAAGACATAGCCGTATTGGTACTCGATGAAATACCCCCACCAACAGTAGCAGGAAATCAAAATATCTGTAAAGGAGAAGGAGTAACATTGGTAGCTACTACCAGTATTAACCCAGCACAGTTCTTTTGGTACAAGGACTCTACCCTGCAACAGATTATTATCAACCAAGCAACACTACAAACCGGACCCTTATTTACCAATGACACCACGTTTTATACCAATATCTTGTATGGCAACTGCGCCAGTGGACTAACGTACTTCTCGATAGATATTAAGTCGCTGCCCCAAATCACGATTACGGGCAACACACCTATCTGTTCTGGAGATAAGTTGAACCTCACAGCAAGCGGAGGCGACACCTATCGCTGGTATACCGCGCCTAATGATACCATCAGTAACAACCCGCTATTAGATGCCGTTGCAGACGACAATACATCAACTTATTACATATTGGTAAAAGATAGTGCCTGTATTGCTATAGATACGGTGCAGGTACAAGTGAACCCCTTGCCACCAGTAGATGCAGGAGCAGCAGTAGGCTTGTGTAAAGGAGAACAAGTAGTACTGGGTACACCCAAGCAGACAGGTATTGCTTATAAATGGCAACCAGCAACGTATCTAAACACGACCACAGTAGCACAGCCTAACTTTAGCGCACAGCAAGTAGGACGAACGGTGTATACTCTTACTGCTACCAACACAGCTACGCTTTGTAAGCAGCCAGACAATGTACAAGTAGATGTATACGAAGTACCTACGGCACGTATCGATTTACCCAGCGATGAACTGTGTAGTGATAGACCGATTAACCTTACAGGTAATGGAGGCTTAAACGCGCAAGACCGCTACGAGTGGATGAGGGATGGACAAGTATTTAATTATACCAGTCGGGCAGAGATAATACCAAACACAGAACTTGCTGCTTATATCTTACGCATTACTACGCTTCAGGGCTGTGAAGATACGGCAATGGTGTACCT
>CAMTVQ010000010.1:0-24061 GCA_947085255.1 uncultured bacterium | reverse complement strand
GTTATCTGTTATCTGTTATCTGTTATCTGTTATCTGTTATCTGTTATCTGTTATCTGTTATCTGTTATCTGTTATCTGTTATCTGTTATCTGTTATCTGTTATCTGTTTTAAATGCGATACGCATTTACACCCGCCTACGTCGGGCAGGCATCTTTATATCCGTTCGGCTATACGTAGTTTTGCACTACGCGCACGGCTATTTTGTTCTATTTCTTCATCACTCGGCACGGTTGCTTTTGTCATAATAGCTTTAAATGGTTTGAGCACATTGCCGTAAAAATCTTTCTCTAACTCGCCAGTAAATTTTCCTTTTTGGATAAAGTTTTTCACCAACCTATCCTCTAGCGAATGGTAAGACATTACCACCAAACGCCCGCCCGGTTTAATTACTTCAGCACACTGCATCAACAGTTCGCGCAAGGCCCCTAATTCATCGTTTACCTCTATGCGCAATGCTTGAAATACCTGTGCATAGTACTGAGTAGTTTTATTCCTTTTTGCAAAGGGTAGTATGATTTCTTTAAACTGCATTACCGTTTTGATGGGTGTTTGCAAACGAGCATGAACCACTGCTTTTGCCAAGGTTTTGGCGTTTTGCACTTCACCATACATACCAAAAATGCGATGTAGCTCAGCCTCGGTATAGGTGTTTAAAATATCAGCAGCAGTCTTATCCGAACCAGCATCCATGCGCATATCCAAATCGGCATCAAAGCGGATAGAGAATCCACGTTCGGCACTGTCAAACTGATGCGAAGAAACGCCCAAATCAGCTAAAACACCATCAACTGGCAGCAAATTGTGGTAACGTAAGTATTTTTTGAGGTAACGGAAATTATGAGGAATAAAGAGCAACTGCTCGCTTGTTGGAATATTCTTTTCGGCATCCGCATCCTGATCAAAGGCAACCAACTTACCTGTTTTGAGTTGCAGCAAAATAGCCTTGGAGTGCCCTCCCCCACCAAAAGTAACATCGACGTAAGTACCGTTCGGCTTTATGGCTAATCCTTCTAAGCATTCGGTAAGCATTACGGGTTGGTGGTACATTTATTAATTTGTTGATTCGTTAATTTGTTGATTCGTTAATTTACAACCTCCTGCATGGAATACACATCATTCATTTGCATATTTTCACATCTGCACATTTTCATATCATCACATCTGCACATCTTTTCCCATTACTTCTTCTGCCAAGGCGCCAAAATCTACTGATGGGTCGTTTACCGAAGCCTCGTATTTCTTTTTATCCCAAATCTCAACCATGTTTACCGCAGATGCCAGCACGATATCCTTGCTGATACCTGCAAAATCCATCAGATCTTTGGTAAGTAATAAACGACCGCTACTATCTAATTCTACCTGCTTTACCCCTGCATTAAACATGCGGATAAAGTCCATATTCTTTTTATTGAAACGATTGAGCTGATTAATTCCCGTCATTACTTTTTCCCACTCGTGCATGGTGTACAGCTCTAAGCATTTTTGAAATACTGAGCGCTTGAGCACAAAACCCTTATCAGCAACGGCATGCACCTGTTTTTTAAAAGCAACAGGTACCATCAAACGCCCTTTGGCATCTGCTGTACACTCGTAAACTCCTAAAAATGCTGTCATGATATAATTTGCGTTTTTTCGATATGTAAAACTACCACCTATTTTCACTTTTTACCACTTTTTACCACCAAAAGTTTTCCACAGATTGTTTACTCACCACAAAACAGTTGTTCTGTGATTACAGAGCTATACTTGACTTCAAAAAAAGAGTGGGAGAAAGTGGGAGGAGGATTAATTATTATCAGTGGGGTTGCAGTATCGGTCAGACCGCTCAGAGCGGTCTGACCGATACTTTTTTGAGTGACTGAGCGTAAAAACTATCCACTTTTTTCTTTGCAACTAGTTACTTTTTATATATTTATCGAACACTACAACTACACTTTTTGAATACGCATTGCATATGGAGCACTTGCGTATATTTAAGAGTTAGCAGCAATAGTAACAAAAAATCAACGACGCATAATGACAAATACAACTGGTAATAGCAACTTTTGGACACTATTTGGTAAATTAGCTTTAATACTCGCGACACTTTGGGTACTGACACAACTATATAACTATTTCATTAAAAATGAATACAAACTAGATTGTAAAGGTAATCACATTAATTTTGAACTTCCGCCAAATACCAAAGCTACTCTTAATGACTACGTTAACAGAATTTCACTTGAAAAAGCTTATAGTAAATATTTTAAAGATGGGGCAAGAATTGACTCAATTCATAAAATTGATAATACTTTAAAAAAATTAAAAGCAAAATACAGCGAAGAAAATTTGCCCGAATATTATTACAATCTTTCTAGAGTTAGGAATGAATATTCATACTTCCAGAGCACATATTCAAATTTCCAATATAGCAATTATAATAGCTTATGGACATATACTATTTCGAACCAAGGGAATAAACCAATTGAGGAACTTGTTCTTGAATTACCCTACAAGGGTATTTATGTGCTGACCACAAAAAATGAGCCAGCAAAAATTGGAAATTTTAAAAATCAAATTGAAATCGGAAACTTAAAACCTACACAAGAAATTACAATAAAAGCATGGGCGGAAAATCAATTGTATGAAGTTCTTGACTACGATGAAGAAAAGACAAGACTTACACATAAATATGGCTGGGAAAGTATAGAATACTCAAAAAAAGCAGAAGGTGTTTTGGCGTGGTATTTAGAAAGTTATTACTCAGGTATGCTCCTTTCAATGATTACAATTCTTATACTATTTATAATATTCTTTCTTGGTTGGCAATATGGACCAAAAATTAGTGAGAATGACAGAAAAATTAGATTACGTGAATTTGAAGAATTACAAAAATTAAGTGAAGAAGAAAGGAAGAAAAGGGAGAATGCTACAGAAATTGACAGACCCCCTGAATAACTACTGCTGCTAACACGGGTTTGGCAAAAGTGGCGGTTCAGTGCTCCGCAGACACATTTGTGGTTAATCAAAGTTTGGTTCTCCGCATCAACATTTGTGGTAAAAATCGCCACCTTCGCCAAGCCCGAAACCGTTATGGCAAACTTTCGCTGTCGCGAAAGGTAAAATCCAACGCCGCTTCGCAGCTTACTGTCTTTTACCAAGTTTGCCATAATGAGCTGCTTGGCAGAATTGCTTTACCCTTTAACCCTATGTTCCGCGCAGCGAAGTAAACATCTCTGATGTTTGCTCACCATAACTTCTACTTAGCGCAATTCTGTTCCGTCTCTCGAACTTTACTGTTGCTAAAATACTTCGTATTTTGCAACACCGTTCTCGAAACGGGAACTACGCCAAGCAGCTCATTAAGCACAATTAAAAACAGTATGACAAATGATAAAAGACTTATTAATTTCTGCTGTTCGACATGTTCCAGCGATAGCCTATATGGGTAGGTGGGCATGTCGTACCATAAATAAACAGGATTTTAATCCTACACTGGTTCTTTATAGATTTAGAAAATCCAATTATTGGTAAGTTCGAGATGCGCTATGCTAACATCTCGAACAGCGGAAAACGTTAGCTGTTATTTTGAAAAGACACTCAAACAATGGAAAATTTACCCACATACGTAAGCATCGTTTTCGGACTGACAACAATTTTGACAGTTGGACTTTTTTACAAAGCAACCAATAACTCCAAAACGACTTTACTGATTTTATTGACTTGGTTGGCATTACAAACCGCTATTGGACTTTCTGGTTTTTACACCGTGACAGACACCATTCCGCCAAGGTTTTTGTTATTGGTTTTGCCACCAATGCTTTTTATCGTCGGACTTTTCACAACTTCAAAAGGCAGACAGTTTATTGACAGTATAGACACCAAGACCTTGACGATTTTGCACACCATTAGAATTCCGGTTGAAATTGTTCTTTTTTGGTTGTTCGTTAATAAAACAGTTCCTGAACTTATGACTTTTGAAGGCAGAAATTTCGATATTTTATCGGGAATAACAGCTCCTGCAATTTTTTATTTCGGGTTTATCAAAAAACAATTAGACAGAAAAATAATCTTGATTTGGAATTTCATCTGTTTAGCACTTCTACTAAATATTGTAACAAATGCGATCTTATCTGCACCATTTCCATTTCAAAAATTTGCTTTTGACCAACCCAATATTGCTGTATTATATTTTCCTTTCAACTGGTTACCTTCTTGTGTAGTTCCTTTAGTTTTACTTTCGCACTTGGCGACAATTAGACAATTACTAAATGGTGGACAAAAGAGGCCCGAACCGCAAACATAGGAGCACATTTGCAATACGTAGGTACAATTGGTTTGGTAAGACGCTTAATTAAAAATTGAAAGGTTGAAATTTTCTAAAATCTTACAGCGTGAATTTGAGGTTGCATTCTCAAAGAATGCTCAGCCAGCATGGTTGAGGGTTTTGAAGTATGTTGTATTGGGGTGTTTTATTTACTTTTTTTGGTGTAGCACTTTGTTTTGGATTATTTTGACAGTTGTACTTGTTTTGTTTTTGTTATTGCATTTTTGGTATAGGTTTAAAACAGAGGCGTGGACAAAAAGTTACAGGGGATGGTTGCACGTGCGCCAGCAGCGCAGAAAGACTCCCTAAGTCTGATAAAAGCGTCCTTATATCCGCAAAATATGCGGATATAATTTTACAATGCGGATATTAGTACATATATTTAACGCAAAATTTGCGGAGAATAAACAAATGTACATTCATCAACACAAAGATTGGCCAAATTTTACCTGGGACACAGAAGCCTTACTTCCACTATTAAGTACGGTTAGAAACTTACAGGGCAAAATAATTGGCAAAATGGAAAACCTGGGCTTTGATTTAAGGAATGAAGCTACGCTCGACACGCTGACTTTAGACATTATCAAGTCAACCGAAATAGAAGGAGAATTTTTAAATCCTGCACAGGTTCGCTCTTCAATTGCAAGACGGTTAGGAATGGATGTGTCGGGATTGGTACCCTCCGACCGTAATGTTGATGGAATGGTTGATTTGATGATGGACGCCACACAGAAATTTGGTCATCCATTAACAACAGAACGATTGTTTAATTGGCATGCCGCTTTATTTCCAACTGGGCGCAGTACTATGTTTAAAATTACTGTAGGCAATTGGCGCAATGATTCAACTGGACCGATGCAAGTGGTATCTGGACCAATGGGAAAAGAAAAGGTACACTTTCAAGCACCTGATGCAGCAATCGTTGCAAATGAAATGAACCTGTTTATGGATTGGTTCAATCAAAACAACCAATTAGAGCCTGTTATTAAAGCTGCGTTAGGTCATTTATGGTTTGTTACTATTCATCCGTTTGATGATGGCAATGGACGTATTGCCCGAGCCCTAACGGATGTATTATTGGCAAGAGCAGATGGCAGCTATCAACGCTTTTACAGCATGTCCGCTCAAATAAGAATTGAACGAAAAGGATATTACGAAATTTTAGAAAGCACACAAAAAGGCAATTTAGATATAACCAAATGGCTGCTATGGTTTTTAAATTGTTTATTAAATGCTGTAAATTCCGCCGAACTAATTCTTGCCAAGGTGCTTAACAAAGCAAAATTTTGGAAATTACATGCAACAACAATTTTTAATGAACGTCAACAATTAATAATAAATAAGTTATTAGACGATTTTGACGGCAAATTGACAACAACCAAATGGGCTAAAATAGCAAAGTGTTCTCAGGATACAGCGCTTAGAGATATTCAAGATTTAATCAATAAGAATATTCTTCAAAAAGAGCCATCAGGTGGGCGAAGCACCAATTATGAATTAAAAAATGCTAGTTGGTAAAAGGGGGAACCACATATTACAAACGTGCACCAACAGAAAGATTGAGTGTCGCACGCGAAATGCGTGTACTAACTCAGCATCTGTGAATAATATAACTTGTTTCTAAAGTTATGTAACACCTATTTAATGAATGGATGGATCTTTACAAGTTACAGCTCGACAGGTGTAATATGACAACCACATCCACTTCTATCATAAAAAAATTGCTGCTTATGTTCCTCATTTTTGCAGGGTTATATTATGCAAAGGAGTTTCTGATACCACTTTCCATTGGTGCTGTTTTGGCTACGCTTTTTTTGCCTTTTTGTAAATGGTTGGAGAGCAAAAATGTACCCCAGATAGTAGCCTCGTTTATGTGTTTACTCCTATTGCTATTGGGTATAACCAGTATAGGAGCATTACTTGGCTGGCAGATTTCTGAACTGACCAACGATATTTCTCTATTAAAACAAAAAATCATTGAAACTGCCGACCGTATTCAACAATATATCTTAAATGATATGGGCATTTCGGTACAAATACAATCTAAAATATTTAACGACCAACAATCCTCTATTGCAGGTATTATACCCTTAATGGCGAGTTCGCTGTTGTATATTTTTACCAGTTTTATTTTGACCTTGATTTATGTGTTCCTGCTGTTGTATTACCGTATTCATATCAAAAAGTTCATCCTGAAACTTTTTCCTCCTGCTCAACAAACCGAAATGGAGTTAGTCATCTACGGCGCTACTCGAATATCACAACAATACCTATTGGGACTTACTAAAATGATAGTCTGTTTATGGATTATGTATAGCATTGGGTTCTCTATTGTGGGCATTGAAAATGCATTCTTTTTTGCCGTTTTATGTGGATTACTTGAAATCATTCCCTTTATAGGCAATATTACAGGCACTATCATTACTGTATTAGTAGCGGTGGTAAATGGAGCCGGTTTGCCTATGGTGGAAGGCATTATAATTACTTACGCAATGGTGCAATTAATACAGGGCTGGGCACTGGAACCACTGATATTGGGTCCACAAGTAAAGATAAATCCCTTGTTTACCATTATTGCACTTGTGCTGGGCGAATTAATTTGGGGCATACCCGGTATTATTCTCGCTATTCCGCTTACAGCTATGGTCAAAATTATATGCGACCATATAGAATCCTTAAAACCCTATGGCTTTTTGATAGGCGCAATTGATACCAAAAAAGCAGAGTCGGCTTTTATTAAAAAGATAAAAAGCAAATTTAAATAGCTATGGATATGCTCATTCATATTTTTAAGCTATTGGCAGGAGTTGGTTTATTCGTGTTTGCTATGTATTTGGTGGAAGAATCGTTAAAGAATCTTTCCGGCCGAACTTTCAAACTATTTCTTCAGAAAATTACCAAAAACAAGATTGGAGCTGTTGCGGGCGGGGCAATAGTACCAGGCGTGCTTCAAAGCAGTTCAATGGTTTCGTTAATGGTACTGGCATTTGTTGGTGCCGGAATATTTACCATGAAAAATGCCATGGCTATTATTTTGGGGGCAAACCTGGGCACTACACTTGATAGTTGGTTGGTGGCTACAGTGGGTTTTAATGCAAATATAGAAGTAGCGGCATATCCTGCTGTGTGTATTGGAGGTTTGCTGCTTATTATGTTCGGCAACCGCAAATCAGTTAAATATGTATCGTACTTTATTTTCGGATTTGGCTTGTTGTTCATCGGTCTTTCTTTTATGAAAACGGCTATGGAGGCCCAAGTAAAAGATTTTGATTTCTCGCAATATGCAGAAATGTCGTTGGCTGTTTTTTTATTGATCGGATTTATCATCACCCTTATTGTTCAATCAAGCTCGGTAACTATGGCAGTTACGCTTAGTGCGCTTTTTGCAGGAGCTATCAGTTTTCCAGCCGCCGCTGCCATTGTGTTGGGCTCGGAAACAGGCACCACCATTAAAATATTATTGAGCGCCATAGGCGGAAATGCGTCCAAAAAGAGGGTGGCACTGGGCAATTTTCTTTTTAATATTTTTCTTACCCTCTTTGCATTTCTATTTATAAAACAGCTATTGCTATTGGTAACAGATGTTTTCAAAATTAGCGACCCGCTTATTGGTTTGGTTACTTTTTCAACCCTTATCAATTTGCTGAGTATTGCTGTTTTTCTTCCGCTACTCGATCCGTTCGCAAAATTTTTGGAACGATTTTTTAAAAATACCGATGCCTCCGCAGCGGCTTTTATCAGTCATGCCACTATTGCAGAACCCGAAACAGCACTGGATTTATTTCGCCGCGAAACAGAATATTTCATTCATAATTCCATGTTATTTAATCTGGGGCAATTTGAAAACGACACCAAGTTGATGGAGAAGCATCCTGATTTTAAGCGCATAAATGAAGAACGAAAATTCTCTGCCAAAACTCCTGAAGAAAAGTATGAGTTTTTGAAACAACTGCAAGGCGAGTTGCATGCGTTTTATTTGAAGCTAAGAACAAAATTGCAGGACGAGCAGAGTTCCTCTCAGCTCCATCAATTGATTTCTGCTGTGCGTAGTGGCATGCACTCGGTTAAAAGCATTAAGGATATTGAAAGTAATATCGGCAATCTGAGCAGTTCATCAAAAGACATTAAGTTCCATTTTTTTACGCGCCATAAAAAAGAACTAAAAGATTTGTACCGGCAGTTGAATGCGCATACCACACAGCATAAAAAGGCGAATTTTAAAACACTGCAAAGCTATTATAATGCAATACAGCAAAACTATAGTTCGGCGCTTAACGATTTTTATAAAGATGCGCAACACGCAGCTATTGAAGATATTGATATAAGCACCGTGGTTAATTTTAACCGCGAGCTTTTTACGTCAAACAAAGCGATGCTGATGGCTGTAAAAGACTTTTTATTAGACGAGCAACAGGCAGAAGATTTTAATGAGGTACCCGTATATAAAACTTAAGGAACCCCAAAATGCTTACGGAAACTACTATTAAATCACTTATAAAACCACGTCAACCCAATTCCAGCAAAGGTGATTATGGTCATGCTTTACTAGTTGCTGGGGATAAAGGGAAAATGGGCGCGGCTGTACTTGCAGCTAGGGCTTGTTTGCGTTCGGGCGCAGGATTATTGACAGTAAGCATTCCAACAGAAGAACGATGTATTCTTCAAACAGCAATTCCAGAAGCAATACTCATTTTTAGAGAAAACACATACATAGATTATACTTTTTTTGATGCAATTGGAATTGGACCAGGAATTGGTGTTAGTACCTCCTCAAAGGAACTATTAACCGAAATTTTAGTGAATTACGCCAAACCGTTATTGCTTGATGCCGATGCGCTGAACATCCTTTCGGAGCATAAAAGTTTAATTGAAAAAATTCCTCAGAAAACAATACTAACACCACATTCAAAAGAGTTTGATCGGCTTTTTGGCATTCATAAAAACACCGACGAAAGAACAGATACCGCCATTCGAAAAGCAAAAGAGCTGAATATCATTATAGTTTTAAAAGGGCATAAAACGTTGGTAACAAATGGGGTTGATGTTTTTTGGAACACCACAGGAAATGCAGGATTAGCAAAAGGCGGTTCGGGCGATGCGCTTTCTGGAATGATAACCTCCTTTTTGGCACAATCGTATGATGCATTTACGGCGTCAAAAATTGGTGTTTTTCTTCATGGCTTGGCGGCAGATATTGCACTCGAAAAACAAAGCATGGAAAGCTTACTGATTTCTGATGTTACCGAATGTATAGGTAAAGCATTTAAACAAACCCTAAATTCTAATGTCTCGTCCTGAATTAGCTTGACACTTAACCCGTCAACAAAATTATTTCAGAACTAAAGAAGCGAGGTTATATTGTCGGTATTATTTCTGACAGTTACGATTGCATCACCAACCACATCAAAATCAAACTGGGTATGAATTTTTCACTTTCCAATGAACTAAAATTCTCAAACAGCATTTGCAGAGGCGAAGTAAAAATTCCGTTTTTTCTTTTCAGCAATCCGGCTAGTTTGTGCAAGCACACACTTTGCAAAACAAATGCTATGCTTGATGTTCTAAACAAATACCTAATCAAACGAGAAATCACAATTGGCAACAGCATGAACGACCTTTGCATGATAAAAGAGGTAGGACTTGGAATAGCATTTAGCTCTAAAGACGAATTAGTCAACCGTTATGCCGATATTGCAATTCACAAGCCGATTTTTTCTGAACTATTAAACCTTACTAAATAACAAATGACCACAACCATCATTATCACTATTTGTGTGCTTCTACTACTAGCATACGTTTTTGACATTAGTTCGGCACTTACAAAAATTCCATCAGTAATACTTTTGCTGCTGCTGGGTTGGGTAGTAAAACATACAGTGGATCTGTTCAACATTCATATTCCTGACCTTAATCCACTTTTACCAATACTCGGAACTATTGGTTTAATCTTAATTGTATTGGAAGGTTCCTTAGAACTCCAACTCAATAAATCCAAACTCCCTGTAATTAAAAAATCATTGCTCAATGCACTCGTTCCAATGTTTGCTTTGGCATTTATTTTTACGTTTGCTTTTCATTACTTCGGGCAGTTTTCCTATAAAATGGCTTTGGTGAATGCAATTCCATTTTGTGTAATCAGTAGCGCTATCGCTATTCCAAGCGTTAGAAATCTTTCTACTTTCAACAAAGAGTTTATTATTTATGAAAGTAGTTTGTCGGATATTTTCGGTGTGCTGTTCTTCAATTTTATTGCACTCAATCAAATAATAAACGCACAATCATTTGGGAACTTTGCATTCCAATTGCTTCTTATCATTGTGATTTCATTCATTGCTGTTTTAGGTCTTTCGTTTTTATTAAGCCGTATTAAGCATCACATTACCTTCACACCCATTATTCTAATGGTCATTCTTATTTATGCGATTTCAAAAGTGTATCATTTGCCTGGCTTAATCTTCATTCTTGTTTTTGGCTTATTCCTTGGCAACCTTGACGAGTTGAAACGATTTAACTGGATAGAAAAATTACGACCAGAAAAATTAGATAAAGAAGTAAAGAAGTTCAAGGAAATTACAACAGAGGCAACATTTCTTATTCGGGCATTGTTTTTTCTTCTATTCGGTTTTCTGATGGAAGCCAATGAAATTCTAAATCATGAAACAATTCCTTGGGCAGCTGGAATTGTTGTTTCTATTATTTTAGTTAGATGGATTGCACTTAAATTTTCAAAACTTCCTTCATCGCCTCTGTTATTTGTTGCACCAAGAGGGTTAATTACCATACTGCTTTTCTTAGCTATTCTGCCCGAGCAAAGTATTTCAATCGTAAATAAATCACTCATCATACAGACAATAATTCTATCCGTTTTGGTGATGATGCTAGGACTAATGACAGCTAAGAAAAATGAAACTACCTAAGCTATTCACCGAATTTTTTTGAAAGCGAAAAGACGAGCGGCATTTTGCTGATTGGCGAACACTGTTCAACACATTGGGGAGAGTTAGAATACCTCAAATGAATATCC
This sequence comes from uncultured bacterium, assembly GCA_947085255.1. Classification (GTDB taxonomy): domain Bacteria; phylum Bacteroidota; class Bacteroidia; order Sphingobacteriales; family Sphingobacteriaceae; genus CAMTVQ01. The sequence continues at coordinate 12,730 of CAMTVQ010000010.1, read as the reverse complement.
GTTTGTGTAGTGATTGAAAAAAATTATTTTGCTTCAAAAACTTTATATTCTCTTGTATTTCAACCATTTTCATGCGTGTGCTAAATAAACGATGAGATAACTTAAAACACAAATGAAACTATTAGGTGTGAAAGGATTTAGAATATTTTGCCTTTTATATTTCTGAGCAACCAAATGATTTGCAACACCCCAAAATAAAACAGAAAAGCCAATATCCCAAAAGTCAAATCGTCCATTTGTTAGCTGAAGTAGTTGGAATAATTCTAACCCTATTGAAAATATAAGTGGAAGAAAAAGTAAATCCACTTCACGGCTTCCAATTTTTAAAAAAAAGGGCTTTGAAGTCAAGCTTACACAAAAAACCCATAACCCTTCTGGCAACGAATAGATGATGTGTTTGTTTAGAGGCAATATTTCTTTTACGATATTTTGGTATTCTACAAACTTGTCAAATAAAAATATGGAAATAAAGAATTCATTAATCACTGTTTTCTCGGTGCGATAAAACATATAAATAAACAAGCTAATCAATAAACATATAACTATAAGACAATTTATTTTTTTCAAATCTTGCAATAAATTAAGCGTTTAAAATACGAAAATTCGCAAAAGCATTTTTTAAAAAAATGTACTTTTTGTTATTGTAGTTAAACTATCTGTAATTTTTATACAGTCTAAAATTTAGAAGGGTTTACAATATACCAACGCAGTTAAAGAAATAGTGCAATTCTTTTATATTTGGCACATGCTTAAATCCATTACCCTAAAAAAAGTTAGCCTTGCACTAATTATACTTATTGTTGTTAGCCAGTTTTTTCAGATAGATAAAACGAATCCACCCATTGATGCGGCTCAAGATTATATTGTGGTAAGCAATGTCCCCTTACCCATACAAAACACGTTAAAAACAGCCTGTTACGATTGCCACTCGCATGAAACAGCTTACCCTTGGTACACCAGCATTGCACCCGTATCTTGGTGGGTTAAGCAACATATAAATGATGGGCGTAAGCACTTAAATTTTTCAATATGGGGTACTTATAGCGCTAAAAAAGCCGACCATAAATTAGAAGAATGTATAGAGATGCTAGAAGAACACGAAATGCCGCTCGACTCTTATACGTGGATGCATGCTGAAGCAAAAATAACTACCGAGCAACGCCAAGCATTAGTAAATTGGGTGAAGCAGCAACGCGCAGCACTTAACTAAAACGAAGCGCGGGGCTTGTACTAAGTACAAGCCCCGCGCTGTTGTATACAAAATGGAAATTATGCGTAGGTATTTAGCATTACCGGCATTACCAGCATCAAAATACTTTCGTTTTTATCCGGGTTGGTAGGCAGCAATATACCTGCTCTATTAGGAGTCGACATTTCGAGTTGCACTTCTTCGCCGTTCATGTTATTAAGCATTTCTACCAAAAAACGGGCATTAAAACCAATCTCAATATCTTCGCCTGTATATGCGCAAGTTAAACGCTCGTGTGCTTCGTTCTGAAAATCTAAATCTTCGGCAGAAATTTGTAATTCGCTACCAGCTATTTTTAAGCGCACTTGGTGGGTTGTTTTGTTAGAAAAAATAGCCACACGCTTTAATGAGTTTAAAAACAAGTTACGATCAATAGTAAGCAAGTTAGGGTTGTTTACCGGAATTACCGATTCGTAATCAGGATAACGCTCGTCGATAAGACGGCAAATAAGGTCGATATTGTTGAATCTAAAAAAGGCATTGGTAGAATTGTATTGCAATTCTACAGCCATATCTTCTACCGGCAACGACTCTTTTAACAAGCTAAGCGCTTTTTTAGGGAGTATAAAAGAAGATTCCTTTTCTACTTTAGCATCTGTACGGCGGTAGCGCACCAATTTATGTGCGTCGGTGGCTACAAAGGTAATGCCCTCGGTAGTCATTTGGCAAAATACACCCGTCATAGCTGGACGCAACTCATCGTTACTTACCGCAAACAAGGTTTTGTTAATAGCCTCCTGCAATACCGATGCACTTAGTGTTAAAGAAGATGCCCCTTCTATAGCTGGTATTTTAGGAAAATCTTCTCCGTTTTCACCAGAAAGCTTGTATTTACCTTCACCTGCATTAATTTCTATGGCAAAAGTGGTGGTATCTACCGAAAAAGTTACGGGTTGCTCCGGAAATGTTTTTAGCGTATCCAATAATATTTTAGAAGGTATAGCTACTTTACCATTGTCTTTAGCCTCTACTGGCAAAGTGGTGGTCATCGATGTTTGCAAATCGGTAGCCGATATAGTGAGTTTACCTTCTTTTATTTCGAATAAGAAATTTTCGAGTATAGGCAAAACGGTATTGCTGCTCAAAGCACCGTCAACTATTTGTAATTGCTTTAGTAATGAGGAAGTTGATACTATAAACTTCATGATGTAATTTTAAAATTAGACTGTAAAATTAATTGAATAATCGGATAATGAAAACGATTGTGGAAAGATTAGTTCTGCGCAGCTGTTGCCTTAGATCTAGCAAAAAACTGCTGATAACTTACCAATAGCTTAGCAAATACATAATTTTGCACCACTGCCACTTCCTTTTTGTTAGGCAATAAACAATAAAACCGTTCCCCCTCGCTTATTATCGGGTTTCCCTGTTTATCGTAAGCGGCAAAGCCATATCCTTCGCGAATAGCTTTAGGGAATAAGTATAAACTTACTGCTGCTTGGCTTTCGTCTTTTCCAGTTACGCTAATAGTACAATAGGGTACTGTTGCTAGTATAGAATCACGCTGTGTAGTTGTAAGTTGCTGTTTTTCTGCTAAAAAATCATATTGTACATTGCGGTAACCACGTAGGTATTTTCTGAAAAAATCGCCATCAATTTCTGCTTTTGCGGTATCACCAGCAAGATTGGTTATTTGGGCAATTTCTTCGCTTACTACCTTAATCATAAAAGAAGCAGCGGGATTATTGGTATAATTTACCGTAATACAATCGATGTTTTGAGATTTATAGTCGAATATCGTTTGGTCGCGCCAGTCGGCATCACGCACAAAAAAACGAACCGACAAGTACCCATTAAACCCAGGAATATGCACTACTTGCGGACGCTTAGTCCCTTCTAACAACATATAGGTACCTAGCTCATCTTGCGTTGTTCCACCTACGTAAAACGTTTTAATTACCCCGTCTTTACCCAAAACCTGAACCTTTGTGGAACTACCACTCATGTCTCTCATCACGTTTTCTACCGCCGCATTGGGTACTGGGCTCTTAATTTCCATACGCATTAAGGCATCCAGCACCAATCCTATTAAGTCTTTACGCGCTCTAAATTTATTATTTACCATCCACCAACCGTCAGGCTGTTTATCCAATATTACACTAGCATTGGCTTTATTAATAATGGTAATTTGGGTAATAGCGCTGGTATCCGAAATAGAAAAAGCCTTCAAATTTCCCATTGTGCCTGTATTGTTACGCTTTAACAAATAAAACGTAATACAGCCCAGTAACACAACAATAAGCAGATAAATGATGTTCTTTTTAGTCATAATTAATATATATAAGGTAGGATTAAGCGGCGTATTTGCGTTTACGAATGCGGTAATACAGCATGCCAAATAGTATAACCGATAAAATGGGCAACACCATATTGATAAGCTGCCACTTTAGTTTTTGTGCTTTTACTTTTGATTTATCAAGCAAACGTAGTTTTATTTCTTTAGACCGTACACTTATTAAACCCGAGTCGTCTATCAAATAATCTACCGCATTTTGAATGAATTTTTTATTGGCAAACGTTTGGTTGGTAAACCTGTCGTAACCCAATGGATAGATTAACGAATCGTTTTTGGTAACATAGTTCTTAATTATATCCCCATCGCTTATCACAATCATTTTGCCTGGCTTGGTGCTTTTATCTGTAAATTTTATTTGCGCCAATGCCGATGGTGTAAGGCGGTTGGCAAATACAGAGGTATAATTACCTTCGGACAATATGGCAATTGGCTGTTTCGATTTATTAAACTGCTCGGGGTTGGGTTGCACACCCAACATAGATAAAGATATTCTTACTGGACCTTTTAGCACCTTGGTATATGCCGAGGTATGCAACAGCACCGTTGTACGTATTCCCTCTTTTTTAAAAGTATCAATAGTGCTCACAAACTCCCCCTTTATGCCATCTAAATTGTTTACAACAGGATGGTTAGACTCTGGAATGATTAACGGAAAATACAACCAAGGCAATAACTGCTGCTGCGGTTTGCCCTCTATACGCCCCGTAATAATGGGTATAGGTAAGCAATTAAGATCTTGCACCAAATCCTGATTTAACCGAATACCATAGGTAAACAATTGATCATCTAAGTTTAGTTCTTTAGAAAAAGCCAGCAAATTACCTTCGTACATGCTGTCCATTTCGGCATTTAGCGCATCTAACACCCATAAAATGCGCCCTCCATTCATTAAATACTGATCCAGCTTAAACTTATCTTTTTCATCAAACGCTGTTTGAGGTTTGGCAATAATAACTGCCTTAAATCGGGTTAAATCTTCGGGAATAGAACGAGGTAAACTAATAAGGCGCACATTATACATTTGCCTAAAATCGGCTAAAATATCTCCCATTTGTAGTGTATCTAACTCGCCATGCCCAAACAGTACGGCAAGCATGGGTTTTTCTACACTGGTTACGTTACGTATTGCACTGGCAATGCCATATTCCAAGTTTTGAACCGAATTATTCAGCACTTCTTCGGGGGCTAAACCAGCTTGTCCTTGTAGTAAAGGCAAAGCTACTTGTCTGCCTGCAAAGGAAACCAATGCCCCTGGAAAAATTATTTTTTGAGTACTACCATCTTCTTCTTGCACTTGCAAATTGGTAGGCTCTAAGCCCTGCGACGATAATTGCTCGAATATATCACGTCTAATTTTAGGATCAGGATTGGCAGAAGGATTGATAAATTCGTATTGAATATTACCACCCGAATAAGCTCTAAACTCGTCTAACAACTCTTTAGTAGCCGTACGCAAGCGCTTAAATCCAGCAGGAAAATCACCATCTAAATAAATTTTAAACAGCACTACATCGTCTAACTCCTTTGCCATGTTTTTACTGGCATCAGATAAAGAAAAGCGTTCTTCTTTGGTAAAATCTATGCGTGTAAATACAAAAGCAGCAATAATATTGAACAATACAATGCTGATTATAAATACGATAAACTCAAAAATGGCTTGTTGTTTTAGCGTGCGCTTCATCTTTATTTCTAATTGGGTATTACCATTTTCTACTTTCCAACACTAATTTAGTAGTGAGCACAAACACAGCTATAAAGCTGATAAAATATACCAAGTCTCGCGTATCCAACACGCCCCTACTAATGGATTCGTAATGTGCATTAATACCCAAACTAATAATAATATCATCAATGCCGCCAAACAGTTGCAACTGGCTAATGGAATCGAAACCAAAAAAACTGAAGAAACACAAAAATATAGCAATAATAAAGGCTACAATTTGGTTGTCGGTAATGGCCGAAGCAAATATCCCTACTGCCACAAAAGCAGCTCCCAACAACATTAAACCGATATACGAACCGATTACCGCACCGGTATCAATATTGCCTTTTTCGATACCCAACTGGTAAATACTCACATAATATATTAAGGTGGGCACCAAGGAGAAAACGACTAAGGTTAAGCCCGCCAAGTACTTGCCCAGTATAATTTGCAAATCGGTAATGGGGCGGGTTACCAACAATTCGATAGTACCCGTTTTACGTTCTTCGGAAAACGAGCGCATGGTAATAGCCGGAATGAGTAATAAAAATACCCAAGGGGCAATGTTGAATAAGGAATCCAGCGTAGCAAAGCCAAATTCAAGCAAACTGGTTTCTGGAAAAATCCAGATAAACAGCCCTGTTACCACCAAAAAAACCGACATGGTGATGTAGGCAATTAAAGAGCTTAGAAAACTGCGGATTTCTTTCTTATATATCGTGATCATTCGTCATTTAGTCGTAAGTCATTAGTCGTAAGTCGTAAGTCCATTTACTTAATAACCTAATCAACTAATAACTAAATTACTTACTGCGTTAATTTTCTAAAAATATCTTCTAACTTTTGTTCTTCCTTATTTATTTCGAGCAGTACTAAGCTATTGCTTACCGCAAACTCAAAAATGGCAGCACGGGCATCTGTTGCACTATCAGTTGATAGCATCCATGTATTTTCACTGGCATGCTGCACTTGTTTTACTCCATTAATGCCCTGCAAACTCGATTTTGTTACCAATTTATCAAAGGTTACTTTATAACTTATTTGTCCTGCAACCTGGCTTTGAAGTGTTTTGGTATCCGCATTGGCTACGATGGTTCCCTTATTTATAATTACTACCCTATCGCAAATAGCTTCTACTTCTTGCATAATATGCGTAGAAAGAATAACCGTTTTTTCTTTACCCAACTCCTTTATCAATTTCCTGATTTCGGTAAGCTGATTGGGATCAAGACCCGATGTAGGCTCATCCAATATCAATACTTTAGGGTCGTGTAATAGTGCTTGCGCCAAACCTACGCGTTGTCGATAGCCTTTAGACAGCTCTCCGATACGTTTTTTTTGTTCGCGTTCTAATCCCGTTTTCTCAATCATTTCGGCAATGCGCATTGCCGGACTTTTTAGCTCATGCAAACCAGCTATAAAGCCTAAATACTCTTTTACATACATATCCAAGTAGAGCGGATTATGCTCGGGCAAGTAACCCACTTGCTTACGTACTTCTATAGATTGCGTAATTACATCATACCCGCACACCTGTATATTGCCAGCCGTTTGCGGAATAAAACAGGTAATCATTTTCATGGTGGTAGATTTGCCTGCACCATTAGGCCCCAAGAAACCTAAGATTTTACCTGGTTCGGCATCAAAACTGATGTTATCAACCGCTTTTTGTACTCCGTATGTTTTAGTAAGATTTTGTACGCTAACCACAGTTTGTTATTACAAATAAAGAAGGCGAAAATAGTAATAGATAAGAGAACTTTCATGCTATTATCTAAAATTACCAAAAGCGGGTGTTGATAAATAAATTAAAACAAAAATCGACCTAAAAAAACAGATAGTCTTATATTCGCAACTGAAAAAAACAACATTAAATAAAAATATATGAAAATTACTGTAGTAGGAGCTGGTGCCGTAGGAGCCACTTGTGCCGACAATATTGCCCGAAGAGAATTAGCCGAAGAATTAGTATTGCTAGACATTAAAGAAGGTTTTGCCGAAGGTAAAGCCATGGACATGATGCAAACTGCCACCCTATTGGGTTTTGATACCAAAATTACGGGTAGTACAAATGATTATACCAAAACTGCTGGTTCGGATGTGGTAGTAATTACATCTGGCTTGCCACGCAAACCCGGCATGACGCGTGAAGAATTGATTAGCATCAATGCTGGCATTGTAAAAGGTGTTACCGAAAATATTTTAAAACATTCTCCAAATACCATTATTGTAGTCATTAGTAACCCGATGGATACGATGACGTATTTAACCCTAAAATCGAGCGGATTACCTAAAAATAGAATTATAGGTATGGGCGGTATTTTAGATTCTTCGCGCTTTAAATATTATTTGAGCCAAGCTATGCACTGCTCGCCAAACGATTTACAAGGTGTGGTAGTTGGTGGACACGGAGATACAACGATGATTCCGCTTACACGCTTAGCCACCTACCAAGGCAGCCCAGTGGCTAATCATTTACCTGCCGATGTTTTACAAAAAGTAGCTGCCGATACCATGATTGGTGGCGCTACCCTTACCGGATTATTAGGCACATCTGCTTGGTATGCACCTGGTGCAGCTGGAGCTGATTTAGTAGAAAGCATTGTACGCAACCAAAACCGCATAATGCCTTGTTGCGTGTCTCTAGATGGCGAATATGGTCAAAAAGATATTTGCTTAGGCGTGCCTGTAATTATTGGTAAAGACGGATGGAAATCGATAGTAGATTACAAACTAACTACCGATGAGCAAGCAGCATTCAATAAAAGTGCTGATGCTGTACGCAATATGAATCAAGTATTGGTTGATATGAAACTGATATAGTTCAACAAATTATACGATATCCTAAAAAGGTGACAGTGTTCTGTCACCTTTTTTTGTGTTATATTCAATGTAAAATAATTATGTTTTTTTTGTAAATTTTATGCTAAGTTTGCGACTTTAAGAAACCTAATCAAGTAAATACCAGTTAAATTACTATTAAAAGAAAAAAAAGATGAAAAGAAATGTACTTTCTATTATTGCCATTTTAGCCCTTGGAATGAGTGCTAATAGCGCCCTAGCTCAAAACGCAGTTACTGCAAACAACGACACAACAACTACTCTTAGAGACAGCGCAGTTGTAATTTACGTATTAGCGAACGATGACGACCAAACAGGCATTGCTACACTATCTATTTCGGATACTGCCGTAAATGGCGTTGCAGAAGTAGCTGGAGATAGCATTATTTACACTCCTACTGCTGGTTTTATTGGCTTAGATTCATTTAAGTATGAATTAAGAGCTACTGGTCCACTACCAATTCCAGGAAGTTCTGATGAAGCAACTGTTTTTATAACTGTTACAGAGCCTATAGCAGGTATCCGCGTTATTAAATTAACAGCATCAACTGTAAGCCCTAATCCAGTTAGCGAATTTGGTATTATCACTTTCCAAAATGCTAAAAAAGAATCAGTAACTATCAACATTACTGATATTACTGGAAAAACAATTGTAAGCAACACTACAAACGCTGCTACTTTCCGTTTTGAAAAAGGCAACTTAGCTGCTGGAACGTATGTATATACTGTAGCTACCGCTAAAGCGATTATTGCTGGTGGTAAAATTGCTATTAAGTAATACGTACAACACACTATAAAAAAAAGGTCTTGCAAATTGCAAGACCTTTTTTTTGTTTGATATGATATACATAGACAAATGAGAACAACTATGCATAACAGGCGTTAGCGGCAATTTTACCAAATGCCCTATAAAAAATGCTAATTTCAACGTCAAACAACAGTAAATACACTTTAAAATGCGTTCTATATTCATCTTAATTTTCACAATCTCCTATTTTGTTTCTTTTGCCCAAAATTCAACAACAGAAACTTTTAAAAATGACAGTTTACTCGTTGTCATAAAGAACCCCGAAAAGGGATTTTACAATGACTATATTTTATTTATACCAAAAGGAACTCCGCTAAACAAGAAAACATTCCTGCTTGTGGAACCGAACAACACAGGCAAAATATCAGACAGCATAGAAGTTCATAAACGATATGCTATTGATTTAGCATCGGTAAGTTCTGTAGGAAATAATATTTCTACTGAGTTAAGAATTCCCTTGCTTGTTCCAATTTTTCCCAGACCAGCATCTCAACCGCTTATGTATACTCACGCTTTAGACAGAGATGTAATGGAAGAAAAATCACCTGAACTAAAACGGCTTGATTTACAATTATTGGAAATGATAACTGATGCCAAAAGTATCTTAACTTCTATGAATATTCAGGTTGACCCAAAAGTTTTTATGAATGGTTTTTCGGCTTCAGCTACGTTTACAAACCGCTTTTCATTCATACATCCCGAAAAAATAAAAGCACTAGCCATAGGAGGATTTAACGGAAAATTGATGCTCCCTCAAAACAAAATAAATGCAATTAAACTCAATTACCCCATTGGAACAAACGACTTCCCTCAATTATTCGGTAAAAATCGTGACATTGATACCTACAAATCCATTCCGCAGTTCATCTATATGGGGAAGTTAGATGAAAATGATGCAGTGCAGTTTGATGATGCTTATAACGAAACTGAACGCAAAATAATTAATGATAATATCGGGAGAAAGGTACAAGGAAGGTACTTGGAATGTCAGAAAATTTACCAAGTGAATAACATTACCCCAATCTTCAAAACATATGAAAACATTGACCATTGGACTACACCAGATGTAAATTTAGAAGTTATAAAATTCTTCTACAGTCAAATGCAGGAAAAATAGAACTGCCTTCTCTCCTTAAACCCTGCAAGACATAACTGCTTTAACAATAAACGCTACGCTCAGCCCAAACACAAAATGTTAAATTTAATTTGGTGAGTAAGCTTTTATATTTTAACTTTGTTTTTCAAAGTACTTTTAATTTAAAGAACATGAATAAACAGCAAGAACAGTTGGATAATCTTCGAGAAATACGATCCCTAATGGAGCGCTCTTCCCGATTTATATCACTAAGCGGACTTACAGGAGTAATAGCTGGTATAACCGCCATTGCAGGCGTGGCAGCAGCCTATATATATCTTGGTCTTTCGCTAAATGAACCGGAATACTATAAATTGGCTAAAGCAGAAAATGGGGAGCCAAATGCAGCATTTTACACTTTCTTATTTTCAGATATTCTTATTGTACTTCTTGTTTCCCTAATTTCAGCTAGTACATTAACCATACAAAAAGCCAAACAACAAGGGCAGCCTGTATGGGATGCTGCTGCAAAACGGCTCTTGATTAATATGATGATTCCATTGGTTGCAGGAAGCATTTATTGCCTCATACTACTGTACCACGGACTTATTGCTTTTATCGCTCCTGCTACGTTGCTATTCTATGGACTGGCGCTAATAAATGCCAGCAAATACACCTTAAATGACATCCGTTACTTAGGCGTTGCACAAATCATTACGGGTCTTATGGCTGCTGTTGTAATAGAATATGGCCTATTGTTTTGGGCATTTGGATTTGGAGTGCTACATATTGTGTACGGAATAACGATGTACTTTAAATACGAGAAGTGAAAAACTATATAGCAGATCTAAATAAGGCTTTTGAAAGTAGGGTACGGCTGGGTATTATGTCCATCCTGCTGGTGAACGAATTTGTTGATTTTGGCACCCTAAAAGAGCAATTACAAATCACTGATGGCAACTTGGCAAGCCATATACAGGCGCTAGAAAAACTAGCTTATATTCAAGTAAAGAAACAGTTTATAGGTAAAAAACCCAATACTTCATATGCTATATCCGTAGCGGGAAAAAAGGCATTTTCAGCACATTTGGATGCACTTGAAAAACTAATTAATAATTCGAACTAATTTTTTTACTCATTTACTTTGAAATTCAAAGCACTTTTAAAAACGAAAACAATCACCAAAAATCCACTTAATAACATGAAAGAAGAAATCCTAAACAACTTAGACCATCCCAAACAACTGGAAAAATTGTATCAAGACAATAAAACGGCATTCAAAAAAACGTTTAACCTTGTTTATCCCAACATTAAAGAAAAAGCTACGGCACAAATTTGGAATGAACGGCTCAATTTTGAGCAGGAAGACATTTCTTGGGGCACACGCAAGGAAGTGCTATTTGTACTGCTATCAATTTTAGTAGCCGGGTTATTTGCCAAAATACCTGATTTTGTAGCCATCAACCCAGATTATTTTTATCCCAGAAATGCTGCATTTCTTATTTTCCCGTTCCTGACAGCCTACTTTGCTTGGAAACAAAAAATACCCAAAAAGCAACTGGTGTTCATTTCAATAGCTTTTTTACTATCGGCTATCTACATCAATATACTCCCCAACAACAGCCAAAGCGACACCTTGCTATTGGCGTGTATTCACCTTCCTTTATTTTTGTGGGCAGTTTTAGGCTTTACGTTTGTTGGCAACATATCAAACGACTATACTAAACGACTCGATTTTTTAAGATACAATGGAGACTTAGCCGTTATGATGGCCATTATGATGGCTGCGTGTGGGCTATTAACAGCCATTACCTTTGGACTATTTCAATTGATTGATATAAACATAGAACCATTTTTTGCTCAATACATTGCCGTTTGGGGACTTCCCGCTGTACCCATTGCAGCATCTTATCTGGTACACACCAATCCGCAATTGGTAAACAAGGTATCGCCAATAATTGCCAAAATATTTACGCCATTAGTACTTGTAACACTCGTAGTGTATCTTTCTGCTATCATCTTTACAGGTAAAGACCCTTACAACGACAGGGATTTTTTATTGATTTTCAATGTACTGCTTATTGGGGTAATGGCAATTATCCTCTTCTCGGTTGCCGAAAACTCAAAAACTTCGAGTAATAAACTGGGGACTGTATTATTATTTACACTCTCCATTGTAACGATACTCCTCAATGGAATTGCCTTATCAGCCATCCTATTCCGGATTTCTGAGTGGGGAATTACTCCCAACAGACTGGCGGTACTGGGCGGAAATATATTAATCCTCACCAATCTACTTATTGTTACCTACAGACTTTTTAAAACACTAAGGAACCGAGATGAAATAGACAACGTGGAGAAAAGCATTGCCTCATTCCTACCAATCTACATCATTTGGACAATAGTAGTGGTATTTATTTTCCCGATACTGTTTAACTTTAAATAAAGCTAACTCTTTCACTACCAATAAAAAACTCAACCAAAATCCATAAAAAAATCCTCCCGCCTAAGTCGGGAGGCTTTGTGTTGTAGTAAATAAGGAAAGAATACCGAATCAATTTATAGCTGATTTAAAAAGAATTGAAGAGCTAAAAACGGCATTAGGATAACCTACTCTCTCCTATCTCCCAATGGCAATCGTTCCAATTTTATTAAAGGATGTTTTTTTGGTGGTTGTTAGGTTAATGATGTATACATACAGCCCATCGGGTAGTGATTGTCCTTTAGCTGTGCCGTCCCATTCATCACTGTCTTTAGTG
>CAMTVQ010000009.1:0-306187 GCA_947085255.1 uncultured bacterium | reverse complement strand
TTCACTCAAGCGTGTGGAGGATAATTCGGTAAATGCCACAGGAGTTACCTCTACATGTATATCTATTCTGTCTAACAGCGGTCCCGAAATTTTACTCAAATACTTTTGTACCACACCTGGACCGCATACACATTCTTTTTCGGGATGATTGAAATAGCCACAAGGACAGGGATTCATAGAAGCCACCAACATAAAACTTGCCGGATATTCTACAGATATTTTAGCTCGTGATACCGTTACACGCCGCTCTTCTAAAGGCTGACGCATTACCTCCAACACAGTACGTTTAAACTCGGGTAATTCATCTAAAAACAACACCCCATTATGCGCCAACGATATTTCTCCGGGTTGAGGATTTCCACCGCCACCAACCAAAGCTACATCGCTAATGGTGTGATGAGGAGAACGAAACGGACGCACAGAAACCAAGGAGTCGGCAGTTGATAGTTTACCCGCCACAGAGTGTATTTTGGTGGTTTCTAAGGCTTCTTGCAAGTTCAATGGGGGCAAAATAGAGGGCAATCGTTTTGCCAGCATGGTTTTACCTGCACCGGGTGGACCAATTAAAATAACATTGTGCCCGCCTGATGCGGCTATTTCCAACGCTCGTTTAATGTTTTCTTGCCCTTTTACATCCGAAAAATCGGTATCAAAGCTATTTACGCTGTTGTAAAATTCATCACGGGTGTTTACCAGCTCTTGTTGCAAGCTCTGCGGATTAGCAAAAAAAGCAATTACATCACTTATGTTTTCGGCTCCGTAAACAGCCAAGTCATTTACGATGGCAGCTTCTCGGGCATTTTGCTTGGGCAAAATAAATCCTTTAAATCCTTCTTTACGTGCCTGAATAGCTATAGGCAACGCCCCTTTTATAGGTTGCAATCCCCCATCTAAAGAAAGTTCACCCATAATCAAATACTTGTCTACTTCAGTAGCGGTAATTTGGTTGGAAGATGCTAAAATACCAATGGCAATGGGTAAGTCGTAGGAAGAACCTTCTTTACGAATATCGGCAGGTGCTAAATTGACCACGATTTTTTGGCGGGGCATACGCAAACCAATCGCTTTTATAGCCGTTTCTACGCGTTGCAAACTCTCTTTTACGGCATTATCGGGCAGCCCGACAATAAAGTATTTATTACCCGAAGAAACATCTACTTCAATAGTAATCGTAATGGCTTCGATACCGTAAACTGCGCTTCCATAGGTTTTTATGAGCATAGACAGGGAGGTTGGTATATTGGTTTATTCGTTCATTAGTAGCATGTACTATACATTCCCTTCAATATAATCGATCAACGAATGAATTACTTTAATGTGAATTTCTTGTGCCCTATCGGCATAGGGTGTATGTGGGGCACGAATTTCTACATCACACAATCCTGCCATTTTTCCTCCGTCTTTACCTGTTAGTCCTACTACTTTCATTCCTTTGGCTTTGGCAGCAGCAATAGCATTCAGCACATTTTCTGAATTACCGCTAGTAGTTATTGCCAATAGCACATCTCCCTTTTGCCCAACGGCCTCCACATAGCGCGAAAAAACGTGTGCATAGCCATAATCATTACCCACACAACTGATGTGCGAAGGGTCGGAAATGGATATAGCAGGTAGTGCTTTGCGGTTATCTCTGTATCTACCCGAAAGTTCTTCGGCAAAGTGCATAGCATCACACATAGAGCCGCCATTACCACAAGAAATAATTTTGTTGCCCGATTGTATGGCAGTTACCATCAGTTTTCCAGCTGCTTCAATCTTCTGAAAATTGGCATCATCTGCTAAGAACTGTTGCAATACCGCTGCCGCTTCTGTAAAATGTTGTTTTATTGAATTCATATATCTTAACGCTTTTGTGCTTTTTCTAAAGCCAGTTTCATATACTGCCTTACTTCTTCGTTTATATCGTCCTTACTATACAAGCGCACATAATGATTATAAAAAGCGGATGGCGCAGGAGGCTCAATTTTATGAAAACATAAGTTATCGTCATAGCGCTCATTAAAGTGAAATACAATATCTATAAAATCCTTACCTACCCGATGAATAGCAGCAAATCTAATACGTGCAGCTAATCCAATGCGGTGCTTAGCAGGATGCAGTTTTACTGACCCCATCTCTTGGTACACACCTACAAAGTAATAAAATAAATCTACTATATGTGCCGACTTGCCCGCTAAAAAGCTTTCTACCGTTCTATCATTACACGAATGTGTTTGGTTTTCGTGCACAAATTCTTGGGTACATAAGGGGCAGTTCCACATAGAATTATCTTTACTATGGCGTTTTTACTCCTTTTAAGAGCGCCTCAATATGTAGTTGAATACGCTCATCACGTTTCTCTTTGGTTTTCAACTTCCTTACCCTATTGATATAAATAAATTGGTTCGAATTGCTTAATTTTTTAAAGAATTCATACGCAACGGTACTTTGTTCTAATGCTGCTTTAAAATCCTCCGGAATTTCATTATCCGCTTTCATGCTGTATGCTATATCCCACTGCCCAGATTCCTGTGCCTCGCGCACAGTACGCATGCCATCCTCAGTCATCAATCCTGCTTCAATTAATGCTTCCATCCGCTGCTTGTTTGCCAAAGACCACATACTTTTTGGTTTACGAGGAGTAAAGCGCAAGAAATACCGTGTATCATCCATGCCTTTGCGTATGCCATCTACCCAACCAAAACACAAGGCTTCTTCCACCGATTCCTCATAACCGATGCTTGGCATTTTAGTGCCTTTTTTATAATATACCAAGCCTATTTCCTTTTTAGATTGGTAATGCTCCTGTAACCACGCCCTCCATTCTTCTCTGTTTGCGGCATAAACCAATTCCATCGAATCGTGCATATTATTCCAATTTTAGTTTCCATACCGCCCCCGATTTATTACCCGGACCAACACCACCGCTACTCAACAAATACAATTCGCCATCTGCATCTTCGCCAAAACTCAATACATACAAATTATCTTTAGGAGGGTTCTTTATCGTAATGGTTTGTCTCTTCCAGCGCTTATCGGGCATTTCGGTCAATACAAATAGCGGACCTGTCCAATCACCAAAAATATACTTACCACTCCAAGTAGGGGCAGCAGCACCTCGGTACACATAACCTCCAGTTACGCTTTTGCCTTCGTCGTGTCCGTATTCGGTAATGGGCAACACCAAACCTTCACGCTTGCAATCTTTTTCGGGATTAAAACAATGGAAGCCCTCCATAATGCGCCAACCATAATTCTTCCCCTTTTCGATACTATTTACTTCTTCCCATTTGCCCTGCCCTACATCGGCACAAAACAAGCGATTGGTTTTTTTATCAAACGAAAATTTCCAAGGATTGCGCAATCCATACGCCCAAATTTCGGGACGACAATTGGCTTTTCCTACAAAAGGATTATCGGGTGGAATGCTGTAAGGAGTACCTTTATCTACATCAATGCGCAATATTTTACCCAACAAAGTATTTAGATTTTGTGCATTTCCTATAGTGCCATGTTGGTCACCACCACCGCCGCCATCACCTAAAGCAATGTACAAATACCCATCGGCACCAAAAGCCAGTTTACCCCCATTATGATTCATTTCTGGCTCAGCAAATTCGAGGAGAATGCGCTCGGTATTTTCAGCTACATCTGCATTGGTAGCAGCTGCTTTGTACTCGGCCAATACTCCTTTATGATTGTTGCCTTTGGCAGACGCACTGTAGTACACGTAAAACTTTCGATTGGTTTTAAAGTTAGGGTGCAACACCATACCCAATAAACCGCGCTCATCATACACGGGGTTCAATCTTATTATTTTTTCTGAAAGATTTAAGAACGGTTCCGTTAGCAACTTTCCATTTTTGATAATTCGAATAGCCCCCTTTTGCTCCAACACAAACAAACGCTTGCTTCCATCATTAGCCGTTACCATTTCTAAAGGGGAACTAAGCCCTTCAGCTACCTTATTAAGCGTTATTTCCCCACCAACAGACAGGGTGGATTGTCCCTTTACTTGCACTGCAAGCAGCAGTAGTAGACAGCCAAAACGTAGTGTGTGCATCATACACAAATATGCATAAAATAGTAGAGGCAAGGTGAGCACCTGTGAATAAAAATTCTAACTTTGCACCTTCTTAAAAACAAGCCTTACACCTTGAAGTACAGAGAATATAAGCAGTTGAATATGCCGGCAATCGGCGAGGAGGTTTTAGCATTTTGGAAGGCGGAAAACATATTTCAAAAAAGTATAGATACCCGTCCAGCAAGTAAGCCATTCAATTTTTACGAAGGTCCGCCATCGGCAAACGGAATGCCGGGTATACACCACGTAATGGCGCGTGCTATAAAAGATATTTTTTGCAGATACAAAACACTTCAAGGCTTTCAGGTAAAACGTAAAGGTGGTTGGGATACGCATGGCTTGCCAATAGAATTGGCGGTTGAAAAGGCATTAGGCATTACCAAAGAAGATATTGGTAAAAAGATAAGTGTAGAAGAATACAATGCCGCTTGCCGCAAAGAGGTAATGAAATACACCGACGTATGGAACGATTTGACGGAGAAAATGGGCTATTGGGTTGATTTAGATAACCCATACGTTACCTACGAAAATGAATATATAGAATCGCTGTGGTGGTTGCTAAAGCAACTGTACGACAAAGGATTTTTATACAAAGGATATACCATACAACCGTATTCCCCAGCTGCGGGTACAGGATTAAGCTCGCATGAACTGAACCAACCTGGCACTTATAAGCAAGTAAAGGATATTACAGCGGTAGCGATGTTCCAAATAGTCGATAGTCATCAGTCTTTAGTCATTAGTAAATTCGACTTAGGACTTACGACTAAAGATTTACGACTATCTTTTTTAGCTTGGACCACAACCCCTTGGACTTTACCTTCTAATACCGCTTTAGCAGTTGGTAAAAATATTACCTATGTAGCTGTTAAAACATTTAATCCATATTCATACGAACCTAATGTGGTGATTATGGCTAAGGATTTAGTTGGAAAATATTTTCCTGAAGCTAATGCAGCTATCGCTTTTGCGGATTACAAAGCAGGAGATAAAGCTATTCCTTTTACTATTTTGGGTGAGTGTAAAGGAAAAGACCTTGCTGGAATTACATACGAACAACTATTACCCTATACCCAACCAGAAGAAGGAGATGCCTTTAAAGTATTAATCGGTGATTTTGTAACTACTGAAGACGGTACTGGTATTGTACATATTGCCCCAAGCTTTGGTGCGGATGACTTTAAAGTGGGTAAGCAAAACGGCATGGGCTCTTTGACTTTAGTAGATAAACGTGGCCGATTTATAGAAGAAGTAAGCGACTTTGCCAATGAGTTTGTAAAAGAAGACTACCTATCGGATGCTGAAAAGCAAACAGAGGTAGAACGCTTAAAAAATCTTCCGCAAACATCCGAACTCAATAAATTAATTGCTCAGATTGTAGGTAGAACCAATGCTTATTTAAGCGTGGACGAACGTATCACCTTAAAGCTACAATTAGAAGGTAAATTATTTAAGAAAGAAAAATACGAGCACAGCTACCCACATTGCTGGCGTACCGATAAACCCATTTTATACTATCCATTGGATTCTTGGTTTATCAAAACTACTGCTGTTAAAGACAGAATGGTGGCGTTGAATAAAACCATCAACTGGAAACCCGAAAGTACCGGAACTGGACGTTTTGGTAACTGGCTAGAAAATTTAGTAGACTGGAACTTAAGCCGTAGTCGTTACTGGGGTACTCCATTACCTATTTGGCGTACGGAAGACGGGACGGAAGAAAAATGCATCGGTACTATTGAAGAACTTACTAAAGAGGTAGAAAAAGCGACAAAAGCTGGCATTGAGTCGAAATTCAAAATTCAAAATTCAAAATTAGCGGTAGAGCTTCATCGTCCGTATGTAGATGATATTGTGTTGATTTCCGAATCAGGCAAAAAGATGTTCCGCGAGCCCGATTTGATTGACGTTTGGTTCGATAGCGGTGCCATGCCTTATGCGCAACATCATTTAAAACCGAACTCAGTTGCCGATTTAAAAGGATTATTTCCAGCCGATTTTATTGCCGAAGGGGTGGACCAAACACGTGGTTGGTTTTTTACCTTACATGCTATAGCTGTATTATTATTTGATTCTGTTGCTTTTAAAAACGTAGTTTCCAATGGATTAGTGCTCGATAAAAACGGAAACAAAATGAGTAAACGTTTGGGCAATGCTGCTGATCCGTTTACAACTATTGATACCTATAGTGCCGATGCAGCCCGCTGGTACATGATTAGCAATGCCGCACCTTGGGAAAATCTAAAATTTAATCTCGAAGGAATTACCGAAGTACAACGTAGATTTTTTGGAACATTATACAATACCTACTCATTCTTCGCTTTATATGCCAATATTGATGATTTTGATATTGACTTAAACAATACAGTAGCGCTAAAAGACCGTTCGGAACTGGACCAATGGATTATTTCGGCATTGCATACCTTGATTGCCGAGGTAGAAGAGTGCTACGAAAACTACGAACCACACCGCGCAGCAAGAGCTATTGATACATTTGTTGATGAGCATTTGAGCAATTGGTACGTACGCCTTAGTCGCCGAAGATTTTGGCGTGGCGAAATGACCGAAGATAAAAAAGCCGCATACGAAACTTTGTTTGAGTGCCTAAGCGTAACGGCGCAGTTGATGAGCCCGATAGCTCCATTTTTTAGCGATTGGTTGTATAAAAACTTACACCACGGTGCAGATTCTGTGCACTTGAGCTACTGGCCCAAAGCCGATACTAGCTGTATAGATGCCTCATTGAACGAAAGTATGCAATTGGCACAGGATATTTCGTCGATGATATTGTCGTTGCGCAAAAAAGTAGATATACGTGTACGCCAGCCGCTACAAAAGGCACTTTTACCTGTTTTAGATAAGGGATTTAAAACCAAAGTAGAACGTGTAAAAGAGCTTATTCTATCAGAAACCAACCTCAAAGAAATCGAATATATAGATGACGC
Organism: uncultured bacterium; assembly: GCA_947085255.1. GTDB lineage: Bacteria > Bacteroidota > Bacteroidia > Sphingobacteriales > Sphingobacteriaceae > CAMTVQ01. The sequence continues at coordinate 299,179 of CAMTVQ010000009.1, read as the reverse complement.
TTCGGGTATTTTGGTGAAAAATATCAAAGCCAACTTTAAGATACTAGGCAAAAAGGCTGGCAGCTTAATGAAAGATTTAGGTGTTGCCATTGCAGCCATGAACCAAGCTCAAATTTCAGAACTGGAAAGTACAGGCTTTTTTGAATTCCAGATTCAAAATTCAAAATTCAAAATCGAGACCGAAGACGTTGAAATAGGCTCAGAAGATATTCCAGGTTGGCAAGTAACCTCTATGGGCAAACTTACCGTAGCCTTAGATATTACCCTTACCGAAACATTAAAAGCAGAAGGAATAGCCCGAGAGCTTATCAATCGCATACAAAATTTGCGTAAAGAAAAAGGTTTTGAAGTTACCGATAAGATAATTGTATCTATCGAAAGCAATTCTGCGTTAAGGAAAGCAATCGAATCGAATTTAGTATATATTTGCGCCGAAATTTTGGCAACCGAGTTACTAATATCCGATTCTATTAATAGTTCCGATAGCATTGAAATAGAATCAATTACATTAAAAATACATATCTACAAAGCATAGTTTATTATTACACCATAATGGAATCCACAGAAAAAACAAGGTACTCAGACGCCGAACTAAAAGAGTTTAAAGAACTTATTCAAGAAAAATTAGTAGCCGCTAGAAGCGAATTTAGTATTTTAACAAATACACTTAGCAACCCTAATGGAAATGGTACAGATGATACAGCTGGCACCTTTAAAGTGCTAGAAGATGGATCTGCCACACTAGAAAAAGAACACATCAATCAGTTAGCTGCTCGTCAAAAGAAATTTATTGACAACTTAGAAAACGCACTCATTCGTATACAAAACCAAACGTATGGTATTTGTAGAGAAACAGGCAAGCTTATTCCTAAAGAACGTTTACGCGCAGTACCCCATGCTACTTTAAGCATGGAAGCAAAACTGAAACAAGCTTCTTAACTTAATTTGAGGATTTGAAGACGTGAGCGTTACACAAATAATCCTTACATCTTCAAATTCCCAAATCCTCAAATTTCATAATGAAATCTTACATAAAACCGTTTTCGCTTGCCTTACTTATTATTGCTCTTGATCAAGGTATCAAGCTATATATCAAAACACATTTCTTTTTAGGTGAAGAAGTAGCTGTTTTTGGCAACTGGTTTTTGCTTCATTTTACCGAAAACAATGGCATGGCATTCGGATTCGAATTTGCTGGGCAATACGGTAAGCTATTTTTAAGTTTATTCCGCATTATTGCGGTAGGCGGTATTGGTTATGGCTTAGCGTATGCTATTAAGCACCGTTACCACCATTTACTCATCACCAGTATTGCCTTAATTTTTGCTGGCGCTATTGGTAATATTATAGATAGCGTTTTTTACGGACTCTTGTTTGATTACGAAACACTATTGCACGGTAGAGTGGTAGATATGTTCTATTTTCCGTTATTTCATACGCAATTGCCTAACTGGTTCCCTCTTTGGGGTGGCGAGGATTTCGTTTTCTTTCGTCCGGTATTTAATTTGGCCGATGCCTCTATAAGCGTAGGCGTAGCCGTAATATTGATTTTTCAGAAAAGAATATTCCCCGAAAATCAAGAACCAGAAAAAGACGTAGATAGTTTATAAACAATTAATTTTTTGCAATCAATTAATTTCCGTTATTTTACACTGCCAAAAAATATAAAGCAAATGAAGAAAATTTATTTAATAATCATTGCAGTACTTTGTACCGTTTCTGTTTTCGCACAAAAGAAAATTCCATTTACTCAAGAAATGAGAGATAAATTAGATGGTAATGAACTAAGCCTTCGTCAGGTTCAGTTTTACATTTCTAAGGAAATTATCTTAAGCAGAAAAAGCAATAAAAAAGACATCAAACTTGATGCTGGTAAAATCAACTTTGAAGATAGAGGAAAAGATGAAGCCATTGTAATTGCAAAAGAAACACAAGGCATTTGCGAAGACTTTACCAAAAAATCGGTAAAAGTACGTTATGAAGAAGGTGTAAACCGTGGTATTCAATTTATCCGCAACCAAAACAACTTATATCAAATTGCTGCTGACGATTGGAGTACAGGAAACGGAAAAATGCGCTATGATACTTCTTTCTTCTACTTAGATAAAGATGGTGCAAATGCCATTTTACTTGTAAAGAAAGGCGATATCCGCAAACAAACTAAAGATCGTAAGAAAGCTAAAGGTTTGAAAGTTTCAACAGCAAAATAATACGCTGCTACTTAGTAGTTGTAAATAAAAAACCCTCGATAAATTTATCGAGGGTTTTTTATTGCGCCTTAGTTTATTTATTACTACAGCCCTAATCAATATACTCAAATCCGGTATAAGGCACCAATACTTTTGGAATACGGATACCTTTTTCGGTTTGGTTGTTCTCCAACAGCGAAGCTACAATACGCGGTAAAGCCAATGCGCTACCATTTAAGGTATGTGCCAGTTGAGTTTTACCTTCTTTGTTTTTATACCGCAACTTTAATCTATTTGCCTGAAACGTTTCGAAGTTAGAAACCGAACTTACTTCCAACCAACGGGCTTGTGCTGCACAATATACTTCCATATCGTAGGTAAGTGCCGATCCAAAACTCATATCGCCACCACACAGGCGCAATACGCGGTAAGGCAATTCTAATGCTTGCAACAAGGATTGCACGTACACACTCATCTCCTCCAATATTTTGTATGATTCGTCTGGATGCGCAATTTGCACCACCTCTACCTTATCAAATTGGTGTAAGCGATTAAGCCCGCGCACATGTGCACCATACGAACCAGCCTCACGACGAAAACAAGGCGTGTACCCACAATTCTTTATCGGCAGCTCTTCTTCTTTTACAATTACATCACGGTACAAATTGGTAATAGGTACCTCTGCTGTAGGAATAAGGTACAAGCCATCAATACCTACGTGGTACATTTGTCCTTCCTTATCGGGCAATTGCCCCGTACCAAATCCCGAAGCCTCATTTACCAAAATAGGTGGCTGAATTTCTCTATAACCTTGTTTTTCGGCACTATCTAAAAAGAAATTAATTAGCGCACGTTGCAAACGCGCACCTTTACCTTTATATACAGGAAAGCCTGCTCCGGTAATTTTATTACCCAGTTCAAAATCAATAATATCATACTTGGCAGCTAGTTCCCAATGGGGTAAGGCTGTTTCTGGTAATGTTGGAATGGCGCCATGCTCCAACACGGTTTCATTTTCTTCGGGTGTATTTCCTTTGGGCACAGAGCTATGTGGCAAGTTAGGTAGTTGCACCAATTTTGCTGTTAACTTTTCTTCCAATTCTTCTAAGTCTTCGCTTAGCTGGCGCACATCCTCTTTAAAATAGGTGGTTTTTGCTTTTAGTTCATCTGCTTTATCACGGTCGCCATTTTTCATAAACTCGCCAATTTGCTTGGCAACAGTATTGGCTTGCGCCGAAGTATTGTCTAGTTGTTGTTGTGCAAATCGTCTGCTTTGGTCCAGATCCAACACGTCGTTTACCAAGTCTAATTGTTTAAAATTCTTTATAGCTAAACGCTTTAAAACTTCGTCCTTATTTTCGCGGATATAATTAACTTGCAGCATTGTATTTGGTTACAAAAATGAGTTGCAAAGATAGCATTTTGCCACGTTTAGCTTATTATATTGTTTAAATGAAGAATTCTGTTTGGGGTAAGTTAATTTTGGTGCCTACGCCTATAGGCAATTTGCAAGATATTACGCTACGCGCTCTTGAAACACTAAAACAGGCTGATAAAGTATTGTGTGAAGACACTCGTAATGGAGGGCAATTGCTTAAACATTTCGGTATCGACAAAAAGCTTTTGGCACACCACCAGCACAATGAGCACCATGCTGTGCAAGAAATTATCAAATTTTTAAAAGCCGGAGAAACCATTGCTATTATTAGCGATGCTGGAACACCTGCCATATCAGACCCTGGCTTTTTGCTTAGCCGCGCCTGCATACAAGAAGGTATAGAGATAGAATGCCTGCCCGGAGCAACTGCTTTTGTGCCTGCTTTGGTTAACTCTGGCTTACCCAGCGATCGCTTTTGCTTTGAAGGGTTTTTACCTGTAAAAAAAGGACGGCAAACACGCCTAAAAGAACTTGCAACCGAAACCCGCACCATAATTCTGTACGAATCACCTCATCGGTTAATAAAAACACTTACCGAAATGATGGTACATTTTGGGGCCGAACGCAAAGCATCTGTATCACGAGAGCTTACTAAAGTGTTTGAAGAAACCGTACGCGGCTCGTTAGAAGAAATAAAATTACATTTCGAGAACAATATATTAAAAGGGGAAATCGTGATTTGCATTGCAGGAATTTAACTACTAATGAATAAACTATTACACAACAAATGGGCATTGGCCTGTTCTTCTGGATTGTTATTTTGGTTGGCTTGGCCTCCTTTTGCATTTGGCACACCATTCTTATTTATTGTATTAGTACCCCTATTTATACTTGTACAGCAGCTATATACTCAGCAACAAGGCATTAAAAAAAGTCCCCTATTTCGGTACACCTTTACTGCTTTTGCAATTTGGAATACGCTTAGTACATACTGGATTTGGAATGCGAGTCCTGTTGGTGCGGTAATAGCTGTATTGCTGAATAGTACCTTAATGAGTTTACCTTTTATAGGGTATTACAAAAGTTTAGGATGGAAAAAAAAGTGGTTGAGCTATACGGCATTTATTAGTTACTGGCTTGCTTACGAGTATTTTCACCTAAACTGGGACCTGTCATGGCCTTGGCTTACACTGGGTAATGGACTTGCAGAATGGCCATCTTTTATACAATGGTATGAATATACGGGTGTTTTTGGTGGAACAGTATGGTTAGTTGTTGCCAATATACTTGCCTACGAATTGTGGATAGCCTATCAGGCAAAAAAGCGATTAGTCTACCCATCGGTAGCACTCCTTGGATGTCTTATTCTACCAATCACCATTTCGCAAATACGCTACCATACTTATCAAGAAGAAGAGAATCCCACCAGCGTGGTAGTGGTGCAACCCAATATTGACCCGTACAACGAAAAATTTAGTGGAATACCTGCCATAGAACAAGTTGGCAAAATGCTCCGTCTTTCTGATTCGGTAGCACAACCCAATACGGAGTTTATTATTTGGCCAGAAACTGCCTTACCCGATAATATATGGGAAGAAACGTTGACTACTAGTCTCGAAATAGATACCATTAAACACTTTCTTAAGAAGTTCACACACGGCAATTTGCTTACGGGTGCTTCTACAGCAAGACTATATACTACTGAAGCTACGGCAACTGCTCGCCATTATAAAAGCGGCGAATGCTGCTATGATGTATATAATACCGCTTTACAGATAGAAAATAATGGAAAAATACAGGTTTACCATAAGTCTAAATTAGTACCTGGCGTCGAGCAAATGCCGTTTCCTGCGGTACTCAAATTTTTAGCTCCGCTTACCTTGCAATTGGGTGGCGCTAGTGGAAGCTTGGGTAGCCAACCCGAACGCACTGTTTTTTACACGCAAAATGGTATTGGTGTAGCCCCTGTAATTTGCTACGAATCTATTTACGGTGCTTTTGTTACCGATTATGTAAAAAATGGTGCTCAGTTTATTGCCATTATTACCAATGATGGCTGGTGGGGAAATACCTCTGGCTATCATCAACACGCTGCTTATGCACGTTTGCGTGCTATCGAAACACGCCGCAGTATAGCTCGTGCTGCAAATACGGGTATCTCTTGTTTCATCAACCAACGTGGCGATATGCTGCAACAAACTCCTTGGTGGCAACCAACTGCTTTGTCGGGCACGCTTAACTTAAATACTGCATTTACTTTTTATACCCACACTGGTGACTATTTAGCATACATAGGATGTGCTTTTGCTTTACTATTTTTGCTTTTTCAATTATTGGGTAATCGTTTCTTAAAATCATAATCAGATGAGTCGTTTAGTTTCTATTTGCAGTTTTTTAGTGCTAATAATTAGTTTTTCGGGCTGTGTGCCTTTAAAAAAGTTTAAAGTTGAGCAGCAAAAAAATGAAGTGCTTACTCAAGAAAACAGCTCGCTAAAAAGTAAAAACGATAGCCTTAGCAACCAGATTGATGATTTGAATTTGGTAATTGAAAAAAAGGAAAAGCAACTGCGCCAATTAGCACAAGACACTACCGACTTAAGCGTAGCGCTAACCAAATCGCGAAATCAGTATAAGGACATATTAAACAGTTACGAAACCCTACAACGCAGTAACGAAAAGATACTCGCCAACAACAGTCAAGAGAATTTACGTTTGATAAATGAACTACGTACTGCCCAAAACGATTTGGCTGCACGCGAGAAAGCCTTGGCTGATTTACAAAAATCGCTTACCACCAAACAAAGCAATTTAGACCAACTTACTGCGCTTTTGGAGCAACGCCAGAAACGACTAAACGAACTAGAATCTATTGTAGGTAAACAAGACTCGATACTTATTGCCCTTAAAAACTCATTAAACTCCGCATTGGATGGTTTTACTACCGATGGACTAAGCATCACTGTGAAAAATGGCTTTATCTATGTATCGATGGAGGAAAAATTATTGTTTAAAACGGGTAGTACCACTGTAGATGCTAAAGGGCAAGATGCTATCCGTAAACTGGGTAAAGTATTAGAAACCCAGCCTGATATTAATATTTTGATTGAAGGCCATACCGACAATGCTAAGGTATTAGAAGGCAGCCCTTACAAAGACAATTGGGATTTGAGCGTATTGCGTGCTACGGCTGTAATTCGCATCTTAAAAGAGAATGCAAAAATTGATGCCAAGCGCTTAATAGCTTCTGGTCGTAGTCAGTTTTTACCATTAGATGCTGCCAATACAAGAGAGGCAAAAACTAAAAATCGCCGTACAGAAATTATACTTTCTCCCAAATTAGATGAATTGTATAAACTACTGGATGCAAAGAAGGGGGCAAAGAATAATTAATACTTTGCTACAATTGGCATACGGCGCCCCATACCAAATGCTTTGGGTGATATACGCAAAATAGGAGGTGTTTGATACCTCTTGTATTCGTTGGCATTTACCAGTTTGATGATACGATTTACCAGCACCTCATCAAATCCTGAACCAATAATAGCAGTAGCATCTTGGTGTTTTTCAATGTATTGATACAATATTTTATCCAGCACCTCGTATTCGGGTAAAGAGTCGCTGTCCTTTTGCTCATGGCGTAACTCTGCCGATGGTGCTTTGGTAATGATATGGTTTGGGATGCAATTGTTTAGTGTATTTATATAGGTTGCTAGTTCATAAACCTGCATCTTGTAAACATCACCAATTACCGATAAACCACCGCACATATCACCATAAAGTGTGCCGTAGCCGACGGCAGTTTCACTTTTGTTAGAAGTGTTTAGTAAAATATACCCCAGTTTATTAGAAATACCCATAAGCAGCACCCCACGAATGCGTGCTTGCAAATTTTCTTCGGCCAGACCAAAAGGCAAACCCGAAAACTGAGGAGCTAATGTGCTGAGATAGGTATCAAACACTTCTTTAATAGGTATAATTTCGTGCTTTGTACCCAATCTTTTTACCATTTCTATCGAATCATCTACCGAATGGCTGGAAGAAAATTCAGATGGCATTAATACCGGCAACACATTATCTTTTCCTAAAGCCTCTACGGCCAAAGCAAATACCACTGCAGAATCTATCCCTCCGGATAAACCTAAAATTGCTTTAGAAAAACCTGATTTCTGAAAATAATCGCGAATGCCGAGTACCAGTGCTTGATGAATGGCTGATGGCTGATTTTCGATTTCCGACTTCTGTTTTCCGACTTCCCTCCTCTGATTTCCGACTTCTATAATACGCAGCTCTTCTTTAAAATAGGCTAATTCTTCCTGCACCTCTCCATTGGCATGCATTACCAAAGAACCCCCATCAAAAATTAGTTCGGTTTGGGCGCCAACCTGGTTTACATATACTAAAGGTAATTGGTATTTCTGTGCATTGGCAGCCAGTACTTTTTTGCGCTCGGCTGCATGACTGTATGCAAAAGGAGATGCAGCAATATTGATCATCAAATCGGGCTTTTGCAGTATAAGTTCGTCCATTGGGGCACGATTATACAAAGGCACTTCGTCCAAGTTCCACAAGTCTTCGCAAATGGTAAGGGCTATTTTTTGTCCCTTGTAATCAATCAGCGAAAATTCTGTATTAGGCTCAAAGTATCGGTACTCATCAAATACATCGTAATTGGGCAAAAGGGTTTTCTTTACACATTGCACCACTTTACCATCTGCAATAAAATAAGCAGCGTTATGCAATGACTTTCCCTTTCCTGTGGTATTTTTTACCGGTAAGCCAATAATACAGGCTATATCCGTACAATGATGTGCAATTTGCATCACCTGCGCATGGCAGCGTTCTACAAAGGCATCAAAGGTTAAAAAATCTCGGGGCGGATATCCGCAAATGGCTAATTCAGCAAATACAATTAAATCTGCTTTTGCTTTTTTTGCTTGCTCAATAGCTGCTAAAATCTTTGCGGTATTGTGGCTAAAATCGCCAATTACGTAGTTTAGCTGTGCTATTGCTATGTGCATCTCTTCAAAAAATAACGCCTACCGTAAGCCCGATATACGAGTTGTTAAATTTAGCATTTTTAGGGGTATATATATCGTTAAACCCATTATTATACTCTATACCTCCTATAAGCGACGCATTGCCACCTACCTCGTACTCTACACCCGCAGCCAACAGCAACGACGCTCTAAACAAGTTGATTACTTTATTAATATTTACATCGCTTCCCGATGGTTTTTCTGTTCCGTTTTTGCTTTTAATTACGTCTGCACGTGCTTTTAAATTCACCCCTGTGCCCAGTCCTAATTGTCCCCAATATTTAAACAAGCCAATTTCATTCGTTTTCAGCTTTATGGTAAGTGGCACTTCTATATACTGCAATTTATAGGTGGTGGTAAGCAAAGTGTCGGCAGCAATTTTTGTTTCTGATTTGAACCCTTGAGTAGTCAATAATACACCTGTAGAAAATCCAAAATTTTCGCCAAACATATAATCGCCTATCAAACCAAATCCAAATCCCGCGCGCGAACCTCCGCTAACAAATGTATTGGTATCTGATTTGAAATACCCCACATTAGGTTGTATTTTTAAACCCAAGTGCAGTTTTTGAGCTTGCGCAAATACCGCTGTGCAAATAAACGCAGTAATAATTAATAGCTTTTTCATGTGTCTGTTTTTGTTATTTAGCTTTCAGATGAAATATCTATGGCTGCCTCACTTGCTTTTGCAAGAACTACATGCAGATATTTCATACTTTTAGCATCAATTTGTTTTTATGAAGAGAATGAACCAAAGGTATTTTATTTTACTGGTTAGTGTAATTGGTATTTTACTCACAGCCTGTGAACAAAACAAACACCGTATTGATGTAAGCAATGTTGACCTAACGCTAAATATACAGCGGTTTGATACCGACTTATTTGCTATTGATACCGCTAAGGCTGACCAAGGTTGTGCGGCTTTAAAACAAAACTACCCTGAATTTTACCAATTATACTTTAGAAACATCTTAGGCTTGGCTAAAATGCCTGATAGCCTGTATCCTCAAGTAGTTAAAGAAATTATCAGTAATGCCTCTTTCCGAGAGTTGATAAAAGACTGCGATTCTGTTTACCCAAACTTAAACACCTTACAAGCACAACTTACCGATGCGTTTAAGCATTACCGCTATTATTACCCAAAAGCACAAATACCCACTATTACTACTTTTTTAGATGAATTTGGCTTTGGTATAGTTACTGGCGATAGCTGTATTGGCATTGGGTTGCACCTATTTTTAGGGCAAAACTACAAGTACTATAGCACCTTTAACTATCCCATGTATCTTACCCGCCGCTTTACCCCTGCATATATTTTACCAAACGCAATGAAGGCCTTTGCCACTGCACAATTTACCTACAACAACACCGATAAGTCCCTACTGAACAAGATAATTTACGAAGGAAAAATGCTCTATTTTTTAGATGCGATGATGCCCGAAACGCCTGATTCAGTAAAAATTGGCTATACAGCCGACCAATTAGAATGGTGTAAAGCCTACCAAGCTGATATATGGGCAAGTTTTATAGAGAGCAAGGTATTGTATAGCAGCAATATTTTTGAATACAGTAAGTATATAGAAGAAGCTCCTTTTACACCAGGACAAGAAAATGACTCGGCACCACGTATTGGCATTTGGACCGGCTGGCAAATTGTACGAAAGTATATGGACGAAAATCCGACAGTAACACTACCACAACTAATGGCAGAAACCGATTATAAAAAAATACTGAAACTGGCTAAGTACAAACCAAAAAACTAAGTATTCCAAATATGCCACGCAGCTTCGGCTTGTAAGTACAGCATTTCTAACCCATTTTTTACAACAGCACCTTGTGCTTTTGCTTTTTGTAAAAACATAGTTTCTGTAGGATTATACACCAAATCGTACACTACATGCTGGGAAGTAATTGCTGTATACGGTATCGATAAATAGGTATTCACATCAGGAAATGTACCTACAGGGGTAGTATTGATCAACAATAGATGCTGTTGTAGTATTTCCGCTGTTAGATCTTGGTAAAGCATTCCACCCTGCGTTGCATCGCGACCTACTAGTGTATAAGCTATACCCAACTGTTGTAATACATAACATACCGCTTTACTTGCTCCGCCAGTACCAAAAACTAAGGCTTTTGTGTGTGTCGGTTTCAATAAGGGTAACAATGATTGTTTAAACCCTATAATATCGGTATTGTATCCAACAGTATTAATTTTTGAATTTTGAATTTTAAACTTTATGGTGTTTACAGCCCCAACAGCTTTTGCCATAACGTCTAACTCATCCAAAAAAGGAATAATAGCTGTTTTGTATGGAATGGTAACATTTAACCCACTAAGAGAAGTATCACGCAGCAAATCAGGCAATAACTGCAAATCAGCTACTTCAAATCGTTTATAAACGGCATCGGTTGCATTCTCCCTTTCAAACTTTTGCGCAAAGTAAGATTGAGAAAAAGAATGGCCAAGCGGGTAGCCAATAAGTCCGTATGTACGCATATACTGGCAAGCTAAGTGATTTACAAATTAGGTAAAAAGTGATTAAACGTATCGCCACGAAGACCTAAACGTATGGTTTCTAATGGAACTACTTCTGCTGGAGCAATATTTCCTAAGTTTACGTTGGCGCCAATTAGCTTTATAAACCATACTTGTTGTGCTTTTATTGGGGCTTCCCAAATAATACGCTCTTCGGGTATTTTGGTCAAAATTTCTTCTACCAACCCTTCGCGCACTTCGCCACTACCACGGTAAATACCTACATTTCCACCTTCGCGTGCTTCGGCTATTACTTTCCAAGAACCTGCATCAATTTCTGCCTGCATTAGCTCTATCCATTTATACGGTGGGATAATTTTAGTTTCGTCTTTAGAGCCTACTTCCGAAATTACGGTTACCTGATCCTTTAACTGGCGGATATAGCCACACTTTTCTTCATGCGATATGGTAATAGAACCATCCGACACCTCGGCATGATGCATACCGTATTTGTCCAACAACTTTCGGTAATCATCAAACTGGTTGCGGATAACAAAGGCCTCGAACAATGTACCGCCAAAATAAACCGGAATACCAGCTTGGCGATACACAGCTAACTTATTTTCGATATTTGGGGTAACAAAAGAGGTAGCCCAACCCAATTTTACAATATCAATATGTGGATGTGCTACTTCTAATAAATCTTCTACTTCACGCACGCTCAGTCCTTTATCCATCACCATAGTGATGCCTTTTTCACGAGGTTTGGTACTGCGCTCTGGGAGTTTGCTTAACAGATAATTCATGCTGCTAAAATAGCGTATAAAACCAAAAGAGCGAAGGAAAATTCCTTCGCTCTTTTCTTATTCTTATACGCAATTGCTTAATGGATATACTTGCTAATGATTTGGGCTATTATTTTATTGTCTTGCAACTGGGGCAAGTATTCGAACAAGAGTTCTACCTTATCTGGTGCTGTACTTAGGGCAGTTTCTAAAAACACAATAGCTTCCTTATTATCACCTATAGCGTACAAATACGCTACCATGCGGTAATACAGCTCGGCTGCTTCAGGATTATTTTTTATCCCTTCTGATAGCATGGCAATAGCATCATGTACTTTCTCTTGCTCAAACAATACCATCGAGTAATCCAACCAAATATCAATATCCAGCGGATTAAGTTCTATTACCTTTTCGTATGCTTCAATTGTGGCCTCTATATTTGCCAATTTGTACTCCGAATCGCCTAAGGCAAACCAATAATCACCATCGTTTGGATTTAACTCAATGGCCTTTTTATAGAAATGAATAGATTCGTACCAACGCTCTTCAAAATCTAAGGTAATACCGATACCAAACCAAGCTTCCGCCAATTTTGGATCCATTTTAGCTGCTTTTTTGTAGTAAGAACGAGCCTCGTCCATTCGCTCCAATTTTTCGTAACATTCGCCAATGCTGCAATATGTTTCAGCATCGGGTTGCTCGTATTCAAAGGTTTGCTTAAAGGCTTCTATGGCTTCGACATAGCGTTCTAAATTTACCAATGCATTGCCTTTATTGAATAATGCAGATGCAAAACGCTCGTTGATGATAATGGCATAATCGTATGCTTCCAAAGCCTTTTCGTATAAGGCCATCTTGCTAAAAGCATTACCTAAATTATACCATGCAGCGTACGAATACGGGTCTTCATCAATATATTTTTGGTAAAAATGAATACTTTCCTCCTGGCGATCCATTACGTCAAAACAAAATGCTAGTTCGTACAAAGCATCTTGATTTTCCATATTGGCTTCGAGGCAACGCTTCAGGTAAATTATGGCTTGATTATAATCGCCCAAGTGCTCGTGAACAAAAGCTATTTGCATCAATACCTGATCATGCTCATCCGTTTCTGCAAAGCTTAGCGCCTTTTCATAATTATCTAATGCTTCTGGGAATCGTTCAAAACGCTCCATAATGCCCCCCCGTGTCATATATATTTCCATATTTGACGATTCCAACGCTTCTGCTTTTTCTAAAGCCAACAGCGCCTTGGGCAATTGATTGGTAATCACAAAAAGTTGTGCCTTTTTTACATAAAATGTACCCGCGTACACATGTTGCTGCTGGGCATAATCTACCACCTGCATGGCCTTTACCGGGTCATTCTTCTCAATATAATAGTCGATAATGTTTTCGAAAGCATCAGCATCAAAAAAATACTGATCCTTATTGCGCACCATCTCTTCGTATCGTTCCAGAGAAACTTTTAAGTCTTCGGAATCGGAGTAATCAAATTCGTCGTTCATCTTTCCGTTGGGGTTTTGAATGGCATTCAATCCCACACACAAATGTACGTTTGTAATGGGGAATTTGTTTTAAAACAACGAAAATATCGTGCTTTGCCGCATTACTTGCATACCTCTTTTACCCACATTTTCACAAATCTGTAGTCAATTTGCTGATAATTAGAAAGCTGCGCCAACTTGCTCCTCTAAAACTATTTAGCTACTTTGGTGGCTCTCATTACGTTCCATTATATGCGCCTCCTATTATTACTGCTTTTAAGTACTACTGCTGCAACAGCTCAAACTACCTATTGGCAACAAGAAGTAAATTATACCATTGATGTATTATTGAATGATGAATCTCATCAGCTATACGCCACCGAAAGCATTGAATATACCAATAATTCTCCCCAGTCGTTAACCGAAATTTGGTTCCATTTATGGCCCAATGCGTATAAAAATAACCAAACGGCAGTAGCCAAACAGTTGCTCGAAAACGGCGAATACAAGCTACAATTTGCCACCGATACGGCTTTAGGATACATTGCTGGTTTAGAGTTTAAGGTAAATGGACAAGCTGTTACGGTACAATACGATGAAGCTTATGCTGATATGTGCAGATTAGTGCTCAACGAACCTCTGCTCAGTGGGCAAACTATTACCATTACTACACCATTTGTAGTAAAACTACCTAATTCATTTTCCCGATTAGGGCATGTTGGGCAATCCTATCAAATTACGCAATGGTACCCTAAACCGGCTGTATATGATAAAGATGGCTGGCATCCTATTTCTTACTTAGACCAAGGGGAGTTCTACTCCGAGTTCGGCAGTTTCGACGTAACCATTACGCTTCCAGAAAACTATGTAGTAGGCGCCACCGGTGATTTACAAACTAAAGAAGAGTTGGCATGGCTTACAAAATTGGCCGATAGCACTGCAAAAATTATAGAATATGATAAGTCCGACATGGGCTTTCCGCCTTCATCAAAAAAAGAGAAGAAAATACGTTACATCCAAAATAATGTGCACGATTTTGCATGGTTTGCCGACAAACGGTATCATGTGTTAAAAGGCGAGGTAGAATTACCCAACAGTAAACGCACCGTAACTACTTGGGCCATGTTTACAAATGGCTACGCTAAATACTGGAAAAATAGTTTGCCCTATCTGAACGATGCTACCTATTATTATTCGTTATGGAATGGAGATTACTTATATAACCAAGTAACAGCGGTAGATGGTGCATTGAGTGCCGGCGGTGGTATGGAGTATCCCAACATAACCGTAATTGGTAAAGTGGGTAGCAACATTACCCTCGAAACCGTAATAATGCACGAAGTAGGACACAATTGGTTTTACGGTATGCTGGGCAACAATGAACGAGCGCACGGTTGGATGGATGAGGGAATCAATACCTATAATGAACAACGCTACTTACAAACAAAATACCCCAACACTACTTTGGGAGAATCCTTTGGTTTACCTATCAAAGCATTTGGGTTAGATAAGGTAAAAGCTGCTTACAACCAAAATGTACTGTTGTATCAGTTAGTAGCGCGCGACAATGCCGACCAAGCTATAGAAACTCCTTCTGCTGCTTTTACTCCGCTTAATTACGGAGCAATTATGTATGGCAAAACAGGATTGGTTTTCCGGTATTTAGCTACTTACTTAGGGCAGGATGTTTTTGATAAATGTATGCAAACCTACTTTGCCGAGTGGAAACTAAAGCACCCACAGCCGGAAGATATGCAGCTGATTTTCGAGCGTATTTCGGGCAAAAACTTGGATTGGTTTTTTAATGATTTGCTTAAAACCAGTAATAAAGTTGATTTTAAACTTAGCCGTGCGCGTAAAGAGAAAGAAGGATTAAGCGTAACACTTAAAAACAAAACAGCTTTTGCTGCACCTGCTTTTGTAACCGCCTATGATAAGCGCGATAGTATTTTAGCAACTCAGCAAGTAGCCCCTTTTAGCGGAAAAAGTACTGTAAACTTTACACAAACGGACATCAAACGCGTGGTGATAGACCCGGATGGTATTATTCCAGAAATAGCTACAAAAAACAACACGCTGCAACGTGGACGCCTTTTCCCTAAGATTGAGCCGTTGTCTATTAGCCTATTAGGCGCTTTGGAACGCGGCGATAAGCGCCAGCTTTTTATACTTCCAATTGTGGGCTACAACTACAACGATGGTGCCATGCCGGGGATAGCTTTGTACAACCATTTGCTTCCATCAAAAAAACTGGAGTGGGAATTGCTGCCTATGTACGGGGTTAAAAGCAAGCAACTGAACGGTACAGGCGAAATTCGCTACAAGTGGCTGCCAAACTCTGTATTTAAAACCATTGAACTTTCGGGGGGCTTCGCTAAATTTTCGGAGTTTAGAACTAGTGTATTGCTTACTGATGTAGCAGGAAATACTATAGATAAGTATTCATTTATCTCTCAATTTGAAAAGTACCAAGCACAACTTAGTCTTCAATTACGCAACAAAACAGCCCGCAGCCCGCTTAAACAACACATTGTACTTAGACATATACAGGTAGTAAATAGTGGTTTTTTAAACGACGATCCTTTTTGGCTCGATAACAGTGCCATTACCCAAAAACCTGATAACTACAACGAACTAAGCTACACCATTAAAAATCAGCGCAGACTATACCCGCTCGAAGCAAAAATAGACCTACAACAACACCGCGATTTTTTAAGGACTACTGCCCATTTTACCCAGCATTTTAGCTATAATAAAAACAAGAAAAAAGGAAGTATCCAGTTTTTTGCAGGAAAGTATTTGTACAACAACAGCAGCGATGCTCGTTACCGCTTTTATCTAAGCGACAATAGCGATTATCTTTATGACCACGCATTACTCGACCGTTCTAAAATAAGCGGTAAGTTTCAGAGCAAACAATTGGTGAATGATGATGGCGGTTTTAAAGGATTTACCACTACGCCAGGTAGCGCTACGTATATGGTTGCAATCAATCAAAAAATACCTCTACCTGTTTTGCCTTTGGGCGTATATGGTAGCCAAGGCTTTGGTGGTAACGGCAGGTATTTAACGTATGAGTTTGGAGTATATTTGCCTGTAGCGTCAGATATTTTTGAGATTTATTTCCCATTAAATGTCTCCAGCGATTTAAGCGGCTTGAAATATGGCGAACGCATCCGCTATATATTCCATATTGAAAAGTTGAATCCGTTTGATTTATTCAAGAAAATAACAGAATAAACTACTATTCTCTACTTTATGAGTAAGGTTGAAGTTGGCCTCAAAATCCGGCGGGCCACGTGTTGGCTTGTGCGCAGAAGCATACGGATTTTGTGCCCTTTTCTTTGTTTCATTTCTTTTGGGCAAGCAAAAGAAATGAAAAGGATACTATTCTACGTTAATTTGATTCCGAAAACTGCCGAATAATTTCCTTACACGCTTCCTCTACTTGTTGATAAACAGGCTCAAATAGCGCATCATCGTACCAAGGGTCTTGCACGCCCACATTGCGTTGAGGGTGCAGCACATTGAGGAATAGATCTACCTTTTCTTTATCTGCTGCGGTAGTACTTTGAGCAATTACATCTTGATAATTTTGCGCATCCATTACCCATATTTTATCATAATACGCAAAGTCATTTCGTGTAAACTGCCGCGCACGCAACATGGATACATCTACCCCATATTTTTTGGCTACAGCAATGGCTCTTTTATCTGGAGCTTCACCAGCATGCCATCCACCAGTTCCTGCCGAATCTATTTCCCAATCTAAGCCTCTTTCGGCAGCCATGTGCCGCAAAATGCCATCCGCCAAAGGCGAACGACAAATATTTCCTAAGCAAACAAATAAAATCCTCATGTGGTTAATAGAATTGTGTTCATATTTGAACAGCCAAACATACAAAGCCAACTAAACATATGAGTTATTCTTCACTGGAATCTTGCCTAATTGATTTAGAAAAAAACGGGCATCTCATTCGTGTAAAAGAAGAAGTAGACCCTAACTTAGAGATGGCGGCTATCCATTTACGAGTGCATGCAGCAAAAGGTCCAGCTTTGTTATTCGAAAAGGTGAAAGGCTCAAAGTTTAGAGCAGCATCTAATATTTTCGGAACCTTAGAGCGTAGCAAATTTATATTCAGAGATACTTTTGAGCAAGTTCAAAAACTCATTGCATTAAAAGGTGACCCGATGCAGGCACTCAAAAATCCACTACAAAATATACAAACAGGACTTTTGGCACTAAAAGCATTACCACTAAAAAATCCGATAAGCAAACCTATTTTGTATGAAGAAATACGCATACAAGATTTACCCTTAATCAAACACTGGGCTAAGGATGGAGGGGCTTTTGTTACCCTTCCACAGGTATATACAGAGGATGTAGAAAAGCCCGGCGTAATGCAGTCTAATTTGGGCATGTACCGCATACAATTGGATGGAAACGAGTATGAGTTGAATAAAGAAATAGGTTTGCATTATCAATTGCACCGTGGCATCGGGATACATCAAACCAAAGCAGATGCTAAAGGTATTCCGTTGAAAGTAAGTTGCTTTGTGGGCGGTCCACCAGCACATAGCTTGGCTGCGGTAATGCCCTTGCCCGAAGGAATAAGTGAATTGACTTTTGCTGGAGTATTAGGCAATAGACGATTTAGATATACCTACAAAGATGGCTTTTGCTTGAGTACAGATGCTGATTTTGTAATTACAGGTGAGGTTGTTGCTAATACCACTAAGCCCGAAGGTCCTTTTGGAGATCACTTAGGCTATTACAGCTTAGCACATCCGTTTCCAGTGATGAAGGTACATAAAGTGTATGCCCGTAAAAATGCTATTTGGTCGTTTACGGTAGTGGGTCGTCCCCCACAAGAAGATACCAGTTTTGGAGAATTGATTCATGAATTAGCAGGCGCGGCTATTCCTCAAGAGATTCCGGGATTGAAAGAAGTGCATGCGGTAGATGCTGCTGGTGTGCATCCTTTATTATTGGCAATTGGCAGCGAACGCTACACACCTTATTTAAAGGAGAAGAAGCCAGCAGAGTTGCTCACCATTGCCAACCATATTTTAGGCACTGGGCAATTGAGTTTGGCAAAGTTCTTATTCATCGCTGCCGATGATAGCAATCAATTGCATACGCATGATGTGCAGAGCTTCATGCAATATGTATTGGAGCGCATTGATTTAACGAGGGATATCCATTTTTATACCCAAACTACCATAGATACCTTGGATTATTCAGGCACTGGATTGAATACGGGCAGTAAAGTGGTGTTGGCTGCTTATGGAGATAAAAAGAGAGATTTAGCTACCGAAGTACCCGATGCGGTAAAATCATTACAAGGCTTTGTAAATCCTCGTTTGTGTATGTCAGGTGTAATTGCTTTGCAGACTAGTGCTTTTTCTACTTACGAACAAGCAGCAACAGAAATGCAAGCATTAAATGAGCAATTAAAAGCTGCTGACTTAACGTCTACGCCGCTAATTATTATTGGAGATGATGCCGTCGAATTGGCAGCGAACTTGCGCAATTACTTATGGATTACTTATACCAGAAGCAATCCATCCCATGATTTTTATGGCATCAATGCCTTTACAGAATTTAAGCATTGGGGATGCAAAAGCGCCTTGGTCATTGATGCGCGTATAAAACAGCACCATGCACCGCCATTGGAAATCTTGCCTGAAACAAAAGAGAGAATCGAACACTTGTTCCAAAAAGGCGGAAGCTTGTATGGATACTAGGGTTATAAAATGCAAAGAGGCAGTACTAAAGTACTGCCTCTTTAACCACTATAAAATTTTTACTATTTAGTTTGCAGCAAGCGCATTTGCACCACTTACAATCTCCAAAATTTCATTTGTAATAGCCGCCTGACGTGCTTGATTATACGATAAACGCAATGCCTTAAGCATATCACCTGCATTTTCGGTAGCCTTATCCATAGCTGTCATACGTGCGCCATGTTCAGAGGCCAATGAATCTAACAATCCTTTGTAGAATTGTATTTTTAGTGATTTAGGAATCAACTCGTTTACTATTTCTTCTTGCGAAGGCTCTAGTAAGTAATCGACTGTTGTAGTTGTTTTAGTAGCGCCTTCTAGCTTTTGTACTGGTAAAAATTGCTCTACTTGTAATAATTGTACTGCTGCATTCTTAAACTGATTATATATCAATTCTACTTGATCATATTCTCCGTTTACATATCCTGCCATAACACTTTCTGCAATAACAGTAGCATTTGCAAAATTCAGCTCATTAAATAAATTGTTGTTATTGCCAATTACATCATATTTAGCACGGGTAAAGTACTCTTGTGCTTTTTTACCTACACATACCAAATGCAACGTGCCATTATTTTTGTGAGTCATGTACTTTTCAGCAATCAAACGGTTTGTTGCTTTGATTACACTTGAGTTGAAACCGCCACACAAGCCACGGTTAGATGTGATTACTACTAACAATACATTTTTCACCTCACGCTGCTGCGCATACACACTCGAAGCATCTTCTAAGCTAGCAGTAAGATTAGCCAGCATATCTCTCAACTTGTTGGCATATGGGCGCATTTGCATAACGGCGTCTGTAGCACGTTTCAACTTAGCAGCCGAAACCATTTTCATGGCCTTGGTAATCTGCTGTGTTGAGCCTACAGAGGCAATACGAATACGTACTTCTTTTAAATTAGCCATACTTTTTAATGTGCTAATGTGTAAATATGCAGATGTGCAGATGAATTAACTCATTTACACATCTGCACATCTGCACATTTACTAATATTTTGCTGATAATTCTTTTGCTACTTTTTCTAAAGTAGAGGTAATCTCGTCAGTAAGTTGACCTTTTTTCAAGGCATTTAACACGTCTTTGTGTTTAATCTCCAAGAAGTTCAAATAGTCAGTCTCAAATTCTTTTACCTTAGCTACTGGCACATTACGCAACAAGCCTTTGGTACCACAATATAAAATAGCAATTTGCTTTTCTACGGCTACCGGAGCATACTGCCCTTGTTTCAAAATCTCTACGTTACGTACACCTTTATCTAATACTAATTTGGTAGCAGCATCTAAGTCCGAACCGAATTTAGAAAATGCTTCTAATTCGCGGAACTGTGCTTGATCCAATTTTAAGGTACCCGCAACTTTTTTCATCGACTTGATTTGCGCATTACCACCCACACGAGATACCGAAATACCTACGTTGATAGCCGGACGCACACCAGCGTTGAATAAGTTAGATTCTAAGAATATCTGACCATCAGTAATCGAAATTACGTTGGTTGGAATATATGCAGAAACGTCTCCTGCTTGTGTTTCGATAATTGGTAATGCTGTTAATGAACCACCACCTTTTACGATTCCCTTAATTGAATCTGGCAAATCGTTCATGCCTCTAGCAATCTCGTCTGTTTGATTAATCTTAGCAGCACGCTCTAATAAACGACTGTGTAGGTAAAACACATCACCTGGATAAGCTTCACGTCCTGGTGGGCGACGCAATAACAAAGATACCTCGCGGTAAGCTACTGCTTGCTTAGATAAATCATCATAAACAATCAAAGCTGGTTTACCGGTGTCTCTAAAGAACTCACCTATAGCAGCACCTGCAAATGGAGCGTAAAACTGCATAGGAGCAGGATCAGCAGCAGAAGCCGCAACAATAACTGTATAAGCCATTGCACCTTTCTCTTCCAATGTGCGTACAATGTTGGCTACGGTAGAATTTTTCTGACCAATAGCTACATAGATACAAAACACAGGCTCACCTGCTTCATAAAATTCTTTTTGGTTGAGAATAGTATCTACCGCAACAGCTGTTTTTCCTGTTTGACGGTCACCAATAATCAACTCACGTTGTCCACGTCCAATAGGAATCATCGCATCAATAGCTTTAATACCTGTTTGCAATGGTTCAGTTACTGGCTGACGATAAATTACACCTGGAGCCTTACGCTCTAATGGCATATCGTACGTAGTACCCTGTATAGGACCTTTACCATCAATTGGCAGACCAAGTGTGTTTACCACACGACCCAACATACCTTCACCAACTTTAATAGAGGCGATTTTTTTGGTACGTTTAATAGTATCGCCTTCTTTAACAGCATCAGAGCTGCCTAACAATACCACCCCAACGTTATCTTCTTCTAAGTTTAATACAATACCTTGTAGGCCACTGTCAAACTCAACCAGTTCACCTGATTGAACTTTAGTTAAACCATACACACGGGCAATACCATCACCTACTTGTAATACAGTACCTACTTCTTCTAATTCAGCTTCTGACTTAAAGCCCGCCAATTGTTGTCTTAAAATGGCTGATACTTCGTCTGGTCTTACTTCTACCATAATCTTATTTATTGAATATGTTGATTAATCTTATTTAAACTGCAACTACGCTGTAGCTACAAAATTATTTGTTGAAAATTCTTTACGCAATGCACTAAGGCCTTTAGCCAAACTGGTGTCAAACTGACGGTCGCCTACAGTTAATACAAAACCACCTATCAAGGTTCCATCTACCGTATTTTCTAAAAGTACTTTTGTCTTAGTTTCTTGCTCTATTATAGCTACTAGCTCGCTTATAGCTTTTCCCGATAATGGAGTAGCTGAAACAACTTTTGCAGTAATAATTCCTTTAAACTGATTGTATAAGTTAAAGAATTCTGCAGCCGTAGCATACAATAATGGCTCACGTCTTTTGGTAATCATAATGGCAAAGAAAGAGGCCGTAAGTACACTTACCTTAGTTCCGAAGATCTTGTCTAAAATTATCTTTTTATCAAACCCAGATATAATAGGATTAGATAATACCGCACGAAGTTCTGCATGCTGCTTTACGGTTTGGTAAAACAGTTCCATATCTGCATGAACAGCCTCTACAGCATTTTGCTCCTTTGCAAGATCTAATAATGATTTTGCATATCTAGAAGCTACTTTTATTTCTGACATAATTTTAATTAGCTAATCAGCCAATTAGCAATTAGCTAATTAAGCTTAACATCTTTCAACAAGTCTGCAACTAAGCTTTCTTGTTCTTTACTATTATCAAACTTTTTGCGCAATACCTTTTCTGCAATATCAATAGATAGTGTAGCCACTTGGTTTTTCATTTCTGCCAAAGCTGCATTCTTCTGGCTGGTAATTTCCGCCTTAGCTTTAGTAATCATTTTTACACCTTCTGCTTCTGCCAAACTCTTAGCTTCGGCAATCATACTATCCTTAATTTGCTTAGCTTCTTTCAATATTTTATCGCGCTCTTCGCGTGCTTCCTTCAATAGTTTTTCGCTATCAGCATTTAGCTTAGCCATCTCATCCTTCGCTTTTTCTGCCGACTGTAGTGCATCCTCAATCGATTTCTCGCGTTCGTGCAATGCCTGAACAATTGGTTTCCAAGCAAATTTGCTTAACAGCAAAATAAGCAGTACAAATGATACTGTTGTCCAAAAAATTAAACCTATGCTGGGGGTTACTAATTCCATATCTTTTATTATTACCAATTAACTAAAAAATAAACGTGTCGAGAACCAATCGTTCTCAACACGTTTAAAAAATCAACCGTTACCCAAAAGAGCAACTACCACACCGAACAATGCAACACCTTCTACAAGGGCTGCAGCGATGATCATGGCTGTTTGAATTTTTGAAGCGGCTTCAGGTTGACGAGCAATACCTTCCATGGCAGAGCCACCGATACGTCCGATACCTATTCCTGCGCCGATTACGGCTAATCCTGCGCCAATTGCTGCGATACTTCCAGTCATTTTACTTGATATTTATATGGTTTAACAAAAAAAATTAATGATTATGTTCTTCTACCGCTGTACCGATAAATAATGCCGATAACATGGTAAAAATAAATGCTTGCAAAAATGCTACTAACAATTCCAATACATCCATAAACAACACGAATGCAATTGATACCGGAGCTATTGCCATTGATTTAAAAATAAAAATGAGTGCAATTAAACTCAATACAATAATGTGTCCTGCTGTAATATTTGCAAACAAACGCACAACAAGCGCAAATGGCTTTGATATTACACCTATAATCTCTACCACCAACATAATAGGATATAACCATAGAGGCACATCTGGTGCGAAAATGTGTTTCCAATAATACTTATTACCATTTAGGTTAGTTACCAAGAACGTGATAACTCCAAGTACTAACGTTACTGCTATATTTCCTGTAAGATTAGCTCCTCCTGGGAAGAAGGGCACTAGCCCTAACAAATTATTTATCCAAATGAAGAAAAACACTGTTAACAAAAATGGCATAAACTTAGCATACCTGTGACCAATGTTTGGACGCGCAATTTCATCACGTACAAATAAAATTATTGGCTCAAGCAGCGATTGCAACCCTTTTGGAGCCATCCCTGAGCGTTTTTTATATGCGCTCGCCACCGTTATGAAAATAATCAACAACACGGCAACTGACAAAAACATAGAAGCTACATTTTTAGTAATAGAGAAATCAATAACTGTTGCCGATGCATCAATTTCGCCTGTAGCCGTTATGGGTACTATTTTTTCTTCCCTTAATGCGTACGTGTAATGCTTACCAGTGTAATTTGCATGACCATGATCAAATTTACCCGAAGAAAAACATTCTAACCCTTTATTAGTGTAAAGTATTACTGGTAAATGCAACGAAGTATGCCCCCACAAATGCCAATCATGTGAATCGCCTATGTGTTCCAATATCATCTCTGAAGCACTAAATGCTTTCTCCTCAGAATGTTCAGCAGTTTCAGCATGTATTGCTACTAGACTGTGGGCTGTATCTGTTGGATGAGATTGAATCGTATCCATAGTGCCGTGTTGCTCATTGCCAAATGCAATAAGACCACACCAAACAGCAAATACGAGTGTTAATAGGTATTTTTTTGAAGAAAAAAACGTGTTCCGGCTCATTTATTCGAAGATTCTATCGTGTTTTTTTGGTCGCGCAAGTTAGCTAACAAACTATAGATTTCAAATAGGCTAAACAAAATATATAGTGCAAAAAAATTAGAAACAAATATTATTTTATTTACTTGATTATTATGCAAATATATGAGCACAAAAAAGAGGGAAGCCAGCAATTTTATAACAAATGCACTTAGAATAACCAACACCGATGCATTACCACTTTTTTTGATGCCTACAAACGATAGTATTAACGCTAGCAAGGTGCTCAGCACAAAAAACAGAACTACTACATAAATATCCTTTAGCAAGTAATTTACTGGCATTTGTTGCACGCCCGCAAAGACCAACACAGTGAGAATAAAGAAATAAAGTAAAGACCTAAACATCAATTTATAACTTGTTTGATGATTTGATACATGGCAATGCCTACACCTAATAAACTAAATAAAGCCGTAAGCCACGGAA
This sequence comes from uncultured bacterium, assembly GCA_947085255.1. GTDB lineage: Bacteria > Bacteroidota > Bacteroidia > Sphingobacteriales > Sphingobacteriaceae > CAMTVQ01. The sequence goes on along the minus strand of CAMTVQ010000009.1, from coordinate 274,440 downwards.
TAGAGGTTTGATAATAACCATCTAGGTAATTTCCTAAATATGCAAACACACCAATTATTACCAGCATTTGCGTGGCAATACCAGTGTATTTTACGATAGCACTATTACGCCAAAACGGATTCTTTGTTGTTGGCATCTTCTGGTTCAACATCTTTTATACGTGTTTTACCATTTTTTTGAAAAGTTGGTTGTTTTTCGGGCATGGTTCCCATTTGGCAAGTACCATTAAATACCGCACCAGCTTCTATAATAAGTTTTTGAGTCGAAATATCGCCTGTCACTACCGCGTTTACCTTTAAAAACAACGATTCGCCAACATTTATACTACCCTTTAATTTACCAGATATATCTGCATTTTGGCAATGCACAACACCCTCTACTGCACCTGAATTACCGATTACCACTTTAGATTTAGATTGGATATCCCCACGCATAAAACCATCCATTCTGATATCTCCTTTGCAAATGATATCTCCAATAATTTCGGTTCCTTGGCTAATAAGGTTAAAAGAGTTGGTTAAAACATCTTCCTGTTTGTTAGCAGTTTTTTTCGTTATTAGCATCGTTATTTAAACTAAAATTGTGTTAAAACTTAATGTAATCTTGTGGGTTTATAGCTTTACCATCATACCACAACTCTATGTGCAGGTGTGGTCCTGTTGTAAATTCCCCAGTATTGCCTACTATGGCTATTACCTCACCTGATTTTACAAAATTATCAACTTTTTTTGTTAATACCGAACAATGTTTATAGATAGACAGCAAATTGTTCTCATGCTGCACCACAATTACATTTCCTGTTTCTTTAGTAAACGCTGCTAAAATTACCGTTCCATTGGCCACTGCTTTTATCTTTTCTCCTTTTCTGCATGCCACATCTACCGCATAGTGCTGTATTGCTGGCTTAAACTTCTCTGTTATCACGCCTTTTACTGGAGATACAAACTCTATCCCTATTAGTAATAATTTTTCTTCATTCCCTGGATTCTCCTTCTCTTCCGCTTCTATCATTTCGCGCAGGGCTAAATCTTCGCTCGGGCGTTTGCTATTCAAGCTTATGCTATCTATCAGTACTGGTTTGTCTTTTTGGTTAAGCGCTTCTACACCTACTCTGCCCGACAATACATTTTTTAGATTAAAAATATAACTATCTCGTGCTTCTTGTATCGATTCCAAAGAGTCTGACTTGGCAATCATGCGTGAAACATCTTTGCGTAGTTTTACATCAGAAAAGCCTGGTATATATTCCTTTAGAGGGGTGAATATGATAATTAATGCAACCAGAAGCACCAGTATTACAACGATACTACTTGATACCACAATAGCACTAATGCCATTAAGGGTAAAAGCTGCTTTTTCTTCAAAAGTATCATCATTAAGCACTACCAACTTGTACTTAATCCTCAGCTTATCTAATATCGCTTTCCGTGTTAATGCCATTTTACTTAATTCGTTAGTACAAACCTACACCATTTCATACAAAATACAAGTCGGCCCAAAACACATCCATTAATTTAATTGTAAAACTCACCGAAATAAAATAAATTTGTAGTATTCGAGTTATCTCACTTTACACTTAGTTTACTGCTTTGTTGCGCCACCTGATATTTTGTACATTTCTTGTTTTTTTAGTTGTAAATAGCTATGCTCAAGGCACAAAAAAACAACCAGGCTTTATAAAACAGCAGTATCATAATACTACTTCTCGGTATAATGGCTATTTTAATGGTAATGAAAAACTAATAGAAATTCTTGATCAATTAGCCCTAGCGCATGTAGATAATTATAGCGATTTACTGGATGTTTTCCCACTTGGTGATAAGCAAGCAGCACTAAACACAGCCGACCAATCTGATATTGTTATAAAAAAGGCTTCTTTTGTTATTCAACGCCACGAAATTGGGAAATGGGTAGACGATTGCTACATCATGATTGGTAAGGCCTACTATTACAAAGCCGATTATTTTACAGCTATTGAATCTTTCCAGTATGTTTTTTCTAAATATGAAGGCAACCCAACCGAGGTAGAGGCGCTTATATGGTTAGCGCGCTGTTATTTAAAGCTGAATAAACTGAGTCAGGCCGAATCGAGCCTTACTTTAGCACAAAGCAAATTTGCAGGTGCCCGAACACGTCATTTGCTCAAAGATTACCATGTTGCCTTTGCCGATTACTTAATTAAGGTAAAAAATTACCGCAAAGGAACCGAAGAGCTTTTAAATGCACTTGCCTACAATACTAGAAGATACGAGCGCGCACGGCTTAACTATATAGTAGCACAGCTATATGAACAACAAGGCAAAAACGAGCGTGCCATTATATTTTTTAAACGGGTCATTCGTAAAACACCACCTTACGAAATGGTATTTAATGCGCGTATTAGCATAGCCCGCTTGTATGATATATCCGAAGAATCTAGCGGAAAAGGAGTAGAGGCTACACTTAATCGTATGCTTAAGGATGAAAAAAATAAGGATTTTAAGGATCAGTTGTATTTTACATTAGGTAAAATTGCTCTCAAAAAAGGAGAGATTCCAGAGGCTATTGGTTATTTCAGATTATCTGCACAAAACTCTACTACCAACACCAAGCAAAAAGCATTGTCTTACCTAACTATTGCCGATTTGTACTTTGATAAAGTAGGTAATTTTGAACAAGCGGGTTCCTTTTATGATAGTACGCTTTCTGTTTTACCTAAAGATTATCCCGATTACGAAAAAATTAGTTTTCGACGTAATAACTTAGATAAACTCATAGAAAATAGTGCTGTAATTGCCAAAGAAGATAGTTTACAACGCATTGCACAGCTCGACCCCGATGACCGCAAAAAGCTTATTGATAAACTTGCCCGTGCACGTTTGGCAGAAATAAAACAAGCCGAACAACGCAAAATCCAACAAACAGTAAACCTTGCCGACGGCAATACTGGCAACAACGACGATGCGACTGATAAAGCAGCCGATGGAAGCAGTTCTTCATGGTATTTTTACAATGCTGGCGCACTTGGTATTGGCTACTCAGAGTTCTTAAAAAGATGGGGAAGACGTCCTTTAGAAGATAACTGGAGACGAAGCAACAAAGAAAACATCAATACGCTACAACCAGATGAGCCAGACTCAACACAACAAATAGCAACAACAACCGCTGGTACCGATATTAACAACATTAAGGAAACATTATTGAAAGATGTTCCGCTAACTCGCGACCAAGTCAACTTATCAAACGATAGATTAATTGAAGCCTACTGGAACTTGGGTAATATTTACAAAGAACAACTGCGTGATCCTAAAAATGCCATACGCATATTTGATACACTAAACACGCGTTTTCCAAGAAATAAATATACCCTTGAAACACTATACCAACTCTACCGAATCTATGAGTCCAAAGAGGATAAAAACAACTCTATAGCTTATGAGCAACGCATACTTATCGAATATCCTACCTCTATTTATGCCGAAATTATCCGCAACCCTGATTATGCAGCAAAAGCAAATATTAAGTTAAATAAGCTCAACGAACTATATGAAACAGCCTATAACTATTATTTACAAGAAAACTATACCGCTGTACTGTCACTAAAATCAGATATTGCAGCCTTAGAACCAGAACCAGAGGCAGCAGCGCGTTACGCCTATTTAGAAGCACAAACAATAGGCAAAACTCGCTCAAAAGAAGAATACTTAGAGGCTCTGCGAAACGTGCAGACTAATTACGCCGATACAAATGCCGGTAAAATTGCTGGTGATAATCTTACCTATTTTAGTACAGAACCCAAACCCTAAGCATGGATAATAAAGATTTACCTTTAAACGATACTAATAAAAAATACCTGCGTTACTTTTGGATAAGTATTGTTTCCATAATTGGTGTATTCGCCTTATTAATTACAAGCATCTCCTTAGGGCTTTTTGGGCAAATGCCCACATTGCGAGATTTAGAAAATCCAAAAAGTAATTTAGCTACCGAAATAATTTCTTCCGACCAAGTAGTTCTTGGTACGTATTACTATCAAAACAGGTCGAATGCTGAGTTCAAAGAATTACCTACCCACCTTACTCAGGCACTTATTGCGACCGAAGATATCCGCTTTTACAAGCACTCGGGTATCGATTTAAAACGCACATTTACTATCGTCTTTTATAACTTAATAGGTAAAACACAGGGGGGTAGCACCATATCTCAACAGCTGGCAAAAAATCTTTTCCCGCGTAAACGTTTCGATACTTTTTATGATAAGGTAATTACTAAACTGAAAGAATGGATTACGGCTATTAAGATAGAACGTAACTATACAAAGGACGAAATTATCCGCATGTACTTTAATACGGTAGATTTTGGTGCAAACTCTTATGGCATCAAATCTGCTGCCCGTACGTATTTTAATAAAGAACCTAAAGAGCTAAAATTAGAGGAAGCCGCACTCTTGGTAGGTATGCTAAAAGGCACTACATTTTTCTCTCCTTTAAAGAATATGCAACGTGCACTCGATCGCAGGAATACTGTTCTAAGCCAAATGCTCCGATATGATTTTATCACCAAAAGCACTTATGATAGTGTTAGTAAACAAGCTATTGTACTTACTTTTAGAGCTGCCGATCATAATAAGGGTATTGCTACCCATTTTAGAGAATACATTCGCTTAGAATTGCAAAGATGGTGTGATGATCCTGCAAATTACAAACCAGATGGCACTCCGTATGATTTGTATAGAGATGGATTAAAAATTTACACCACCATTAATTCTGTAATGCAGCGTTACGGAGAAGAAGCACTTACCCAACATCTTACCGACTTACAGAAACAATTTTTTGCACATTGGAAAGGTAAACCTGAACCTTGGGCAGAGTTTCCGGAAATTATGGAACAAGCTATAAGACGTTCCGAAAGATACAAAGACTTAAAAGTACGTGGAGCTTCTGAGAAAGAAATTGAGAAAAGTTTCAATACTAGAATAGCAATGCGCATATTTAACTGGACTGGTGAAAAGGATACTGTGCTATCCCCACTTGATTCTATAAAATACTATAAGCTATTTCTACAATCGGGTTTTATGTCTATGGAACCACAAACGGGCTACATAAAAGCGTGGGTAGGTGGCGGCGACTATGAGTATTTTAAGTATGATCATGTTCGTAGCAGTAAACGTCAAGTTGGTTCTACCTTTAAACCATTTGTATATACGGTGGCTATAGATAACGGCTTGTCTCCATGTTTTGAAGTACCAAACATGCCCATTACCTTCGAAGAATTTGACAATTGGACACCAAGAAATGCAGATGGTACCCAAGGTGGCATGTATACTCTTCGTCAAGGGTTAGCCGAGTCTAAAAATTTAGTAACCGCTTATATAATGAAGCAATTTGGGCCACAAACTGTTGTAAACTATGCTCATAAAATGGGGATTGAAAGTGAATTACCCCCATACCCATCTATTTGTTTAGGTACACCCGATATTTCTTTATATGAAATGGTTGGAGCCTTTAGCACATTTGCCAACAAGGGAGTATGGACAGAACCTATCTATATTTTCCGTATTGAAGATAAAAATGGTAATGTTCTATCTGAACGTTTCCCCAGAAAAGTAGATGCCATCAGCGAAGAAACAGCTTACTTGATGTTATATATGCTCAAAGGGACTACTACCCTAAAAAATGGAACTGGATTACGTATACGTGGTAGAAAATACAATATTCCATACCCTGTAGCTGGCAAAACAGGTACTACACAGAACAATTCCGATGGCTGGTTTATCGGCATTACACCCGACTTAGTTTCGGGCGTATGGACAGGCTGCGAAGACCGTGCTGTACATTTCCGTTCCCTTAATTTAGGGGAAGGTGCAAATACTGCATTGCCAATTTGGGCGCTTTACATGAACAAAGTATATGCCGATCCATCCATTACTATCTCCAAAAAAGACTTTGCACAGCCGCAGAAATCTTTGAGCGTAGAATTAGATTGTTCTAAGTATAACCAAGAGAATAAAAAACCTGAACAAAATACAGGATTAGATTTTTAAAATGATTGGCGATGATAGCCTTCTTCTAAAAGAAAAAATACGGCAACTTCCAACTAAACCTGGTGTATATCAGTTTTTCAATTACGAAAAACAAATAATTTATGTAGGTAAGGCAAAGAGTTTGAAGAGTAGAGTGAGCTCTTACTTCAACTCAAAATCTCAGATAAATGCCAAAACAAGGGCCTTAGTAAAAAACATCACAGATTTAAGTTTTACAATTGTAGATACAGAAATTGACGCTTGGCTATTGGAGAATAGCCTCATAAAAAAGCATCAACCTAAATACAATGTATTACTCAAAGACGATAAGACTTTTCCAAGTATATGTATAAAAAATGAGCCCTTTCCACGCGTTTTTGCAACACGCAATCTGGTAAAAGACGGCTCTATTTATTTCGGTCCGTATGCTTCTATACGAACCATGCATACACTCATGGATTTCATCAAAAGCATCTATCCTCTACGCACGTGCTCCTTAAATCTATCGACACAAAACATTAAAGCGCAAAAATTTAAGGTATGCTTAGAATATCAAATAGGTAATTGCAAAGGACCTTGCCAATCGTACCAAACAGCAGAGGAATATGCAGAAACAATAGAACAAATCAAGCATATTTTACGAGGCAATACAGCTGTTGCTATTAATCATTTTAAGCAGTTAATGAAAGAATCTGCCGTGACGCTCAATTTTGAGACTGCCCAAATTTATAAGCAAAAACTAGATGCACTAGAAGTATATCAAGGCAAATCTACGGTGGTAAATGTTAGCATATCCCATGTAGATGTTTTTTCTATAGCATCTGATACACAATTTGCCTTTATAAATTACTTGAAAGTAGTAAATGGCACCATTACACAAACCCAAACTATAGAGTTTCGCAAACGATTAGAAGAAAGTGATGAAGAGCTATTAACCCTTGCTATAGCCGAATTTAGATTACGCTACAATAGCACCTCAAAAGAGATTATTAGTCCTTTTGCACTATCACTAGAGGATAGCAACATAAAGTGCACGGTACCAAAAACAGGTGACAAAAAGAAACTGTTAGAGCTTTCCGAAAAAAACACCCTATTCTTTAAAAAGACAAAACTTGAGCAATACGAAAAACTAAATCCAGATATAAAAACAAATAGAATTTTAGAGCAGTTAAAAACAGATTTACGCCTTAGCCAATTGCCTACACATATAGAATGTTTCGATAATTCTAACTTTCAGGGCGCCAATCCAGTTTCTGCATTAGTGGTATTTAAAGATGCAAAGCCCTCAAAAAAAGATTATAGACATTTTAATGTAAAAACAGTTATCGGACCTAACGACTTTGCTACCATGGAAGAGGTGGTATACAGACGTTATAAACGAGTACTAGAAGAAGAAGGCGAACTGCCTCAACTCATTATCATTGATGGGGGTAAGGGACAGCTATCCTCAGCACTAAAAAGCATCGCAAAACTTGATTTAACCTCAAAAGTTACGATTATTGGTATTGCTAAACGTTTAGAAGAAATCTATTATCCAGGAGACTCATTACCCCTGTATATTGATAAACGATCAGAGAGTTTGCGTATAATTCAACAATTACGAGACGAGGCCCACCGTTTTGGTATTACGTTTCACCGAAAAAAACGAGATACATCTACATTAAAAAATGAGCTAGAGACAATTGTCGGAATAGGACCAGATACGGCTACAAAGCTATTAACTCATTTCAAATCAGTAAAGAAAATAAGCAGCTCCTCCTTATCACAGCTGTCTGAAGTAATTAATCCCAAAAAAGCAGCATTAATCATAAATCATTATACAGAAAAAGGGGAAGCCTAATGACTTCCCCTTTTTCTGTATATGCTGTTATCAGACTAGTACTCCCACAAATCGTGTTCGTAGTTGAATAGATTCGTCTTAATTTTTTCTGACTCTAATAATGCATCTATGCCCTGTGCATATTCTGCTATATCTAAATCACGCTCATTTGATTGCTTATAAATATAGCTATTGAACATCCGTTTTACAAATACATCATCAAAACTTAAGCGAGCACCATCGTTAAATCTATTTACAACCTCAGAATTAACTAATACTTTACGCGCATCAGGGAAATACACCCAAAACATTGTCTGTTTACCTCTCTCTTCTCCATCTGCACCTCTATTAATAAATGATGGGCAAATACCTATAATACGTGCTTCCCAAATAGAACGTTGTTTATCAAAAAACCAATCTTCTTTGATACGTAATTCTACAACATCTGTTAAATTAAGTCTTTGGCTAATAGGCACACGAGTAATTTCTCCAGTAATAGGATCTTCCTGATCAATTGTATCGGTTTTAGCACCAATACCTGCAACTTCCTCAGGAGTCATTGGTTGCTTAAACTCTTCATCATCTCCTCTGTAAGCGGTTAGTTCACCATTTGCTACAGCATTTAGTAAAAACGTAACCAGTGGAGATTGTGGAGATGAAAAAGGAAGATTAATCTTCTCTCTAAAATCTATCTTTCTCCAAACTCTTCTGCAATACATTACATCCGCTTCGCGCAATGTAGCATATGGAATGATTTTAGCATTAGCCACGTGAATTTTTTTGTACACTCCATCCAATGGAGGATCAATATTTGTTTGAGCTTTGCTGGTAATAGCCAGTGCAATTAGTGCAGCAAAAAAAATAATTTTTTTCATACTCTTTTAGATTAACTTATTTATTGAACTTCTATTGTAATACCCGTTTGTAATTTTCGAGAACCTCCACCTGGCTCTCTTACCGTAATTTCATCTATAAATACTTTTTCTTTGGGCCTAAGTCCCTCCAAAGCGCTTTTCATTTCTTCTGTAAGATAGGCATCCTTTGCAGGAGCACAACCAATATAATCTCCACTCTTTTTAGTAACACCTAAACTAAACTTGATTACCTGAAATTTAGCTTCAAAATCAAAATTATCTAACGCTGCAATTACTCCTTTCTGGTTACGTAATGTTGCCGCATTTACTCTACCCGAAGCAGTACCTGCAAATTTTGCAATTGGATCAGGTATTTTTTTAACCCTAAACTCTTTAGAACCTAAGTTCTTTCTTTCACCTGGTTTAGGTTCATAAAACACATTTACCTTCACTTTTCCTGGAGTAGTTACGCTTGCAATGTAAGACCCATCCTTATCTTTTCTTAATGAGCCTTGGCCATCAATAGTAGCTGATATCTTTTCCTTGGCAATACCCGCACCTGAGACAGTAATAGGATTATCTACACCAATATAGAAAACGTTCATCTTATCTGGCGAAACATTTACTGATGGCTCTGCAACTTGATACTCTACTTCTGGAGTTTCATATTGTTCCATTGTACCATCAGGCTTTTTCACATTAATAATCCCCTTCCATTTAAAAAAGCCTGCTTTTCCTGTTGAAGGAGCATACTTTCCTCTGCCTTCCTCTGTCTGCAATCGTGATCCACCAACACTAATTTCAGGGTCCTTCTTTGAATCAGATGCGGTAAGAAACACCTCTGCCTCATACGGTTGTCCAACTAGCAGGTAACTTGTTTTGGCAACTGCAACAGCATTCAATTTATCGAACTTAAAGTCATTTGCATCGATAGATTTTAACATATAATTGATGACATCTGCCTCTGCATTCTTAATATCATTCTGTATTTTTGATAATAGTGCCATACCTGCTACCAAAGGAACTCCTTCAAACGTAGCACTTTCCCATGTTTTTGCTAAGTTACCATCTACCGCTTTTGTAGGATCTATAGCATTCAACGCTAAAACAACATCTTTCTTACCCTTCTCATCCAATAAATCGTATAATTTCTTTCTGGTCTCTAAAATTCGCTTCTTTAATTCAGGACCCTTTTTAGGACCAACCTCACCAACCATTATCTCCCCAACCTTATCGTAATCTTTCTTCTGCTCGTAATCTTGCTTTTCTTCATCAAACTCGCCAAACTCATGCAATTCCTTTTGAATTTCCATGATGTATTCATTTAGTTCCTCAGAATACTTTTGGGCTAATTTGGCTTTATCATAAAATGGTTTTGTTTTGCCTGGGTTATTTTTCATTGCAGACTCAAATGCTGTCAATGAAAATTGATTCTTTGTGTCGAAATTGGCGTTTGTAGCTTTCAAACCCTCATTTACTTTCATGAAAGCATTCAATACCTGATCCGTAACATTCATTGCAAGCAATGCTGTTAGTACCAGGTACATCATACCTATCATCTTTTGTCTTGGACTTTCTTTACCGCCGCCACCCATGGTGTAATTCCTTTATAAATTTATCCTTTGTTGGTATAGTTCATTGCCGAAAGCATATTACCATACACATTATTTAGGGCCGAAAGATTTTTAGCAAGTTTTGAGACTTCTTCTTTATACTGTTGAGCATCTTGCAAAGAGTCACCAAATGTCTTCATTGTCTCGGTTACTGTACCATAGAACTTATTAAGTGCTTTCAAATGATTATTTGAATCCTGCAATTCCAGTTCGTATATAGCATTTAATGACGCAACATTCTTAGTCATTATGTCCATTTGTTCACCGTATGAACGTGCATTAGTAGTACTATTCGCTATTTCTACTAATGATGATGATGCTTTAGAAAAGCCATCACTAAACTCCTCTACATTTTTAGTTGCTACATCAATTTTACCAGATAAGTTTGATGTAGACATAGCAATATCTGATACTTGAGAAATTGTAGCTACTCTATCTCCAAAAGTCTTTAGTCCTTTTCCTAAGCTCTCAATCAACTCATTGTCAATTTTTCCAGCAACTTCCATTACATGATCTAGCTCTTGCGTAACAGATGATGAATGAACTGCTCCATTTGATGAACCTGTAGCAGGTTTCCCATGATCACCATGACCTTCCATACCTGCAAGTTCTGGATAAACTAATGACCAATCTGGATCTTCGTGAGGTACTTCAAAAACTGAAAGAAAAAAGATAAGTGCCTCTACTGACAACCCAATACCTAGCATGAGTGCTGCTCCTGGTAAATGGAGCAGTTTAAACATTGCTCCAATAATTACTACAGCAGCACCCCAACCGTATACAAAGCGCATTGTTGTCTTAAATGCCTTACTTTCAAAAAAACCACCTCCAGCCATTATATATTAAATAATGTTATAGTACAATTAATTATGATTTGAGTCTTACTTCTCGTCCTCGATGGTACGACCTAAGTAGGCCATTACACATCTAAATCCTACATATGCTTTAGCAGTATCCTGATACTCGTATGAGCGAGAACCATTTTGAATGTAGTAACCAATATCTTTCCAAGATCCGCCTTTAATAGTTTTTCTTTTCATAACCTCTGGTTCGTCAGCTTTAGCCTCGTACGTGTAAGTTGGATTCAAGTCGTGTATAAACACAGCTGCTGACTCATCATAAGCTGAACTTGTCCATTCAGCAGCGTTTCCTGCCATGTTATACAAGCCGTAATCATTAGGAAAGTATGCAGTACCTTTTACAGTGTAGTTTCCACCGTCATCCCAATAGTTTCCTCTTCCTGGTTTAAAGTTTGCTAGCATACAACCACGGCTATTGCGGATATATGGACCACCCCAAGGGTAATCTGCTCCACGACGACCACCGCGCGCTGCGTACTCAAACTGAACTTCAGTTGGCAATTCAAATCTGTTTGGTGGAGCTTCTCCAAGCATAGAGCTAAAATCTTCAATTAATTTAGTTCTCCAAATACAGAATGAACGTGCTTGTCTCCATGAAACTCCAACTACTGGATATTCATCAAAAGCTGGATGCCAAAAATATTTTTCCACCATTGGCTCGTTTTGAGCATATGTAAAGTCTTGCAACCATACCAATGTATCTGGATAAACAGGAACTTCATCTTTCTTAATAAAGCTACTTCTTGGTCTATCTCTATTTGATTTTACAGATGCCTCTCTAAAATCAAACCATTCTGCATGATATATAAATTTACGTACGTCGAAATCCTTTTTTCCGAAAACGCGATCTTCTTCTGAATAGTACATATCAGCAAGAGCCTCTGCCAAATCAGGATCACTGTATTTAATACGCTTTCTCCAATTAATCAATTCTCTTCCATCATCTGTAGTAATAACATGATCGCCACCTATTAGCTTGTGTGCTATAGAGTCACGTGTCCAATCAACAAATTGACGGTACTCGTTATTTGTAATTTCTGTATCATCCATGTAAAATGAACTCACAGAAACCTGACGATTAGGTGCTACTTGAGAGTATGCGATATCTTGATCACTCTGACCCATGTGGAAAGAACCATTAGGAACATACACCATACCAAGTGGTACATATTGACGAAATGGCTTCCTATTGAGTGTGCCTGTAAGCTCTCCATTGCTTTGGTTAATACCACAGCCAGAAATGATTACCGCGAACACACTCATACTTAGTAATAGACCTAAATTTTTCATTGTTTATTCTATTTATTGACAACAGTTACTCTAACGTATATTTTAAACAGGTTACAAATCTTGAAATTATTATTCAAATTTCAAAATGTTTGTTGCTATTTTTTGATAAAACGCCACATTTAATTTTTTTATTATGCTATTGTAAAAATAATTTTACAAAAAGCGAGGGGTTTTAATGATAAGGCTATTACGTGGCACATTCGTTATTTTCCAATCGTATCCAATTACTATTTCATGCGAACCACTATTAAAATTAGCTAATTGCGAAGTATTCAGATCATATGAATAGCCAACTCGCAGTTGCTCATTTATATTAAAACCAACTAAAAAGGCAACAGCATCAATAGACCGGTATGACATTCCTCCCCACACCTTTTGCTTATAAAAAACCATGCCATTTATATCAAAAACAGGTCTAGTTGGTGCCAATTCTGTTAATTTTAGAAATACAGATGGCCTAATATCAATTGCAGAGGATAACGAATAATTATACCCTGATGTAATAAAGTGATGGCGAACTAGCCTAATACCTGTTTCTGGGAGTACCCCGCTTTTCAGACCTACTCGTGGTTGAGTAAGATGACTCGCGGAATACGCTATATAGGTTTTGGTAGATTGATATAATACACCAAATCCAACATCTGGAAATACTTCATCGCTAATTCTATTTACTGGTATTTTGGTATCTGAAGAGTTAATAGCAGAAAATTGTGTCCCATCTATGGTTTTTTGGCTAAATCCTACGCTCAATCCAAAAGCCAATTTTGAATTATTATTTAGCTTTAGCTTATAGGCAAATGACGCTGTAGCGCCTATTTGAGACTCAAAACCAAGTTTATCGTTTACAATATGCAAACCAACACCAGACTTTAAAGAAGCAACGGGCGCATTAATACTTAATGTTTGGGTAACTGGAGCACCATCAAAACCTACCCATTGATTACGTGATAATAAAAAGGTGCTAATTGTTTCTTTACTTCCTGCAACTGCTGGATTGTAGACCAATCCATTAAACATGTTGTGTGTAAATTGCACATCTTGTTGAGCTTGTACGCTATTTCTTGTAGTAAGAAATAGACAGAACAATACGCATGATGCTAAAGAATATTTGTTAAAAAAGTTTATCACAAGCAACTATCTTAAAAGCATTCCTAAGATAACGCATTTTATATTAACAAGTGTTATTTATTTGCGCTTTTAATATAATCCTCTAAAGCCATGGTCATAGAGGGTGATTTAGGCATAGGTGCCTGGATGTCCAATTTTAACCCCGCATCTAATACTGCACGATGGGTTGTCGGTCCAAATGCAGCTATACGGGTGTTATTTTGCTTAAACTCCGGAAAGTTTAGATACAATGATTTGATGCCTGATGGGCTAAAAAACGCAATTACGTCGTAATTTACATCGCGTAGGTCTGACAAATCACTACAAACCGTTTTATAAATTACGGCTTCAATAAAATTAAATCCGTTTTGCGACAAGAAAACAGGGATATCTTCTTTATGAACATCAGAACAAGGAAAAAGAAATTTTTCGGCTTTATGCTTTTTTAATACATCTGTTAATTCAGCTGAAGTCTGTTTTCCAAAAAAGATTTTACGTTTACGATATTGAATATATTTTTGGAGATACAATGCCGTTGATTCAGAAACACAGTAGTACTTCATATCAATGGGCACTTCAAATCGCATTTCTTCGGCTACTCTGAAGTAATGATCTATCGCATTTCTACTGGTAAAAATTACAGCCGTATAATCTGAAAAACTGATTTTTTCTTTTCTAAAATCTTTACCCGAAACTCCTTCTACGTGTATAAAAGGCCTAAAATCTATTTTTAGATTGTATTTTTTTGCCAGTTCGAAATAAGGGTTTTTATCCGTTTCGGGTTTAGGTTGCGTAATCAAAATGCTTTTAACCTTTAACTGTGTATCGGCCATAGTAATTATGTAGTTTTTAACCCGAAAAGCTTTTAATAAGTAAAAGTAAAGGTGCTATTTCGAAGGCGCAAAGGTAAATAATTAAATAAAACTTTGGAAATTGGAAATGAGCCACCGCATAGGAGCTTCCTCTGAGGTACTGATTTAATTGATTTATTACAACTAGAAGAGGTAGTATTATAAATAAAACATCTTTTAAACTATCGGGAAGTAATGTGTAAATTATTAATATAGGAATGAGGTAAATGGTAAATACATAGTTGCTTGTATAGATAATGGCTATATAACTTTTAAATATTTTGGTGTTAGAAAAAATAAAACCCAACAACAGAATAGAACATGTGCGAGCAACAAAAAACAGGGCAACAAAAAAACAAATAACCAAGTATAGGCTTAGATCTGAATAGAAAAAAACTAACTCGTAAAACGTGCAGATGCAATAGATGAGATACCCAAATGTGAGGCAAAACATTAGATAGAACATTAGGGAATAACGTGTATTGAGCAATCCGTTCTCTCTAATAAGCAAATTAAGACCACGTAATGTCCAAAAACCATCATTAATATTTTTAACATCCTTTGCATATTGGTACCTTACGAACACAAAAAACGATGTGATAATAAGCAACACATAAATAATCCAATTCACACGTTTCTTATGCAACTTTACAGGAGCTGCAAGATCCACCTTGCGTTGAATACTGCTTTTTGACGCTATTGAATAGCTATAATTAGTGCTAGGAAATTTTTGTGCTAGTTTAGTGGAAGACAACACTTCTTTTTTGAACGTATCTGTTGCACTTATTGCTACAAGTGATAAAGAAAGTGGTCTGAAGTAGGCAACGCTACGAAAAATAGTATCTCTTTTGAGTGTTAGCTCTAAATCAACAGGTAAAGAAATCGGTGTTCTTGTTGGGTAACTAGTTCCAATATCTTCTATGGAAGGCAGGCTATCTTGAGCAAATACCGCACTACTGCTCCATAAAAGAGCAATAAGTAACTTGTAATAACTAAAACGTATTAATGATGCCAAAATGAATTTTACCTGTTTGCAAACTTACAGGATTTTTGAATTGTTTTCCAATAGCATAGCTTATATTAAAATTACCTGTCTTTGTTCTAAAACTCAAACCTGTACCAAAGCCAGATGGACTATCACTAATAACCTGTGTATTTACGTTATTAGAGTACGCGCCTTGATCAAAAAAAGCATACAAATAGGAACCTTGCTCCAATAAAATACGATATTCCGCTGTACCAATTCCATACACAGAAGCTAAAATACTTTGTTCGTCAAACCCACGTAGGCTATTACTCCCGCCTATTCTAAATAACTCGTTGGCAAAAAGCTTATTAGCCGCCAAAACCCCACCTTCCAATCTACCTACCGCTATCATTCTATTAGTAATGCTATAGTAATATGTTGATTTTGAGAAAATTTTAAACTGCTGATTTGTGAGTGATACGCTGGCGTATGCCTCCTCCTTTACAGCTGGGTTTTTACTAATTTTTTGAATCCCCGCTGCTATCTCCGTATAGGTACTAAAGCCTTGCGTAGGGCAAATTGCATCATTGGCAGAGTTGTAATTATATGCCAAACCATAAAGAGTGGTTGCTACATCTGCCACAGTTGGCAAAATAGAGACTTGCAAACTACTCGTGGATAATATATTAGATTGCCTATTGCGCAAAAAAACCTTGATGTAATTGGCTCCAATAAACAGGTACTGCAAACCAATTTCGGTAGTTGACTCTACATACTGAGTGTCTTGTTTAAATAGCTCGAACTTAAAATCAATACCAAAAGGACTTCCTAAAATATAAGGATAAGTAGTACTGATACCAAAATCTCGGGTTGCTGATGGTAGTGCTTTAAATTTGAGTCCGATAAACTCCCCTCGCTTAAAACTATTCACCAGTTGTAATTTTATATCGCCAGTAAGCTCATTTGTGCCTGGCTTATTGTTTTTCGACTGCAAGCCAATAATCCCATCGAACTGGTTGGCTTTGCGCTTTTCTATAAATGCATACACTTTTGCTTTTTCGCCCACAAAAACTACTTGAGTAGGGCGCACCACATTTACATACGATAAAGCCCGCCAACGTCTATCTACCTGTTTAAGTAAAGATTCCTTGTAGGTACTGCCTCGTTTTAGACCCAAATACCCTTTCAAAAAAGATTGTTTTACCACTTCGGCAGGAATCATACGAACGGTATCAATGATAATAAAGGGTCCTTTATCTACCTTTAGCTGTACGGATACAGCATTATTCTGTGTGGTAAAACTATCTGTTGTTACTGTTACAAAAGGAAACCCTTGATTTTCGTACTCATCTATTATTTTTTCGGTAAACTGATTTAACTGTAGATAGTTTACTGCTTTGTCGGGTTGTAATTTCTTTGGAATTTGTATGGAATATATAGTTTCGCCTTCTATGCGCACTTTAGCCCACCTATAATAATCACCCGTAACAAGAAATACAGTAGCTGTTAGCGAATCGAGTGCTGAAGAATCTATGTGATTGAATATATACCCTTTTACACTCAATAATCTTTGTAGTTTAGTCACTTCGTTAACTGCTTCCGAAGAATCAGCTACATTTTTTTGGTAACGCTGTAATTGTTTCGGAAGTTTTTCTAACCCTTTTACCTCCAGACAATATGGTGATTTAGACTGCGCAATAATGCAGGTGCTATACGCTAAAAACAGCAGCAAACATTTTAAATACATCCCCATTTATACAAAATAACAAGATAATACCGACATTTAGCCACTGTGGCTGGAATTTATATACACATACCCTTTTGTAAACAGGCTTGTTATTACTGTGATTTTCATTTTAGCACTTCGTTGAAATACAAATCAGAACTGATAAACGCCCTAAAAGCAGAAATAGCGTTACAAAAAGATTTTCTAACAGATAAAACCATCTCTACCATTTATTTTGGTGGTGGAACTCCTTCGTTACTTAGCGATAGTGAAATTCAATCTCTTATTGATACCGTTGCTCTACATTACAACATTACCGATGATGCTGAAATAACCCTTGAGGCAAATCCTGATGATTTAGATACCGTTACCTTAAAAGCTTTAAGAAATACTGCTACAAACCGATTAAGCATTGGTGTACAATCCTTTATAGCCTACGATTTAAAATGGATGAACAGGGCACACACTACCTCTGAGGCCGAAAGCAGCATTAAACGCGCTCAAGACATGGGCTTCGAAAATATTACCATTGATTTAATTTACGGACTACCACACTTAACAATTACCGATTGGCAAAGCAATTTAGAGAAAGCTTTTCAACTACAAATTCCACATTTTTCTGCATATTGTTTAACCATTGAACCCAAAACAGCCTTAGCCAATTTCATACAAAAAGGCACCTACAAAATGCCTAACGACGATTGGGCAATAGCACATTTTGAATTACTAATGGATGCTGCGGCAGCAAAAGGGTATGATCACTATGAGATTTCGAACTTCTGTTTGCCAAATAGGCAAAGCAAACACAATAGTAATTATTGGGCCGGAGTACCCTACTTAGGCATCGGACCTTCTGCACATTCTTACCAATTACCGATACGCCAATGGAATATTGCCAACAATGCCGCTTACATAGCAGCTATAGAAGATCATAAAATACCTTGTGAAAAAGAGATCTTAACACCTCAACAACAAAGCAATGAATACCTTATGGTAGCACTTAGAACACAAAATGGCGCAAACATTACCTTATTACTACCTGAGCATCAACAAGCCATTGAGCCAATTATTAGTACATTTATTGGTAACGGTTGGATAAAACTAGAACAAAAACACTTACAACTTACCCGCAGCGGAAAATTGTATGCCGATAAAATTGCCTCCGATTTATTTCTTTTATAATATGCTTGCAACTATACAATACAGCAATACTGATTACCGCATCAACCTATCTCTGCCTATTGATATTTCGTTGCCGATACGGCATGGGAACGATAATGTAAATGCTTTTCATATTCCGCAGCCAGAATTTAAACCTATTACCGTAGGCAATTATACAGGCGCAGTGGCTGCTGGTGCTGGCTCTAACTGCCAAGTACTTACACTTACCCCACATGGTAATGGTACGCATACCGAGTGTATTGGACATATTACTAAAGAGCCCTATACTATTAATAAATGCCTAACCAATTTTTGGTATGTCGCACTGGTAATTAGTGTGCGGCCGTTTAAGATGGAGAATGACGATTACATAATTTTGAAAGAGGAAATAATTCCGCACCTACAAAATACTCCTGCACAAGCGTTGGTAATACGCACATTGCCTAATACAGATGAAAAAACGCAGCAAAACTATTCTGGTACAAATCCGACTTACTTGCACCGTACTGCAGCAAAACTAATACAAGAAGCAGGGATACAGCATTTACTAATAGACCTACCATCTATAGATAGAGAAGAGGATGGTGGTAATATGCTAGCGCATAAAGCTTTTTGGAATTATCCAGAAGCTCCAAAATGGAAAAACACGATTACCGAACTTATTTATGTCCCTGATAATGTAGGCGATGGATTGTATTTACTAAACATGCAAATTGCCCCTCTGGAAACTGATGCTAGCCCTGCAAAACCTATTCTATACCGAATATTATAGTGCTTCCAGTAGTCAAACAAATTTATTAATCTCAACTTTATTATAAATTTACAACTTTATTTTATTGCTTTACCGTAAATACTGTTTCACTCTTTTGTACAAATACCGCACGAGCACACACGAAAATGACTTATATACAGCCTAGATTAGTGACTATTTCTGCAAAAATTATTGTTCTTTCTGCCATACTGGTCACTCTAAGTAATACCGCTTATACTCAAAAATTATTGGGAACCATAAAGGATAGCAAAACAAAGGAAGCCTTAATAGGTGCTACTATTAGCCAAAAAGGCACAACCAATGCTACTCGTTCTGACTTTAATGGTAAGTTTGAACTAAACTTGAGCCAATCTGGTCCAAAAGACTCCTTACAGATATCCTACTTGGGTTACGAAACCAGAAGCATAAAAATTACCCCGAATAAAGCCTACTATGATGTTACGATATCAGAAGCAGGTATTGTAACTAAAGAAGTAGTTATTAGCTCATCACGTTTGAATGAGAAATTACAAGAATCGCCGGTAACGGTAGAGCGCATGAACGTGGCAGCCATAAAAGAAACAGCTGCATCAGGTTTTTATGAGGGTTTAGCCAACCTAAAAGGAGTAGATATGACTACTGCCAGTTTAGGTTTTAAGGTAATAAACACACGTGGATTTAATAGTACATCCCCAGTACGCACCTTACAAATTATTGACGGAATGGATAATCAAGCGCCAGGCCTAAATTTTTCGTTGGGCAATTTTGTGGGTGCATCTGAAATTGATGTAGAAAGTGTGGATCTAATTGTAGGTGCCAACTCAGCTACTTATGGACCAAATGCCTTTAATGGAGTAATAAGTATTACCACCAAAGATCCTTTTAAATATAGAGGGCTGAACGTACAGTTAAAAGGTGCAACACGCAATTTGTTTGATGGCTCGATACGCTATGCAGGGGTAATAAAAAACAGATTTGGTTATAAAGTAAATGCTTCTTACTTGCGAGCTGATGACTTTGAAGCTACTAACTATGACCCTATTGACCCCAGAAATACACCATTACCTAATGTTAAAAATAATTTGACAGGGTTTGATGCTGTGAACGAATATGGAGAAACCGGAAAGATTGGTAATTTGAACATGACAGAAGAAGGGGACCCCGATACTGCAATAAAAAACACTGTATTTATTTACAGAGATGGCTATAAAGAAAAACAGTTGACAGACAATTATAAAACAGAAAGTCTAAAACTAAGTGGTGGGCTTTATTACAAACTCTTTAAAGAAAACACCATTTCATACAATTACAATTTCGGGACAGGAACAACCATATACCAAGGCGAAAACAGGTATAGCATTAAAAATATTCAGTTTCAGCAGCATAAGGCTGAAATAAAAGGAGAAAGGTACTTTGCAAGAGCTTACACCACATTGGAAGATGCTGGGGATTCTTATGATCTTGTATTTACTGCATTTAAGCTTTTAGAGGCAGCGAAAAGCAACGACCAATGGTTTAAAGATTATGAAATTCAATATGCAAGAATGAGGGGGCAGGGGCAGTCTGTTGAACAAGCTTTAGATTCGGCTCGTGTTTTTGCAAACGGACAAGGTAGTAATCCTTCGTCAAAGTTTGGACCAAAATTACAACCCGGTACTCCAGAATTTCAGCAGAAGTTAGATGCTGTACGAGGAAATCCTTCATTTAAAAGTGGAGGAACTCGTTTTCAGGACAAGTCGGCACTTAGACATTATGAGGCACAATATAATTTTAACCTTAAAAAGATAAGTCGCCACATGCCCGAAGTGTTTAAGGTAGGGCTAAGCTACAGGGAATACCTGCCAAAATCATTTGGAACTATTTTTAGTGATACTCTAAATAATACAGCGTTTTTCTATACTCAAGTAAAAAACGCTGCAGGAACAGACAGCATAAAAGATGGAAAGCCTGTTAAAGACAGTACAGCAAACCCTAAATTTGGGCGTTTTGAAGAAATAAGCACCTTTGAATATGGTTATTATGTAAGTGTAGAAAAGAAAATATGGCGCGATAAACTTAACCTTATTGCCTCTTACCGTATTGACGACCACAAAAATTTTAAGCCTACACAATCTCCTGCAATTTCTGCTGTGTACGCCATAAATCAAACCGACAGATTGCGTATTACCTATACTACTGCCGTACGAAATCCAACACTACAAGACCAGTACCTATATTATGATATTGGTTTGGGTATTTTATCTGGTAATTTAACCGGACGAAACCTTATTTTACGTGATGATTACAATAGGTACTTAGCAAATACCAACCAACCAGTAGATAGTTTCATTACCTATATACCAGCAGTAAAATCAGAACGTGTAAAAACGATTGAGTTAGGCTACAAAGGTATTGTTACAAAGAAACTATATATAGATGCCAGTTATTACTACAGTATTTATACTGATTTTATTGGATTTGTAATTGGATTTGACAGAGATCCTAAAAATCAGGCTGATAAAACATATAGAAAAGCATTTAGAGTGTCTAGCAATGCCCGAGACATCGTAACTACACAAGGAGTTAGCTTAGGGCTTAATTATTATTTCATGAAAAACTACTCTTTATCAGGAAATTACACCTATGCTATTTTAAACGAGCGTGACTCTACAGATCCATTAATACCTAATTTTAATACCCCACCACACAAATACAATATTAGCTTTGGGGCCCGTAACATTAAGAACAAGTATGGATACAATATCACATACAAATGGGTAAATGGATTTGATTACACAGGGTCGCCGCAATTTACAGGATATATACCTTCTTATGGATTAGTAGATGCTCAGGTTAATTACAAGTATATTCCTTTAAATACTACTTTTAAATTAGGTTGCTCAAACTTATTAAACAATAAACATTTTGAGGCCTATGGCGCTCCATATATTGGAATCTTAGGCTACTTCTCATTAAACTTTGAAATTTAATCAGTAACTTTATATTACAATTTAATACTAAAATGAAAATGAAACACTTAAAACATGTTGCCATTGCTTGTATCTTATCGGTTAGCTTTGGTTCGCTTACAGCACAAACTCGTTACATCGACAATGTATTTACATCTGTTAAAACAACGTCGGACATTGTTTATGGAAGCAATAGAACGGCTACAGGTACTGAACAAAGTCTATTATTAGACTTGTATGAGCCGATGAACGATACTGAAAATAATCGTCCATTAATAATTATGGCTCATGAGGGAAGTTTTTTGTTTGGGAGCAAAGCAGATGGGTATATGGTAAACTTTGCTACTAGAATGGCAAAAAAAGGCTATGTAGTAGCTTGCATGACCTATCGCTCAGGTTGGGTTCCTAATACGGGTCCTACTGGAACGGCCGAAGACAATACTAGACGTATTCTTCCTGCTGCATGGCGTGCCATACAGGATTATAAAACTGCTGTTCGTTTTTTCAAAAAGAATGCAGCTATTGGTGGCAACACTTACAAGATAGACCCTACTAAAATAGCTGGTGGAGGCTTTGGTGCAGGCGCTTACTTACCTGTAAATGCTGAGTTATTAGATACAAGTAGCGAATTAGGCTTAGCTTCATTACAGAAAAAAGCAGATAATGATCCTACAAATAATCCAGACACAGGTCCATACATAGATACAACTCAAGTTGATTTAGGCGGCGTGCAAGATACACGTGGAGGGCATGCTGGTTATTCATTTAAAGTACCATTAGTTTTAATATACTCAGGTGCTATTATTGATACTTTAGCTATGCAAGCAGGTAGCAATCCTAAAGCAATTGCCTCACATGGTGATTTAGATGAAACCACTCCTTATAAAACAGCTATTGTAAATGCTCAATTAGCTCCAGGACAATTAACGCCTATTGTAAAAGTACATGGTACCTATCAAATTACGCGTATTTTAAGTAATAAGGGCGTTAACGATTACAGTGCCGTTAATTCTGATGGTTTGCCTCAAAAACAGATTCCTGATTCGAAACATGGACCATTAAACATGTATCAAAAAGGTGTTTATACATTTGTAAACCAAACCTATATGCCTTGGGATTGCGCTCAGGACGATTACACAACTACTTGCCAGTTTTATATGGATACCTTGGTAAGATACTCGTCTCCACGTATTGCCAAAACACTCAACTTGCTGACTTCAGGTGTTAATGTGGTTTATGGTGATGATATTAAAACTATGTTGGTATATCCAGTACCAAGCAGCGGGAACATTACTATAAGTCTACGCGATTTTAACTCGCCAACCTTTGATTTAGTAGTATATGATATTACTGGAAAATTGGTAAGAACTGCCACAAACCTATCAACCAAAAGCAATTACACGTTAGAACGTAATGGCTTAACAGCTGGTATCTATTTTATTAAGGTTACCGCCGATGGGCAAACACTTACTGATAAAATTGTGATAGAGTAAGTACAAACCTACTTACACATTCAAGTAAGAAAAGCGGCTAATGGCCGCTTTTCTTATTATATATTTCTGCTACTCCTAAAACAACACTAACTGGCAGCAACCTTACCTTTCTATACTATGAAATACAGTGATTAATTAAGACAAAAAACAAGTAAATTTTAAAGAGTAATCCTAAAATTAGCAGCGATAATTAGTAGATAAAAGTGAGACTTACACTTTTTTTTAACTTTTATTTAACATATTTTAAACTATACCAAATACGATTTTGGTATAAAAATACGCCTATAGTGTCATGGAGTTGATACAAAATTGCCTTATAAGTAAACCACGGCTACAAGGTTTCAAAAAAATGAAAATACCTCTTCTTAACACTTGCTTATTAACATGGAGTTGATAACTTTGGAGCGGTTAATTATAAATTTTAAACTTAAAGTAAAAAAATGAAAATGAAAACTTTACACTTGCTACGAAAGGTAATGCCTATTACCCTAATAGCTCTAGGCTTAGGAGGCCTAACTACCAGTGCTGTACAAGCACAAGGAACTCCCTTCTTTGCGGAGGACTTTAATACTCCTAGTGCTTCTGTTACAGCAATTAATGTATATGAAGCTGCAAATAGCTTTGATCAAGTTGCATTTACTTATTCTGGTACAGGAGAAGTAAGAAAATCTTTCACTTCTGATGGATTTTACGCTGGAGCTACTGGTTCGGGAAATATTTTTCTGAACTATGGTAAAACATTAATTATTTCTGAAATCGTTACCACAAATACAAGCAATATTTCGCTTTCTTTTGGCTTGTATATCAATAAAGTTCCTGTAGGCTTAACAACTGATTTAAAGGTTGAATTTAGCACAAATGGTACTACATTTACTGATATGCCTTACACTGTTCAAGCAAGAAGCGGATGGCAGTATGTAACCGTGAGTGCTTTATTGCCTAAAAACCAGGCAAATGTTCGCTTACGCTTTACAAACAATAGTGCTGCTACTTTTCAATACAGAATAGATGATATTATTTCATTAAAAGATGTATGTGACTTTAGTGCACCTACAATCTTGTTTAATAACTCTTCTGCTAATGGTCAATCATTTTGTACGGGCGGTGGTATTGTTTTAACTTCTACTATTCCTGCTGGTTGCAGCTGGATTTGGAAAGAAGTAAACGGTACTGACCCTAATAACTATTTAGCTCTTCCAGGTACAGCTACTGGAAATGTTAGTGGTTCAAATGGCACAGCTAGCAACCAAGATATTTCTGTTTCTATTACAGGTGAAACTACTGATAAAGCTTATTACCTAGAAGTATCAAAAGCACAATGTGCCTTATCTGATGAAATTGCTTTAGTAGCTCAATCTGTACCTGTGGTAACAATTGGCTACAATGCTGGCGGCGTATGCGCACCAAATTTTGCACAAGCTATTGACGCTACTGTTGCAGGAGCTCCTGCATCTCCTAAATACCAATGGTTTTACAGAGCACACGGTACAACTGTAAGTGATTTTGGAGCAATTGCTGGAGAAACAAGTGAAGACTTAACTGCTGGCAAAATTAATACTGCTGGTATCTATGCATTACAGGTTAGAAATAACTTGAATTGTGGTGCTCCTTTTACCAACTCTAATGGTCTAAAAATATATGGTACGCCTCAAACTCCTTCTGTAAACGCAACTACGTTAAACTTTACTGCGTATGCTTGTGCTACTGATGGTCATATGCTTAATACCACTGAGCGCACTGCTTTAGATGGTGGTGTTGTAAGTTACGATTGGCAAAAAAATGGCGCAACAGCTGCTGACCCTGCTGATGGAGAAGGACAAAACACAATTGCTTTTAATGCCTTAGTTAATGGCGTTTATAGAGTTGTTGTTACTGTAAACGGATGTGCTTCTGCTCCATCTAATACAGCAACTATCACTGTAGCGCAAAACCCAACAGCTACTGCTGTATTTAGCGAAAGTGGTTCTCCTGTAACTACTTCATGCGAAGGCGATTTAGTTACATTAACAGCCGCTACTCCAAATGATGGTAATGCTGATGGTGATAATGATGATGCATTAACTTATGACTTTTTTAACAGCACTGATCTTAATCGCTTAAATGCCGCTAATAGCAGTGCTGCTTATGTACTTAATCAGAATGGTGTAACTGTAGAAGATGGCGATATTTATGATATCGTGATTACAAATACAGAAACATCTTGTACAAGCACAATTACAACTGTTGCTTTTCCAGTTGAAGCAGCTCCTACCCAGTACACAATTGGTTCTTTAACAGGAGATACTCAAGTGTTTTCTACTCCTACAACACTTACATTTTGTGGCGTAGATAACGACAACATGGTTGCTGTAAATAATGGTAGTGCCATTGATGATGCAAGTCCATTCAGCATTCAGTGGTTCAAGAAAAATGGAAGCCTCTATACTGAATTAACAGATGAAGATGGTTCTCCAATAGTTGACGTTAATGCTACCAACCCTGACGGTTCAAAAATATATACCTCAGGAACATACCGTTTAAAAATTGGTATCACTAATGGTTGCCAACAATACATAGATAAGCAAGTAATTAGCAACAGCATTCCTGCTCCTGCGTTTGCATACAGCTTTGATGCTTCACCAGCGTCATTAGATCCTATATGCTTCAATACGCCAGCTACTATTACAGCAGGTACACTTGATCCTAATTATAGTTACACTTGGAAAAATGGTGACAATAGCCCTCTTAGTAATGGAACTGCCTCTACAAACCAAGTAAGTTTAAAATACGGTACTGGTGCAATTGTAAACCCATCAGGTAGTACTACTGTTAACTACATTGTTGCAATAAAGGATACACGCGTTTCTGCATGTGCTGCTATACCATTTACTACTGGCACTGTAACAATAAATCAAACACCAGTAGAACCAACATTTACTATTCCAACGAATAAAAATGCAACGTTCAACTCTATTGGTGCAACTAATATTAACTACTATTGGGCAAATAACACAGCTGCTGGCACATCAGGTAAAACTGATGTATTAAACCTTAATAGCAGCAACGCTTTATTAGCTATTACAGGTGCTGGTACTGCTGCAAGTACTATCAATTTGTTTTTAAACAATAATGATGTTACACCAATTGCTGCAAGTGCTGTAGCAAATGGTTTAGGTAACTACACTGTTAATTTGAATGCTTTGAACAACTTATTTGCTTCAAGCTCAGCAACTGCTAGTACTATCTATCCAGTAAAAGTAAAAGCAACGCTGGCAAATGGCTGTACTAGCACTTTAAGCACAGCAAAAAACATTGTTGTATTTAATATTAGTCCTTCATCTGGAACTAACAATGTTTCTGTTTGTGGTAAAGCCGGTAGCATCAATGCAAATCAAAACTATGCGTATGGCAACTTTGCTAGCACGCCTCCTAGTTTAACCTTAACTCTTGGAAAATGTGCTCCAAGCGGCACTACTCTAGGTCGTTCTAGTGAAGAAGAATTGGAAACTATTGCTGCTGAAGTAGCTGTAGCTCAAGGTGTAGTTGCTTATCCTAATCCATTTAAAGATCAGTTAAATATTAGATTCTTTGTTGCGCAAGCAGATAGCAAAGTTGATGTAATGATTACTGATATGTTAGGTAGAATTGTGATGCTATATGCACCACAAACTTACACAGCAGGTGTACAAACTGTTACTTGGGATGGTTTAGCGGCTAATGGCACTAAATTACCACAAGGTTTATACAACGTTAGAGTAGCTGTTGGTAACGACATCAGCTCTACCAATGTATTGCTAAACGAATAGTACATTAAGTAATTAAATTTCAAGAGTGACCCTCTTGCCATAGGCAAGAGGGTCGCTCTTTTTTGTGGGGAAACCTAGGAATTGCAAGAGATACTTCGACTACGCTCAGTATGACACAGTAAGATTACTTCCTCATCTCCTGTCATGCTAAATTTATTTCAGCATCCCCCGATTAAGCAAGATCCTGAAACAAGTTCAGGATGACGAACAGGCGAAAATAGAGTATACTCCACAGAAAATACAAGTACTATGAACTATGATCGGCTACAATGAGCCATTTGCCATTTATCTTTCTAAGATATAGCGTGAAATAGCCATTTGGATTATCCTTGCTTCGTTGCAAGTTCCATTTACCAATAACAAATGCGGTATTGCTTACTGTCTCAACCTTTATATACTCAAATGTAAGCACACCCATTGCTGCTTTATCTGGATAGCTCTTTTGATAGTTAGCCAGAGTAACGTCCCAGCCATACTTTGGTCCGCTTTTGCCAATAAACACCAGCGAGTCTGATTGCCAATAGCCTTGCATATAAGCAGGTATATCTCCTTTGTTCCAATCAATAGCTTGTTGGTTGAGTACAGCCTTAATTTGTTGCTCATCGTTTTGTTGCGCATAAGCAGTTGTTGTAGCTAAAAAAAGAATGAGAAGGTATTTCATATAGATTTATTTTAGTTGCCTATTCATCCGATGACTAGTAGTCATCGGATGAATAAAATTACAATACCCTACACAACAAGCCCTTTAGGTATTCTGATTCGGGAAAAGAACTACGTATTGGGTGGTCTGCTGGCTGACAGAATTGATGAATTATCTGCACCTCCCTACCTGCATCAAGCGCAGCCCACGCAATTACTTGCTTAAATAGTTGCATATCCATACTTGCAGAACAACTAAATGTTGCCAATAATCCTCCAGGTATAACCGCCTCCATTCCCAATCGGTTTACATCCTTATAGGCGCGTTGTGCTTTCTCTATTGCCGAGCGCGTAGGTGCCAATTTTGGCGGATCTAACACCACAATATCGTATTGCTGGGCATTGGTGCGCAAAAACTCAAAACAATCTGCGGTATGTACAGCAAGGTCAGTTGGACCAAATCCGTTTAGCTCCCAATTTTGTTGTATAGCTTGGGTTGCCAATGCAGAAGAATCTACTGCTGTAACGTGTGTAGCACCTGCCGCTTTTGCGTAGCAACCAAACCCGCCTGTATAACTGAAACAGTCTAACACGGTTTTATTTTTAGCATATGTTGCCAAGTGGGCTCTGTTATCTCTTTGGTCTACATAATAACCAGATTTTTGCCCATCAGCAAGGTTTATTGCAAATTGTAATTCATTTTCGGTGATGCTTATTTCTTGAGGAAAACTGCCGTACAGTAACCCCTCTCCAATTTCTAAACCCTCTAAGGTGCGCGCATGAGCATCACTTTTTTCTACAATAGCTATAGGCTTTAATATGCTTATTAATGCTTCTAAAATTACCACACGCTGCAATTCAACTCCTGCTGTATTAAATTGAATAGCTACATAACCAGCATAAAAATCAACAATAAGTCCAGGTAAAAAATCCGCCTCTCCATGTATTAGCCTGCATGCAGTAGTAGCTGTTGCTAAATAAGAGCCTACTCTCCTGTTAATGCTCTCAGTAATCTTCCTTACCCACCACTGCTCATCTACCAGCACCTGTTCATCCCACTCCAATACACGCACCGTAATTTTAGATGTGCCGCTGTAATAACCATAAGCCAAAAAGGCTTTGCTTGCATCGTGCAAACGTACTATTTCTCCTTGCCCAATTCCCTTTTTAGGTGTTTCTAAAGCTCCTGAAAACACCCAAGGATGGCGTTGTAAAATTGCTTTTTCCTTTCCTCGTTTTACCTGAATATTGTGCATACGCAAATCTAAGAATAGATATGGATGATAGAAATTGTATAAAATTACTGAGGTAAAAGAATATTTTTGCGACATGATATTTGATGATAGCTATTTTATGCGCGAGGCTCTGAAAGAAGCGCAGAAAGCATTTGATGCTGATGAGATACCTATTGGTGCTATAGTTGTATGCAACAACCGTGTAATTGGCAAAGGGCATAACCTTACCGAACGATTAAACGATGTAACAGCTCATGCAGAAATGCAAGCCATTACTGCAGCCGCAAATACACTTGGGAGCAAGTACCTAACTAACTGCACACTATACGTAACTTTAGAACCTTGTGTAATGTGTGCTGGCGCACTGTATTGGAGCCAAATTGACCGTGTGGTGTATGGTGCACCTGATACAAAAAGAGGCTGTACCATGATAGATAAGAATTTACTACATCCAAAAACAACGCTACTACAGGGTATTTTAGAGGCAGATTGTGCACAATTGATGCGTGATTTTTTTGTGCACAAAAGAGATTTATTGTGAAACACCTGTTCAATTGTAGTGATATTGAAGTTTCAAGTTTCAAGTTTTAATTTTCCATTTCTAATTCTTACACCTTAATTGTATATATATTTGTCTTACTATACTGTAACTAACACATAAATTCATAAAACTATGGCTTTCGAATTACCAGCTTTACCCTATGCAGTAGATGCATTAGAGCCCCACATTGACAAACAAACTATGGAAATTCACCATGGTAAACATCATCAAGCATATGTTACCAATCTTAATGCTGCACTTGCAGGTACCGATGCAGAAAAGTTGAGTATTGAGGAAATTTGCAAGAACATTTCTAAATACCCAATGCCAGTACGCAATAATGGTGGTGGTCATTATAATCACTCGCTATTTTGGTCGGTAATGGCTCCAAACAAAGGCGGAGAACCTACAGGAGATTTAGCTGCTGCTATTACTGCTGCCTTTGGAACTTTTGCCGATTTTAAAACCAAGTTTGCAGCTGCAGGTACAACTCGCTTTGGTTCTGGATGGGCATGGCTTATTGTAAAAGATGGCAAACTGGAAGTTTCTTCTACTCCTAATCAAGACAATCCATTAATGGATGTTGCAGAAGTAAAAGGTACGCCAATTTTGGGTATGGATGTTTGGGAACATGCTTATTACTTAAAATACCAAAACCGCCGCCCTGATTATATTGCCTCTTTCTTTAATGTAATTAATTGGCATGCCGTAGCTACACGTTACGCAGCAGCTAAATAAAGAATTACTCTTTCTTAAAAACCACGTATACAAACAATTGCTCGTATACGTGGTTTTTTTATATATTTATATGTCAATTTTCCCAGCATGAAAAAACTAGTACTCTTACTTGCCTTATTGCCTTTGTTTGGTAGTGCACAATCTGTATTACCTTGCTATACCACCGAAATGTATCAGAATAGTAGTAGTTTATTTTCTCAAACTGGTACTACTCTCTCTTATAATGCAAAAGGCGCTGCTGTTATTCGCATTCCAGTTGTAGTACATATAATCCATGATGGTGTACCAAATTCTCCGGTAAATACTGGTGATCCATTATTGTATGAAGATAATTTGCCAGAAGCAAATATACTACGCCAAATTGACCAGTTAAACAAAGATTTTAACCGCCTAAACGAAGATGCAAACCAAACGGTAGATGCATTTAAACCGATTGCTGCCAATGTGCAAATAGAGTTTGTTCTGGCAAAAAAAGATCCTGTAGGTAACGCCAGCAATGGTATAGATAGAGTAATGTACCCGGGCTTTTCACATGCTGGTTTTGCAACAAATCAGGAAATAGAAACTGTAATAAAACCATTTACCGTATGGGACCCATCACGCTATTTCAATATCTGGACGATACGCTTTACCGAAACTACAGGTTCTTTTGCACTACTTGGCTATGCACAGTTTCCAGATAGCTCTGGATTAGGTGGTATGCCTGCCGATAACAGTACACAAAGTGGTAGTACAGATGGGGTAGTAATCAATCCAATTGTATTTGGCACTACTGGTGCTGAGGACTATTTTAGCAACAATAACCGCACGCTAACCCATGAAATTGGGCACTCCTTAGGATTACGTCATATTTGGGGTGATGGTGGTTGCGAAGCCAGTGATTTTACCGACGATACACCTACTGCTGATGGCTCTTCATCTGGTTGTGATGTAACCAGAACTACTTGCGCTGGATTGAATATGACGCAAAATTACATGGATTACACCAATGGTAATTGCCAAAACTTATTTTCGGAGGGTCAAAAAACACGGATGCTTGCTGTAATGCAACGCAGTCCACGTCGTAAAGAATTGCCTAATTCTGATGCTTTACAAGAGGTAACGTCGGGTGTAAATAATACTTCCGCTAAATCAGCTTTTAGTGTATATCCTAACCCTACAACAGGAAATTTAGCAATTACGCCAAATGAAACAGACAAATCAAGTCAGATAGAGATATTTTCGGCGATAGGAATTAAACTACAAACAGTAACGCTACTTGGGCCCACTAACGTAGATGTTTCGGAACTAAGCCCAGGCATGTACTACATTAAATATGGGGTACACACCCAGTCGTTTATAAAGTTCTAAAAAACTGCTACTCTACGGTTACCGATTTAGCTAAATTACGTGGTTGATCTACATTGCATCCACGCATTACAGCTATATGGTACGACAATAACTGTAAAGGGATTGTGTTGATAAGCGGGGCTAGTGCTTCGTCGGTTTCTGGCACCTCAATTACGTAGTCTGCAAGTTTGCTTACTATGGTATCTCCTTCGGAAACGATAGCTATGATAATCCCTTTGCGCGCTTTTACCTCTTGAATATTGCTGACGATTTTTTCGTAGTTTTTATCCTTTGTAGCAATAATCACTACTGGCATATGCTCATCTATAAGTGCAATAGGCCCATGCTTCATTTCTGCTGCAGGGTATCCTTCGGCATGTATGTAAGATATTTCCTTAAGTTTTAATGCCCCTTCTAATGCAACAGGGAAATTATACCCCCTGCCTAAATACAAGCAGTTTTTAGCATCTTTAAAAGTGGCAGCCAACTTTTGTATTAATCCATCGCTTGCCAATGCTTTTTCTACTTTGGCAGGTATAGATTCTAACTCCGTCAATAATTCTATTAGTCTGGTTTTGGAAATTTTCCCTCTCTTCTGAGCAAGTGATAATGCCAAAATAGTTAAAACGGTTACCTGTGCTGTAAATGCTTTGGTAGAAGCTACACCAATTTCGGGACCCGCATGCGTATATGAACCGGCATCAGATGCACGAGGAATAGACGCTCCAACCACATTACAAATACCGTATATTAATGCTCCTTTTGACTTAGCAAGTTCAATAGCAGCAAGTGTATCTGCTGTTTCACCAGATTGAGATATGGCAATTACCACATCATTCTCAGTAATTACTGGATTACGGTATCTAAATTCTGAAGCATATTCTACTTCAACAGGAATGCGTGCAAAATCTTCTATTAAATATTCGGCAACCAAGCCTGCATGCCATGAAGTACCACAGGCTGCAATAATAATACGTTCTATTTTATCAAATCGCTCTTGATGCTCAACTAAACCACCCAAATTGATAAGACCTGTTGCTGAATTAATACGACCACGCATACTATCATAAATAGAACGGGGTTGCTCGTATATTTCTTTGAGCATAAAATGCTCATAGCCTCCCTTTTCAATCATCTCCAAGTTCATCTCTAACTCTTGGATATAGGGTATTTGTACCTTGTTTGCTAGATTGACAATATTATATCCGCTTCGGTTGATATACACTATTTGATTATCATCTAGATAAATCACTTTTTTGGTGTACTCTACAATTGGAGAAGCATCTGAAGCTATAAAAAACTCACCTTCTCCAACACCTACTACCATAGGGCTACCCTTACGAGCAGCTATCAGCTCGTCTGGATTTTCTTTACTAAGCACTACAATTGCATAAGCCCCTACTACTTCATTTAAGGCCAAACGCACCGCTTCAGGTAATGTTACTTGTGCCTTTTGGTGAATATCTTCAATTAAGTGAACTAGCACCTCTGTATCTGTATCGCTCAAAAAGGTATGCCCTCTCTTTTGCAATTCTTCTTTTAATGGCGCATAATTTTCAATGATACCATTGTGAATAATGGCAATACTTTTTGACTCGGAAAGATGGGGATGTGCATTTCTATCGGTAGGCTCACCATGTGTAGCCCAACGGGTATGACCCATACCTATTGTACCGGCATTGTTTTTACCTTGTACATAAGCTTCTAAATCGGCTACCTTGCCTGCTTTTTTGTAGACATTAAGGCTACCGTTTAATAAAGCAACACCTGCACTATCGTAACCACGGTACTCTAAACGGTGAAGCCCTTTTATAATTATAGGATAAGCCTCGCGCTTACCGATATATGCTACAATTCCACACATAGAAAAAAGTTGAGTCCGAAATTACTAATATAATTTGTTGTAAAAAAGATTTAGCTTAATCGGGGCACTATTTTGCGTCCCATTTAATATCGACCTATTTGCCGTAGTAGCAGCGCCCGTGGCAACAAGGTACAGATTATCTAACTTACGCTTGCCTGCTAAAACATCTTGCAAATACAGTGCTATGTTAAATGTATAGGTACCTGCCGTTGCATTGTAAAATCCTCCCGCAAAAGCATCACCCAAAGCTAAATCTGGCAGTGTAAATACTGTTCCTGTAGAATCGCCTCTTACTAAAGCTAGGCGTGGTATCTCTTTATAGGTACTATTACTACTGATTTGTATAGGCACTACTAACTCTGCTTTAGAAATAGCTATCATTCCCGAATCGGTAAGGTGCTTTAACTGAGGAAAGTTAAGTTTGGTTCGCAACCCCGCCATTGCCTGCACATAGGTTTGCTGCATAGATGGATTTTGTAGCTCAGCAGACACAGGCGAACCTGTATAATTATGTGTAAAAGTACCAGCTACAGCTCCTCCATTATTAATTACATAATCGAAGCTAAGTGTATCAGCCCCACTTCTGTAATACAAGGTAACTTTAGCACGACCGCTAGTAAACATATCAAAAATACAAACACCTCCTGTACCCTGTGTTGCATTACTATCTATGTTAATGCTTATTCCTTTAAAATAGGTTAAAAATGCAGTTGAACTCGCCAACTTATCCGTACTAATATTTAATAAATTGGTTGAAGCAAATGTGCTGTCTAATTTAATACGCAACTGAGCAGGTATTCTTTGTATCGTATCGCTTTTGCCTGCTCTAATAGCCGCTATTGTAATGCTATCGGTAGAGCGTGGCTTGAACGTCTTACTGCCTAATAGAACACCTTTATTTTTAAAAATTCGATTAGAATAATAAGCACTATCTGCGTTTATTGCTTCCTCTAATTCTTTTACTTGAACTGTAAGAGTGCTATTGGTATCTCCGTAATAGCCAGTATAAGGTAATATTAGTACTGCCGAATCGAGTATTGGATTAGTGCCAAAACTTGGGGTATTGCTCGAAAGCAATAACTGAGCTACTATAGATGCCTGTGAGCGACCAAATAGTGGGTCTTTAAAATCACCTAACAGACTCCTGTTAACTGCATTGTTATCTGTTCGTAGCGAATCTGCACGTATAGTAATTGCTTGTATCGATACCGTATCGGTATAAAGCGCATTCAACAAGTCTTCTGTAGGCTGTATTTCAAGCCCTACTAAATCTACTTTTTTACATCCAGCAATTACCAATAGTATAAGTAGTATGCTCCAATATTTATTCATGGGTACTTCAAATATTTATAAAAAACAAAATGAGATGCTGATTTTAAATTAAATCAACATCTCATTTAACGCAAGTATTTTAAATTTATGCTTCTACGCCTGCTAACTCTCCAGCTAATATCTCTTCGTAGAATTCGGTATAGCCTTCATAGTTCTCAGCATCGGTAGGTTCCATTACCAATTTGCCCATTGCTTTTGCTTCTGTTGCATAGCGGGCTGCATCGTTTTGTCCCATTATTACTACTGCATCCGAATAATGAATTGCTCCATTGTGCATACCAGCAGCAGTTGCTGCTTTAAAGCTATCCGTATCAGTAACTACACCGTCCAAAGTAGCTTTAGCAGCAAAATCGGCTCCTAATGATTCTTGAAAATCTGTATCGTAAATAGAATATACTACTTTACTATTACGGAAGATAGGATCTTCTTTGTAAATGGTTTTCACGTATGCGGCAGCAAGTGCGCTCATCCATCCGTGGCAATGCACGATATCTGGCGACCAGCCTAATTTTTTAACTGTTTCTAACGCGCCCTTGCAGAAGAAAATAGCTCTATCGCCATTGTCGGCATAAAACTTTTGTGCATTATCCCTAAAAACAAATTTGCGCTGAAAAAACTCTTCGTTATCCAAAAAGTACACTTGCATACGTGCGGTTGGCAACGAAGCTACTTTTATAATAAGTGGATTATCTGTTTCATTGATTACGATGTTCATTCCCGACAAACGAATTACTTCGTGTAGGCGGTTGCGGCGTTCGTTTATACAGCCAAAACGGGGCATAAGAATCCGAATTTCAAAACCTTTTTCTTGCATAGCCTGCGGAAGCTCTCTGGTAATTTTCGCAATGTTAGACAGTTCGAGAAAAGGAGACATCTCGTGAGAGATGTAAAGAATTTTAGTTTTTGACATGTTAAAACAAATATCTGATTCGATATAATTACGATTGGAGCACAAAGATACTAATAAATAAATCAGTAACAAACAAAAGCCCAGAGCGATTATTTGTAAAATAGAAAGTTATTTACTCCCTTTGCTGCACATGCAGGTAATTACAACCAAGAAAGAACTTTCAGCCTGGGTAGCGCACAGCAAGAGTCTGAATCATACAATTGGTTTTGTACCTACTATGGGGGCTTTGCATCAGGGGCACTTATCGCTGCTGCAAATTGCCAATAGCAATTGTGATGTTACGGTATGCAGTATTTTTGTAAACCCTACACAATTTACCAATCCGAGTGATTTAGATCGCTACCCCAGACCAATAGAAAAAGACAAAGCATCTTTAGAAGCAAGCAATTGCACTGTACTGTTTATGCCAACGGTAACCGAGATGTATGCTGAAAAAGAAAATTGGCATATAGATTTGGCTGGATTAGATACACTATTGGAAGGTGAATTTAGACCAGGACATTTTCAAGGGGTAACACAAATTGTGAAAAAACTAATTGACTTAGTGCAGCCTGATGGTATGTATATGGGGCAAAAGGACTTTCAACAAGTATTGGTGCTTAAAAAAATGATTGAGGTGCTGCAATTGCCAGTAAAACTAATTGCTTGCCCTATTATACGTGAACCAGAGGGCTTGGCCATGAGTTCTCGTAATGTGCATTTATCTACTAAAGAACGCCAACAAGCACTATTACTCTCACACGCTTTGTATCAGGCAAAAACTCTTTTTGCCGAACTCTCCTTAACCGAGATTAGAAGTCGTATTACTCAGCACTTACAACAATCCGAAATAGCCTTAGAATATTTTGATCTATGTAACGCCAACACGCTACAACCTGCCCAAAGCAAAAACGAACCCATAATTGCCTTAGTGGCTGCTCGGGTAGGCAACACTCGTCTAATTGACAATGAGTGGATGACTGAGGAACCTCTTTCTAACATATATTGATGCTAAAAACTATTGTGTAAAAAAGATTAGTTTTTTATATTTGTTGTACACCTAACAACCTACATATGAAAAACTTATTCACTCTAGCAATATCTGCTATTGTTACCGTCTCAACATCAAACGGACAGATTTCTATTAATAATAGTTCTTTTAACTACACTCAAGATTTTAACACATTAGCTAGTACTGGCAGCATCAACACTACCGTTCCTACTGGTTGGAATTTTGTTGAAACAGGTACGAATGCAAACGCCACTTACAATACAGGAACTGGTTCTAGCACTACTGGAGATACTTATAGCTTGGGCACCGCAGCAGATATAGACAGAGCTTTGGGCACCTTACGTACAGGAACCCTAATCTCAACCATTGGCGTTCAATTTCAAAACAATACAGGCAGCACAATAAACAGTATAACCCTAACATATACTGGTGAACAATGGAGATGTGGAGCTACAGGAAGAGCTGATCGCCTGGACTTTCAGTATAGTCTAGATGCTACATCTTTAACAACGGGAACATGGACAGATGTAAATGATTTAGATTTTAGTAGTCCGCATACGACCAGTACAGGTTCTTTAGACGGAAATGCCAGTACTAATAAAACAGCATTATCCTACACCATTAGTTCATTATCAATTACAGCAGGGAGTATTTTTTGGTTTAGGTGGAATGATACTGATGCAACAAGTTCAGATGATGCTTTAGCTGTAGATGATTTTAATATTTCATCTATTGCCCTCCCTATCACCTTGTTAAATTTCAATGCCAAAGCCACCGCAAAAACCATTGATTTAACATGGGCCACCGCTACAGAGCTAAACAATAATTACTTTAGCATAGAGCGCAGTACAAACGGATCAGATTTTGAAGAACTTACCCGCGTACAAGGTGCAGGAAACAGCACACTTATTCGCAACTATAGCTTTACTGATGCAAATCCAGCAAATGGGGTAAACTACTACCGTTTACGTCAAACTGATTTTAATGGTGTAAACACTGCCTCTAAGGTAGTTGCAGCAACTTTAAACACGGCACAATTAAACCTTACAGTTACCAAAAACAGCAATAACGAACTTGGTTTAAGCATTGAAGCACCAGAAGCAATACAAAGCATAATTGAAGTAACTGATATAGCTGGTAAGGTAATCCAAAAAACAAGTGCTGCTTTACAAAAAGGATACAATACGCTTACTTTAGGCAGCTTAAGTCAACAAGGTATGTACTTTGTGAAAGTAACTACTACTACACAAACGGTGAGCAAGAAATTGGTATTCTAATTTCTTGCTCATCCTTCGACTACGCTCAGGACGACACTAAGAAATCACAAAAAACCTCACTTGAATAAAGCGAGGTTTTTTTATCAAATTGCCTTACCTTTGCTCCATGCAAATTGAAGTACTTAAATCTAAAATACACCGTGCAAAGGTTACTCAAGCAGAATTGCATTATGTAGGCAGCATTACTATTGATGAAGCCCTAATGCAAGCCGCCAATATTATAGAGTACGAAAAGGTACAGGTAGTAAATATCAATAATGGTGCTCGTTTTGAAACCTATGTAATAAAAGGCGAACCCGGTAGCGGTACTATTTGTCTTAATGGCGCAACTGCACGCTTAGCACATGTTGGAGATTTAGTTATTATTATGAGCTATGCCAGTATGGATTTTGAGAAAGCTAAAACATTTAAACCCTCTTCTGCATTTCCTGATGCAAATAACCACCTGATATAACCACAGTGGATAAACAAAAACTAATAAAAGCAGCTCAATACATTTTATTACTTGCTATAGGAGTTGCGCTATTGTGGTTGGCATTCAAAGGTCAAGACCCTGAAAAACTACTCAACGATTTAAAACAAGCCAATTACACATGGGTAATTATTGCCCTTTTGGTCATGTTTGTGAGCCACTGGGTACGTGCCTTGCGTTGGAACATGATGATAAAGCCTTTGGGATATAGCCCCAAAACGATCAATACCTTTTCGGCAGTGATTATTGGCTACATGGCAAATTTTGCTTTTCCACGCATGGGCGAAGTATCGCGTTGTGGTGTACTGGTAAAAACCGACAAAGTGCCCATGAATGCCCTTATTGGCACCGTGTTGGTAGAGCGTTTAATCGACCTTATCTGTTTGGCACTGGTACTACTACTTGCCATTACGTTACAGTTTCAACTCATTATTGGTTTTTTGAATACCTACTTATTTAATCCCCTAGTTGAAAAACTATCTTCTAATAGCCTGTTACTTATGTTGGTAGTTACACTTATTCTTGCTGTAGTACTTGTAGGTTGGTGGTTGTTTAAACGCAACAAAGAGAAAATATACCAATCAGCAATTGCGGTAAAAGTTATCAACTTAATTACCGGAATAAAAGAGGGTTTTGTATCGGTAAAAAACGTACAAAACATTGGTCTATTTATTACCTACTCCATACTTATTTGGTTCCTCTATTTTTTGAATACCTACCTTATTTTTTTTGCTACTGCCCCAACTGCACATTTGGGTTTAGCGGCAGCATTGGTAATACTTACCGTTGGATCTTTTGGCATGACAGCCCCCGTACAGGGCGGCATTGGTGCCTTCCATTGGATGGTATCAGAAGGGCTAACTTTATACGCAATCAGCAAATCGGATGGTTTATCCTTTGCTACTATATCTCACTCTTCACAAACATTGGCTATATTGGTTGTAGGGGCAATATGTTTAATATATGTAGCCGGATTTAACCGTACTAAGGATGGAAGCACTAAGCAAGCGTGAGTTAATTGATAAAAAACTGCATACTGTAGAAAGTATTCAGCATTGGTTAAACATCTGGAAACTGCAAGACAAAAAGGTGGTTTTTACCAATGGCTGTTTTGATATTTTGCATTTGGGGCATGTTGATTATTTAGCTAAAGCAGCCGCCAAAGGCGATATATTAATTGTAGGTGTAAATACAGACGCTTCGGTAAGCAAACTGAAAGGTTCAAATAGACCTATCACTAATCAAGTTTCGCGTACTACCTTACTAGCTTCGCTGTTTTTTGTAAATGTGGTTATCTTATTTGATGAAGAAACGCCTTTACAACTTATTACCGCTATACAGCCCGACGTATTGATAAAAGGTAGCGACTACACCGTTGATAATATAGTAGGTGCGGATGTAGTGCTAAAAAAAGGAGGTAGTGTAGCTACTATCGATTTTGTGGAGGGTTATTCTACCAGTGCTATTGAGCAAAAGATAAAACGGGGTTAATCCTATTCATTGATTCCTGTCATGGGGTATCCCTCGACTTCGCTCAGGATGACACGAGGGACTCCGCTCGCGATGACAAGAGACTTCGCTCAAGATGACACAGCATACTTCGCTTAGGATAACAAGAGACCTCACTTAGCATAGCAATAAGCTACTCCTTACTGTCAAAACCAATTACCATAATCTCTTAAAATTAATTTTTACTACATTTGACACCCAATTACTGTTTTTAAACTATTCTTTAACTTAGTATGAATATACAACTTTCGGAAGAGCACTTGATGATTCAAAAGGCAGCTCGCGATTTTGCTCAAAACGAACTGAAACCAGGTGTAATTGAACGTGATGAACACCAAAAATTTCCAGCCGAACAAATAAAAAAGCTAGGTGAACTTGGCTTTTTAGGCATGATGGTTAGTCCGCAATACGGTGGTTCAGGTTTAGATACCATTTCCTATGTATTAGCCATGGAAGAATTGTCGAAAGTAGATGCTTCTGCTTCTGTAGTAGTATCAGTAAACAATTCGTTAGTATGCTACGGATTAGAGCAATACGGCAACGAAGAACAAAAACAAAAATACTTAGTGCCTTTGGCTAAAGGTGAAAAGATTGGCGCTTTCTGCCTATCTGAACCTGAAGCAGGTAGCGATGCTACTTCGCAACGCACTACTGCTATTGATATGGGTGATCATTACCTACTAAATGGCACAAAAAACTGGATTACTAATGGAAGCACTGCTTCTACCTATTTAGTAATTGCACAAACAGATGTGGCCAAAGGTCACCGTGGTATCAACTGCTTAATTGTAGAAAAAGGAATGCCTGGTTTTACCATAGGACCAAAAGAAAATAAACTAGGAATACGTGGCTCGGATACACATTCATTGATGTTTACCGATGTAAAAGTGCCTAAAGAAAACCGCATTGGCGAAGATGGCTTTGGATTTAAATTTGCCATGAAAACCTTATCAGGTGGTCGTATAGGCATTGCATCGCAAGCCTTGGGCATTGCATCCGGAGCTTTAGAATTAGCTACTCAATACGCAAAAGAGCGTAAGGCTTTTGGTAAACCAATTGCCGAGCACCAAGCCATTCAATTTAAGTTAGCAGATATGGCTACCGATATTGAAGCAGCGCGTTTGCTTTGCCTAAAAGCTGCTTGGATGAAAGACAACAAAATGAATTACGACCAAGCTGGTGCTATGGCAAAGTTATTTGCCTCGCAAACAGCTATGAAACATACTGTTGAAGCAGTACAGATTCATGGTGGTTATGGTTTTGTAAAAGAATTTCATGTAGAACGATTAATGCGTGATGCTAAAATTACGCAGATTTATGAGGGTACTTCTGAAATTCAGAAAATTGTTATCTCTAGAGAATTGCTAAAATAGTACTTCATTATAGCCTATAAAAAGGGTAAGATTTCATTTGAAATCTTACCCTTTTTTTTTTAATTCATCCGTTACCTTTCGAAGCGTGTAATCTATTTAAAATTAGTCTAAATAACATTCCTTAAACTTAGTTAACATTAAACCTACACAATCATAACTTTTAATTAAGTTATCCCTAACATGGCTGTAATAAGTTTGTACTGTTAAACTATATACAAACATGAACAAATTTTACACTTCGGCTCTTGCGCTTTTATTAAGCACGGCAGCTATGGCTCAGGTTCAATTAATGAACCATTCTAGTACTCCAGTACTAGTAAACTTAAATAAAGATATTACTGGTTTACAGGGATACTCTTTAATTGGTAGCGATGATAACTTTACACAGTCTCCATCTTTCATTTTTGGTGGTTCTGCAGATGGTGCAGGTTTACTAAAAAACACCGATGGAACGTACAGTTTTGTAGTAAATCACGAAGATAACTTCGCAGTTTCTAAAGTTACTTTAGATGCTACTTTTAAGCCTGTAAAAGGAGAATACATTATGACTTCTAAAGCTGGTATGTGGCGCTTATGTTCTGCTACTTTAGCTACTCCTGCAGAACACGGTTTTGGTCCAACATTTCTTACTTGTGGCGAAAGCGGTCAAGAATCAATGACTCACGCTTTAGATATCTCTGCTCCAGTACGTACTACTTTCGATTCAGTAACTTTGGCCAAAGGCTTAGGTCGTTGGAGTGCTGAAAACGCACTACCATTACACAAAGATGCGTATGCTGGTAAAACAGTTATTGTTTTAGGTGATGATGATTCTGGCGTAAACGGTGGACAAGTAGTAGTTTATGTAGCTAATACTGTTGGTGATTTAAACAATGGTAAATTATATGTACTACGTCGCAAAGACTTGAACAAAAAAGAAACAGCAATGATTGCTGGTACTGCTTACCCTGTAGAGTTTGTAGAATACACAGGAAACTACAAGTCTCTTACTGGTAAAAAATTAGATGAAGTTTCTGATACATTGAAAGCCATTAAATTTGGTCGTGTAGAAGATGTCGATTATGGTAAAGGTTCTGCTGATGCGTACAGAAATATATATTTCACAGTAACTGGTCAAGATTATACAGGTGTAAATGCTGATCGTTCACGTACAAAATATGGTCGTGTATACAAATTGGTATTAGATGCAAATAGCCCACTTTCTGGAAACTTAACTTGCATTATGGATGGTGATGACCCAAGCTTAAGTAATGGCGCGCGTACATTCTTTGATGTAGA
The DNA here is from genome assembly GCA_947085255.1 of uncultured bacterium. GTDB lineage: Bacteria > Bacteroidota > Bacteroidia > Sphingobacteriales > Sphingobacteriaceae > CAMTVQ01. Next base: position 231,726 of record CAMTVQ010000009.1, on the reverse strand, counting down.
CAATATTTGTGTAACTAAAGATTATGTATATGCACAAGAAGATCCAAATGGTTATTTAATCTCTTCTTTCGAAAAATACCATGATCACGATGCTCGTATCTACCAATACGATATTGCTACAGGAGAAGTAAAAGTAGTAATGGAATTAGACCACCGTCGTAGTGCAGCTGATAGTGCTAAATACAACTCGTCATTTGATGCAACTACTAGCACTTACAAATATGCTAAAAGCCGTAACGGTTCTTGGGAATATGGCGCAATGTTAGACGTATCTGACATTATTGGTGTTCCAGATGCGTTTATGATTGCCGTACAACCACACACTTGGATTGCAGATAAATACAAAGGTGTAGATACTATTGGAAACGGTGGTGCTAATATCCGTAAAAACGAAAACCAGGCTTCTCAAATTATTTTAGTAACAGGTATTCCTCGCGAAAAGAAAGCTGCTGGAATTGCTGAAGCTGGTAAATTTAGTGTAGTAAACGTATATCCTAATCCAAATGCAGGTCTTTTCACAGTATCTTTTGAAGCTAAAACTTCAGCAGTAGTAGAAGTAATAAATACTGTAGGACAGGTTGTTTATTCAAAAACATTCGCTGTATCAGGCAAAAATTCACAAGAAATCAATCTTACTGAATTAGCTAATGGTGCATACATTGTAAAAGCTACTATTGATGGTAAACCTTTCCAAAAGGCTATTACCAAACAATAATATTTTTTAAAAACCTATTTTTGTTCGCGAGGCTTTAGTTAAAGCCTCGCGTTCTTTATTTATAACATATGCGTAATTATTCGTCAAAAGCAATTGTATTAGTGGCTGTAATCGGCTGCATCGTATTGGGCAATTTTTCTTTTACACCAGGAGATACTACTCCCTCAAACAATGTAAAGCGATTTTTTAATCAACGGATAGATAGCCTTACCACTAAAGTAGTGTTGTTGGAAAAAGCTGTTGCCCGCATGAGCAACAAACAAACAGCTACACAAGCAAAAGATGCCTATATAGCCTGCAGGTTGGCTTATAAAGAAATTGAGTTCCTAGTAGAATATTATAATCCCACCAGTGCCAAAGAAATAAATGGCGCCTTAATAGCAAAGGTTGCCGAAGATGATCCTAATCAAACTACCATAGCACCTCAAGGCTTTCAGGTAATAGAGGAGTACCTGTGGGAAGACAGTGCCTGGAAATACAAATCGGCAATTTTGCGCGAAACTGCCGTTGCACAAGCGGTACTGTACCGTGTAAGCCAGCTTACCCAAATAAGCACCTTTAATGATGAGGATGTTTTTGAGGCAATGCTACAAGAAATTATACGTGTATACACCTTAGGATTAGCAGGATTTGATGCTCCAGCCTCTGGGAATAGTATTGCCGAAGCACGTAGTGCTTTTCTAGGCATCAAAAAAGTTTATGAGCTATACGCACCAAAATTGCGCGAAGTAAATGCCAAACAAGCAGCCGAAACAGCTATTTTGGTAACGCGTGCAGTAAACGCATTTATATTTAATGAAGATTTAAGAAAGTTTAACCATGCTTATTTTATACAAAGTGTTGCCAATCCTTTGTATGCTGCATTGCAGAACATGCAAAACACTTTAAAAATACCACCTAGCACCCTTTCTTCTCCCCTTACAAACAAAACCCCCACCATATTTGAATCTGCCGCTTGGAACGCTAATTTTTACTCCAACGAGCGGTATGAAAAAGTAACTGCTTCGCAAATAGCCTTGGGCAAAATGTTGTTTTTCGATCCCATACTTTCGGGTAATAATAAACGTGCTTGTGCGGGTTGTCATAAACCCGAAATGGCGTTTACCGATGGCTTACCGAAAAGCATGGCATTCGATTTTCAGGGCAGCGTAAGTCGCAATGCACCAAGTATCATTAACTCAGCTATACAAGGCAATTTATTTTGGGATTCGCGGGTAAATTATTTGGAAGACCAGGTAAGCAGTGTTACGCAAAATGAAGTAGAAATGCACGGTGATTTTCCACAAACAGTTGTAAAGTTGCAACAAAGCGAAGAATATAAAGCCTTGTTTAAAGAAGCTTTTAAAAATACAGCCGATTCGGCTATTACACCTACGGCCATTCGCAAAGCCATAGCTGCTTATGAGCGCTCTTTAGTAGGTTTTAATTCGCGTTTTGATAAATACATGCGTGGCGATAAATTGGCTCTTAATGCGCGCGAAATTGCTGGCTTTACCCTATTCATGAGTAAAGCGCAATGTGGTACGTGCCATTTTGTACCTACGTTTGGTGGTACCATTCCTCCATTTTTTGCTGAAACCGAATGGGAAATTATAGGCGTACCTGCTACTGCCGAAAACAAAGCACTAGACACTGATGAAGGACGTTTTTTAATTACAGGAAAAGACCTGCATAAATTTGCATTTAAAACCCCATCCTTGCGCAACGTAAAGCTAACAGCACCTTATATGCACAATGGAGTATACAAAACACTAGCAGAGGTAGTTGATTTTTACCTTAAAGGAGGCGGCGAAGGTTTAGGATATAGCGTACCCAACCAAACGTTACCCGCAGCACCTATAAAACTAAAAAAACGGGAAATTAGAAATCTACTTGCTTTTATGGATGCCTTGAGCGATACAGTAGGTTTTACAAATAAGCCTACTCGCTTGCCGCAGTTTAGTGATGTAAGCCTTAATAAAAGAAAAATCGGCGGTGAGTATTAAACCCATCGCCGACCCCTATTGTTATGAAAACTGCATGTGCCTCTCTTTGAAAAGTGGCAAAACATGCAGCACTCATTATTTACGTTACTAACGTATAATCTTGTTTACTTATTTTAGTACCAGTTCTGCCTGCTCGTTTATCTTCAGGTATATAAACTGGTTTTGATACTCAAACTCCCCAACTAAATTATCTTTTCTGTACACACTTAATGAGGTATCGTACTTATAACCGTTATCACTAAGAAATTGTTTTAACGATCCCAAATCTTCTCGTCTGGTTATCTTTACGATATTTGTACACCTACCGTTTTTTAAATAGTAATAAGTATTAACATTTTTATTTACGGCATGTAATTTATTACCATCAAATGCGCCTAATTCGCTTCCCTTTGAACGTTCGTAGGTTAAAATTGTTTCTTTATTAGACCCAATTTGTGCAGCGGCAATCTGTGCCACTAATACTAGCGCGATAATTAGATACCTTTTCATCTGTTTTATTTTTTGATTTTTAGTTGTCAGATGGAACTCGCTTAAACAATCATCACCCCTTTGTGCTAATGATTTGTTAGCTCGTTTCATAGCCTTATTTATTTTAGTTATACAGACTATGGCAAGTAGAGTACCAAACTTAGGGCGTGTGTATAAATAATAGACTAAGCCGCTCTTTATCAGGGCAAAATAATACTTATAAAAAGCTGTAACCTTTTAGCATACTTCATAAAACAGGCATTACTCTTAATAAAGCACTTTACTGAAACATTGGAAAGTGCTGAAACAACTGCGGATACAGTATAAGCGTGATAACCAAACCCGATAAGGCTCCAAATAAATGCGCATCATGATTGATGTGATCGTATTGATTGCGCGAGGCATAATAGCAATAGCACAAATACAACAATGCAAAAAGCCAAGCAGGGATGCCAAAAGGAATGATAAAGAAATATAGCTTATTGAATGGATTGAATAAAATATAACTGAACAGTACTGCCGATATAGCCCCAGATGCTCCTAAACTAAAGTAAGACGGGCTGTTTTTATACTTGTAGAGGGTATTTATATCACTCAGCACAATACTGAGTATATATAACAAACCAAACTGCCAATGCCCGATAATACGCTCCAGCTGAAAGGCAAAAAAGTAGTACGAAATCATATTAAATAGCAGATGCGTAAAATCTGCATGTATTAGTCCGCTAGTAATAATGGTAAACCTGTTTTTTCCTCTTGCAAAACTGTAGGGGTGCAACATAAATTTGCGTAGCACACTCGGCTCGAAATAAAGTGTGTACACAGAAGTAAGTACGGTAATAAAAAAGATAAACGAAGCAACAGGGCTGTATTGTAAGTAATGAAGCATTGTATAAAGGTAAAAGGATAAAGTAAAAAGGCAAAAGTATGGATGATGGTAAATGGAAGTTTCTGCTGTCATCCTGAGGAACGAAGCATCCCATCCATTTTGGGATTCCTCCTGCGTCTGAATGACAACCTGAAGATAATATATTGCGCTAAAATCAGCATGATAGTCCGTATTAAAATAATTTCATAACCGGATACCGTTTGTGCGAAGGTTCGTAATAAGGCGAGTTGCGGTACACAAAATCCAATTGCTTTGCAGCACTTTGCGCCAAGTCGGGATTGTTCTTTTTTGCTTCTTCTAACAAGGCCCTTACTTCTGGATGTTGCTTCAGATAATCGGCAGCTACATCCTCAAATACATAATCCGAGAAATATTCCTTTTGGTTCAGTATCCCGTCAAAAAAGTTCCAATTAAAATACGAATCTACCGATTGTGGCTCCAATACTTCCGCAATAAACCGATTAGCTGGCTGATTCATATAAATTACTACATCACCAGCAAAAAAAGAAAGTCGTTGCGTATCGGTACGTACCGTTGTATTGTAGTGTAGGTAATGCCCCTCATACGGATTACTAGCGGTTTGTGTACTGGCAATGTACTGCACTTCCACCTTCATTACCGTATCTTTTACCAAAGGCTGCAGTTGCACTCCGTTCAGTTGCAAGCGTTTTATCACTTCTTGATACGCCTGTGGCAGCACATAAGCCACTGGTTTTGTTACCGAAATACTTGGCAAATAGGTATTATAAAAGCACACTTTTTTAGTAAAAGGCTTGTTACGGTCGTATTGCAAACGTGGTAATCCACTAATTAAGCTCGGTCGGTATCCCGATTGATAGCCTGCAAAGTCGATGTTGCTAAAACTGGCGGTATCTAAGCGGTAGTTGAGCGCAAATGTAGCAGCTGTTCTAGTTTCTGCTATAGCTTGTTTACGAATCCGTTTAATTTCTGCCACATCCTTGGCAGCTACTACAAGCGTGTTTTGCAAAAAAGCATAAGTAGCGGCTACGCGTTTATCAAAGGGTTTCAGCATGTGCGTTTCTACAACAAAACCAAGCATATTAAACAAGGTGCTATATCCTGTAGAAAACCGAGGAGTTTCTAAAAAGCCCACAATGCCCGAATCGGGTATGGTTTTATACTCGTTTACATACGGCGAAAGCAAAAACCCCTGTTTGTTTAGGTTACTCTTTAATTTTGGTTCGAATTTGCCCGTCATATACGCCGATAGAGCAGGGTGTAATTTGTCTTTTTGTGTAGCAATATAGGTAAGCACGTATTGGTAATCGGCGCCGTTGCTGGTGTGGGTATCTATAAAAATATCGGGGTTGGCTGCTTGTATAAATTCGATAAGTGCCATGGCATTGCGGGTATCACACTTTATAAAATCACGGTTCAAATCCCGATTCTGACCATTACCCCGAAAGGCTGGATTTTGGGGACCATTCTGATTCACCCTATAATATGCACTGGTATTTAATGCGCCTTCTACATTAAAAATAGGCACAATACATACAATTACACTATCGAGCAATCGTTTAAATTTTGGTAACGTTACTAAATCTCTTGCCAACTGCATGCTGGCATCAATACCTTCGGGTTCGCCAGGGTGTATGCCGTTATTGATAAAAACAAGTGCTTTTTTGCTTTGAGCAACCTTGGTTAAGTCAAACTCTCCATCTGCATTTATTACTACCAAATGCAAGGGTTTTCCGCCATCGCAATTACTTCCTGTTAGCAGTTTTACAGCACCAAAAGCATCGTCTAAATGCGTGTAGTAATTGATGTATTCTTGGTAAGAAGTAGTTTGTTGCTTGTTGCTCTTTTCGTAAGGTGTTTGTAAGGAATCACTGGCAAACAACGCAGCACTTAGCGCAATAAAATGAAATATCATCCTGTAATAAATTTGTCGATCGTATGGGCTAAGATATGGTCTTTTTCGGTAACACTATTACCCGCACTATGTGTATTCAGCGTAATAGTTACCCGATTGTATACATTGCTCCAATTAGGATGATGGTCAATTTTCTCGGCAGCAAGTGCCACACGTGCCATAAAAGCAAAGGCTTCGCTAAAGTTTTTAAACTCAAATGTTTTATTTAGTCCTTCTGGTGTTTCTTTCCACATAGTATTTTTTAGTTATAGTTCTTAAAAATTCAGGATGAGTAAAATCCCATTAGTTGCTCATCCTTCGACTTCGCTCAGGATGACAAGAAAAAAGGTCCTTTTATACTAATTAACCTACTCTGCGTGTCATGCCGAATTTATTTCGCATCTGTACCCTCCATTTAGATCCCGAAACAAGTTCGGGATGACAAGAAAAACGCTTCGTCAGCACATTAAATATCAAGTGTGCAAACTTTAACTTATTTCCTCCAATACTTCTCGCTCCTTCTTATTCATTCCAGCAATTATCAAAGCATATGAATCGTCTATCATTTTTATCACCAAACTATCAGGCAAATTACCCCCTACCGTTACGGTATTCCAATGTTTTTTATTCATGTGGTATCCTGGCTGCACTTCTGGATGCTCCTCCCGTAATGCAATGGCTTCTTCTGGGTCAGATTTTACGTTCATTTGCAATGGAGTATCCATTCCTGTAATCAAAAACACTTTGCCCATTACCTTAAACACCAAGGTATCCGGACCAAAAGGAAAACCTTCGGTAACACCCTTCTTGCTCATGCAGTAATCACGCAGTTGCTCTATGTTCATGCCTTGAAGGTATAAAATTATCTACTATAATCCGTATTTTCGCGCTTTATTCGGTTGCCGGTTGTCGGTTGCCGGTTGCCGATTGTCGGTTGCCGGTAACTGATAGCCGGTAACTGGCAACTGATAAAAATTATGCTACGTACACATACTTGCGGCGAATTAACGATTAATAATCTGGGTAATACCGTAACGCTTTGCGGTTGGGTACAACGCTCGCGTGATTTAGGAGGGATGACCTTTGTGGATTTACGTGACCGATATGGGATTACACAACTGGTTTTCAATTTAGAAGAAAACGAAACATTGTGCATGGAAGCCCGCAAGTTAGGGCGTGAGTTTGTGATAAAAGTTAGTGGAACCGTGATTGAACGTAGCAGCAAAAATGCAAAAATGCCTACCGGGGAAATCGAGATTAAAATCTCTGCTTTAGAAATACTGAATGCTGCAAAAACACCTCCATTTACCATAGAAGACGATACTGATGGTGGTGAGGATATCCGCGCCAAATACCGCTATTTAGATTTGCGCCGAAATCCGTTACGCCGAAATTTAGAAATGCGTCACCGTTTGGCGATAGAAACCCGTAAATATTTGGATGGATTGAAATTTATAGAGGTAGAAACCCCCGTATTGATTAAATCTACTCCCGAAGGAGCACGCGATTTTGTAGTACCCAGCCGTATGAATACAGGCGAGTTTTATGCCTTACCACAATCGCCGCAAACCTTTAAACAGCTATTAATGGTGTCGGGATTTGATAGGTATTATCAAATCGTAAAATGTTTTAGAGATGAAGATTTACGTGCCGACCGTCAGCCAGAGTTTACACAAATTGATTGTGAAATGTCTTTCGTTACCCAAGAAGATATTTTAAACACCTTTGAAGGCTTAACAAAGCATCTTTTTAAAGTAGTGCGTGGAGTAGAGTTAACAGATTTTCAGCGCATGACCTATGCTGATGCCATGAAAAAATATGGGTCTGACAAACCAGATATCCGTTTTGGGATGGAGTTTGTAGAATTTACTCCTGCTTTAGCAAAGGGTGGTAATGCTGATTTTCCAGTATTCGAGCAAGCAGAATTAGTAGTTGGCATTTGCGCTCCTAATTGTGCCGAATACACCCGCAAACAATTAGATGAGCTAACTGATTTTGTAAAGCGTCCGCAAATAGGTGCAACAGGCTTGGTATATGCTCGCGTAAATGAAGATGGAACCGTAAAATCATCGGTAGATAAATTTTATTCTGAAGAAGATTTAAAAAACTGGGCAGCGGCATTTAATGCAAAACCTGGCGATTTATTATTGATTTTGGCTGGCAAAGCCGATAAAACCCGCAAAGCCTTAAATGACCTCCGCTTAGAAATGGGTAATCGTTTAGGGCTGCGTGATAAAAATACATTCGCACCACTTTGGGTAATTGACTTTCCGTTGTTGGAATGGGATGAAGATAGCCAGCGTTTCCATGCCATGCACCACCCTTTTACTTCTCCAAAACCAGAGGACATAGCCTTATTGGATAGCAACCCGAAAGAAGTACGTGCCAATGCCTACGATTTAGTATTTAATGGTACTGAGATTGGCGGTGGTTCTATTCGTATTCATGATAAAACGCTGCAAGCATTGATGTTTAAACATTTAGGCTTTACCAAAGAAGAAGCCCAAAATCAATTTGGATTTTTGATGGATGCCTTCGAATTTGGTGCTCCTCCCCATGGTGGTATTGCTTTTGGATTTGATAGATGGACCTCTTTATTTGCCGGAGAAGATAGCATTCGTGAAGTAATTGCCTTCCCTAAAAATAATTCGGGCAGAGATGTAATGATAGATAGCCCATCTGTAATTGCACAAGCACAGTTGGATGAATTGAAGATTGCATTGAAATAGATGAATAGACTAGTATTAATTTTTTGTGCCGTACTATCTTTTATCAGTACTTCTGCCCAAACTAAAACTTCACTTACAGCTAAACAGCTTTACGAAAAAAATTGCCAACGATGCCACGGAGCCGATGGGGCAAAAGGAAGCATGGGAGCAAAAAATTTGCAAGTATCAGTGCTTAAAGCACCAGAAATAGTAAGCCTACTACAACAAGGAAAAAAAGCCATGCCAGCATACGGTAAAAAACTATCTGCCGAAGCACTTAATGAGCTGACTGCGTATGTAAAAACCTTGCGGAAGTAATTCTTTATTCTAGTAATCTCCCAAACTATATTATTTCATAAACCCAAGAGGTATTTATACCAAGTGTAGATTTGGTATATTCAATAATTAACTATATTAGTAAATTATTGCGTCTACTATTTTTTAAAGAATTCCGTTTTGGTAAGAGTTTCTAATACTAAGCCCTGTAAAGTAGTGTACTCGTTGTTGCAACACGAGTACCTTGGCTTTGTAATGGAAGCATATATTGTACAGCTCAACCCCCTAGGCGATTTTTCGCTGAGCTACAACCGTATTTTTAGCCACACCGCTAAAGAGTTTGATAGCTTTTTAGACGAAACGGATTACGCAATCATTAAACTGTTGGAAGAATGTGACCAAGAGTATATCATCCGTAAGTTTTATAAAAAACCTGAACGCCCAGCCATATTTTTTCCAAAATATTACGACGAAAAGATGCACTTAGTGGTGCGTCCATATATAGAAAAGCGCTTATTACAGGCACTGAATCTAGCAACTGATAAGGCTATTTTTGAGATGGGAAAAGAGGGAAATCCTACTTGGAAACGTATAAAAATAGCTACAGAACCAGCATCCGTGCTTTTTCATTTTAGACGAAATGAAGAGGGCACACGTTACTTTCCTACCATAAAATACCTCGATAAACGCATTGAGTTTATGTTTAAGGATGCGCAGATTATATGCAACCAACCCGCTTGGATGCTATTGGAAAGCACCTTGCATTATTTTGAAGAAAGCGTAGAGGGTAAAAAACTACAGCCTTTCCTCAACAAACGCTTTATCGAAATTCCGCGTAGCAGCGAGCCTACTTACTACCAAAAATTCATTACCACCTTAATCGAAAAACACCACGTATATGCCGAGGGATTCGATATTATTACCGAAAAATATGATGCAAAACCCATATTAAAGGTGTCTGAAATGTGGAATAGGCAACTGCAATTGGTACTTTATTTTAAATACGGAACCTATATTTTTCCATATCGTTCGGGCAATAAGGTATCGGTAACACTGGAGCATAAAGACGACCATTACGTATTTCATCGGGTAAAACGATCGCTACAATGGGAAGGCGCAAAAGTAGAAGAACTGCAATTATTGGGCTTACAGTCCGAAGATGGCGCCGCTTTTTCTATTAATAAGACCAGTACTGAAGATGTAGCCGATACCGAAAAACTATACTCCATTTTAGAGTGGTTGAGTGAACATCAGCAAGAATTAGAGGATAAAGGATTTGTGTTGGAACAAAATGACGGGGAGAAAAAATACCTGATAGGTACCAGCAAGGTAAGCATTGATTTTAAAGAAAATAGCGATTGGTTTGATATACATGCCGTAGTTTATTTTGGCACCTACGAAATTCCATTTATTGAGTTGCGCAATCATATTCTCAACAAAATACGCGAATTTGTATTGCCCAATGGCGAAATTGCCATCATCCCCGAAGCATGGTTTAGTCAGTACGGCAACTTGTTTAGTTTTTCTGAATCGGGCAATGAGTTTCGATTAAAGAAAATGCACATTGGCTTGGTAAAAGATTATACCAGCGACAATTTAGCCACGCTTACCATGGATAGGAAGCTGGAGCAGTTGGCCAACTTTGATGAAATTGAAGATGTATCTATAGCAAAGGCTTTTAAAGGCGAGCTGCGCCCTTACCAAAAAGCGGGCTACAATTGGTTCCATTTTTTACGCAAATACAATTTTGGTGGTTGCTTGGCTGATGATATGGGTTTAGGAAAAACCATACAAACCTTAGCGCTCCTGCAAAAGGTAAAAGAAGAACAGCAACAAAAGGCTGAAGAAATTTTACAACTTGACGATAAGAATTTTAAAGATGTATCTTTTAAAGTAGAACCGCTTACCACGCTTATTGTAATGCCTACTTCGCTAATACACAATTGGCTAAGCGAGGCTACTAAGTTTACTCCTTCGCTCAGTATTTTTGTATATACGGGTACAGATAGGGATAAAAACATCAACGAATTTGCCAAATACGACATCGTTTTAACTACATATGGCATTGTACGATTGGATAAAGACTTATTTAAAGATTTTTATTTCCACTACATTATTTTAGATGAGAGCCAGATTATTAAAAATCAATCATCTAAAATTGCGAAGGCGGTAAAAACACTAAAATGCAAGTATCGACTTATTCTGAGTGGTACACCTATCGAAAATTCGGTAGAAGATTTATGGTCGCAAATGCAGTTTATCAACCCTGGTTTGTTGGGTAACCATACTTTTTTTATGGATGAATTTGCAACGCCTATAGAAAAGAAAAAGGACCAAGAAAAAGCAGATAAGTTGCTGGCGCTAATAAAACCATTTGTACTGCGCCGCACCAAAAAACAAGTAGCCACCGAATTACCCGAAAAAGTGGAACATATCTATTACTCGGATATGAGTGTGGAACAAGAAAAGGTGTACGAAGAAACCAAATCGTATTACCGCAATCAAATTCTGAAACTACTTACCGAGCAGGGTATTGCTAAATCGCAAATTCATTTATTGCAGGGTCTTACCCAGTTGCGTCAAATTGCCAATCATCCAAAATTGGTGAATAGTGAATATATTGATGAATCAGGAAAGTTTACGGATGTATTACACACGCTCGAAAATATCTTAGAAAAAGGGCATAAAGTACTCGTATTCTCGCAATTTGTAAAACACCTTACACTCTTCCGCACGTATTTTGATGCCCATAAAATAACGTACACTTATCTGGACGGGCAAACACAAAACCGTCAAGAAGTAGTAGAAACCTTTAGAAAAGACGAAAGTATTCAGGTATTTCTGATATCCATAAAAGCAGGTGGTGTGGGGCTTAACCTTACCGAGGCTGATTATGTGTTTATACTCGACCCGTGGTGGAACCCCGCCGTAGAGCAACAAGCCATTGACCGTACCCACCGCATTGGACAAACCAAAAGTGTATTTATCTACAAGTTTATTACCAAAAATTCGGTAGAGGAAAAGATTTTGGCATTGCAAGAACGTAAAAAACACTTGGCCGAAACCTTTATTGGCATTGAAGAAAGTTTTGTAAAATCGCTTACCGAAGAAGATATCAGAGCAATTCTCGAGTAATATTACTGCTTAGCTATAAATGCAACACTCTCTTTTATTGCATCGTGCAATACTCTATCCACATCAATAGCAGACACACGTTTTCGGTAATTGGCTACAAATTTCTCCAACTCATCCGAGCTTTTTAATGGACGTCTGAATTCCAGCGCCTGAGCAGCATTCAACAACTCTATTGCCAAAATACGGGTAACATTATTTACCACTCGCAAACATTTAGTAGCCGCATTTGCACCCATACTTACATGGTCTTCTTGCCCATTGCTCGACACAATACTATCTACCGATGCAGGTGTACTTAGTTGTTTGTTTTCGCTGGCTATAGATGCTGCGGTATATTGCGGAATCATTAAGCCAGAGTTTAAGCCTGGTTTTGCTACCAAAAAGGGTGGTAAGCCACGCTGACCGGAAATTAACTGGTAACTGCGACGCTCCGAAATGCTGCCTAATTCGGACAAAGCAATCACCAAAAAATCGAGTGCTAATGCCAATGGCTGACCATGAAAATTACCACCCGACACTATTAAATCTTCTTCCGGAAAAATATTCGGGTTATCGGTAACAGCGTTTATCTCCGTTAAAAAAACAGATGAGCAGTAATCAATGGTATCTTTTGAAGCACCGTGCACCTGCGGAATGCAACGGAATGAATAAGGATCTTGCACCTGCACTTTTACCTGATTGGCAATGGCACTGCCTTTAAGCAAATTGAGCATAGTAGCAGCTGTTGCAACTTGCCCCTTGTGCGGACGGGCTGCATGAATCAATGCATTAAATGGTTCGAGCTTGGCATCAAAACCATCTACAGATACCGCTGCAATGGTATCTGCCATTTCCGAAAGGTGCTGCGCCTGCAACAAACAATGCACCCCATATGCGCTCATAAACTGAGTGCCATTTAGCAGCGCCAATCCTTCTTTTGATTGTAGCGTTAAAGGTTTCCAGCCAAACTGTTTCAATACGGCGGCACTCCCTTGCTTTTTGCCAGAGATGCTTACTTCACCTAATCCAAGTAAGGGCAAACTTAAGTGTGCTAATGGGGCTAAATCCCCGGATGCGCCTAAGGAACCTTGCGTGTACACAACGGGCAAAACACCTTCGTTATAAAAGTCGATTAGGCGCTGTACGGTACTCAATTGCACCCCCGAATGGCCATACGAAAGCGACTGAATTTTCAACAGCAACATCAAGCGCACTATTTCTGCAGGTACTTCATCACCAATACCACAGGCATGCGACATGACTAAATTGGTTTGCAATATCCCTGTTTCTTCCTTCGATATTTTTACATCACACAACGACCCAAAACCAGTATTTATACCATAATATACCGCGTCTTTATCCTCCATTTTCGCATCTAAATACTTGCGGCAGCGGGTAATTTTCTCTTCGGCTTCTTTAGATAATGCTAAGCGGTAGTCCTCTTTTAGGATAGTTGCTAAGGTTGTAAAATCGAGTAACTGGGAATTGATGTAATGTATCTTCATGCCTAAGGGAGACCTATCTTTTTTTCTTACTATTTGGGAATTTCATTTTGTACTCCACATTTACTTGACCTCTGCTAATGGCCATTAGCCGTGTTTGCAACATGCGCTTTCGTACGGGGTTTAAGTAGTCTACAAATAGTTTTCCTTCTATGTGGTCGTACTCGTGTTGTATAATGCGTGCAGCAGTACCATCATAGATTTCATCATACGCCACAAAATTTTCATCCAAATACTGAACGCGTATTTTCGGTTTACGGTCTACATCTTCGCGTACATCGGGTATGCTCAGGCAACCTTCATTAAATGCCCATTTATCGCCACTTTCTTCCACTATGTGTGCATTAATAAACACCTTTTTAAAGTTGGGTAATTTTGCTTCATTAAACTCTTTGGCATCTATCACAAATAAGCGAATGCCAAAACCCACCTGCGGAGCCGCCAAGCCTACGCCATGTGCGGCATACATGGTTTCGAACATATCTGCGATAAGCTGGGTAAGATTTGGGTAACTCTTATCAATATCAATTCCCCTTTTACGTAACACAGGATCGCCGTAGGCTACAATTGGTAATTTCATTTACTCTATTAATTAATATCCATATAACTCTGCAAAATCAGAGTGGCGCTAATCGTATCTACTCTCTCCTTATTTTGCCTATCAGTCTTTTTCAATCCACTTTGCGAAATTGTATGCAGTGCCATTTTAGAAGTAAAACGCTCATCTACTCTTGCTATAGGTATAAGTGGAAAGTTCTTTTTTAACACCTGGATAAACTGCTCTACATGCGGTGTAGTTTCCGATGGTGTATTATCCATTTGTTTTGGCTCTCCTACTACAAATACCGAAACTTCTTCCTTCAATAAATACTGCTTCAAAAACGCTACAATATCCTTGGGATGTATGGTATCCAAGCCTGTAGCAATAATATGCAACGGATCGGTAACTGCTATACCAATACGTTTTGTACCATAATCGAAAGCCATATACCGAGCCATGCCACAAAGATAGACGTATTTAGTATTTTTGAACGATGCTATTTAAAGATATTGTAGGACAAAATAGTTTAAAAGCGCAGCTACTGCATGCCGCTAATACCGGAAGAGTGGCACATGCGCAACTGCTTTTAGGTCCCGAAGGCTCGGGTGCATTACCACTGGCTATTGCCTATGCACAATATCTTAATTGCGAATACAAGCAAGAACAAGATAGTTGTGGTACTTGCTCCTCTTGCCGCAAGTATGAAAAATACATACATCCTGACTTACATTTTATTTTTCCCTTTTTTCCAAAAGACAAAACTGATACCTCGTTTAATTATTACCCCGAGTGGCGCAGCGCACTTATCCAAAACCCCTATCTAGAAATAGAAGAATGGCGTGAAGTATTAGAGGTAGAGAACAAGCAAGCCAATATTAACATACATACTTGCCACGAGGTAATTAAAAAGCTATCGCTCAAAGCATTTGAGGCTACCTATAAGGTAATGATTATGTGGCTTCCCGAATATTTAGATAAAGAAGGCAACAGCTTGCTAAAAATAATAGAAGAACCACCTGCAAATACTTTATTCTTACTCGTAGCACAAAAACAAGAGCAATTGCTCAACACCATACGCTCGCGTACGCAATTGATAAAAGTGCCTAAGGTAAATGATGCTGATGTGCTCGATTACCTAACTAATCAAAAAGCAATAGCGCAAACTGATGCTCAAGAAATTATGTTTTTGGCGCAAGGGAATATTACCAAAGCCCAACAATTAATAGCCCATAAAGAGCAAAGCTATAACGAGTTTTTTAAAGACTGGATGCGTTGCTGTTGGGCAAATAACGGACTAAAAATTATAGAAATGGTAGACGTGTTTGCCAAGTTGGGCCGCGAAAATCAAAAAGAATTCTTTGGCTACGCTATGGGCATCTTTCGTGAAACGGTGGTATACCACCAAGGAGCAAAAGCCTTATTACGTATTAATGATGAAGAACAAGAGTTTATCTCCAAGTTTGCCACACTGGTACATCCAGGTAATGCTACCCCTATGGTTGCAGAGTTAGAAAAAGCGTATTATCATATCGAACGCAATGCCAATCCAAAAATCCTCTTCCTCGACCTTTCTTTAACATTCCTTCGCTTAATACAATTGAAAAATGTAAATTCGTTGCTTTCATACGCCAATTAAGCAACAGCTACTTACGTTGCTTTTGGTTCAATTATAGAGAACGATTATATGGGATGTACTTCATGTTCAACAGGCGGATGCGCACCTGCCGGATGTAAGAGCAATGGCTCTTGCCTAACTGGGGGCTGTGGCAAACTAGATATACACGATTGGTTGGCCGATATGGCTATACCAACTGCTTTTACTCCTTTCAACCTTATTGAAGTAAAGTTTAAGGGTGCCCGCAAAGATTTTTTTCGTAACACCTCCAATATTTACCTCGAAGCAGGTGAATTGGTTGTGGTAGAAGGACAAGCAGGCGGCTTTGACGTTGGTCACGTAACCATGACTGGCGAACTGGTACGCATGCAACTGAAGAAAAAAGCGGTAAAAGACGATGCTGATTTTAAAAAAGTAGTACGCAAAGCTGGAGAAAAAGATGTAGAAAAATGGACTGCTGCAAAAACTGCAGAACCAAAAACCCTACAACGCGCACGAACCATTGCTTTAGAACTAAAACTAAGCATGAAACTAAGCGATGTTGATTTTCAGGGAGATAAAAGCAAAGCTACTTTTTATTATACCGCCGAAGGACGTGTAGATTTTAGAGAACTGATAAAACGCTATGCCGACGAGTTTAAGGTGCGTATAGAAATGCGTCAAATTGGTATGCGTCAAGAGGCTTCCCGTTTAGGAGGTATTGGTTCTTGTGGAAGAGAATTGTGCTGCTCTACATGGCTAACCGATTTTAAAACGGTATCCACATCTGCTGCGCGTTACCAAAACTTAGCAATAAATACCCTCAAATTAGCTGGACAATGTGGTAAACTTAAATGTTGCCTCAACTACGAGTTAGACACCTATATTGACGCCTTAAAGGATTTTCCTAAAGACGTAGAAAAAGTAGAAACAGAAAGAGGGCAGGCGCGCTGGCAAAAAACAGATATTTTTAAACGTTTAATGTGGTTCAGTTTTCAGGGCGACGAAAACTGGGTAGCAGTAGATGTAAAACGTGTGCGTGAGGTAATTGAATTGAACAAACAAGGCAAAAAACCTGCCGATTTACTTACCGAAGAAGCCATTATCGCTAAAGCAGCTCCGCCAAAACCAGTATTGGATTATCTAAACGTAGTAGGGCAAGATAGTCTTACGCGTATGGATGATAAAAACAAGAAGGGCAAGAGCAATAACAACAAACGTCGGAACAATAATAATCGCAACAAGAATCGCAATCAACAACAAAACCGTTCCGATAATAAACCGAATACCGACACCAATAAACCAGCATAAATGAGGCAGTGTATTTTTTTGATTGTAGCGCTACTTACCCTAACCGCTTGTGATAAAAACCGTGTTTTTGAAGATTATAAAACAATCAAAAACGCCGAATGGTCGTACAAAGATCAGCCTACATTTTTGATTGATATTCAAGATACAACTGTTGGCTATACGCTCTATTTCAACATTCGCAACAATGGCAACTACCTCTACAATAATTTGTGGGTACGTATGCATATTGAAGAACCCAGCAAACCCGAACGTACCGAGCGCTTTGAGTTTACCTTAGCCGAGCCAGATGGACGCTGGTTAGGTACTGGTATTGGTGATATTTACTCCAATCAGATTTTACTACAAGAAAATATTCGTTTTCAACGCAAAGGTATTTACACCATAAAATGGGAGCAAAATATGCGAGACGAACCACTTATAGGTATTGAAGATGTAGGCATGCGCGTAGAGAAATACGAAGCGCCAGAGAAGGAGTAAACAGTCTAGAGTCTTCAGTCCCGAGTCTAGAGCCTGGTAATTGGCAACTGGCAACTAATAACCGATAACAAGCAACTATAAATAAAAAGAATGGAATTCCGTATCGAAAAAGACACCATGGGCAAGGTGCAAGTGCCTGCTGATAAATACTGGGGCGCACAAACACAACGTTCTATCGAAAACTTTAAAATCGCTCAAGATATCAACAAAATGCCACGCGAAATAATCCGTGCATTTGCCATTTTGAAAAAAGCTGCTGCTTTAACTAATTTCGAGGCGGGCATTTTACCCAAAGAAAAATGTGATTTAATTGGTCGAGTATGTGATGAAATTACAGCAGGCAAATTAGATGATCAATTTCCATTAGTAGTATGGCAAACAGGTTCGGGTACGCAAAGCAATATGAACGCCAACGAGGTAATTGCTTACCGTGCACATGTAATCAATGGTGGTTTATTAAGTGATGAGCAGAAATTCATCCACCCAAATGATGATGTAAATAAGTCGCAATCGAGCAACGATACTTTCCCAACCGCTATGCACATTGCGGCATATAAAATATTGTTGGAGGTAACTATTCCGGGTATTACGCAATTAAGAGATACGTTGCATAAAAAGTCTCAAGAGTACATGAAAGTGGTAAAAATTGGCCGCACCCATTTAATGGACGCTACACCACTTACGGTAGGGCAAGAACTATCGGGCTATGTTTCTCAACTAAACCATGGGTTAAAAGCAATTAATAATACTTTAGAACATTTATCAGAGCTGGCATTGGGTGGCACTGCGGTTGGCACGGGCATTAATACGCCAAAAGGTTACTCCGAAAACGTAGCTAAACATATTGCTAAACTTTCGGGCATTCCGTTTATTACTGCTGCCAATAAATTTGAAGCCTTAGCTGCGCATGATGCCATTGTAGAAACGCACGGTGCACTAAAAACTGTTGCTGTTTCACTAATGAAAATTGGTAACGACATCCGTTTATTAGCCTCAGGCCCACGTAGTGGTATCGGCGAATTATTTATTCCGGATAACGAACCTGGCTCTTCCATCATGCCGGGTAAAGTAAATCCTACACAGTGCGAGGCATTAACCATGGTTGCTGCACAAGTTTTGGGTAATGATGTAGCCATCAATATTGGTGGTGCTACTGGGCATTTTGAGTTGAACGTTTTTAAACCGATGATGATTTACAATTTCTTGCATTCGGCGCGTTTAATTGGAGATGCTTGTGTTTCTTTTGATGTAAAATGTGCACAAGGATTAGCACCTATACAAGAAAACATTACCAATCACTTGAACAATTCATTGATGTTGGTAACGGCACTAAACACCAAAATTGGTTATTACAAGGCTGCTGAAATTGCACAAACAGCACACAAGCAAGGTAAAACACTAAAAGCTACTGCTGTAGAACTGGGCTACCTTACCCCCGAAGAATTTGACGCTTGGGTAAAACCAGAAGAAATGGTGGGCGAGATATAATTGATTATTTTTAACGTCATAAACATCTACCATATATGACCGCAGTAGTAGGAATATTAAATAAACAAGCCGTTGCAATAGCCGCCGATAGTGCTGTAACTATTGGCGGAAGCAATGGTCGAAAAATCTTTAATAAAGCCAATAAGGTTTTTGCTTTATCTAAACATCATCCTGTTGGAATAATGATTTATAATTCTGCTTCTTTCATGGGTACGCCATGGGAAACAATTATAAAAGTCTATAGAAAACAATTAAAGGAAAAGTCTTTCCCTACTGTAAAAGAATATCAAGAGGACTTTATTGTCTTTTTACATTCAAAAAAATTCTATAGTACTCCTGATATTCAATTAGCTCATTTTCAAAATTTTGCTTTAGAAGTTATTAATCTCCCGATAAATAAGATTTTACAAAATCAAAAAGACATTGTCTCCTCTAGCTCAAATGCAGATAAAGCAAAATTCCTTGAGCTATTGGAAAATAGAATTGATTTTTTAATAGAGGACATCAATCATCAGTCTAAGTTTTGCCCTGAATTCGAAAATTATACTTTCAATGATTTTGAGTCATATTCTCTTTCAACACTTAATAAAATTATTCAACTCCGATTCACAGAAAATGAGTTAGTAATATCTAAGGTACTTAAAAGTAAAATTCATCAGTTAGTTTATGGATTTTTACGCATTCAAAAAGACTCTATCTTCACTGGATTAATTTTTACAGGATTTGGTGAAGATGAAATATATCCACAATTAATTGCGCTTAATATTTCAATGGCAGTAGATGACAATTTGAGATATTTTATTAATGATAATAAAGCAGTATCCATATCTAATGAAACCAACAGTGCTGTTCGTCCTTTCGCTCAAACTGACGTTATTGATACTATATTAAGCGGCATAGACCCTTACTTAGATCAAATATATTCAACAAATTTCGAATCCCTTTTTAAGAAATATAATGAAGCAATTCTTGATAATATTGGGGTAAAAAATCCATTACTCACAGAAAAGATAAAAAATCTTAATATTGGCGCTCTCGTTCAAGAGTTTAACGAACAAAATCGACAGATTAGACGTAAAAAATATATTCAGCCTCTAATGAATGCAGTAGCTAGTTTATCAAAAGAAGATTTAGCAGAAATGGCTGAGAGTTTAATATACTTGACATATCTTAAAAGAAGAATTACCTTTGCTGAAGAAAGTGTTGGAGGTCCAGTTGATGTTGCTGTTATTTCTAAAGGCGATGGATTTATATGGATAAAAAGAAAACACTATTTTAGACCAGAATTGAATCAACATTTTTTTGAAAATTATTTCACAAAATAAATATGAACAACCTGTCTTTCGATAATACATTTTCTAATACTGCTTTTTCTAATAAAGATGTTCTTTCTGTGTTCAAAAAACAACATACCAAACCAACAACTATTCAACAAGGCATGACATTAGAGGAGATTTCTGATGTTGTTTCTGATAAAATTATTGGTTTAGTGAAACAGCAATTTGCAGCTACCGAAAAAGAATTAACCTCTCAAAAATAATTCTCTTATTATATTCCTGTTATAGAATTAGGCTATTTAACCGCCCAAGAATTTGACGCTTGGGTTAAACCAGAAGAGATGGTAGGCGAAATTTAATTCATTTGATATTGGCAAAATAAGCAGCTCACCAATACATTAGCTATGAAAAAGTCAGCACTCCTCTTTCTGTTGCTTAGTAGTAGTATGCTGCATACAGCTTGTGAAAAAGTAAATACAAGACCAAGTAACACCATTAATGCACCATCGGAAAAAGGGGTATTTACCTGGTTTACCGAAACAGATAGTACAAAACTGCGAGCAGATTCTGCCATAATGACTAAAAACGGTACATTGCTTACGGCTTATAAAGAAGGGAATATTATTTTTCGTTTACATACCAGCAGCATACAACAAAATGCCTACAGCATAATGGGCAGCACTACCCCCAATTATATTCAGTGTGCAAGTAGTGGAAACACCTACTCTGCATACTTAGGCAACATTACCATACATACCAATAACGATACCACCCTAGCAGGCAACTTTGATGCACTACTATTTGATGGAGTTGCGGAGAATTATTACAGAGGGGTATTTACCAAAGTACCCATAAAATAAGCATACATGAACGCTAAGCACCGCAAGGATATTTATCCTGGTTTAGAGGTAAATATCATCCTCAAAAAAGATCAAGGCTCGGGTAATTTTACCAATGGCATTGTAAAAGCTATACTTACCTCTGCCGCTATTCATTCTCGTGGCATTAAGGTACGTTTGGAAGATGGGCAGGTAGGTCGTGTAGCCGAAATTATTGGGTAAATCGAAGTTCTGTTCCTGTTACTTCCAGCACGCAATTCATTCCAAGTCGTAAAGCACGATTATCGGGTATATGTCCGCACGGGAAACCAAAACCAACTGGATATGTATATTCCTTTACTTGCTCGTAAATAATTTCTTCCATAGTAGCACCAAAAGGAATTTCATTGTCTTTCATTTCTGTCATTCCCCCAACAATTAATCCTTTCAAGGCTTCAAACTTGCCTGCTCGCTTTAGACTAATCATCATCCTATCCATGTGGTACAGAAATTCATCCAAATCTTCTATAAAAAGGACTTTATCTTGGGTAGCAACATCTGATTTTGAACCTACCAATGCATATAAAATGGAAGAGTTTCCTCCTACCAAAACACCCTCTACTTTCCCTGCTCTGTTTAGGTCTTTTGGGTTGGGCAAATTGGTAGTATAGCTTAATGCTTCACCAAATAATGCCTTGCGCAAACTATCTATAGCTGTTGCTGTAGCGGTATCCCATACACTGGGCATAATAGAATGAATGGTAGGAATACCAAATTGCGTGTAAATATGTGCGTGCAATACCGTAATATCACTAAACCCGCAAATCCATTTAGGTTGTTTTTTAAATGTGGTAAAATCCAGTTTATCGATAATGCGGATAGTACCATATCCTCCACGAGCACATAAAATGGCTTTTATGGAGGGGTCATCCAACATTTGCTGAAAATCTGCACTGCGCAACTCATCGTTTCCTGCAAACTGCTGGTACTCTGCTCCAATAGAATTACCTAATACAGGCACCAAACCCCATGATTCCAAGGTGCGTTCAATCGGTTCAATAGATTCCTTAGAAATTCTACGTGCGGTACTTACAATTGCTATTTTATCGCCTTTTTGCAGGTAAAGAGGATTCATCGTCTACAATATTTTATCTTTGCGAAATTACTTAAATTGATGACTAATCCTCAACGCTATACTGTTACCGCTGCGCTTATCTATGCTAATGGCCCTATTCACATTGGGCACTTAGCTGGGTGCTACTTACCTGCCGATATTTATGCACGCTATTTGCGTAGTATGGATAGGGATGTGGTATTTATTAGCGGTACAGATGAGCATGGTGTTCCCATCACCATAAAGGCTAAAAAAGAGGGTATTACGCCACAACAAGTTGTAGATAAATATTACGCCATTATAAAAGACAGCTTTGCCCAGTTTGGTATCTCTTTCGATATCTACTCACGAACGAGCAATGCTATTCACCACCAAACTGCACAAGATTTTTTTAGTAAACTGTACGAAAAAGGTGTTTTTACCGAAGAAATAACCGAACAATATTACGACGAAGAGGCACAGCAATTTTTGGCAGACCGCTACATTATGGGTACTTGTCCAAATTGCAGTAACGAAAGTGCTTATGGCGACCAATGCGAACGTTGCGGCACTTCCCTTAGTCCCGAAGAATTAATAAACCCACACTCTACCCTTTCTGGTAGTAAACCTGTTTTTCGTAAAACAAAAAATTGGTACTTACCGCTTGATAAAATGCAGGGCGATATAGAAAAATACATTAACGCCCATACCGAGTGGAAACCAAATGTATCGGGGCAATGTAAATCGTGGCTAAAGCAAGGGCTGCACCCACGTGCCATGACCCGTGATTTGGATTGGGGCGTAAAAGTACCTTTAAAGGATACGGATGGAAAAGTGCTGTATGTATGGTTTGATGCGCCTATCGGGTATATTTCGATGACGAAAGAACTTTGTGAGCAAACTCAAAATTCAAAATTTGGAACTCAAAACTGGGAATCATACTGGAAAGAAAAAGACACCAAACTTGTTCATTTTATTGGTAAAGACAATATTGTATTCCATTGCATCATCTTCCCAGCTATGTTAATGGCTCACGGAGATTATATTTTACCAGATAACGTGCCTGCCAATGAGTTTATGAATTTGGAAGGGGATAAGATTTCTACTTCGCGTAATTGGGCAGTATGGCTACACGAATACCTTGAAGAATTTCCGGATAAACAAGATGTACTGCGCTACGTGCTTACCGCTACTGCACCCGAAAGCAAAGACAATGATTTTACATGGAAGGATTTTCAGGCACGTAACAACAATGAACTGGTAGCCATATTAGGCAATTTTGTGAACCGCACGTTAGTGCTTACACATAAGTATTACGATGGGCAAGTTCCGCAATACGGTGACTTAACAACCGCTGACAAGGACTGTATTACTGCTATGAAAGCGGCTAAGAAAAACATTAGCGAAAGCATAGAAAACTATCGTTTCCGTGAGGCCTTAGCTGAACTGATGAACTTGGCTCGTGTAGGTAATAAATATTTGGCAGATACCGAACCCTGGAAATTGATTAAAACCGATGCAGAACGAGTAAAAACTATTCTCTACATCTCTATAGAAATTACCGCGTACTTAGCTGCTTTAATGGAACCTTTTATGCCTTTTACAGCCGCCAAACTCTGCAAAATGCTACATCTTGATTTGCCAAAATACAATCAATTAACTGGACAACTCATTTACCCAGGGCATCAATTAGCAGAAGTTGGTTTGTTATTTGACAAAATAGAAGATGATGCCATTACCATACAAATAGAAAAATTAGCCGCCAGCAAAGCCATGAACGAAGTACAAAATACCGTAGTTGCTCCTCAAAAAGAGAACATTACTTTTGATGAATTTGGCAAGATGGATATCCGTATCGGGACGATTATAGCGGCAGAAACTGTTGCTAAGACTAAAAAATTACTAAAATTGACGATTGATACCGGTATTGATAAACGTACTGTAGTTTCGGGCATTGCCGAGTATTTTGAGCCTGAAAAGATAATTGGACAACAGGTAAGTATTTTGGTTAATTTAGCACCGAGAGAGATAAAGGGCATTGAATCTCAAGGCATGATTTTGATGGCCGAAAATGCTGATGGGTCTCTAGCATTTATGCAACCCAACAAAGTAGTTAGTAATGGGGGTAAAGTAAGTTAACTAGTATATAGATGTGCAAATTGGCGCATTCTTAATTGTAATCTTGGCGCCGTAGTTCAACGCCCGCCCGTTCCAAACGGCACCTGCCCGAATGTGGTCAGGCGGGAGTTCGGACGGGGATAGAATAGAAGCACTTTAAAATAACTTAAAAAATAAATTTGGCGCCGTAGTTCAACGGATAGAATAGAAGTTTCCTAAACTTTAGATATGGGTTCGATTCCCATCGGGGCCACCACATTATATAAGTTTCCTAAAACCCGAACTCGTTACAATTACCCTAAAAGGTATTACATTTTAAGTAATCCGTACTTAATAATGCAATAAATAGCTCTAAAACCATCTTTAGCTCCTATTTTCTTACCCTCCTCATACGTCCGCCCGTAGTAAGAAATACCTACTTCGTAAAAGCGAATATTTTTGATTTTAGCAATTTTAGCCGTTACCTCTGGTTCAAAACCAAAGCGATTTTCTTTTAATACTAAGCCTTGAACTAATGATGTTTTGAATAATTTATAACATGTTTCCATATCTGTAAGATTTAGATTGGTAAACATATTAGACAAAAAGGTTAGAAATTTATTACCGATAGTATGCCAAAAAAATAGAATGCGGTGTGCATTACCACCCATGAACCGCGAACCATACACCACATCGGCAACACCTCTTAAAACTGGTTGCAAAAGAATATTATACTCCTCAGGGTCATACTCCAAATCAGCATCTTGAATAATTAGATATTCTCCTGTTGCTTTTGCTATTCCTGTATGCAATGCAGCACCCTTTCCTTTATTTACCTCATGCTTATAATAACTAATCACCACATCTGGATTAGCCGAAATATAGCGCTGTATTGCTGCTTCAGTATCGTCGGTAGAGCAATCGTTTACAATCACTATTTCCTTTTCAATTCCACCAAGCAGCTGCACAGCCTTAATACTATCCAAAATAAGATGAACGGTTCTTCCCTCGTTGTATGCAGGAATAATGATAGATAATTTCTTAATTTCCATATAACGGTAATACTAAAATTTAAGGTTTCGCAATAACCATGGTAGTAAGTCTGGCAATACAGACTAATTTATTATCCTCAGTGTAAATTTTGATGTCCCATACATGCGTTTTACCACCAATATGTATGGCCTTACAAATACCCTTTACCAAGCCTGATTTTACGGAACGAATGTGATTCGCATTTACCTCCAAGCCTACAGCTGTTTTGGTATCATCTAAACAGAAGTCTGAGGCTACGCTACCTAATGTTTCTGCTAGTACTACTGATGCTCCACCGTGCAGTATACCATAAGGCTGGTGCGTGCGTTCATCTACTGGCATAGTAGCTACCAAATAATCATCCCCTACTTCGGTAAATTCGATACCTAGTAATTGTCCGATATGCTTGCTCGTATATCTTGCTGTGATGCTTTCAGCAGTTATGGGTTTCTTCCAAATCATTAGTTAAACGAATAGGTTGCTGCAATTTCACCACATTCCAACATCTCATCACCAAAATATGGGTTACGGATAAACGTATCAGTACTAAGCCAAAATGCACCTTGATTATTAAAAGCCATTGGACAATATTGCTGATATACTTTTGATGGCACCATACTGCTTTGCTTTATAAGCTCTAATAAATTGGTGCTAATAGCACTAAACACCTCGCGTTGACCCTTTACATCAATGGCCGTACTAAATGAAGATAAATCAGCTATTAATTGCAATAATATCTGTTCTAAAAAAGCACGTTCCCTTTCTGTTACCGACTTAAGATTGATTCGCTCCACGCCCTTAATTAACAAACCCGCATCTTGTTTTGCTGCCATAAAATTGTCATCCACCAATTGATCTTTTAGTGATAAATAGATGGTGAACACATCTTTCACCTGAGTTTTTACTTCACTCGATAAGTTTGAGGAAACTACCGTTGCCAGAGAAACAGGTTGATCCGTTTCCTGTTGCTGGTTAGTCGTGGCACTAGGTGAGCTACACGACAGAATTGGCAATACCACCAGTAATACTACTATCTTATTCATACTATTTTATAACAAAAAAGGGTAACGCAATGCGTTACCCTTTAATTAGTTTATTACTAAGCTATTTTAAAATTTCTACAACCTTAAACTCGGTACGACGATTCAACTGACGCCCAGCTTCATTATCTGTACCATCTGCATTTTCGTTAGCAGCAATTGGTTTTGTTTCACCATATCCTTTAAAGCGTACTAATCGAGCTGGAATACCTTTGTAAATCAAGTAGTTTACAACATTTTCTGACCTGCGATTAGAAAGATCTAAATTGTACTCTTCTGTACCTCTACTATCTGTATGTGAACCAATTTCCACTACAACATTACCGTTTTCTGAAAGAAAATTTGCCAATGTATCTAACACGCTTTCAGATTCTTTACGCAATGTTGCTCTATCAAAATCATAATAGATATTCTTGATTTCGATTGGCTTATCTAATACTAAGTTATTCAACTCTAAATTGTTCAAGGTAATTACCTGACCATCTTTTAAGCCTTTGGTATTTACTCTACGAGAATCTTTTAATTGATCATCGCTACCTGCCAATATTTTGTAAATTCTATTTGGAGATACTCTAAAGTAGTAGTAACCATCAGAATCAGTAAATACACGTTGCAATTCTTTGTTCGTTTCTGCATCAATTAAACGTACAGGAACTCCAGCCAATGCCAATTTTGTTTCTGTATCGAATATACGTCCGCGAATGATACCGAATACGTAATCGAAATCATACATTTCAAAACAACAGTCTGAATTTCTATCCGAGCTAAAATAGCCACGTGTTGTATCTCCAGAAGCTACTACTAAGTATGCATCATCTCTGCTTGAATTGATAGGATAACCTAAGTTGATTGAGCTATCAAATTTTCCTGCATTGCTCTTTGCTTCAAAAATATCCAAGCCGCCTAAGCCCATACGACCTTCAGTTGCATAAAATAATGTTTTTAAGCTATCACTATAGAATGGCGTAATATCATCTTCAACTGTGTTTACCTTCGGACCAACGTTTATTGGCTGCGAAAAATCACCTGCAGTATCTAACAATACATACCAAATATCTAATTTACCGTAACCACCTGGTCTATCAGACGTGAAGAACAACTTGCTGCTATCCGCCGAAATAGATGGGTGCATGTATCTAAATCCTGGTTGATTTAATGGCAATTTCAACTTAATAGGAGCTGCCCATAAACCTGATTCGTATTGAGTAGTGCGGTAAATGTTATATACCGGTTTACGAACATCAGAACCAGACCACTGACTAAAGAAAATTGTTTTCTTATCTGCCGTAAAAGAAGGTGTACCTTGATTAACAGGATCGTTATCTTTTCCTCCAAATAACCCTTTTCTCGGAACATCTTCAAACGTAAGGGCTTGAGGTATTTTCCAGTCTTTAGAGGTATCTTCTCTCTCTGTTACAAATAAGGTATTGTAAAACTCCTCATCCTCATACACTGGTGGATTGTATGGTTTTTTACGTTTCTTAGGATTAACCGTTTTCTTTGCTGCTTCGGCACTGTCCTTTGCAGATTTATTTTTATCATTTCCAAAAGATAAGAAACCACGCTTCTTTTTAGCACCTAATGCCTCAACAGGAACTGGTGGAGCCAAAACTTCCGAAACCTTCTTTGTCTCATCCACTTTTACTACTTCTGATTCTGTTGTTACAAAACCTTTATCAGCTGATTGAGGCACTGTTACTGTATCAATTGGCGCAACAGTTGAATCTGCTGTTAAAACAGGAATAACTTCTTCTGCTTTTGCATCTTTCTTTTTAGACTTTCTTTCCTTCTTAGGTTTTTCTGTTTTCTCTGCTTTTGCTGCTTTTGCTGCTTTTCCAGCACCTGCAACAGCTCCTCTGTCGGCTATATCTTTTCCTTTTACTGGCTTAAGATCATCCTTAGCTTTATCTTTCTTTTTAGATTCTTTTGCTGGCTTTGATGCTTTGTCTTTTTTCTTTCCCTTATCCTTAGCTTTTGGATCTTCTATTGGCAATGAAACCGAATTGATAGAATCTTCCTCTACTACTACCTCTGCAGGTGTTTCTACTACTAATTCCGGTACAGCTTCATTAGGTGTTGCAATAGTGCTATCAGATGTTCCCAAATCAGTATTAACTAAACGACCTAGGTTTTGTGATGCTGCTGATCCAGCCAAAATGCGGCGTGACGACGTGAAAACAAGTGAAGAATCGTTTTTATATATAGCTGCTCCAAAATTTGATGAGCGTCTGTTGATACTTAATGAATCCAATCTATTTACCGAAGCATCTACTGGATTTTTAATCGCAGTAACCGCATACTTACATTTTGCAATCTCTAAATCTACACGACGAGAAATATCATCCTTCTGATTGTAAACAGAACGAAATGCAGTAAGCTGTGCCAATGCATCTTCATACTTGCCATTAGCACGTAAAGAAACACCGTACCACAATTTTGTTAGCGGAAATTGTTGTGCAGCCAACAAATTAACTTTTGCGTACCACACCTCGGCATTCGTATAATCATTAAATAAACGATACGATTCTGCCAATTTATACATTACCTCAAAATACTGATCGATGTATTTAGTCGTATTTAATGTATTGTAGCGTGAATATGGAAAAGCAGTTGTGCTAGAATCAGAATACTGATCGAACACACGCAAATAATATTGTGTAGCTGTATAGTAATTCTTAGCATTATACTCATTATCTGCTAAACGCAAATAATCGTACTTGCTCTGACCTATTACTAACGAAGTCGAAAATAAAATGACAAGTGATAAAAGGACTTTACGTAATTTGTTCATAACAATTAAATTCTGGGGCAAATAAATTTAGGTCTAGCTACTTTTGGTTTTCTTATATATGATAAAGAGATTTCAAAACCTCCCTTTGATTGATTGACAGCATCTAAGTCCGATACGGTTACATCATAACTTAAACCAAGCGCATACTCTTTAAACTGTACACCAACATAAGGTACAATAGCATCATCAATACGATAAGAAGCACCTGCCAATAAATATATATCAGCTTCGGTAACGTGATACTGAATTGCTGCTCCTGGAATTATCTCGTAAGCACTATTCTGATAAGATCCCATAGCTTGGATACTTACTTCTAATAATCGTGTTGGTTTAATGCGTGCTCCACCATGCGCTAAAAAGCGGCGGTAACGAGGACTTACCCCAGATGTAGAAAAAGCAGAAGTTCCTGAAAACGATTGGTCTAATGCTGGTAAGTGAAAAGCAGTTACACCTACAAAATAGTTAACATACTTGAATGGGTTACCATCGTAGAACATTAATCCTGCATTAGCATCTGGTATAAAGCGAGAAGTACGATCAAAGTTTTCTGCGGTTGGCGTAAGTCCCAAACCTGCATTATACTGGTCGCCAAATTTTATGCTGTTTGGATTAAAGCTTTTATTAATCACACCTAACTGCGCACCAAAAACAATGTGATTGTATTTGTCTACACCTATTGGCAAATCATACGATACTGATGCCATTGCTTGCAAATCGTTGTATCCTGCTGAACCAGCTGTTTGATCTAATATATCTAAACCTAATCCCACACGCTCGCCAACTGGCAAATCAAATGATGCGTGTGCTGTTTGATATGGATCAGCAGTAATACTTGAATACTGAGATCTGTAGTTTAAAAAACCGCGGTACTGTCCATTAAACTGACCTGTAAGGGCTGGATTTAATGTAAGCGGTGCTGCATAGTATTGAGAAAAATGGAAATCTTGAGCTTGGGTTGTTTCGGTAGCAAATAGCGCTAACACTAAAACGCCTAAGACATACCTTGCAAATATTTTCTTCATCATATTAAGGGTTGTGCTTCTTGGTTATCGTACTAATGTAATATTTCCTTTGAATTCTTTTTCTAAGGGTTCCTCTAATAGTTTTACAAAGGCTCTGTATACAAATACTCCTTCAGGTTGGTTATCTCCTTCAAACTTTCCGTCCCATCCTTTTTCTATAGAACCTGTATTAAATACTCGTTGTCCTAATTGGTTGTAGATTTCTAATTTGAATATTTCTACACCCCCGCCTTTTACAATAAACTCATCGTTCAAGCCATCGCCATTAGGTGTAAAACCACCTGGGAAGAATATATTTGGTTCCGCGCAAATTTCTACAAAGTTATCGCGTGTTTCTGTTTCAAAGCAATCAGCAGCGTTACCTACTTTCAATGTTACCGAGAATATACCTGGTTCTGTGTATTCATGCTCTGGGTTTTGCAATGTAGATGTTTGTCCATCTCCAAATTCCCATAACCAACTGTTTACTAGTCTTGTATTATCAAAAAACTGAACCTTAGCTGGTAAACATTGCTTAGGATTAAGTGCTACAAAGTCAACATCTATTGGTGCGCACTCTACATAGCTACATGTTACTGGAGCGGCTTCCTTACTAAACATACACACATCAGAAGTTGCAGCAACAACTGAAATAGTAGCAAATGGATTAGATGGATCAATTGTAGTTTCATATCTCGTAGCAAGACCAACATTTAAGGTAGTACCATCTCTCAGCACATTATAACTCGTAGCATTTCCTACCACAGTCCACTCAAAAGCTACTTCGTTAATATCTCCAGTTTGAGCGCAGCTTACTACAGGACCATTAACCTTGCTCTGAGGTATTACGGTAATAGGTGTACGTTGCACAATAGGAGGATTTAAACGTGTGCTGATACATCCAGCCGAATCTGTTTCTACATAATACGTTGTAGTTTGATTTAGCACTGGTGTATTGTATGTGTTGGATGTAGTAAGTAAATTACCACCTTGTGGTGCATCGTACCACTTTATAGTTGCATTTGTTAGTGGTGGAGAAAGTACTGGCAAATTAGCATTCAAGGTAACTGATGTATTTTCGCAAATAGCTACTTGTGATATAACAAAAGTTGGTGCTGGTAATTGACGTTGCACTACTACTGTATATGCCACTACAAAATTGCTTGAACAGCCACCAGAACCTGACAATACTGTTTTAGCATAATAGGTTGTATTTTGTGTAAGTGCAGGTGTAACAAACGGGCTTCCTGTAAAAATTAGGTTTGTTGTTTGTGCATCACTGTACCACTCTACTGTAGTTCCATTTGGAGAATTTACTACTAAGGTAGCAGTACCACCAAAACATACGTTCAAATCAGAAGCTGCGCTATCTAATGTTGGAGGCGTTTTAGGCTTTGCACACACACTATAAAACCGCAAGCGGTAATTTGCAGCAGCTGTACTACCTGGCTCTAAAATTAATTTAAACCCATCATAAGGAGCTGTAGTTGCAAATTGTATGCTTACTTTTTGTGCCGCTTGAGCACCTGTAACAATGTTCGTTGATCTACTAAAACTTTC
This sequence comes from uncultured bacterium, assembly GCA_947085255.1. Lineage (GTDB taxonomy): Bacteria > Bacteroidota > Bacteroidia > Sphingobacteriales > Sphingobacteriaceae > CAMTVQ01. The sequence goes on along the minus strand of CAMTVQ010000009.1, from coordinate 200,076 downwards.
AACAAGGGTAGTACCTAAGAAAGTTTGATAACGAATTACACCTGTTGCACTTGCGCTAGCAATAGCACCGTTGTCATCTTGAATAACAAACTTTATAGTATCACCAGGACACCCTGCATTAAAAAACCGTACATACTGCTGTGCCATACCAACAAGAGCTAGGGCACCAATAGGCACATTTAATACCGAAAAATTAGTTGCATCGGCATCTATTACATTGGTTGGGTTCTCTACTGAAGAAAGTCCTGTAGATTCATCTGCTGTGCTATCACCACCTATACATATATCGCCACCTGTAAAAGGTGATGCTCTAAAATCTTTTTTACATACTCCGTACACTTTTACGTCGGATGCTAATCCAACTGCAACTGCTTGAGATGCTGCAGTAACACGTACTTGATCGAATATTTTTGAAGGACGAAATGTGTATAAACTTTTATTATTACCTACAGCTTGCACTACCTGACTATTAAGTGCTACAGCATCATTATTGGGTTGCCCCATATTAAATGTTTCAACTGTTACTGCATTTGTTCCAGCATTAAGCAATGCCGCATCAATGCCTAATATTACCTCTACAGAATCACCAGCATTACCTGTAGTTGGAAATCCACCTACATCTAACGTAGCCGTAGCGTTTGCTAATCCAACAGGCACAGTAATATCGGCAGATGTATTGGTACTATTATCAATAGCAAAGTTTGGATTAGCTATACCGCAACCTACACATGTTGCCGATGTGCTTGTATTTACTGACGATGCATTGGAGCATAAATCATCTCCTACTACTACAACTGGATACGGACCTTTGCAGCCATAATAAATATCTAATTGAAAAGAGGCTCCCAAAGGCGCGCCAGTGCCTGGTGTAACACTTAGCTTTATTGCATCATACTGCAATGCAGTACGAAAACCGTATGTAAACGTATTACTTGTTGTCCCTGCTTTAATTAACCCTCCACTTAAATTTTGAGCGTCTGCGTTAGATACGCCATTATTAAAGGTTTCTATCGTAACCAAGTTGGCTACGCCAGCTAGGTTTTGTACGGCACTACCACCATAACCCATTAATAAGGTTGCCGAATCATTAGCAGCACTAAGTGTTGGAAATATAAGTGTTTGTGTTACAGTACCACTTCCTGCAATATTTACAGTAACTTTTAGCGATGATGCTGTAGTAGTATTACCATCTACAGCTTGCGCTGCATTATCGATTGTACCTAATAGTGGATTTACAGGAACTGTATTTGTTTCACTGCTTGCCATTTCGCAAACTGGCGTTTGAGCATATACCTGAGAAAGTAATACAGAAAAAATAACAAGGGAAAGGATTGAAATACCTATCTTTTTTATCATAATATCAAACGTTTGATAGTGAATATCAGTTTTGGAATTTTTTTATTCCGCGCAAATTTAAGCGATTAAATCTGGTATTTACAAACATAAAACAAAATTTAATTTTTTGGGTATCAATCGGTCAAATATTGCGGAAATACCTTTTTTATCCCCTTAATACAACAAAAATATTGCCGAAACTAGGGAATATGTTAAAAATACCTTTCTTGAATTACTTGTATGTGATGTAGCTCGTGACCTGCTGTAATTGCAGCTAAGGCTTGCACCGTTACCTGGCTTTTATTTGCTATACCTGTGGCACTATATAATGAATCGTCTAAGTGTTCCAAGAAAAGAATTGTTGATTTTCTAACTGACTCATACTCTTCTACTATATTACCCAACGATACATTATCCAGTAGCAAAGCAGCTGCATACTTGTTTTCGTCGTATCCAGGAAGTTCTTGCTCTTCTCCACGAGCAAAACAAAGTGCACGATACATAAATATACGCTCGGTATCTACAATGTGTTGCAACACCTGTTTAATCGTCCACTTATTTGTAGCATATGCAAAATTCTCTTTTGCTTGTGGCACCGCTCTAAAAAATGCGGCTGTACTTATAAGTTCGGCTCGTAGTGCCTCTAATATATCTTCATGAGGCACTAATGCTATATACTGATCGTAATGGGGATTATATTCTCCTTTAAACGGCTTCTTCATCATTTTTTAGTTGTTTTTTTAGTGCTATCCTAAATGTGGTGCCCTTACCCAGCTCAGAACTTTTTACCACTATTTTTCCATCATGATAGTTTTCTACAATCCGTTTCACTAAAGACAAACCCAAGCCCCAGCCGCGTTTACGTGTGGTAAATCCTGGTTTAAATACGGTTTCGAACTGTGCTTGTGGAATACCCTTTCCAGTATCTGTAATATCTATGTACACGTTGCGACTGGTAACACTAACTGTTGCGGTAATTTTTCCTGTATTGGTAATAGCATTGATGGCATTTTTGCACAGATTCTCTATCACCCAATCAAACAACGGAATATTTACTGCTGCATAGGCCGCATCTCCTTTTACTTCGAATTGAATTTTATTGGTGGCTCGTTTACTCATATAGTTAATCGATTCCTCAACTACGGCTTTTACATTCTCGATTTTTAGTACTGGAGTAGAACCAATTTTAGAAAAACGCTCGGTAATGATTTCGAGCCGTTTTACGTCATTCTCCATCTCATTAATGAGATGAATATCCTTTTCGGGTAGTTTGTCGCGCAGATGTTCTATCCATGCTAATAATGAGGAGATGGGTGTACCCAACTGATGCGCAGTTTCTTTTGCCATACCCACCCAAACTCTGTTTTGCTCTGATTTGGTAGAGGCACTAAAGGCCAAATACGCAGCCACAAAGAAAACGGCAATTATGAGGAGTTGTATATAGGGGTAATACTTTAGTTGGGTAAGTATCCAAGAATCTTTGTAGTAAATACGCTCGATACCTCCTAAATCATTACGATATACCAGAGGCTCGTGCTGGTCGCGCATTGTAGCCAATTCATTCTGGAAATAGAGAGAATCGTATTCCTTACCCGAATCTATATTTGGAAAAAGTGTTTTTTTGTCCTCTAAGCCTTTGTATGACTTGATTACATCATTGGAATCGGTAAGAATGAGGGCAAAATTGGTTTTGTTAATTACCTCCGTAAAAAGAAAATTAAGGAAATCGCTATCCTCTGTTTTTAACAAACTTTGGGTGGCACTTGCCCATAGCTCTACTTTCCGCTTTTCTTCTGCAGCCAGCTTACGTACCAAAAAATTGGTGTACAATAGCGATGCCGCCCCTATTAGCAGAGCAGCTATGAGTAACCATACTTTCCAGCGTTTGCGCTGTTCGTAACTTTGCATTGCTACAAAGCTAAAAAACTATTTTAGAGTTACTACAGATGGATAATACCCCGCTACACAACCCAAGCCCCCTGTAATATTTGAATGAACGGGAATAGGTTCGGAGAAGGGATCGCCTCCGCTAAATTGATTATTGTATAACGATTCATTATACTTATAAAAATCGCTCGAACTGCGCATTATTCTAAACTTAAGATTAGGACTTGCTGTTCCACTAATTAATCGTTGAAAGTAGAGACGTTTAGTAAAGAAGCTCCCTTTCGGTAAATTGGGATTAACTAAACGTGTTATCACATCTGGATTAAAATAGTTTTGTTGTGGATTATAAAATAATGCATTATAGTCATACTTAATTGTGTCATATTCAGGCATATATATATACTGCATCGAAATACTATCGTAATAATAGTACGAATTACCTGTATTATATGCATACTCATAATTACTAAAAACATCTACCAAAAAAGCATCCTTTTCATCCTCTACTACCCAACCAATATCTATAAAATAGGTATAATCAGTGTCTTCTCTTTTTAATTGTGGATTGTAATAGCTAGAATCTAGTTTTACTGTAAAATTTTGTGGTGCTGCAGGTATTGTTAGTGAGCCTGATACCACTTTGCCATTTTTACTTACCGTTATAGTATAGGTTTTGCCTGCCTCGAATTTATTAGTTGGTGAATGATAAAATCCAAAGTTTGTAAGAGCTTCATTACCATAAGAATCATTTTGACTACCGTATCCTTTCGGTACTATCAATTTTTTATCAAATGTTTGCGACAATAGATAATCTGAATTGTCGACTGTTACAGTTACCGTTGCTCCATCTATAGCATAATCTCCCTTTTGACCTATCACCTTGCTTTTACCAACTGCCACAAAAAATGTAGAATCAGGAGCACAAAAAGCTTGCACCACAAATTTGCTTTCTATATTAGGCAACTTATCAAGATCTACCTCGCTCGCAAAAAAATCGCTGCAAGAGGTTAATAAACAAGCTAAGGTAATGCCCAGCACTATATGAGTATGTTTCATTTCTATTAAAATTTATACGAGTAGGATATAGATGGTATTAAAGGGAATAATGCAATTTTAAATAGCGCATTTTTTGCCTCTGTTGTATTTGAGGTATTCCCAAATAAATTTTCAGGTGCCACTATGTAGAAAAATGGGTTTGCACGGGCATACGCATTGTATAGTCCATACTCCCATGTGCGTATTCCGCGCTTTTTCTGTTTGGTACGTTGAATGCTTATATCCAACCGGTGATATGCGGCTGCTCTAAAGTCATTTTTTTGTCCATATTGAATAGCATCATTTGAATAAAAACTATTGAAAGGTGTATTAGGGGTACCTGTTAGGGGTTGTGCTTTAAACGTCCCCTCCTCTAAAGTAAGTGCATTGCCTGTACCATATACCCAAGTAGCTGATAGGCGAGTACGCTCATTAAATTTGTAGGAGCCTACTACACTTATATCGTGCCGGCGGTCGTATTTCGGGAAGTAGGCTTTTCCTTGGTTTACCTCATTAAACTGTACCGTAGTTTTCGAAAGTGTGTATCCTACCCACCCATTAAATTTGCCTTTATCATATTTTACAAACAACTCTATTCCATATGATTCGCCTTTACCACTGGTTACATTGTCCTCGTAACGCACCTCATCTCCTTCTGCCGAAGCTGCAAAAGGATCATCTAAAAAGAAACTCGCGCCTTCTTTATAGGTAATAATATTACTTGATTTTTTGTAATAGCTCTCTAATGTTACTTCAAAGCCTGTTTTTGGAAACTCTCGTGCCAACCCAACTGCCACTTGTTCCGAACGTTGCGGACGCACCCTATCTGTTGCAGGCACCCATAAGTCGGTTGGTAAACCTGGTGTAGAATTGCTCAGCAAATGCAAATATTGGTTCATGAGTGCGTAAGATGCCTTTGCCGATAAGTTTTCGGTAAGCAAATAACGCGAACTCAAACGCGGCTCAATACCCATATAGGTAGCATTCTTTGGCGTAAAGGTGGTAAACCGCACTCCGCCAATAAAACTTAAGCGACTGGTAGTTTTCCACTCATCCTCCACATACACTCCAGTTTCAATAGAATTTAGTTGGTTCTTCTTTTTCAGATTTTCTTCGGGCGCGTAGCTGTTTTTAACTACTGTGGCACTGGGTGTAAAAGTATGATGGGTAAGCAATACGCCCGAACGAATAGTATGCCTAATTACTGGACGATAATCCACGTCAAATTTGGCTGTATAATCCCTAATACCAGAGCTGTAGCTCAAACTAAACTCATCTTTGCCCACTTTATTTGTTTGGTAAATCTTGAACAAGTAATCGGAAACTATGACTGAAAAATTACCGAATAAGCGATTACTAAACTGATGATTTAATCGTGCCGTACCCGTAAAGTTACCCCAAGTAAGTCCTGCTTTTTCTAATGCACTTCCTTGTTTAAACCGCAGGTAAAATTTATCACGCCCAAAATAACTGCTGATATAAAGTCTGTTTTTTTCGTTCAGTCGGGTATTAACTTTGGCATTTAAGTCGTAAAAATAATAGCCCGTGCTTAATCCTGGCTCAATTGCTTTTACAATCGGAAAAATAAGTGCGTCTAAGTATGTACGTCTGCCCGAGATCAAAAATGACGACTTATTCTTTTTAATGGGTCCTTCTAACACTAAACGTGAAGAAATAAGTCCAATTCCGGCCTCTCCCGTTATTTTTTCTTGATTGCCATCTTTCATGGTTAAATCTACCACTGATGAAAGTCGTCCACCATAACGCGCTGGAAATCCTCCCTTTATCAACTGTACATTTTTAATTGCATCTCCATTAAATGCCGAAAAGAATCCAAATAAATGATTGGCATTATAAACGGGTGCATCATCTAAAATAATAAGGTTCTGATCTGGACCACCACCACGTACATACAATCCTGAACTACCTTCGCTTCCTTTTTGTACACCTGGCAATAATTGTAATGCCTTGATAATGTCTTTTTCTCCACCAAGTGATGGAATGGTTTTTAGCTGTTCTACCGGAATACTGATAGTACTCATCCTGATTTCTTGCGCTATGTTTACTTTATTTCCATCAATCACAACTTCTTTTAATTGCTTGGCTGGCTCTAAAAAGAAATTAAGCTTTTGGTCGCTATCAAAATTTACCGTTTCTATTTCGGGGGTATAGCCTATAAACGAAATACTCATTATCTGAGTGCTATTTGCGGGTAAGGTTACCGAGTAAAATCCATAGCTATTGGTAGCTGTACCTATTTTTAGGTCGGGGAAAAAGAGCGTTGCTCCTATAAGTGTTTCTTTACTGCCTTTTTCGTACACATAGCCGCTAATGGTGTAGCGCTTTTGTGCAGTGGCTGCTTGAATACTTAGCAATGAAGCAAGTAAAATGCATATTATTCTCATACTAAAGGTGGAATAGTGGAGGAATGTATTATTTGTGTAAATGAGTAATTAACGCTTCGCTTAGATTAAAGATGCTTTGTGCGTTAAATAATTTTTCATAATTTAAAATGTTTAGGTGTCGCTAAAGTAAGATTATTACTTTTGTATTTCCAAAAGATTAACACAAAAATAACATGCCCAATACTGGCAATAATTGGCAAACACTTGCTTCTGCAGAGAAATACGACAACCCTTGGATAAGGGTAACCGAACATGCAGTAATAAATCCAGGTGGAGGTGAAGGCATTTATGGTGTTGTGCAGTTTAAAAATTTAGCCATAGGTATTATTCCAGTAGATGAAGCTGGTTATACTTGGCTTGTTGGTCAAAACCGGTACCCGCTAAAACAATACAGTTGGGAAATACCCGAAGGTGGAGGCAAGTTAGACACTGATCCTTTGATTTCTGCACAACGCGAATTACTGGAAGAAACAGGCCTAAAAGCCGAAAAATGGACTGAGATACAGCGATTACATCTTAGCAACTCTGTATCGGATGAACTGGCAATTATTTACCTAGCCCAAGGACTTACTCAACATGAAGCCGAACCTGAAGAAACCGAAGATTTAGCTTTAAAAAAAATACATCTTAGCGACGCCTATCAAATGGTGCTAAGTGGAGAAATAACCGATTCGATAACCGTTGTAGCACTACTTAAAGCTCAACTAATTTTTACTACAAAACACTAATGCAACGTATACTTAGCTACATTATTAGTCCCATTTTTATTATATTCTTCTGCATTTATTTGCTCATTTTTCATGTGCTACAAGTACTAGCACTGCGATTTGGTGGATACAATGCCCACAAAAAGGTGGTGGATTTACTCAACTGGTTTTTATTGCAAAACCTAAAGCTTATAGGCTGCTCTGCGCATGCAACATACAGTGAAAATTTGCCAGAAAACCGCTCGCTTATATTAGTAGCCAATCATCAAAGCATGTACGATATTATTGGCATTATTTGGTTTATGCGCAAATACCATGTAAAGTTTGTATCCAAAATAGAATTGGGCAAAGGTATTCCTAGCATTTCATACAACTTAAAACATGGAGGGTCGGTGCTTATAAATCGTAAGGACAACAAACAAGCCATATCTGCACTTATTAATTTTGGTAAAAAGCTGGAGAAAAATAAATGGTCGGCTTGTATTTTTCCAGAAGGTACTCGCTCTCGCGATGGTAAACTAAAGCCTTTTGCTGTAGGCGGACTTACCACCTTACTTAAATATATGCCCAACGCATTAATAGTGCCTATTGCTATTAAAGGGACGGGTAATTTACATAAGTACGGACAGTTTCCAATGGGTATTGGTCACCGATTACATTGGCATGTATTACCTTCTTTTGACGCCACTGGTATGCTGCCAGAAGATGCCATAAAAAAAGTAGAAGGCATGATAAATGATGCTATAGCATAGCGTAAAACATTCAGTACACAGGTACAATACATATCATTTTGTGTATTTTGGCTTGACTAAAGATTACATATGAAGAAAATTATTGGGCTTATCCTTTTTTGCACATTACCATTTATATCCACTGCACAGCTTATGGATGGCAAAAAAAAGTTGACACGCAACGATACCCTACGTGGAATGCTTAGTCCTGCCCGTGCCTGCTACGACGTAACTTATTACCAATTAGACGTACGCTTAGATATGGCTAAAAAGCGTGTTATTGGCAATAACATGATTCGTTTTAAGGTAACCGAAAACTTTAAGATGATGCAAATAGACCTTTTCGAAAATATGCTCATCGAAAAAATAGTCTACAAATTCCAAAATATACGTTTCAGACGTGACGGTAATGCTGTTTTTGTAGAAATGCCCGAAGTGCTCAAAAAAGGAGATACTGCAGAAATTGCTGTTTTTTATTACGGATCGCCAATAATTGCCAAACGTGCACCTTGGGACGGTGGTTTTGTATGGACAAAAGACAAAGAAGATAATACTTGGGTAACCGTAGCCTGCCAAGGAACAGGTGCAAGCCTTTGGTGGCCGTGTAAGGACCATCAAAGTGATGAGCCAGACAGCATGCTGCTAAAAGTAACTGTACCTCGTGGGCTATACAATGTATCCAATGGTCGTTTACGAAAAACTACTGTACTTCGTGATAGTACTATTCGCCAAGAATGGTTTATCAGTTACCCTATAAACACTTACAGCGTAACCCTAAATGTGGGTAAATACACCTTAGGTAGAGATACTTTTGTAAACACCACGAATGATTCGCTCACGCTCGACTATTACATCATGCCTTATAATGCCGAAAAGGCTGGTGTACAGTTTGAACAGGTAAAACCCATGCTTGCTTGTTTCGAAAAGTATTTTGGACCCTACCCTTTTTACCGAGATGGATTTAAATTAGTAGAAACCCCTTATTTAGGTATGGAGCACCAGAGCGCCGTAGCTTATGGAAATGGGTTTAAAAACGGGTATTTGGGCACCGATCTTTCGGGTACGGGAGAAGGATTAAAGTTCGATTACATTATCATACACGAAACAGCACACGAATGGTGGGGCAATAGCGTAACCACTGCTGATATTGCTGATATGTGGATACACGAAGGTTTTGGTCAATATGCCGAAGCATTGTACTTAGAGTGCGAGTATGGCAAAGAGTCTTCTCAAAAATACTTAAATGGATTAAAGAAGAATGTAGATAATACTGAACCCATTATTGGCATGTACAATGTAAATCAAGAGGGTTCGGGTGATATGTACCCCAAAGGAGCTTTGCTGCTCAACACTATTCGCCACGTAATCAACAATGACTCTATCTGGTTTGCTGTAATTAAAGGAGTAGCTACGGAGTTTAGGCATAGCATTACCACCTCGGCAGCTGTAGAGAAATACATGAGCGAAAAATCGGGGGTAGATTTAAGTAAAATATTTAAACAGTATCTACGCCTTAAGGATTTACCAATTTTGGAGGTAGAATTAACGCCCGAAAAAACCGATTTGATTGTAAAATACCGCTGGATTACAGAGGTTACTTTTTTTGATATGCCCATGCGCGTAACTACCAGTAAAGGTAAATATGGCTGGGTAACTCCTGATTTACAGGTAAAAACCATGCGCTTATCGAACATGCGCGTGGAGGATTTTAGAATAGATGAGAAATCATTCTACATCAAATCACGGGTAATAGGACCTCGCTAAAAGGCAATTTTAAGTAAAAGTAAAAGGGGTCTGAAACGTACGTTTCAGACCCCTTTTATATAACAATTCTATTTACAGGAATTACTCTCTGCCTACTAAACTCGCTGATAAATAATCGCGGTTCATACGAGCAATATTTGTTAACGAAATTTCTTTCGGGCATTCTGCTTCGCAAGCTCCAGTATTGGTACAGTTACCAAAACCTTCTTTGTCCATTTGCGCCACCATAGATTGTACTCTACGCATGCGTTCTGGCTGACCTTGTGGTAATAATGCTAATTGAGAAACTTTAGCTGATACAAACAACATAGCCGAAGCATTTTTGCAAGCAGCCACGCAAGCGCCACAACCAATACAAGCAGCAGCGGCAAATGCCTCATCTGCATCTTCTTTACCAATTGGTAAAGAGTTGGCATCTTGTGCATTACCCGTATTTACCGAAATAAATCCTCCAGCAGCCATAATACGATCAAACGATGAACGATCTACCGCTAAATCTTTTATAACAGGGAAGGCTGCAGCGCGCCAAGGCTCTACTACAATGGTATCGCCATCTTTAAACGAGCGCATGTGCAACTGGCAGGTAGTTACCCCGTTGTTCGGTCCATGCGGACGACCATTGATATACATACTGCACATGCCACAAATACCTTCACGGCAATCATGATCAAAAGCAATAGGCTCATCCTTACCTTCAGTAATTAGTTGCTCGTTTAGTACATCGAACATTTCTAAGAACGACATATCTGGCGATATACCTGCTACTTTGTACGTTTCAAATTTTCCGCGTTCGTTGCTGTTTTTTTGTCTCCAAATTTTCAGCGTCAAATTCATATTTCCGTGGCTCATACCTTAGTGATTAGTAATTAGTGGATAGTGATTAGTGAATCAACTATCCGTATGTATCTCTTTTATTCGTATTACAGAAGCGTTTGCCTCATTATGTCATGCTGACGCAGGAAGCATCTTTAATCAATTAGAGATTCTTCGCTTCACTCAGAATGACAACTACTATTTATAACTTCTCGCTGCTATTTTAATGTTTTCGTATTTCAATTCTTCCTTATGCAATTCAAACTTGCTTTCGCCTTTATATTCCCAAGCAGCTACGTATGCAAATTTTTCATCATCGCGTTCGGCTTCACCTTCTTCTGTTTGAAATTCTTCGCGGAAGTGACCACCACAACTTTCGTTACGGTTCAAGGCATCTATACACATCAATTCGCCTAATTCAATAAAATCTGCAACACGACCAGCTTTTTCTAATTCAAGGTTAAACTCGTTGGCTTCGCCCGGAATACGTACATCTGACCAAAACTCTTTACGTAATGCTTGAATTTCAGAAATGGCTTCTTTCAAGCCCTTTTCGTTACGCGCCATACCGCATTTATCCCACATAATTTTGCCCAAACGCTTGTGGAAATAATCCACTGATTTGGTTCCTTTTATGTTCAGAAAACGATTGATATCTGCTTTTACTTTGTTCTCTGCCGTTACAAATGCTTCGTGGTCGGTAGAAATGGCTTTGGTGCTAATCTCATTTGATAAGTAAGCGCCAATTGTATACGGAATCACAAAATAACCATCTGCTAATCCTTGCATTAATGCCGAAGCACCTAAACGGTTGGCACCGTGGTCAGAGAAATTGGCCTCGCCCAAAGCATACAAGCCCGGTACGGTAGTCATTAGGTTGTAATCTACCCATAAACCGCCCATGGTATAATGCACAGCAGGATAAATACGCATTGGTGTTTGGTATGGATCTTCGCCGGTAATTTGCTTGTACATATCAAACAAGTTGCCGTATTTTTCTTTTACCACATCTTTACCCAAAGCCATAATAGTGGCTTTATCTGGGTTATTCAGTCCTTTTTTGGTAGCTTCTACTTTACCGTAGCGCTCCATGTTAAAGGTAAAGTCTAAGTAAACAGCCATTTTAGAAGTTCCCACACCGTAACCAGCATCGCAACGCTCTTTAGCAGCACGACTAGCTACATCACGAGGTACTAGATTACCAAAGGCAGGGTAACGACGCTCTAAATAATAATCGCGTTCTTCTTCTGGAATATCTTGTGGTTTACGATTATCGTCTTTTTTCTTAGGAACCCAAATACGGCCGTCGTTACGCAACGACTCCGACATAAGGGTTAATTTAGATTGATGATCGCCTGAAACTGGGATACAAGTAGGGTGAATTTGGGTATAGCACGGGTTACCGAAAAAAGCACCACTTTTGTGGGCTTTCCATGCTGCTGTTACGTTGCTACCCATCGCATTGGTACTTAGGTAAAATACGTTTCCGTAACCACCAGTACACAATAATACCGCATGACCGAAATGGCGCTCTAATTTACCCGAAACCAAATCGCGGGCAATAATACCACGTGCTTTGCCATCAATGGTTACTACTTCCAACATCTCGTGGCGAGCATGCATTTGTACCGCACCCATACCTACTTGACGTTGCAAGCCGCTGTAAGCGCCTAGCAATAACTGTTGCCCCGTTTGTCCAGCAGCATAAAACGTGCGCTGTACTTGTGTACCACCAAAAGAACGGTTGCTAAGCATACCGCCGTATTCGCGTGCAAAGGGCACACCCTGTGCCACACACTGGTCGATAATGCTTCCCGAAACTTCGGCTAAACGGTGTACGTTTGCTTCGCGTGCACGGTAATCGCCTCCTTTAATGGTATCGTAAAATAAGCGGTGTACCGAATCGCCATCATTTTGATAGTTTTTAGCAGCGTTGATACCCCCTTGAGCAGCAATAGAGTGTGCACGGCGAGCAGAATCTTGAAAACAAAATACTTTTACTTTATAGCCCATTTCTGCCAACGATGCCGCTGCAGCAGAACCTGCCAAACCCGAACCTACTACTATAATTTCGAGGTTACGTTTGTTAGCAGGGTTTACCAAAGAAACAGATGATTGATATTTCTTCCATTTTTCGGCTAAGTTTCCTTCAGGGATTTTTGAATCGAGTTTCGTCATAATTTTTTATTCTTTTGTAGAAACATAGTTTGTTGTTATCCTGAGCAGCGCGAAGGATCTTTAGATGCTTCGTTCCTCAGCATGACACAAAATGTAGAACCTACCCATATTACTTAATAAAATCAAAATAAATAGCCAATGGCATACTGGCAAATAACGTAGCAATACCTACCGAAAACCAGAAACCTACAGCCTTAATTAGCGGCGTATACTTGCTGTGATTGATGCCTAATGTTTGAAATGCCGATTGAAAACCATGCATAAGATGGTACGCCAGTGACCCCATTGCTAAGGTATAAAGCACTACATTAATCGTTGATTTAAATGCCACCAACATCAATGCGTATAAATCTTCGTGACCATTAGCATCTACCGTAGGCAAACCCACAAAACGTGACTGTACCCAAAAATGACCAAAGTGTACAATTAAAAATATAAGTAACAAGGTGCCTAATAAACCCATAGAACGAGAGTACCATTTGCTATTCGCTTTGCCATCTGTAACCTCGTACTTTACAGGACGTGCTTGGTTATTAGCAAACCATAACCGAAAACCTTGTGCAATATGTGCCAATAAGCCGAGCATTAATACCACTTCCATAGCACGTATAGCAAAATTGGTAGCCATAAAATGTGCACCAATATTGAACAATAAGCCGCCATCATTGGAATATATTAGGGCATTTATGCCCGCATGAACGATAAGAAAGGTGATAAGAAACAATCCGGTAATACCCATTATTACTTTTTTGCCTATTGATGTATTAAATGCGTTGGATGAATTACTCATGAATGCTATCTATTTATAAACGGAACAAATCTATCTAATTAACGCGTATGCCTCTAAATATCCTTAAATTTAGAACTGTTCTAAAGATGAATATCTACACACTATTTTCTTTACTGCTTGTTAAAATCTGGTTTTCTTTTTTCAAGAAAAGCAGAGGTACCCTCCTTAAAATCAGGGGTGCCAAAGCAATTGCCAAATTCGGTAATCTCAGTTTCGAAACCGTTTACCCCATCCGTATAGTTGGCATTAATAGCACGCATAGCAGCCGAAATGGCTACAGGCGATTTGCTAATTATTTTATTTGCAATTTCTTGGCACTTAGATAGTAACTCTTCTTGCGTAGTTACATGGTTTACCAAACCCAACGCTAAGGCATCGGCCGCCGAAAGCATATCTGCTGTGGTAATTAGTTCAAACGCCTTTCCTTTTCCTATCAATTGTGCCAATCGCTGCGTGCCGCCATAGCCAGGTATTACCCCTAAACCTACTTCGGGCAAACCCATTTTTGCTGTATCACAAGCTACGCGTATGTGGCAAGCCATGGCTAGCTCTAAGCCGCCACCTAATGCAAACCCATTAACAGCTGCAATTACTGGTTTATTGCTATTTTCTATTAGGTCGAATACTGTTTTTTGACCATCTGCACTAAGTGCTTTACCCTCTGACGTAGAAAAGTGCGCAAATTCTGAAATATCGGCACCTGCCACAAATGCTTTGACACCATCACCAGTAATAATAATTACGCGCACATCGGTAGCTGCATTTGCTGCAGTAATAGCATGGCTTATTTCGGTAAGGGTAGCCTTATTAAGTGCATTTAGTTTGCTTGCACGATTTATAGTAAGGTAGTAAATGTGGTGCTCGGCACGGGTAAGTATATTTTCGTAATTCATTTTATTGTTCAAAAAGCATTTTTTCTATGTCAATTTCATTGGTAGCGGGTATGGTCGACTTTATACTTACAGATGCTATATTAATCCATGCAGGTACCTTTTCTTCTTTTTTGAGAATACATATTTTAGTATCTTCTTTTACCCATTGATACAGTATAAATGCCTCACTCGTAATAGCTGGGTTTGTTTCTTTAGAACTAACCGTAGGATTGCCCAATACTGAAATAAGCTTGGTGATAACAAAAGGCAGAGTTTTACTCTCGATATCAATGTTTACTTCGTAAAATTTGTTTTGGTAGAAGCGGTAATTGATAAATTTTTGCTGGAATTCTCCCAAAAAAAGAGAGTCTGCTGCTGGAATACAATTTTGAATTTGCTCATTTAAGAAAGAAGGTGTGCAATTTTTAAAGTCTTGCATCAAAGCACTTTTTTCTGTACCCCAGTTATACGTTTTATACCCTTTTCCGCTTATTTGCGCTGCAAGAGATGATGCTAAAAACAAAAAAGCTACTGTAAGTAATTGTATACGCATAGTTTGTGTATTAAAATGTTTTATTCTCCTTAACCCAAGTAGTAATATATGCCGCTATATCTTTGGTATTGGTGCCTGGTGCAAATAAATTACCTACACCCATTTGCTTCAATGTATTCATATCTGCTTCGGGAATAATGCCTCCACCTGTAAGCAACACATCAGTTAGACCTTTCTCTTTCATCAGGTTGATAATTTTCGGAAAAACGGTCATATGTGCACCCGAAAGTATGCTAATGCCAATTGCATCTACATCCTCTTGCAAGGCAGTATTCACAATCATTTCAGGAGTTTGCCTTAAGCCCGTATAAATTACTTCCATACCTGCATCGCGAAGACTACTGGCAATTATTTTGGCACCTCTATCATGCCCATCCAAACCACATTTGGCTACTAATATGCGTATAGGTCTGCTCATTATAGCAACGAATGTACTGCTTTTTTCAATCGCTCGGTAATTTCTGTTTTTCCTAATAAGGCAACCATTTCGAACAGCACAGGACCGCCACCTACACCAGATACCAATACCCTAAATAATTGCATTTGCGAGCCTGGATTAATGCCCAAACTTTCTGCTGTAGCCTTAAATGCCGGCTCTGTAGAAGCTGCCGTAAAATCAGTAAGCGCCTCAAAAACAGGTATTACTTTTTGCATAAACGCCTTACTCTCTTCATTCCAGCGTTTTTTTATTACTTCCTCATCGTAAGCTTTGGGTGCTTCAAAAAAGAAGTGACTATTTTCCCATAACTCGTTGGCAAAATGTAGTTTTTCTTTTACCAAATGGCATACCCGCTCGGTAAATTGAGGAGTAGCAGTAATTCCTTTTTCGGTAAGTACTGCCGTAAGTTCGGTAGCTAACTCAGCATCGCTGCGCATACGCAAGTACTGCTGGTTGAACCATTTTGTTTTGGCGGCATCAAACTTTGCACCCGATTTGCTAATACGCTCGATACTGAATGCTTCTACTAATTCGGGTAAGGAGAATATTTCTTGGCTGGTGCCTGGATTCCATCCCAGTAATGCCAACATATTGATAAAGCCATCTGGATAATATCCCTTTTCGCGGTAACCAGAACTTATTTCGCCTGTTATAGGATCTTTCCACTCTAACGGGAATACCGGAAAACCTAATCGATCGCCATCGCGCTTGCTTAGTTTTCCATTACCATCAGGTTTTAACAACAAGGGAAGATGCGCAAATTGTGGCATTACGCTTTCCCAACCTAAATATTTATACAGCAATACGTGTAGTGGTGCCGATGGCAACCATTCTTCTCCACGTATTACGTGTGTTATTTTCATTAAATAATCGTCTACCACATTGGCTAAGTGATAGGTAGGCATTCCATCCGATTTAAAAAGCACTTTATCATCCAACTGTGCCGAATGAAACAATACATTACCACGAATAAGGTCGGTTACACGCACTTCTTCTTTACGCGGTATTTTTATACGAATTACGTAGGGTTCACCGGCAAGCAATCGTTTTTGGGTATCTTCTTCGGGCAGTGTAAGCGAATTTTTCATCGCCTCACGCGTTACATAATTATAAGGCGCATTAAAGCGGTCGCGCATGGCGTCTAGCTCTTCGGTTGTGTCAAAAGCATAGTAGGCATATCCAGCATCCAACAACTGCATGGCATATTGCTTGTACATGGCTTTGCGCTCGCTTTGACGGTACGGTGCATGCACCCCATCTCCAAAACCAATCCCTTCGTTAGGCTCTATGCCGCACCACTTAAGGGATTCTATGATATAGGCTTCGGCACCTGACACAAACCGATTTTGGTCGGTATCTTCTATACGTAGTATAAAATCGCCGCCGTGTTTTTTTGCAAATAAGTAATTGTATAGGGCCGTTCTAACGCCACCCATGTGTAATGCCCCTGTTGGGCTGGGAGCAAAGCGTACGCGTACTTTTGGAGTCATCTTTTAAATTGTAAAGGATACAAACCTACACAATAGCTATTGATGCACAAAACAGGGCTTACAGATGTGCCGCTACTAAACAAGCTTGGTATTGGTAGCAAAGTGATAATGCTCTGTGCTATATTCTTGTGCTACGCTTAATAAAGAAGTGGCACAAAACAATACTGTGATAAAAATTGGTTTTATTTTCATGGGATAAGTTCTATAATCTTAGTTGTTTTAATATAAATGAAACCGTGAGATTTTGCATAGTAACTTTCAAATGTAGAACCTGATGTTTTCAGTTTATATACATTTTGATATATCTTGCCATTAATTAATGCCGTGTCTAATAGTGTTTGGTCATCGAATTTAGCTTTATCTCCTTCTCCCGGAAAGGAAACTGTAAATCCCTCTTTTCTTACACGATTATCTAATGTTATATAATATCCAGAATAATCATCTCCATTTAACCTGTTCAAATCAAGTTTTAAATCGGCTCTTTTATAAATACCCTGCGCATGATCACAATTAGGTAGGATAAGTTGATTGTCGCTGTATTTTACTGTGTACTCCCCTTGCAGGGTTTCTATAGCGGCAACGTTGCCTTGCGCATCGTAGGTAGTTAGTTTAAACAGCGGCGTAGTATCCAGAGGCTTTACCCATTTTAGGTATTCTTCGCTCAGAGCAGGGCGTTCAACCTCTTCTTTGGATACATCATCGCAGTGGTCCTTTGTACAGGAGTACGACAGTATAGCTGTTATTAAGAATAATAGTGTGTATGTTTTCATGTTATTGAATTAAAGTTGACACAAGCGAGACACTTGTGATAGCTGGGGCTATTGATGTACAAAACAGGGCTTACAGATGTGCCGCTACCAACAAATCTAAATCTTTGTAAGGGATAAGAAAACGTGCTGCTAAGTGCTTATTAGTAAGATGCCCTTGGTATACATACACGCCATTACGCACACCCGTGT
Organism: uncultured bacterium; assembly: GCA_947085255.1. Classification (GTDB taxonomy): domain Bacteria; phylum Bacteroidota; class Bacteroidia; order Sphingobacteriales; family Sphingobacteriaceae; genus CAMTVQ01. The sequence continues at coordinate 182,118 of CAMTVQ010000009.1, read as the reverse complement.
TTTCCCAAAGCATGTTTTTTATACCGCCAGCTTCGCCAATATCTAGTAAAATAGGGGTAAAAATATTTGTGAGCGCATACGATGCCGTACGTGATACCCGTGAAGCTATATTGGGTACACAGTAATGAATAATATCGTGTTTGCGAAACACAGGCTGGGTATGGTTGGTAACGTGTGAGGTTTCGAAACAACCTCCTTCGTCAATGCTTACATCAATAATTACGGCATCGGCTTTCATTTCTGTTACCATTTCTTCGGTAACAATGCAAGGACTGCGCCCTGTTTCGGCACGCATGGCCCCTACTACCACATCGCATTTATGTAAGGCTTTTATCAATACAGGTGGGTGTATTACCGAGGTAAATATACGCGTGCCCAAACTGTTTTGTAGTCTGCGAAGTTTGTACACCGAGTGGTCGAACACTTGAACTTGCGCACCCAAGCCCAATGCTGTGCGTGCAGCATATTCTGCCACCGTTCCAGCCCCTAAAATTACTACTTCGGTAGGCGGTATGCCCGAAACACCACCCAGCATTAAGCCTTTTCCTTTACTTACGTTGCTTAAATACTCTGCGGCTATAAGTATAGAGGTAGTACCTACTATTTCTCCCATGGCGCGCACTACGGTAAGTATACCTCCTTCGTCTTTTAAGTATTCGTAACAAATGGCTGTTATTTTTTTAGCCATTATTTTTTTGATGTAATCATCCGAAAGTGAGCCCAAATGCAGTGCCGATACCAATGTTTGTCCACTTTGCAGCAGCTCTATTTCTTCTTCAGAGGGTGGCGCTACTTTCATAATGATGTCCGCCTTGTATACTTCTTTTACATCGTATACTATTTTTGCACCAACCTCGCTGTATTCTTTATCTGTAAAATTAGAGGCCTTACCTGCATTTTTCTCCACCCATACTTCGTGGCCGTTGGCTACCAACAAACCCGCCGATAAGGGGGTTACAGCAATCCTATTTTCTTGGTAGGAAATCTCTTTAGGAATACCTATGATTAACTGCTTATGATTTTTTTGAGTAGCCATTAAGGCTTCTTGAGGCTGTAGCAGCGCTTGCTTAGCAACAGCAGAAAATGGAGAAACACTGCTCATTTATAGGGTATAATCACCTTAAAGGTAAAAATTACTATTGGCTTTTTACGAAAAAAGTGAAAACTCGAATACTCTTTCCTCTTGTTCTGTTACGCTAAGCGCCACGTTTACATATACTTTGGGTAATAACTGGGGTATTTTTTCGGGCCATTCGATGAAACAGTAATGCCCTCCATAAAAATAATCTTCGTACCCAAAGTCGTAGGCTTCTTCTTCGCTATTTATACGGTAAAAGTCGAAATGATATACTGTGAGGGCTTTTGTGCTGTATTCGTTTACCAACGAAAAAGTAGGGCTGCTTACCGTATCGGTAATGCCTAATTGCTTACACAGGGCTTTAATAAACGTGGTTTTGCCAGCACCCATTTGCCCACGAAAAACAAAAATGCGGTTATTGCCAGCAAAAGTCAGTAAAGACGTAGCAACCTCTTGCAAATCATTCAGGTTTTTAGCTATTTGGATCATCTACAATTCGTACAAAAAGCCCTACCTATTTATTACCATACACCACATACGGAATAATCATTTCCTCCATAGAAATACCACCATGCTGGAAGGTATCGCGAAAGAAATTGGCGAAATGGTTGTAGTTATTAGGATAAATAAAGTAACTATCCTCCTTAGCAAAAATATAGGAGGTACTTACATTTACCTTTGGCAATTGTACATCTTGCGGGTTGCGCACTTCAAACACTTGCTTGGCGTCGTAGTTGAGGTTTCGGCCTTGTTTGTAGCGCAAATTAGTATTCGTATTTCTATCGCCCACTACCTTTACCGGATTTTTTACGCGGATGGTGCCATGATCGGTAGTAATTACTAAACGCACTTTTTTCTGTGCTATTTTCTTTATCAGTTCAAATAACGGAGAGTGCTCGAACCACGATAAGGTAATAGAACGGTAGGCTGCTTCTGTGGAAGCCAACTCTTTTATCATTTCCATTTCAGTACGCGCATGCGATAGCATATCTACAAAGTTGTACACAATAGCATTCAGCTGGTTGCCCATCAAATTATTCACATTATCTGCTAAGTTCCGTCCGTTTTCCAGATTCAAGATTTTGTGATAACTCATTTTTACTGGCTTATGCATTACCCGCTTTAGGTGTTCCTGTAGAAACTCCTCTTCGTGCATGTTTTTACCACCCTCGTCATCTTCATTTAGCCACAATTTAGGATGGCGTTTTTCCATTTCAGAAGGCATTAATCCCGCAAAAAGCGCATTTCGGGCATAATGTGTTGCTGTTGGCAATATGCTGAAAAATGTTTCTTCTGTTTCGCTTCTAAAATATTCGGATATAACGGGGTGAATAATTTTCCATTGATCATATCGAAGGTTATCTATCAGAATAAAAAAAGTAGGAACATTTTCTGAGAGTAATGGGAATAGCTTTTTTTGTAATAAATTATGAGATAACGTAGGTGACTTAGCTGGGTCAGCTATCCACTTTGTATAGTTACGTTCTATAAACTTAGAAAACTGCAAATTAGCTTCGGCTTTTTGCAAACTCAAAATTTCGTGCATGCCTGCATCTTCCAGCTGCTCCAACTCCAACTCCCAGTACACCAGCTTTTTATACACCTCCGTCCATTCATCGGAGTTTAGGTTGTCATTTAGTGTCATGCCCAACGTACGAAACTCTTGTTGATATGCCGACGTTGTTTTTTCGCTTACCAAGCGTTTGTTATCCACTAATTTTTTGATGGTAAGCAATATTTGTTTGGGATTTACGGGCTTAATCAAGTAATCGGCAATTTTAGAACCAATGGCATCCTCCATCAGGTACTCTTCTTCATTTTTGGTGATAAGTACTACTGGTACATCCGAATTAAGTGCTTTAATTTCTGATAGGGTTTCCAAACCTGTAAGTCCAGGCATATTCTCGTCCAAAAAAACCAGATCAAAATGCTGTGCTTTAAATGCATCTAAGGCATCAGTACCATTCGTTACTGGAAAAACAGTGTATCCTTTTTCTTCTAAAAATAAAATATGGGGTTTCAAAAACTCAATTTCGTCGTCGGCCCAAAGTATAGTGGTTGCTTGCATATGTTACTTGTTCGGTAAAATTAACAAAAATGTAAGCGTTTTATTGTTCGCATGCCAAAATAGCTATTAAGATGTGCCACTTACACACTTCTGCTATTGCAATACCTATGATATAACTGTAATTTGGCGCGGTTTTAATGGCTTTATAGGTGAACAAGAAAAAAATATTTAATGACCCAGTATATGGTTTTGTTAGCATTCCATATGAAATTATTTTCGACCTAATAGAGCATCCTTACTTTCAACGATTGCGTCATATTAAACAGTTGGGGCTAACCCATTTGGTATATCCCGGCGCATTGCATACACGATTTCATCATGCATTAGGTGCTATGCATTTAATGGGGCAAGCCTTAGAGGTAATAAAAAGCAAGGGTACGCCAATTACCGATGAAGAAGCCGAAGCAGTAACTATTGCTATTTTATTACATGATATTGGTCATGGACCTTTTTCGCATGCGTTGGAACATTGTTTAATACACGATATTTCGCACGAAGATATTTCGGCATGGATGATGGAAAGCTTAAATACCGAGTTTAAGGGAAAACTCTCTTTAGCCATCGAGATATTTAATAATCGTCACCCAAAAAAGTTCTTATACCAATTGGTTTCAGGCCAGTTAGACATGGACCGCATGGACTACCTAAACCGTGATAGCTTTTATACAGGCGTTTCGGAAGGTATTATTGGCTTTGATCGGATATTGAAAATGCTTACAGTAGTAGATGACGAATTAGTGGTCGAAGAAAAAGGCATTTACTCTATCGAAAAGTTTTTGATTGCCCGTAGGCTCATGTATTGGCAAGTATATTACCACAAAACCGTAATTGCCGCCGAGCAAATGCTGATGAAAATTTTGCAACGTGCCAAAGAACTTGCCGAACAACAGCAACACCTATTTGCCTCGCCAGCACTACATACGTTTTTGTACACTCGTATTACTAAGAGTAATTTTAAAGAAAATCCCGAATATTTGGCAGCGTTTATAGCACTGGACGATAGCGATATACATTCGGCTATAAAAGTATGGAGCACACATAGCGATGTAGTTTTATCCCAATTATGCCAACGCTTATTACGCCGCGATTTATATGCAATAGAAATTAGAAAAGAGCCCTTTTTAGCCGAAGAAGTTACACAAAAAATTACAGCGTCTCATCAAACAGCTGCCGCTGCTCCTTATTTTGTTTTTACGGGCACTATTGGAAATAATACCTACAATACCCGAACTGGAAAGATTTACTTGTTGCTAAAAGGCAAAGGCAAAATTGACATTGCAGAGGTATCCGACAACTTAGATTTAAAAGCTCTATCGCGTACGGTAAAAAAACATTTTATGTGTTTTTCTCGATAAAAAAGCACAATTAGTGTTAACTTAATTTTAAGCACTTTGTTTTTTCCTGTTTTTAATCGTTACATTTGTTATACCGTCAATTAAATAAATGGAATTTACAGCACAGCAAATAGGCTCTATGCTTACGGGCGAAATAGAAGGCGACCCACAGGTTAAAGTGTCAACACTATCAAAAATTGAAGAGGGTACGCCAAATTCTCTTTCTTTTCTATCCAACCCAAAATATACTTCATTTATATACACTACCAACGCATCGGTAGTAATTGTAGCAAAAGATTTTGTAGCCGAACAGCCTATCAAAGCTACTTTAATACGTGTTGATGATCCTTACATTGCATTTACAGCTCTTTTAGAGCAATACAACAACCTTAAATTAGCCAAGTCGGGAGTAGAAACTCCATCGCATATTAGCACATCGGCTACCATAGGCGATAAACATTACATTGGAGCCTTTGCTTACATAGGAAACAATGTACGCATTGGTCAAAACGTAAAAATTTACCCGCACGTATATATTGGCGACGATGTAACTATTGGTGACAATTGCACCCTTTTTCCTGGTGTAAATGTATATCACGATTGTATTATTGGTAATAATGTAATTATACACTCGCAAACAGTAATTGGCGGTGATGGCTTTGGTTTTGCACCTCAGCCAGATGGTTCGTACAAAAAAATACCCCAAATAGGCATCGTAATTTTAGAAGACGATGTAGAAATTGGCAGCAATACCTGTGTAGATAGGGCTACTATAGGTGCCACAATTATTCGTAAAGGTGTAAAACTGGATAACTTGATACAAGTTGCCCATAACGTAGAAATTGGCAGTAATACCGTTATTGCATCACAATCGGGCATATCTGGCAGCACAAAAATTGGCGAACTAACCATTATTGGTGGTCAGGTAGGCATTGCAGGTCACATTAATATTGCACGTAAAACAAAAATAAACGCAAAAACTGGCGTAAACCGCTCATTAGAAGAAGAAGATAAATCTTGGAATGGCGTTCCAGCTATGGAATACCGTCATTCGCTAAAAACCTGGGCCGTACAAAAACGCCTCCCAGAACTCGAAAAACGAATAGAAGAGTTAGAAATAATGCTAAAAGAGCTAAAGCAAATAGTGTAAGCCTACGTACGCAGGTTGCACTTTGGTTTTTTTGTTTTACTTTTACCCCCAACCACTCACAAGCATTATTAGTACTGCATGAACATAAAGCAGACAACCATTAAGGAAGCTGTTACCATCTCTGGCGTAGGATTACATACAGGCCAGCAAGTAACCATGACATTTAGGCCAGCGCCAGAAAATCATGGGTATAAATTTCAGCGAATAGATTTACCTGGAAAGCCTATTATTGATGCCGACGTAGATTTGGTAACCGATACCTCACGTGGCACCAACTTAGAATACAATGGCGCCAATGTATGCACCGTAGAACATACACTTGCTGCATTAGTAGGGTTAGAAGTAGACAACGTACTTATCGAATTAGACGCTCCCGAACCACCTATAATGGATGGTAGCTCCATCTTTTTTGTAGATGCCATTGAGAGCGTAGGCATTGTACAACAAAATGCCGAACGAGAATATTACACGCTACAAGCCAACGTACACTACGTTGAAGCCGATAGACAAGTAGAAATGGTGGCTATGCCTGCCGATGATTACCGCATCACCGTAATGGTAGATTATAATTCGCCAGTACTGGGGAGCCAACATGCGGGCATTAACCATATACACGAATTTAAAAAAGAAATTGCCTCTTCGCGCACTTTTTGTTTTTTGCACGAACTCGAAGCATTACTTCAGCATGGTTTAATTAAAGGTGGCGACTTAAACAATGCTATTGTAGTTGTAGATAAAGCAATTGATAAAGAAGAGCTGGATTATTTGGCAAAACTATTTAACCGCCCCAGCTTAGAAGTAGCCCGCGAAGGGATACTCAACAATGTACAGTTGCGCCATCAAAATGAGCCAGCACGCCACAAGTTATTAGACGTAGTAGGTGATTTAGCTTTAATAGGCATGCCGATTAAAGGGCATATTATGGCTGCTCGCCCTGGCCATGCTGCCAACGTAGCCTTTGCAAAAAAAATAAAAGCACAAATAAAGAAGGAAAAAGCACGAAAAAGTGCTGGTTATAATATTTATGCCGAACCTGTATATGATATCAACCAAATACAGCGCATACTACCACATCGTCCCCCTTTTTTGTTTATTGATAAGATATTAGAATTGGGTAAAACACACGTGGTTGGGTTGAAAAACGTAACTATGAACGAGCCTTTTTTTGCAGGCCATTTTCCCGGTGAGCCTGTAATGCCTGGTGTATTACAAATTGAAGCAATGGCACAAACTGGCGGTATTTTAGTACTTAGCACAGTGCCAGATCCCGAACATTACTCGACCTATTTTCTTAAGATTGAAAATGCTAAGTTTAAGGATAAAGTAATACCTGGAGATACAATCGTGTTTCGTTGTGATTTTACTGCGCCCGTACGCCGCGGTATATGCCAAATGAAAGGAACTGCATTTGTGGGTGATAAAATAGTAATGGAAGCCGAATTAATGGCACAAATTGTACGCAATCGATGAACCACCATTTAGTAAGCATACACCCCGACGCTAAGATTGGAGCCAATGTAGAAATTGGTCCTTTTACCACTATTCAAAAAAATGTGAGTATTGGCGAGGGCACTTGGATTGGTTCGAATGTAACCATTATGGAAGGTGCCGAAATAGGTAAAAACTGTCGCATTTTTCCAGGAGCAGTTATTGCTGCCGTTCCTCAAGATTTAAAATTTGGTGGCGAGCAAACCCGCGTAGCCATTGGAGATAATACTACCATTCGCGAATGCGTAACTATTAATAGAGGTACTGTAGATAGAGATGAAACACGTGTAGGCAGCAATTGCCTACTTATGGCATACGTACATATTGCACACGATTGTGTAGTAGGTAATAACTGTATTTTAGCCAATGGCGTGCAGCTGGCCGGACATATTACGGTAGACGATTTTGCTATTATTGGCGGATTATCTGCTGTGCATCAGTTTGTAAGTATTGGCGCGCATGTAATGATTTCGGGTGGATCATTGGTACGTAAAGATGTTCCTCCTTATACCAAAGCGGGTCGCGAACCACTTTCTTATGTGGGCATTAACTCGGTAGGTTTAAAACGTCGTGGATTTACGCAAGAGCAAATAAACCAAGTACAGAGCATTTACCGCATTATTTATCTGAAAGGACACAATAATACGCGTGCCTTAGAAATTGTAGAGAAAGAAATTCCACAAAGCGATGCGCGTGATTATATCTTACAGTTTATCCATAACTCTGAGCGTGGTATTATGAAAGGCTTTTTCCATTAATCAATGGAAATAACTATTCAGAATACAGGAAGGCGATTCAACCGCGACTGGATTTTCCGCGAAATCAATTACCAATTTACCACCCAAAATAGTTATGCCGTATTAGGGCCAAACGGCGCTGGGAAATCTACTCTGATGCAACTTCTTTCGGGTAGTTTATCTCCATCAGAAGGAAGCATCTCCTATCATTCTAATGAGCAAGAAATAGCGGTAGAGGATATTTTTAGTCATATTGCTTATGCCGCGCCTTATATAGAACTTATCGAAGAGCTTACCCTACAAGAAATGATTGATTTTCATTTCCAATTTAAGCCCCTACTGCAAAATACTAACATCATTCAGCTGCTTGCCTTCGAAAAATATGCCCATAAATACATTCGCGTATTTTCATCGGGTATGAAGCAACGCCTAAAACTTGCTTTGGCTTTTTGCAGCGATACACCCATTTTATTACTCGATGAACCTACTGCCAACCTTGACGAGCAAGGAATAGAATTATACCACAGTATGCTTAAACAATTTACAACCAACAGATTGGTTATTGTGGCATCCAACCAGTTGCACGAATACGATTGGTGTACACACCAAGTATCCATTACAGATTATAAGTAATACGGCTATTTTGCTTTTTACTTTTACCTTTATCCTTTCAATGCTATCTTTGCACACCTAAAATACACTTATACAATGTCTAAGGCTTCAGAAATAAAAACAGGAAATGTGATTCGTTTTAATGGCGAGTTATGCACCATTATTGAACATATACACCGTACACCTGGCAACTTGCGCGCATTTTACCAATCAAAAATGCGTAACGTAAAAACAGGTAAATTGGCTGAATACCGCTTTAGAGTGGATGAAGACGTAGAAATTGCTCGTGTAGAAACTCGTGATTACCAATATTTGTACGAAGAGGGTGATTTTTTAGTGGTAATGGACAATGAGAGTTACGAACAATTTAATATACCGAAGTCATTATTTGGTGAAGCCGTGCGCTTTATAAAAGAAGGCATGAATGTATTGGTGGCCTTTGAAAGCGATGAAGCTATTATGGCGCAAGCGCCACAAAGTGTAGAATTAGAAATTACCTATACCGAACCAGCTGTAAAAGGCGATACCTCATCGGGTGCTAGCAAATACGCTACAGTAGAAACTGGTGTAGAGATACGTGTACCTTTGTTTATCAATCAAGGTGATAGAGTAAAGGTAGATACCGCCACTGGTAACTATGTGGAACGTGTGAAGTAAAACTACCCTAGTTATTTAGTAACTTTGACTTATACGCTATTTCACTATGGTTGCTTATAATACTATCATAAAAATAAATCCTAACAAACGTTTTGGGAAACCCTGTGTGCGCGAAACACGCATTACTGTTTATGATGTATTGGGTTGGTTGGCTACTGGAATGAGTCAAGCAGATATTATATCAGACTTTCCGGAGTTGACCCAAGTAGATATTCAAGCTTGTTTGGCTTTTGCAGCAGATAGAGAACATAGAGTTCAGTATGCCTAATGAAGCTACTATTCGATCAAAATATCTCTTATAAGATTGCAAATAAACTTTCGCTTGTTTTTCCTGATTGTAAGCATGTTTCTCATGTAGGATTACTAAATTGTGATGACACGATTATTTGGAAATATGCCCAAAAAGAGGATTATACAATAGTAACTTTTGATACTGATTTTTATGATATAAGTCTTATTAACGGTTGCCCAGCAAAAATTATTTGGTTGCGGTCGGGTAATCTAACAACTACCGAAATTGCAACACTATTAACAACAAATCACTTATCGTTACAAACTTTATAAATAACACCGAACAAGCAGAAATAGCTTGTTTAGAACTTACAACAGCATGGTAAAAGAAATTACAGCTAAAGAATTAAAAGCTAAAATAGACGCGGCAGAAGATTTTCAATTGATAGACGTGCGCGAAGGCTTTGAGTATGAAGTAGCCAACCTCAACGGCGAACTTATTCCCTTAGGCAATATTTTGTTAGAGGCTGATAAAATTGCAAAAGATAAAACGGTAGTAATTCATTGCCGTAGCGGTGCACGTAGCGCAGCTGCTATTATGCAATTGGAACAGCAATTTGGTTTTACTAACCTATACAACCTAAAAGGTGGTATTTTGGGTTGGGCTGCCGAAATTGATAAATCGCTTCGGGTATCATAATAGCTTTAAAAGCTATTCTTCCACATCATCGATTCTACTGGTTTTATAGTGCGGGTATTGTATTTTGCATTCTGTTTAGTGTTGTATTTCACTTCCACTTCACCATCTACAGCAAAATAAATTAGCTGACCTATAGGCATTCCCGCATAAATACGCACAGGCTGCGCACAAGATATTTCTAAGGTCCAGGTATTGCAAAAACCTACATCCCCTTTTCCAGCAGTAGCGTGTATATCTATACCTAAACGTCCTGTACTCGATTTTCCTTCTAAAAAAGGCACATGCGCATGCGTTTCGGTATACTCTAAGGTAACACCTAAATACAATGTATTGGGTTGCAATACAAATCCATCACTTGGTATTTCAAAGTGTGTTACCTGATTATGCTTTTTGGCATCCAATACCCTATCCGTGTATACCGCCAAATACTTACCTAAATGTACATCGTACGAATTAGTCCCTAAATAGGCTCTATCATACGGTTCTATCAAAATAGTTCCTTTATTTATTTCTTCTAAAATTCGTGTATCAGATAGTATCATGTGCTTAAAGAATTTCGTTACAATTATAAAGAAAAAGGATAGTGAATTACCTCAATTTTGCTTATTTTGTTTGCTAGCAACAAGGTCATATGCCCATTGTATTACAACAACATTTAGATGAACATACCCACTGGGCAGTATGGCACATTACCGAACCTGCCGAGCAATTGTATGCCCTACTACAACTAGATGAGCAAGAAAAAGCATTTATAGCTACACTAAATAAAGGCAGTAGATACCTTAACTGGCTGGGTACACGCGTATTGCTGCGTACACTCATGCAAACCGATGAATTTATAGACTGCCGCACAGATGAATTTGGGAAACCATATCTGGTCAATTTTCCGCATCATATTTCGTTGAGCCACTCTGGTAATTATGCCGCGGTAATGATTAGCCAGCACCGCCAAGTAGGCATTGATATAGAAAAGATGCAAAGCAAAATAGCACGTATTGCTCCCCGCTTTTTAACCGCTACCGAACTAAGTTACATACAGCCACAAGAAGAAACTAAACACCTGTATGCTTGCTGGTGTGCTAAAGAAGCTCTATTTAAATGGTATGGAAAAGGAGCTTTACCCTTTAGAGAAAATATTATTCTACACCCCTTTTTACTGGAAGAGCAGCATATTACAGCCGAAATACAGTTGCCCAATTACACCGAGAAACTAACTGTTTCCTTTAAACTGATAGAAGAGTATATGCTGGCTTGGGTAAGTTAATAGTACTTTTTGTTACTCAAATAATTGCCTACGTAATCGGAAATTCCTTCTTCCAATGTATTAAAAGGAATAGGGTAACCAATCCCTTTTAATTTGTTCATATTGGCTTCGGTAAAATACTGGTACTTATCGCGAATATCGGCTGGAGTATCTACAAAACCAATATCCTCTGGTTTGTTCATCGCCTTAAAGGTGTTTTTTACCAAATCTAAAAAAGTACGTGCCGTACCAGAACCTAAATTGTATATCCCCGAATTTTTGCGGTGATTCATCAACCAGAAGCACACATTCACCACATCCTTTACATATACAAAATCGCGCATCTGCTCGCCATCCTTAAATTTAGGATTGTGTGAGCGGAAAAGTTTCATAGCACCGCTCTTTTTAATTTGATTGTAGGCATGAAATATCACCGACGCCATACGGTTTTTGTGATACTCATTAGGACCGTAAACATTGAAAAACTTTAAGCCTACCCAAAAATAGGGCTTACGTTTTTGTGTTAATGCCCATGTATCGAATTCGTTTTTAGATACGCCATAAGGGTTAAGAGGATTTAACTGAGGAATCGTGCTTTCATTATCATCATAACCCAATTCGCCCAAACCATACGTAGCGGCAGAAGAAGCATAAACGAATGGCAAGCCATACTCTACACAAATAGTCCACAGTGTTTTGGTATAGGCTACATTTAGTTTTTCGAGTACTTCATAATCAAACTCGGCGGTATCTGTACGGGCACCAATATGAAATACAAAATCAACCAATAATTGATTTTTCTTAAGCCATTCAGGAAATTCTTCTCGCTCTATTTTTTTAGAAAAGCGCTTGCCCTCAAAGTTTCTGTTTTTTTCGTCGTTGGAGAAATCATCTACCAATACCAAATCATAAAATCCTTCTTCGTTAAGTTTAGAAACTAAACAACTGCCTATAAAACCTGCTGCTCCGGTGATGATAATCATGTATTAAATTTTATTGGTAAAGATAGTTTGATTAGACTTAGGTATCAATTGATTTTCATGCGCTTTGGCAAACAAGATTTCAATGGCTTTTCTTCCTTCTTCCCCTAAATCTATCGAGTATTGATTCACATACAATTGTATGTGTTGTTTCATTACAGCTTCATCCATTTCTTGCGCATGGGCACGCACAAAATCCATACAACTTTCGGGATTGGCAAAGGCATATTCCACGCTACTGCGCAATACGCGATTTACTTTTTGTTGTACATCCTCTGGCAAACTTCTTCTAATCACAATGCCACCTAATGGAATGGCAGCACCGGTTTCTTGTTCCCACCATTCGCCCAAATCGATTACTTTGTGCAAGCCTTTTTGTGCATAGGTAAAACGATTTTCGTGAATAATTAATCCCAAATCAATTTCATCATTCAGTAAAGCAGATTCAATTCCTGAGAAGATAATCTCTTGTTTGTTCTGTGCTTCTGGAAAAGCCAAACTCAATAGAAAGTTTGCAGTAGTATATTTTCCTGGAATGCCTATTTTTTCGGTTGTCGGTTGTCGGTTGTCAGCTATCTGTTTTTTGTTGTCTGTTGCCGGTTGCTGGTAACTGGTAACTGGTAACTGGTAACCGAAAACTGGTAACTTGCTAATCAACAAAGGTCCTACGCCAAAGCCTAAAGCACTCCCGGCATGCAACAACGCATATTGTTCCAATACATAAGCAAAGGCATGGAAACTCAGTTTAGTAATGTCCAGCTCACCTTTAAATGCTTTTTGGTTCAGTGTTTCTACATCCTCATAGCACACCTCAAACGATAACCCTTCCGTATCAATTTTACCATGTATTAGGGCATCGAAAATGAAGGTGTCGTTGGGGCAGGGAGAGAAACCGAGGGAGAGGGTCATTATGCGACTTTAAATATTTTAGAGATCTTTCCTTGTGCATTTTCTCTATTATATTGAATTAGCTTTTTTTGCATGACCATTATTAGAGGATTAGTTGCTTCAACTAAAATTAAAATGATTTCCTTTATTTTCTCTAGAAAAAAACTACCATCGCTTAAACTGAATGGCGAATAATCCCCAAGACAAAAAGAGTCTAAAGTAGACAATTCGAATGTAGATTCAAGATGGGCTGCTCCATGCTTATTAGCAATGAGTTGTATAATGTTACTCACGGAAAAACAATAGTCCTTATCGCCAGTCATTTTCAAGCAAATTTTATTATTAAATTCCTCTATAGAATAACTCTTTGAAGAAGAATATTGAAGACCTAGTGCATTTTTGGTACTAACTAGTATTTTATTACCTGATTCTATGGTTTCTTTAATATCCCTGATCTCCTTATTTGTAAAAGGAATCCCTTGAATTTCATTTTCATTAACTTTTAATAATAAATCAATATTATGCTCCTTGGAAATTGTTTTTAACACCCCATCTAATAGTAACATTCTTAATAGAACGGATGACCGAATTAAATTGTATGAAAGTTCGGAACGAGCACAATTATTTAAATCATTTATACAATCAATAAAAAATATTTCCCGTGATACTTTAGAACTAACATACTTTTTTCTAAGATCTGGAGGAATATAAAATCGTATAGCTTCACTTAGCATAGGTACTTCTGTGAGAAAATCTATTATGCTGTAGCGCTTTCAGTGGGCATCGCTCTATCTACTTTCTTCACCAAGCCTTGCAATACAGTACCTGGGCCTACTTCGGTAAACGAACTCGCGCCATCGGCCAACATATTTTGCACGGTTTGTGTCCAACGTACAGCACCAGTAAGTTGAGCAATCAGATTTTGTTGGATAACTTGAGGATCTGAAGTTGGTTTGGCATTTACGTTTTGATACACTGGGCAAATGGGCTTATTAAAAGTGGTTGCTTTAATAGCCGCTTCCAATTCTACACGTGCAGGTTCCATTAATGGGGAGTGGAATGCACCACCTACGTTCAACATCAAGGCACGTTTAGCACCTGCTTCCGTTAATTTGGCACAAGCTTCGGTTACACCGGCAATGCTACCTGAAATTACTAATTGCCCCGGACAGTTATAATTAGCGGCTACCACTACTTCTTTAATAGCAGCACAGGTTTCTTCTACTACGGCATCTTCCAAGCCTAAAATAGCCGCCATGGTAGATGGTTGGATTTCACACGCCTTTTGCATGGCATTTGCACGGGCAATTACCAGTTTTAAGCCATCTTCAAAACCCAAGCAACCATTGGCTACCAATGCCGAAAATTCTCCTAAAGAGTGCCCAGCAACCATTTCGGGAGTAAATTTATTCCCCATTACTTTGGCTAATATCACCGAATGCAAGAAAATAGCAGGTTGCGTTACTTTGGTTTGTTTCAAATCCTCATCAGTACCGGCAAACATCAAATCGGTAATGCGGAAACCACAAATTTCGTTGGCGCGCTCAAATAATTGTTTAGCCTCTGCCGAGCTTTCATATAGCTCTTTTCCCATGCCTACAAATTGGGCACCTTGACCCGGAAATACGTATGCTTTCATCTTGCTAAAGTAATAAGAAATGAAGTAAATACTAATCCAAATCAGCGGTAATTAATCGCATAAATTCGGCACGAGTAGTGGCATTGCCAAAAGCTCCTGTAAATGCCGATGTGGTGGTTACCGAGTTTTGCTTCTGAATGCCACGCATACTCATGCACAGGTGTTTGCATTCGATAACTACGGCTACACCCTCAGGGTTTAGTGTTTCTTGAATACAATCTCTTATCTCATTAGTCAAGCGTTCTTGCACTTGTAAGCGGCGTGCAAAGGCATCTACCACACGTGGTATTTTACTCAACCCAACAATATGTCCATTAGGAATATAGGCAATATGGGCTTTACCAAAGAAGGGCAGTAAATGATGCTCGCACAACGAATAAATTTCAATGTCTTTTACAATCACCATTTGGCTATAATCTTCTTTAAACATTGCCGAACGCAATATTTCGGCAGGGTTTATATCATAGCCATGCGTCAAAAACTGCAAGGCTTTGGCTACACGTTCAGGGGTTTTTAGCAAGCCTTCGCGGGTAGGATCTTCTCCTATCTCGGTTAAAATATCGTGGTAACGATTAGCTATAACCTCAATTTTTTCTTCGTTGTAAGTAACTACTTTAGAGTAGCCGTCTGTATCATTTATTTTCACGCTCTTAGTATTTAGTATTCACTACCAAAATATTCTACAAAATTATTTTCTGTTTCGTACAGTTTAATGCTGTGTAAGTCATAGGTCTTATCCTCAAAAAAAGAAAGCAACTCTTCCCAAATTGCTATGGCTAAGTTTTCGGTAGAAGCTAGTTTCCCTTGCATAAAATCCACATCCAAATTTATGTTACGGTGATCAATTTTTTCGGTAACACGTTCTTTTATCACCGTACTCAACTGTTTTAAATCTGCCACATACCCTGTTTCTGCATCTGGAGTACCTTTTACCGTTACAAATAGTTGGTAATTATGACCGTGCCAGTTCTCGTTGGCACATTTTCCAAAAATCTCACTGTTCTTCTCCGCGCTCCACGCCGGATTATACAATTTATGTGCGGCATTGAAATGCTCTTTACGGGTAATATAAATCATAGTCAAAAATACAAATAGCTAAATACAAACTACTATTTTTGGTTGATGCAAATATTGATAGTAGCTGCTACGCAACAGGAGGTTCAACCACTAATAGACCATTTTTGTTTGAAGGAACAAGAAAAAGACTGCTCTTTTTTCTCCGAAAAGGTAAGGGTGCTAATTACGGGTGTGGGTATGGTTGCTACTGCTTATTCCTTAACTAAACATGTAGCACTGCATCGCTACAATCTGGTGATTAATGTAGGTATTGCCGGAGCTTTTGATAGAAATATAGCCTTAGGCACTGTTGTACAAATCGGCAATGATTGCTTTGCCGAATTAGGCGCAGAAGATGGCGATACCTTTTTGGATATTTTTAGTATGGGTTTTATTCGTGCTGATGAGTTTCCGTTTAGCAATGGAAAACTAATCCCTACATATACCTATAACGATTTGCCTATAGCAACTGCCATTACGGTGAATAAAGTACATGGCGCCACCAATTCCATTAAAGCCGTTGAACAACGCTTACACCCACAAGTAGAAAGCATGGAGGGTGCCGCTGCATTCTATGTATGCTTACAAGAGAAAATTGCTTGCGCGCAAATTAGAGCTGTTTCTAATTATGTAGAGCGCCGAAATAAAGAGGCTTGGGATATTCCCTTAGCCATCAAAAATTTGAATGAAAAACTAATTGAAATAGTAACAACTAATTAGTCGTATTGTATCGTTATGCGGCATTATACCGAATGACACAGCATACAACGAACTAACAAATAATTTAACGAGATGAGAGAATATAAAATATCGAAGGGTTGGGCAATTTTCATTTATCTAACAGCCCCACTATTAATTGCCCTGTTCTGTTGGGTTTTAATTACGCCTTTCGTTCCGACAATGAAAGATGATATGAACCCTAACGGCTATTGGTTTCTTATTCCAATGGCAATAGGAATGATTGCTTTAATGACAATAGGACTTATAGAAACAATTAAAGGCAAGTTCGTTATCGACAATGATAAAATATTTACAGTTAGTACTTTTTCAAATAGGCAGTTGATGTTTAATGAAATCAAGGGATATAGAATAACTGATAAATACATATTCATAGAATCAAACAATGAGAATAAAAAGAAGCTAAAAGTCAGCACATACTTTGGAAAGGCAAATGAAATTGCAGAATGGTTAGCAGAAAACTATTCTGACCTTGATATTGTACAAGCCAATAAAGAGAAAGAAGAAATACTAAATAATGAAGAGTTTGGTTGGACTTCAGAACAAAGAGAAGAGAAGCTAATAAAGGCTCACAAGACAGCTAAAATTATTAATTGGGCTGGAGGACTAATTGGAGCTTGGACTATTTTTTTAGCAAACCCCTATGAGTATGCAATTATTGCATCAATTGTAATTCCAATCATTTTTGTAATTGTTTTAAAATACTTTAAAGGGTTAATCAGAATTGACAAAAAAGAGGGTACTGCTTATCCGACTATTATTTGGGCAATACTCGCTTCTAGTTTTGGGCTTTCCCTAAGGGGTTTACTTGACTATTCTATTTTTGACTATTCTAATATTTGGACACCATCCATATTAATTGCCTTAACATATATTGCATTTTTGACAATTGGAAATAAGGAATTTAAGTTTAACAAAGCAAAAGACTACTTGACCATTGCTAGTATTTCAATCTTTACGTTCGGTTATGGTTATGGTACAGTAATAGCTTTAAATTGTATGTATGACAAATCAGAACCTGAAATATTTAATGCGACAGTTTTAAGTAAAAGGATTGATTCAGATAAATCGAAAACATATTACTTGGAATTGACAGAATGGGGCCAACAGAAGGAAATTGACGAAGTTTCAGTTTCAAAAAAATTATACAATAAACTTGATAAAAACGACAAAGTGAATATTTATTTAATGAAGGGACAATTTGATATTCCTTGGTTTATTGTAACAGAATGATTTGTAAAATTAGTGACAAAAGAAAAGAATGGACAAAAAAACACTTCGTAAGGTATTTATGGAAAAACGCTTAACCCTAAGCGAAGCTCAATACCGTGTTTTTAATGACGCAATCTTACAACACGTTCAAAAACTGGAGTGGAGGAACATCAAAACCGTTCATCTTTTTTTGCCAATTACCGAAAAGCGAGAGGTAGATACATGGCCTATACTTCGCTGGTTACAAGCTGAACACCCAGATATCAACGTTCTTATTCCTCGTGCCAATTTTACTTCGGGCACACTAGAAAATATACTGTACACGAGCGAATTAAGCATTACAAAAAATGAATACAACATCTCCGAACCTGTAGGGGGTACAACCTGTTTACCAACAGCAATAGATCGCGTTTTTGTTCCGCTCTTGTGTTGTGATGAGCAAGGACATAGATTAGGTTATGGCAAAGGATTCTATGACCGTTTTTTAAACGATTGCCGTGCAGATATAGAAAAAATAGGACTGAGTTTTTTTGAACCCATTGCCGAAATTACAGCTACAGAAAGCCACGATATACAACTAACCAACTGCATTACCCCCAACAAGACTTATCGCTTTTGATGCGCTTTTATAAAATCGGTTACCAAATACGCCACTAATTTAGCAGTTGAATTGTCATTTCGTCCGTCTGCAAGTTCCACAGCTCCTTCGCACACATGCAAATAAGCAATCTCTATTTGCGAGGCTGCTTGATGCACAAATTGCCGCACCTGATTGGTAGACAATCCGCTTGGGGTAATGGCACTCGAAAGCACTCCCTGTAGACTGTCTAAATCTATTTCCAAGCCGCAAGGGGCATCTTTTACAAAGGCTATCGCCTGGTTTTTTGCATCCGAAAAACGTTGCTTATCTGTAACGAATAACTCTTCAAAAAAACTTGCTTTAATAGTCGAATTACCAGCAATTTGCTCTAAAATATGTGCCGAAGCGTAACTTTCGTGCAAACCCAGCATATAGTACTTGTTTAAATAGCCTTCGTGCAGCGCGTAGCTAAATCCATTACCACTGTGCCTGCCTTCTAACGGGCGTAAATCGGCATGAGCATCTACATTGATAACATTAATTGGTTTTTTCAATGCCGCCGAAGCTCCTTTTAAGTTACCATACGCATTATTGTGCCCACCACCAATAATGATCGGTATTTTGCCTGCTGCAACAATTTTTTGGATAACACCTGAAACGGTTTTATCTAGTTCTTCTACGGCTTTTCGGAGTGCCTCAACCGATGCTCCCTCCATCGCATCTACCTCTATATGCCCTAATAGCAGTATGTCTTTTCCTGACAAAAAACTATTCTCCTGAAGATTTAAGATAACCTTTAAAGCTGCTTTCCACAGCGAGGCCGTTCCTGCTACTCCAAAATTTGCTCGTACGCCAATATCTTCTGGAATGCCCAAAAATACATACTTAGCAGTACTTTTTTTTAGTTCCTTTAAATCGGAGATGACTTGTACCTTTTCACCTAACTTTTCTTCTCCTTCACGAAGGATGATATTTGCTGAAAGAATTGCAGGGGAGTATATCGTAAGTTTGCTCATGTTAATTTTGAGGATTACCGTTAATGATAACCTGCTCTATTAAATTACTGCCAAAAGAATACGGTAAATACGCATAAGAAGGCATAGGTTTAGTAATAATCAGATTCGCTTTTTTACCTATTGCAATGCTACCCACCTCCTGACTCATTTCTAAAGCATAGGCACCATTTAGTGTAGCCGCATTTATAGCTTCTTCGGGTAACATTTTTAATTGGGTACATGCTAAAGAAAGCACCAAGTTCATGTTTCCACTGGGCGACGAACCAGGGTTGTAATCGCTTGCCAAGGCAATACCTAATCCGGCATCTATCATTTTGCGAGCAGGTTGATACGGCAAGCCTATAAAGAATGCAGCCGAAGGTAGCAGGGTGCCTATAGTACTGCTATTTTTAAGACAATTTAATTCGTCTTTACCTACACATTCCAAATGATCTACAGATAAAGCATTGTTTTTGACCCCTACTTGTATACCTCCAGAATAATTTAATTGGTTGGCATGTATCTTGGCTTTTAGCCCATGCACAGCTCCAGCTTTAAGTACTCGTTCGGTCTCTTCTTCGCTAAAAAATCCTTTTTCACAAAATACATCTATATAATCCGCCAGTTTTTCTTGTGCTATTATTGGCATCATTTCTTCTTCAATCATCCGTAAATATCCGTCGTGGTTTTCTCTGAATGCTAGAGGATACGCATGTGCTGCTAAGAAAGTAGTCTTAATGCTTAAGGGCGATTTTTCTTTCAATCTACGTATTACGCGCAACATTTTTAATTCCCCGGCTACCGATAATCCATACCCACTCTTTATTTCAATAGTAGTGGTTCCTATTTTTTTTACTTCTTCTAACCGTGCCCAAGCTTGATTAAACAATTCATCTTCCGAAGTTTCGTTTAGTTTTTGAGCAGAATTAAGAATACCACCTCCACGATTGGCTATCTCCTCATAGCTCAAGCCTTTTATACGGTCCACAAACTCCAATTCCCTGCTTCCCGCATATACAATGTGGGTGTGCGAATCTACATAGCCGGGCATAACGATTTTGCCTTCGGCGTTTATAACAGTTACCTGTTGTCGGTTGTCGGTTGCCAGCTTACTCATCAAGCCAAAATCGGAAATGGTATCTCCTTCTATTAGTAGCCAAGCATTTTCGAGCAGGGGTAGTTGTGCCATTTCTACACCCTTTAAGATAGTTGTATCTTTTGGATGAAGTCCAACGAGTTGTTTAATATTGGTGATTAGTTTTATCATGGTTAGGAATGAAATATTCTAGATTCTTCGCTACGCTCAGAATGATAAGGAGAACGTCTAACGAAGAAAAAGATGATGAAAGATAACTTTCTTTTCCAGCTACTTGTATTGTCATGCTGAGGAGTGAAGCATCTTTTTATCCTCGTCCGATTATTAAAGTTCAATTTCCAGCACAATCGGACAATGGTCGCTATGCCTCGCTTCTGGTAAAATGGCTGCGCGTTTTAGTTTTGTTTGTAGTTCTTTGGTTGCCAAATGGTAATCAATACGCCAGCCTAAATTTTTGGCGCGGGAGTTTGCTCTAAAACTCCACCAAGTATAATTATGAGGTTCTGAATTGAAATGGCGGAACGTATCAATAAATCCGGAGTTGATTAGTTTCTCCATCCACTCACGCTCTTCGGGTAAAAAGCCAGAAGAATTGGCGTTTGATTTAGGATTGTGAATATCTATAGGGCGGTGGCAAATATTATAATCACCAGAAATAATTAAATGAGGAAACTTCCAGCGCAGTTGGGTGGCATAATCCATAAAAAAATCCATAAACTCGAACTTCACACTTTGTCGTTCTTCACTACTGCTTCCTGAGGGCATGTACACCGACATTACAGAGAAGTCATCAAAATCTGCACGAATCATGCGCCCCTCATGGTCATATTGCTCATGCCCGCAGCCATACTCCACATGATTGGGTTTTTGCTTGCACAAAATAGCTGTACCGCTATAGCCTTTTTTTTGTGATGGATACCAGTAATGGTGATAGCCCATTTGCTCCAACATAAATAATTCTTGTGGAATGTTGGCAGCCTCTGCCTTTATCTCTTGCAAACAGACTATATCAGCATTGGTAGCTTGCAACCATTGCAACCAATTTTTACTAATGGCCGAACGGATGCCATTTACATTGTAAGATATGATTTTCATCTGTTTATACTTTGTTTTTTAATTGTCAGATGGAACTCGCAGGAATAAACATAACGCTTTGTGGGAATTATTACAACGCTCGTTTCATGTACGTATACAGTCTAAAAGATTAATCTACTTTTTAGCGTTTTTTAAGCGTTTATTTAATCTTTTAACTTCCTTTTTACTTAGCTGCTTTACCATCATGTGCACATCCGTTTTTGGACGGTCGCCACTTCCTTTTTCTACCTCAGCAATTTTATCTACCAACTCAAAACCCTCTACTACTTCGCCATAAACTGTATAATTATTATCCAAATGGGGAGTACCTCCTACCGTTTTGTATATAGCCCGTTGCTCTGGTGTATATTTCATACCATTCTTTTTTTCGGCTGCATCTAGCTGTTCGTCGGTAAATACTTTGCCCTGTACAATGTAAAACTGACAACCACTGCTAGCCTTTTGTGGATTGTTGTCTCTTGCTGCTGCTAATGCGCCCTTTTTATGAATGAAACTAGGGTTAAATTCAGCAGCTATGGTATAGCCTACATCCCCATTACCCAATATATCATCAGCCTTAGCTTTTTTCGAATCAGGGTCGCCGCCTTGTATCATAAACCCTTTTATTACACGATGAAACAGCAAACTGTCGTATACCTTTTTGTTGGTAAGCGTTAAAAAATTATCACGGTGTTTCGGTGTTTCATTATATAATCTGATAATACAATTACCAAACGAGGTGCTAATTTGCACGTATTGGTCTTTACGCTTAGGCGGACTTGCCAGTACTGTGTTAGCTATAAAACAGGCTATTAATAGGAGAGTGAGTGCAATTCTTTTCATATGTAATTAATCAATTTTTTAAGTACGTGTTCCTAAAATTTATTCGGTAAGCATATCGCTAAAGTAGGTAATTATTAGTTGCTTTAGCAACAGCTCCTGCTCAAAAAGGGTATAATTAGGTATTGGAGCTATTTTTTTCCAATGTGGCCAACCATCTTGGTCTACACCTTCGAGTTCGTAAAAACCCAAATCGCTTAACAAGCGACAAGTAGCAATGTGCATCAATTCTTCCTTTTGGCGTTTACTGAATTTTTTGGGTCCTTGACCCAATTCTTGCACACCAATAAGAAACAAAATGCCTTTAACATCTGGTGCTTCGTTATCAAAATAATTGGCGAGTTTTAGTTGTAAGCTTTTCCAATTCTTTGTAACCGTTGCTGTATTCATAGGGCAAATGTACCATTGCTGTACAAAATAGAACTATCGAACTAACATTTGTTTAAAAAACAAAACTTATTGTGTAAATTTGTAGTTATACAATACTTTATCTTTTAATTTAGTATCTTTTAAAAATATAGCATATGAACAAAAAGTCTACTCGGTTCCTTCGTATCATTTTGCCTACTCTCTTTTTAGCATTTAGCGTCATTGTTGGTGGGTATTACTCTTTCATCAAATCAACTACAGATAATTCTATCTCTGTTTTAGCTACCAACTCATTACCTGTTACAAAAAAACTGCTTGAGCCACGTGAACAAGTAGCTATTGCCACTCCAGTAGAGAAAAAAAGTGTTGCAAAGGCTACACCAAAAAAAGTATTAGCTCAGCCTGTGCTTGATGCTACTCTTAATCAGCCACGTATAAAGAAATTACCAAAACGCACCCGAATGGATTTAGCTTATCAACGAGAGTTTGAAATGACTAAAGACCCAGCACTGGGCTATATACCTATTGAACGAAAACTGGTAGGATATAAGAATTTAAAAGAAAAAATTGCTCTAAAAGGCCTTAATAAAGGCGAAATACCTAACGTAACTTGGAATGAGCGCGGTCCAAACAATGTAGGCGGAAGAACACGTGCTTTTATGTTTGACCCAAATGACGCTACTAATAAAAAAGCATGGGCAGGTAGTGTAGGTGGGGGCTTATGGTATAATAACGATATTACAAATGCAAATTCTAGCTGGCAGGTAGTAGATGATTTCTACCCTAACTTAGCAATTTCTGCTTTGGCATTCGATCCTAGTAATACACAAAACTTGTACATGGGCACAGGTGAGGGGTATGGTGGTAGTGATGCTGCTTTAGGTGCAGGCGTTTACAAATCTACAAATGGGGGTGCTAATTGGACTATACTAAGTGCCACTTCTAACAATAATTTTAAAATAATTATTGATGTAGTAGTAACTTCTACTGGAAAAATTATAGTAGCCGCTGGAAATGTTGGTCAATTGGGTGTTACTGGAGGTATTTATGTATCTACCAATGGTGGCACTTCATTTACTAAGAAACTAACGGGAAATATTAGCGATTTAGAGATTGCTAGTGATGGTACGTTATATGCTGGCGTATATAATAATGTCATACAAAAATCTACCGATGCTGGCGAAAACTGGACGGCTGTAACCCATGGTGGTACAGGTGGTTTTCGAGTAGAACTCGCCGTAGCTCCATCAGCCCCATCTACTATTTATGCAATAGCTGGCAATGGTTCAAATATTGCTTGGTTCAGAAAAACAACTAACGGTGGCACAACCTGGAGCAGTATTGCTGTACCAAAGTATGTAGAACAAGGTACGGGATGTACTCCTGGTACGCAGGACTTTACCAGAGATCAATCATGGTATGATTTAATACTATCTGTACACCCCGGCAATGCTGATTTGGTATTAGCTGGAGGTATTGATATACACCGAAGCATTAATGGTGGTACTTCTTGGAGTCCAATTACCTATTGGACTGGACAAAAAGTATCGAGTTGTGGTTTTCCTGTTGTTCATGCCGATCAACACAATATTATCTTCAGACCAGGAAACAATGATCAAGTAGTATTCACCAATGATGGGGGTGTATATTATTGTTCAAATATTAATTCGGTAAGCCCTACCACTACTGGTGACCGTATAAAAGACTATAATGTTACCCAGTACTACAGTTGTGCTATGAGTAATGAAAACTTAGGCAATTTTTATGTAGCTGGTGCACAAGATAATGGTAGTAATAGATATAATGTAGCTGGAATAGATGCTACCGAAGAGGTAACTGGAGGTGATGGTGGATTTGTATTTATTGATCAAGACAACCCGAATATATGGATTACATCGTATACCAATAGCAACTACTACCGCTCTACTAATGGTAAAACCAGTTTTTCTTATCCGCAAATCAGCAGCTTAAGTAAGGGACAATTTATAAACCCTACTGATTATGATGATACACAAAACATTCTTTATGCTTGTGGCGATGCTGGACAATTATACCGCCTTATAAATGTGGCAAGCGGTACTCCTGCAGATAACCAAGTAGCCCTTTCTGGTATTACGGGTGTATTAACTGCTTTAAAGGTAAGCCCATATACTGCTAATACTGTTTTTGTAGCTGATAATGGGACTGATAAAATATATAAAGTAAGTAATGCCAATGCTACACCAACAGTTACTGCAGTAGGCAGCAAAACATTTTCAGGTAATATCTCTAGTATAGATGTAGGAGCTAATGATAATCAGTTATTGGTAACTATTTCCAGCTATGGATCAACATCTATATGGGAAACCAAGGATGGCAGCAATTGGGTAAATAAAGAAGGAGATTTGCCAGATTTTCCTGTTCGTTGGGGAATTTATAATCCTAATAACTATAACCAGGTGTTATTAGCAACAGAATTAGGTGTATGGTCTACCAATGATATTTCTGCAGCTGGTGTAGAATGGGGTCTTAGTAGTACTGGTTTAGCAAATACACGTTGTGATATGTTGCAGTACCGTTCTGCCGATAAACAAGTAGCTGTAGCTACACACGGTAGAGGATTATTTACCAGTAATGTATTTTCTGAGCCTGCCGCCAATTTTACTGCCAATAAAACATTAGCATATACTACACAATCCATACAATTTACCAGTACTGCTATTGGGGCTACAACCTACGAATGGGATTTTGGAGATGGTACGCCCGTATCTACACTAGAAAACCCTGCGCACAGCTACGCAGCAGGAGGTACTTATACTGTTACTCAAAAAATTAATGGTGGTGGTGGAACTAAAACACTCACTAGAACAAACTATATTACCATTATTTACGATCGCCCAGGTGCTTACAGCGTTATTATGGGTGGTGATTTTGAAACAAATGTAACCGATTTTGTACCCTCGACTATCTCAGGTACTGCTTGGGAAAGGGGTAACTCTACGCTAAATGGCAAAGATGGTGTAACAAGTGGTGCAAATGCTTGGGTAACGGGCATAACCGAATCAAATATCCAACCAAACTCGGAGGCTTATCTCTATACTCCAAACTTTAATTTAAGCACACCCGGAACCTACCAGCTTTCTTTCAAATCCAATTTTCTTTTCTTACCAGGTGAAGATGGCGTAATTGTACAATACAGTACTAACAAAGGCACCACTTGGACTAAGTTAGGCACAACCGTAGCTACTGGGTGGTATAATGATACTGCTACGGCTAATTCTGGAGTATATACAATAGGCGAAGCCCTTTTTAGTAATTATCAAAGTTTAGGTAATTATTCTTCCTTTACTTATGATCTTTCTTCACTAACAGGAAATGCTAGTGTAGCCTTACGCTTCACGTTTAGAAGCAATGCTTCAGGCGGCTTTTACACAACTTATGGCATGGGTATGGCAATTGATGATTTTGCAATTACCTATACCGAGCCATTAGATGCTAAGTTTTCGGCAGACAAAACAACTATTTGCCAAGGTGAATCGGTAACATTTACCGATAATTCTACAGGGCCAGCTGCAACCTATTCTTGGAATTTTGGTAGTGGGGCATCACCACAAACAGGTAATGTAAAAGGCCCACATACGGTTACTTACAACACTCCTGGGCAATATACTGTGACTTTAACTGTAAATGGTGCAGATACCGAAACTAAGAATAACTATATCACAGTAAAAGCACTACCAGCCACTAAAACTTTAAGTGCTAAAAAGTCGGCTGTATGCAGTGGTGATAGTACTTTTATACAAATGTCTGCCTCAGAAACAGGAACAGTGTATCAATTAATAAATAGTGCTACAAGTGCGCCTATCGGTAATACCCTTACTGGAACTGGTGATACACTAAACTTCCGCACTGGACCAATTACTACTGCTACTTCTTATAAAGTAATGGCCGATAAGGATGGCTGCAAAAGCACCTTTACAAGTACAGCAACTGTGAACATTAATGCTGCACCAGTTAGTAAGGTTGTAATAGCCCAAGACCCTCGCTTATGTTTAGATAATGCAGGTACTTCTATTATTATAAAAAGCTCGGAGAGTGGTGCCAGTTACCAACTACGCAATAATGCAGATAATACCAACTTAGGTAGTCCAAAAACAGGTAATGGACAAGATTTAGATTTTGCGACTGGTAGTTTAAACGCTAATATTACCTACAATGTAGTAGCTACAAAAAACACTTGCGTGTTGCCGCTTACTGACAAACCAACGGTAACCATAAACGACCAACCACAGGGTAAAACCATTGCAACGCTTGCCAACATGGTATGCCCGGGTGGTGCTACTGCTATTGTTATCCAAACTTCTGAAAATGGTGTGAGTTACCAATTGCGCAACAATGCTAATAACCAAGCAATTGGTAGCATGGTAAATGGCAATGGCGCTACAATAGAACTCCCTACGGGTGCACTAACTACTGCTACTACTTTTAATGTACTAGCTTTTAATGGTTGCAATGCCGCCATGAATAATACAGTAGAAGTAACCGTAACAAGTCCTCCAGCCGATAAGGTAGTTACCGCTACAAAAACGGAAGTATGTACAGGTGTTGCAACAACAATTATTGTTGGCGCTTCTGAGTCTAACGTGCTGTATCAATTACGCAGAAACAGCACAAATGCTGCTATAGGAGATGCCATAGCTGGGACAGGTAGCGACATTAGCTTTCCAACCGGAAATCTAACGGATAGCATTACGTATAATGTGTTTGCAAGCAAAAGTGGTTGTACTACTTTATTAAGTGGAAGACCTAAAGTAGCCGTACTAACTATTAATAAAGAAAGACCATTGACAATTACCCCATCAACACTTTGCGATAGTGGTTTTGTTTTTGTTACTATAAAAAATGCGCAGAGTGGAGTAACCTATCAACTCCGCAGCAATCCATCCAATGCGCCAATAGGACAAAGTACTTTAGGCGACAATGCGGATGCGACTATTGAATTAGGGATGGTGAAAAAATCTGCCAGTTATAATGTGTTAGCCACTTTAAAAGAGTGTAGTGCTGTATTAACTGCCACTACTGCTATAACCGTTTCTACCAAACCTTCTGTCGCTATTACCCGAAATGGTGCTACTTTATTTGCTACTGCAGGCGGCGCTACTTACCAGTGGTATATAAACGATACGCTAATTAGCGGTGCTAAACAAAGTAGCTACAAGCCTACTGTAAGTGCTAACTATACCGTACACATGACAAAGAGTGGTTGTACTGGAGTTTCGCAACCATTTAATTATACTGCTCCTATAAGCGCTTTGAGCACTGTATTAGATGAAAGTCAAATTCTATTATTCCCCAACCCTGCTGCTAGCAGTATTACTATTTCTATAGAAAATAAGGTAGAAGGAGATTTTGTAGTAAATATTTATAACCAAACTGGGCAGCTTGTACAAACAGAACGCTTTGTAAAAACTGGTGGCTATGTAAGTCAATCAATAGCTATTGATAAATTGGCAAATGGAATATACTATGCCGAAATTAGTGATGGTAAAGGATATGCTAAAAAGGTATTTAGCAAAGGATTATAAGAACCAAAAAGCGCCTGCAAATCAGGCGCTTTTTTTATGATGAACTATTTAGTAGGTATCTCCACAATTATTCTATCAACAACTGCTTGTTTTAGCCAGTTGAAGAACTATGAGAAGTTGGCAGTAGAAAAATATACTGCTAAAGATGTACAGTATCTACCAAACACTACCAATACGTATATGCTATGTATCTCCGAAACAAAAGGTACAGCTCAATTACCTCAAAATTACTTGAGGTATTTTGTGTATGACCTAAAGGGAGACAGTGTTTTGCATGACGGCACACTAAGCAATGGAACTATAGAATGGTATAGTGCTACACAAATAGCCATTTATAAGCGACCTGGTATTATGGCAGAAGGGCAAACAATTGATGATTATATTACGCTATTTGATGTGCAAACTAAGGTTAGCAAACTAAAATCAAAGAGATAGTATTAGATACTACAGTAATGCCTTGAAGTATATTTAAGTAATTCTAACGGATAAAAAGAAAGGCAGCCCTCAAGCTGCCTTTTTGAATAAGTGCCAAATACTATATCAATAATGAAATTTTAATGCTGCAAAAATATTTCTACCTGGTGCATTTATTCCGCTTGCAAAGGTGCGATATTGTGTATCCAAAATATTGTCAACACCTGCTTGAAGTGTAAATAGCTTATGCACCTTGTAAGAAACACGCATGTTTGCTGTTAACCATGCTGGTATTCCATCTGCTGTGGCGTATTGTTCATTATCTTCCCCATTCAAATAATAATCCTTCAGCTTTTTCCAGCCATTGTAATTCATAAAAAAATCTGAGCTGAACTTCTTATTACTATATGTTACTGAAAGGCGCATCATAAAGGGTGGGATGTGATCAAGTGGATAATCCACCGAGTCGGTTTTAATTCTTCCGTAAGTGTAATTCATGCCAAATGCCAAGATGAAATTTTCAATACACTCCGATTTTATGTTAGAAGAAAAACCATATAGGTATGCTTCCTGCTTATTTTGATTTGCGAATATCTGACTCTTCGAACCATCATAAAAAAGTAAGTCCTGCCCATTAAATGTAAATTTGTCAGTTACTATTGCGTCAATAAATTGCGTGTAGTAAACGGCGTTCTCCCAACGAGTTTTCTGATTGAAGAGTTTTGTAATACCTAACTCCGTATTGATTGTTCGTTCGGGTTTCAGATTAGGATTAGGAATAATGAGTACGCCTGGAGCTGATTCAAATACCTTACTTAAATCATCCACATTTGGAACACGATAACCTGTAGAAAGCAAGAGTGATATTTTCCAATCGTCTGAAGGGTTATTGATTAAACCTATGTTCCCTGAAAAAACAGGATTACTTTGGCTAGCCTCTGTAAAAGGTAAGTGGAAAAAAGAGGTATCCACAAAAGTGGAATGAAGTGAGACAACTCCTGCTCTAATTCCATCTACCAAAATCCATTTGCTATTTATTTGCCAAGTGTGAGAAAAATACAATGCGGTATTCATCATTGTATTATTTCCATCAGGGTAGCGCGTATCAAGCGGTGCGCTTATACCTGTAATAATATTTTGAACGTTAGCAGTTGATTTCAGTGTATTAAACTGTCCATCTAGTCCAAAACGGATATTGTGGCGATTAATGATTTTTTGAAAATCAAGATTAGTCCCAACAACATTTACATGCTCGTTTCTGTGAGATAATTCATTGCTATTGAATCTTCTTGTATGCCGGCTTTCCACAATATCCTGATAGTTCACGCCAAAGTGTATGCCCTCAAATTTTCCTCTTGGTTTCTTTATATTTAAATCGTAAGCCGTAAGTAATCGTTTTTGGGGTCCATAATACCACTGTGCAAATCTTAGTCCTGTTCCAGCAGGATCAGTTAAGCGATCGTATCGGGGAACATCGCTTGAATTAGAATATTGAATATTTATTCCATGTGACAAGTACTCATTCTGCTGAAATAGGAATTTCTGCACCAAATCATATTGTGAATAGCCACTTTGAGCTTGCACATATCGATCAGCATTTTTCACCAAAGAATCTCTCCCATTTATTCTTTCAACATAAAATGGACGCTCTCCATAAGAACTGTTGTAAAACGGATTTTTCTTAGTTCCGCCCCTTAGATTGCCAAAATCTGAATAGGTAAATGAAGTAAATGAAGCAATCCTTTTTGTTCCGAAATTGAAATCAAAATGATTTGTTTTTTCATTGTTTACCGCACCATACCGACTGAAAAGATTCACTTTAATATTATTCTTGTCGTCTGCTGCAAGGATTGGTTTTTTAGTATACAGGTGAATAACCCCTCCAAGTGCATCACTTCCATAAATAGTAGACGAGGGACCAAACAATATTTCTACGCGATCAAGAGAATTATTATCGGTGGTAACTATATTCTGCAAATGACCTGCACGATATATGAGGTTATTCATTCTTACCCCATCAATTACAAGCAGTGTTCGGTTTGCTTCAAAACCTCTTATTGTTACGCTTCCTCCACCTAACTGACTTTTTTGTACAAATACATTTCCGCTATTAGAAATAAGGTCTGCAGTAGTTTGGGATTGTAAACTGGAAATATCGCTTGCATTCAATACTTGAACTTGCTGTGCAACTGTCTCTTTTGTTTCTTCCGCTTTATTCACTGAAAAAACTACCTCCTTCAGGGTAACCGTTTTGTTTTTTGTAGTATCTGTTTCGCCTCTCTGCGAATATGACACTTGTGAATATGCCATTAGCAAAGCAATTATTCCACTTTTTATGTATTTCATTTTTTGAATTTTAAATTTGTTTAAGCACGAAAAATTAGCACAGCTATCTCTGATGATTATGCTAATAGTTTTGAAAAATAATCTGTGTTAAACTACTCTTGGAGGAGGTATTGGAGGAATCTGTGTGATACTACAATAGCGTTTCTCTTTATAGATATCGTTCACGGTTTTTTGATACGTTGCCAGTTTAGTAGTTGCCGAAAAGGAAATTGTATATTTCTTTTTTACAAAATCTATAACCTTCTCTTTACTTTTTTTACGCGTAGGGTGATTAATAAGTGCCTCTGCCAGTAATTTCTTAAGCTGCTTATTTAAGTCCGTTTCTTCCGTATCCCACCAACACCAATAACTTACACTATCTGCACTGTATTTATGGGCTACAACGTCATACATTTGCCCCTTAAACTCAAATTCTTTTGAGTGCTCCCAATGCAATGCTATTGCTGCTTCTTTCCTCGAAAAAGACAAATAGACTAACTCATCCTTATCTATGGTGGCTATTATCCGCTTTTTTATACCTCTTTTTACTTGCTTCTTTTGCAGCTCTAATAAAGTATAAGAGGCTAAAAAAGGAATGCAAAAACAGAGGAGTAAAGAAACAGACAGCAGCTTTTTCACCATTAAAGATAGCTAATTTTAGATACTATGCTATTGCTCGCAACAATCCAATGGCTTGATGAATGTCTGCCACTCCGCTAAAACTGAGGGTAAGCAGATTGCCATTTTCGCGCATATTGCACTGTTTAGGGTTGGCTTGCACAAATTGCAGCACTTTTTTAAATCCATCACCTTCAAAATATAAAGATGCCGGATTAGATGTGAAATAACCTTTGAGTAACTGTTTTTTTAATACTAGTTTTTCGAAACCAATTGCTTTACCTAACCATTGCAAGCGTATGGCTTCAAACAAATCTAAGACTGGGATAGGTATAGGACCAAATCGATCTACCAACTGGTTAGCAAACGCTACTAGCTCCGTTTCGTTGGTTAGTTTATTTAGCTCGGTATATAAGTTTAGGCGCTCGTTGATGCTTTGTACATAGGCATCGGGTATTAGTATTTCTTGGTCGGTTTCTACTTGGCAAGAAGTAATATACGGGCGAGGTACCTCATCTTTAAATAACTCTTTAAACTCGTCCTCTTTCAATTCCTGAATAGCTTCATCCAATATCTTGTGATACATTTCGAAGCCTATTTCTGCTATAAATCCACTTTGTTCTGCCCCCAGCATATTTCCTGAGCCGCGTATATCTAAATCACGCATAGCCACGTTAAACCCGCTACCTAAATCCGAAAACTCTTCAATTGCACTTAAGCGTTTCCGCGATTCGGATGTAAGGGTGCTTAGCGGTGGGCTGAGTAAATAGCAAAATGCCTTTTTGTTGGAACGACCTACACGACCACGCATTTGGTGCAAATCACTCAAGCCAAACAAATGTGCATGGTTGATGATAATGGTATTGGCGTTAGATATATCAATGCCCGATTCTATAATGGTAGTGGCTACCAACACATCAAAATCTCCAGATACAAATTTGAGCATCACCTCTTCCAGTTCCTCACCACCTAATTGCCCATGCCCTACGCCTATACTTATATCTGGGCACAGTTTTTTAAGCAGTCCTGCTATTTCGTAAATATCCTTTACCCGATTATGAATAAAAAATACCTGACCCCCACGGGCCACTTCAAAATCAATGGCTTCTTTAATTAACTTTTGATCAAACACATGCAACTCGGTAGTTACAGGTTGGCGGTTGGGAGGTGGTGTATTAATAATACTTAAATCGCGCGCGCCCATTAACGAAAAATGCAAGGTACGCGGTATAGGTGTAGCGGTAAGTGTAAGAGTATCTACATTTACCCGCATTTGTTTCAATTTCTCTTTAGCACCAACACCAAATTTTTGTTCCTCATCAATAATCATGAGTCCCAAATCTTTAAACTGCACATCTTTACTAATTAGGCGGTGGGTACCAATCAGAATGTCAATTCTTCCTTCGGCTAATTTCTTTAGTGTTTCCTTAATCTCCTTCGCCGATTTAAAACGGTTCACGTAATCTACCGTACAGGGGAAATCTTTTAAGCGCTCCTTAAATGTTTTGTAATGTTGTAACGCTAATATAGTAGTAGGCACCAAAATGGCAACCTGTTTACTATCATTTACTGCTTTAAAGGCTGCTCTTATCGCTATTTCTGTTTTTCCAAAACCTACATCACCGCAAATAAGCCTATCCATTGGATGTGGAGCTTCCATATCCTTCTTAAAGTCGGCAGTAGCTTTTAGTTGATCAGGTGTGTCCTCATAAATAAAGGAAGCTTCTAACTCGGTTTGCAAATAACTGTCCGGACTAAAAGCATTACCGTCTTGCGCTTTTCTTTTGGCGTAAAGCTTTATCAAATCACGAGCAATGTCTTTAACTTTTTTTTTGGTCGATTTTTTGAGTTTATCCCAAGCTTCTGTACCCAATTTACTCAACTTTGGTTCTGTACCTTCTTTACCTGTAAATTTAGAGATACGACTAAGGGCATTAATACTTACATACATCAAATCTCCTTCGGCATATACTAAACGGATGCTTTCTTGTAATTTACCGTTAACCTCTATTTTTTCCAGACCAGCATATTTACCAATACCGTGGTCTATATGTGTTACAAAATCACCTGGTTTTAAATCGCGCAGCTCTTTTAGCGTTAGTGCCTGCGATTTTGCAAATCCCTTTTTGAGTTTGTAGCGGTAATACCTGTCGAAAATTTGGTGGTCGGTATAGCAGGCGAGTTTTTGGGCTTCATCAATAAATCCCTCACGAATAGCTAAATTAATGGGGGTAAAAAGTGTTTCCTTTTTGGTAACACCAATGCTGCGCTGTAAATCTTCAAATATGGCATACAAGCGCTCCACCTGCTTGGCAGAATCCGTAAAAATAAGGTTAGCAATGTCTGCCAAATCATTTTTCTGCAAATCCTGATGTAGCAGATTGAAATCTTTGTTGAACGAGGGCTGTGGCTTAATACCAAACTGTATCGTTTCATCTGCTTTAAAATGAAACTGTTTACCAAATTCCACAAAGGCAAACTGTTTCAAATCCGCACTAAATTCCTTTTCGGTGTAAAACGAGTGTGCCGCTTTCTCCAACAACGGATTTTCCGCCTTCTCCTTATCACTGATAGAAGCCAATACAGCCTTTGCTCGGGCTATTCCTTTCTCCATCAGGTCGAAAGCATACCCTGCTTCTTTTATCCAAATAGTATCCGTAGGTTGTAAATAACTAAAAAGAGATGCTTGCTCTTGTTCAAACTGCTTGCGCTGTACGTTAGGTACTATAGCAATTTCGGTAACAGCCGCTACCGATAGTTGGTCTTCGGGTTCAAACGTGCGGATGCTTTCTATATGATCACCAAAAAATTCAATACGATAGGGTAATTCATTTGAAAACGAAAAAATATCTACAATACCCCCACGTATAGCAAATTGCCCTGCTTGATACACAAAATCTGTACGGTCAAAATCATACTCATTCAAAAACTCGTTGATAAAGTCTATACTCAATTTATCTCCAACGGCAATAGCCAAGGTGTTTTTCTCGAGTGTTTCTTTATCCAATACCTTTTCAGCAATAGCTTCTGGATACGTAACAATTAGTTTTCCGTATGCCGATTCCGTTTTCAACTCGTTGAGTGTTTCGGCACGTAGCAATACATTACCAGGTTCGGGCAGTGTAACGTCGTATGTCTTTTTGTAAGAGGAAGGAAAAACCAGTACGGGCTTATCCAGTAAATTCTCTAAATCGTTTTGAAAATAGATGGCCTCTTCACGGTCGGGCAGAATAAATAGTTGCGTTTGATGCAACGTAGTATATACCGAAGCTGCAACCAATGCATCCGAAGAACCCACCAAGCCTTGCAATCGCACGCAATTTTTTCGTTTGCGCAGTGCTATTGCAATAGCTTGCACACGCGCATCAGTTTGGTATAGACGAAAAAGGTCTTTGGTATTCAACGCTGGCAAATATAGCGTGCCGGCGCAATACTTTGTAAAAGAACTTATAGCAATATGTAAATCTTAAAATCTTCCCTTTTCGTAATTTTTAAAACCTTATTCCATTCTTACCGAATACAGGTCTTATCCTTATTGCTTATGCTACGTACACTTACTGTTTTAGCAACTCTTATTGGTTTTGTAATTCTGAGCGCTGCTACCGTTCGCACATCAGGGGTGCCTTCATCCGTTTCTGGCTCAACAGGAGATAATCAATCATGTACTTCATGCCATACAAGTGGAACCAATATTGGAAATTCAATAAACATAACCAGTAATATTCCTACGGCAGGCTATTCACCTAATACTACGTACGCTATTACTATAACGGCAACCGGAAGTGTAGCCAAAGCAGGTTTTCAAGCTACTTTTGAGCGTATGTTAGACAATTCTAAGCAAGGAACATTAACGGCAACAAATACTACAGAAACCATTGTTAATGGTACGAATTGGATAAATCATAAATCGCCAATAGTAGCCGGAAGTGCTGGCTCAAAATCGTGGAGTTTTAATTGGCGTTCTCCAGTTGCTGGTTTAGGAACTATCCGAACATTTGCAGTTGTAAACTTTAGTAATAATGATGGGGGCTCGGGTGGAGATGTAATTGTTACGTCAAACAAATCTTTTACCGAAAACACTGCCCTTCCTATTACCTTGCTTTCTTTTATCAGTAAAGTAAGTGAAAAAGGCGTGTTGCTTTCTTGGCAAACAGCTACAGAACTAAACAATCAATATTTTGAGATAGAACGACTTACCGAAACACAAACTTGGCAAACCCTTACACGAATTGCAGGTGCTGGAAATAGTAGTTTATTGCGTAGCTATGTATACACGGATGACCAAGCGCCTTTAGGTACTACCTACTACCGCCTTAAACAAGTAGATTTTAATGGTGCATATACCTATAGCAAAGTAGTAACAGCATTGGTAAGCACCCTTCATGCTCTTACTGTATATCCTACTATTGGAGAAGTAGTATCGGTAAATCTTCCTTTAGAGCTACAACAAGCCACTTTGGAGCTGTACACAGGTGATGGTAAATTGGTGAATACTATTGCTGCAAACGGCAGGTCTATTGTCCCTATTAGTAAAGAAACCTTTGGTACGGGAATTTACCACTTACGTATAGCGGGTAATACTGCTATAACACCACAAAAGGTAATACTTTTTTAATCTTCTAAAATATACAAGCACTAAAAAGCCCCTCAGTTGTTAAACTGAGAGGCCCCTGTTGTTTATATATACAATTAAAGAATTGTCGATAAAGGTGGGTTAGCAGCCCGTTGATGTACCACAATCTGGACACACGTAACAAGCACCTGCACGTTGGGTAATGCCCCCACAATTGGTACATGATGGCGCATCAGATTGCATGTTCTTACGCTGATCAGCTGCTCCACTACCTTGTGATACTGTAGCTTTTACAGGTTGATACATTTTTTCTGTTTGCACCTTAGTAGCAGCAACTGGTTTTGAATTTTCTTCGCTAGGCTTTATTTGTAAAAAGTCGGTTCTGCCTAAATATTCATGTCCTAATAGGCGGAAAATATAATCTACAATAGAAGTAGCACTTTTAATATAGTCGTGCCCTTGCACCATACCAGCAGGCTCGAATCTGCTGAAAGCGAACTTTTCTACAAACTCTTCTAAAGGCACACCATACTGTAAACCTACCGATACGGCTATGGCAAAACAGTTCATCATAGAACGCATGGTTGCACCTTCTTTGTGCATGTCTATAAACAACTCACCCAATTTACCATCTTCATATTCGCCAGTACGCACAAACATAATCTGACCGCCTACTTCTGCCTTTTGAGTAAAGCCATAGCGTTTGCCTGGTAAGCGTTTTTTCTGTACCACGCGTGCCAACTCGGCCATAAAATGCGTGTCTTTGCTCGATTCTATAATGCTGCGTGCAGCTTCCAATACTTGCTCTTCGGTAAGATCGCTTAGGCGCACATTGGCCGCTTCACCTAATACTTTTTCTACTGCCTCAATTTTTTCTTCGGTAGTTTCTTCTTTAGTATCTGATTTTGTAGATAACGGTTGTGATAATTTACATCCATCACGGTATAAAGCATTTGCTTTTAAGCCCAGCTCCCATGATAATTTATAGCAATCTTTAATCTCATCAATACTTGCCTCATTAGGTAAGTTGATGGTTTTAGAAATAGCTCCTGATAAGAATGGCTGTGCAGCAGACATCATACGGATATGACCTTGAGCCTGTATAAAACGAACACCAATTGTACCGCAACGGTTGGCGCAATCAAATACTGGGTAATCTTCTTCCTTCAAGAAAGGAGCTCCCTCAATCGTCATTGTACCACAAGCGTATTCGTTTGCTTCATTAATTTGCTGTTGGGTAAAACCTAAAGCACGCAATACGTTAAAATTCGGCTGGTTGTACTCATCGTTTCTAAATCCTAAACGCTTAAAGCAATCTTCACCTAATGTCCATATATTAAAAGCAAACCCAATTTCAAATGCTCCTAAAACTGCTTTATCTACCTTTTCAATATCATCTTGTGTAAATCCCTTACTTGTCAACGTATCAAAATTGATATGTGGTGCACCTTTTAGTGTAGCGTAGCCTTTTGCATAATTTACAATAGCCTCAATTTCGTTCGCTTTGTATTTCAAATTTCTTAGTGCATCTGGCACAGCTTGGTTGATGATTTTGAAATATCCACCACCTGATAGTTTCTTAAACTTCACCAAAGCAAAATCAGGTTCAATACCAGTAGTATCGCAATCCATTACCAAACCAATAGTACCCGTTGGGGCAATAACCGTAGTTTGCGCATTACGATATCCGTATTTTTCGCCTAACTGTACAGCTGTATCCCAAGCTCCAGTAGCTGCATCTAATAAATACTTAGGGCAGTACTTAGGATCGATACCCGGAGGCGCAATTTCTAATCCTTCGTAGGCATCTGTAGCATTGTAGGCCGCATAACGGTGGTTGCGCATTACGCGCAACATGTGTGCTTTATTTTTTTCGTATTCTTTAAAAGTCCCTAAGTTTTTAGCCATTTCTGCTGAAGTAGCATAGGCAGTTCCTGTCATAATAGCGGTAATAGCACCACCAAATGCACGTGCTTTTTCGCTATCGTAAGGTATGCCAGCAACCATTAATACAGCACCTAAGTTTGCATAACCCAAGCCCAATGTGCGATAATCGTAAGATAATTGTGCTACTTCTTTTGATGGGAATTGCGCCATTAGTACTGATATTTCCAGTACCATTGTCCACACTCGGCAAATATGCTCGAAGCCTTTCACATCAAAAACACCAGTTTCTCTGTTATAAAAATGTGCTAGGTTAACCGAAGCTAAATTACAAGCCGTATTATCCAAAAACATGTACTCAGAACAAGGGTTCGATGCATTAATACGTCCACCCTCTGGGCAAGTATGCCATTCGTTGATAGTTGTATCGTACTGTACCCCTGGATCGGCACAAGCCCATGCTGCAAAAGCAATTTTATCCCACAGTTCTTGGCTATCTATTGTTTTAAATACTTTTTTATCACCTCTGCCAATCAAATCCCACGGTTTACCGTCCTCAAGTACTGAAAAGAAATTATTAGGAATACGTACTGAGTTGTTAGAATTTTGTCCTGAAACTGTTCTGTAAGCTTCGCCTTCGTAGTCAGATGCGTAACCAGCTTTTATCAAGGCGGCTACTTTTTTCTCTTCTTCAACTTTCCAGTCAATAAAGTCAATAATCTCAGGATGGTCTAAATCTAAACATACCATTTTAGCAGCACGACGCGTAGTTCCACCAGATTTGATAGCACCAGCTGCTCTGTCGCCAATTTTTAAGAAAGACATTAAACCAGAAGAAGTACCACCACCTGATAGTTTCTCGCCTTCTCCACGTATTTGAGAGAAGTTAGTACCCACTCCTGAACCATATTTAAAAATACGTGCTTCACGCACCCATAAATCCATAATCCCGCCATCGTTTACCAAGTCATCGCTTACCGATAAAATAAAGCAAGCATGTGGTTGTGGACGCTCGTATGCAGAAGTCGATTGGCTAAGTTTTTCTGTTTCTGGATCTACAAAGTAATGACCCTGTGGTTTTCCGGTAATGCCGTAAGAAGAATATAAACCTGTATTGAACCACTGCGGAGAATTAGGCGCAGCCAACTGACCTACAATGGTATACACTAATTCATCGTAAAATACTTGTGCATCTACTGTAGATGCAAAGTAATTGTGTTTCTCGCCCCAAGATCTCCAGCAATGTGCCATACGATGAGCTACTTGTTTTATAGATGTTTCTCCGGCTAAACTACCATCTGGCTGAGGAACACCCGCTCTGCGAAAATACTTTTGTGCTAATATATCTGTAGCCACCTGCGACCACGTATGAGGAACCTCAACATTATTCATTTCGAATACAGGGTCTCCCGTTGTATTACGGATTACGGAACTACGTTTTTCGTATTTGAATAAATCATACACACTTACACCGTCTTTGGTAAAGTAGCGGTCAATTTTTAGACCATTGTTTTTTGTAGTTCCTTTTTGCATAATAAATAGTAATCGTTGATATGAAATTGCCCTAAAAAATTATTGGGGGTTTTTAATCAAAAATAGGAGTAAACAGATTAAGGTTACTCTGGAGTTTTCCACAGATTTTTTTAGAGTTGTTATCTATCGGTCTGTTCATTCATAATTTACTGCTATTTAAACGGTTAAGGTGTGGAAAAAGTTTACATAAGTGCAAAAACATAAAAATACCTCTTTGTTTTTTTAATTTATTAGTTCTCATTTAGTTGATACCTCGAAAAATTAATATATTTGTCTTTATAGGTAATAATTATACACTCTTATAACTTGTTTTGAGAACAATCACGAAACAGCTTCTTGTTTCCTTAGTATTTTTATACTGTGCTATAGCTAGTTCGTTTGGACAAACAACTCCTAATACAGCTCCTGCCTCTGTCAGTTATCAAGCTATTGTGCGCGATAACACAGGCAAGGTTCTTGGAAATAGAAAAGTAGATATTAGTGTTTTTATCTTAAAAGGTGACGATGCTAATAATTTAGAGCTTGTTTACAGCGAACAACATCCCCCGCTTTTTACCAATCCGTACGGATTAATTAATATAGCTATTGGTACAGGCAATGCATTACGCACCGACCAACCTACTTTCTCTAATTTAGATTGGGGCAGCACCAACCACTACTGTAAAATCACTTATTCGCTAAATGGCGAAACCATACAATTAGGTACTTTCCAATTACTTTCTGTTCCGTATGCCTTATTTGCAAACAGGGCAGCCGTTGCCGATTCTTTGCGTGATTTTGATGCAAAAGTAATCGCAGCCCTAAAAGGCGCTATTGGTGCTACTGGTGTTACAAGCAGCACGGGTGCAATTGGAGTTACAGGAGTAAGCAGCATTACTGGATTTACTGGCAATACAGGCGGCACTTCGCCAACAGGCATTACAGGCACAACTGGATTTACTGGTATCACCAGCGGAACAGGTGCAACGGGCAATACAGGTAATCTAGGATTTACAGGTAATACAGGCTTGACAGGAATTACAGCCAATACGGGTGTTACTGGAGCAAGTAGTATTACTGGGTTTACGGGTAATACAGGCGGCACTTCACCAACAGGTATTACAGGCACAACTGGATTTACTGGTATTACTGGATTAACGGGTAGCACTAGCACTACAGGAAGAACCGGCGCTACAGGTTTTACTGGAACAACGGGTACAACAAGCGAAACTGGTGCAACGGGATTTACAGGAACAACTGGTACAACAGGCGAGAACGGTACAACTGGAGCAACGGGATTTACAGGTACTACGGGCTTTACAGGTGCAAGTGCCAATAGTGGAAATACAGGTATCACTGGGCTTACAGGAACTACAGCTACTACAGGATATACAGGAATTACTGGATTTACAGGAGCTACTGGCGCTACGGCAAATAGCGGCAACACTGGGCAAACAGGCTTTACTGGTGATACCGGAGCAACTGGAGCTACAGGTTTTACTGGAACAACGGGCACTACAGCAAATTCTGGAAACACAGGTATCACTGGTTTTACAGGAGCTACCGCATACACTGGCACTACAGGTACCACAGGCGCAACTGCAAATACAGGTGCAACTGGTGCAGGGTATTTGGTAACAGCTACAACCACAACTGGAGTAGCCGATCAAGGAGATCTTATTAGTACAAATGTAATCTCCCAAACTTTTCAGATAACGCCGCTATTTAATGCCTATGTAGCAGGTAGCCGTGTTAAGTTTATTGCTTCTACCTCTCCTGTCGTTTTTAAAGAAGGTACGATTCTTCAATACAATAGTACTACTGGTGAAATGAAAGTGAGTTTTGACAGGGTATTTCCTAAAGAAGATTTGCTTACTTCCTATACTTCTTACACAGTTACCATTACAGGAGAATTTGGTTTTACAGGCATTGGATATGCTGCTACAGCAACGCCAGCAAGCCCCGGCAGTAATCAACTTTCTGCTGGTCTAAAAAGTTATACACTCAATCCTAAAGTTACCAATTACCTAAATGGCGATAGGATTCGTCTGTTAGGTGATATAGGCGAGTACATGGATGGGTATATTGTGGCTATTGACAATACAACAGGACAGGTAGATGTACAAGTTGATCGTGTAATAGGTACATTAAATAGTACGTATCCTACATTTAGAGTTGGTTTGGCAGGTGATATATCTGCTACAGGCACTACAGCCACAACTGGAAGTACATCAAGTACAGGAACTACAGGATATACTGGAACTACAGCCCCATCTGGCAATACTGGTAGTACGGGTGCTACCGCATTTACAGGCTCTACTGGTGATACAGGTGCTACAGGTTATACCGGAACTACTTCGTCTACAGGTACTACAGGTGCTACAGGAAGTACGTCTAATTCAGGCATTACGGGTATTACAGGTATTACCAATGCTACTGGTTATACAGGAAGCACGGGAGCTACATCTACTACAGGAAGTACAGGAACAACAAGCAGTACTGGATATACTGGTACAACTGGAACAACTGGAAATACAGGGGCAGGATATTTGGTAGCAGCTTCGCCAAACAATGCACCATCTAATCAATTATCTGCTGGATTTCAAGAATTTACGGTAAGCCCATTATTTAATGCGTATGTAGCAGGCATGCGGGTAAAAATGATTGCTAGCTCTAGTCCATTAAAGTTTAAAGAAGGTACCATCACCTCTTATGATGCTACTACCGGAATAATGGAAGTGGAAATTGATAGAGTTTTCCCTGGATTAGACCCTGGACCTTTTGCAAGTTTTGCAGTTACCGTAACTGGAGAGTTTGGCTTTACAGGTATTGGCTATGCCGCCACTGCAACTCCCGATCCTGCTGACCCAGGTAGTGAAGATGTTGGCATTGCTACGCCACCCACAGAAGACAAAACATTTATACTTAATCCTAAAGTAACAAATTACGATGTAAGAGACCGAGTACGATTACTAGCCGATTTGAATAATTACATGGATGGCTACGTAATATCTATGAACCAAACTACTGGCGAGATGATCGTACGTGTGGATAGAGTAATCGGCAATCAATCAAACGTGGTTTCTTTTAGAGTTGGTTTAGTAGGGGACATTTCAGCTACTGGCACAAGCGGTACAACAGGAACTACAGCTATTACTGGTGCTACAGGCACTACAGCCAATAGTGGAAATACTGGACAAACAGGATTTACGGGAACAACAGGACAAACAGGAACCACAGGTAGCACAAGCAGCACTGGAGCAACTGGTAGCACAAGCAGCACTGGAGCAACTGGAGCTCAAGGGATACAAGGGATACAAGGGAGAGGGTATAGAGCTTCTATTCCTCCTATAGATGCATTAACTGCTCCAAATGGATATACACCTACTTCTTTTACAGCTGGAGGAACAAAAACTTTTAGCGTAACAAGCAACATAGCCTATACTTCTGGAGATAAAGTTGTTATTCGTGATGCTGCTGATAATCTATTATTAACAGGTACAGTAGTTAGTTATTTTGATGGAACACCATTTGGGAATGTTACTATCAATAC
Source organism: uncultured bacterium (assembly GCA_947085255.1). GTDB lineage: Bacteria > Bacteroidota > Bacteroidia > Sphingobacteriales > Sphingobacteriaceae > CAMTVQ01. Next base: position 138,910 of record CAMTVQ010000009.1, on the reverse strand, counting down.
CGTTACTTTCTGCGGATGCATCATCCCACCAGCATCTGGGTTTTTATCTATGTCACTTACAGCTGAGCATGGGTTTACAGGATATTCAGGAGCATCCGGCGCTACAGGCACTACTGGAGTTAGTGGCATAACAGGAGCTACAGGAGCTGGCTACAGAGCAACTACTACACTTACTGCGAATCAATTTAATACCGCACTGGGTGGTGGAATTGGTTCTACACAAAATTTTGTAGTACAAGCCAACTTGGCCTATGTAGCTGGTGATAGAGTAGCTATTAGAACTACGGATTTACTCCAATCGGTAGAAGGACTAGTTACTGCCTATGCCGTAAATGGGCTTGGCCAATGGCAACTCACTGTTAATATTGATGCCAAAAACGGTGTGGATTATAATGTTTTAGGCGGCGAAATATCTAAACCAGCTACTGTTAGTTTAGTGGGTCAAAAAAGTACAACAGGTAATCAGGGTAGTACTGGCGCAACCAGTCCTGGCACTACAGGCAGCACCTCAGCAACAGGTATTACGGGGATTACAGGTATTACCTCATCTACAGGTAACACAGGCAGTACCGCAGCAAGTGGGCAAACAGGTAATACAGGCATAACTGGATTTACTGGAACAACGGGTACTACTGGACAAACCGGATTTACTGCTAACTCTGGGAATACAGGACAAACCGGATTTACAGGAGCAACGGGCAGCACATCAACTAGTGGAAATACTGGGGCTACAGGAGCTACTGGAGCTGGTAGTACAGGAACTACCTCAACTACAGGCAGTACCGCATCTACAGGAGCTACTGGAACTACTGGTTTCACCGCCAATAGTGGAAATACTGGAATAACTGGATTTACTGCAACTACAGGAGCGACAAGCGCTACAGGATTTACAGGCTCTACAAGCACTACAGGGTTTACAGGAAGCACAGGAGCTACTGCAACATCTGGCAGTACTGGAGCAACAGGTCCTGGATATAGAGGTACAACGCAGTTTGGTTGTAACTCAGTAGATGGTACTTGTTACCCTACCACAACAGGGCTTAATGTAGCCACATTTACTACACTACCTCTCAACTTGGCGTATGTGGCAGGTGATAGAGTAGTTATTCGCGCTATTGATGGTTCGGGGTATGTAGAAGGTGTAATTACTGGTGATATTCCTAACCCTAATGGATACAATCCATTAACTGGCGCACTTTCTGTAGCTATTGATACAAAGGCAGGAATATTTGTAACAAGCGAAGGTGCCACCGTAAGCTTAGTCGGATTAAAAGGTTCGGGGTATTTTGGACAACTGATACTATTAACAGCTGGGTACACATCAACAAATTTTGCCAATGCTGTTGGCGAGCCACCTTATGGTACTCGCACATTTACCACAAATACAAACTTAGCATACGTTACTGGTGATTTTGTAACCATAAAACGCCCAAATGGTGCTTTACTTTTAGAAGGAACAGTAAATACATATAATGCTGTAACTGGTCAAATAGTACTTCAACCTGTTTTTTTAAGTAATACTTTACTGGTAACAGATGCTGTACTAAGCCTAAGCTTAAGTGGCAGACAAGGCATTACAGGTAACACAGGTGGAACTGGAGCAACAGGCACAATCGGCTTTACTGGAATATCAGGCAGCACAGGTGCTACAGGTGCTGGCTATAGAGCTACTACAACTTTGGTAAACTTAGTTGTAGATTCTCCTCCAGTCGATAATTTTGGAACAGGCAGTAGAGTCTATCCAACCCAAACAAACTTAGCCTATACCATAGGCGACAGGGTAAGTATAAGAAGTATTGCTTCTGCCGCTTTTGTTGAGGGTGTTGTTACCGATTACACTGGAAGTAATTTAACTGTTTCCATTGATTTTGTATCGGGTGCAGTTGGTCTTGTTCCTGAAGCTGCAACTATTAGCCTCACTGCTCGCAGTACAACTGGCTTTACGGGCGCTACAAGCACAACTGGGGGTACAGGTAATACCGGAGTTACAGGTAATACTGCCATAACTGGTCGTACAGGAATAACTGGAGAAACTGGCAGTACAGGAAATACAGGTTACACTGGTAGCACAGGATTTAGCGGCACCACAGGTAGCACAGGTGTTACGGGATATACAGCCAATAGTGGAAATACAGGGCAAACTGGATATACAGGAACAACGGGGGTAACAGGAACTACTGGCTACACGGCGAATAGCGGAAATACAGGTATTACAGGATTCAGTGGAACTACTGGAAGAACTGGCTCAACGGGTAGCACAAGCGTTACGGGCACAAGTGGTACAACTGGATTTACAGGTTCTGGCTATAGAGCTACAGTAATCAATAGTCCTGCACTAGGTCATGTAATTCCAAATACACAAACAACTTTTACCTTTCAAACACAAGCAGGATTAGCCTATGTTTTAGGAGATAGAGTTATAGTAAGATACACTGAACTTGGCACAGCTGGCTTTGTAGAAGGCACATTAGTGGTTAATGGCGGCACCCAAGGTTACAATTTTACCACTGGAGATATGTCTATGAACATAGACAACAGAGGAACTAACAGCACCACGGTACTTCTTCAACCCGCTGTTACCATTAGAGACGGTGCCACCATCAGTTTAGTAGGAAATATTAGCGCCACCGGAAATATAGGAATGAGTGGTATTACTGGTGCTACTAGCAGTACGAGCAACACGGGAAGCACTGGGCGTACAGGACAAACAGGAACTAGTGGAAACACGGGAAGTACGGGTTTAACTGCTGCTACTGCAAATAGTGGAGTTACGGGTAACACTGCAGCTACTGGTAATACGGGGCAAACTGGAACTAGTGGAACAACAGGAACTTCCGCAACTAGTGGAACAACAGGAACTACTGGAGCAACTGGAACCACCAGCACAACTGGTACTACTGGTATAACAAGTACTACTGGTATAACAGGAACTACTGGAACAACAGCACTTAGTGGCACAACTGGACTAACAGGTACTACAGGAACTACAAGTGGTACAGGAGCAACAGGAACTACTGGTGGCACTGGAGCAACAGGAACTACAGGCTACACGGCAAATAGCGGAAATACAGGTATCACAGGCACCTCTGGCAGCACAGGCTATACTGGATTAGGTTATTTTGTGACCGCCACTGCTCAAAATCCTTCGTCTCAAAAACTACTTTCAAGTAGCCCTTTAACACATACTTTCCTAATCAATCCTATAGAAAATGCCTACAGAGAAGGAATGTACATTAGTATGATCGTAAGCAATGACCCTATTAAATACAAAGAGGGTAATATCGTTCAATACGACAGGAATACAGGAATCATGCAAGTAGAGATCGTAAGGGCTTTCCCTTTTGGCGACCCTGGAGACTATCTTACCTATAATGTAGCTGTTGCCGGATTACACGGAAATACAGGTATTGGATACTCAGCTACTGCAACTCCAACTTCTACGGATGCTAATAAAATTAGTACAGGCACTAAGCAATACACCTTAGACCCAAAAACGACAAATTATCGTGTTGGAGACCGTATTCGTTTGTATGTTAATGCAGCAAACTATATGGATGGTTATATTTCAGCCATCAACAGCATTACTGGAACATTAACAGCAGCCATTGATAGAGCCATCAGCGATCAACCTGTTGGAACAACTTTCCCAGAATTTTCTATCGGTATAGTTGGTGATCTTGGAAATACAGGCAGCACAAGTATTACTGGAAATACAGGATACAGTGGCGCAACAGGTGCGACTGCAAATACGGGTAATACAGGTATTACTGGTATTACTAGCGCTACTGGTATTACTGGCTCTACTGGAAGTACTGCATTAACTGGTAACACAGGAATAACTAGTCCTAGTGGACAAACGGGTAATACCAGTAATACTGGAGCAACTGGACAAACGGGTAACACGGGTAATACTGCCGCTTCAGGTAATACTGGACAAACAGGTGTAACCGCAAGTACTGGTACCACTGGCGATACTGGTGCAACGGCGAATAGTGGAAACACGGGTATTACGGGATTTACAGGTGGCACAGCTAATACTGGTTATACAGGAACTACTGGTACGACAGGCTATACTGGCGCAACTGCCAATAGTGGAAATACAGGCATTACCGGCAATACAGGTAGTACAGCTACTACTGGTTACACAGGAACTACTGGCGCTACCGCTAATAGTGGAAATACGGGTATTACAGGGGTAACTGCAAGTAGCGGCGATACTGGTATCACTGGAGATACAGGGGTAACTGGCGCAACTGGGGTAACCGCAAACAGTGGAAATACAGGTATGACAGGGGTAACTGCAAGCAGTGGCGGAAGTGGCAGCACTGGAGATACAGGCGCAACTGGGGTTACAGGAAGTACAGCAAATACGGGTGCTACTGCGAATAGTGGAAATACTGGACAAACAGGAGATACTGGTGCAACAGGCGTTACTGGTGCAACAGGTAGTTCGGCAAATAGTGGAAATACTGGACAAACAGGAGATACTGGTGTAACAGGGGTAACAGGAAGTACTGCGAATAGTGGCACTACGGGTTTATCAGGAAATACAGGCGTAACAGGCGCAACGGCTAATAGTGGAAATACTGGACAAACAGGAGATACCGGTGCAACAGGGGTGACAGGAAGTACTGCGAATACTGGTGCAACGGCTAATAGTGGAAATACTGGAGTAACTGGGATAACAGGAAGCACTGCTGTAACTGGTACAACAGGAACAACTTCAAATACAGCTTATACAGGAACTACTGGCTCTACTGGACAAACAAGCAATACTGGAGTAACGGGCACTACAGGTAGCACAAGCAGCACAAGCAGTACTGGGGAAACGGGTACAACAGGTGCAACTGGCAACACTGCAAACAGCGGAAATACAGGTACTACAGGCACTACCTCAACTAGTGGAAATACTGGAAGTACCAGCAGTACAGGATATACTGGAAGCACAAGCACTACTGGTGTAACTGGCAGCACAGGCGCAACAGGAAGCACTACAAATACAGGAAATACTGGTATTACTAGTCCAAGCGGGCAAACAGGAAATACCAGCACTACAGGCACAACAGGCACCACTGGTATTACGGGAAGTACTACTAATACGGGAAATACAGGTATCACCAGTCCAAGTGGACAAACGGGAAATACCAGCACTACAGGTAGTACTGGATTAACTGGAACTACAGGCACTACTTCAAATACTGGAACTACAGGCGTTACTAGCAGTACTGGGCAAACAGGTATTACCAGCCCTACCGGACAAACTGGAAATACAAGCACAAGCGGTAATACTGGAAATACCGGAAATACGGGTAATACTGGAAATACCGGTTTAACCGGTTATACAGGAGCAGGTTATGCGGTTACTATTTCGCCAAAAAACGCCAGCAATAATTCCCCTAGATTATTTGACATTATTTCAGATATTAATTTATTTGCCTACCGTACAGGAGCTCGTGTACGTATTACCCAAAGCGCAAATAATTATTTAGAAGGTATAGTAACCTATACAGTAGGAGGCAGTGACTTTACCGTTACTATAGATAAAGTTGTTGGCACAATTACTATAGGTCCTGGAGATTTTCCTACAATGAATATAGCTGGTGACTTTGGTCAGACAGGCGTAACAGGTTTAAGTTCGAATACAGGCTTTACTGGTAGTACTGCTTCTACGGGTAATACAGGTATAACGGGGATCACAGGCTCAAGTTCCATTACAGGATCAACAGGTAAAACGTCATCTACAGGTGTTACTGGAACTACAGGAAACACAGGATTTACTGCCAATAGTGGAAATACAGGTATTACTAGTCCTACAGGACAAACTGGCGTAACTGGTATTACAGGAAATACCAGTATGACAGGTACTACTGGTAGCACTACCAATACTGGTAATACAGGTATTACCAGCCCTACTGGACAAACAGGAAATACTAGTACCACTGGCAGCACAGGTGTTACAGGAACTACAGGATTTACTGCCAATAGTGGGAATACAGGTATTACTGGTTTTAGCAGCACAACTGGAACAACAGGTAGCACGGGTAGAACAGGTACAACAGGAGCAACATCAAATACTGGACATACAGGCAGCACCGGCACAAGCAGCACAACTGGAAGTACGGGTAGAACAGGAACAACTGGGACGACTAGCAATACAGGATTTACAGGAGCTAGCGGTAATACTGGAGTCACAAGCAGTACAGGTAGTACAGGAAGCTCAAGTATTACTGGATTTACCGGAAATACTGGCGATACTGGATATACAGGCAGCACAGGAGTTACAGGGACTACTGGTTCTACTGGTTCTACTGGACCTGGTGGCAGATTTGAAGTAATTACAACAAATACTGCCCCTTTTTCACGTACAGTAGGCGTTGATCCAGAGTATGAAGCTGGAAGATACATTTTTGAACTTTGGGGACCAGGTGGTGACGGAGCTCCATCCGTTGGCGGTATAACACCGTCTGCAGGTGGCGGTGGTGGTGGTGGTGGATACACCAGAGTTGGCTTTGATTTAATAAACGGAGACCAAATTACATACACTATTGGGTTAAATGATGGTACTCCAACAGTGCTTTCAGTAGTAAGAACACCTACCACAATTTTATCTCTTACCGCAGGTTCAGGTGTTGATGGATTAAGTGGAGTAGCTGGAGGAATAGGAGCTGGTGGATTAGGTGGAACAAATACTATTACTCCCATATTGGCCACTAATACTTTAGATGTACCCGGTCAAGCTGGGGTTAATGGAACCGTAGGAGCGCTTGGAGGCAACTTGACAACCTTTGGAGGTCCTGGAGGAGCATCTGGTTTAGCATTGCTGCATCCAAACTCAACCACAGCTGGTTACGCAGGTAATGGCGGAAGAGGTACAGGGAACATAAACGGAACGAATACTAATGGTGTTGCAGGGCTAATTATCATTTATAAACCTTAATAGGCTTTCTTATCAAAAGATTCATCTTTCAAAAAGTTGAAAGTCTTTGTATCTTGCATCAATAAAAAATAAACAATGATTAAACGTCCTGATTTAATAACTCTAATTACTGGTGCTATATTAATTATAGCGGGTTTGTATAGCTATTTTGCTAATGATAATCGTCCTCCTACTGCTTTAATAGGTCCAATTGTGGGTGCTATTTTGGTAGCTTGCTATACTGGAGTAAAAAATAGCAATAAAACTATTGCGCATGTAGTGGTAGTACTTACCTTGCTTTTTGGTTTAATAAGCATACAAATGTTCACCAATTCTTTGGGTAATGAGGCTTTAGATGAAGCCACTCGCCAACGTAGAGTTATCGTTTTTGCCATTATGGGTGCGGCCTGTATTGGTGCTACAGTAATATATGTATTGGGCTTTATCCAAAAACGCAAAGAGCGCAAGGCTGCCGAGGCAAAATAGTCCCTTACTTTAATTCTTAATTATAACCCGTAAGGCCCATTAATAAACCTTACGGGTTTTATATTTATTCATGTCAAAAAATAATAAACAACCTTTTGATTCCACAATTAAACCCGAACGTGCTGTACTGGTAGGAATTATAACACCCAATGAAACCGAAGCACAGGAATTAGAATATTTAGACGAATTGGCATTTTTGGTAGAAACTGCTGGCGGCGTAGCTATTAAAACCTTTACCCAAAAATTACAAAAACCGGATGTACGCACCTTTGTTGGTAAAGGTAAATTAGAAGAGATAAACAATTACCGCAAAGCCGAAGAGGCAGATGTGGTAGTATTTGATGATGAATTAACGCCCTCGCAATTACGCAATATTGAGTTTGAGCTACAATGCAAGGTGCTGGATAGAAATAATTTAATCCTTGATATTTTTGCTCGTCGTGCACAAACAGCACAAGCAAAAACGCAAGTAGAGTTGGCACAATGTCAGTATATGCTGCCACGATTGAAACGCCTGTGGACTCACTTAGAGCGTCAAAAAGGTGGTATTGGTATGCGCGGACCAGGAGAAAGTCAGATAGAAACGGATAGACGTATTATCTTAAATAAAATAGATTTACTTAAAGACAAACTAAAAATAATTGATAAGCAAAACGCTATTCAACGCAAAAATAGAGGAGAATTAGTGCGTGTGGCACTGGTAGGATATACCAATGTAGGCAAAAGCACCATTATGAATATGCTCAGCAAGTCGGATGTGTTTGCCGAGAACAAGTTATTTGCCACATTAGATACTACTGTTCGTAAAGTGGTTATTGAAAACCTTCCCTTTTTGCTATCAGATACGGTAGGTTTTATCCGAAAACTGCCCCATCATTTGGTAGAATGTTTTAAATCTACATTGGATGAGGTGCGTGAGGCAGACATATTGGTACATGTGGTAGATATATCACACCAAAATTTTGAAGAACAAATTGTGATTGTGAATGAGACTTTAAAGGAATTGGGCGCTTTGGACAAGGAAATGATTACCGTTTTCAACAAAATTGATGCGTATAAAGCACAAGAGGGAGAAAACAGTATGACTTTGGCTGATTTTGAAAAGAGCTGGATGGCAAAAAGTAATGCGCCCGGTGTTTTTATATCGGCATTACACAAAGAGAACAACGATAAGTTTAAGAACCTAATTTACGAAAAGGCAAAGGCGATACATCAAGCGCATTTTCCGCATGATGGCTTATTATACGACGACACAACAGTAGAGTAAGTTACTTTGGTGATGCTACATCAACAAAGCAACTACTATTAAATATGTATCTTTAACAGCAAGATGGAAAGCAAAAGACAGCAAAAGTTTGCTAAGGTTATTCAAAAGGAGTTGAGTGATTTATTTCAGCGAGAAGGCAACGAATGGTTTGCCGGAAACATGGTTACTATTACAACCATACGCACTACTCCCGATTTATCTTTGGCTCGCGTATATCTCAGTATTATGAATCCCACAACTACGTCCAACGAAGTTGCCCTACAAGCCATAAAAGCACAAACTCGCGAAATACGCTATAAGTTAGGTAAGAGCATACGCAATCAAGTGCGGGTAATTCCAGAACTAGAGTTTTTCGTAGACGATTCTATGGCTTATGCAGCCCGCATGGATGCTATTTTCGATAAAATAAACAAAGAACCCAAGCAAGAAGAAGAGTAACACGCATGCATATTAGAGAACCTGATAATTTTTTTACCCATGCTATTGCTTGCCTGCTTACTCTACCTGCCATGTACTATATGTGCACGCAGGTCAATGGTGGCACTGCATTTATAGCGGCTACCGTTTACGGGCTAAGTATGATTTGCCTTTTTAGTGCCAGTGCTTTGTATCACAGCATACCTACTACCGAGAAACAACTATTTTTTTGGAAAAGAATAGATCACAGCTGCATCTTTTTAATGATAGCAGGAGCCTATACACCTACCATTTTATTAGTATTTGAAGGCACTACCCAAACAGCACTGCTTACCTATATGTGGGGTATGACTTTTATAGGAGTTATTATAAAAGTATCGGGAAAGTTGACACAAGGTTGGGTTTCCTTAACACTTTATCTTGCTTTAGGTTGGACCATTGTAGTTTTACTAAACGAATTGATAGAAAAACTACCGATACCAGCACTGCTTTGGTTATTTGGTGGCGGAGTATTTTACTCTATTGGTTCTTACTTTTACCGTTTAGATAAACGTGTACAAATACAGCCTTTTAGCTACCATGCCGTATGGCATTTATTTGTAATAGCTGGAGCTGCGGCCCATTTTGTATTTAACTGCAAATATATTCTTAAACTTTTCTAGTTTTTTGCTTCTATACGGAGCAAACCTGCCTTTGCCTTGGTATCTAAGGCGGTTTTATACTCATGTCCTTTAAGAGAAAGACAAAGTTCATAGTAATATTTTGCCTGTGCCGTATTTTTGCGTTCTTCGAAAATAATACCCAATTGTAATGCTGCATTAGGCACATAATATACTTTGCTATCTGCCCCTTGGGCAATAGTACTTTCATAATACTGTATAGCCAAATCGTACTTTTTCAATCCTTGGTAAATACGACCCAACCGATAGGTAAACTCTAATTTATCCGAAGTGGTACTAAAACTCTCCGCCTTTTTATCTTTCAAAAAGGTGGCTGCCTTTTCGTAATAGCCCCCATCATACACTACCCGTGCAGCTAATAAAAACAGATTAGGCAAGTCGGTACGATTGGCCTCTACTAATGCTTGCTTATCCTTTTCTGCCAATGCTTCTCCTCTTGTTTTTACAAAATTTATGCATTCTCTATATTTTGCCGTATTTCCTTTTAGTAAATAATACCATCCCAAACGCAGATACGCATCCTTTACATAAAAATAACCCTCGTATTTGGCAATAAACCGTTCTAAGTAAATATGTGCATCATCATCTTGCCTATTCAATTTAGATACGCCTAAGTAATAATCCAACATATAAAAAGGAGCATACACAGCCGATTGCGACCTGGTTTGCAAGGTGGTTATAGCCTGATTATTATACCCTGTGCGCAATTCCACTTGTGATTTTATAAACGTTTTCAGCAAATTTTCGTCATGCATTTGCTGCACGTATTGCTGTATTTTATTAGGCGCATTCTTAAAAAAGTCAATGCCAATGTATGCATACAAAAATGCTGTTTCATCATACAAATAGGCATATTTTGACTCAGCAGGTTGATTTAAAATTGTTTCTAATAGCTTTACACCATAGGCAGCATTGCCCTTTAAGCCAAATGCACTAAGTGTTTTTTTAATGCTTGGCGGTACTACATCCAACATTATATGCAGTACACCCAAACCTTTATTGGCAGGTAAAAAATCAGGGAATTTTTGCTTTAGCTCTGTAAAAAGGGTAAAAGCCTTATTGATTTCTAATGCTCCAGAAAGATATTGCTGAAACTTAAAATGACACAGTGCCCACTGGAAATTTATTTCGGCCTGCGTGTATAAGTAATATGGCGAAGACATTTGCTCCTTACTCAACAATGCTAACCGCTTGTCCTTATTTTCCTCTAATACATCAAGGTCTGCCAATTTATCACCAGAAAAAATGGTGTAGTAATCTACATAGTTTTCGAGGAGGTGGATAAGCGCATTATTGGGATTACTCCGTTTTTCGAGTAAAATATATGCACGTGCCTCGTTAAGTTTCAGAAAAGATGCTTTTTGATACGCTTGCTGACAATTACCAGTAAACTCAAAAGAGGCAACAGCTACATTGCTCCAAATAAAGAGTATAAAAACAGCAAATAATCTACTTTTTGGCATAGGCAAAAAAAATCCCCTCGCTTATGGCGAGAGGATTAAATATATACATTTTAAATTATGCTTCTACTACGGCTACTTCAGCAAACCCTTCGTCTACCAAAATACGTCCACAATGCTCACATACTGTAATTTTTTTACGTTTACGAATATCCGACTGGCGCTGAGGAGGAATAGTGCTGAAACAACCTGCACATGAATCACGCTCAATTGTTACTACGGCTAAACCGTTCAACATATTACCACGAAGTCTTTTATAAGCAACTAATAAACGGTCTTCAATTCCCTTTTCGGCTTTTTCCGATTTCTTTACCAACTCATCCTCTTCTTTCTGAGTTTCAGCAACGATATCGTCTAATTCGCCTTTTTTAATAGTTAAGTCTTGCTTGCGAACACCAAAATTAGTTTCGGCAGCTTCCAACAACTGTGTTTTTTGGGTAATATCCCACTGGTATTCTTTAATACGCTTTTCGGCTACCTGAATCTCTAAACCTTGTATTTCTACTTCTTTAGATAGAGCCTCGTACTCTCTGTTGTTTTTTACGTTGGTAAGCTGTGTTTCGTACTTTTTAATAAGTGCTGACGAATCTTTAATAATGTTCTTTTTCGAAACAATATTATCTTCCAACTCATTTATCTCATCCTTCGATTTTGTGATACGTGTTTGCAAACCTGCTAACTCATCTTCCAAATCGGCTACTTCAATAGGTAGCTCTCCGCGTATAGTACGTATTTTATCTATTTTAGAATGAATGCTTTGAAGCTGATAAAGTGCTTTAAGTTTTTGTTCTACGGTTTGTTCCATTCCTTAAATTTAAACTGATGTTAATGTTATATATAGTACACAGGATTAGTGTTAACTGTGCACATTTGGACGGCAAAGGTAGGAAATTTATTTAGTATTTTTTGCACTATTAATTCACTCGTAAATTGCTCACTTTCATAGTGTCCGATATCGGCTATCAGTATCTTACTATCGGCATCAAAAAATTGGTGGTATTTATAATCCGAAGTAATAAATACATCTGCACCGGCGGCAATAGCATCTGACAACAAAAAGCTGCCTGATCCACCACAAACCGCTACTTTCTTAACCATTGTTTGCTGAATGGCTGTGTGACGTATCACCCCACAGTTCATTGTCTCTTTTACCTGTTGCAAAAATGCCATTGCTTCTTTTGCTTCGGGTAATTCGGCAATCATGCCTGCACCTATTTGTGTATGGCTATTAGTAAGCGACACTAAATCATATGCTACTTCCTCATACGGATGATTGCTTGTAAGGGCGGCAACCAGCTTTTCTTCTATCCACAATGGGTAAATTGTTTCTATGCGTATTTCGGCTTCCTGATGTTGCTTGTGTTTTTCGCCTACAAAGGCTTGCGTATTTTCTGAAGCGGTAAAAGTGCCTGTTCCAGATGTATTAAAACTGCACTCGCTATAATTGGCAATATGCCCTGCACCGGCGGCAAATAATGCATTACGCACCTTATCTGCTTGTGCAGTAGGGCAAAAAGTAATCAGTTTTTTAAGCGTGTCGACCTTTGGTGCTAAAATACGTGAGTCCACCAATCCCAGTTTATGGCATATCATGGCGTTTACTCCATCTGGCATACTATCCAAGTTAGTATGTATGGCATATAGCGCAATGTCGTTTTTAATCGCTTTTATTAGAACCCGTTCGATATACGTTTTACCGGTAATTTTTTTTAGTCCTGTAAATAAAATTGGGTGGTGACTAATAATAAGGTTGGCACCTACACGTATAGCTTCGTCTACTACGGCTTCGGTACAATCTAAACTCACCAGTGCTTTGTGAATATCTTGGCTGGGATTGCCTACCAATAAGCCCGAATTATCATAACTTTCTTGTACTGCAAGCGGGGCTTGTGATTCTAAAAAAGCTGTTATTTCTTTGAGTAACATGGTGCAATATACAGGTAAAGCTGTGCTTTGGCAAAAGCGTGGATTAATCTATTTACCGTAATATAACTGCACCCAAAGCCTTTGATAGTTCTTTTTTAATAGCCGTTAAGCTCAGCTGTATACGTTGTAAGCGCTCTATATCTTCGGGGGTTTTGGCAACTTGCAGCTTATCTTGGTTTTGGCGAATCATGCCATTAAGCTTTCGCACTTTTAAATGATTAATTGCATTTACGCCTGCTTCCTTCAGTATTTCCTCTTCTTGCTTTACGTGAATACCGTGCGTATTCTTCCAGTTTTCGCTCAATTGGTAGGTATGACTGAGCAACGAAATAGCAATATGGCTTAGGTCTTGTTCGGCGTGTTGGATGAAAAAATTATCTGTAGGCGTATTTCCAAGAGCTAATTGTGACTGATACACCTGTATAATTTTTGCGAACAACTTATTTTCGAATGCGGTATCTTCTAACTCATGCAGAAGAAAAGCAGCAAAGCTTTGCTCAAGTCCTTCTTCGGTACTTATAATTTTACTGCCATAATTAAACAGCAAGCGAATAATTTCCTGCTCTTGATAATCATCCGTTCGGAGAGCAATAGGAGTTATTTCTACTGGTTCGGGGGGCAGTTCAAAGTCTTGCACTTTGGCTTGTTGTGATCCCTTTTTGGCTTGTGCCAACTTTAATTTATTGAACTCTGCTAGTAAAACGCGCTCTTCAATCTCCAACAACACGCTGCATTCTTTTACAAATACCGACGCTTTAATGCTATCCGGAATTTTAGCTATTGTTTCTACAATATCTCTAATCAGTCCTGCCTTTTTAATTGGGTCATTAGCCACTTCAGCTAACAGTAAATTGCTTTTGAAGAGAATAAAGTCTTTCTGCGTTTTTTCTATGTACTCTTTAAATGCGGCTGCACCTACTTCCTTTACATACGAATCTGGATCATTCCCCTCTGGAAAAAGTACAATTTTTACATTGAGTCCTTCCTCCAAAATCATATCGATACCCCGCAATGAAGCCTTTATACCTGCCGCATCCCCATCGTATAAAATAGTTACGTTTTGTGTAAAGCGAGCAATTAAACGTATTTGCTCAACTGTAAGGGAGGTTCCCGAAGACGCTACCACGTTTTCTATACCAGCCTGATGTAGCGAAACCACATCCGTATATCCTTCTACCAAATAGCAAGTATCGTGTTCGCGAATTGCCTTTTTTGCAAAGAACAAGCCGTACAACACATTGCTTTTATGGTAAATTTCGGTTTCGGGAGAGTTTACGTACTTCGGGCTCTTAGGGTCGGTTTTGAGTATTCGTCCACCAAAGGCGATAACTCTTCCACTTAGGCTATGAATTGGGAACATTACCCGCCCACGAAAGCGATCGTATATTCTACCTTGCTCATTTTTAATAGCAAGACCTGTAGCTTCTAAGAATGCTGTTTTATAGCCCTGTTTAGTGGCAGCGTCAGTTAAGTTGCTCCATTCATCGGTACTATATCCCAACTGAAACTTTCGGATGATATCTTCTCTAAATCCACGTTCCTTAAAATAGCTTAATCCTATGCTTTGCCCAATTTCTGTTTCTAACAGCGTGGTAGAAAAATGTTGTTGGGCAAATTGAGATACAATAAATAAGCTTTCTTTATAATCGTCTTCTGCTGAATTTGCCGTTTTCTCTGCGGTTTCTTCAATCTCTATATTGTACTTTTTAGCCAAATAGCGCAATGCCTCAGGGTAGCTATATTTTTCATGCTCCATGATAAATTTCACAGCATCGCCACCCTTACCACAACCAAAACATTTGTAAATTCCCTTTACTGGGGTAACGGTAAACGAAGGTGTTTTTTCGTTGTGAAACGGACAAACACCTAATAAATTAGCTCCACGCTTCTTCAGACTCACGAAATCGCCCACCACCTCTTCTATACGAGCGGTGTCGAAAATGCGATCTATGGTCTCTTTTTTAATCATTTAGCTTTAATCCTACTACTCTTTAAAGAAAGGGATATATGTTATTGCAAAGGTACAAGACAGTGCTAAGAAAGAGCAAAAAAATCGACATTAAAAAAGGGGCGGTGATTGAATGAATCGCCGCCCCTTTTTAACTATCTTTTGTGATGCTTACATCGTTTTTACTTCGGTTACCATTTTAGCAATGGCAGATTTAGCATCATCAAACAACATAAAGCAATTTGGATAGCCAAACAGCTCGTTATCTATACCAGCGTAACCAGCATTCATACTACGTTTTATAACAATTACGTTTTTAGCATTTTCTACATCCAACACCGGCATACCAAAAATAGGGCTGGCAGGATCGTGCTTAGCTGCAGGGTTTACCACATCGTTTGCCCCCACCACTACTACCACATCTGTTGTAGGAAACTCTGGGTTTATCTCCTCCATTTCGCACAACTTATCATACGGCACATTACTTTCGGCAAGCAATACGTTCATATGACCTGGCATACGGCCTGCTACCGGATGAATAGCATATTTTACCTCTACACCACGACCTTCTAACAAGTTCTCTAACTCGTGAATAGCATGTTGCGCTTGTGCTACGGCTAAACCATATCCTGGAACTACAATTACTTTCTTGGCGTAGTTTAGTAATACCGCTGCATCAGAAACAGATATTTCCTTAATGGCTCCGCCTTTTGACGTAGTTGCTGCAACAGCAGCTCCGCCTCCGCCAAAAGAACCGAATATTACACTGGCTAATGACCTATTCATCGCCTTACACATTACCACCGTAAGCAACGTACCTGCAGAACCTACCAAAATACCTCCAGTAAGCATTACCTGATTTCCGTATAAGAAACCACCAAAAGCAGCTGCAACACCTGTAAATGAGTTAAGCAATGAGATTACTACTGGCATATCCGCACCACCAATTGGTATTACAAATAACACTCCGTATACTATTGACAGTCCAAAAATAACATAGAACAACGTGTGTGCTGTTGCAGCATCGCTATTCATCAATAAGGCTGTTAAACCTATCATGGTAAGCAACAAAATGTTGTTAATGGTATTGTAGAAAGGTAATTGTACGTTTTTCTTTAGTGTGCCATTTAGTTTAGCATAAGCTACCATACTACCGGTAAATGATACGGTACCAATAATTAAACCAGCAACAATAGTTAGCACAGTAGAATTGCCCATAGACGGCTCTACTAAGAACAAGCCCAATGCCACTTTAGGTTCGGCATAATGTCCAAATTCTACTAATGAAATTAATGCAGCACAAGCACCTCCCATGCCGTTGAACAAACTTACCATTTCAGGCATGGCGGTCATTTTTACTTTTTTGGCTACCACCCAACCTATTACGGTACCAATAGCAATACCACCGATAATCCAAGCAAAGTTTCCGATTGGCTTACCATCTTGTGTGTGTAAGGTAATTGTGGCCACAATTGCTAAGCCCATACCAATGGCCGCCATAATGTTTCCACGACGGGCCGTTTTAGGATCACTTAGTCGTTTAAGCCCAATTACAAAAAGCACAGAGGCTATGAGGTAAAAAATTTCGAGTATGTATTGTTGCATTTCTTTTAGTCGTTAGTCGTTTTATATTAGTCTTAAGTCATAAGTCTATAGTCGTAAGGAGTGTTACTAATGACTATAGACTTATGACTAAGGACTATTTTTTCTTGAACATTTCTAGCATTCTGTCGGTTACCACAAATCCACCAACTACGTTTAGGGTACCTAATATTACGGCTAAAAAGCCAAGTATTAGGGCAGCTGTGTTTTCTGGTTCGGCATGGCCCATTACAATAATGGCACCAATAATTACCACACCATGTATGGCATTAGCACCCGACATTAAAGGTGTATGCAATGCAGATGGCACTTTTGAGATAACTTCTACCCCTACAAAAATGGAGAGTACGATGATATAAATCATCTGTATATTCTCCCCTATAAAACTGAGTAATTGCTCCATATTGTTATTCTTTTATACTAGTCAGATTCTTCGCTTCGCTCAGAATGACAGGTTTCTTTTAAGCGTTTAGTATATTTTTGGTTTGCAAATGCACCAAATAACCTTCGTGTGTAATTAAACAACCTTTGGTTATTTCTTCTTCTAACTCTAATTTAAAACTTTCTTTAGTTGCCAAATGAGTAAGCAATGCACTAATGTTTTTAGCAAATAATTCGCTAGCGTTTACAGCTAAAGTAGCTGGCAAATTGGTTTCGCCAATAATGCTTACACCATTTTTAACAACCGTTTTATTAGGTTCAGATAGGGCGCAATTACCGCCTTGCTCTACAGCCATATCTACAATCACCGAACCCGCTTTCATGGTATTTACCATTTCTTCGGTAACCAATACAGGTGCTTTTTTACCAAATACCAATGCGGTAGTTATTACCAAATCCGCATCTTTTATGTGTTTCTCTACCAGTTCTTTTTGCTTCCTCAAAAAGTCTGCTGATACTTCTTTGGCATAACCGCCTTCTATTTTAGTGGCTTCGGCATCTTTTACCTCCAAAAACTTACCACCCAATGATTCTACTTGTTCTTTCGTTTCTGGACGCACATCTGTTACTTCTACTACTGCTCCTAAACGTTTTGCTGTAGCAATAGCCTGCAAACCAGCAACACCTGCACCAAATATTAGCACCTTGGCTGGAGTAATGGTTCCAGCAGCAGTCATCATTAACGGAAATATTTTGCCCATTGCATTTGCTCCTAAAAGCACCGCCTTGTATCCAGCTAAATTTGCTTGCGAACTCAACACATCCATTTTTTGAGCACGTGATATACGTGGCACGGCATCCAATGCAAAGGCTGTAATTTTATTCTCAACACAAGCATCCACCAAAGGCGAATTTGTATATGCATACAATAACGAAATCAGTTTACTCCCTGGTTTCATCAAGGCTACTTCATCAGGTGCTGGTGCATTTACTTTCAATACTACATCGGCATAACTGTATACCTTATCCTTTCCAGTAATAATACTGGCTCCGGCTTCTTCGTATTGTTCGTCGCTAAAACTGGCTCCAAGACCTGCTCCGCTTTCTACCATGCACTCAAAGCCTGCGGCTACTAATTGTTTTACCGCATTTGGCGTAATTGCTACACGCTTTTCGTGGTCTTTTAATTCTTTAGGTACAGAAATTTTCACTGTCTTCTTTTTTTACTGTTGTACTGCAAAGGTATCATTACGCCGTAAATGGCAAAATAAATTGCGATAAATTAGTGCTTAAAAGTCGCCATTTACAAAATAAGTATGACGCCAGGGAACAGACAATGCGACTCCCCTTTTATGTTGTAAATAATAATTTACATTTCCACTTGTGTTAAAAAAATAATTTCTCTATACTTGCAGTCCAATTTTAAGAGCCTAAAAACTCTGTTTAACGCATAAAAATCATGGACTTAATAAAATTAGTTGGCGGCCAAGGAGTAAAAACTGATCTTCCTTCATTTAAAGCAGGCGATACGGTAACCGTACATTATAAAATTAAAGAGGGTGCTAAAGAACGTATCCAGTTGTATCAGGGTGTAGTTATCCAACGCAAAGGCGAAGGCATACAAGCTACATTTACTGTACGCAAAATGAGCAATGGTGTAGGTGTAGAACGTATTTTCCCTACTAATTCTCCTAACATCGATAAAGTTGAAGTAAACAGCCGCGGTATTGTTCGTCGTGCTCGTTTATACTATTTACGCGCATTGACTGGCAAGAAAGCCCGTATCAAAGAAAAGCGTTCATAATATTTTTTGTTTTTATTTTTTTTACCTCTTTGCATTCAAACGCAAAGAGGTTTTTTTATTTTATGTAAATTAAACTTTGTAGGCAGTTATAGTTTTATAGATTTGCTGCCCTTAACATTGATTTAACGATGTAGTAAGCAAAACTTACAGATGCGCATTGTTGAGGATTTTCTGCTCTCGAAGTATCGAGATAATGGTTAATACAACGAATTATAAATAGATGAAAGATTTATTAAAAAAGTTTGAAGAAAAGCGCCCAGAGATTGTTTTTGAGTGGAAAGATGCAGAAACTGAAGCCGAAGGATGGGTAGTAATAAACTCCATACGTAATGGTTCTGCAGGTGGTGGCACACGCATGCGCAAAGGTCTTGATAAACGCGAGGTAGAAAGCTTAGCCAAAACAATGGAGGTAAAGTTCACCGTTTCTGGACCTCCAATTGGTGGTGCAAAATCAGGCATCAATTTCGATCCTAACGATCCTCGCAAAAAAGGCGTATTAGAACGTTGGTTTAAAGCAGTATTACCTTTACTAAAATCGTATTACGGTACAGGTGGCGATTTAAACGTAGATGAAATACATGAAGTAATTCCTATTACCGAAAAAATGGGGTTGCTACATCCTCAAGAAGGTACAGCAGTAGGGCATTATGGCGCAAACGATCCTGTGCGCGCACAACGTATCAAAAATTTACAAGTAGGCGTTTCTAAACCTATTTTATTGCCAAAATACTCACCCGATGTAAACAAAGGCTATTGCATAGCCGACATGATTACAGGATGGGGCGTAGCCGAATCGGTAAAACATTATTATGACATATATGGCGGTACTATTGTAGGTAAACGTGCCATTATACAAGGATGGGGCAATGTGGCTGCGGCTGCTGCATTTTATCTTACACAATCGGGAGCTAAAGTAGTAGGGGTAATTGATCGTGTGGGTGGTATTATTGTTCCAGAAGGATTGGGCTTTGAAGAAGTACGAGAACTGTTTTTGCAACGTAAAAACAATGCACTTACAACTCCTAACTTAGTATCTGTAGAAGAAGTAAGTAAAAAAATATGGGACACACCTGCCGAAATATTTATTCCAGGTGCTGCTTCTCGTTTAGTAACATTAGAACAGGTAAAGGCCATGCAAAAAGCAGGTATGGAAGTAATAGCCTGTGGCGCTAATGTTCCTTTTGCCGATAGCGAAATTTTCTTTGGACCAATTGGCGAATACGCCGATGCCAACTTGAGCATAATACCTGATTTTGTAAGCAATTGTGGCATGGCACGTGTATTTGCCTATTTACAAAACGACAAAGCTATTATTGAAGATGAAGCCATTTTTACCGATGCTTCCAACATTATCAAAAATGCATTAGTTGCTGCACATAAAAACAGTGCAGCCAAAACGGGTATTGCCAAAACAGCCTTCGAAATTGCTCTAAAACAACTGGTATGATGTCGGTAGAAACGTTTTTAGCACAGTCCTTTTTTAATAATACACTCGAAGATTACTTATGGGTAATCGGTATTGTATTAACTGGGCTGCTTTTTAAACGTTTTGCTTCTAAAATATTAAGCCGGTTACTTTTTCGCCTCTTCAAGCGCTTTGCCCAAGAAGTAAAAAGCGAGAAGTTTATAGAATTGCTACTCAGTCCTACCGAGTGGTTGGTAATGGTGCTTACCATATATTTTGCCTACAACAGATTAAACCTGCCATTTTTTGATACCACTATTTTCAAAAAAGGAGCGGTAACCATTGCTGATTTTACACATACTGGTTTTCAGGTAGCTATTGTATTTTCCGTAACGTGGATGCTGCTGCGTATGGTCGATTTTTTAACCTTGGTAATGATGTACCGCGCCTCACTTACCGAATCAAAAACCGATGACCAATTAGTTCCATTTATTAAGGATTCACTAAAAGTAGTAGTAGGCATTTTTAGTTTGTTCTTTGTACTTGGCGCAGTATTTAAGGTAAACGTAGCAGCCTTAGTAGGTGGTTTAGGTATTGGTGGTTTGGCAATTGCCCTAGCTGGTAAAGAAAGTTTAGAGAATTTATTAGGCTCAATTACCATATTTTTAGATAAACCGTTTGTTGTGGGTGATTTAGTTAAAGTAGGTGATATTGAAGGAACTATTGATCAGGTTGGCTTTAGAAGCACCCGCATACGCACACTCGAAAAAAGCTATGTGACATTACCTAACCGCGAGTTGGTAAACAAACCACTCGACAATCTAAGTTTACGCACATCACGAAGAGTAAAATTCTTTTTAAGCATTCCGTACACTACTTCTACCGAAAAAATAAAGGCGCTAACCGATCAAATACAAGCATTACTTGATAGCAATCCGCTTACCGCTGCCGAAGCCGGCTTGGTAACCTTACATACTTTTTCAGAAAGCTCGTTGGATATTCAGGTGCTGTACTTTATTAATGATCCGGACTACACCGTATATGTACTTACGCGACAAGAAGTGGGGATTAAAATATTGGAGATTTTAGAAGCCAATAAAGTGCCTATTGCTTTCCCTACACGCACAATACTCAATACTACACTTGCTGATTAGGTAATTTTGTTAAAGCTCTCTTAATACTTAAAATTACTTTTTTATTCTAAGGCTCTTAAATACAACATACCCATTTAATTCTAAATAGGCTCAACCCCTATATTTATTGAAGAACTCATTTGGACTCTTTTTGTCCATAATATATTTCTTCTTATATTTGGACATAATTTGACCAATATGTCAACAATTAAAAAGACTAAATCTTTCGGAGAACATCTTAGAAATCTAAGAGAAGAAGCGAGCTTGACACTCAAATTTGTTGCTGAGCAAATTGGAATTGACCCATCTCTACTTGCTAAAATTGAACGCACTGAAAGACAACCTACAAAGCAGATAATTAAAGAGATTGCGGAGTATTTCAAGGTTGACGAAAAGGAGTTACAAAACAATTTCTTGAGCGACCAAATTGCTTACAAAATTCTTGACGAAGAAGCAGATTTAAGTATTTTGAAAGTTGCAGAAGAGAAAGTTAAATACCTAAAAACAGTTCACAATGGAAAATAAAATCAAAGTAGTAGAATTATTTGCTGGTGTTGGTGGATTTCGACTTGGACTTGAAGGCTTGAATAAAAAATCTGCATCCTCAGGATATAAAAAAATATTAAAATCACCTTATGAAGTAGTTTGGAGTAACCAATGGGAACCATCGACAAAAACACAACATGCTTCAATGGTTTACGAAAATCGTTTTGGAAAAGACGGACATACAAATGAGGATATTTCACAAGTTGATGTCTCTAAAATCCCAGACCATGACTTATTGGTTGGCGGGTTTCCGTGCCAAGATTATTCTATTGCAACTACCCTAAAAAACTCAAAAGGACTTATCGGAAAGAAAGGTGTTTTGTGGTGGAGCATTCATAAAATCATTTCAGAGAAAAAGAATAAACCTAAATATTTATTCCTCGAAAATGTTGATAGGCTCCTCATTTCGCCAGCAGGACAACGAGGACGGGACTTTGCAATTATCTTACAAAGTCTAAATGAATTGGGCTATGCGGTTGAGTGGAGAGTAATCAATGCTGCGGACTTCGGCATGCCACAGCGTAGAAGAAGAATTTTCATATTGGCGTATTTACAAGGAACAAATATTTACGAAAATGTCAATGAAGTTTCGCCAATTGAATGGGTTTTAGAAGAAGGAACTTTAGCAGAAGCATTTCCAGTAACATCAGACAACGCTCTATTTCCTACTGAATTTAAACTCAAAGGCGACATTGTTTCCATTTCTGAAAACTTCAATAAAAATGGAACTGTTGGGCTTTTTGAAAATACAGGTATAATGATTAATGGTTTGGTTACAACAATTAAAACACAACCAAATTACGAGGGCAATTTCACAATTCTTAAAGATCTAATTCAAAACGGAGAAGTAACAGAAGAGTTTTACATCAACGACCAAGAACTTGAAAAATGGAAATATCTAAAAGGTCCTAAAAAGCTCATAAAAGTAAATGCTCAAGGTTTTGAATATAATTATAGTGAGGGTGGAATGGGCTTTCCCGACTCTTTAGACAAACCATCAAGAACTATAATTACAGGCGAAGGAGGAAAATCACCATCAAGGTTCAAACACGTTATATTAACTCCGAAAGGGCACCGAAGACTTTCACCAGTTGAACTTGAAAGGTTAAATATGTTTCCTGACGACCACACAAAACTTGACGGGGTTTCGGACACAAAAAGGGCTTTCTTTATGGGCAATGCTTTGGTTGTTGGCGTAATTGAAAAAATTGGAATTGCGTTAAAACAGAAAATAGAATACTGTAAACAATCATCAATTAAAGCAAATTCAATATGAGCTACAATACATTTCGTGAAAATGATATGAGAAGAGAACAAATCTTGTGCGAGTATCTTGACAAGAAATTATATAATCAAAGTCTATTTGAAAATGTTCGCAGAACAAATGCAATTGAAGATCAACTTTCCGGTTCAGACGTTGTATGTTCAATACCCAAAGAAGGTCTTAACAACCTAATTGTGGACGAAAAGGCACAGTTGTATTATTTAGAAGGAGGATTACCCACGTTTGCATTTGAGTTAAACTTCATAAATCGAAGAAGAGAACGGGCAGAAGGGTGGTTAACAGACGAAGGCAAAAAAACCGAATATTATCAATTGCTATTTCTGACAGCTAAAAAGGATTTTGAAAACATTGATGAAATAAATAAAGTTGAGTATGTCTTGGTTGAAAGAAGTAAAATTATTCAAGCCATAAATTTAGATTTGCCCACACTTCGAAAAAAAGGGATAGAAGTTTCACAAAGCCTAGATTTTTACCAATTTAAAATCCCGGGTGTACCCTATTACTTTACACATTCTACTAAACTTGCGGAGAGTCCGGTAAACATTATTCTTAGAAAGGAAAAATTAATTGAAATAAGTTGTTTACATGGAGAAGTAATATAAATGATGGTTTTAAAATGAACCATTGGTTTTAAGGAAAGTGAAATTTTGGAATATGCCATACTCTGGCATTTTGGAAGCCGAAAAAGTTTGGGCAAAAACAAAAGACATTGTTTCAAAAGGTAAAATCGTAAAAGAAGTAATCGGGACAATACGTTACACAAACTTTCCAAACAAATCTTTCAATTCAGTTTCACACGTTAGACCACACGCCACTAATGCAGCAGACACTTATCCTTTGCCGACAAAAGACAAATTGACGAAAGCTAAAGAATATACGAAGCATTGTTTTTGGCTTAATAACACTTATGTAAGGGACGAAATTTATTTAAAATAGCCGTTTATTAGATTTACCTAATTCCCTTCTTTTTGTACCCGTAGTGCCGAATATCAAAATAGGCCTTTTCTCGCTCCTTTAGTGGAATATCCCAATAGCCGTTGTATTCAATCTTTACAGGTAATAAATCATCTCCTACGGAGCCTAATTCTATATACATCTGCACATCAAAATCGAACAAAGCAGACTTGTAAGACATATCAATATATCTACCCAAAATGGTAAGATTACGTTTGTCAAACAGTGTGCTCATCTCCCGAATCATTACCTCATCTTGCTTGCTTTTCCGTAGCTCTGGTTTTAATACGCACTTAAAACGGTATACCGGAATACTATCTTGGTACGTAGCATGGTAATAACTGTAGTTGTAATACTTGCGCAACTTAGGCGAAAAGAGTTCCGTTTTACTACCCACCAATGGTACTCCTTCTACAGGTTTACCTGGGGTAAAAATGAGTGTTTTTAATTTGTCCTTATATCCTTCTTCTTGTTTTTCTCCACGTTTTACTTCGGCAGCGGCAAAATCTGTATGTCCTTCGTTCATAAAAAGGTAAGAAAACATTTGCACCGTAAACTGTTCAAAATCACCTTTTTTAGTGAATACATCTCCACTATCGGTAGCGGTTAGTATTTCTGCTTTATAAGTTGGGCCCGTATTATTATGGTATATTTTTCGGAAAAGCTTTGCCGTTTTCTGTCCTTTCTTATCAAAAGTAGAAATTCGGTTTTCGGCAATAAAGCTGTACTTACTCATGTTCCTAAATGCTTGATAAAAATTGGTATCATTTAGCATTTCTACAATAAAGTCTTCTTGTGATAAGCCAGATTTTGCCATCACCATTACGGAGTCCAGCGTAACATTGCGTAGGGTATCTACTAATCTTTGTGTTGAAGCTTTTTTTTGTGCCTTAGCAACAAAAAAACAGCTCATTAGCATAAATAGGACACTAATTCGTATACAGTTTTTTATTTGCACGGTGCTTGCTACTAAAAAGGATCTGCTAAAACACTAAATACCATATCTGCCTGTATATCCAACCTAGGATTAGTACCGCGTATCGTATATTCTGTTTTTATAGTAAACTTATCAGCTTTTAAGTAGCTGTCTATCAAAACGCTATCGTCGGTATTTAATGTAATTATGTTGCCAGCGTTGGCAGGCACATTATCTAAAAAGGCAATGCGTTTGGCGTTTTGCTTATTCCCATCGGCAATATGTATGCTAATCGATTTTAGGAATCCAAAGGTTTCTCCTGGAGGATTAGTGATGGTAAGTTTTACTGACTTTACGCGTATTTCTTTTACCAAATCGGCACGAGTGCCTTGGTTTTTGAACGTTTGCTCGGTATTTGCTGAAATATCTGGTGAAAAAATGGGAGGCAATAAATCACCAATGATTGTTTGATTACTTGGCAACTCTAAATTAGTGCTGTAATTAATATCAAAACGCAGCAAGTCTTTTACCTTTTTACACGATAAGGTAGAAAAAGCTAGGATGAGGCTTATAAAAAGTACTTTTTTCATAACTGTTGATTTATGTATGTATTAATAGCTGCATAGCTAAGCAGCTGGTGTCCGTAAGGTAAATTTATAAATTGGGTATGCTGTAAGGTATCTGAAAAAGCTTTAATTGCTTTACTCCTAATAATCTGATCTTTCTCTCCTACAAAAATAAGACAAAAAACACCGTTCTCATTTAACAACTGGGCTAATTCCTTTTTGTTTGTCCTCAACTTCCTAAACCCCATCCAAGTGGCATATACTAATTGCCGCCTAGTGGCTGTAGCCATATTGGCAAGTGCAAAATCGCCCACCTTTTTAGTAACTAAGTGCAACCCAACCATCAAATTTCGTACACGTGGCATAAGGGTATTAGAACGTACAAAATAGCTAAATAGTGCCTTCCCAATCAGCGTACGGGTTGCAAAATTATATAACCAGCTTTTTTCTATACCATCGGGAGCAAACAAATAAAGCTCTTTTAGCTTTGCTGAAAAGTGCGCAGCAAGCAGTACTGCTACTTTACTACCTATACTAAAACCTGCTACCGAAAACTGGTTTACATTATGAAGTTGGCAATAAGCGGTAATTAGTTCACAAAAATGCTCCTTTTCAAAGCCCTTTTCTATAAGCGAAGTGTCTATTACTTCTGTAAGTCCGTGAAAAGGCAAATCGAAACAAACCAGCTGGTACTTTTTACCCAAAGAGGGCTCCAAAATAGCAAACTGCTCTCCGGTATATCCAAATCCATGAAAACAAAACAAGGGGATTTTTCCTTCTCCAAAAACATAGTAATGAAAACGGGCAACACCTGGTACCTCAATATACATAGCATCAAAATTATTAAATATTCGCAAGCAAGCCGTAAATTCGCAATCTTAGTTACACTACATGGATAGTCACCGCATTTTAAATCTTCTTCTTACTAGCATTGTATTATTAGGCGTAGATTACTACGTCTATCAGGCATTCAAGTCATCTACCTCAAAGTTATCACCAAAAACACGTACCCGCATTTTGTACGGTTACTGGATACTGATGGGGCTTACCCTGCTGTCTGTTTTTATAGGCGTATTTTTAAGCATTGGTCGCACTGTGCGAACCATTATTTTTGTGTGGTTTTTCATCAACTACTTTACCAAACTCTTTATTATTCCTTTTTTACTGGTAGACGATATACGCAGGGGCTATGTTTTGGTAAAAGCAAAAATTAGCAGAAGAAAATTAGCCACAAGCACTATCCCAATTCCCGAAAAAACAACAAGCAGTAGCATTACCCGCTCCGATTTTCTAATAAAAACCGGATTAGTAGTAGCTGCTATTCCATTTGCAGCACTCAACATTGGCATTGTTTCGGGCGTGTATGATTATAAGGTAAAACGGAAAAAATTAATATTACCCAATCTGCCAAAAGGTTTTGAGGGAATGCGTTTAGGGCAAATATCAGATGTGCATTCGGGTAGTTTTTACAATAAAAGAGCGGTAATAGGTGGCATTGATTTACTAAATGCCGAAAAGCCAGATATGGTGTTTTTTACGGGTGATTTGGTAAATGACGAATCGAGCGAGATGAATGAGTACATGGGCATTTTTGATAAAATAAAAGCCCCGCTTGGCGTATATTCTGTTTTGGGTAATCATGATTATGGAGATTATACCCAATGGCCGTCGGTTGCTGCTAAAAAGCAAAACCTTACTGATTTAAAACGCATACACAAAAATATGGGCTGGGATTTGCTCATGAACGAAAACCGCATTATACGTGTGGGAAATGATGATTTAGCCGTAGTTGGTATCGAAAACTGGGGTGCTATGGCACGTTTTCCTAAACATGGGCGTATGGATTTAGCGATAAAAGGTACAGAAGATGCTCCTGTAAAGTTATTGCTATCGCACGATCCTAGCCACTGGCGTGCCGAAGTATTACCAAAATACCCCGATATAGACGCTATGTTTTCGGGTCATACGCACGGCATGCAGTTTGGTGTGCAGTTTGGTGATTTTCAATGGAGCCCTGTGCAATATGTATACAAAGAGTGGGCGGGTTTTTACAGAGAGAAACAACAGCAACTGTATGTAAACGTAGGTTACGGCTTTTTGGGCTACCCTGGCAGAATTGGTATTTACCCCGAAATAACCATTTTTGAACTAAGTAGAGGCTAATAGCTTCGCTCAACTTTCTTTTTGCCTACTTCTGATTTCTTTTTACCTAAATTTGAGTAGCTTAGATATTCGATATGAAAAAGTTCTTCTTGTTTTTACTCACTGTTATTGTAATAGCAGGTTGCGCTGTTGAAAAAGACATACAAAAAATACACTGGCTACAAGGCGAGTGGCAAAGTATTGGCCAAGACGGTATGCTTGTAGAAAACTGGACCGTAAACAAAGACAATTCGCTTACAGGACATAACTATACCTTAGAACTGGGCGATACCACCTTTAGCGAACAAGTAGAAATTGGGAGCAAGAACGAAAATATCTATTTTTCGGTATTGGTATACAAAAGTACCGTTCCTGTAAACTTTAAACTGATAGAACTGAGCGATACCGAAATGGTATTCGAAGATAGTTTACATGATTTTCCGCAGCGTATTGTGTACAAATTAGTGTCGAACGACTCGCTATATGCACGTATAGAAGGTATAGTTGATGGCAAAAAAGCCTCCGAAGAGTTTTTTTATAAAAAGGTGGGCAAGTATATACACTAAAACCTACCCACCTTTTGATTAATTAGCAAATGGCAACGAAGAGTGATGTAAATCTATCTTCAGCTTGCCGCTTTCTGTTTTGATAAAACCGAACGTATATTCCACTTTTACTTGCTGGTTTTCTGCATCTGTAAAGTAGTAATTACCCATTGATATTGCCCTTTTCTCATCGGTAATAATACCCGCATTTTCAAAACGTATATTTATCCAAGGTTGTAAGGCAAAGCCCAAATCTTCTGGGTAAGCCTCATCTCCTGCTACAAAATACGACAATGCCCCACGTGCATCTGTACGAAATTGTCGCACCCTGCTTTTTGTAGGCTTAAACAACACTTTTCCTTTATCATACGCATAAAGGTCATTAATATGTTGTATGGCTGCCTGTTTATAGGCTTCTTTATCGTGTTTAAAAGACCCTATTTTAATAAGCCCTCTTGCCCATTCTTCTTGGGCTTGTATAATTTCTTGTTCTGTAATCATGACTTTTAACTTTTTTGAGGTGACACAATTAGAGAGTCTAACTTAGGTACAACATAGTATTCCTTAATATTTACCAGTTGTACATCAATATTTTTTGAAGCTGCGTTTTCTTTAAAGTTGTGTAGTATTTCTAACACATCTATATCAATATAGCGCGATTGGCTTCCATCTATCACTACAGCTACCCCTTCTGGCAAGTGGGTAAGCGTGTATTGTATAGCAGCTTTATTTAAAAACGATACCTCTTGCGAAAGGGTAATGGTAATTACTTTTTTATCTCCATTTGGCGTGATAGTATAAAAATACGGATTGCGTAAGTTGGTTCGCAGTATGTAAAATATACCTACCATCATACCAATAGTTACACCGGTAAGCAAATCGCTAAATACAACTGCTACAACCGTTACCACAAATGGAATAAACTGGTCTCTACCGTTCTTCCACATTTTTCGGAATAAGGAGATTTTTGCCAGTTTATACCCCGTAAGCAATAATATAGCTGCCAAGCACGATAATGGAATGCTATTAATCACAAACGGAATAAGTAAAATAGAAAGGAGTAACAATATCCCATGAAAAATAGCACTCATTTTGGTACGTGCTCCCGAGTTAATATTGGCCGATGAGCGCACAATAACCGAAGTCATAGGCAAGCCACCTACTAAAGCACTCACGATGTTTCCTGTTCCTTGTGCAAAAAGCTCTCTGTTGGTAGGAGATACCCGTTTAATAGGATCCATCTTATCGCAGGCCTCTAAACAAAGCAAGCTTTCTAAGCTGGCTACTACAGCTATTGTTGCTGCGGTAATCCATACTTGCTTTTGACCAATTGCCGAAAAATCGGGCATTTGAAAGAGATTAAAGAAAGCGCCCAAATTTGCCACTTCTGGAATATTTACCAGCTTATCGGAACCAATCATTAGTGGCGTACCAGCAAATAATTTAGCCAATGCAATACCCGAAATAACCACCAAAAGTGGTGCAGGTATAAAACTAAGTTTTTTGATACGTGGTAAAAATATAAGAATAGCAATGGCCACCAAACTGATAAGTGCCGCACCCATATTGAAGTGCCCCAAAGCATGGCTTATGCCTAAAAAAACATGTCCGCCTTCTTCATCAGTAAAAGTTGCGTATTTATCAAAATCGCCATCATATCCCACTGCATGTGGTAGCTGTTTAATAATAAGGATAATACCAATTGCTGCAAGCATACCCTCTATTACACTTGATGGAAAGTAATTGGCAATTGTACCCGCCTTTACAATACTTAACAAAATTTGCATAGCACCCGCCAGCAATACCGCCAACAAAAACACTTGGTAATTGCCTAAACTGGCAATAGCTGAAAATACTATTACCGTAAGTCCAGCTGCTGGACCGCTTACACTTAGTTGCGAACCACTAACTGCGCCCACTACTATACCGCCAATAATTCCGGTAATTATGCCAGCAAAAAGCGGTGCGCCAGATGCTAAAGCAATGCCCAAACACAGGGGCAGCGCTACCAAAAATACAACCAAGCCCGAGGCAAGATCCTTTTGAAGATTTTTTGGTGAAAGATATTCCTTTAGATTAAAATCCATATAGTATAAAATAATAACATTAAAACAATCGCTATACGAGATAAACACTTGTTTATCTTGCACATGTAACAATTTAAAATGGTATTATACTAATGGAGGAGGGGTGGGTACTGTTGGATGATAGGCTTCTACGTGGTAACAAAGCTTATCGTGCATGCTTAAATCACTAGTAGAAATAAGCACGTTGTACTCCATGCGATGGTCGTACTTTTCGTCGATACTGTGTTTTTCCTTGGCCGTTTTCTCTTTAGCTGATTCTCCATCTGGCGTACCCTGTTCTTCTAACTCCCACTGCATAAAAAGGGCAGCAAAAGCGCCTTTCTTCACGTTGTCCAAGTACAATGGAGCATACGAAAAGCTAAGTTTAATTAAGAATACAAACAGAAATAACGTGCTGAATACTCGTTTCACAGTGCAAAGGTAACACCCAAACCGCTATTTTGTTCACTGATTCTAAAAATTAATACTAATTTAGCATAAGCCGTATTCGTGTAAAATTTGAGTTATTAAGCAGTAATTATGTTGTTACAGCTCATTTATGGAATCGCTATTGCACTATCTTTAATTTTTAAACTAAATAATAGTTGATGAAAAACATTTACTATCTAATAACTATCCTTCTATTCTGTACTGCTTGCGGGCAAGTGCAGCAACCTGCGAAAGTAATTCCTGTTGAAGATTTCTTTAGAAATCCTGAAAAAACGGCTTTTCAACTCTCTCCCGATGGAACACATATTTCATTTTTGCAACCGTACAAAAAACGACTGAATTTATACATTCAAAAAATTGGTGATAGCCAACCTGTTCGTATTACTACCGATACCGTGCAAAGTATAGCTCGCTATTTTTGGGGCAGCAATACACAATTACTCTTTTTAAAAGACAATGCTGGTGATGAAAATTACCGCTTATACACCATAAATAAAGACGGCAGCGATTCTCGTGACCTTACTCCTTTTGATAATACCAAAATAGCGATCGTTTCTAGCAGATTACTTACCCAGCCAGATCATATTCTAATAGGCTTAAACAAACGTACACCTTCTCTTTTTGATGTATATAAACTGAATATACGCACTGGTAAATGCGATATGTTACAAGAAAACCCGGGAAGTGTACTTCGTTGGATACTGGATACCGACGAAAAATTACGACTGGCAGTAGCCACTGATGGGGTAAATCAAACTTTACTATACCGAGACAAAGAAACCGAGCCTTTTCGTACCATATTGAGTACTAATTTCAAGGAAAACATTAGCCCTATCTGTTTCACAAATGATAATAAATACATCTATTGTATTTCAAATCTCGGAAGAGATAAAGCTGCTGTGGTAAAATTCGATCCACTTATAGGAAAAGAAATCGAGCTTATTTATCAAAATACCGAGTACGACGTAAACGATTTAATTGTATCCGAAAGAACACAAAGCCTGTACTATGCCAATTACATTGATTGGAAATTGCGCACGCATTTTTTAGACGATACCGTAAAACAGTTTTTTAATGCGCTTTATAAAAAACTACCTGGATATGAGCTAACTATTACGGATGTAGATAATGCCGAAAATTCGTTTTTGATTCGCACCTATGGCGACAGAAGTCTAGGTGCATACTACCTATATAACCGCAGTACCGATAACCTAACCAAACTAAGCGATGTTAGCCCTTGGCTACCCGAAGAAGAATTGGCAAAAGTAAAACCAATACAATACAAAAGTCGCGATGGACTTACCATAAACGGTTATTTAACTTTACCTAAAGGAAAAGATCCTAAAAACTTACCAGTAGTTATATACCCTCATGGTGGACCTTGGACACGCAATTTGTGGACATTTAGCCCCGAAGTACAATTTTTTGCTAATCGAGGCTACGCCGTACTGCAAATGAACTATCGTGGTTCTACTGGATATGGTAGGGCATTTAGAGAGGCTGGGTACAAACAATGGGGACTAAAAATGCAAGATGATATAAATGATGGTGCCATGTGGTTGGTAAACCAAGGAATAGCCGATAGCAGCAGAATGGCTATCTATGGTTTTAGTTTTGGCGGATATGTTGCCCTTAATGCTTTGGTAAAAACACCACAAATGTATCGTTGTGCTGTTGACTACTCTGGGTTTACAAACGTATTTACCTATATCAAAGAAATACCACCTTATTACAAACCTTTCTTAAATATGGCCTACGAAATGGTAGGCAACCCCGAAACCGATGCCGAATATTTTAAGGAGGTATCGCCTATATTCCATACTGACAAAATAACCCAGCCGCTCTTGGTAGTGCATGGTAAAAAAGACCCACGTATAAATATGAATGAGGTAAATCAGTTGGTAAAAGATTTGAAAAAACGAGGTGTTGATGTTACTTATATTTTGAAAGATAACGAAGGGCATGGCTTTAAAAATGAGGAAAACAAACTGGCCTTTTATAAAGAACTCGAACAGTTTTTAGCTAAAAACTTACAAAAGGCCAACTAATAATGGTTGACAAAACCCGATATCGGAAAAACTTTACTTTAATTGGCGTTTTCATTCTGCTTCTTACTGTAGCAACGGGTATTGCCTTATTTTTAGGTTATCAGCTTACTCAAAAGTTTATAGAGAATAAGTTTAATGGGGATAAAACCGAGGTTTTAGACCGAACCATAAAACCTTATAACGATTTTGTATTTCGTAGCATCCCGCAAATATCCCTATACCAAGGTTATTTAGATTCGCTTTCTATAAAACAATACGCTAACACTACACTCCGCAAATACCCTTTTGTAGATTCTATCTTGTTTTACGATGTAAAAATGAGCAACCATCCTATTAACGATGGTTTTAGAAGCGACCGCTTTTCGGTAGGAGTAAGCGCTATCTATAGTATTAAAAGAAACGAGACACCACAAAATATTTTTTTACAAGGAGTTAAAGGTAATTTTTCGGTTAATGTAGCCACAGAGTTCAGCAAAACAGTTATCAAATTTGTGAGTCATATTGCTAAACCAGACACTGGTTATAGCTTGGCAGATGAGCAAGTATTTAACCTTTTTTACACTTTTAGTAAAAATACCGTAAGCTATTTGAATGTGCCCCGTACATCCGAAATCCGGTTGTATCGCGATTTAATGTTCCGAAACCTACCGCTTTCTCCTTTTTATGATCAAGATGTACTTACATTCAATCTAAATCCCCAAAAACTAGATTTAGAAAATATCTCTTCCTCTATTTATGAGAACATTCTAATAAAGCCCATCACCTTTGATTCATTAAGTACAGACAAAGAATACCTTACTGCTGGCATTGCATTACCAGGTGCTTTTTCTGATTTTCAGCTCTATTTTTATTCTTCCAAAACGTTTATTACACACCGCGTATTGGCGCTTTTTGCACCAATTGCTGGCATTATAATTTTGGTATATCTACTTCTTGTACTATGTGGTTACCTTATTTATCGGAACTTAAACGTTAATTCAAAAATGTTTAAACTACAGTACGACTTTATCAATAACCTTACCCACGAGTTTAAAACACCTCTAAGTGTTATAAAAATTGCTGGAAGCAATATTCGCAACTCAAGTGGTATGGAAGAAGGTGAATTACACCTCTACGGAAAAATATTGGACGAAGAGGCCGACAAGCTGAACGACATGATGAATAAGTTGCTGTCTTTTACCCAATTAGAGAATCGATCTATTATGCTTAAGATAGAAAGCTTAGACATAGAAGAGTTTATACAAGGCATGATTGATGCCTGCAAAATAAAATACCCTGATTTTAAAATTCAATACAGTGTAGAGCATATAAAAGTACTTCAAACAGATATTACTTTATTGTTCAGCATATTTCAAAACCTTATTGATAACGCCTACAAATATTCGTACCCTGATAATAAGGAGTTGGATATTCGTGTTCGTAAAATGAAGAAACATGTAATTATTACCTTTACCGATAACGGAATAGGTATACCTGGCACAGAATTAGAGAATATTTTTAAAAAGTTCTATAGATTAGAAAACGAATTTAATAAAAACGGAAGCGTTGGTATTGGGCTCGCTTTTTGCAAGGAAATTATTAATTACATGAAAGGAGAAATTCGTGTAAAGAGTAAAGTAGGAAAAGGCTCCGAATTCAAAATATATTTACCCATAGACTAATAACCCCAAAAATGGAAAAGAATCAAATAAAAATTGCGCTGGTTGAAGATGATGACAACCTGCGTTTACTGGTAACACAGCGCCTAAAAAATGAAGGCTTTTTAGTAGTGCAAGCTGCCGATGGCTTAGTTGGCGAGGAGTTAATACTAAAAGAAAAACCTCATATTGTATTGTTAGACTGGATGCTGCCTGGTCAATCTGGTGAAGAGGTATGTACGCATATTCGTGCAAAAGACAATAATTGCATTGTGATTATGCTTACAGCCAAGGCTCAAGAGGTAGACAAAATAAATGCCTACAACTTTGGCGTTACCGATTACATTACTAAACCTTTTAGTATGGACTTGTTGATGGCCATGCTTGATAATAAAATAAAGTATCTGGTAAATAGCGATAAATCTGAAATCTATCAGTTTTCGGGTATGGAGCATCATCCAAATATCCACTCGTTAATACAAGGCGACAAAAAAATAGAACTAACTATTTTAGAAAACCGCATACTTACCTATTTCTTAAAAAATGTAGATAAGGTAATTAATCGTGATGAATTGATGATGGTTGTATGGGGCTATAATTCGGATGTAAACACGCGTACCTTAGATATGCACATTGTGCGTTTGCGTAAAAAAATCGAAGAAAATCCTGAAAAACCGCAAATTTTGCAAACCATACGGGGTGCAGGATATAAGTTCAACTTAATGTAAAAAACATCAAACAGCCGAATCAACATCGGCTGTTTTGCATTAGTACCTATGAAAGCATTACCACTCTACAAGCATACACTCCTTGTTCTTTTACTTAGCTCTTTCTTATGTAGTTGTAAAACTATAAAAGAGCGTGACTTTAGTATAGATAAACCAATAAGTAAAATAGTCCCGCCTTTAAGAGGGAGCATAGATATAGCTAATTTAAAGAAACTTATTTCTTATGGTTCTCTTAGGGTAAGTGGTTATTATGATGGCTATTACAAAATCAATAAAGATTTTGATACTATTAGCGTGCTGGTAATAGACCCCACTATCAGAAATTCTGAACTTCGAACCAATCCAGAAAGGTATGAAACGCGTGTAACCTTCAGCGAGGATAAGCGCGTAAGTGATATCATAAAGTTATTCTCTAAAGAAGTATATGGTGATAGTACTGCTAGTGGCAATTCGACATTTGGGGATATTGAATTCGAACTGATTTCTTTTAAAGAAAAGAAAAATCCTTTACTCGCCTTTTTCTCGATATGGACGCTATGCATACCATCATTGGTTGGAGTTCCTGTAAATTACATAAAAACCTCACTAGAGATTGAGGTAAAAATTACGGATAAGGAAAAGGCACGTGCTTTTAAATACAAAGCTAAAGCAAAGGGTATCGCTTTTATTGCCATGTATTGGGGCTATGGTGATGATGCAGTAAGAAAATCCAATCTCTCTGCATATAAAAATGCCATGAAAAGCATTAAAACACAAATTCAAAACGATAGCGTGTTGTTAGCTGAACTTCACAAAAAGCGTGAATAATGTAATATATTTTTAGAATAGTGTAACATCTGCCCCCATAGGCACTGCTACTTTTGTGGAGTAAATAATTCTAAAAATAAACTCTCATGAAATCAATAAACCACATTATCCTCCTTGCCGTGCTAGCATTTGGCATTTCTTCTTGTACAAACAAAAAATCAGCTGAAAGAAGAGCAGCAAATGAACTGAAACAATATGTTGATTCGATGGAAAGCACAGACCTTGATCCTACAGAAGATGGTTGGATAATGATAGACAATGGATATCAAGAAAGAGCATTACGTGCAGAAGCTGAATTAGAGAGCATGAGTGAAGAAGATAAAACAGAGCTCGAATTGGCAAAATCGAAATACGCAGAATTAAGTGCTCGCTACGATATGGAATTGAAAAGAAAAAATACTATTATAAACTCTAAGACAACTCTCAGAAACTCGTTATTTGGCGAAGGCAAAATAGGTGAAGACATGACCTTTTCTTTTGCCAACTCTAGTAATCTACTATCTATCTATCAAACTTTTATAGATGCTATAGATGCCAATAGAAAAAGTTACTCTAGAGAAGATTGGGATGAAATAAAGTTATTGTATGAGGCTTTGGATACTCGTAAAAATGAGGTTGAAAAAAGTCTTCCTTCAGGAGATAACGGTAAAATAGCATTGTTAAAGGTGAAGTTTGCAACTATTTATGATACAAACAGACCTGGCTCAAAAACCAGAGAAAATGCAGAAGCAAAAGAGTAAAATTACTTGTTAAAGTAATGATTGGGAAAATAGTCACTTCTAATGAGGTGGCTATTTTTTTGTGCATTGCTTTTTTCAATTTCTTCATTAAATAACTCTGCATAAAACAACTACTTTTACCTTTCGTTGTAAGTATATGCGTGTTCTACTTTTAAGTATCCTGTTAGTTTTTTGTGCTTATGGTGCTGCATTGGCACAAGGCAAAAATATGCCAGCTCTTGCCGAACAATATTATGCCAATTCTGAATATGAAAAAGCGGCAGATGTATACGAAAAGCTATTTAACCAAACCAACAACAGCAGCTATTATTACCAACTCATCAATTGCTATATCAATCTAAAACAAGTTGATAAGGCACAAAAATTGGTAAAGCGTTTAATCAAAAAAAATCCGGAGAATAGTAGTTTACATGTAGATATGGGCTATATCTATAAATCTGCTGGAAATCAAAAAGAGGCGGATAAAGAATACCAAAAAGCCATCTCCGAATTAGATAGAAACTCGCTGTACCAAACCAACAAACTTGCCGATGCCTTTTTGCGAGTGGCAGAACCTCTTTTAGCCATTGAGGTTTATAAAAAGGCACGTAAGCTACTCGGCGAACCGCTACAGTACTTTGAAGAAATTTGTTTACTACTTAAACAACAACAAGCTACAAGCGCTCTTTTCGACGAAATGTTGGATGTCCTAGCAATTGATACACGCTACATCAACTTTATAAAGACCCAATTACTAGATGTAGCGGACAATCCAGCTGAATTCGAATTGTTAAAAACAAAACTGTTGGAACGCTCACAAAATGATGCACAAAACACAGCTTACACGGAGCTTTTGATTTGGCAATACATACAGCAAGCCGATTTTGACAAGGCATTTGTACAAGCCAGTGCTATGGATAAACGATTCCGAGAAGATGGAACACGTATTATGGAGCTTGCCGAATTGGCATTATCTAATAAAAAATACGATGCTGCTCTTAAAGCCTATCTGTATGTTGTACTAAAAGGAGAAAATACCCTTCATTTTGAAGAAGCCAGTCGCGCTATACTTACTACCAAGTATCAGCAAACTATAGAACTGGGCTATAGCACTGCTGCGTTGCAACAACTAGAAACCGAATACCTTACTTATTTTACAAAAAGAGGCAAAATACCCGAAACAGCTGCTTTGGTAAAAGACCTCGCCCATCTGCAAGCATTTTACCTAAATAAATTACCCGAAGCTGCTGCCTTATTAGAAGAGCTAATTGCTCTTAGGGGAATTAACGCTCGGTTGTTGGCACTATGTAAATTAGATTTAGGTGATATTTACTTAGCAGATAACCAACCTTGGGATGCTATTTTGATTTATGGGCAAGTCGAAAAAGCCTACAAAGACGATCCACTGGGGCAAGAAGCTAAGTTCAGGAATGCGCGTTTGAGTTATTATCAAGCAGATTTTGATTGGGCAAAAGCACAATTAGATGTGCTAAAAGCATCAACCTCGCAGCTTTTTTCAAACGATGCACTCAATCTAAGTCTACTTATTGCAGATAATACTGGTTTGGATACCACTACCGATGCCCTTAAATTATACGCAGCAGCAGATTTACTTATTTTCCAAAACAGCTTTACACCTGCTAAAATCAAACTGGATAGCATCAACCTGCTTTTCCCAAAGCACGTTTTAGCCGATGAGATTCTATTTGCCAAAGCAAAAATTGGAGAGAAGCAAAAGAATTACGATACCGCTCTTTATTATTACACCGCTGTACTCAACAGTTTTGCCACTGATATATGGGCAGATGATGCGCTTTTTTTAGCTGCAAACATTTATCAAACAAAACTCACTGATAGCAAAAAAGCGATGGAGTTGTATCAACGCCTACTTACCGATTATCCTGGTAGTTTGTATGTGGTAGAGGCACGCAAACGTTTCCGCAATCTGCGTGGCGATGTAACACAATAATAGTAGTTTTACCCCGTGTTCAATTTCTCTTGGTTAGAGGTTTTTGGTTTCATTACTGGTATTGCTGGCGTATATCTTACTGCTAAGCAAAAAATTTGGTGTTGGCCCATAGCCATTATCAATGTAAGCATCTATTTTTTTATCTTTTTTGATGCAAAACTCTATGCCGATATGGGCTTACAGGCTTTCTATTTTGCAAGTAGTTTTTATGGTTGGTATTATTGGTTGTATGGTAAAAAAGATAGCACAACGGCAAGTGTTCCTGTTACAAAATCAAGTTACAAGCTATTATTTATAAGCATATTGGTAATACTAATTTCTACTATTACTTTAGGTAAACTGTTAAGTACCTATACCGTAGCCTCGTTGCCCTATTTAGATAGTTTTTGTACGGCAGTATGTTTGGTAGCACAGTTTTTGCAAGCACGCAAAAAGATAGAAAATTGGTTATTGTGGATAGCGGTAGATAGTTTGTACGTTGGTCTGTTTATTTACAAACAATTATATACTACTGCTGTATTGTATACCCTCTTTGTAGCATTGGCTGTTTTAGGATATTATCAATGGAAAAAGTCGTTAAAATTGCAATTATAGGTCCTGAATCTACTGGAAAATCGACCATTTCGGAGCAACTGGCAGCACACTACGCTACCAATTGGGTAACCGAGTATGCGCGTGCGTATTGCAGTAAACTAACCGAACCTTGCACCTTGCAAGATGAGTTGAACATGTTTAAGGGTCAAATACTTGTAGAAGATGCTGCTTTAGCCCAAAAACCTGCCTTGCTTTTTTGTGACACCACTATTTTGAACGTAAAAATATGGTGCGAGCATGTTTTTGAGGAGTGCCCGGCACAAGTAGTCGAAGAAATTAAACGCCGACCCTATGATTTGTACCTACTGATGGATATTGATATGCCTTGGCAGTACGACCCCCTACGCGAGTTTCCTGATTTGCGCGATCATTTTTTAGCTATCTTTAAGTTAGAGCTGCAACAATTAAAGGCAAATTATGTTGTTATATCCGGAATTGGTGATGCACGTTTGCAAGCTGCCATTACAACTATTGATTCCTTTTTAGCGTAATTTATCTTACTCATGCACATCGTACATAAATCATTTTTTGCTTTCTTACTTGTTGTTCTCAGCTATAATGACGCCTCATTTGTACAAAATGCTTGGCCAGATAGTTTAAACACAGCAAAAGATGCCGCTTACCTTAGCGATACGGAGAAAGAAGTGATTTTAGAGATGAATAAAGTGCGCAGCAATCCGGCACGTTACGCCCAAGAATATATACAACCTCTTCTTGCTACCTTTAGCGGAATGGATATGCTATGGCCAGGTGATGATATTAAAATAGGCACACGAGAAGGAGATAAAGCCGTGCAAGAATGTTATCGGGTTTTACTGAAAGAAAAAGCCGTAGCTCTTATATATCCATCCATTGGTATGAGCAAGGCTGCTGCCGACCATGCCAATTACCAAGAAAAAACGGGTAAAATGGGTCATTTTGGCGAAAACAACTCCGACCCTGAAAAACGTATGGACAAATATGGTCAATGGGAAATAACCATTGGCGAAAATATTAGTTACGGTTGTAATACCGCAGCTAAAATTGTGCGTGGCTTACTTATAGATGATGGGGTAAGCAATCGCGGACACCGCATAAATACCCTTGCTCCAAGTTTTAGAGTTGTTGGAGTTGCTATTGCCAAGCATCCAAAATATGGCGATGCCTGTGTAATAAACCTTGCTGGAAGCTTCACCGAAAAAAAATAATTTCACTTTCTCAATTTTACCTCTACCTTTGCGCCGTCTTTAGCGGGGTGCCTAACTGTCAGGCTGAGATCATACCCGTTGTTGCTTGCAACAAACACCTGATCCGGATAATGCCGGCGTAGGGATGGAGACACATAGTTTTTAGTATTTTTGCCACTTATTTTTATTTAGTATGAGAAAGTCTGTATTTCTCCTGTTGCTTTTTGTAGCAATTCAGGTATCGGTTAATGCGCAAGGTCTTGTTTCGCGCACAAGTATGTTGGTGGGCACGGTTGTAGAAGATGCCCAATACAATGATAAATTATCGGGTGCTACCGTAGTATTGGAAGATACGTATTACAGCATTGCTACCGATGCTAAGGGTACCTTTAAAATTAAAAGAATACCTTCTGAAGTATACGTAGTGCGTGTTTCTTTAATTGGCTATGAAACCCTACGTGTAAAAGTAGATTTAGAAAAAAGCGATAGCTTAAACCTTACTTTCAAACTAAAGCCAAGCACTTTGGTACAAGATGAGGTAACTGTAACTGCTAATCGTATAAGCGATAATGCCTCTACAAGTATTAGCCGTATTGATAAAAAAGAAATTGAGAAACTGAATTATGGCCAAGATTTAACCTATGCGCTTAACAATACACCTGGCGTAGTCGTTACTTCTTTTAATGGTAATGGCATTGGCTATACTGGATTATCCATACGCGGAACCGATAATACCCGCACCAATATTATGATTAATGGTATTC
Organism: uncultured bacterium; assembly: GCA_947085255.1. Lineage (GTDB taxonomy): Bacteria > Bacteroidota > Bacteroidia > Sphingobacteriales > Sphingobacteriaceae > CAMTVQ01. Next base: position 97,583 of record CAMTVQ010000009.1, on the reverse strand, counting down.
CATTGAACGATGCCGAATCGCAAGGGGCTTTTACGATAAATTTGCCTGATTTATTGGCTTCTACAGATAATATTCAAGTACAACGTGGTGTGGGTACATCAACAAATGGTGCAGGTGCATTTGGTGCAAGTGTTAATATTCAAACTACTAAACTGAATACAAAACCCTATGCAGAGATTAACAATGTGTATAGCCTTGCGAAGGGAGAAGACATAAACATTAAAATAAACAAAGGAGGGAAAAAAGTACTCGATCAAGGCTTTGCCGGATTCGGAACTGCAAAAAACAGCATTAGTCTTGGTACTGGTTTACTAAACGACCACTTTGCTTTTGATGGACGCTTCTCTCAGGTATCAACGGATGGTTATGTAGATAGAGGAGCTGTAGATTTAAGCTCTTATCTTGTTTCGGGTGGTTATTACAGCGAAAAGTTGTTGGTAAAAGCCAATCATTTTTCGGGTAAAGAGCGCACCTATTTAACTTTTACAGGTGTGCCGCAAAGCAAACTGAATGGTGATAGTACACTTATAAACCATTACTACAATAACCTAGGCTATTTATACTTCACTCCAGCAGATTCGGTAAATCTATTCGATACCAGCAATACGCGTACCTACAATAATAGCCTATATAAAGGCGAGACGGATAACTATAAGCAAGATCATTACCAATTGCTTACCAATTATCAACTAAATAAGAACTTAAATGTGAGTGTAAATCTACATTACACAAAAGGAAAAGGCTATTTCGAGCAGTTTAAGTACAATCAAGCATTTGCTAAACACAATTTGGATACCTTGTTTATTGGCGGAGACACCATTGCCAGCACTGATTTAGTGAAGCAACGTTGGTTGGACAATGATTTTTATGGTTTTACCTACAACGTAAACTATTACTCTAAACAAAACTTTAGCTTAATAGCTGGTGGTGGCTACAATACGTATATAGGCAATCATTATGGAGATGTAGTATGGGCACGTTTTGCTTCGCAAAGCACACCTCCGCATCGCTACTATGAGGCAGAAGCTAAAAAATCTGATTTCAATATCTACTTTAAACCTACGCTTAAAATTGCCAAGCGTTTTGAAGCTTTTGTTGATATGCAGATACGTACGGTAAATTACAAAGGAAGTGGCGATGACAACAATCGTAAGAATGTTGATTTTAGTGATGCCTTTATATTTTTCAATCCAAAAATAGGTGGTTCATTCACAGTTGATGCACGCAACAAGTTTTTTGCTTTTTTCGGGCAAGCCAACAAAGAGCCCAATCGTGATGATTACCGCAACTTAGCTCCGCTAAGAGAACCAAATGCAGAAAAGTTGACCAATACAGAAATAGGGTATAGCCGAAAGGGTAATATTTACGCGCTAAATCTTACGGCTTATAATATGAGCTATGCCGACCAACTCATTCTTACAGGTGCGCTAAATGATGTAGGTGAGGCATTGCGTGTAAACGTAGCCGAAAGCTACCGCCGCGGTATAGAGATAGACGGTAGTGTAAAACCAGTACCTTTTGTAAAGCTAAGTGCAAATTTTGCCTACAGCATTAATAAAGTACTTAATTATGAAGAAAAACTAAACAAGTACGATCCTGCTGGTGCGCCAGACGGATTTGATTCTACTACCTATGCGCTTAGTACCATTGCTTTATCACCAAGTATGGTAGGTAGTGGTTTATTGGAAGTAGAACCTATACGTGGGCTAAATATTGGCTTGTTCAATAAATATGTAGGCAAGCAGTATTTAGACAATACACAAACCGAAAGCCGTATCCTAAAAGCCTACTATGCTGCAGATTTACGCTTGGCTTATACTTTAGTGTTGCCACTGGTAAAAGAACTTACATTCTCTGTTGCGTTGAACAATGTGTTCAACACCCTTTACGAAAATGGAGGCTACAGCTACGGATACATGTATGATGGTACCGAAGTGCGCGAAAGTTTTTACTATCCACAAGCGGTGCGAAATGTACTGTTTGGGCTTAATGCCAAGTTTTAATGCGTAAATACATTGCTCCGCTGCATTACCTCACGCAAGATTTACTTGGCTATAACCATGTAGAGCAAGCAAAAGCTGTATTAAACGGAGGGTGTAAGTGGCTGCAATACCGCAACCTAAGTGCTACCTCCGAAACCCGCTTTGCCGAAGCAATGATCATAGCCGAGCTTTGCGATGATTGGGGTGCCACTTTTATGGTGTGCCAGGATGTAGAGCTTTGCACCTCACTACCCGACTGTCAAGGTATTCATTTAGAAGATGAGGGAGTAATTACGCTTATAGAAACCCGAAATTTATTGGGTGATGATAAAACCATCGGTATTTCGGCAAGCAACCTAGCCGATTGTGTACGCTATGCCAGTACTGGTGCCGATTATATTAGTATTGGCCCATATGCGCATACTGATACCAAGCCCAATAATTTACCACTGTTAGGTATAGCTGGCATTGTTTCATTTTTATCGCAACTAAAAATTCAAGAACCTACATTTAATACTCCTATTATCATTGCTGGTGGCATTACGATACAAGATGTAGCTGAGCTAAAACAGACAGGAGTATTTGGCTTGGCTATAGCCGCAGCAATAAATAAAGCAACAAATCCCCAACGTGCTTTTGAGCAGCTATATGCTGCCGTGTACTAACCTAAAATTTTGGGCACAAAAAAGCCCGCTATTAACACAGCGGGCTCCTGAAAAAGTATTAGATTAAAAATTACATTTTAGGCGTAACAACTGCATCAATTACGTGAATAACACCATTTGACTGGATTACATCATAAATTGATACGTTAGATTGGTTACCATTTTCGTCAGTTAATACAACGTTTTTAGGACCATTCATAGTAGCAGTCAATTTACCACCTTGTAAAGTAGTTAATACAGCTTTACCGTTTCCTTTTTTAATTTCTGCAGCAATAACATCAGAAGTTAATTTACCAGCAACTACGTGGTAAGTTAAGATTGAAGTTAAAGTAGCTTTGCTTTCTGGTTTTACTAATGTTTCTACTGTTCCAGCAGGTAATTTAGCGAAAGCAGCATTTGTTGGAGCAAAAACAGTTAATGGACCTTTACCTTGTAAAGCATCAACTAAACCAGCAGCTTTAACAGCAGCTACTAATGTAGTGTGGTCTTTAGAGTTAACAGCGTTTTCTACGATGTTTTTTGTTGGAAACATTGCTTCTCCACCAACTTTAACAGTTCCTTGTGCAAACGTAGTTGCAGAAACAGCAACCATAGCTACTACGGCAACTGCTGACATGATCATTTTTTTCATAATTTTATTATTTTGTTTAATTTGATGTGAATTACGGAAGTCTTTCTAACATTGGTTTTCTACATATGTTAAATAATAAATAAATGTGTGTTAATAGTTTACATCTTCTTCATTATCATCATCTTCCATACTGAAATTATTTATCAAGCTACTGAACATATCTTTAAATTCGAAGCCTTTTACCAAAATTTCTTTTCCAATTAACGAATGTTCTGCCAAACCATGCAGTACCAATTCCATATATATTAGTTGTGTATAGGCATCAGCTTTGGGGTACAATTTTTTAATAAGTGCAGTTAGCCCTTCTACTTTATTGAGTGCTTGTATATACATAGCCTCTGTCATTTCATCATACACGCCCAATATTTTACCAGATGCAAACCAATTAATGATTGCTGCATACGGATTCGCCAATTTCTTTTTCTTAATTTCCTCAGGGTTGGGGAAGTTTGCCAAGAACAAGTTCTTTAGCGATCTTCCAATTAAAATATGCGCCACATTAGCTGGCCCTTCTTGCTCGCCTTCATACACCAATTCTATTTTACCCGTAATAGCTGGAATAACTCCCCAGAAATCAGAAATACGTGCATTCACTTTACCCTCTTTACTGCGCAATGCACGACGCTCGGCGGTGCTTACCAAGTTTTCGTAGGCGCTAATGGTTAATCGTGCAGAAACGCCACTCTTTTTATCAATAAACTCATTATCGCGTGCTTCAAATGCCATCAGCTCTACCAATTCTTTCAATTGCTGATGTACTTGCACCTTTTGTGTTTGCTCTGGCAATATTCTTGCCTCTTGCTGAGTTATTTTACCCGAAACCTCAATTGATTTTGGGTAATGTGTAAGTATTTGGCTTTCTATACGGTCTTTTAGCGGGGTAACAATAGAGCCTCTATTTGTATAATCTTCAGGATTTGCTGTAAATACAAACTGAATATCTAAAGGAAGGCGTAGTTTAAAACCACGAATCTGTATATCTCCTTCTTGTAAAATATTAAACAATGCTACCTGTATACGAGGTTGCAAGTCGGGCAATTCGTTAATTACAAATATGCCGCGGTGTGCACGCGGAATTAGTCCGTAATGAATAACGCGTTCGTCCGAATACGGCAATTTAAGTGTAGCTGCTTTTATAGGGTCAACATCCCCTATCAAATCCGCTACGGAAACATCTGGAGTAGCCAATTTTTCGGTATACCGTTCGGCTCGATGCAACCAAGCAATAGGCGCATCATCTCCCATACGTTCCATTATATCTCTTCCATACCATGAAAGTGGAGCAAATGGATCTTCGAATAATTCCGAACCTGCTATATATGGAATGTACTCGTCTAATAAATCTACCAATAAACGAGCAATACGTGTTTTTGCTTGTCCGCGTAATCCTAAAAACAATAGATTATGACGAGAAAGTAAGGCAGTTTGCAAATCAGGCATTACCGTATCCTCATACCCAATAATTCCTTTAAAGCCTTCCTTCTGCTCGGCTATTTGGGTAATCAGATTATCTCTAATTTCTTGCTTAATGCTTTTTGGCTTGCACCCTGACTTTTTTAATGCACCAAATGTGGTGTTGATTGGTTGTATCATTCTTTTATTTTAGACTTTAACTATTAGTGTTTTAGTATTGAGATGTTAGACAATAGATATTAGACTTGTAAATCCCCATCTGTCATTCCGAAGTATGAGGATCCCTCTGTTGTTTGGGATGATTCGTTCCTCAGCATGACAGCAAAATGTAGTACATTAGTTTACCGCACTGTTTTTTTCCTGTTTTTAATATAATCCTCAAACAGGTATTCTCCTAAACCATTTAAGGTACTGTAATATGCTCTGCCCCCATTTATTTGAGTAAAATCACGCACAAACTTTTGTAAGTAAGGGTCGGTTGCTATCATAAAAGTAGTTACTGGTATTTTCAATCGCTTACACTCGGCTGCCTTATTTAATGTTTTATTGATAATCTTACGGTCAAGCCCCATGCTGTTTTTGTAGTACTTCAGTCCTTCTTTTAGGCAAGTAGGCTTACCGTCGGTAATCATTACTATTTGTTTATTGCTTGTTTTGCGTTTCCGCAAAACATCAATGGCAAGCTCCAAACCGGCATAGGTATTGGTATGGTAGGGTCCAACTTGCAAGTATGGCAAATCCTTGATTTGTACTTGCCAGGCATCGTTTCCAAAAACTATAATGTCTAAGGTGTCTTTTGGGTATTTGGTAGATATTAATTCTGCCAATGCCATAGCTACTTTTTTTGCAGGGGTAATACGGTCTTCTCCATATAAAATCATGGAGTGAGAAATATCTATCATCAACACCGTAGCAGCACTGGTTTTGAAATCCATTTCCTCTACCTCTAGGTCTCTCTCTGTTAATTGAAAATCGCCTATGCCGTGATTTACCTGCGCGTTGTGTATTGAAGCTGTAATATCTATTTGCTCTAAACTATCGCCAAATTGAAAATCGCGTCTATCTGCATTCTTCTCATCTCCCAATCCAGAGAATTGGGTTTGATGCGTACCCTTGCCCGACTTTTTTAGCTTACCAAATATTTCTTCTAATGCCGACTTACGAATGCTTTGTTCTGTTTTTTTGGTGATAGCTAAACCTCCGTTTTCATTATCCCCTAAGTAGCCGCGTTTTTTCAGGTCTTCAATAAAATCGCCCATACCATATTCATTAGTGGTAATGTGGTATTGATTATCCAATTGATTCATCCAATCGATGGCTTCTGTAGCATCTCCGGCTGTATAGTTTAGCAGTTCCAAAAATAGTTTCAGCAACTCATCAAAGCCACCCTTTGGTAATTCGTTCGCATTGTACTTACTAAATATATATCCGCGCATGGTGTTGAAACAAGCTTAAGTCGCTATGGTTTTTAAACATAGAAATAAATAATTACTAATTATCACAACTAAAAGCAAAGAAGTTTCACGTGAAACATTTGTCTATTGCCGTCGCCTCTTAGTTTCACGTGAAACATCAAAACATCCACACCGTCTTGTTTAACTTCTAAAATGTATCTTTGCCAACTGTTTCACGTGGAACACTATTATGTTTAAAGAATACGATGTACTTGTTGTAGGTGCTGGTCATGCCGGTTGCGAGGCTGCTATGGCTGCTGCCAATATGGGATCCTCTGTTTTATTGGTAACAATGAACATGCAAACCATTGGACAAATGAGTTGTAACCCTGCTATGGGCGGTGTGGCTAAGGGTCAGATTGTACGAGAAATTGATGCCATGGGTGGGCACTCTGGAATTATTACCGATAAAACCATGCTGCAATTTAGAATGCTAAATCGTTCTAAAGGTCCTGCTATGTGGAGTCCGCGTGCGCAAAACGACCGTGCGCGCTTTGCAGAAGAATGGCGATTAGCCTTGGAACGCAACCCAAACATTGACTTTTGGCAAGAGATGGTGAGCGCCTTATTGGTAAAGAATAATGTTTGCTATGGCGTACGCACCAGCATGGGTATCGAGATTAAAGCCAAGTCGGTGGTGCTTACAAATGGTACTTTCTTAAATGGGGTAATACATATTGGCGAAAAACGCTTTGGTGGTGGCAGAACGGGAGAACATGCTGCTACCGGAATTACTGAACAATTGGTATCGCTAGGCTTTGAAAGTGGTCGAATGAAAACGGGTACGCCTCCACGTGTAGATGGGCGTTCGTTGGATTATACCAAAATGGAGGAGCAACCGGGTGATGAAGAAACGGGGCGCTTTTCTTTTACCAATGTGCCTCTTCCTAAAAAACAATTGAGTTGCTACATTACCTATACCAACGAAAAAGTACACGAAATTTTAAAAGAAGGCTTTGAGCAGTCGCCCATGTTTACTGGACGTATACAAGGATTAGGTCCGCGCTATTGCCCTTCTATAGAAGATAAGATTAACCGCTTTGCGGATAGAACCCGTCACCAAATATTTGTAGAACCAGAGGGTTGGGATACAGTAGAGATTTATGTAAATGGATTTTCTACCTCGTTACCTGAAGACATACAATATAAAGCACTACAGGCAATACCTGGTTTTGAGAATGTGAAAATGTTTCGTCCTGGCTATGCTATAGAATACGATTACTTTCCGCCACAGCAACTTGATCTTACCTTAGAAACTAAACGTATAGCCAATCTTTATTTTGCTGGTCAAATAAATGGGACTACAGGATATGAAGAGGCCGCTTGTCAAGGTTTTATTGCTGGTATAAATGCTCATCAAAAAGTAAATAACAAACCAGAGGTAATTATGAAACGCTCCGAATCTTATATAGGAGTATTGATTGATGACTTAATTACCAAAGGAACGGATGAGCCTTACCGTATGTTTACCTCTAGAGCAGAGCACCGTTTGTTACTTCGCCAAGACAATGCCGACATGCGTTTAACCAAATTAGGGTATGATTTAGGGTTAGTAAGCAAAGAGCGCCTTGATCTGGTAAATCAAAAAATAGCCGATTGCCTAAGTATTGTTCGGTTTTTGAAAGAGAAAAGTGTAACTCCTGAAAAGGTAAATAGCATTTTAGAAAGCTTGGACAGCGCGAGCATACCACACAGTCTCAAACTGTATCAATTGTTATTGCGCCCACAAGTAGGTCTTAAAGATTTAATTGCCTGCGACAGCGAATTGCAAGAATTGGTAAAAGACATGAGCAAGGAAACTATTGAGCAAGCAGAAATTGGTGTGAAGTATGAAAGCTATTTTGAAAAGGAAAACGAGATGGTTGCCAAAATGAATAAATTAGAAGAGCAAGAAATTAATCCCGAGTTTGATTACCAAAAATTAGTTTCGCTTTCTAAAGAAGCGCGTGAAAAATTAGGTAAAGTAAAACCCCGAACTCTTGGTCAGGCTTCGCGAATTTCGGGAGTTTCGCCTTCTGATGTGTCGGTTTTAATGGTACACATGGGGAGATAAATTTATTATGTTATTAATCAACCACTTAAACGCAACAAAAGCAGCCTCATTAAATTGCATTACACACACTTACTTTCTTTAGCAGGGACAATGCTCCACAAACACCTTTTTTTCATTAAATGGCTTAAAAACAGCAAAATTTACGATGCTCCTATTTTTGCTATTTTTTTCTTGTCTGTTTTCTTATTTTTTGGTTGTGCTAATGTCGTATCACCTACTGGTGGCGAAAAAGATGTAATTGCTCCTGTTTTAGTAAAAGCATTTCCAGAAAATAAAAGCACCAATTTTACTGACAAGAAAAGCACGTTAATTTTTAGCGAGTTTATTCAAGCAAAAAATCCAGACAATAGTATCATCATTTCTCCGGCAACAGATAACGTAGAGTTTAAAGTAAAAAAGAAACGATTAGAGATATTATTCTCCGACTCGCTTTTACCAAATACAACTTACTCTATAAACCTAAATGGATCAGTATCGGATATTACCGAAAATAATATAGCCGAAACATTTAGCTACATTTTTTCTACTGGTAGCACAATTGACTCCTCACGACTAAACGTAACTATTTTAGATGCCGAAAAACAGGAAGTTCAAGCAGGAACATTGCTGGCATTGTATCCAGATTCAATTCCTTTTGATTCTATAAAAAATAGAAAAGCAAGCATTTGCGGATATGCTGATGTTGATGGCAAAGTAAATCTGTTTGGTTTAAAAAATGGGAACTACAATTTAGTAGCTTTTAACGATGCTGATAAAAACAGAATCATTAATACAGCTATAGAACCTGTAGCCTTTTCAAGTAGCAGTATTACCATAGACAGTACAAAAAAACAAGAGACAGTATATTTATTTCAAGACGATGCCGTAGCGCTGCGCATAAAAGACAAGAAGCTTATTGGTGATAAGGCGCTAATTACATTTACTAAAAAGTACCAAAATTTATCCCTGCAAAAAAATGACACCTTAAATTGGGTAAGCAAGTTTTCCGCAAATGCTGATTCCATAGAAATTTATTATGCTGGGATAGTTACCGATACCTCTTCATTAATTCTACTTAGTAATAACGTAGCATTTGATACTATCACTTTACGCCAGACTAAGAAAAAAGAAAACCCGACACTTCCATTGGCGGTAAATACCCTTACTGGTAAAAAAATTATACCTGGCAATTATGCCCTTCGTATTCCAATTGGTTGCCCAATTACCTATTGCATAAAAGATAGCATCTTACTAAAAGAAGATAGCCTGTTTTTACCACTAACTATCGACACAATTGGCAGCAATTTGGTAATAACACAGAACTGGCAAGAAGAAAAAGTTTATTCAATTATCTTACCTGACAGCATAATTAGGGGATATAATGGGATGTACAATGCAGCAACAACAATTTCTTTTTCGGTAGAATTAGCAGAAAACCTTGGCAACTTGATACTAAAATTAAAGACAGAAAAACCAGGTATCGTGCAATTGCTAAACGAAAAAAAGGAAGTAGTGCAAGAAAAGCTACACAGCGGCAATGAAACTCATTTGTTTAATTATTTAGCTCCCGCAAAATATTTATTACGGGTAATTGATGACCAAAATGGCAATAAGCGTTGGGATACAGGCAATTTTTCAACCAAGCTACAGCCCGAAACAATTATTTACTATGACAAGGAAGTGAATGTACGCGCAAACTGGGAAGTTGAAATAGATTGGGATGCTAGCGCTTTGCTAAATAGTAGTTTGAAATAACTACTCGGTAAACCAACTGCTGTACATTATGTAATTATCTGGTAATCTTTTGAGTAAATCTAATTGCTCTTCCGTAAGCGGTTTAATTTTCTTAGCAGGAACACCAGCATACAAATATCCCGATTCGCAGATAGTGTTTTCTAATACAATTGTTCCTGCTGCTATAATGCAAAACTCCTGCACTACCACATGATCCATTACAATAGCACCCATACCAATAAGCACATTGTCGTGTAGGGTACAACCATGCACCAAGGCATTGTGCCCAATAGAAACACGGTTACCAATAGTGGTTGCTGCTTTTTGATAGGTACAATGAATAACTGCACCATCCTGAATATTAACCTCGTTGCCGATGCGTATGTAATGTACATCTCCACGGATAACAGCATTGAACCAAACACTGCAGTTCTCACCCATTATCACATCACCAACAATGGTTGCGTTTGGTGCTAAAAAACAAGAAGTTGGGATTATTGGGGAAATACCTTTTACAGGCAAGATTACAGGGGACATATTTTATATCTTAATCTACCATTTCGATTTCTTCGCTGGCTTCTCACCTTCCACCAAATTGAATTTGATTGGTATAGTAAACTGAACACGTTGGGCTTTACCATTCATAAATCCTGGTTTGTAAGTTGGCATCAGACTTACCACACGCAAAGCTTCCGCATCAATAGTTGGTTCTACTCCTCTTCGTAACTTAACGTCTGCAACATTACCATCTCTATTAACTACAAAATCTACAAATACGGTTCCCTGAATTCCTTTAGCAGCAGCGGCTTGTGGATACTTTACATTATCTTGAACAAACTTAAACATAGCTTCATCCCCACCGGGAAATTCTGGCATTTGTTCAACTGTTAAGTAAATAGAAGAGTCCGCACTTGATTGTGCAAAACCACTGGTTAAATAACCAACTGACAATAAACAAAATAAAATAAGTGTTCTCATAATTTAAACAATAGTATCAATTTGGTTTGTGTACGCCTTTTCTGCATAATCAGTAGTGTAATGTAAACCTCTACTTTCTTTACGCAACTTGGCAGATTTCACAATAATATACGCAACCTGTATTAGGTTACGCAACTCGCATAAAGGTACAGATATTTTTGCTTGCTTATAAAACCTCTCCGTTTCTTCATACAAAAAGTGCAAGCGATTCATGGCTCTCTCTAACCTAAAGTCTGAACGCACAATACCTACATAGTCGCTCATAACACGTTGCAATTCACGTGTATTATGCGTTACTAATATATACTCATGTGGATGCGTTGTTCCTTTTTCATTCCAATCTGGAACATTATTGGCATACGTTACTGTTTCAATAGCTGTTACTATCTTAGTTGTAATACGATGAGCAAATACCAATGCCTCTAATAAAGAATTGGAAGCTAAACGATTAGCACCATGTAAACCTGTTGAGGCACATTCTCCACAGGCATACAAATTGGTAATTGACGATTGCCCGTATTCATCAACAGCAATACCTCCACACATATAATGCGCAGCCGGAACAACTGGAATTAACTGAGAACTCATATCTATACCAATACTTAAGCATTTTGCGTAAATATTAGGGAAATGGCTCAATAGATCTTGCTTCGATTTGTGCCTAATATCCAAATACACACAATCGTCACCACTTCTTTTAAGTTCCGCATCTATAGCTCGGGCAACTACATCTCTTGGAGCAAGCGAACCTCTGCTATCATAACTATTTACAAATTCTTCCCCTGCCTTATTCTTAATTACTCCACCAAAACCCCTAACAGCCTCAGATATTAGAAAAGATGGATACTCACCTGGATTATATAAAGCAGTAGGATGAAACTGGATAAATTCCATATTTCTTACCTTTCCTTTTGCACGATACACCATAGCAACCCCGTCTCCAGTAGCAATAACAGGATTTGTTGTAGCACTATATACATGCCCAGCACCACCAGATGCCATAATAGTGCGTTTAGAAAGAATCGTTTCTACTTTTCCTGAATGCGTATTTAAAGCGTACGCTCCAAAACAGGTAACATTTGCAGATGACTTATTTATCTCTGTCCCTAAATGATGTTCTGTAATAATATCTACCGCAAAAAAATGGGTATACACCGTAATATTCGGGTGAGCATGTATCTTTTCTAACAAAGCGCGCTCAATCTCAAATCCTGTAATATCCTTATAATGCAGTACTCTATTCTCCGAATGTCCACCCTCTTTAGCTAGATCATATCGACCAACCGTAGTTTTATCGAAATTAGTACCGTACTCAATAATTTCAGTTATACGGTCTGGACCTTCCCTTACCACCATTTCTACAATCTTCTTATCACACAAACCATCACCAGCAATTAAAGTATCTTCAATATGTTTCTCAAAACTATCCGAATCTTTTATCACAGCAGCAATACCACCTTGCGCGTATTTTGTATTACTTTCATCCTCTGTAGATTTTGTAATAATGCAAACAGAACCAGTATCTGCAACTTTTAATGCAACAGACAAACCAGCTATACCCGAACCAATTATTAAAAAATCATATTTGCTAGCTTCTACCATTACCAAATAAGTGTGTTAAATACATGTTCATAACTCCATAAATGCAGGCTGAAAACAATAAACTACTTTACTATGTACTATCAAATAAATAAGAAGTTAACAAAAAAGAGGTATTACTCTTTATTAATTAACATTAAAACCAGACTATATTAACAATTTTGATAGATTAAACTAATCACAATCTAACATTTTTAGTACTATCCACACTGTGTAAAAGTTTATATTACTACTTTATTATCAACCACTAACACGTTAAATAAAACGTGTATTTATGTTAATAATTTATTACAACTAATAGTAACAACTAAAAAGAGGTACTAAATATTCACTTTTCCACCCTATAATAAAACACAAAAAGAATTTTTAATAAAGATATTTGTAATAAATTAAGATGTTGGTAATGCAAACAGATTTAGTAAACGAAAAAGGGTATATGCCTATAGAAATTGATCCAAGCTTGGATTTATTTGCAGAAATAAACCGGTTAAAAAAAGAAAAGAACGCTGTTGTGTTGGCCCATTATTATCAAGATAGTGATATACAAGATATAGCAGATTATATAGGAGATAGCTTAGGCTTATCACAACAAGCAGCTAAAACAACTGCAGATGTAATTGTGTTTTGCGGCGTACATTTTATGGCAGAAACAGCCAAAATACTTTCTCCTAAAAAAAAGGTACTCTTACCTGATTTAAATGCAGGATGTTCCTTAGCCGATAAGTGCCAAGCAAAAGACTTTGAGCTATTTAAAAAGAGCCACCCCGACCATATTGTTATTACCTATGTAAACTGTTCTGCAGCGGTAAAAGCATTGAGTGATATTGTATGTACTTCTAGTAATGCAGTACAGATAGTAGAGAGTTTACCAAAAGACCAGAAAATAATATTTGCTCCCGATAAAAATTTAGGTGCTTATGTAGCCAAAAAAACGGGAAGAGATTTAGTTTTATGGGATGGAGCGTGCATGGTACACGAAATTTTTTCACAGCAAAAGATTATCAAGCTAAAAGAGCGTTACCCAACAGCAGAAGTAATAGCTCACCCCGAATGTGAAGAAGCTGTTTTAAAACTGGCAGATTTTATTGGTTCTACAACGGCATTGCTTAATTATACAGTAAACAGTAGCAGTAAAGCATTTATAGTAGCTACAGAATCGGGCATTTTGCACCAAATGCAGAAGGCAGCTCCTGATAAAATATTTTTTCCGGCTCCGCCGAATTCCTCATGTGCGTGTAATGATTGTCCACACATGAAATTGAATACTTTAGAAAAAGTGTACCTATGCATGGAATATGGCTCCCCTGAAGTAACTGTTCCCGCCGAGATTATAGATAAAGCACGGTTGCCAATAGAACGGATGTTGCAGATTTCGGAGAAGTTGGGTTTGTAAAAAAAATTTCGAAAGAGACGTCACCAAAAATCGTATAATGGAACATATGAAAAGAGTAACAGGTATTGGAGGAGTTTTTTTTAAGTCGGAAAACCCTGAAAAAGTAAGAGAATGGTACCAAAAGCATTTAGGTATTGAAAGTGAAGCTTGGGGAGCGACATTCGATTGGAAAAGCACAGAAAATCCAGCAGGAGTAGGCACTACAGCATGGAATCCGTTTAAGGCAGATACAACTCATTTTGCCCCCAGCGAAAAGCCCTTTATGATAAACTATAGGGTAGGAAACCTGACAGAATTGCTAAAAATTTTAAAGGAAGAAGGCGTAGAAATTATAGATTCGCAAGAAGATGCCGACTATGGCAAATTTGGCTGGATTATGGATTTAGAAGGAAATAAAATAGAATTGTGGGAACCACCACAGGGAATGTAAAAACTAAAAAAATGTTTGATAATACAACACGTACCGAACTTGCCTCATTAGGCGAATTCGGCTTAATAAATCACCTTACGCAACACGTAGAAACTACGCAAAAAACAACCGAAAAAGGGATAGGCGATGATGCGGCTGTACTCGACCTCTCGAAAGGAAAAACACTCATTTCAACAGACTTGTTGTTGGAGGGTATTCACTTCGACTTAACCTATGTGCCCCTAAAGCATTTGGGCTATAAGGCCGTGGTGGTAAACCTGTCGGATATATGTGCTATGAATGGCAAACCCACACATATTACGGTGTCTTTGGGTTTATCCAACCGGTTTTCATTAGAAGCCATTGAGGAATTGTGGCAAGGTATGTTGCTAGCCTGTAAAAAATATAACGTAGACATTATTGGTGGTGATACCTCCTCTTCGCAAAAGGGATTAGTAATTAGCATTACCAGTATTGGTACGGTTGACCCCAAAAAAGTGGTGTACCGAAATGGTGCAAAAATTGGAGATTTGGTGTGCATTAGCGGAGATTTGGGTGCGGCATATACAGGCTTGCAGTTGTTGGAACGTGAAAAAACTGTCTTTTTAGAAAACCCCGAGATAAGCCCCGACTTAGAAGGCAAAGATTATATTGTAGAACGCCAGCTTAAGCCAGAAGCACGAGTAGATATTATTAACGAACTAGAAAAGCTGGGCATTTTGCCAACAGCAATGATTGACGTATCGGACGGATTAGCTTCTGAAATGCTACATATTTGTACACAATCTAATGTAGGTTGTAAACTGTACGAAGATAAATTTCCGATTGATCCGATGACCTACGAAACAGCTCGTCAGTTTAATATGGACCCGACTACGTGCGCGCTAAATGGCGGAGAGGATTATGAATTGCTTTTCACAGTTCCACAAACGGATTTTGATAAACTGAAGAACAACGCAGATATTAGCATAATTGGTCATATTACCGATGTTTCGGATGGTTGTGCACTAATTACTCGTTCCAATAATCAACATCCGCTAAAGGCGCAGGGTTGGAATGCGTTTAAAGACTAATTATGTGGGTTTGTACACGCTTCAACAGACCCTTTAAGCGCAAGCAACAATCTCACTCCTGTGTGGAGTTGGACGAATATCACCTGTTTAAACGAAGCAATACACTGGTGCGAGCCCTGTACGAAGAACTCAAGTTGCGTATGGCTGATTTTCCAGATTATATTATAAGTCCAGTAGAAAAGCCATTTTATTTAAAAAAACTACACGTTTTTAAGCATTTCCACCCGAAAGGATGGTTTAGCTATCAGTTTTTATTTGGATAGGTGGGAAACAGATTTTCCGGTAAAATCACACCTACAAAATTCTAAAAATTACATTTGGCACCAGGTATTTATTTACGAGCCAGAAGATATTGCGCCGCAAGTATTGTCATGGATAAGGGAGTCGTATAGGTTGGTGGATAAGTAATCAATTGGGGGTAAAATCAATAGATACTCCGTTGTTTACTAAGAAAGAGATTTTTAAATTAAAAATGTATCAATAATGCGAGATATTGCGAGAATCTCGCATTATTTACTTATTATTGTTTCTTCATGTATTATTATGTTAGAAAAGGCTCCAGTATCTCAGTTTGATGATGAAATTTTTGAGTTAATGCAAAATTTGCAAATGACGGGAGATTTAAAGCTAATTCAGAATGAGTATTTGTATTGGGATAAAATAAAATATAAAGCAAAAGGTAGTACTGCAGAGGAGCATTGGAGTGCTATAAAATTGCATAGGTCAATAAATAATCAGTTTTTGGGCTTTGGTAGATACATATTTACATACCACATTACTGATTATATGCAACGTGCTTTGCATTTATTCGATTTAAATATTGGGGGGATGTTTGGGAGTAATATCAGTATAGCAGAAACGGATAAGACTAAGTTTGTAATAAGTTCAATAATAGAAGAGGCGATTAGTAGTAGCCAAATGGAAGGGGCTAATACCACCCGAAAAAAGGCTAAAGAGATGATTGAACAAGAGCGAAAGCCAAAAACAAAATCGGAACAAATGATAATGAATAATTATGTAACCATGCAACATATTATTCAACATAAAAATGAGGATCTAACTCTTGAAAACTTAAAATACATTCATGAATTAATTACCAAAAGTACACTTGATAACTCGGAGGAAGAGGGTGTTTTTAGGACTAATGATGATATACATGTAGTAAATCATTCAAATAGCGAGGTGGTGTATACACCACCCAAGCAGGAAGAATTAGATAAACTATTGCAGGATTTATGTCTCTTCTTTAATACGGACACAACTGATTTTATACATCCTATAATCAAAGGCTGCATCATCCATTTTATGATAGGTTGGATTCATCCCTTTACGGATGGCAACGGACGTACAGCCAGAGCTTTGTTTTATTGGTATATGCTGAAGAGAGGCTATTGGCTTACGGAGTATCTTTCTATATCTCGTATTATCAAGGATAGTAAATCTCAATATGAGAAAGCATATTTATATACAGAAATTGATGATAATGATTTGGGTTATTTCATTACCTATCATATCAAAACGATGGAGAAGGCATTTGAGGCTTTAAA
The DNA here is from genome assembly GCA_947085255.1 of uncultured bacterium. Lineage (GTDB taxonomy): Bacteria > Bacteroidota > Bacteroidia > Sphingobacteriales > Sphingobacteriaceae > CAMTVQ01. The sequence goes on along the minus strand of CAMTVQ010000009.1, from coordinate 80,673 downwards.
AGAACATATCGCCAAAAAACAAAAGGAAGTAATACAGGCAGCCAAATTTTTAAAAATTCCTTTTGTGAATGATAGAATGGCTCAGATTTTAAAGATAGTAAATGATGATGCAGACCGTGTACTAAACAGTAAAGAGTTAGAAAAACGTTTCTCAATCTCTAATTTTACGGCTCGTGCAGATTTAAAGATGCTTGTTGAGTTGGGCTTTTTAGAGATTGTACAGGTAAATAAAATCAAGCAGAGCTTTGTAAAAACACAAAAATTTGAAGAGGCACTAAAAAAGTATAAAGTGTAAAAAGTGCGAGATTCTCTAAGAATCTCGCACTTTTTACACGGTTGAGTTGTGTTATTTAGAAAGATACATACTCTTCTCTTTGTACAAATGCCTAAAGTAAGGGTCTTCCAAATCTTTTATAAAGCGAATGGCTTCGCCGGTAGATTTCATTTCGGGGCCCAACTCTTTGTTTACTTCGGGGAATTTATCAAAAGAGAATACAGGCTCTTTTATGGCGTAGCCTTTCAGCTTACGTTCTATCATAAAGTCTTTTAATTTATTTACCCCCAACATAATTTTGGTGGCTATATTGATATAAGGCACATCGTAGGCTTTGGCGATAAATGGAACCGTACGTGAGGCACGTGGATTTGCTTCAATCACATACACCATTTCATTTTTGATGGCAAATTGCATGTTCAATAACCCGCGTACATCTAATGCACGAGCAATTTTTTCGGTGTACTCTTCCATTTTCTGAATTACCGCAGCCGAAAGATTAAATGGAGGTAACACCGCACTCGAATCGCCAGAGTGGATACCAGCAGGCTCTATGTGTTCCATTAAGCCAATAATATGTACGTCGGTACCGTCGTAAATGCTATCCGATTCAGCTTCTTCTGCTCTATCCAAGAAATGATCAATCAATACACGATTACCAGGAAGGTTTTTCAATAGGTTTACTACCGCTTTTTCCAAGTCTTCATCATTAATAACGATACTCATGCCTTGTCCGCCCAATACATAACTCGGACGCACCAATACCGGATAACCTACCTCCTGGGCAACCTTAATCGCTTCATCAGCAGTTTCGGCAACGCCATATTTAGGATAGGGGATGTTAAGTTCTTTCAGTAAATCAGAGAAACGACCTCGGTCTTCAGCAATATCCATGTTATCGTAAGAAGTTCCGATAATTTTGATGCCTTTGGCATGTAATTTTTCAGCCATTTTAAGGGCTGTTTGTCCGCCCAACTGCACAATTACCCCCTCTGGTTTTTCTAAATCGATAATTTCGCGCACATGCTCCCAAAATACCGGCTCGAAGTACAGCTTATCGGCCATATTAAAATCGGTACTTACCGTTTCGGGGTTACAGTTTACCATAATTGCCTCATAACCTGATTCTTTTGCAGCAATAAGTCCGTGTACACATGAGTAATCGAACTCAATGCCTTGCCCAATGCGGTTAGGTCCAGAGCCTAAAACAATTATTTTCTTTTTATCGGAAGGAATAGATTCGTTTTCGCCCTCGTAGGTAGAGTAAAAATACGGTGTTTGAGCTGGAAACTCAGCAGCGCACGTATCTACCATTTTGTACACGCGACGAATATTTTCTGATTTGCGTTTGTCGTACACTTCGTCTTCGGTGCAATTAAGCAAATGTGCAATCTGAGCATCCGAAAAGCCTTGTTCTTTGGCACGTTGCAACAATTCTTTCGGTAAATTTTGCAGCGTAAAGCGTTTTACTTCCAGTTCGGTTACTACCAATTCTTGAATTTGCATCAAAAACCAGCGGTCTATTTTAGTTACTTTTTGGATAGATGTTACCGGAACACCAAGACTAAGTGCATCTTTTACGTGAAATAATCTATCCCAGCTCGGAAACTCCAAGCTGTGCATAATTTCTTCCAAGTTGCGCAGTTCTTTACCATCAGCACCTAAACCCAAGCGATTGGTTTCTAGTGACTGACACGCTTTTTGCAAAGCTTCGTTAAAACTACGCCCTATGCCCATTACCTCGCCAACCGATTTCATTTGCAAGCCCAATTGTTTGTTGGCACCTTTAAATTTATCGAAATTCCAACGAGGTATTTTCACAATCACATAATCCAAAGTAGGCTCGAAATAAGCCGAAGTAGTTTTGGTGATTTGATTTTCTATTTCATCTAAATTATAACCTATTGCCAATTTAGCAGCTATTTTAGCGATAGGATATCCAGTAGCTTTAGAAGCCAAAGCCGAAGAACGACTTACACGTGGGTTAATTTCGATGGCTATAATCTCATCGTTATCCGGGTTTACCGAAAATTGCACGTTACAGCCGCCTGCAAAATCTCCAATGGCGCGCATCATTTTAATGGCTTGGTTTCGCATATCTTGGTAACAACGATCGCTTAGCGTCATTGCCGGCGCAACGGTAATGCTATCGCCGGTATGTATGCCCATCGGGTCGAAATTTTCGATAGAGCAGATAATAATTACGTTGTCGTTATTATCTCGTAACAGTTCTAATTCGTATTCTTTCCAACCAATAACGGCTTTTTCTACCAATACCTCATGCGTTGGCGATGCTTGCAAACCCCGATTTAAGGCAGCGTCAAAATCTTCTTTTTTATGTACAAATCCGCCGCCGCTACCACCAAGAGTATACGATGGGCGGATTACCAATGGAAAACCAATTAACTGAGCGGCTTCTTTACCTTCTAAAAAGGAATTGGCAATTTTAGATTGTGCCACGCCCACTCCAATTTCTACCATTAGTTGGCGGAAGGCCTCACGATTCTCCGTTTTCTCGATAGCATCTAAGGCTACGCCGATAATTTTTACCCCATATTTTTCCCAAATCCCACGTTCGGCAGCTTCTATACACAGGTTCAATGCTGTTTGTCCACCCATAGTTGGGAGTACCGCATCAATTTTTTGCTCTTTTAAAATTTGCTCAATGCTTTCGCAGTTAAGCGGTAATAAATACACGTGGTCGGCAATTACTTTATCCGTCATAATAGTAGCCGGATTGCTGTTGATGATAGACACCGAAATGCCTTCTTCTTTGAGCGAAAGTGCTGCTTGAGAACCAGCGTAATCGAACTCGCAGGCCTGACCAATAACAATAGGACCAGAACCGATAATAAGAACAGATTTTATAGAGGTATTTTTTGGCATATAAATGGGTTGTCAGTTACCAGTTGTCAGTTACCAGTACTGGCAACCAATAACTGGTAGCCGGCAACTGATAAGAAACCGAATAAATTGGGCAAAGTTACTGTTTTTTAGTACATCATTTTAACCCAAATTCAGGCTTATTGCATACCTTTGGTTAAACGAAAAACAGATGTTGCAGCAACGGATTAAAAAACTTTCAGAAACATTACAGAACGATACTATTGCTTTTCGCAGGCACTTACATGCGCATCCTGAGTTGTCTTTTGAAGAACACAATACGGCTGCTTTTGTGGTGGAGCAATTAGATAAGTTGGCGATTCCATACACGAGGATGGCAAATACTGGTATTGTTGCTTTGATAAAAGGAAGTCTGCCATCAGATAAAGTAGTGGCACTACGTGCCGATATGGATGCATTGCCCATTACCGAAACAAATACTGTAGCCTATAAATCTACCAATAATGGCGTAATGCACGCCTGCGGACATGATGTCCATACGGCATCTTTGCTAAGTGTGGCTCATATTCTTACAGCACTAAAAGAAGACTTTGGTGGTACTGTGAAACTGATATTTCAGCCGGCAGAAGAAAAATTGCCAGGCGGAGCTTCTATTATGATTAAGGAAGGCGTATTGGAAAACCCTACCCCACAAAGTGTAATTGGGCAACACGTAATGCCGCTAATAGATGCTGGTAAAGTAGGATTTAGAAGCGGTAAGTATATGGCAAGTACGGATGAGTTGTATGTAACTGTAACCGGAAAAGGCGGTCACGGCGCTATGCCACACCTCAATACCGACCCTGTATTGGTTGCCGCACATATTTTAGTGGCTCTGCAACAAATAGTAAGCAGAAACGCCAATCCCATTACGCCATCGGTATTGTCGTTTGGTAAAGTAATTGCCAACGGCGCAACCAATGTGATACCCAATGAGGTAAAAATGGAAGGTACTTTTCGTACGTTGGATGAAGATTGGAGAAAAGAGGCTCATGCCCGCATGAAAAAAATGGCAGAAGGATTAGCCGAAAGCATGGGTGCTACATGCGAATTTACCATTGTGCGGGGTTACCCTTTTTTGATAAACGAGCCCGAACTTACTGCACGTGCTCGCCAAGCGGCAGTAGCGTATTTAGGAGAAGAAAACGTAATAGATTTACCAATATGGATGGCGGCAGAAGATTTTGCGTATTACTCGCAGGTAACCAATGGCTGTTTTTACCGCTTAGGTACGCGCAACGAGGCAAAAGGAATTACCGCATCGGTACATACGCCCAATTTTAATATAGACGAAGACTCTTTGGCAATTGCACCTGGACTAATGACCTATATTGCTTTGAAAGAGTTGGGAAATTAAGCCAAAGGCTCCTCTTTTTTGCCACGCAGGTGAATAACCAACCCGTTTAAAAAATTGCGTAAAACTTGGTCGCCACAAGCTTTGTAGTTTGTATGGTCTTCCGCTCTAAAAAAAGCACTCAGTTCGGTGGTGGTAATTCTAAAATCTACCAATTCCAAAATTTTTACAATTTCATCGTCGCGTAATTTTAGGGCTACACGTAGTTTTTTAAAAATCTCGTTATTCGACATCGCTTTATTTGATTGATAGCTACAATATTGCTGTTTTTTTCTGTAAATCAACTAAAATATCTATTACTTTAGCCAATAAATAGGCAACACGAGGTAGCGTAAATAAATAACGCATAAATAAGTTTGGGGATTCTTAGTAAGGCTGTAAATATAGCCAATTTAGAAAGCAAGTAAATGATTAAACAAGTTTGTTCAATGGAAGTAATACCTTTGTGATATGGGAAAAGATGCTAGAAAATATACAGAAAAGACACTAAAACGACTTTTTGGTCTTTCTGGTAATATCTGCGCTTTTCCTGGCTGTGACACATTACTTGTTAACACTAGCAATGCACTAGATTCAAATATTTGTCATATTGAAGCAGCAAATGAAGGCGGGGAAAGATATAATGATTTAATGAAAGATGAACAACGTGCTGATTATCCGAATTTAATTTTGCTATGCAGACAATGTCACGATAAAACAAATGACACAAACTTGTTTACCATTGATGATTTGAGAGAGATGAAGCAAAAGCATGAAAGTTCTTACCTTAATCAAAGGCTAAAAAGCAATCCTTCAATGCTTAAAAATACAATTAATGCTATTTCTAACATTTCTCTGGATGATATTTCAGAAACAGATACTTTAAATGTTTATGACCCGAAAATTAAATTAAACTATAACTTAGTTAAGACTAATTATGCACTTATTCAAGAATATAAAGTATATCAAGGTAAAATAAACACATTGTATGACGAATTGGAAAAGCAAGGATCTATTAAAAAGGAAAAATTACTTAGTAATGTGAATCAAATTTACAATAAAATTAAAGGTAGTTAAGTATTGGATTCTGAAAATCCAATAGAAATAGTCCGTTCAAATTCAGACAAAATATTTAATGACGTATATAATGAACTTTATACACAATTAGAAAATTCAAATTTTTTTGAAGAAGATATTGTGTTAGGAATTAATCTAATATTAGTTGATGCATTTATACGTTGTAAATTGTTAGAGGAACCTAAATAAAATGATAGTAAGTAAAGAAATAAACCCAGAAAGAGATTTGTATTATTTAGGGGCAAAAACGATTGAAATTCTATCATCAACAGAAGATGAAAAAATGGATTTTTTCTTGGTTTTTGAATTATTAAAGTCAACTGAGGACATTTCACTCAATTTGTTTACACTAACTTTAGATTGGCTTTATATTATTGGAGCAATTGATAAAACTCAAAAAGGATACATAATAAAATGTTTTTAAAAAGTCTTACGATACATAATGATGATGTTTTAATAAGAGAGATTCTTTTTCATAAAGGGATTAATCTTATTGTTGATGAAACGAAATCGAAAGATAAAACTGAATCTGGAAACAGTGTAGGCAAAACTACTGTTTTAAGACTTATAGATTTTTGCCTAGATGGAAGCGGGAGTAATATTTATATAGACCCTGAATTTAAAAACACAAACAAGAAAATTGAGACATTTTTAAAAGAACATAACATTCTTATCACGCTTATATTAATTAAAGATTTAGATAATAATAACTCTAAAACCATAACAATAGAACGTAATTTTCTATCATACAAAAAAAAGGTACAGAAGGTTAATGGAGAAACATTAAGTAATGATGATTTTTCTAGCATATTAAAAGAATTGATTTTTGACTCAACTGAAAAGCAACCAACTTTAAAACAACTCAAATCAAAGAATATTAGAGATGAAAAAAATAAGTTAACACAAACGATAAGAGTCCTTCCACAAAATGTTACGACAGATGTAATTTATGAATCATTACATCTTTTTTGGTTTGGGATTGATATAGATTCTTCGAAGGATAAGCTTGTAAGAGATAAAAACATCGAAGAAAAATTGCAAACTCGTTTAAGAAAAGAAAGTAATTTATCCCAAATAAATCAATCACTGATTATTATAAACAAACAAATCGAAGTTCTGAATAAGAAGAAAGAACTGTTTAATTTAAATGAAAAATACGAGGAGGAACTTCAAAGTCTTAATAATATTAAATCAAATATTAACAAAATTTCGACTAACCTCTCTCGGCTTGAATTAAGAAAAGAACTCATTCTTGAGAGCAAGGTTGATTTTGAGAAGGATGTAACAAGTATCAATATTGAACAAATAAAGAGGATGTATGAAAAAGCTAAGTCATTCATTCCAAACATCCAAAGAACTTTTGAGGAAACAGTGTCATTTCATAATCAAATGATACAACAAAAAGCAGCATATATAACAGAGGAACTACCAACACTCGAACTTGAAATTAACCAACTTAAAAGGGAATTAAATTCTTTTATTATTCAAGAAAAATCTATATCTGAATCTTTAAATAAGTCGGGAGCCATTGAAGATTTACAACTGATTATAAATGAGCTTAATTTATATTATGAAAAGAAAGGTAATTTCGAAGAGCAAAAACGACTTTGGGGAAAATCGAATGATAACCTGAAATTACTAAATGCAAAATTGGACAAAATAAGTGAGAGTATATTATCAAAGGACGATTTAATTCAGCAAAGAATAATAGAATTTAATTCGTATTTCTCAGACATATCAAGTCGTTTAGATGGTGTTCATTCTTTATTAAGTGCTGACCCAGAAGATGGCATGTATAAATTTAAAATTGATAATATTGAAGGTAATCCAGGAACAGGTAGTAAGAAAAGCCAAATGGCTTCTTTTGATTTGGCTTATATAAAGTTTGCTGACACTTTTAGTATTCCATGTCTTCATTTCATATTACAAGACCAAATAGAAAATGTTCATTCTAATCAGATTTCAAATTTATTAACTGAGATAGTTAATGAAGTAAACTGCCAATATGTTCTTCCTGTACTTAGAGATAAATTACCAAGCAATATTGATATAACACCGTTTGAAATATTATCCCTTTCTCAGTCAGATAAATTATTTAGAGTAGAATAAAACTGGCTATAGCAGTACTTTCCTAAAAGTGGTGTCTCAGCGATTAAATCGAGCTTTTTACTTCGAAATTACCAACTTATTTTAGCCATAAACCACTAAAAAATAACTATCAGATGAAATACGAACCCATAACGCATCAATTATTTATAGACAATCGCAAGCGTTTTGTGCAGCATTTGCAACGACAATCATTGGCTATTTTTCATTCCAGTGATGAATTTCCGCGCAGTGGTGATCAAGCTTTTACCTTTAAGCAAAACCCCGATTTATTTTGGTTGAGCGGTATAGACCAAGAGGAAAGTATTTTACTCCTGTTTCCAGATTGTGCAGAGCCCCGTTACCGAGAAGTATTGTTTTTGAAACAAACCAACGAGCATATAGCCGTATGGGAAGGGCATAAATATACCAAAGCCGAAGCTGCTAAGGCATCTGGAATTGCAGAAAGCAGTATTTTCTGGTTGCACGATTACGCAGCGATTAAAAAAATGCTGATGCATTGGTGTACCAATGTATACCTCAATAGTAATGAAAATGACCGCTATGCGCACAGTGTGGTCTACCGCGATTTACGATTGGGTTTGGAGTTGATGCAGGAGTATCCTTTTCATCAGTACCACCGCTCGGCACCTATTATGCGTGGATTACGTCCACTAAAATCGGAAGTAGAAGTGCAACTAACCCAAACAGCTTGTTATATTACCGAGAAGTCATTTAGAAGAGTATTGGCTTTTACAAAACCAGGTGTTGCGGAGTACGAAATTGAAGCAGAAATTATTCATGAATTTATTCGTAATCGCGCTACAGGACATGCGTATAATCCCATTATTGCATCGGGTGCAAATGCCTGTATTTTGCATTACAACGACAATAATCAGGTGTGTAAAGATGGAGATGTGATTTTATTTGATTTTGGTGCAGAGTATGGTAATTACAATGCCGACTTATCGCGCAGCATTCCCGTAAACGGACGTTTTACACCACGCCAAAAGGCCGTTTACAACGCCGTATTACATGTATTTAAAGAAGCCCGAAAACTATTAGTTGCTGGAACGGTGTGGGATGAGTACCACCAAGAAGTAGGCAAAATAATGGAAGCAGAACTGATTACTTTGGGTTTGTTGGATAAGCATGATGTGGCAAAACAAGACCCTAAAATGCCACTATATAAAAAATATTTTATGCACGGTACCTCACATCATTTGGGTATAGATGTACATGATTTTGCTTATAGGCATGATACCTTTCAGGTAGGTAATATACTTACCTGCGAACCGGGCATCTATATTCCAGAAGAAGGTTTGGGTATTCGTATAGAAAATGATATTTTGCTTACCTCAACGGGTAATGTTGATTTAATGAAAAACATACCTATTGAAGCAGAAGAAATTGAAGACTTGATGAACAGCAACTAACACAAATAAACAACACTAAATTTCACTAAAACACACATCACATGAAAAAAACACTCGTAATTATTGCCCTTTTAGTAAGTACAACAATTGTATCAGCACAACGCAAGACTCCTAATTTTTATTTAGGCTTAGGTACTGGAATTAATAATCCAATTGGATTATTAGGAGTTAGAGCCGAGGCACGTGTAGCCCCTAAAGTATTACTCGATTTAGGAGCAGGTATAGGTAGTTGGGGCTATAAAACCACAGTAGGATTAATGTATGAACCCAAGCATGAAAGAGGATTTTGCCCTAAAATTAGCTATGCACGGGCAAGTGGAATAGACTCGTTATTAATTACTGCTGAAGTAACATCAGCAGGCGTTACTAGCATAAAACAGGTTGGGCTGCAACTTCATCCTGTAAATTTATTAAATATAGGAACTCAATACCAATGGATTACGAGAAAAGAGTTGCGCCTCTTTTTAGAATTTGGGTACTCTATTTCTCTTACCAGTAATACATTTGAACTGAGAGATAAAAGAAATACACTAAGTGATAAAGACAAGGCAGTTTACAGTGCTATTAATCCAGGAGGAATAATACTTGCCTTTGGTATTAGTTTTCCATTATAAAACAGACTAAAAAAGTGGAAAAGGTATTTGGTATTTGCTGCTATTAGTTTTGCCAAAAGGTAAAATTACAAGACCAAAAGTATGATAATTATGGCGAATATAAGAAGCGGTATTCCATTTATAGCTGTATTGTAACCTGAAGATTTTTCTACGAAATCCAATACTAGCGTTCGCATAACTACTATTAATAAAGCCATAATCAAACTGTAAACCGACAATCAAGGGTTCCAAGTTGTAATAGAGATTAGGTGATATGCTTTTAAATGGGCCTTGTGATCTATAAACAATACCCGATAAAAGACTTTGCTTGTATTTAGCGTTTACCGAATTTAAATAAAAAGTAGTACCGGTATGAATAGCAATTGTTTGCGGTATATAGTATGGTAAATCACTTACTGAAATATTTGGTTGGGTGATATGATGAACAGCCAAACCAGCATACGATTTAGGGCTAAGTAATAACATGCCCAAAGCTAAATCAACAGTTTTTCTCGGATTAGTTGGAAAATAATAGGGAAAATTTAAATGGTACTTGTTAAAAGAGATTTCAGCTGCTGTTTTCAAGGCAATTTTTTTACTAAGAGCAAATTTATAAGATAAAGGAAAGCCGATCTTTCTTACAATATACACATCATTAAAATTTAGTAACTGATAATAAACGCCAGAGCCTATTTCCGTTTTTGGCACACGAAAATCAGCAGAAAAAGACAAAACAGATAAATCTCCATGACTTTTTGAGAATGAAAAAGTATTTAGAACTCGCAAGCTAAGCGCCTCACTACCCACTAAGGCAGGGTTCAGTTTTAGCGGGGCAGCGTAGGGATGAGAAAAGGAAAAATCTTGGGAAAAGGAGTTAGTACCGAACAATAATAAACAGGAAACTAAAAGGAGTAGTTGTTTTTTCATAATTACAGGTTTGTTCAAGTAAAGTTATAACTTTCTTATAATCAAATACCAAATAATAAGATATTTTTGTCAGTAAAACTATGCCCGATTTTAAAAAATATTATAGCCTGCCTGCTCCTCCAGAAGAAGTGTATATGGCTATTACCAACCCTACTACTATTCGTTTGTGGACGGGTGAAGAAGCTGTGATGTCGACAGAACCAAACTCTGAGTTTTCTTTATGGGATGGTAGCATAGTGGGTAAAAACTTGGAGTTTGAAGAAAACAAGAAGGTGGTTCAGCAATGGTATTTCGACCAAACAGAACCTTCTATCGTAACCATTATACTTCATCCCGATAAAAGTGGCACCTCTGTAGAATTACGCCATACCAATATTCCAGAAGCAGAGTACACCGAATTTACCGAAGGGTGGACACATAGCTATTTTGGTGCCTTGCAAGAGTTTTACGACGAAGAATAAAAAGGGCATAAGCAACACATCAACACCATGAAAACACTAAAAATCATTCTCTTATTTGTAGTATTAATTACTACCAAAATAAGTATTGCCCAAACACAAGATACGCTAACGGCCTATCCAAATCCTTTTTCTTGCCTTTTAACTATAAAATTTGAAGTGCCACAAGATGACACCATTACACTGGAGGTATACAATATTATTGGGCAAGTAGAGGCATCTTTATATAAGAATTTACCCTTAAAAAAAGGAAGTTATACTTACGTATGGCGAGCAGATACAGTAGCCGATGGGGTGTACAATTTAAATTATCAATGTGGTAGTAGTTATACATTTAAAAGAAAGATTGTAAAAAACGGTAACTGTGAAACCGCTGCTATTAATACGGTAAAAGAAACAGAGTTTATAATTTACCCTAATCCAACTACAGGCATATTAATCATTCCACTAAATGGCACTAAGCAGATAACTATTACCGATTTAACAGGAAAGTTGTTAAAACAACAAACAACCACAGCGGAGCAAATTTCCATTGCCGATATACCTTCGGGAAGCTACATTGTTAATGTAGTTTTGGTGGATGATAAAAAAGTAACAGTTCAAAAAGTCATTAAAATTAATTAGCTGTCTTTCCAAAATTTTAATTTTTTTAGAACGACACAAAACACCATGGCCAAAACTAAATCCTCTTATTTCTGTCAAAGTTGCGGCTTTCAATCAGCTAAATGGCTGGGCAAATGTACCTCTTGTAATAGCTGGAACACTTTTGTAGAAGAAATCATAGAAAAACCTGCAGCCAATGTACCCGATTGGCGACCAGTTGGCACACAAAAAAAAGCGGCAAAACCCGTAGTAATCGAGTCTATTACAGCTTCAGAAATGCAGCGCATTATTACACCCGACCAAGAGTTTAACCGAGTATTGGGTGGTGGTATTGTGCCAGGATCGCTTACGCTTATAGGTGGAGAACCGGGTATTGGCAAATCTACCCTTATGTTGCAGTTGGCCTTACAAATGAAAGGCGTAAAAACCCTGTATATTTCTGGTGAGGAAAGTGAACAGCAGATAAAACTACGCGCCGAGCGTCTTACAGTAGGAGCCGCTACGCTTGTGGAAACTTGTTATATTCTTACCGAAACAGCTACACAAAATATTTTTAAACAAATAGAAGAACTAGAGCCACAACTGGTTATTGTAGATAGTATTCAAACACTGCACTCGGCACATATAGAAAGCACACCGGGTAGTGTATCACAAATTAAAGAATGTGCTGCGGAATTATTGCGCTTTGCTAAAGAGAGTAATACTCCAGTTATACTTATTGGCCATATTACCAAAGATGGTGCTATTGCTGGTCCAAAAGTGCTCGAACACATGGTAGATACCGTACTGCAATTTGAAGGCGACCAGCATTATGCGTACCGTATGGTGCGTTCGGTAAAAAACAGATTTGGGTCTACCGCCGAACTAGGCATTTACGAAATGAAGAGTACCGGATTACGTGAAGTAAGCAACCCTTCCGAAATTTTACTCTCACAACGAGACGAGCCGCTTAGCGGTATAGCTGTTTCGGTAATGTTAGAGGGTGTGCGTCCATTGTTGGTAGAAACACAAGCATTGGTAAGTACAGCAGCATACGGAACGCCACAACGATCGGCTACTGGATTCGACTTGCGCCGATTGAACATGTTACTGGCAGTAATAGAAAAGCGCTGCGGATTTAGGCTTAGCGTAAAAGATGTTTTTTTGAATATAGCTGGAGGAATTCGCATAGAAGACCCAGCTATAGATTTGGGGGTTGTATGTGCTATTTTATCGTCATACAACGATATTCCTATTCCGTTTAAAACCTGTTTTGCCGCAGAAGTTGGTCTTACAGGAGAAATTAGGGCAGTAAACCGCATTGAGCAACGTATATCGGAAGCCGAAAAATTAGGATTCGACGAAATTTTTATCTCCAAATACAATACAAAGGGATTAAATACCAGTAAATTAGCCATTAAAATACATCCGGTAACTAAATTAGAAGAAGTATTTGAACGTATATTTGGATAACTAACCAATTACATATCAACCAATAATAGAAAACTATGATTAAAGAAACCGTACTGATAGCAGCGCTTTTTTTAGCAGCTTGCACCAGCAACACACCAACAGGCACATTTGCTGGAGAAAAATTTGAAATAAGCAATCCGGTAACAAGCACTGAGCTTACTACAAGTATGGGTGCTAAAGCCGAAATAGAAACGCAAGTAAGCGGTACTATTTTAGAAGTATGCAAAAAGAAAGGCTGCTGGATGACACTTCCTTTAGCCGATGGTAAAGAGATGCGCGTAACATTTAAAGATTATGGTTTTTTTGTACCCTTAGATTGCGCAGGCAAACAGGTAATTCTAAAAGGTAGAGCGTATTTAGAAACCACTTCTGTTGCCGACCAACAACACTACGCCGAAGATGCAGGTAAATCGGCAGCAGAAATTGCAGCCATTACAGCACCTATCCAAGAAGTGGCTTTTGAGGCCACAGGGGTATTTATTAGCAAATAACCAGGTTTGAATAGAATAGATAACATACGGAAAATTAAACCATTTTGGGTAGCTATAGCATTGGCAGCAGCTACCTTTCTGGTGCCGTACTTATTTACTTCTAGTTTTAATTTAGCAAGTACAGCAAATACGCTGAGCAAGCAATTACAAGAAAAGGAGCAGTTTATACATGCCGCAACTAAGGATACAGCAGTACTGCGTTTTGTAAGGGCATTACAAGAAAAAAACACCAGCTTTATTGGTGCTGCTAGCATCATAGAAAGGTTTGACAAAGAAGAAGTTATATTTCAGGTATATACTAAAGACTCTCTTGTTTTTTGGACAGATAATCGGGTAGTTAGCGATAGCGCGATTAATCGAGTACCGCATGGCACGTCATTTGCAAAACTGGCAAACGGGTATTATCTACGCGTAAAAGCATATAAAAGAGGAAATACCTTGATGGCGTATTTTCCGGTTTTTGCAGCACATAGCATTAATAATTTTTATTTACGGGGAGGTTTTAATCCCGAACTGGATATAGCCGATTATGTAGCACTATCCGATTCACAAACTACACATAGCAAAACCATTTACGCCGAACAACAAAAGGCACTGTTTTATATTGCTTTTTCGGATACTACTTATCCAAAAATTGTCCCATTCATCCAAAATACGTGTTGGATACTTGCACTTATAATTCTGCTGTTTTACGCAGATGCTGCTGCTCAAAAGCGAATTAATACCGGAGAGATTGGCGAGGCATATGGATTACTGACTATTGCTATTGTAGTTATTAAAGGAATCGGACTTTACTTTAAGCTACCGCACTCGGTGTATGATTACTGGGAACTATTTAGCCCCACTGTTTTTGCGGCTAGTTTTTGGCTACCCTCTTTAGGAGATTTAATAATCGATTGTTTGTTAGGTCTTTGGATAGTTTACTTTACTTATCGAAACATTAAGAATATTCCATTACCGGTATTGGATAAACGTTGGTATGCAGCAATTGCTGTGCTGTTTATAGTAGCTGTTAATCTGTTAGCCGATGTATTAAGCGGAGTGTTTAGCAGTTTAGTGCTCAATTCCAATATTTCTTTTGATGTAACCAATGTACTCAACTTTACCCAATACAGCGCATTAGGATTTACTATGTTGGGAGTGTGTTTGTACACCTTCTTTTTGGTATGCAACTCGCTCATTATTTATTCCGAGCGCTTTCAGTTTACAAATGAAGAAAAGGTATATGTTTTTACCTTGGGATTACTTATTAGTTTTATCTATAAAATAGCCATAGATAAATTGGATATACTGTTGATAAGCAATGTAGTATATCTATTCTCATTAGAGCGATTTCGGGTAAATAAAGTGCGTATTTTCTCGATGCGAGCAATTGTATTGGCACTAATCCTTTTTTCAGTAGTATCCTCGGTAAAGCTGCAAGAGTTTAATAAAGAAAAAGACATAGAAAATCGTAAGCTGCTTGCCTTGCAATTGGAAAGTGGGAACGATCCTGTTACCGAATTTCTGTTTGCCGATGTTGCTGAAAAGCTGAGTAAAGATTCTTTGCTTATAACATCGATAGCCTATAAACTGCGTGATAACGAGGAGCTAAACAATCGTTTGCGCCAGTATTATTTTGGTAATTATTTCAATCGGTATAAGGTAAGTTTTACCCGATATGATGTAAACGGGGAGAACCTAAATAAAAGACAGCAAACGCTGAAAGAGGCAACAGCTATTTTGAATGAGTTGGGCATTGTTACGCCAACAACAGGTTTGTACCAAGTGGGCAATACATTGGGCATACAATACTATTTGGCCAAATTGCCAATCCGTAGTGGATACACTACGGTAGGAACGGTTTTAGTGCGCTTGCAAACGCAAGAATTGGCAACGAGTAATAATTACCCTGAACTCCTACTCGCCGAAAACTTAAACGTGGATGCCGAAATTTCTAAATACGACTATGCCTATTACAAAAACGGAAAATTGGTAAATAGGGCAGGCGAGTATCCCTATAGTTTGGACGAAGATTTTACCACAAAAGGTTTGGGCTTTTTCACCACAGAGCGTGGAGATTATACACACGTAGTATACACGCCAAACTATACTACCCGTATTGTATTGAGTAAGCCCGTTACCAAATTGTTCAACAGCTTTGCCATATTCTCTTACTTTTTCGGCTTTTTATCGGTATTCCTATTTGTGATTTACTTTTTCAGATCCTCTTACAATTTTATAAAAAACGAGTTGCTGATAGAGGGCTTTTCGTCACTACGACGTGTGCTACGAGACGGAACCGTTTTGTTTAAAGTGCGCATACAATTTTCTATTGTTATTACGGTGGTTGCCTCGTTGTTGGTAGTAGGCTTAATAACAGTAGGCTATATTACCGATAGATATGATACCGACCAATACAAACGATTAAGCCAGAAAATAAAAGCTACACAAGCGGGCTTTCAAGAAAAAAACTATGCCAGCAGCAACACACAGTTAAAAGAGGATATTTTGCTGGATATCAATACGTTTTCAAAGTTATTTAACACAGATATTTCGGTGTATAGTTTGCAAGGAGATTTGCTCATATCTACCCAGCAAAAGGTATTTGATTTGGGCTTGTTGTCTGGTAAAATGAATGCTCAGGCATACTATAACTTACATGCGCTATCTAAAACCGCATTTATTGGGCAGGAGCGTATTGGGCAATTGCAGTACTTGGCAGCTTATGCGCCTATCAGAAATGCGGATGGAAAAATTATTGGCTATATCAGTTTGCCGTATTTTACCAACCAAAATGAATACCGTGCAGAGGTTTCCTACTTTGCCAATGCGCTTATCAATGTGTATGCCTTGGTATTTACAATCATTGCCTTTTTGGCGTTTTTTGTTGCCAATGCCATTACTTCACCGCTTACCATCATTCAAAAAACCCTTAGCGAAACCAAAATAGGACAAGTAAACCAACCTATTGAGTGGAACCGAAAAGATGAAATAGGTAGCTTGGTAAAGGAATACAACCGCATGATTCGTGAGCTGGAAGAAAGTTTAGATAAATTGGCACAATCGGAACGCGAATCGGCATGGCGCGAAATGGCAAAGCAAGTAGCACACGAGATAAAAAATCCGCTTACACCACTAAAATTGGGCTTACAGCAATTAGAAAGGTCTTTTAAAAATGAAGATGCCGATTTTAATACCAAATTCGAGCGCTTTGCTAAAACCTTTATCGAGCAAATAGACAGCCTATCGCAAATAGCTACGGAGTTCTCTAATTTTGCTAAAATGCCAGAGGCGCGTACCGAACCCGTAAATTTATTACTAGAGTTGCAAAAGGTAATCGATCTGTTTAAACACAATGAAAAGGTACATATTCAGTTTCGCTCAGAAAACGGAATAAACACCTGGATTTTAGCAGATGCTGATCAAATAAGCCGCACGTTCAACAACCTGATTAAAAATGCCATACAGGCAATACCTACAGACCGAGAAGGTAAAATTGACATTAGTTTGCGAGCAAACGCTACCGAGCTAATTGTGCAAATAACCGATAATGGAACGGGTATTCCGGAAGAGGTGCAAAGCAAAATATTTACGCCAAACTTTACCACCAAAAATTCGGGAATGGGCTTGGGCTTGGCAATTATCAAAAACGTATTGGAAAGTATAGGCGGCAAAATAGAGTTCGAAACAAAACAAAACGAAGGCACCACTTTTTTTGTATATTTTCCGTTGTATAAAGCAGTATGATACAACGGATTTCCGTAAGCTTTCTTTTCATCTTCTTGTGTAACACGGCAATTGGTCAGATACGGCAACTACAAAAATTGCTGCGTATTGATACCAGCTATACGGTTATTGATTCAGCTATCCTTCTACCTGCCTCGCTGCGTATTAATGATATACAGGGCAATACGGTGGACTTAGCAAAATACAACTTTAACTATTCTACCAATACACTACACTGGTTAGATAACTTTCCTACACTCATACAGGTCAAATACAGCACCATCCCCTTAAAAAAAAGCTATTACCGTAAAGACCGCTCCATTATTGAACCCGAAAGCATGTCGGCACGTAATCCCTTTAGTTTTGCATCAGGTTACAAACCCAAAGAAGAACCCCTTTCTTTAGGTTCATTGAGTAAAAGCGGAAGTATTTCCAGAGGTATATCTGTTGGTAATAATCAAAATCTTACTGTAAACTCTAACCTTAATTTACAACTCAATGGTAAAATTACAGATGATATAGAGCTAATTGCTTCCATATCCGACGAAAATATACCCATACAACCCGAAGGAAACACCCAACAACTACAAGATTTTGATAATGTATTTATCCAATTGCGTAATCAAAAAAACAGTTTAATAGCCGGAGATTTTGAGTTGCGCAAGCCCAATAGCTATTTCCTCAATTTTTACAAACGTACCAAAGGAGCCTACTACACAGGCACATTTTTGGATAGTATGCAGCAAAGTACCACTGTGGGTGTGGCAGGAGCGGTGGCCAAAGGAAAGTACACCCGTAATACCTTTATGGGTCAAGAGGGCAATCAAGGTCCGTACCGATTGAAGGGAGATAACGGCGAATTTTTTGTGATTATTTTATCAGGAACGGAGCGCGTGTACGTAGATGGGCAATTACTCAAACGCGGGCAAGACAATGACTACACCATCGATTACAATACGGCAGAAATAACCTTTACCACCCGTAAACTCATTACCCAATACAACCGCATCATTATAGAATTTGAGTACTCCGATAAAAACTATGCGCGCTCCTTAGTGTATACCCACGCCACCACTACAAAAGGACCTTTTCAGGTACGCTTCAATTTTTATAACGAGCAAGACAGCAAAAATCAACCACTGCTGCAACAATTAAGCCCCGACCAACAACGTGTATTGGCAAACGCAGGCGATAACGTAAGCAGCGCCATTTACCCAGCTATAGATACCGTAGCGTTTAGCCCCGAACAAGTATTGTATAAGCAAGTAGACACATTGGGCTTTAGCAATGTGTATGTGTACAGCACCAATGCAGATAGTGCCCGCTACCGTTTAGGCTTTAGTTTGGTGGGGCAAGGAAGAGGTAATTACGTATTGGTAACAGCAGCAACAGCCAACGGGCGCGTATATAAATGGGTAGCACCTCAAAATGGGCTTTTACGAGGAGAATATGAACCTGTAACCTTATTGATTGCACCCAAGCGCAATCAATTTTATACGTTAGCTTCTACCTACTCGCTTGCAAAAAATACCAGTATAGAAACAGAAATAGCGCTTAGCAATACTGACATAAATACTTTTGCTGCTGTAGGTGACGATAATAATGTGGGACTTGCCCAAAAAACAGGAATCAAAAACATACTTTCTTTAGGTGGTAAAACAAGTGATTGGAAATTGGCCTCTACCGCCAGCTACGAGTACAATCAAAAAAGATTTAGACCTATTGAACGCTTTAGAGCGCAGGAATTTGATAGAGAGTACAATACAGCAGCAATTGATACGGTGGATCAACACTTGTTATCTGGTGCTTTAGAACTTAGTAAAAACCAACAGTTTAGTTTGCGCTATGGCTACAATACAGTCCTAAAAAAGACTGTTTATCGCGGTAATAAACAAGAATTAGGCTTGTTGGCTACGCTCCAAAAATATAAGCTAATCTATCAGGGAAGCCTTTTGAATGCAAATGCTACTACCACCGGTACCCGATTTAATAAGCAACGAGCAGACCTATCACGTAATATGAAATACTTAAAGGTGGGTATAGTGGGTGGGTTAGAACAAATTAATATTAAAAACACGCTGAGCGATACATTATTACCCAACAGTTTTTATTTTAAGGAGGCACAGGTATATGCACAAAATGCCGATACATCGGTAAACAAGTATCGAGTAGATTATACCAAGCGCTTCGATTATAGCCCACTTAAAAGTACCTATACAGAACTTACCGATGCAGATATAATCAATACAGATGCTGCGTGGATGAAAAACCCGAAGAGTATATTGCGTACTGGAGGTACGTACCGCAGGTTGCAAACTAAAGGGGCAAGTACAAATTCACTGAATACGTTGCTGGCACGTCTGGGCTATGATTATGTAGCACTAAAAGGGCTTTTTAATGGAACCACCTATTACGAAATAGGAACAGGACAAGAGCCTAAACGCGCGGTATCGTATGTAAAAGTAGATAATGGACAAGGAGTATATACTTGGAACGACTATAACGAAAACGGCATTGAAGAGCTTAATGAATTTGAAGAAGCTCAATTTAGAGACAAGGCAAATTATATACGGGTTTTTACCCCCACAAACCAGTTTATACGGTCTAACAGTACGCAACTAAGCGCACAATTAAATATTACTCCTTCTAATATAGTAAAAGGTGCAACACGCTTGGGCAAATTGGTAAATCGTTTTTCTACCCAATCTGCCTATACTACTCAGCAAAAAATAGTGAGTCCGCGCAATGGTATTTTATTCAACCCGTTTGAAAATGCAGTTGCCGATTCGCAAGTATTATCTGTTAGCAATAACACCCGCAACACACTGTTTTTTAATAAATTCAATCCTTTTTTTGGTGCTTCCTATAGCCTGCAAACGGCTAAAAGTAAATTATTGCTCATCAACGGGTTTGATACCCGCCAACTTACGGAGCACAATGCCCAAACCCGCTGGATACCCGTAAAACCTGTTTTGTGGATACAGGATATCACTTTTGGGAACAAGTTGTACCAATCGGCAGTTGGGCAAAACCAAAATTACCAGATTACTTTTACGCGTGTAAAGCCTGAGTTTACCATTACCCTACAAAGTAGATACCGTTTGGTGCTGTATTACCAGTATGGGTACGAGCAAAATACTACAGGGATAGAACGTTTAAGTAGCCAACAAACGGGTACGGAGTTGCGCTACAATCTTGTTTCGAAAGGAACGATTAGTGCAGCGGTGAACTACATTAAAAATGTATATCAAGGGTTGGCAAATACACCGGTGGGATACGAAATGCTGCAAGGCCTACAACCCGGCAATAACCTAACCTGGAACGTAGTGATACAGCGAAACTTAGCCGAAAACCTGCAACTAAACCTCAACTACGATGGGCGTAAATCAGAAAAAACTCCCACCGTACATACCGGAACTGTGCAAGTGCGCGCATTTTTTTAGTAACCCATCAATCATCTGATGACTCGAAGTCATCGGATGATTTCTTGCCTGCAGAGTCTCCTTGTACAGCCAATGCGTAAGCGGGACTCTGCGCCTTAAAAGTACGCACATCTTCAATTAGATTACATGCATAAACCTCATGTAAGGGCGAATATCTATTAGCTTAAAGGCCTCAAGATTAATTGTATAGCTCGGATAAAGCCTATATAAATAATGAACTTATACAGATAAAATCACTACTAATCTAGAACTAGACGATGATGATTTAACAGCTGATTAATTGAAAAGAACACGCGAGTGAAGCCTACACACAACCCATGAGAGGAGACTCTACTGGCAAGAACAAGATAATAAATCAATCATCCATGACTCGAAGTCATCGTATGATTTTACACAAAAAAGGCCTTTCGATTAAATCGAGAGGCCTTTTTTGTAAATAGTAAAGGTTGTATTACCTTAACTCAAAATTGATGCTACCCATAGAAGCACCATCTGCATAAAGCATTACCTTGTAAATGCCTTTTTCATATACCGAACCTTTGGTCCAATATACGTTATATACTTGCTCTTTACTGTTAGCAAAGTTGATAGTAGTTTTGCTGGTGTATTGTAGGTCCTGACCATCTGCACGGAATTTACTTTCGTTTTCATCCGTCACAATCTCTTGTCCGCCTGTAGGGTTTATTACACGTAGGTAAATTACTTTGTCACCTTGATCGGCTATGTTATTATCGGCAATTTTGAAACTTACACGTACTTTTTCGGTATTCTTAGCACGGTTGGCATCTATTTCTTCACCATTGCTTTTGTAGCGTACAGGTTGTACATCCACTGCTACCGCTTTTAGCATTGCAGCAATAGCTACTTTGTTAGATAAGCGTACATTTTGATTAGTTAAGTCGTTAGATTTGGTACGTTCTTCATCTACAGTTACCTTTAAGCCTGTATTTTCGGTAACTAATAGTTCGTTCTCTTTTTTAAGAACTACAATCTCATCTTGATATTTTTTAATGTAATAGCGCAATTGGTCTATTTCATCACGTGCTTGTTGCAGTTTAGCCAAACTTAAATCACCACGTTTCAAAGCAGCTTTTAAGCCTTCTATTTTAGCTTTTAGTTCTACGTCTTTTGCTTTTAAATCATCAGTAAGCTTGTTTACACTATTGGTGCTTTCAGATAGTTCGCTTTCCAATTGTGATAACTCTTTTTCCATGCTTACTTTCTCGTCTTGCATAGATACCAGCATCATCTCTGTTTTATTTTTGGTGATGTACAGATATGCTACTGCTCCAATAAGAGCTACTATTACCAATAATAGCGCATAAATAGTGTTGTTATTCTTCCTTTCCATTTTTATTAGGGGTTACTTTTTGTTTACTTCTTCTATGTAATTCATGCGAAGGTCGGTTAAATAGGCATCCAATGCTCTTTCTAAATCTTTACTAATGTTGTTTTTAGTAAAGTCTTTTAGCATCGTTAACATATCTATTGATTCCTGTGCTTGTTGTAAATTTACTTCAGTAGTATTTGTTACAGGGTTTATTAATTTGCCTAAGCCCTGCATACCAGCAGCTTGGAATATATATAATAACTGTAAAAATAGTTGATTATTTCTGTCAACACTCATTTCAAAAATATAATTGAGGCAAATATATAATTTTTTTGGAGTGCAACTATTTTGTAATAGAGCAATACTAAATACATTAAATTATTGTTAAATACCCAATATGCATTTTTTATTTTGTCAAAAATGATACATTTGCATCCTGCATTCTTATAAAACTAAAATAGAACCTAATTTTTTAAACATTTAATTAAACAAAAAAAATGGCAAACGTAGCAAAATCTACAACTACTGCTGAGAAAAGCAATTTCGCAGCAGTTTTCTCTTCAGCTGTAATTCCTATGGCAATCGTAGTAGGATTTTTAATTTACTATTTCGTATTAGGTAATCCTTCTAACTTCGAAGGAAATGACCCGAATAACCATCCAGTATCAGAAGGCGCTGGTAAATTCTTAGGACTTATTTACAAAGGTGGTTTTATAGTACCTATTTTACTTTCATTAGTAATTATGTCTATCACCTTTTCTATCGAGCGTTTCTTAACCATCAACAAAGCACAAGGTAAAGCATCTTCTCAAGTATTTGTACGCAGCATTAGAACAGCACTTACTGCTGGTAATGTTGATGCAGCTATTGCTTCTTGTGATGTACAAAAAGGATCTTTAGCAAATGTTGTAGGTCAGAGCTTGCACAAGTACAAAGAAATGGAAGCTGCAACAGGCTTAGATAAAGAACAAAAAATATTAGCCATCCAAAAGGAGATTGAAGAATCAACTACGTTGGAATTACCAATGTTGGAAAAAAACTTGGTGATCATTGCAACCATGGCATCTGTATCAACACTTATTGCACTATTAGGTACAGTAATTGGTATGATCAAGGCCTTCTCTGCATTAGCAACAGCAGGTTCTCCAGATTCAGTAGCATTAGCAAACGGTATTTCTGAAGCACTAATTAATACAGCTTTAGGTATTGGTAACTCGGCTGTAGCTATTATCATGTACAACGTATTCACTAGCAAAATCGATGCAATTACATACGCTATCGACGAAGCAGGATTTAGCATTGTACAGACATTTGCTTCAAGACACAAATAGTTGAAGCAAGCGTTTAATAAGTTAAACTTTTAAAGACAGTAATAAAATGTCAAAAGTAAAAGTTCCACGTAAAAGCACAGCAGTAGACATGACGGCAATGACCGACGTTGCTTTCCTATTGCTTACCTTTTTTATGTTGGCTACCAAATTTAAACCCGATGAGCCGGTGGCGGTTACTACCCCATCCTCTGTTTCGGAAATAAAATTGCCTGATACGGATATCATGCTGCTTACCATTGATAAAGAAGGACGTGTGTTTTTCGGTATAGATGGACAAGAAACCCGCAAGGATTTGCTAAAGCGTATGGGCGAAAAATACCAAATTGCGTTTACGCCAGAAGAGTTTCAAGAGTTTGCCTTAACCACCTCTTTTGGTGTTCCGGTAAAAGAGCTAAAACAATATTTAGCACTTGAAGCAGCAGATCGTGCAGCATATCCATCAAAAGGAATCCCAACAGATTCGTTGAACAACGAATTATCTGACTGGGTATGGCAATCGCGATTGGCGAATAACAATATTCGTGTAGCCGTAAAAGGAGATCAGCAAACCAATTACCCAATTGTAAAACAGGTAATTACCACCTTGCAAGATCGTAATGTAAATAGATTTAATTTTATCACCAGCTTAGAAAAGCAGGGTGAGTAGCATTAACTAAACCATACTAAAATGGCAGAAATAGAAGGCGGCGGTGGCGGCGGACATAAAAAGGGCAAAAAAGTAAGAGGCAAAAAGCAGTCTACCCGTGTGGATTTTACCCCCATGGTAGATTTAGGTTTCTTATTAATTACCTTCTTTATGCTTACCACATCCATGAGCAAACCGCAAACCATGGAAATTAATATGCCTGTAAAAAAGGATATTACCGAAGAAGACCAAAGTAAAGTAAAGGCTTCGCAAGCCATGACGGTACTGCTTACCGAAAACGATAAAGTGGTATACTACTTTGTAGACGAAAAAACAGGAGAACCAGGAACACCCGTAGTAGCTAATTTTGGCAGCACGGGTATCCGTAAAATTTTGTTGCAGGAAAACAGAGTGCGCAACATAGCGGTAGATTCTATTCCTGTTTACCAAGCACAATTTAAGTCAAGAGAAATTACCGAAGAGCAGTATAAAGCAAATGTATCACGTATAAAATCCTTTAAAAACGGACTTATTGTGGTGATAAAAGCGGATGATAAATCGACCTACAAAAATTTGGTAGATATATTAGACGAAATGCAGATATGCAATATTGGCCGCTACGCCATTGTTGACATTACGCCTTTGGAGATAGAATTATTAAAGAACACGCCATTAGCATCCTAATTAAAGCATAAACCATGGCAAAAATAGATTTGCAAGACGCACAATGGTGCGACCTCGTATTCGAAGACAGAAATAAAGCATACGGAGCATACGAATTGCGTAAAGGATATGCACGTAATGCTATGTTGGGTATTGTATTGGCTATCGTTGCTTTTTCGTTGGCTATAAGCGCACCGCTTATAGTACGATTAATTAGCGCAGCGCTACCTGAAGAAAACGACGTAAAAATTACCGAAGTAACAACGTTAGAAGAACCGCCACCGATAGACGAGAAGCAACCTCCTCCGCCACCGGTAGAGCCACCTCCACCATTAAAATCGACCATTAAATTTACGCCTCCAATAATTTTGCCCGACGAAAAAGTGCCTGATGAACCACCTCCAACAGTGGAAGATTTGAAGGATACAGAAGCTGGTAAAGAAACTCAAGAAGGTAGTGATGATGGTGTTGATATGAGTTTGCTGGAAGGACAAGGAAATGAAGTGGTAGAAGAAGAAACCGATCAAATCTTTTTGTCGGTAGAGCAGATGCCAGAATTTCCGGGTGGGGAAGAGGAATTAGTCAAATTTATTCGTAAAAACACAGTATACCCTGCGATTTCTCGCGAAAACCAAGTTTCAGGTACTGTATATGTTGATTTTGTGGTAAACAAAGAAGGCGATGTAATCAATGTAAAAGTGCGTAGAGGTATTGATCCAGCTTGCGATCAAGAAGCTGTTCGTGTTATAAAAATGATGCCTAGATTCAAACCTGGTCGTCAAAACGGAAGAGCCCAGCAGGTTCAGTTTACGGTTCCTATTAAGTTTGCCTTAATGTAATAAGGTATTTATACTATTAATTAAAGGCTGTTTTGAATTACAAAACAGCCTTTTTTCATAATAAAGATGCAACTTATCTCCATTCTTTTTGTTCTTATCTTAGGGTTTATCAAGCCCCAGCAGGCAATGCAAACCGAAGCTGAAAAAATCGATAAGTTAATTGTGTACGTGCAAAATTTAAAAGGCTGTAGCTTTATTCGAAACGGAAGCGCCTATACACCCGTAGAAGCAGCAGATCATTTGCGATTAAAGCTTAAGAAAGGTGCTAAAAAAGCAGCAACAGCCCAAGCTTTTATCGATAATTTGGCTTCGTATTCCTCGTCTTCTGGCGAGCCATACCGCATTAAATACACAGATGGTAAAATGTACCCGATTAAACCATTTTTACAGCGAGAACTGATACGTATTGAACATAAAAGTAAGCCCAATGCAAGCAATTAACTATACCATTACGGAGGCTACTGTTGCCGATATACCAGCTATTATTACCATTGCCGAAGCTACGTGGTGGCATACCTATCTTCCCTTAATTCCTAAAGAGCAGGTAGATTATATGTTTGGGCAAATTTATACGCCAGAATCGCTTGAACGCCAGCTTAATTTTTGGAAACACACGTTCTTACTCATGCACAGAGGCGATGAGTGCATTGCTTATGCGTCATACTCTCCGCGTAATGAGGATGAGACAATTGTAAAACTACATAAGCTATATGTGCTACCCGAATTTCAGGGTAAAGGCTTGGGCAAAAAGTTTATGGATGAAGTTATAAATAAAACACTTGCTGGCGGACGCAAAATCCTAGAATTGAATGTAAATAGAGAAAATAAAGCGCTACAGTTCTACCAATCGGTTGGCTTTACCATTGTTAAGGAAGAGGATATTCCGATTGGTCCGTACTTTATGAACGACTATCTATTACGTAAGCTGCTGTAAGCGGTTCATTGTTTTTTCTGTGACGATTATCAATAATTTCTTCTTGTAAATTCATCGAAGTTAAACCCTTCTAAATATGCAATTCTCCACTTGCCATTTTCTTTTACTACTCTAAATCTATAAGTAAATTCTTTCCAGCCAATTGCTCCATTTAATTCAGTCTTTCCCCATTTCCAATTTAATTCTCCCCTGTCGCTTTGTAAGTTAATTGTCTCCACTTCAATTAAGTCCCAAGGATTAGGTTTGTCGTAGGGAACGTCTTGGCAGTTGCACCAAGGGTTTGCACCATTGCCAAAAGGAGGTAACTCTCCTACTAACCATTCAAGCTCTTTGTTCTTTAGTTTTTTGTCAATTGTTAGATAAATTTTATTGTAATTATCAATAAACTCGTCTGCAAACAAATTAGTCGCTTTAAGTTCGATAATGTCTAATTTGAGTTGGTCAAGATTAAAACCAAGATAGATGCTGTCTTTACTGTCCGTAACCATATCGTTGTTTGATGGTTTTTTTGCTTCATGCCATTTGTAAACTTGTCGAACCAAGTTCTTAATTTCCTCCTTGTCGTCAGTTATGTTAACTGATTTTTCTACGGTCAAAGAAGTTGTTTTGGCGTCAGCTTGGTTGCAGCCAAAAAGCAGAAATCCAAGTATGAAAGTGGTCAGTTTAAAGTGTTTCATTTCTTGTCTGTTAGAGTGTCGTCAGTTACAATGACCGCTAACTAATGTGTTGATCTACCCAAGATTTACCCCATTCGGCATGCTCGGCAGCAGTCCACAGTTCTGGGAAGAAAATTACTTTTTGAAAACGTGGTGGTAAATACTCTTGCCAATTGGTACCACCAGTAGCTTTTATGGTATCAGGGTTGCGTTGTAGATAACGCACAGCAGATTTGTAATGCGCCAATCGCCAGTTAATATTGATACTTTGATCCATGTATCGTAATAATTGGATCGCTGTATTTTTCTCTTCCACACTCGTAAATGTGATACCACTAAATACCAACCAAATATTTTTAGTTTGTGCGCTTAAGGCTATCTCAAAAAGCGACTCTTCGTATTTTAATTCAAACTGCTTTAGTGTAAGGGTTTTATCTCCTGTAGCTAATTCTGTAGCACCTTGTTTCCAATAGATATGCTCAAACTGCTCGGTTAGGCGTTCTGTGCGTAATTTATCGCGCATGCTTACATGCACCAAATTGATAAAACTGGTACTCATTAGCTCTATCATGCGGTATTGTGCCGATTGAAAACCACTGGCAGGCAATAGCGACATGCGGTATTTCAAAAACTGCTCTTTATCCATTCCATCCACCATAATGCTAAAAGAGGCCACCAAATTATCAAAGTAATTATTGATACGTTTTATACGCTCTATAAAAAATGTTGCAGATGGAGGAGTTCCCAATAATTGTTCCTGCTCCAACAATACCAATTTGAAGTATAACTCGGTTATTTGGTGATACGTGATAAATATTTTTTCGTCGGGGAAACGCGTACGCGGTGTTTGTAAACTTAATAGGGTTTCTAAGTGAATATAGTCCCAATAGGTTAAATAGTCGGCATGCAGTAGCCCATCTAAGTAAGATGACATATCCTGCCCCATGGCAGCATACTTTGTTTGCAATTTTTCTATGCGGTCTTCAATTTCTTTTGTCAGTTGCATTTATAGCTAATAAATAGGATTCACACGTTTGTTTAACAGAAAGCTCAACGGGCGTAAAAGTAAAACCTATTTCTTGTTTTATACAATCATTTGTGTAAAAAGTTTTGTGGTATGCTGAGCGCGCTACCGATTTAGGAAATCGGTTCTTTTTAGCGGTAAATAAGCAGTATAACCAACTCAATCGCCAACCTATTTCTAATACTGTTTTGCTAATAGATATAGTTGGTGCAGCATGTCCAAATTCGGCATTCATCCAAGTAAACCACTCTTTAAACGACACATTATCAGCTGATAAAATAAAACGTTTTCCTTCGATTTCGCTATCCATAAGTGCTATCATAGCACGGCTTACATCACGTACATCTACTAACCCTGTAACTCCTGGAGTGTAATACTTAATTTTGGCATGTGCTTTTACCACAATTGGGGTAAACCCACCGTGCCATTGGGTAGTAGGTCCAATAATTACCGATGGATTTACAATAACAGCGGTTAAGCCTTCTGCAATTCCTCGCCATACCTCCAACTCGCTTTTATGTTTGCTAATTGCGTATGCCGAATGCGAATCCTGCTCATCAAAACTCGTTTTTTCGGAAATAAAACCTTCTTTTACACTCCCTAATGATGCAATAGAGCTTACATGTACTAATTTTTTTATGTGATGCTCCAGCGCCAAGTTTACCACGTTGCTGGTACCTTCAATATTTACGTTGTACAGCTTCTTGGTTAGCGCTGGATTAAAACTAACGATAGCGGCGCAATGGTACACGTGTGTTACACCAACAAAGGCTTCATCCAAAGAAAGATAATCGGTAACATCGGCAACAGACCATTCAATTAAGTGACTGAATGATAGTAATTTTTCAGGAATGGCAGAATCACTTCTTTTTAAGCATCTTAGTGAGCTGCCAGTGCTTGCTAAATCATACGCTAATTGTGAGCCCAAAAAACCAGTAGCGCCTGTTATTAATATCATGTAGCTAAAGTACAACTTAGCAATGCAAAATGTGTATTTTGCAGCTTTTTAGTGATGCAAATAGCCGATTTTTTATCCCCTGTTGACCTACAAAAACTCACTCCAGAAGCTGGGTTTTTACCTGCTCAGTTAGGCAGTCAGATACGCACGTATACGGAAGCTTTTCCTGATTTAGAAAACGTAGATATTGCAATTTTTGCAGTAAACGAAACACGTACTACTCCAGAAAACACCCATTTTGAAAAGGGAATTGCCGCCATTCGCAAAGAGCTGTATGCCTTGTATACTGGTAACTTTAATCCACGAATAATAGATATAGGAACCATAGAGCAGGGCAATACGATAAAGGATACGTATGTAGCCGTAAAAATTATAGTGGATGAACTTATTAGCCGCAAAATAGTACCCATTCTTATTGGCGGTAGCCACGATATTACCTATGCGCAATACACAGCCTACCAGTCGGCAGAACGCAATATAGATTTGGTGGTATTGGATAGACTACTCGATTTGAGGATAGATGAGGAAACTACTAGTGCTATAACCCCGAATAATTATTTAACACACATTATTACCCATCAGCCAGGTTACCTGTTTAATTTTAGCAATGTAGGCTATCAAACGTACTTCAACGACCAAGCTGCACTGCGCATTGTAGAAAAATTATATTTTGATGCATATAGATTAGGTGCCGTTCGACAGAATATAAATGAGATAGAACCCGTAATTCGTGATGGAGATTTGTTAAGTATAGATATCTCCTCCATTAAAATGAGTGATGCGCCAGGTAGTGTACACGCTACACCAAATGGATTTACCGCCGAAGAAATATGTCAACTCTGTAAGTATGCTGGAGCAAGCGACAAACTGACCTCTTTTGGATTGTATGAATACAGTTTTAAGCATGATGTGCGTAACCAAACGGCAATGCTTATTGCCCAAATGATGTGGTGTTTTATAGATGGCTATTACTTGCGTAAAAACGAACAACCGCTTATAGATAAACAGGCATTTATACGGTATGCCATTGCTACCAAAAAAGGAGATTACGAATTGGTATTTTACAAAAGCAAAGCCACAGATAAGTGGTGGATGCAAATACCATCGCCACGAAATACCGCCAACGAACGTTCGTACTTAGTGGCGTGCTCTTATGCCGATTACCAAACTGCCTGCGATGGGGAATTGCCCGACCGTTGGTGGCGCATGCAGCAAAAGTTGCTGTAAAAAAGGATGTTTATGGCTTAGGAGAACAGATCTTCCCACCAGCTTTTTTCTTCCTCCTTTGGTTGGTAACGAATCATAAACAAAGCGTACTCATCGTCTTCTTTACCATCAAAATCAAAATCTACCAACTGATACAAATTTAACCCGATGCTATTTCCCAAAGAATCAATACTGGGGATAAACTTATACTTCGAATTTTTTACAAAAGGAGTTACTTGTGATAAGCTTAAAGTATCTAAACGAGTCGCCCAACGCCCACCATTGGTTAAAATTACAGTATCCTTTTCGTCGTAATATTGTTCAATATAGGTACCATCCGCATTAAATAGCGCGGTATGTGGTTTTACCCTCAATTTTGATAAAAACTCATTAGGAGCTACCGTAAACATACTGTCTTGCTCGCCACCAAATACACCATGCATAATTACTACTAAACGGTTGGCTTCCCATTTACCTTCAAAAAAACCTTGTGTACTTACAGAGGTAGTTTTAGGTTTTTGGCCACAGGCCATTAAAAATAAGGCGGCTGTTACTACGAATATATATTTCATGAGAAAATAATTTATTTATAAAAGGATTCATGGAACCTGCATTATAATTTTCATCTCCTTGATGTCCCGTTTGAGGCGGGATGCAGGTTTCATGTGCGTATTATTTACTTTTTAATCGTTCGGTAATATCTAAACGGTGTTTGCGAGCTGTGTCTTTTGCAATATCATAGCCAGCATCCGCATGGCGTATAACACCCATTGCAGGATCATTGTGTAATACCCGTTTAATGCGAATAGCCGCATCTTCTGTACCATCTGCAACTATTACCATTCCGGCATGTATAGAGTAGCCAATACCTACCCCGCCACCGTGGTGTAAAGATACCCAACTTGCACCACCTGCGGTGTTAATCAAGGCATTTAATACTGGCCAATCTGCAATGGCATCGCTACCATCCATCATGGCTTCGGTTTCTCTGTTTGGAGAAGCTACAGAGCCTGTATCTAAATGGTCGCGACCAATTACAATAGGTGCTTTTACTTTACCAGTACGTACTAATTCGTTGAAAGCTAATCCTGCTTTTTCACGCTCGCCTTGCCCTAACCAACAGATGCGTGCTGGTAATCCTTGAAAAGCAATACGCTCTTGTGCCATTTTAATCCAACGTGCCAAAGGCTTGTTGTCGGGAAATAGTTCTAATATCAGTTTATCCGTTTCGTAAATATCTTGCGGGTCGCCACTTAAAGCAGCCCAACGGAATGGACCTTTTCCTTCACAAAATAATGGACGAATATAAGCAGGAACAAATCCAGGGAAATCAAATGCGTTTTTTACCCCATGCTCTAAAGCACGTCCGCGTAAATTATTGCCATAATCAAAAGTAATGGCGCCCATTTTTTGCAACTTCAGCATCAGTTCTACATGCAATGCCATGGTTTCATAGGCGCGAGCCATATACGTTTTTGGGTCTTTTTCACGCAGCACATTGGCTTCGGCAACGGACAATCCCTTTGGAAAATAACCGACTAAGGGGTCATGCGCCGAAGTTTGGTCTGTTAGTATTTCTGGAACGATGTTTCTATCAATTAAGCGTTGCAATAAATCAACGGCATTACACACCACACCTATAGAAAGCGCTTCTCCATTTTTCTTGGCAGTTACTGCTCTATCAATGGCTTCATCAATATCATGCAGCATTACATCAATATAGCGGGTATCCAATCGTTTTTGGATGCGCCATTCTTCTACCTCGGCAGCTAAGCATACACCTTCATTCATGGTAATAGCCAATGGCTGTGCGCCACCCATACCACCCAATCCAGCAGTTACCGAAATAGTACCTTTTAGGCTTTCACCAAAATGCTGACGAGCTATTTCGGCAAAGGTTTCATAAGTGCCTTGTACAATGCCTTGCGAGCCAATATAAATCCATGAACCAGCAGTCATTTGCCCGTACATGGTAAGGCCCTTATCTTCCAGTTCACGGAAATAATCGAAAGTTGCCCATTTAGGTACTATTTGCGAGTTAGAGATAAGTACCCGAGGGGCATCTTTATGTGTAGGTAATATGCCCACTGCTTTACCCGATTGTATTAAAAGGGTTTCGTCGTTTTCTAAATCTTGTAATGCCTTTACAATTAATTGAAAAGCCTCAGGGTTACGTGCTGCTTTTCCGCGTCCGCCATACACAATTAGTTCTTCGGGACGTTCGGCTACTTCGGCATCTAAATTATTGAGCAACATACGCAAAGCGGCTTCTTGCACCCAACCTTTACAAGAAAGAGTAGTGCCATGTGGCGCTTTTAGGGTAGATAAATTGGTAATAATAGGATTCATGAGCAAGTATTTTAAGCAAAAAGCAAGCACAAAAAAGAGGCTCTCTCAAAAACTATTTTATTTTTCTGTCACCCTGAGCGTAGTCGAAGGGTAACATGTATAGGATTTGAAACAGCCTCTTTTATAAATTAATCAGCAGTATATTATGCAATCACACTCGCTTTTGGTGCTGCTGCCAAAATTTCGGCATTGGCGCCATCTGCATATTGTGCAAAGTTTTTCACAAATGCTGAGGCCAATTCGGCAGCTTTATTGTCGTAAGCTGTTTTATCAGCCCAGGTATTGCGTGGGTTTAATATTTCGGCAGGTACATTAGGGCAACTTGTAGGCATATTTAAACCAAACACAGGATGCTTTTCAAAATTTACGTTTGCCAATTTTCCTTCCAAAGCAGCGGTAATCATGGCGCGAGTATAGCTTAGTTTCATACGAGAACCTGTACCGTAAGCACCACCTGTCCAGCCCGTATTTACCAACCATACATTTACATTCGGGTTTTCCTTTAATTTTTTACCCAACATTTCGGCATACTGTGTAGGGTGTAAGGGTAAAAATACACGTCCAAAACAAGCTGAAAAGGTAGTTTGAGGTTCGGTTACACCCGCTTCGGTACCAGCAACTTTAGCTGTATAACCCGAAATAAAGTGGTACATGGCTTGCCCTGCATCTAATTTAGAAATAGGAGGCAGTACGCCAAAGGCATCTGCCGTAAGGAAAAATATATTTTTAGGAGTGCTTGCCACCGAAGGCTCTACAGCATTGCTAATGTGGTGCAATGGGTAGGCTACACGTGTATTTTCGGTAACACTGATATTGGTAAAATCAACTGTTTTGGTATTCGGGAAACAACGGATATTTTCGAGTAATGCTCCAAATTTTATGGCTTCCCATATTTCTGGTTCTTTTTCGGCTGTTAAATCCACACATTTTGCATAGCAACCACCTTCTAAATTAAATACCGAATTATCTGCCCAGCCATGTTCATCATCACCAATCAATCCACGATTAGGGTCGGCAGATAAGGTAGTTTTACCTGTACCCGATAATCCAAAGAAAATAGCTGTATCGCCTTCTTTGCCAATATTGGCAGAGCAATGCATAGAAAGTACTTTATGGTCGTGTGGCAATACAAAATTAAGTACGCCAAAAATTCCTTTTTTAATTTCGCCAGTATAACCAGTTCCACCTATCAAAATCACCTTGCGGGTAAAGTTAAGTATGGCAAAATTATGCTGACGCGTACCATCAATAGCAGGGTCGGCTTTAAAGCTGGGTGCGGCTACAATGGTCCAATCGTTGGTAAAGGTTTCTAAGTCTTTAGCTGTAGGGCGCAAAAATAAATTGTTGGCAAATATGTTTTGGTAGGCTGATTCAGTTACCACACGAATATTTAAACGGTATTTAGGGTCGGCACATGCATAGGCATCACGTACAAACACTTTTTTGCCTTCTAAATGAGTGCATACCTTATCGTATAGGGCATCAAACTTTGCTGAGTCGAATTTAATATTTACATCACCCCACCATACACTATTTTCGGTAATAGCATCGCATACAACAAACCTATCTTTAGGTGAGCGTCCAGTAAATTCACCTGTATCGGCAGCTAATGCACCCGAATCTACTAAGTGCCCTTCGCCACGTAATAAAGCCGTTTCTACCAACTCGGCAGGACTTAAATTCCAATAAGCCGTTTCTACTTTTCCTAATCCAATATCAGCTAATGATGCGTTTTTAGCTTTTAGTCCGAATTCGTTCATATACTCTAAATCGTTTTTGATGTATGTTAAAGAAGGCAAAAGTAAAGATTTTTTGTTTTTATCAGACAAAAAGAATCTATATTGCTCGATTTTTTACCCTTTTAGGATGACGGTAGAGAGGAATTTACCCTCCCGCTTTTTTTGCTTTATAGCCTTCTTCTTGTAGTAAAAGCAGTATTTTATCTCTAAAATCGCCTTGAATTAGTATTTCTCTATCCTTTACGGTGCCGCCTACTCCGCATTTTGTTTTTAGCTTTTTACCTAAAGCTTCAATATCACCCGTTTTTCCGGTAAAACCAGCAATAGCTGTTACCATTTTGCCACCACCTTTGCGGTCGAGGTAGATGCGTAGATTTTGTTGTGGTGCAGGCAAGGTGTCTTCTTCTTCGTTATCGGGTACAGGAGGTTTAAAATCGGGGTCGGTAGAGTACACAAGCCCCGAAAAATCGTTGAGTTTAGTTTGCTTTTTCATGAGTTATAGCGGTTGGCAGATTTGCGATGGGCGGAATTTTACCACTGAACTTTATGCGGAGCACGAAACCCCGCCTATTGCAAATATGCTGTTAGCAGCAGGCTTTTAAATTATTTTTCATTAGGAATTAGTTCTAAATTCTTATAAAGCATTAATTCTATAAATTTTGGTATTACAGAAATCGTTTTATTTTCTAAATAATTACTGAGTTGTTCTCCTTCCTCTTTCTCATTTAAAATAGTTTTAAAGTTATCTTTAGATAAAGATTTCTTTTTTATAATATAAAAACCTTGAATTAATTCATAATTAACAGAAATGTCTTTTTTAGTTATTTCGCTGTTATAATATAAGTCTAGATTTGCAATTTTTTCAATTTTAGGTGTTGGAGAGTTAAATTTTTCTACGATAGTTTTGTTTTTTATTTCCGATGTTAGTCCTAAAATTGAGATTTTCTTTGTGTTCTCTGGAGAGAAATATTCAATTCTGAGTTCTGAGTCATCATTATAATTGGTAATTCTACCGATTACTTTATTTTTACTTTTAATATTTCCATCTTGCTCAACTTTATAGTTATTCCAATCTGAAAGTAAAACTTCTTCATTGAAATCGAATGGAGGAAGAGGACGCATTGATATGACATTGACAGCAGGGTGGTCTTTTCTTTTCCAAAAAGCTTTTATAGAATCATTATTTTTAAAAGTTCTAGATTCTATAATTCTTGTGTCAATTACTTTTTCCTTAGTCAAATTGATATAATATTCGACAATCCCATCAGAAAAGGTTAGTACTACATTATCCATGATCTGGTAGGAAAAAAAATATCCTTTTAACGATAAATACTCTAGTTTTTTAGCAGTTATGATAACTTCTTCAAGTTTATGGATAGAATCAGGTTTTAAATAAATTTCTATTTTTTCATTTATATCATTCCAGACCATTTTCTTTGAAATATATTTTGAATGATAAATTTCTATACTATCTTTTTTAGGAAATTCTAAATTTGAAATATCTATTTCTCCTTTCCAATCACTAAGTGCTATTAATCGTCCATCTTTAGAGAATATTTTCACATTTGAAACAGGATTATTATTACTGTCATATACCTTTACTTGAGCATTTACAGATAAAAAAAAGGAAATTAAAATGATTGTTAATGTAAACTGGTTTTTCATTGTATAGATGTTGTTTTAGCTTGCCGCTAACTCCTAGATAGTTGCCACCAATATATTTACCGATAAAGGATGTATGTTGATATGCAATTCCTTACCCATTTCTCGGGGTTCCCCATCTAAATGGATGGCGCCAGCCTCTTCTCGCTCAATAACGATATTTTTTCCTTTAATAATCTCTACATAATCAGATTTATGAGCGCTTTTACTCATTAACCGATACGCCAATAATGGAAAACTATACAGCGGAAAACGCTTTACAATACACACATCCAACAAACCATCTTTAATATCGGCATGTGGGGCAATGTGCGCATCGTTGCCATACTGCGAACTGTTGGCTATGCTAATCATAAATGCAGAGCGCTCATACGTTTTACCATCAATCGTAATGCGATACTCTTTTGGCTTATAACTCGATAGTTCTTGCAGCGTAGTTTTAATATAACCCGAAAACCCACGGTTGGTTAAATTGGCAAACAACATACTGATGTGTGCATCAAAGCCAATACCCGCCATATTAAAAAAGGGTAAGTCGTTAAAAGTGGCGGAGTCAATGGTTTCGATAGTACTCTTATTGAGCATTTGAATAGCTTTTTTGGCATCAATGGGTATGCCCATAAAACGTGCTAAGCCATTACCAGAACCAAAAGGGATAATACCCAAAGAGGCAGGTTGCCCAATCATACCGCGTGCTACTTCGTTTACGGTACCATCGCCACCTACGGCAATTACGCTATCGTAGCCCAAATAAGCAGCCGATTTGGACAGCTTACGGGCATGATCAACGTCATCGGTATGAGCTATATCATAATCATATTGCTCGTGATCTAATTCAGCATCTATTAAATCGGGCACATGGCGTTTGGCTTTTCCTCCAGAGATGGGGTTGATTACAAAAAGAAGATTTTTTCGCACGTTGTTCAGTTTTTAACGACAATATAAAAATGTGACCTCAAAAGTATTAATAATGAGTGTCGAACAAAATTTTTCATTCCAAAATAATAGTTTTACTTTTGCAGCCACCAAAGTGGACTGATTTGTATGCTCGCCTTAAACGAGTAAGATTGCAACCACGTAAAAAAATCGCTAAAGACCGCCTCTTTTTTACCCGCAATTTTCGCTTTCTGCTTTTGGTGTAAACATAACTTAACACGTAAAAATGGCTTATTTATTTACTTCTGAGTCGGTTTCTGAAGGACATCCCGACAAAGTGGCCGACCAAATTTCGGACGCCCTTATTGACAACTTTTTAGCTTTCGACCCTGAGTCGAAAGTAGCTTGCGAAACCTTAGTAACTACCGGACAGGTGGTATTGGCTGGTGAGGTAAAATCTAAAACGTACTTAGATGTACAATCTATTGCGCGTGATGTAATTCGTAAAATAGGATATACGAAGTCGGAATATATGTTTGAAGCCAACTCATGTGGTATTTTTTCGGCCATTCATGAGCAATCTGCGGATATTAATCAAGGTGTTGATAAGAAGAAGAAAGAAGACCAAGGTGCAGGTGACCAAGGGATGATGTTTGGTTATGCAACTAACGAAACAGATAACTATATGCCGTTGGCGTTAGATTTAGCACACAAACTTTTGATTGAGTTGGCTATACTACGTCGCGAAAATAAAGAGATAAAATATTTGCGTCCTGATGCAAAAAGCCAGGTAACGATTGAATACAGCGATGACCATAAGCCGCAACGTATTGATGCTATTGTAATATCTACTCAGCATGACGATTTTGATACGGAGAAGAAAATGCAGGCCAAAATAGAAAAAGACATGATTGAAATTTTGATTCCACGTGTAATCAAAAAATTGAAAAAGTCGGAGCTGAAGAAGTTATTTACCGATAAGATTAAATACCACATTAACCCAACCGGAAAATTCGTAATCGGTGGACCACATGGTGATACTGGACTTACTGGTCGTAAAATTATTGTAGATACCTACGGTGGTAAAGGTGCACACGGTGGTGGTGCATTCTCTGGAAAAGATCCTTCAAAAGTAGATCGTTCAGCAGCATATGCTACACGTCATATTGCCAAAAATTTAGTTGCTGCGGGTGTAGCAGACGAAATATTGGTACAGGTATCGTATGCTATTGGTGTAGCCAAGCCTATGGGTATTTATGTAAGTACCAATGGTACTGCTAAGGTAAAACTAACCGATGGCGAGATAGCCAAAAAAGTAGAGAAGTTATTTGATATGCGTCCTTACTTTATTGAGCAACGTCTAAAACTACGTACCCCTATGTATGCCGAAACAGCTGCATACGGACACATGGGTAGAGAGAATGAAACAGTGGAGAAAACCTTTGTAGGTCCAGATGGTACCAAGAAAAAAATGAAAGTAGAACTTTTTACTTGGGAGAAATTGGATTTTGTACCAGCAGTAAAGAAAGAGTTTGGCTTAAAATAAATAGCAAAATTTAATTACAGGGGTGGCTAATAAATAGCCACCCTTTTTTATGACCTAGCTACAGCATATCCATTAAATACTGACCGTATAATTACTACTTTTGCCGTAATAAGTGCTGCTGTTTTTCATCCACTATAACTGTACAATTTCATGCAAATACTAAAAGTATATCTTAAGCGCTATTGGCAATTGCTGGTGCTGGCTTTGTTTTTAGCCACTATCAATCAGGTTTTTTCTTTGTTAGATCCGCTTATTTTTAGGCATGTGATAGATGAGTATGCCATGAAGTATAAAGAACTTAGTTACGACGAGTTTATACGAGGTATCATCAAACTATTGGGTGCTGCCGTAGGTGTAGCTTTTGTATCGCGGGTAGCTAAAAACTTTCAAGACTATTTTGTAAACGTAATTGTACAAAAAGTAGGTGCCGAAATGTATGCCGATGGCTTGAAGCACTCCTTATCATTGTCTTATGAGCAGTTTGAAGACCAACGAAGTGGCGAAACTTTGGGCAAACTCCAAAAAGTACGTGCCGATATGGAACGCTTGGTTTCTGCGGGTATCAATATTGTATTTACCAGTTTAGTAGGAGTAATTTTTGTGGTGATTTATTCCATAAATGTGCATTGGCTTATTGCTCCAGTATTTTTTGGCACCATACCCATTTTAGGTTTTCTGAGCTCTACACTCAGTAAAAAAATAAAGAAAATGCAAAAGGTAATTGTTGCAGAAACAACAGCTTTAGCAGGTGCTACTACCGAATCGTTACGTAATATAGAGTTGGTAAAGAGCTTAGGTTTAGCCAGTCAAGAAATTACCCGATTGAATGCCACTACAGGTAAAATCCTCAATCTAGAACTAAAAAAGGTAAAATACATCCGTAGTTTAAGTTTTGTGCAAGGCACTACGGTAAACTTTTTGCGAACCAGCATTTTATTTATGATGCTCTATCTCATTTTTCGTCAAGAAATTACCGTTGGGCAATTTTTCTCCCTCATGATTTATTCCTTCTTCATTTTTGGTCCGTTACAAGAATTGGGGAATGTTATTAATATTTACCGAGAAGCCGAAGTATCCTTCCAAAATTTTCAGGAGATACTAAATATGCCTAAGGAACCACGTGCAGCGAATCCTGTAAAGGTAACTAAGGTGGCTACACTGCAATTTGATAAGGTAAGCTTTAAACATCAATCGGCTAGTACGCCAGCTTTGCAAGACATTAGCTTTACGATAAACAAGGGGGAGACTTTTGCCTTTGTAGGTCCATCGGGCTCGGGTAAAACTACTTTGGTAAAACTATTGGTAGGCTTGTACCGACCAGATGCAGGCGATATTTTATACAATAATCACTCTTTTAAAGATATTGACTTAGATGAATTGCGCGAGCAAATAGGGTTTGTTACACAAGATACGCAGCTATTTTCGGGCAGTATTCGCGAAAACCTGTTGTTTGTAAACCCAACAGCAACAGATGCAGATTGTATGCGTGTGTTGGAAATGGCGGCCTGTCAAAATTTGTTGTCGCGTGCAGATAAGGGCTTAGATACCATTATTGGCGAGGGTGGTGTAAAAGTATCAGGTGGGGAGAAACAGCGCTTATCTATTGCTCGTGCCCTGCTACGCAAGCCACAATTAATGGTATTTGATGAGGCCACCTCGGCCTTAGATTCTATTACCGAGGAAGAAATAAACGAAACTATCCGCAATATATCATTGGGTAAAGAGCACATCACGATACTTATTGCACACCGTTTATCTACCATTATGCACGCCGATAAAATATTTGTACTGGAGCGTGGGCAGATAGTAGAAGCAGGTGGGCACAACCAGTTGTTGGAAGAAAAAGGACTGTATTATGCTATGTGGAGGCAACAAATTGGTGAGCGTAAGCGCGAAACAGTAATAGTATAATCTGTACGAATATGTTTATGAAATCGACACGTTGTTATTTCGTGTCGATTTTTTTGTTTATTTTCGACACGTTATTTCTTTGTATCGATTTAATAAACAAAAGGGGTAGTTCAAAACCATAGCCATGAGTTTTAATAGAGGAACACCGTACAATACCTTGCCAGATTTACCTCCACAGGCAGATTTAGAAACCCCCGAAATTTTTAAGCTAAGCATACAAGCTAATAAATTATTGGCCGAACTAAAGGGATATTGCCAAACACTACCTAATCCTAATTTGCTTTTAAATACCATTGTGTTGCAAGAAAGCAAAGAGTCGAGTGCTATTGAAAACATAGTAACCACTCAGGATGAGTTGTATAAGGCATCATTAAATCTAACGGATAACATCAAAAATCTAGCTGCCAAAGAGGTAATTCAATACCGAAAAGCTATGTATTGGGGTTTGGATGAAATTGTAAAAACGCAACTAATTACCACAAACTTGCTGGTTGGTGTTATGCAAAAGTTAAGGGATACAGATGAAAATATACTAAAAAACCCGGGTACAAAATTGGCTAATCCTACTACACAAGCCATAGTATATACACCACCAGAAGGCGAGCAAATTATTAGAGAAAAGCTGGCTCAACTCGAAAAATTTATAAACGATGATACCTATTGCAGTTTAGATCCCTTGGTTAAGATGGCACTGATTCACTATCAATTTGAGGCTATACATCCATTTAGTGATGGTAACGGACGTACGGGTAGAATATTAAATGTGCTGTATCTCATTAATAAGGATTTGCTCGGATTGCCCATTCTTAATTTAAGTAGGTACATTATTCAAAACAAGCCCGATTATTATAGATTGTTACGTGAGATAACCGAAAATGGAAATTGGATTGGCTGGGTAAGATTTGTATTACAAGGCGTAGGAGAAACAGCTCAAATGACGCTAAAAAAAATAAATACAATACTTAAACTAAAGGAAGAGGCTCAACCATTAATTAAAGCAACTTTAAAATCATCTTACACAAAAGAGTTCGTGGATTTGCTGTATAGCTATCCCTACATAAAAATAAGTGTGTTGGAGGAAAATGGCATTGCTAAACGCCAAACAGCAGCCGAGTATTTAAAAAAACTAGAAAAAGCTGGATTATTAGGCTCTATTAAGTTGGGTAAGGAAGTTTACTATATTAACGAAGGTTTGATGAAGGTGTTAGCTGAGTAATAAATCAAGTAGAGTATTAAAAAAGAACATGTCGATTGTATCGACACATATATAAAACGTGTCGAAATAATCAAAAAAAACCGACATGTGTTTAATTCATATCATTCAATAAACACATAAAAAAATGGAATTTAGTCTACAAAATCACGAATACATAGAGCTAAACAAGCTACTAAAAATAGTAAACTTGGTTGCCTCAGGCGGCGAGTCTAATACGTTTATTACCGAAGGAGCTGTACTAGTAAATGGAGAGATTGAGCTACAAAAACGCAAAAAAGTACGTGCGGGAGATACAGTTGTCTTCAACGAAACAACTATTTCGGTAGTTGCCTAATAATCCAGTTCGCAGGCTTTAGAAAGTTCTACGTAATCAGGTCTATCTGCTGCTGTGGTATGGGTAAAGGATTGCACAATCATGCCCTTACTGATTAGAAATACACCTGGCATTTGAAAGCCATTGCCTACAAAACCACCAATAGAATGCCCATCGGCAACACCAGCTTTTAAGCCACGTAAAATAACGGGCAAACCAAAAAGTTGTAAAAAACTGCCGGTATTTAACCCAAATGCATTGTACACCGTTCTGTCAGGGTCGCTAATATGCGCAATATCCGTTAATGGGTATTTTTTCAAATGATTTTCGGCAACATCTTCATCTACCATGTGCACCAATACTATTTGTGTGCCATTTGCTTCAATTTCTGTGCGTTGTTTAGCTATCTCTGCCAAAGCTTCGCGGCAAAAAGTACATCCAAAATGACGTAAGAATATGAGTAAAACAGGGTTTGTATCGGATAAATCCTGCAAATTTTCTCCAGTATTAACAATAATGGTGCTTAGCGAACGCAAGCGTTTTTCGTGCAAGCTATAAGCCATCAATTCTCTATTTGCTTGCGCATACTCAAAAGCACCAACTAATATAATAGCAAAAGGAATGAGCCAAAGCAAATCGTTTATTAGTATAATACTCCCAAAAGCGGAAGGCAAGGTGCCAGAAGAATAAAAATAAAGAAAGCCAAGCGTGCCCAATATTTTACCCAAAAAGCCTACTAAAATAATGGGCCAATGGATATAAGGCTTAGTAGCAGCTGCAAAATAGCCAATTCCAAAAACACCAACTATCATTCCTAAGCCTTGCCAAATGGGAGTATAGGTAGGGTGTTTTAGGGCAAAAAAATCAAAAAACCAATACGGAAACACAATAATAGTTACTCCCCATACAATATTGTACAAGGCTGCCATGCGTAACGTTTGTTTCATCCAACGTCTAGGTACTACTAATTTCATCTAAAAGCTATTTAAGTATGTAGGCATGATACGCATCATTTAAGGCTTTTTAATGTGCGTGTAATGATGGGAAATATAATTACTGTTATTCAATGATAAGCAATAACCTCAAATACATGAAAGTGTTTTAGGTATATCCAGCGGTAAGGCATTACCATTTATAATAACAGTATAGAAACAGCCAAAAAGCACAAAAAGAAGTATTTTTTTGAATAACGAAACTTATTGCAACGTGGGGCGTAACGGTGACAAATTACTATTGTTATGGATAGAAGAAATTTTTTCTCGTCTTCGCTGCAGGTTGTTGGCGAAACCCTAACCGAAACCACAACCTCGAAGTCGAGTTCAACTACAGGTGCAAAAGTTGTGCCACAACGGCCAACCTCTGGTTTAGCTCGGTACAATGGGGTTTGGGATTACCAGCGAGCTGGTCATTTACTGCGCCGTACCTTATTTGGCCCTACAGATGCCGAGATAAAACAAGCAGTAGAGGACGGACTACAAAAAACATTAGAGCGGTTAATAGATCCACGCACCACGGTAGACTTACCCCCACTTAACTATGAAGTGCCGCAAGATTTGCATTGGGTAAACAGTCTCGAGCCTAAA
Source organism: uncultured bacterium (assembly GCA_947085255.1). GTDB lineage: Bacteria > Bacteroidota > Bacteroidia > Sphingobacteriales > Sphingobacteriaceae > CAMTVQ01. Next base: position 37,149 of record CAMTVQ010000009.1, on the reverse strand, counting down.
GCATCATTGGAGTTTCGTAAGCAGTCGCTAAAGGGTTGGTGGATTGATAAAATGCTCAATCAAGACGTGCATCTTCAAGAAAAAATGACCTTGTTTTGGCACAATCATTTGGTAACAAGCCTTAATGGTGTTGATGATCCGCGCATGTCTTATGAGTATTTGCAGCTACTGCGCAACAAAGGCTTGGGTAATTTTAAAACCCTAATGCTCGAATTTTCTAAATGTGCTGCTACATTGGTTTATCTGCACGGAAATCAGAATAAAAAGGGATCACCAAACGAAGATTTTGCCCGCGAGTTAATGGAGCTATTTACCCTTGGTAGAGAAACACCAACGGGAGCAAAAAACTACGACGAGCAAGATGTAATAGAAGTAGCACGTGCTTTAACAGGTTGGGTTACTATAGCGGGTGGCAACGGACTATCTGTTTTACCATTTACTGGATTTAGTTCAGCAGCACACGATACTGGACAGAAAAAGTTTTCGGCACACTTTAATAATGCCATTATACAACGTGCATTGCCAATAGAGTACTCGTTGGAGATGAATGATGTAATGGAAATGATTTTTGCTAAGCAAGCAACGTCAGAAAATATCATTCGTGAAATATATCGGTGGTTTGTGTATTACGATATTGACGCTACTACAGAGCAAAATGTAATTGTACCCTTGGCGCAAATGTTTGTAGATAACAATTACGAGATAGCCCCAGTAATGGCTATACTGCTAAGCAGCGAACATTTTTACGATTCCTTGATAATGGGCTGTTTAATTAAAAGTCCAGTAGATTTTGTAGTGGGTACCGTACGCCAAACCTACCAAACAGTAGATAGAACACGTATTAATGCTACACCGCAGGGACGCCATACCTTTGCATTATCATTACACAGGTACATGGTTGAGTTGCAAATGGACTTACTCGATCCACCAAACGTAGCAGGTTGGAAAGCATATTACCAAACACCAGCATTTCACCAAACATGGTTAAATACCGTAACGTTGCTTAAGCGCTTTGAGTTTGTAGATACCTATTTGTTCAAAAAAATTAGCTACAAACCCGTTCATGTAAGCGCACCAGTAGAAAATGGAGTAGAGGTATTTACCGAGTTTAACGCTAACCTGTTTTTAATAGAACTGTGCCAAAGTGATGTTACCGATGTAAATAAAGTAATTGATAAGTTGGTAGCAGTGCTATTCCCGCAGGGAGTTACTATGCAGCAACGCCAAACCTTACAAACCGAATTGATGGGTAGCCTTGCAGATAGCGAGTGGACAAACGAGTGGGTAGAAAGTATAGCCTTAGGCAATAATGTGGCTAAGCAACGTATTGTTAAATTTTTGCACTTGCTGTTTAATATGGCCGAATTTCAATTAGCTTAACCCAAAACAGATTGATATGAAAAGAAGAGACTTTATAAGATACACAGCCCCGGTTGCTGCGGTTCCACTTTTACTCAACGGAATGCCCGTTCAAGCATTGGCTAATTCATCGCTACTAAAAGCGTTGGCTGCCAGAGGTGCTACACTTGCCGACGATAGAATATTGGTAATTGTACAATTATTTGGCGGTAACGATGGGGTAAACACCGTTTTGCCGATAGACCAATACGCTTATTTGAGTTTGGACAACACACAAGGAGGGCGATCAAATATTTTAATTCCAGAATCAAAAGGCTTGAAGTTGGAACTAAACGGAGTAGACCAATATGTGGGTACACGCCTAAGTCCAGGAATGACGGCTTTTAAACGCTTATTTTCGGAAGAAAAACTGGGATTAATTCAAGGTGTGGGTTACAAAAACCCCGATTTTTCTCACTTTAGAGCTACCGATATTTGGCTAACTGGTTCGGATTCGAATGTAGTGGATACTACTGGTTGGGCAGGGCGCGATTTAGAAACACAGTATCCCAACTATTACAACAATCCATACAAAGGTCCTTTGGCTATTACCATTGGCTCGGTATCTTCCCCTGTTTTTTTAGGAGCTGATACAAACCATGGATTGGCGGTGCAAGACCCGTCAAAAAACAATGGCTACATTACTGGTAACAACGATACAGCTCCAAACTCTTTTTATGGCGGCGAATTAGAATTTGTACGAGGAGTAATTGACCAATCGAACCAATTTAACAGTGCGGTATATACTGCACATGGAAAAGGAAAAAATGTAGGTGCTTACCCAAATAGCAATTTGGCAAACCAGTTAAAATCGGTAGCGCGTTTGATAAGTGGCGGCTTAGGCACAAAAATTTACTTGGTAAATGCAGGCGGATTCGATACCCACTCCAACCAACACGATACTGCAGATCCTTCAACAGGATACCACGTTAATTTGTGGAAATCGATTGCCGATGCGGTTGCAGCGTTTCAGGATGACTTAGCAGCGCAAACAGATTTGAATGGAGATACCTTGGATGAAAAAGTGTTCGGGTTTACCTTCTCAGAGTTTGGACGTACTATAAAATCGAATACCACTTTTGGTACCGATCACGGTACAACAGGTCCGATGTTTGTATTTGGTAAACATGCCAATGCGGCTATGTTGGGTGGTAATCCACAAGTGTACAACCAAGCAGGCGACTATGTAGAATCTGATTTACCACTACAGTTTGATTACCGTTCTATTTATGCTTCTATATTACACCAATGGTTTGCCGTACCCACTACAGATATTAATGGAATATTTAACAAAACGTTTGAGGATGAGAACAGCGTAGCGCAGGATATGAACGATTTAGGTTTTCATGCAAACTTGCCACTGTTTAAAACGGGATTTGTACCACGTAGTACTTCGGCAGTAAACCAAAATGCAGCGGTGGTTGCAGCAAGAGCGAATTACCCTAATCCGGTAAGTACCGAAACAACCATTCCGTTTACCTCTGCAGGCGAAGACATTCAAATAGATGTGTTTAATGCCAACGGACAATTAATTACTAACGTAGCTAGCGGGTTTTACCCTCAGGGAAATCACGAGGTAAAATTTGTGGCAGAGGGCTTAGCTAAGGGCGTGTATGTATATAAAATACGCACTAAAAACAGAGAGTTAAGTAATAAAATGCTGGTTCAGTAAAAGGGGATTAGTGTGAGGCTAACAAAGGGCTGTATTCGGAAGAATACAGCCCTTTGTTTTTATAAGACCATAGCAAAAAAGCAGTTCTCTTTTTAATTAGCTATAAATTTTTACCTTTAAAGATTAGCGCTACAAACCTTCGTAAAGCCGACCAAATACGCCGGCTTTACGAAGGTTTGTAGCGCATATAAGTAAGTTACAAGCAACCCTAACAGACCGTCAGTGCATCAATGAACCGACCAACAAACGACATAATAGCCAGCCGCACATTTTAGCACATTTGGTTTTGCCCGACACACAAGCCTACCCTTCGCAAAACCAAAAGAGCTAAAATTTTCCCACCGCACTAGACTGTTGACAGTTACTTCGACAACAACGAGTATGATTGACTTGGTGGAAACAATAAATCCAAAGCGTTCGGTTTTATTTTAAAAATGGGTCCTTTCTCGACAACGCTTCCAGTTGGCTTTCTTTTTATTAAATGGTCAAGTGTAATAATTCCTTGCTCTAATAATATATCGAACTGTGAGACAATCGGTTTTTTAGTGTGCTCGACTTTTTTGTATTGAAAATGTTCCTTTCCACCAATAGTGACAGAATCGGCTGCAATCCAAAATGTTTCACTATGTTTTTCAAGCAAACGTTTGTGTAAAGTTTCTAATCCCCAAACAACAAAATCTCCAACACTAGCTTTATCAGAATTTTCTATAAGCTGACTAATTTCGCTATCCATTTTTAATTTTAAACCTTGTGAATTTCTGACAAGTGTTGAAACAGTACAATACAATTTAAAATCTTCTCCCCGACTGTATCCAAATGCATTTAAGATTTCGGCAGAACTTTTGAATTTGCTTAAATTCCAATCTGGAACTTGGGCAAACAGATTTTTTCGGTTACCTCTTTTATCGCGATACGACTTTAATTCAATGCCTTTGTAATCTGGTTTCTTTGAAGAATTTATATCAATTCCTAAAAGTGTTTCAAGTGTTCTTCCAATTGCAGTATCCGCTTGTAACATTGCAGGAACTGGTCCTTTCGCAGCAATTTTATTTAAGAGAATCAATAGTTCTTCTGCAACTTCATTAGAAATTTGATTTATTTCATTAACCAAATCCTGAAGCGGATTTGATATTTTACTTTCAATTAACTTGTGTAAATCAAGTTGCGTAATATTCAAAACATACAAATCACTTTCAAAAGCAATTATACCTAAAATATCGTTTGCTTTTGAGTAAGACCCCAATCCTTTGAACCAAATTCTGGGGTCACCTTTTTTAGTGTTAGGGCGATATAATGAAGCAACTGAATATACTAATGAATCAGACGAGATTAAAAATGAGTTAATTTGAATTTTACTTTCTTGACCTTGTTTCTGTAATTCAAAATCGTGAATATTATTGGCTTTAAAATAGGTTCGTACCGAACCTGTAGCATCCATAATAGACTTTTCAAGCCCAGTACCAGTTGGTTCTATCAGACAAAGTTCAACAGATTTTTCAGTTAGAAGTTTTATCCTATTTATTTCAAGGGTTGTTAATTGCCTCATTTTTTAAAACATTGCATTAAAACTTCTTTGAGTATTGGTTCTCCAAATTCAACTATAAACGCCTCATCATTCCATGATAATAGATATTCGCCAATTTTATTATGTGCTATGCTACATCTCATTCTATATATCCAATATGCGGTAACATTAATGATAAATTTCGAGTGGTCTTTACTTGCTGGAACTTTTAAAGTTTGAAGGTTTGTATTTGAAAAAGAGCCAGAATTAACAACATCCCTAAATTTGTCAATATTAGTTAAGTGAATATCATTTTTTGATTTTCCGAAATCAATAAACATCTCTTCTGATATTGTTGGAAATAACGCTACCTTCTCTAACCTTTTTTCTAATGCTACAATATCAGCACAAAAAAATTCAAGCAAGTCTGTAAGTCGCTGCAATTCTTTGTCGGAATATTCATTCAGAATTTTGCCAATTTTGTTTGAATCTCTTGGTATGGTAAGGTTTTGAATTTTATCAATTATAAAAAAATCAAATTGTAATTCAAGTAAGTGATACAACTTTAAAAATCTCTCAAATGCGTATGGTTGTTCTATTGCCCTGACACTACTTTCGTAAGAATGGCTATCCAGTGTTTTAAGCTTTTCACCCAATACAATTTCAGGATAAATTTTTTTATATCTACTTAATGGGCTCCCAGTGAGTAGTTCATGCGAAAATCCGCCCCAAAGTGAAGATGTTTCCTTGTAATCATTTATGTAATCACTTAGAAATGTTTCTTTGATAAGCAGATAATCTGATTTGAATTCATGGTCATTTCCATTTTGGTAATCAATATAATCCGCTTCGGTTAAATATGCGATAAACTCAAATTCAGTCATAACATTCAAGTTGATTTTACCTTTTGATTGAACAAAAATCAAAAGACCCTTTTCATCAGAATTCAGCGTTATAGGAATCGGATTTGTACTGTCGTATGAATTTGAAATACGGACAACTTTAAATGCGATATAATTATTTATGACCAAATAAGGCAATGATTCAGTTACGCTTGTAATCGTAACTGGCGATTGCGTATCTGTCATTATATTTGAAACATCTAGTAAATTCATAATTTAGCTTGCACTGGTTTTCCAACATTCTAAAAAAGTTTCATCCCCTTCTCCAATAAAATATTCCCTAAAACCATCCATTATTAATTTTCTTGTACCATTTCCAACATTGACTTTTTTTGCATCAATCCCACCTTTAATTTTTTTAAATTCTTCTATATACATCGGGTCACCACTTGAAACTAATTTCAGTTCGCCTAAAAGTTTTTTCAATGCGTTATCTACCCTTGATATTCTTTTTTCATCAGAGGCATATTTACCAACTGCTGCAAAAAATGCCTTCAAAGTATTTTCATCTGCTAACCAATTCTTAAATGAACTTAATTCTAAATGAGAGTTATATATTCTATAAAATTCATCATCAATATCGCAGTATAATTTTAAATATTTAATAAATGAAGTATATGAAATATTTAACTCTTCTTCTTTTGAAGAAAGTACATCATCCTCATTCATTTTCTTTACCACCAAGTTGTCCCTGTCAATTTCAGGGCTTTTGGTCATAAAGCTATAGTAACCATTTACTAATCTATCAAATGGAAATTTTTTGGAGTGACTTCGTATTGTTCCCTCTCTTTCTAAATAAATTTCTAAGCCAGGTATTTCCTTTTCTATATCCTTTTTTAAAGTCATAAAAAGAAGTTCAACCTGATGCCTCATAGACATTGGTTTTTGTCCTGAATTAAGAACAATAAGCCTATAAATTAAATGCTCAATTTCCTTTTCAAACCATATTTCAAGAAGTATTTTCTGCTCTTCCTTAAAGACAACGCCTTCATCTGCCAAATCTTTTATTATATAACTTCTTTGCAAGCCATCCAAGATGTAAATATCTTTTGACTCTTCTGTTTCCTTATGAAGTTGTAAAGCAGTTATTAACCCTTCTGAATCGAGCTTAGTAATATACTCTAAGTAAGTATGAACCTTTAAGTGGTCAATGGCAAGAGTGATACCTGGCAGCAATGCTCCTTTGGCAATATCTTCTTTTAGACGAGTGTATTTTTTAGGGTCCACTCTTTTCCGTTGAATTTCAAATTTATCGAAATCAGTTCCGACAAGTTTCAAATAATCGTTCATTAGAATTTCTGCATAAACAACTGGTGTTTCTGTTCTGCAATCCTTTGTGTAACCTAAGATTTTTAAGCTCATAATTATTATTTTATATTTTTTAATATTTCCAATGCAACAGCTCGAGCCATCAATGGAGGAACTGCATTACCTACTAATGTAAATTGTGGTACTTCAAATTTACGCTTATTGCCGCCAGTTGAACGTTTGCCTTGAAAAACAAACGAATCATCAAATGATTGCAACCTAGCCATTTCTCTCACTGTTAATGCCCTTGGATTTGAATAATGAATATAGTCATCCGCAATCGTCATAATTGTAGAGCTCTGTGAATTTGGTTTTAAAACATTGTAATTTCTTTTTTCAGAATCCAACCCGATTTTTTTTAATTCCTTTTTAGCCAAATCGTAATCGCCTGTACTTAGAATAACATCAAGCCTTTTTACAACATCATCATTCTGTTTGCTAGTTTTATGATTGTGCAATGGTGCAACTACATGCGTCAGCGTATTTTTCAATTCTTCAAAATTTCTAACATAAAAAGGATTTTTAGCGTTTACAAACCGTCCGTTTAATCTTCCCTTTTTTGACCATTCTGCATAAGTTAGACCTTTCTTTTCCTCAGGCTTTCCGTCTATTGCTCGTTTCTTTAAAAGAGATTCCATTTTTTGAGTGGAACCGTTATACTGTGCTTTTAAATCAATTTTTTCATAATCAAACTTCTCTTCATCATTACCAACAAAATCTAAATCATACAATGCTTCAAATACAGTAACTTTTTCCTTTTCGGTTACCGTTGGTGGAACAGCCTTAACCAATTTCTGGTCTTTGCGACAGCCTATAAATAAAACTCGTTCTCTATTTTGCGGAACACCGTAATTTGAAGCTAACGCAACAAAAGGTTGGTCAATATTATATAATCTAATATGCGATAAAATCTCTTCAAATTCAGATTCTGCGTTTAATGCTTTAACATATGGTTGTAACCCTTGAATACACTCTTCAAATGAATTATTGTAAATTTCTAAGGCAGAAATTATTTCTGCAATTTCATTTTGAAATGCTTTTGCAGGTTTCAAATTATTAAACGCTTCGTGAATTTGTTCAATAATTGAATCCGATTCTATGGAAGTCAAAAATGAATCAAATTTTTCAGCAAAAAAATCATTATCTAAATCACTATGAGCCTTTTCTAATATTACTTTCTTTCTAACATAGGCTAATTCTTTGCTTCGCTTTAGTAAGTTAAACCCGTGACGAATTGTACTTATATTAATATCCGTTTTACTTGTTTTATAATCGGCAATTTTGGGTGTTAACAAACGAAATTTATTTTCAATAATCTGAATATAACTTTCTCTTAGTTTCTCTAATTCCTTTTCGTTTGCTGATTCAAATTGCATTCGCAAATTATAGCAATCCAACGTAAATGCTTTTTCTTTTTCTGCCTTTCTAAGCTTTGCTAAAAAATAAATTAACTGGTGAAATTCTTTCAAATCCACAATTGACTTGATTTCTTGCAGAATCATTTCTTTTATCTTTCCACCCTCTTTTGTGAGAATTCCTTTTACGTTTTCCATTACAAAATACTTTGGACGAAGCACTCGAATTACATTTAAGTAGTGAGCAAACAAATCATCCTTTTTATCAAACTTCTTACGTTTTCCTGCTAAACTAAAACTTTGACAAGGTGGTCCGCCACAAACAACATCAACTTGTTGACTTTTCAACTTCTGTAATAAATTATCTAAAAAATCTGGTTCAGTAATATCTTGACGCAAAAATTCTGCATCCATTCCAAGTTGGTAGTTATATCTAGCAAGATGAGTTAATTCGCAATTTTCGTTTATATCGCTTCCTAATAAGAAATCATAATATCTATTTCCGTGTTCCGCTTGTAAAAAACCTTCACTAAAACCACCAGCACCAGCAAATAAGTCGACAAAAGTTGTTTTTGTTTTTCCTTCATATTCCGCTGCATCTTCGCAGACCATTTTAATATCGGTATTGACTTTTCGACTATTTACCAAGGACAAAATTTTCTCTTTTACTTTTTTATCTGTAAACTGAGAATGCGGAACAGCTTCAAAATATTTTTCAACCTCGTGCTTTAAAAACGACAAGAACTTATTTATTGACTTGTGTGTGTATTCAGACTCTTTGACAACTTGGTTTTTGTTATCCCAATCCTTTTTCAAAATCTTCTCACCAGTCGCAACTTTTACTTGGACATCTTTTTGCCTAATAACAAGGTGTATCGGAAACCTTTTACTTTTATCGGCTTTATCTAGATAGAACTTTACATTTATCATATTGCGGACATTTTTACGGACACGGACAAATTTACGGACAAATACGAAACCGACAAGAAAAAAGTGAATTATTTTCCAACAGCACAAAGCACACACATTTGCAATTCACACAAGCCAACCCGCAGACCAAAAATTGCAAAAGAGTGTGCTTTCACCTACGCAGACAGTTCAAGACTTGACAGAAAATAAGGGCAGCTTGTAACACGGGTTTGGCAAAAGTGGCGGTTCAATGCTTCGTATGACAGTTTTTCGTATAATTGTAGTTCGGTGCTTCATGTGAAGTTTTGTGGTAAAAATCGCCACCTTCGCCAAGCCCGAAACCGTTACAAGCAAGCCTAACAGACGACACAACAACGACCAAACGGACGACTATAAACATAAAATGAAGCGCTAATTTTGACAAGTGACAAACGACATACAGACCATATTACAACTGGACAGCAACTGAGCCGACACTCTTTGCCGACCCTTCTGAATTTTTTATTTTCCCAACCGCACATTTTTTTTAATTCAATTTTAGCCAGCCGCACATTTGGCACATTTGCTTTTGCCCCGATACACAAAGCCAACGCTTCGGCAAAAGCAAAAGAGCCAAATTACCCACCGCACAGAATGACATTTGTGCCAAGAACAAGCATTTTTTTACGTATTTTGACAAGCTATAATTTAATCATTGCTTAACGACTTTGAAGAACGAAAAACATACACGTAAAGAAATCATAGATACCCGCTTGAAAAAGGCAGGTTGGAATGTTGACGACCGTTCTCAAGTAGTAGAAGAATTTGACATCATCGTTGACAAGAACCTTGTTCAAGAAGCACCGACACCATACGCTGGACATCAATTCAGTGACTACGTTTTGTTAGGCAAGGACGGCAAACCGCTTGCTGTTGTTGAAGCAAAGAAAACTTCTGTTGACGCAGCAATTGGACGGGAGCAAGCAAAACAATACTGTAACAATATCCTGACAACACATGGCGGAGAACTCCCATTCTGCTTTTATACAAATGGACACGACATTTATTTTTGGGACTTAGATAATTACCCCCCGAAAAAAGTTCACGGGTTTCCAACCCGTGATGATTTGGAACGATACCAATACATTCGTAAAGCACGAAAGAGTTTAGCAGGTGAACTCATCAATACAAAGATTGCAGGACGTGATTATCAAATCCGAGCTATTCGTGCCGTGATGGAAGCAGTTGAAAAACGCAAATCAACTTTTCTTTTGGTAATGGCAACAGGCACGGGTAAAACACGTGTGTGCATTGCCTTAGTGGATGCACTTATGAGAGCAGGTTGGGCAGAGAGGGTTTTGTTTTTAGTTGACAGAATTGCTTTGCAAAACCAAACGCTTGATGCGTTCAAAGAATATTTGCCAAACGAACCACGATACCCAAAACCATACGAAAAAGAAATTGCAACCGACAGGCGAATTTATGTTTCAACATACCCAAGTATGTTGAACATCATTCGTGATGAAGTAAAAACTTTATCGCCTCACTTCTTTGATTTAATTATTGTGGACGAAAGCCACAGAAGTATTTACAACACCTATCAAGAAATCCTTGACTACTTCAACACAATCACTTTGGGTTTGACAGCAACGCCAACTGATGTGATTGACCACAACACTTTTCAATTGTTTGAGTGCGAAGATGGAGTTCCAACTTTCGCCTACTCTTATGAGGAAGCAGTCAATCACATTCCACCTTACCTAAGCGATTTTCAAGTAATGAAAATCAAAACCAAATTTCAAGAGGAAGGAATAAGCAAGCGAACAATTTCTTTGGAAGACCAACAGAAATTAATTGTTGAAGGAAAAGAAATTGCAGAAATAAATTTTGAAGGAACAGAGATTGAAAAAAGTGTAATCAATCGGGGAACAAATGCTTTGATAGTTCGGGAGTTTATGGAAGAATCAATCAAAGATGCAAACGGAGTTCTCCCAGGGAAAACAATTTTCTTTTGCATAAGCAAAGCTCATGCAAGGCGAATGGAGGAAATCTTTGATTCGCTTTATCCCGAATACAAAGGAGAATTAGCAAAGGTGATTGTAAGCGAAGACCCAAGAGTTTACGGTAAAGGTGGTTTGCTTGACCAGTTCACGAACAACGACATGCCACGGGTTGCGTTGAGTGTGGACATGCTTGATACAGGTATAGACATAAGAGAATTGACAAATCTTGTTTTTGCAAAACCAGTTTACAGCTACACAAAGTTTTGGCAAATGATAGGCAGAGGAACAAGATTGTTGGAGCAAGAAAAAATAAAACCTTGGTGCACTCACAAAGATTCATTTCTCATTTTAGATTGTTGGGACAACTTTGATTATTTCAAACTCAATCCGAAAGGCAAAGAATTAAATCCGCAAATCCCTTTGCCAGTTCGTTTGTTTGGTTTGCGTTTAGACAAGATTGAAAAAGCGATTGATAAAAATGAAACTGAAATTGCAAAAAAGGAAATTGCAAAACTGAAACTGCAAATTGAAATGCTTCCGAAAAATTCAGTTGTGATTTTAGATGCACAACATGAATTGCAAAGATTAGAAGATGAAAATTTCTTTACGCAATTCACCAATGAAAAAATTGAATTTCTACGGAATTTCGTAAAGCCACTTTTAAGAACCATTTCAAACGCTGACTTCAAAGCCATGCGATTTGAAAAAGATATTGTTGAAGTTTCGTTGGCTCATTTATCAAACGAGAAACCAAAATTTGAAACACTCAAAGACAGTATCATTGAAGAAATTGGAGAACTTCCTTTGAGTGTAAACATTGTTGCAAGAGAAGAAGAAATAATTCGCCAAGCACAGAGCAATCAATTTTGGGCAACCATTACCGAACAAAAGTTTGACGAATTAATTGAGAAACTTTCACCGCTAATGAAGTTTCGTGATTCTGTTATTCCGTTAGCACCTGCAAAATTTAATTTGAAAGATTTGCTTTTCAGCAAAGAGAGAGTTGAGTTTGGACCTCAACACGAAGCCGTAAGCATAGCACGATACAAAGAGTTGGTTGAAGAAAAAGTAAATGCTTTAGTTTCATCCAATCCACTTCTGCAAAAACTGAAAGACGGTAAACCGCTTTCACAAACAGAAGCGGAACAACTTGCAGAAGCATTGCACAACGAACACCCACACATCACAATTGATTTGCTTCGCAAAGTTTACAATCACCGCAAAGCGGAGTTGATTCAATTTGTAAAACATATTTTGAGAATTGAAATTCTCCAATCGTTTCCCGAATCAGTTTCAAAATCTTTTGAAATATTTATTGTTGAACACAGTTATCTTAACAGCCGTCAATTAGATTTTTTAAATCTGCTGCAAACATTTCTGATTGAAAAAGGTGATGTAGAAAAAAGAGATTTGATTTCAGCACCTTTCACAAGAATTCATCCTGACGGTATTCGTGGTGTGTTTTCAAACACCGAGATTGAAGAAATTATTTCCTTCATTCACAAATTAGCAGCATAATGAAAAGGGAAATAAGAGACAAACTAATTGAATTAGCCCGACAAAAAACACCGTGGAGTTATTCAACACTCAACGACCAATTGCAGTTAGGTTTGAATTTTAAAAATGTTTTAGACCGTGATTTAATTGGCGAATGGTTAGGAGAAGTTTCAGCACATGAATTTGAAAAAGGCAGACCACTTTTAAGTTCGCTTATAATTCACCAAGCAAAAGATAGAGAGCAAGGAGACGGCTTTTACAAACTTTGCGAAAAACTTTTAGGCAACCCGTGGCAAGAATTAAAAGCCGACAAAGGTTTTGAGATTGAAAAAATGAAAGAGTGTTACGCTTTTTGGAAAGACAACGACAACTATAAAAAATTTAAAAACGATTATTGAGATATGCTTACAAAATCATTAGAAAATAAAGTTGCTGCACTGTGGGACAAGTTTTGGAGTGGCGGTATTTCAAATCCTCTCAATGCGATTGAGCAAATAACCTACCTGCTTTTTATGAAGCAGTTGGATGAAACTGATAAACGCAAAGTGAGTAATGCAGATTTTCTCCAAGAGAAATACACTTCAATTTTTTCAGGTGAATATTTCCCCCCAGGAGTTGACGAGAAAGACCCAAAGAACGCAGTGCAAAAAGAAACTTTGCGTTGGAGTTATTTCACACGAATGCCAAGTGAGGAAATGTTATTGCATGTGCAGAGCAAAGTATTTCCATTTATCAAACAATTGGATGATGAAAATTCATTCTTCACTAAGCACATGGCAAACGCAGCGTTCTTAATTCCAAGTGGAAGAATGTTGACCGAATCAACCAAAACGATTGATGAAATATTTTCCGAGTTAGAAAAAGAAGATAGGTTCATTGATGCACAAGGAGATTTTTATGAATATTTATTGGATGAATTAAGAAGTTCTGGAAAGAACGGACAGTTCAGAACGCCAACACATGTAATTGAATTGATTGTTGAATTAGTTGCACCGCAATTAGGAAACAGAATTGCAGACCCTGCAAGCGGAACAGCTGGTTTTCTTTTAGGTGCATACAAGTATCTGATAACGCAATTCACAAGCGACAGCTACAAGAAAGAAGATAATAACGGTTTTATCAGAGGAACTTTAGCCGACAAGTTGGTTGACGGCACCGCAAAAAAAATGTTGAACGAAGAAACATTTTTTGGCTTTGACATTGACCCGACAATGATACGAATTGGGTTAATGAATTTGATGATGCACGGTATTACGCAGCCAAAGATTGACTACAAAGACACACTAAGTAAAAACTACAATGAGGACAACGCTTATGATATTGTAATTGCAAACCCACCATTTACAGGAAGCATTGACAAAGGCGACTTGAACGAAAGTTTTACAATTGCTACAACAAAATCGGAAATACTTTTTGTTGAACGCATTTACAAAATGCTACGCATGGGAGGAACAGCAGGTGTTGTAGTTCCACAAGGAGTTTTGTTCGGAAGTGGAAACGCATTTAAAGACATAAGGAAAATTTTAATTGACAAATGCGAACTGAAAGCGGTTATCAGTATGCCAAGCGGAGTATTCAAACCGTATGCAGGTGTGGCAACTGCAATTTTAATTTTTACAAAAGGTGGAGAAACAAATGATGTTTGGTTTTATGAAATGAAAAGTGATGGAAGGAGTTTAGACGATAATCGCAAACCGCTTTACAAACCTGACAACACCCGTGACTATGGAGATTTGCATTTTATAATTCAGGAGTTCAAAAAGAAGAACAAAAACAGGGACAGAAAGGAGCAACAATTTACAATCCCCAAGAATGAAATAATTGAAAACGATTATGATTTAAGTTTGAGTAAATACAGAGAAGAAGTTTATGCAGAGGAGTATTATGAAAAACCTGGAATAATTTTTGAAAACTTAGAAATTATTGAGGCAAATATTTCACAAACCTTACGAGAACTTAAAGCAATTATTCCTCAATGAAAGAAGTAACACTTAGCAAAATCATTGGAGAAACGGGTGTGTTCATAGATGGTGATTGGGTTGAAAGCAAAGACCAAGATGTAAATGGTGATGTTCGCTTAATTCAATTAGCAGATATTGGAGATGGTGTTTTTATAAATAAGTCAAATAGGTTTTTGACTTCTGAAAAAGCCAAAGAATTAAAATGCACTTATTTAAAACAAGGTGATTTATTGATAGCAAGAATGCCTGACCCTTTGGGGAGGGCTTGCATTTTCCCTGGGCTTAATATGCCTTGCGTTACAGTGGTAGATGTTTGCATTGTAAGACCTGATTCAAACATTGCAAATCCCCATTGGCTAAAATTTTTAATTAACAGTTATGATTTCAGAAACAAGATTAACAAGTATATCACTGGAACAACACGACAAAGAATATCAAGAGGCAACTTAGAAAAATTATCGTTCAACCTTCCTGAAATTCAAGACCAATTAAAAATCGCTTCAATTTTAGATAAAGCTGAATCATCAATTAAACAACGACAAGACAGTATTATTTTAATTGATGATTTTTTGAAAAGCACATTTTTGAAAATGTTCTCAAAGTTTTTCAGCAAATCTTATTCTAAAAAACTTGAAACACTTTGCACAAAAATTACTGATGGAACACATGACACCCCTATTAGATTAAAGCAAGGAATTAAATTTATCACAGGCAAACATATCCGACCTTCCTTCATTGATTTTGAAAATTCAGATTATGTAACAGAAGAAGTTCATAAGGAAATTTACAGAAGGTGTAACCCTGAATTTGGCGATATACTTTATACAAACATTGGAGTAAATCTTGGAACGGCTGCAATGAACAATGTGAGTTTTGAGTTCAGCATGAAAAATGTAGCACTGCTGAAATTAAATCAATCACTAATTACATCAAGATACTTAGAGCATCTTTTAAATCTACCGAGCAGAAGAAACAGAATTTTAGAAATGAATTCATCAGGTGGAGCACAACAGTTTTTAAGTTTAGGGCAAATCAAAAATATTGATATTCCAGTTCCACCAATTGAGTTGCAAAAAACCTTTTCTGAAATTGTAGAGAAATCGGAAATACTAAAAACACAATTCAAGAACAGTTTGATTGAGTTGGAAAACTTGTATGGTTCTTTAAGTCAGAAAGCATTTAAAGGTGAATTGGATTTAAGTAAGTTGATTTTAAAGCATGATGTAGAATACGAAAGCACCGACAACGACAGAACAGAACCAAAAAGGATTGACACAGAAGAAATATCAGTAGAAGCAAAAAAAGAAGAACCCGAAGACAAAAGATATGGCGACCCTTTTGAAGTTGACGAAGCAACTGCAAAGAAGCAAGGGAAATTGTTTTATAAACAGTGGCAAGAATTGCATCCAGTTAAACCACATAAATTTTACGGAGGTGGAGAAGCGGAAATAAAATGGGAATGGTTGGCAAATCAAATTAAAGACAGATATGAAAACAAGCATTTCAATTTTGAAATGCTAATGAACTTTATCAAAAAAGAAAAACTTGCAGACACCGTAAAATATTATTCATCAGAGGAAATGAAAGTAAATCCAAAGTTGAATGATGCAGAAGATGTAAAAGCATTTTTGCATACTGCAATTACAAATGTTTTAATGGATGAAGAACAAGCAAGAAAAACCAATTTGTTTTTAAAACTCAAACAAGTTTTTTACAACGCAGAGAAAGAAAACTTTCAATTGATTCTACACAAAGAAGATTTTAAACTTTTAAAAGACAGAACAGCCCAAGAGCGTTCAGGCATATATTTCACAGTAGAACAATGAGATTAATAAGTGTAAAAATATTAGGCAAGAATTTTCGCAGCTTGACAGAAAACAAACTGTATAAGTTCAAACATTCGTTTCGTGAAGACCGTCTTTCAACAAAAATCTTTGCAGGATTAAACGGAAGCGGCAAATCAAATTTCTTAGAACTCTTTTCGGAGATTTTTTATTTCCTTGAAATTTGTCATTTGGAAACTGTTCCACAATCAGAAAAAGAAAACAAAGAGTTTGGTTTTGAAATTGAATACTACTTACCAAAAACAAAAGAGGACATCAAAAAAATATTTGCGAAAGATTTTCAGGAAGTAGTTGAAACATACATCAAGAATAATTTGCCACTTACCAAATACACAAGACAAGAATTTGAAAAAAACTATTACCGTGAAATTGATGCTTTGGAATCAGCCGAAGTTGAGAAAGTTTCAAATCAATTATTGAAAGATGGATATGCTCACATAAGAATAGTTAAACCACAGGGAGCAGCAGCAGAATACAATTTTATCCGACAAGATGAAATTAAAGAACCAAGAAATGTGACTGACAACACACAAGAGGTTTTGCCTACAAAAGTTATTGCCTACACATCGGGACAAAACGAATTACTTAGTAATCCTTATTACAAATTGAAGTATCACTACTTTAAAACTTTTGAAGACAAAAAGAAGTTGGATGTAGAGTTAGCAGAAAACCACCGTTTGTTTTTTCTTGATTACAGCACCAACTTTTCAATTTTTGTTGCAAACATTTTGTTAGCGGATAAAAAGAAAGCAGCACTTTTAAAAGATGTTTTGCAACTAAACGATTTGCAGTCGTTCCGCATTACTTTAAACACTGATGACCTTTACAAGAAAGTAATTCCAGTAAATGAAAAACTTGCTGACAATCTTGAAAAATTAAAGTTGTGTTCTACTTGTTGGATAGAAAAAACGGTTGGCGAAAAAAAACTTCTCATACTTGACTATCTCATAAATGATGAAACAAAAAATGCTTTTGAATATCACTTTACAAATGCGTTTACTCTTTTCAAATTATTTTACGAGTTAGAAATTTTCAATTTGTATTTGGTTGATAAGCCAACCAGGGACTTGATGCTTCAAGTTCACAAATCCTATAATTTTTCAGATGAAATGCCAAAGCCCGAACCTTCACGGCTTGTATTCAGAATTGAAAAAATATATATCAGTAAAAAAATTGACGAAGGCAAACCAAAAAACATTTACTACAAAGCACTTTCAGACGGTGAACACCAGTTCAATGAAGTGGTAGGAACTGTTTTAATGATGGAGCAAGAAGGATGTTTGTTTTTGATTGACGAACCCGACACACATTTTAATCCGAAATGGAGAGCCAAACTAATTAAAATGCTTAACCACATGGCTGCAATTTCTTTTAATAAAGACGGCAACATTGAAAAAGTAAGGAAGCAAGAAATAATAATTACAACTCATTCGCCTTTTGTAATTTCTGATTCATCAAGCGAAGATGTTTATCGCTTTGTCAAAGACAAGGGAATGATTGATTTTGACAACCCGAAAATTCAAATGTATGGTGCTTCCATTTCAATAATCCTTGACGAAATATTTGAGAAAGAAGAAACCATTTCTGATATGGCAAAGAAAGAGTTGAAAGAAATGTTAGACAACATCACAGACCTTGACCAACTTAGAAAAGTAGTTGACAGATTGAATACGGAGTTTGGCGATTCAGTTGAGAAGTTTGACTTGTTCAGCAAATTAAAAGCAATCAAAGAAGGAATTGAAAAGAAAAAATAATGCTTTACTTCTATAAATCCATATCACCCCATCCGATTGAGAACTTGCATAAATATTTGCATCACTTCTTTACACAGTTGTTTGCAGAAGTGAATCCTACATACGACCGTGCACATCACATTCATGCGGACTTTCAACTAATCATTGATGCATACACCGAGCAAATTGATAATCGTTTGTTAGCCGTATTTAATGCTTACATGGGTTTACAGCCAAACGAAAAACAAATTGTTCAAGAGGCATACAAGAACAACAATGATGTTGAAGGAGTTTGCAATAAAACTGTTAAGCCTATTAAGTTCACAGAACTTCCAGTAGCGACAATTGCACCGCTAAAAGGTTTGTATGATTCTAATGGTGTATTGTATTCAATGCTTACCAGTAAAACAGGGTATCAAACAATAAAAGACAAATGTGAAAATCTGAAAGCTCACTTTGTAAAATTCAGAGAGGCGAACAAATATTCAGTTTGTTCATTTTGCGGAATGGAAAATCTTTTGACAGTGCATGACAATTCTAAAAATGAATACGACCATTATATTTCAAAAGGAGATTATCCGTTTTGCAGCATCAACTTTAACAATCTTGCTCCAATATGTGATTACTGCAACAAAGGCGGCAACAAAGGGCAAAAGGACATTCCTTTTGTTCCAAAATCAAATCCACAAGTTCAAGAGGAATTATACTATCCTTATTCAACAACCTTTCCCGACCATGAAATTGTTCTGAAAATTAATTCAGCGAACACCGATTTAAGCAACATTAATAGTTGGACACTTTCAATTGATTGTATCCCTGCACAAAACATAAAGCGAAAAGAAAGGTGGATGGAAATTTACAATATTGAAAGCAGGTATAAATCCAAAATTGCAGACGACAGTTATCAATGGAAAGAAAGAATTATCTCAAAACATTCTTTGCGGTGCAAAAAGAAAGGCGACACATTTGAACAATTCAAAGAAGATATTTTGGATGATTTTAGTGAGTATAAAAAATGGAACAACGGAATCCACATGAAAACTTTTGACGAGTTTATAATGAATGACCCAAATTGCGAATCATACTTAACAGGCAAATTTGTTTTATGAGAATAGCATCAACTAAAAACAGTCCTCGCACAGGTGTAAGCACATTTGCAAGCCGCACAAGCCCAAGCACAGACCAAAGCTTGCAAAAGAGCTTCCACCTTTCCCACCCAGACAAAATTGAATTAAAAAAAATCTCCTCCCCTTCTGAAAATAAAAAATACGCAACCGCACAACCCAACGACAGACAAATATCAGTTGCAATGCAGACACCAAAATCGTTGCCAGGAAAGCGTTTCAACTACTCGGTGAACAGAAGGCCAGCTTGTAACAGCACCTACCCAAAAGGCGAGGTTTCGTGTTCCAAAGACAGTTTTGTGGTAACACAAACATTAGTTTTTCAAATCAAGTTTTGTGGTAAAAGTCCCGCCCTTCGGGTAGCTGCAACTCGTTATGTGTAACCTTATGACGACACTACGAAACATATTGACCATACTGATAATTGGAACAACTTTTCAACTCTTCGGACAGAGTGTTGGAAAGGATACGACTTTTATTTTTAAGGACACAGTTGACGGAGAACTTCAAACTATTTTTATTGACAACAATAAGGACAGCAAATTTTACGACCGTATATCGAACTTTAATTTCCAGCATTTCGACAAAGACAGTTATAAATATTCGACTGACTATTTAAAGGAACAAAAACTCACATTAACCAAAGCAAAGCCCATAATTCCTTGGGCAAATTGGGTGACAATGGAACAATACAAAGGCAAACTTTATGTTTATCACCCTTGTGACTTTTTGTTTCATTTTCAACAATCCGTAAATGACACGACATTTATTGATTGGACAGGCGAAGGACCTGTTGCAAACAAAATTATCGAGCAGAAAAAAATTGACAGCAAGACTTATGAATTTAAACTGACTGGTATTTACGACCAAAACAGAAAAATTATTATTCATATAATTGACCTTAAAAAAGGGATTGCAGTTTTTGAACAGATAACAAACGGGACAGACAAAAAATATTACTTAATGATTGCTGCTGACAAAATAAAAAGTGTTCCAATTATTGTAAATCATTGCCCGACACAAAAACAAACAGAATTACAATTTGACGAGCCAGACTTTAAAACTTTGTTGACAACGAAATGACAAGAAAGGCTACACATAACACGGGTTTGGCAAAAGTGGCGGTTCAGTGCTCCGCAGACAGTTTTGTGGTTAATCAAACATTGGTTCTCCGCATCAACATTAGTGGTGAAAATCGCCACCTTCGCCAAGCCCGAAAACGTTACCAGCTATGTTAGCAGACCACAAACCACGACAGACAACGATTAAAGAATTTCAAAAATGAATACAAAAAGACTGCATATTTTTATGACTTTACTGCTGACAATCTTTGCATTGACAAGTTGTATGGAAACAAAAACTTATGACGTGAAAGACACTTATAAATATTGGGCGGGGACAGAAGCACCTGCTGACCTCGAACTACTAAAAGGACAATATTGGCAATCGCCACATTTCACAAAAGAATATATTATGTATTTGAAATTTAAACCGACAAATGAATGGTGGGACGAGTTTCTTAAACAAAATTCTATTTCCAAAGACACCGACAGTTGGACTGTTCCGAATGACGCACCAAATTGGTTTAAACCAACAGACAATTCAGTAAGGTATGGTGGCGGTGACGACTTCGACCAAGGTTCAAGATATTTTCGTGACACAATAACTGGTGTATGCTATATCTATGAAATTCAACTTTAAAACTAAATTTACTGACAAATAAAAATGCAGAAAACTATTAAGACAGCTTCAATACATTTCGGACTTGCAATAGCATTTGCAATTTCGACTGCTGCTTTAACTGACTTGACAACATTTTTACCAATAGACATTGGCTGGCACTTTTTGACGGTTTTATACATTCTTATCGTATTAGGACAAATCATATTTTACTTCCTCACTACTTACACAAACAATTGGTTGACAATTTTGAGTTTCATTTTGAACTTCGTGCTTTGGGTTGCTGAACAAGTAAATCTTGAGAGCTTCTTTCAAGACACATTTTTCTATCAGGACAAAAATATGCGATATGCTGTTATTATTTTAGGTGGGCTTTTATGGGCAATTAATAAACTATTTATAGACAGACTATTCATTGTATTTAAAGCAAATTTATCATTGACAAACAGAGTAGATAAAATTTTGAAACGACAATGACTTACACGGAAGAAAACACAGCTGGTAACACGGGTTTGGCAAAAGTGGCGGTTCAGTGCTCCGCAGACATATTTGTGGTTAATCAAAGCTTGGTTCTCCGCATCAACATTTGTGGTGAAAATCGCCACCTTCGCCAAGCCCGAAACCGTTAGCGGTCATTGTAACGAACGACAGCAGAATAATGAATAAATGACTAAAAACATTAAAATGAAAAAAGGATATTTAACAATAGCAGGACTTATTGCTTCATTTGCAATAGGATTTTATCTAAATACAGTTCTTGCGAAAAAATCAACAACCGACAACAGAGTAATAACTAAAACAGAAAAACAAAACAATATGAAATTAGGAGCATTTTCAATCAGTCTTAGTGTAAAAGACTTAAAGACATCAAAAGAGTTTTATGAAAAATTAGGTTTCAACGCTTTTGCGGGAAGTATGGAACAAAACTATCTCATTATGAAAAACGACAATGCACTCATTGGACTTTTTCAGGGAATGTTTCAAGGCAACATTCTGACCTTTAATCCAGGTTGGGACGAGAACGCAAGTAATGTAGAAAATTTTGAAGACATTCGTAAAATTCAGAAACAACTAAAAAGCAGTGGACTTACACTTACAAGCGAAGCTGACGAAAAAACTCAAGGACCTGCAAGCCTTATGTTAACTGACCCTGACGGCAATGTAATTTTGTTAGACCAACATCGTTAATATCAATCATATGAAAGCAAACGGTATAACAGTAAAGGAAATTCTGACAAACCTTCCAACGGACAGGGCAGAACCTTTTAACAAATTACACGATGTTATTGTGAAAAGCCTACCCAAAGGTTTTGAAGCAGCTATTAGTTATGGTGGATTGGGTTATGTTGTTCCGCATACACTTTATCCTGCGGGCTACCATTGTAAACCAATCGAACCACTCCCATTCGCAGGAATTGCTTCGCAAAAAAACTCCATTAATTTTTACCATATGGGTATTTATTCCGACCCTAAATTATTGGAATGGTTTGTAACGGAATATCCAAAACACACTAAGCAAAAACTTGATATGGGAAAAAGTTGTATTCGTTTTAAAAAACTGGACGACATTCCATACAAACTCATTGGCGAACTAATGAAAAAAATGAGTGCGAAAGAATGGATAAATATTTATGAAACTAACTTAAAAAAATAGCTATGAAAAAATACGTGATTTTAAAATTAATTGGACTGGCAATACTCACTATGATAACCTTAGTTATTATTTCATTCCTTGAAGTTGCAGTGTATTCTTATCTCATAAATCCCGGACAAGAAAACAGTGTTTATGAAGCACACGCAGAAGTTTCTGCACCTTATATCTCGGGCATTTTTGGGTTCATTGTTTTTTTCCTCGTTGCACGATATTGGAAGAAAAAAGAATACCCGAATGTATTCAAATTGGCAGTTTTATTTCCGCTCATTTATGTTCTCTTGGACATTATCATAATTACAGCAGCGGGTGTGAAATGGTCTGACTTCATTTTAATATTTGCTATTGCCAATACAGCAAAATTTCTTGGAAGTTACTTAGGGTATAAATTAACCAAATGACTACGGACACAGACGAAATAAAAGAACAACGAACCGCTAACAGCGGGTTTAAGAAATTGGCGGTTCAGTGGTTAAATGAACATTTGTGCTTCGTATGAAGTGCATTGCTGGCAGACAGTTTTGTGCTCCGAAATCGCCAACTTCTTAAACCCGCAAAACGTTAGCGGTAATTATAACAGACGACACAACATGAATAGACTGACACTAATATTAAGTATTGCTTTACTCACTTCTTGCGGACAACAGGAGACTAAGACCAATTCCGTAATCACTGACAAAGTTGAAAGCGTAACCAAAGACACGTCAGACAATAAAGTTACATTTTACAAAGTCAACGGGAAAGCAATTTTGCTTGGCGACAACATAAAACTCTTAGACGAAAACTTTAAAGAAATCAAAGACATTTCATATTTGAATGAGCAATTTGTGCGGGTTACAGAAGTAAGCGACAAATACCATAAAACCAAACCAACTGACGACTATTGCCAAGAGTTTAAATACGTTAAAATAAAAGCACAAGACATTGAGGGTTTTGTGGACGGACGGAAACTTTATGAGCCAATTAAACACACACAAAACAAAATTGTAAAAATCGACAACAATGAAGTTTCGTTTATTGCGACAACTTATTTTGGCATTGGTGTTTCAGACAATGACGGTTTAACTGGTTGTTCAATTAACACGCCTGTTGTTTTCTCTGACAACAAAGCAAAATATGAAGGACTTGTAAAAATGATTAAGAATAAAAATTATGAAAGCGACTATCCATACTTTGAACTTAAAGATGACGATGGAGCGAATGACGAAATTTTAAGCATTGACAAGCAAGACGACAAATATTTGCTGAAAATAAAAAGAGGCTATCAAGAAGGCGGGGCAAATCTTTTAGTATCAATTTACAAGGACAAAAGCGGGACATTTGTAGCAGAAATTATAGAGAATGTACGGACAGAAGAATAGAATAACTACCGCTAACAGCACCTACAAAAAATTGGCGGTTCAGTGGTTAATTGAACATTTCTGCTTCATATCAAGTTCAGTGCTGGCAGACAGTTTTCGTCTCCGAAATCGCCAACTTCTTGTAGCTGCAAAACGTTGGCTGCTATACATTTGGACACTTCACGATTTTGGCACAATCAAGAAATAAATCAATGACATTGAAAAAAGTAACTCTTATAATTATTGCAATTTCTGTTTCAACTTTTTTGCAGGCGCAACAGCTTATGAAAAAAGAGCAGCAGCAAGTGCAAAAAGCAGTTGTAAAAATGTTTGAAGCTTTATCAAATCGAGATTCGGTAAATTTAAAAGCTCATTGCACTGCCGACATTACTTTTTACGAATATGGGCAGGTTTGGACTATAGACACCATGATAAATAAAGCAATTACAATGAATACGGCAACTGATTTTAAACGTAGTAATACTTTCGATTTCATAAGTACCGAAACAAATAAAAATATAGCATGGGTAACATACAGACTCAGTTCAACGATTACCAAAGACGGCAAACAAACAATAGTACTATGGCTAGAAACAGTAGTTTTAGCGAAACAAAAAAAACATTGGAAGGTAAAACACCTTCATTCAACACTAATCAAAAGAAATTAGATAATGGGAATTAAATAAAGAAGAAATTCGTTGTACAGCAGCCAACATTGGGTTTTCCCGCTTTGGCGGGACAGGTAGTGCAAGTGTGGCTTGACGGAATAACAATCAGCAGAATTAACTTTTCTGTACTTCAGTTGGGGGCTTGACGAATCCCGACAAAAATCGGGACAGGTGCCGCCCAGCTTTTGTACTTACTATTTAACTTTATCAAAAAGCCGGGCAGCGGTTCCGGGCGGACAGCCTGCCCCGATTCGTCGGGGGAATGCTAATTCCACACCTGGACGACCTGTCCCGGCTTGACGGGAAAGCCCTGCCCGTTGGGCGTAATTTTAAACCAAAGAAATGAAACGAAAAATACTAATCATCATCTTTTTATTTCCTATTTGTAACCTTTTTGCTCAAAACACCTTTAAAGAAATTGATATTTTCTTAGAGGAACAGATGCAAACTTGGCACATTCCTAATATTAGTATTGCTATCACAAATAAAGATAGCATCCTATATATAAAAGAACTTGGCAATGATACAAACAAGAGCAAAGGAAACTATTTAATAGGCTCGGTAAGTAAACCCTTTACAGCCATTGCAGTAATGCAATTGGTTGAGCAGGACAAAATAAACTTAGATGACCTTGTGAAAAAACACCTTATTTGGTTTGAAACCAACAATAAAGATATATCTAATAAAATTACTGTCAGGCATTTACTAAATCAAACAAGTGGCTTGCCCAAAAAAGCAGGTTTTTTTACACCCCAAAGTCAAAACCAAGTAGAAATTGAAAGTGCATACAAAAACTATCTTTTATCGTTAAATGCAGATAAAATAGCAATAGGAAAAGAACATATTTATTGCAATTTGAACTATCAATTATTAGGACAAATCATTCAAAAGGCAAGTGGATTAAAATATGCAGATTATGTAAATAAGTATATTTTCAGCCCTTGTGATATGAAAAATACTTTTGCAACTTATCAAGAAACGCAAAATTTTGGACTGAAAAATGGTTATCAATACCTTTTTGGCTATCCTATCAAAAATTCTTTTGACTATAATGACAATGGAATTTCAGCGGGTGATATATCCTCCAACACAGAAGATTTATCTAAATTTTTGCAAATCTTACTTAAAAACGGAAAAATAGAAAATGACAGTTTGCTTGCAGAAAATACCTTGCAGCAAATGCAAACACCTTTTTCAAACCGTTATGGAATGGGTTTTTCTATTGGAGATTGGAATGGGTTACATTCTATTAGACACTCTGGGCTTACAAGAAATTACAGCAGTGCAATTAACATCTTACCAAACCAAAACTACGGAATAGTGATTTTAACTAACATAAATAGTTTTTATGCAGTTCGTAATTTAATGGATGGCGTAATTATTAGATTAAATAAGCAAGAAAAAGTAGCCTATATTCCTTACGAAATGTATTTTAGGTATGCAATTTTGGGATTATTTTTGTGGAGTTTTATAGAATTTTTGTTGCGTTTAAACAAGTGGAGGAAACAAAAATTTGTATTTCATTATTCAAAAAATAAGAAAGTTGTTTTCAGTCTATTTCTTAACCTTTTTGTTGCTTTTATTTGGTTGTTTATAGTGCCTCATTTTGCTGAAATACCTTTATTCGTAATGCCTATTATGCAACCTGATTTAGGTTACACGTTATTTATAGGAGTAATTATAGGCACACTAAGTGGTTTTGTTCAATATTTTATAAAAAGCAATACAAATGAAGAAAAATTACGCACAACATAGTATTTATGAAAAAGGGGCAAAAGTGCGTAATTTGAACTAAGGTGCTTTTAACTGGCTTTTGTAGTAAATTAAACTTTTGTACTTTTAATTCCCCTTCTTCATAAATACTTTTCCGTTGCCTGCCATTCCCACCAACCTCATTCCCACCTTAATTTCATTCCAATAAGCAGCATTAGAGTCGTTTACTGCCCCATCCTCGCCTTCATCAAAAACTCCGCTATCCGAAACTCAATCTCCACGTCAATGTCCTGTGCCTCTTCCTTCGAGATTTCGAGGAGGTAGGGCCGGTCGCCGATGCGGTTGTGTTTGCGTTCCAAAATGGCTTTTGAAAAAATATACAGGCAGGAGTTCTCTTCGTAAATCGGCGGCAAGTCCTGCGTGCGCAGCAGGATGTTCGGGTTGTGGTTCACGGCACGGGCGAGTTCGTCCCAGAGGCGGGTCTGGAGCCTCGTCACACTGAACAGCGAGTCGTAAATCGGGTAGTTTTTTAGGAAAATATTCACACCACGCTTCACGGACTCAGCGGTGAGCAGCGGGTTGGTGCTATGCGTTTGCAGGAAAAAATCGGCGTCGAGCTGATTGATGGTGTTCAGCAGCACGTCGTTCATCGGGATGTCGCCAGCCTGCAGGTGCGCTGGGCGCTCCAACAACGTGACCGTCGGGAAATGCTTGGCCGCATCCTCCAAAATAATTGGGCTGTCCGTGTCAATGACCACCTGGCTGATGGCCGAGCAGGCGAGCAGGCTTTCCACCACGTGGTGGTAGAGGGGTTTGCCCCCAAAGTCTCGATAATTTTTTCCGACTACCCGCTCACTGTTGTGCCGCATGGGCACGATGGCTGCAATTTTCATGAATTTGGAATTTGGAAAAGTAAAATTTGGGCAAAAAAATAGCTCCGACTGGCTGGCAGCACGGAGCTATTTTTATGGAGGATAGTCAGCAAGTATTTCAAAATCAATAACCTAAGTGATTGACAATCAATTCTTTTAACTGATTATCCAGTTGTTGCCGAAGGAGATTATCCGCCAGTCTGGATAATTGGGCCAACAGTGCTGCCACCTATTAGGAAGGTAGTAGCTACGCAGAGAATAATTAGTGCTATGGCCAAACCCCAAGTGATTTTCTCAATCATGTCGGCTGATTTCGCTACCCCGAACATCTGGTTGGCTTGTCCGCCACCAAAAGTGGAATCCACACCGCCACCTTTTGGGTTTTGGATAAGTACGGCGCCAATCAGCAACAGGGCAATAATTGTCGTTAAAATGGATACTGCTATCATCGTTGTCTATTTTATTAATTTGAAAGCTATTGGTGTCTAAAATGTTGATACTGAGGTCGTTAAAGGCGAATTTGGTCAAATAAAGCTGCCTAAAAACTCACTTTTTCTTACTCAGTTCCTCAATTTTGGCCGCAAATAAACTGCTTTTTTCGGGATATTGCAAACTCAGCCGCTTGTACATTGAAATTGCTTTGCCAAAAAGTTTCTGCTTTTCGAGCAGCACGGCCAGCGTTTCGCTCACGATTTCTTCATCCTCTTCAACGCTTTGGTCGGCAATGTGTTTCGCATCGTCCCCTTCTTCTTGCTCGGTGGGGTGTTGTGGCCGGTTGTTCAGCGAAATATCCTTCAGGTCAGCAGCGAGCACGCCAACTTGCGGTGGGTTGAACTGCCGCAACCAGCTGTTGAACGAAGATTTTGGCAGCGGCTGAGCGGGTTCTTCGGATTGGTTTGTAATTTCCAGCGGAATTCCCCGTGCTGTTTGTGGTGCTGTTGGTTGTTGCTCCGCAATTTCAGGGGCGGCAGGTTCGGCGTTTTCTATCTCCAGGTTTATTTCTTCAGCGGTCTCCAGTTCTACTGGTTCGGCTGCGTCTGGCTCCACAATTTCTGGTTCAAATTCTGCCAATCCAGCGGGCTCCAAGGCCTCGTTTTCCAAGATATCTTCCAGTGTAAGCTCAGTTTCCGCTTCCGCAATTGGCTCAGGTAGGTCGGGTTCCGATGTTTGCGAAGCTAAATTGCTAGCGGCTGGGGCCGGCACATCTGGCACGGCTTCGTGCGGCTCATCGGTCTCCGGCATGTCTTCCAGAAAACTCAGGTCATTTTCATCGTTAATTGCTTTCTCAGGCACCGAATTGCTAGGTTGTGGCGTAGCGATTTGTTCTGCCTTGCTCACCCCGCCGGCTGGTGCGGCTTGTTCTGCTTCGTCCATCGCCTGCATCAAATTTTCAAGCGACGAGAGGTCTTTCAGCTCCAAAAAATCCTCGTTCAAGGCGTAGTTTTCCTGCAATTTCCGAAGGCGGGTGTACTGCTTCACGAGTTGGCGCAGCTTTTTGCGGTCGGGGCTGCTCAATGAGGCCAAGGTCAAATTGCGGTCGTAGTCTTTTGTTTGGTCAAAAAGACTTTTGAGCAGCAGCAAATAGCGAAGGTTTGGCGAATAGGGATACTGCAGCACCAGGCTCTTGAGCTCCTGATAGCTGACCTGATGCAGCATCGAAGGATTCTTGACGTACTCGTGAAAATTTTCTGAGTTCATTGTCCTAGGCTGTTGATTCTGTGTGAAGAACAGGTAAAGTTTGCAAAAATAGGTTTTTCATCGTTGATATTCAACGACTTAAACTATTCAAAAAATCAATTAGTTTTTTTACTGCCTTGCCTCTGTGGCTGATGGCGTTCTTGTCCGTCGCCGATAATTCCGCAAAAGTGGCTCCAAAACCGTCCGGCTGAAAAATTGGGTCGTACCCAAAACCACCTTCTCCCGATTTTTCGTGGCGGATGGTTCCTTCGGCAATGCCTTCAAACAGGTGTTCTTTTCCACCAATTATCAATGCAACGACAGTGTGAAAACGGGCCTTTCGGTTTGGCTCATTTTCCAGCTTTTTTAGCACCAGTTGCATGTTGGCCTCAGAGGATTTTGACTCACCTGCGTAGCGGGCAGAGTACACACCCGGCTCACCGTTGAGTGCCGCTATTTCCAGTCCAGTATCTTCGGCGAAGCAGTCCACGCCGTAGTTTTCGAAGACATACCGGGCTTTTTGGAGCGCATTGCCGGGAATGGTTGGGCTGGTTTCCGGTAAGTCCTCTGGACAACCGATATCAGCCAAACCCCGCACTTCGAGCTTTCCTTCGAGCAGTGCGTTTACTTCCTTTATTTTGTTTGGGTTGCCGGTGGCAAAAACGAGTGGTATCATGCGTTTGATCTTGATTTTTACGAGTGAATTTGGAAACAGTTTTAATACCCGGGACAATAAATTGCTAACACAAAGATGGAAGAATTGTCATTTTTGCCGAAAATTTATCACCAACCCCGCAATTCTTGACCAACAATGACCTCAACGCAAGCCCTCAACCATATCATCGAACCCCTGCTGGAAATTTATGACCCGGGCGAGTCCGTCAGCATTGCCTCCATCGTGTTGGAGGATGCTTTTGGTATTCACCCAAGCCAGATTTCAAAAGAAATAAGACTCAGCAACGACCAAATCACAGCCTTGAATGCAATAATCAAGCGCCTTTTGGCTGATGAGCCGGTGCAGTACGTGATGGGGCTGGGTATGTTTTACGGGCTGCGTTTCAAGGTCACACCAGCGGTGCTTATCCCCCGACAGGAAACGGAAGAATGTGTGCATTGGGTGCTCGAAACTGCCAAGGCAAACCCCGCCGTTCGCACCGTCCTCGACATCGGAACTGGCAGTGGCTGTATTCCAATCACCATCAAAAAAAAACGGCCAGACCTCGAAGTCCATTCCCTCGATGTCAGCACGACAGCACTTGAGATAGCCCGTGAAAACGCTGCTTTTCACAACGTCGAAGTGCATTTTCGCCAGTTGGATATTTTGGATGAAAAAGTGTGGGAAACCCTGCCAATGTTCGACTTAATCGTGAGCAACCCGCCTTATATCACGGAGGATGAGCGGCCTATTTTACCAAAAAACGTCATCAACTTCGAGCCGCACCTCGCCCTGTTTTCAGGCACCAACGATGCGCAGCGGTTTGTAAAAAAAATCGCAGATTTTGGCCGCACGCATTTGAATCCCGGCGGATGGGTATTCCTTGAAACCAACGAATTCCATGTGCCTAGGTCCACAAATATCTTGACGGAAAAAGGGTACGAAGCCGTTCAAACAAAAAAGGACTTGAACAAAAAAGACCGGATGATTGGAGGGAGAAGGGGTTTTTAGTCCTTAGTCCTTCAGTCCGGCAGTCCTTAGTCCAGCAGTCCTTCAGTCTGAAAATCTGGTAGTCCGACAGAGAGTTTGAAGGAGGTATTGGTTGAAGTAGCAGAGATAGACAGCATACCGTCGGACTGCAAGACTGCCGGACTGCCGGACTGCAAGACTGCAAGACTTCAACTCCCTCCTGCTTTTTTCGATTTCGAGTAGCCTTGTTCAAGCAAGTAGGCCAGCACTTTGTCCCGGTGGTCGCCTTGCAGCAATATCTCGCCTTCCTTGGCAGCGCCGCCCACGCCACACTTGGTTTTTAGAGCTTTGGCCAGTGCGTCCAAGTCATCGTCACTTCCTTCAAAACCGGTGATTAGCGTTACATCCTTGCCTTTCCGTTGCTTCCGGTCGAGCCAAATTTTGAGTGGTTGTTTGCTGTTTGGCAAATGCTCGACCTGCTCCGGTTCTTCCGGTTCGAAATTGAACGCTGGATTGGTGGAGAAGACGAAGCCAAACTGGTCGGGCTTTTTGTTCTTGCTCATTGCTTAATTATTTATTTCGACATCAAATTGGCGACCCACCGTCGGATGCCAGTGCCTCCACGGGCATTCGACCAGATGTTTAGCAAAACACCGGCGATGACCAAAAGTATAGCCAAAAGGTTGCCGAAGGAAAGATGTTCGTGGAAAAAGAGCCAGCCAAATCCGGTGGCGTAGATGGCGCCCAAGAAATTGAGGCTCGAAATGACGCCCACTTTTTCCCCCTGAATTGCCCTCGTCAAGTTCACTTGCCCAAAGTGGGCGCACAGCCCCACCGCCAACAAAAGCAGCCAGTCCCAGCCCTGTGGCATCTTGAAATCGAAGAGCGTGAAGCCACCACCGACTACCGTGCCCACCAATTGGAAGTAGAAGACGATGACCAGCGGGTGCTCCTTTCCCGAGAGGCTACGAACCAGCACATAGGCCACACCGGACATGGCAGCGGCCAACAAACCTAGACCCAAAAACGCCCATGAAACCCGGTCGTCAAAACCTTTGAGCGCAGCCACTCCGAGGAAGGAAAGGCCAAAAAAGAGCCACTGAACAGGTTGCATTTTTTCTTTCAGAAAAAGTACAGCAAGAATTGCGGTGAAAATGGGGGAGGTGTAGCCAATCGTTACTGCTGATGCCAGCGGCATTTTCTGGATAGTGAGGAAGAAAAAATAAAGTGCCGTAGTGCCTGCCAGGCCTCGCCCTATCAGTTGGAGCGTATGGCTGCCTTGCCACGATACGGAGACTTTTCGCAACCAGAAAAAACTCAGCAGGATGGACACCACGCACCGGAAAAACACTATTTCCATTGCTGGAAATCCATCCAACCCCTTGGCGCAGACGTTCATCACGGCAAAGAAAAACACTGCCCAGAACATCTGGACAACGGCTGGCGTGAGGATGGTGGATGACTTGGTAGGCTCGATGGTTGGTGTCTTTTTTTTGCGTTTTAAGGGAGACTCCCGGTAAAGTGCTGCGTCATTTTGCCGGAGGCGCTCATTTTATTCGGCCAAACTTAACCGTTAATGCCGAAAAGCCGAAACTAATGCGCAGTGACGGGTGCAATCTCAATGGTGTCAGCGTCAGTTTTTAGGTTAAACATAAATTATACGCTCGTTCATTTCGAAGAATGAGAAAGAATATTCTGATGAACGCTATATTGCGACGATAAAAATCAATGACATGGCAAATACAACTTTAGCACACGATTCCCAGACCCCCTCCACGCAGGCTGTTTACGACCCGATTCAGATGTTGCGTGATTTTCTGAAAGACAATCCAGCTGCACCGAGCTATTTTAGCAATTATATCATCAATCGTTTGGGCGACCAACTGATTTGGTACGATAAGAAGAGCAGCTATTTCAAGCGGAAATGGGAAAAATACCGCAAGATTATCATTTGCCTTTCGGCGTCCATTCCATTTCTCATTGGGCTTGTCGGGCTCAATCTCAGCAACAGCGAATCAACGAACGAAGCCATTGATTTGGTGGTAAAACTGGTGGTGGGTTCGGCAGGTGTCATCATCGCTGTGCTTGAAGGGTTCAATTCGCTGATGAAAAGCCAGGAGCTGTACCTTGATTATCGAGTGACAGCGGAGCAGCTCAAGCAGGAGTTTTCTTATTTTCTTGGAAAGGGTGGGGATTACGCCGGATTGGATGGGGAGCCCGCTTTTTCGAAGCTAGTTGGAAACGTTGAAGTTCTGATGGCCAACCAAAACAACCGCTGGGCAGAGGTGTCTCGTCAGAAAGAGCAGGCAGAAATGGCCAACGAAATTCAGAATGCCATGCAGAGCTTTTTGGAGAAACACAAGGTCGTGGTAAATCCAGCCAGTCCGCCACCAGCCAAAGATGCACCGTCAGTTGACGTTGTTCTAACAGTTGACGAGATACCGCCAACTGATGGCGATACAGATGCATCCCCAGATGATTTCGTCAACGAAGAGGAGCTGGGCAAATAAAAAAATAAGCTTGCTTCGCTAATTTGTGTTCGCCTACGGCAAACCAAATTAATAATAAACAGAGAGGCGCAAAGACGCAGCGTTCAAAACAATACGCTGCGACTTTGCGCCTCTTTTTTTGTAAAACCGGTAAAATTATTCTACCCAGTCCGCCACAAACACGTTCGTGTCGTGGGTTCCGCCGTTGAAGCGGTTGCTGGAAAAGGCAACTTTCTTGCCGTCAGGCGAGAACATCAGGAAGGAATCAAAGCCCTCGTCAAAGGTGATTTGCTCCAGTCCAGAGCCGTCGAGGTTGACAGAAAAAATGTTGAATTGCCTGCCGCTTTGGCTGTGGTGATTGGTGGCGAACAAGACTTTTTTGCCTGATGGGTGCATGTACGGCGCCCAGTTTGCCTTGCCTAGTTTGGTGATTTGGCGAAGATTTGTACCATCCACGTTGCAGGTGTAGATTTCGAGTGCGGTCGGCTGCACGAGGCCCTGAGTAAGCAGGTCTTTGTAAGTTTTCACTTCTTCGTCAGTCTTCGGGCGGCTAGACCGGAATACGAGTTGTTTGCTGTCCGGGGTGAAAAATGCACCGCCGTCGTAGCCGAGGCCAGTAGTCACTTGGCGCTGGTCGGAGCCGTCAATATTCATCGTCCAAAGCTCCAAATCGCCAGAGCGGGTGCTGGTAAACACGATTTTTTTGCCGTCAGGCGACACGGTTCCTTCTGCATCGTAGCCCGGTGCGTCAGTGAGTTTTTTGACGATATTTCCTTTTAAATCAGCAACATAAATATCGAATTCTTTGTGAATTGCCCAGACGTATTTGCCACCAAGGCTGCGAGGTGCCTCGGGGCATTCGTCACCGCTCTCGTGGGTACTGGCGAACAGGATTGTTTTGTCGCCAGGCATGAAATAGGAGCAGGTTGTTTTGCCCTTTCCGGTGCTGATGAGCTGTGGTTTCTGGCCGCCATTGGTTCCAGTGGAAATTGGCATGTAAAAGATCTGGTCGCAGGCAGTGCCCCATTTTTCGTTGGAAGCCTGAAAGGCGAGCAATTTGTTGTCGAAGCTCCAATATGCCTCGGCATTGTCGCCGCCGAAAGTTAATTGGCGGATGTTGCGGATATGGTTTTCGCCGGGAAGGCGCAGGGTGTCAGTCGCAGGATTGTACGATGTTTTTTGTTGATTGCCAGCTTTTTTGGAGTTGTGGCAAGCCAGGGCAAAAACAGCGATGGCAAAAGCGAACAGGATGAGTTTCTTCATTTTTTGAATTTTCTGCAAAGATAGCAACCATGCCCGTTTTGCCCTGATTTGGAAGCTGTACTTGCGTAATCGTTTTGTCATAAACCGCCAGACATTCCAATCATTTATCAATTCGCCGCTCCATCAGTACATTGTCATGCCAAATGCCGTCTCGCTTCGCAATGCGTTCCCGAATGCCGACGGTTCGGAAACCCGCCTGTTCGTGTAGTTGAATGCTGGGTTTGTTTTCTGCAAAAATCAATGCCTGCAAGGTCCAAAGCCCTTCTTTTTCAGCCACTTCCAACAGGTGGGTCAGCAATGATTTTCCGATGCCCTGGCCCCGATATTTTTCACCAACATAAATCGCCACCTCCCCCACGCCACGGTACACTTCTCGCTTTGAGTAGGGCGTGAGCGCTGCCCAGCCAGCCACTTTGTCATCCAACATTGCCACCAACCGGCAGGCCGGGAGGTACTTTTCGTCCCAAGCCTGCCAGTCAATGGAGGCGGTTTCAAACGTGGCGATGCCCGTGGCCAGGCCTTCTTCGTAAATACGCCGAACGGCAGGGTAGTGGGCCTCCAGCAAAGGTTCGATGGTCAGTTTCATTAGCAGCAGCCAACGGTAGAACACCCTGCGAGTTCCAATTCCAGCTTGGGCTTGCAGACGGTGGGTGGCACGAACATTTTCACAACAAGCTGATTGTCAGTGGCTTCCACGTCATTGACACGGTAGTTGGAGGTAGGCAGGTATTGGTCGCCCCACTCGAACAGGATGTCAGCAGTGCCACGCATGGGCTTCATTTTGCGCACAATGTCGAAGATTTTAAGTGCCTTGTCCGTGGATAGATGCCGCTCGGTTTGCTCGTCGCCGGAGACCCAGAGCTGCACCACAGTTTGGAAGTCTTCGCTGGGCCTGCCACCGCAGTCCACGGCTTCAATGTGCAGGTTTTTTACCTCGGTGATATGGTAGGCCATTGGGACGAAAAAGCCTTGCCGGTACTCAAAAATCAGTTCTTTGTCTGGGTGGCTTTTGAGTAAATTTAGAAATTCACTGGTATTCATTTTTCGATATTTTTTGATTTGTGATGAAAAATTGGGCGGTGCTTCCTTTTGGAAACACCGCCACAAATTGTTAGCAACAGCCGCTTCCGCAACCGGTACCACAGCATCCGCCGCCCTCGGCAGCGATGCGCAAAAATGAAATAAATTGTAGCATAGCACAAATAGTTAAAAGGTGATTGAATATGCTTTCCATCGCAATATTGCGATGGTTTTAGCCAAAAAAATAGGGTTCAATTTCAACAACAACTGCTGAACATGTCCCCGAATGCTGCCCGAAATTCCTTCAAAACTTCCACATTCAAGCAGTAACAAACCTTGGGCGGCTCCACGCTTCCAGTGATAATTCCGGCAGATTTCATTGCCTTCAAATGCTGCGAAACGGTGCTTTGTGACAGCGGCAGTGCATCCACCAAATCGCCGCAGATGCAAGCCTCCGTCTTGAGCAGGTGTTGCACGATGGCCACCCGGGCAGGGTGGGCGAGTGCTTTCGCCAACTCGGCGATGCGGTTTTGTTCAGCTGTAAATGATGCGGTTTTACTTAGGCCCATTTCGGTTGTTTTTAAAATGTATCGCAATATTACGATTAAACATTCCAACAAGTCAAGTTCGTTTTAATTTTTTTCAAAAAAAGTAAAAAAATGCTTGTCGAATTTTCGGTTGCAGGCCGTTTTAAGCCAAGCTACCTTTGCAGCGAATCAAAATTTCATTAAAAATGACCAACCAAAACTTGCCCGACAGACCGACCATGTACGAAGCGCTGCTAAGCAAAGACACCCGTTTTGAGGGCATATTTTTCGCTGCCATCAAAACGACGGGCATCTTCTGCCGACCCTCCTGCACCGCCCGCAAACCCAAACCCGAGAACGTGGAATACTACGGTACGGCGAGTGAAGCAGTTCGCTACGGCTACCGTCCCTGCAAGGTTTGCCACCCAATGGCGCTGAAAGACGCCACACCCGACTGGTTGACTGGGTTGCTTGCAGAAATCGGTGCAAACCCGACCCAGCGGATTCAAAATGCCGACCTGCGGGCCCGAGGACTGCAACCCGAACGGGTGAGCCGGTGGTTCAAAAAAACGCATGGGATTACTTTTCAGGGCTACCTCCGAATGCTGCGTATCAACCAAGCTTTTGGACAAATAAAATACGGCGACAGCGTGACGGAAACGGCCTTCAACAATGGTTACGAATCGCTAAGCGGCTTTGTGGATTCGTTCAAAAAGGCAACAGGTTTTGCACCCGTGCATAGCCCGAACAAAAACGTCATCACGGTAAGCCGAATACCAACGCCGCTTGGGCCGATGTTGGCTGGTGCTACGGACGAAGGCATCTGTTTGCTGGAATTCACCGATAGGCGAATGCTCGAAACCCAAATACTGCGCCTGAAAAAGTACCTGAAAGCGGAACTGGTGCCTGGAGAGCACCCGCATTTCAAGGTGCTGGATGAACAATTGAAAAGCTATTTCGAAGGAAAGCTGAAGACTTTTGACGTTCCGCTCGTTTTGCCCGGCACTGATTTTCAGAAAACGGTCTGGACAGAATTGCAGCGAATTCCGGCTGGAACGACCCGCTCCTACAAGGAACAAGCGCAGAATATAGGCAACCCGAAAGCCGTCCGAGCAGTGGCAAAAGCGAATGGTGACAACCGGATTTCGATACTTGTGCCGTGCCACCGGGTCATCGGTTCGGATGGTGAATTGACAGGGTACGGCGGTGGACTTTGGCGAAAAAAGTGGCTGCTTGAACTTGAAAGCCTGTAAAAAAGAGAGCGGCAGCAAGACATGAAGTCTCGCTGCCGCTCTCTTTTTTACCAAACTGAAGCTATTCCAGCGTCAGGGTTTCGACCCTTCCATCCATTTGGCTACCGTGGGACAACCAAGGTAGGTCTGGTCAATCCGCACGTAGGTGGAGTGAACTTTTTGCTCAATCCAACTGGCAGTGTA
>CAMTVQ010000008.1:0-88656 GCA_947085255.1 uncultured bacterium | reverse complement strand
GGGCTGGGGATGAGGTCTTAAAACCAAACCAATCATGAAAACCAAACCACCAATTACCACAAACACGTTTACCTTTTCACTTTCTTCTTCCTTTTACCTTTTTATTTTTATCTTTTTATTTTTTACTTCTACAGTATTTGCTCAACACCCACACAGCATGGAATGTGGCAATACCGAACAAAACACCTTGCCCATACCCGACCCCAACGCACCCCCGCAAAGCCCTACGGCAGGCAGTTCATCAACCTATGGCGGGGTATTTACCCCAAAAGGCAGCCTAAAAATACTGATAGTATTTGCAGGTTTTGACAACGACGCTGGCGACCAACAAGCAGGAGGATGGCCAGAGGTATCTCTTGATGATCTTGATGATGGTAAAGGCGATTTGCAAGTCCCCAATTTTGTAAACCCCACTACTGGGTATATAGACCCTGCATATATATTTAATAACGATACCGAGTTTGGGGTATATGCCACAGCAGGCAATACCGATAACCACAGCATATCGCGCTTTTATTATGATATGTCGTTTGGCAAATTTAAGTTTACTGCCGATGTATTTAAAGACCCTGCTACAGGCAAACCTGTTCGGGTAAATATTGATACTACCGATATTACTATCCCTACATGGTCGTCTTGCAACAAGTTGGTAGTAGATAAAATGATGCAGATAGCCCCAAATTTTGATTGGAGCCCTTATGATAATAAAAAAAATAAACCTCTTTATACTACCGAAAATAGTGGATATGCCCCCGATAATAAACCTGATTATGTAGTGATAGTATATAGATATTCTACCGGTTGGAAACCACAGCCCAAAAAAGACATGGATGGCTGGATTGGTAGCGGTGGTGGTTTCTCGAAGTTGAGTGGTGTTGACCAACAATACAATGGGTATGAATTAACGGATGCCGGTTTTACCTTTTGCATAGGAGGATATGCCGCCGATATAGATGCCTTTAGAGGTATGTTTTTGCATGAAGTAGCCCATGAATTGTTTAGTGCTCCTCATATTTTGGGTGCAAATAATGTGGTAGGTACTCGATTTTATACCAGTAGCCATGGTTGGGGGCAGTGTACCGGCGAAAAAATGATGATGTGTGCCAGTGCCTGGGAACGTTACATATTGGGCTGGGCAAAAATAAATGCCCAATATACCAAAGGAGGTAGCGTAAGTAGTGATATTAAATCGGTTGCGGATTTAAGTCCTGATGGATTATACACACTGCGCGATTTTGTTAGCACTGGCGATGCTATTCGTGTTTTATTACCTGGCACTACCGACCAGTTTATTTGGATAGAAAACCATCAAAAAAAATCAGTGTTCGACCACAACCCATGGGCTTTAAAAGGGGATGCTCCATCAAAAGAAGGAGAAAAGATAGCTGATATTGATAAGGGAATATACATGTATATAGAAACTATTTTGGACGATACCGCAGCAATAAAACGAGGCATACTTAACCCAGGTGCAAATGGCATTAAGCTACTAAATGCACAAGGAAATTTTGATTATACGCATAATGCTATGCCCAAAATTGACCCCAATTACTATTGGGGTAGTTTTGTATACGACTTTAAGCGTGAGCAAGAAAACCCCGTAGCTGGCACAAACCCATACGTGCGGTTTAGAGATGACCTTGTTCGATTAGTAGTTTCTTCTTCAAAGAAGAAGGATAGTCTGATATATCCAGATAATGTTATTTCACACAATAGTGATTATAATTCTGGAGGAGATAATGAACAAGTATATCTAGTTAGAGAAACAGATGGAAGCAACACAGCTATGTTATATGAAAATAGTGGTGGCAGAAACGAACAAGGCATTAATATTTTTAATAGGCGCAGTACTGCTTTTCAGGTAGGCGATCGCATAGGTATGGATACAAATCCTGCATTAGTTAGCTATCCTAAATTTATCCAACAAAGAGATACTTTAGGTCCCTATCTTTTCAACGGTCTTTCTATAAAAATAATAGACCAGCAAGGCGATAATATGCTAGTTCAAATTAAATATGCTGAAACAGCTATAAATAATAACATGCGCTATACTGGGAAGGTGACACTACCCAACATTACCCAGAACGATTTACCAGATATGGTAATAAAGTCGGGCAAAACCATAAGAGTTGACAAATCTGGAACTGTAAATAAAACTAAATTACTGGATGGCAGTTTTATTGATTATTCTGTTTTTAAATGCTCACCTAATGCCAAATTAAGCTTAGAGCCTAATGCAAACCTTATTGTAGAAAACAGTAGTGCTTTAATATTAAAAGCGACATCCGTTTTGGAAGTCAATAATGGTGCTGTTGTAACTATAAAGAAAGGTGGAAATTTAGTTATTGAAGGGAATGGGAAAATTATTGTTCGCGATGGAGGTAAGGTAGTAATCGAAGAAGATGGGTATTTAACCTACCATAAAGATGCTATTATTAATCTCGAAAAGGACAATTCTGTACTCGAAATTAAAGGACACATTATGATGTTGCAAAGTGGTACAGATTTTACCTTTACTGGCACTGGATTTATCCGATACGGAATAACTCTTAGTGATGCGTATGTAAATTCAACTACTCCGAAAATTGGTGGTAATTATAACCCACTAACATTAAAACCTTACCATACATTTACCATTATTGGATCTGGCACTGCTGATAAGGTGATAGAAGTAAGCAAAGATGCCGAAATGCGCCATGATGCATTATTGGCCCAACTTACCATCCAAAACGGAAAGATAGTAATGGAAGAAAATGCAGTAGTAAATATACTTGAAAATCCGCTATATTACTCTAATGTACTGCTTACCTCGTCAACAGGTACTGATAATAGACATAGAGGATTAACCATTTATGGGTATGGTTCCAAAACTATCGAAAACTCCACTTTCGAGAGGGGTATATACGGTATTAATGTAGCATTAAGTTCTTTTTGGGATACTGTATCTATAAAAGGTTGTACATTCAAAAATTGTTTTTATGGTGTATATTCTATTGGCAAAGGGCTTACAATTCAAAATTGTATATTTAACTATAATTCAACAGGATGGCTATCAGATGGAATGGAATATGCATCTGTTATTTCTGAATGCACTTTTGGAAACCATTTAGACTGTGGTATCTCTTTTTCGGGAAGTACAGGTACATTACGTGTTAGTAAAACATCCATTAGCTCGGGAATAACAGGCATAAGGCTAAATACCCCCTCTGAACTTACGCTAAGATGTACCGATATGCGTGACAATTTATACGGTATAGAGGCATATTATGGTAGTACTGTTAACTTGAGCTCATTGGAAAATGCAGGATATGCTAACTTTAAGAATAATGAAACTGCCCTGTACTTTTCTAATGCAAAAAGATTAAAGCTAACAACTGGATTAAATTCTTTTTATGGAAATAATAACTGGATTTTTTATGGCAGCTTACTCACCTGTGGTGATATTGATGGCACCCAAAATCTTTGGTCGCCTTCCATTTCTTCTAATTATCCTATATCGGGCAGCAACTATAAATTAGTTTCCTCCTTCGGTGGCAAAAATCTTACTATTACTGATAACAAACCTGAAAGTTCAGAATATTCTTGCTTAAACATTTCAGGCATAAAAGTTACACCTCCTAGCTGTATTGCTTGTAAAGTAATTAAAACACCATCATTCCCAAGTTACATTAAGATTAATGATGCTTATGCTATTGCAGCTGCTCAATTTAGCCAAGCTAAAACAGCTGAAGATTTGACCAAAGTTATCAAGATGTTAAGCGAACTGGTAAATGTTAAATTGACACCTCTATTGCCAGAAGAATTTACAATCATTGATAATTCCTATACATTAATGCTTCAAGCATTTGCATTACAAGTGCAAAAAACAAACTTTAGTCAGCAAAATAAGACCCCATTTGTAACTGCCAATTCATTAATAGCACTACAGGCAATTGATCAATATGCAGGTCTTACGACTAAAAATGGCTATCTTACTATATGTCTTAGTTCTACTCCAAATCCAACTCCTGGATTAAGAGCAGTATTAGATAAAGTTGCAGTATTTCGTTTAATGGACCAGCGGAATACTGCCCTACTTGCACTGAATACTATAAAAAGCAGTAATTTAAGTACGGAGCAATGGGCGCTTGTTAATTATTGGGATTGCTTACTAGCTAAAGAAATAAAAATATTAAGTAGTTCATCCCCGTCAAGTCTATTTGCTCCTTCCCTTGACGAAAGTTGCTCTACAGTTTTAACAGCAGCCTTAACTGCACAAAGGAATGTAAGCATGAATACAACAAGTTCATCTAACCCAACAAGCAATATTCCTGTTGCTAATGAGCAAATAAAAGCTGTTGTAACTCCTAATCCTATTATAAATGGGCAATCATTAATTCTTATTGATATTCCCTACTCAAGCACATTAAAAATTGCATTATTTGATAATTCAAATAGAATTGTATTAGACCTGAAAACAGATGGTAATAATTACCAAGCAGGTCATTATGAATTACCGTTATCTGTACCAGAGTCGGGAACAGGTGTTTATACATTAAAGATTATAAGCAATAAGGAATCACTGTCTATTCCTATTTCTATTATCAAGTAAATTATAATGTACTATAGCGAATAAAAAGAGGGGCTTTCACATACTGTGAAGGTCCCTCTTTTTTTTATTGCTGAGGTGGCTTAAACCGTTCTAACGCCTCTTTAATTAGTATCAATTGCTGCTTAGTCATAAGCGTAATACGGATAGGTCGGCTTTGCAAATACCCCTTGGCTACTTTACGATATACTAGCAATGTATGTACTGTATTATATACCGATGGATTAAGTTTATATCCGGCATATTCGTGTTGAGGAATCTCTAATAAACTTTCTTGCTGTATGCCGCTGCTGATGTACAATTTATTACCCGAAAACTGAATAGCTACATAATTAGGGCGCAAGAGCAACATCCCGAAAAAAATAATGGTGTACACCACATAGGGTAATGCTATAGTATAAACAGTAAAATCGAGAAACATAACGGCCAAGGTAGTGAGTAAACTGGCTAAAACGACACCTGCCACAAACCAACCAAATGCTTTAGAATTAGTAACCTGCAACATAAGCTATACTGCTTTAACCAATAACATGGCACAGTAGCAGCTACATAAACCTAATAGCACGCTACCACCCGAATAAAACAAAGCTAAAGCTATTTTTTGTTCCTGCAAGAGCGTGAGTGTTTCTACAGAGAATGCTGAAAAAGTGGTAAAGCCTCCACATATACCGGTTGCCAAAAACAATTTCCAAGGTGCTCCTAAACCAAAGCGTTGGTCTAACCCAATAACCAAACCTATAAGAAAGCACCCGAACGCATTTACCATAAACGTTCCGTAAGGAAAAGCGGGTGTATTGAATGGATTGCCAATTACGTAGCGAGCAACGCTGCCCAAAAAGCCACCAATACCTATAAGGAGGAGGTGTTTCATTTGTTATTTTAACACAGTATTCATCCGATGACTTTAAGTCATCGGATGAATACTGTGAATACTAAATATAGGCTATTTCTTTGCCTCGTCGTATTTCTGCTTAAATTTTTCGTACAATTCCTTTTGGTGATTGTTCAAATTGATTTTCTTTCCCTGTATGTAAGCCAACTCCACGTTATTGCTACGCATATCCAACGCATCTCCACTCGAAATAAACAATGTTGCCTCCTTACCTGCTTCTATAGTGCCTGCAATTTTATCAATACCCATTATTTTAGCGGCATTTAAACATACACTTTGCAAAGCTTCTTCTTTAGTAAGTCCGTATGCTGCGGCAGTACCTGCCATAAAAGGCAAATTGCGTTGTTGCCAGCTACCATCAATACTTAGGGCATACAAAATGCCTGCATCTTGCAATACTTTGGCTTTTTTGTACGGTAAATCTATATCCTCTTCGGCACGGTTGGGCAAGCTATGTGGCTGATCTAAAATTACAGATACGTTATGTTGCTTTAAAAAATCGGTAACTAAATGTGCATCTGCTCCGCCTACTATTACCGGAGTAATGTTGTATTTCTTGGCAAAATTTACAGCAGCAATAATTTCTTTGGTAAAATCTGCGCGTATAAATAGTTTTTTGCTCCCAGCAAACACTCCACGCATAGCCTCAAATTTTAAGTTTTTAGGTGGTGTATTACGCAACTGTGCATAGGCTTTTGCCGCGTCAAAATAATTTTTTAGCTCTTTTAAGGCTTTATCGGTACGTTCTTTTTGTTCTTCTGCTGGAGCAGCCCACCACGCAGTATTTACATACATTTGTGGCCAGTTAAGATGCACGGCTACATCTTCTTTTAATGCTGCATCTTCCCAGTTCCAACCGCTTAATTTCATTACCGATGAAGTACCTGGCATTAACCCGCCTTGTGGTGTTATCTGAGCTAATAAAACTCCATTAGTACGAACCGTAGGAATAATTTTACTATCGGTATTATAGGCAATAATTGCACGCACATTCGGATTTATATTACCCGTTTCTTGGTAATCTCGGGTAGAGCGCACGGCTTCTATTTCTTCTAAACCTATACGTGAATTGCAGGCAATAAGTCCTGGATATAGATGACGTCCAGCAATATCAATTACTTCGGCACGCGTAGGATCTATGGTAGCGGTAGTAATACTCTCTACTGATTGTATAGTGCCATTTTGCACAATAACAGTTGCTTTTTCAACTACTTTGCCATTACCCACATGCACAGTACCATTTATAAATATAATTGGTTTTTGTTGCGCCATACTCTGGCTGCAGGCTACAAGCGCAGCAATGCCAACGATTAATTTTTTGTTCATATTTTTTGTTGAGTAGTATTTTTTAAAATAAGATAACTTAATACAATCATAAACACATCTTCCAGTGGTGTTGCCCAACTTAATGGACGGGATAAAAACACGCCAAAGCAGCCACAATTTTGCAAGTCGATGCCTCTAATTAGTTCGATAACCAATACTATTGCAAAGGCAGCATGCAAAATAACAGAGCCCCAAGCCGCCTGCTGCACACGCTTATTTGCAAACAGCATCAGTGCAATAAGCAGCTCTATGAGCGGCATAGCAATCACAATAGGCCACAAACTCCACGTAGGAAATAAGCGATAGCCCTCCATTACGTTGTAATAGCCTGGCAAATCTAACAGCTTACCTATGGCTGCTAGCAACAAAATACTAGCAACTACATAACGAGATATATTGGCGACTTTTTTCAATTTTGTGGACGTATTTGCGCTTTATTTATCTGGCTACTGCTTCGTCATCATACGTATCGCAATGATACTGACGCTCTGCACTTAGTCCTGGTTTTTGTGTTTTCTCGCCGCGCAGTTTT
This sequence comes from uncultured bacterium, assembly GCA_947085255.1. GTDB lineage: Bacteria > Bacteroidota > Bacteroidia > Sphingobacteriales > Sphingobacteriaceae > CAMTVQ01. Next base: position 81,318 of record CAMTVQ010000008.1, on the reverse strand, counting down.
GCTTCCATCATTTTTTGAATAAGACGCGCACGCTCTTTGTGCATTTCCTCACGTAATTGCACATCACGTTCCGCATCAAAATAAGCAATACCGTCTACAAATGTTTTTTCGGGTTTAGCGTAAACAGAGAGTGGATGATTGTTCCAAATCACCAAATCAGCATCCTTACCCACCTTTATGCTGCCCACTTTGTTATCAATGTGTAGCATTTTAGCTGGGTTAAGTGTTACCATTTTCAAAGCATCCTCTTCCGATACATTACCATACTTCACTATTTTTGCTGCTTCTTGGTTCAACCGGCGTGCCATTTCTGCATCATCAGAATTGATAGCCACATTTAAACCTACCTGCTGCATTAGCGCCGCATTGTACGGAATAGCATCTATTACCTCAAACTTATACGCCCACCAATCAGAAAAAGTAGAAGCTGCGGCTCCGTGTTTTTTCATTTTATCGGCTACTTTATATCCTTCTAAAATATGGGTAAAGGTATTTACCGTAAAGCCCATACTATCGGCAACGTGCATCAGCATGTTTATTTCCGACTGCACGTATGAGTGGCAGGTAATAAAACGCTTTTTATTCAATATCTCCAACAAAGCATCCAATTCCAAATCGCGGCGCGTGCCAGATGGACTAGCATACAATGCTTTTTGATACTCTTTGGCACGGGTAAAGGCATCAATATACACCTGCTCTACCCCCATACGAGTTTGCGGAAAACGGGTGGTATTTCTATCTCCCCAATTGCTTTGTTTTACGTTTTCGCCCAAGGCAAATTTTATAAAGCCATCAGCTCCGGCAAATTTTAGTTCTTGTGGCGATTTTCCCCAACGCAACTTAATGAGTGCTGTTTGTCCACCAATGGCATTGGCCGAACCGTGTAGCAAATGAGAAGTAGTAACTCCACCTGCCAATTGGCGGTAAATATTCACATCTTCCGAATTCAACACATCGCCTATGCGCACTTCCGATGAAACTGTTTGAATATCGTTTACTCCCTTACTAATAGCAATGTGCGAATGCTCGTCGATTATGCCAGCGGTAAGATGTTTATTGGTACCGTCTATTGTTTTGGCAACACCCGCTGATGGCAGATTACGCCCTATTAGTACAATCTTTCCGCCATCTATTAACACATCAGCTCCTTCTAATCTACCTTGTGCTTCATTAGTCCAAACGGTAGTATTTTTAATGAGCGTACGCTCTTGCTTTGGCAAATTGGTACTTCCGTAGGCTGTAAATGGATAAATCGTTTTACCCGTTTTTAGCACATATTTATTACTGTCTGTTTTTTCTTTAGGTGCTTTGTAAGCCTCTTTGTACACGGCTTTCCAACTTACCTTTTTACCATTTGGCAACTCGCCTGCACCTTCAAAATTAGCACCTGCTATATAGCCCGATAAACGAATATCTCCTTTGTTTTCTTTGTCTTTGCTGTCAAAAAACAGCGTTACCAAATCATTACTAAGCGTTAGTGTTGCTTTAGATTTTTTAGCGGTATCAGCAAAAACCACATTTGCCTCCAGTGTTTTTGCTTCGCCACTTAGTTTTAGTTGCAAAAACAAATTACCACCTACGGTTAAATCATACGTGCCACGTAGGTCTTTCTGATTTACATCACCATAACTAAACTTTTGACCCTGCACCCAGTTTTCGAGTATTTCGGTTTTTTTACCAAATAATTTATCACTGGTGATGATGAAGTTGGCATAGTAGCCTTTGCGCAACATACCTACCTTATCTGCTACCTTAAATGTTTGTGCTGGAGTAACGGTAAGCGCACGTAGTGCCTGTTTTTCCGACAAACCGTATTCTACCGCCAAACGCATATTTTTCCAGAACTCATTTTGGTCTTTTGCTGCAGTGGCAGTAATCATAAATGGAACGCCTGCTTTTTCTAAGGCAGCTGGGTTAGATGGTGCTAACTCCCAGTGTTTCATTTCGGCAAGACCTATTTGCATAGCCATATCGGGGTCTTCTACATCATACGCCTTGGGGAAATTGATAGGTATAATAAGTGTAGCACCTGTTTTTTTTACCTCCTCCACACGTTGATACTCATCACCTGCTCCTTTAATAATATATTGTTGAGCAAATTCATCACCTACTCTATCTGCTCGCAAAACTTCTAATACATCATCTACCTCAAATACTACTGGCAGATTACGCTGCTCATTAAATGCATCTAACGAAATATTTTCATCTACTTTGTTACGGTTAGTTTTGTACCACTGCGCATCCAAATAGGTTTGACGTATTAAAGCAATAGCCCCCATTTGCGAGGAAGGAAAATCTTGGGTAGAGCTACCTTTGTTGAACGATAAATTGCTGCTGGCTCTGTTGCTCACAAAAAGTTCGTTTTCGCGAGTGTTGGCCAAATTTACCACTACCGAACTTCCGCGTACAATACCGTCTTTTTGTAAACTTACTACGGTAGTAAAACCTAATTTACGTAGCTCGTCTGCTTTTTTATCATTTACCGAAAACAACTCCTTTGCCGAAATCTCAGGCTTTACCGCTTCATTCCAGCCAAATGCTCCTTTTTTACCAGATACAAATTGTGGGTCTTCGCCACCCTTGCCTTTTGGTGCATCGGGCATACCATATGTTGTAAATCCGTCTATTAGTCCTGGGTAAATGTACTTGCCTTTTAGGTTTACCACGACAGCACCTTGTGGAATAGTAATGGTTGTGCCTATGCTTTCAATATACTTATCCTTTACTATCAGTGTGGCATTGGTTAGGATATTCTCTGGATCCATTACAATAGTTGCATTGGTAAATGCATACACAATGGGACTCGTATTTTGCACCCCATTTACTGGAAATGTTTGCTGGGCTTGGCTACTTACACAAATACTCGCCAAAGAGAGTAGTAAAAGAATATGCTTCATCTGTTTATATTTTGTTTTTTAGCTGTCAAATGCCTGCCCGATGCAGGCGGGGAACAACCTAGCGATAATCGTTGTTTTTTATGTTGATTACCATCGGCTGTTTCATATACATGGATTAAAGTAAAGCGCTAAATGTAGCATTTCTATTTTTTAGCGCGTAGTAAATTTATGGTTACTGGGAATAAAAACGGCTATTTGTAAGATTGTTTAAGTCTGTACCTAGTTGAACCATTGTTATTTCGGAATTTAGTATTGAGTTCGAGTAGGAATTAATGAACAAGATTAACAGTTAAAAAAATACAATAAATACTAAAACCGCTTGTTTTTGGTTTTTTGTAATAAAAATTTTACAAAAAATATATTAAGTATAATTCTAAGAATTATTTTTGTGTGTACTTAAACCTAAAAATATGAAAACTAAATTATTCCCCCCTGTCCCTATTTTACTTCTATCTGCTTGTATTTTTTTAATTACTTCCTGTAGAAAAAATGAATTGCAAATAGGAGAAACAACTTTTGGACTATCCAGTGCCACAGAGTCAAAAAATATTCCTTATACTGATTCTACCACATTAGAAAATCTAGCAGCAAACAATTCTAAAATTATCCCTTATCAAACTGCTCGAAAAATGGCTTTAATACATTTGGAAATAGATCTAAAAGCATCTATGAATTGGTATGGCACCAGGTTATCTGACTACCCTGTACTGATTTATGACACAAAATCACAACCAAAGTATTACGAGTTTATTGTAAAAACAGAGGGTGGTAACCCTATTGGAACAATTACAACATTAGCTCGTAAGGACGCTGATGGCCTCATTTCGCATGTATTACCTTGGGTTCGTAATTATTCTAATCGAGTAAAAACAGGTAGCTATCAGTACATAACCGGGGCATATCCTACCCGATTGTATTTAGGCATACCTGCTCAAGTTGGCATTGCGCCTACTGGTATGTTAGATGCCGAAACAGAACAAGTGGCAAAGCATATTGTGTCAGAAATTCCAGAAGAAATTGCTCAAACAATTCGCACATATACATCTGAGCAATTAAGCGCAATGGGCTATACCAGTGCCGAAGAGATAATTTCCCAAATGCAAGAGAAAGAGGCAAGCAATAAACAATACGCAGAATCTTTTTGGGTAGCTATGGATTCTTTGAAGGAAGAATTCAAAACTATGCCCGACGCAAGCATTACACAACAACTTAACCAAAGCAAAGACGAATGGTACACCTATAATGAATATTTGATACCCGAATGGACAACTACCGCTATGCAAAATACACGTTGGCGTGGCTGGTGTGCCCCATCTGCTCTCAGTTGGATATATCGAGGCATTTATACCCAGTACAAAGGCGGCAATTTACTGCTAACAGGAGATCAAGGATTTGCTTCTTCCCCTTTTAGAGTTGCCCCCCATGGTACAAATAAAGGTTATTATAACTTTGATGATGGTGGAGATAACGATAATGACAGAAGAGTAAATGATTTAGATAAAAACTGGGTAGATAATCAAAGTGCTACTGCCGATAATGACTTATATGCCCGCATAGCAGAAATGGGATTGTTGTATGCTTATGAAGATGCCCACGATGTATTTAATTCGCCACGCTCATTAGACCAACAAAATGGACCTGTTGTACCCTTTTTGTTAGGTCCAGCTTTGGCAGATGTTACCCAAACACAAAAGACGGTAGGAGGAACGAGCGGTGTTACTAATGCGCGACTTTTAGGTGCTTATTCGGTAGGAGGACCCTTTGGTTGGTTGGACAATGCTCCTGCCCACGAGTATATTCGAAATACAAAATTGCCCGTTATTTGCTTGGTAAATAGCTATTCGCACTATATAGTAGCGGTGGGCTCTAAATACGAAACCTACCACTGGGCTACAGTGGTACGCATTTTTAAAAGAAGGGTAACAGTAGCCAGCGGTAGTTGGCGCTCAAACAAATGGCTATTAGTACACGATAATGGCGCTACAACAGCGGGAAATACCAGCAACCCACATGGTCCTTATTGGAAAAACGATAGTTATACTGCAGATTTGCAGTACCCAATTATAAAGATAAATTAAATTACCATGAAAAATACAGCATTAATCCTCACAATAATAAGTATCTATTCTTTTTGGAGCTGCAACGACAAAATGATTGGAGCGGGTTACAAAGATATGGGGTATTATATATACATAAGTGGGGATAGCAATACAACTGCCAATCTATCGTATTTGGAACGGAAACCAGGAATTGATGCAACAGACAATCACATTATTAGCGAGCAGGTAACCCTACCATTTTCTAAAGCGGTATCTGTTATAGATCATGCAAAAAATAATAAAGCACCAGATTGTTTTTTAGAAATTTGTAAAACTACGTCACCAACTACAAAAGCTATTATTTATGTTGATGCATTATCATTACCTGATACTAATTGTGCTTTGAGTTATGCGCTCGAACAAACACAGCCAAGCGAAAATTGTATGTATTGCGTGAACTTATCGAAGGATTCCGTTCTAAATCTATATAAACAAAATGGTTACCCCTGCTATATGGAATTTGTAAAAGGCGATGCTTGTAAAAAAGTACGTATGCATGATTGGTGGTATAAATAATCGGTTTTGAATTACTTTTTTATAAAAAGTGAGGACAGTAATACGTGGAATATATTGGAAAAACGATAGTTGGACAGCTGATTTGCAGTATCCGGTAATTAAAATAAACTAAAAGGCTATCCCAATGAAATTATCTTATATAATAACTGTATTATCTACTGTATGTCTGATTAGCTGTAATGATCGCTTGGCTAATCCCGGTCGTGTTGTGGGTACTTATTACCTTTATATGAACGGAGACAGTAGTTCAAAGGCTAAAATAAAATACCTTCAACGTGTAGCAGGGATAGATGCAACAGATAATGAGGTTATATCTGAGGAGGTTGTTCTTCCTTATAAAAAAGCCATTAATTACGTAGATAAGGCTACTAATAGCGTATCCCCAGGTTGTTTTTTGGAACTTTGCGAAACAGAATCATCGAGAATTAGATTGTTTATAGTTGATCCATATTTAAGAACACCAGACACTATTTGTACGATATCTACCTTGTTTTTTGCAGATTCGATTCCTCAAGATTGCTTGAAATCCCATTCTATTGGAAAAGATAGTATTCTTAATTATCTAAAACAACAAAACTACCCCTGCTATATGGAGTTTAACAAGGGAGATGCCTGTAAAAGAGTACGTATGCATGATTGGTGGTATAAATAATCGGTTTTGAATTACTTTTTTATAAAAAAAGGGATAGCAATACATGGAAAAATTTATTTCTATGTATTGCTATTCTTTCTTTCAATAGCCTGTCGAAAAGATAAACAAGCAACGGTAATACTACCCAATAGAACCGTAATTGTGTATATGGTTGCCGATAATAATTTGGATGAATATGCTGTGCAAGATATTAATGAAATGGAAAGCACATGGGATGACAGTTTTGGGCAATTAATTGTATATCTTGATAGAGCTGATGGTGCTGCGCCAGCACATCCAATATTACTTAAGATTATACATGACACTACTAAAAGCATAAGGAGTAGGATTATACAAACATATCCCGAACAAAATTCATGCGACCCTACTATTATAACAACAGTACTCAAAAATATTGTTGATGAATTTGAAGCACAATCTTATGGATTAATATACTGGTCGCATGGCTCAGCATGGCTACCACATGGTAATTCTATAGGTGGAATACGTACCACAGGAAAAATAAATACATTACCCATAAAGTCTTTTGGAATAGACCATAATGAAGGAACTGAGATAGCCGATTTAGCAAAGTCGCTGCCCTGCCATTTCAACTTTATATTATTTGATGCTTGCTACATGGCATCTGTAGAAGTATTAGCAGAATTTTCGACATATGCAGACTATATAATAGCATCACCCACAGAAATATTAGCAACTGGATTCCCATATCATAAAACTATTCCTGCACTTTTTGAACACGCCCCAAACTTCAAAACTGTTTGCACTGATTTTATGACGGACTATAAAAACCGAGATGGTATATATAAAAGTGCAAGTATTACGCTATTCGACTTACAGCATTGGACTAATTTTATTACCCACGTAAAATCAATATTTGCAACTATTGGAAGTAAAAAAATAAATACTTTAAACATACAGCAATATGAAATTGCTCAACAAAACTATTTATTTGATATAAAAGATCTTTTAGTACGCTTAGATACAGTAAATATACATTTACATGATAATCAATTATCCAAGTTGATACCCTTTAATGATTACACTAACGAAATAGAACAAAGCCTCGCACTAACTTCAGTAAGTGGGCTTAGCATGTTTTTACCAGACTCTAGCAATACAAACTATCATGAATATTATAAAAATCTTAAATGGTACAAACAAAGTAATTATAACTTCTATTTTTCTTTGTAGTATCCAAGCTTGCAAAAAAGAGCCGACAGAATTTAATATTGCTATTGCAAATCACTATTTTGAGAATGTTTATCAATGTAATATAAACAACTATAATTTAGCCGACACACTGCAAAATGGAGAAAAAAGCAACGAGGTAATAATCCCAAAAGGAGAGTACACACTATCTTGTACAACTTCATCGAATATAATATTATCAACAACTATTTTATTACAAGGGGAAAAGCAAAAATTTACAATAACTATTAATGAAAAAGGAGAGTTTAGTTATTAACTTATTCATTAAAAACGATTAATATCCTAATGCCAATTATGAACCTTGTATTTTACTACAATAATGTATTACTTTGTTTTATAAACTAACCTATTAACATGCTACGTAAACCCCTACTACTTCTTATTTGTTTTCTTTTTGCAGTTGCCGCCAGTGCCCAAGAAAAAGTGTATATGCCTTTTTTTGAGGTAATAAACATGAACAAGGGCTATCAGTATGCTACTTCACGTTTGTTAAAATCGTATTTGTTAGATAATAAAAAATATGACTTGCTGCTACCCGCAAAAACAGACAGCAACTATACCGAAACGCTAGCAACAACTAAAGAAAATGCAAAAAAAGCAGGTGCTAATGCTTACTTAATAGGTGAATTGAACCGTATTGGCGAAACCGTAATTGTACGACTAAGTTTGTATAACACTGCCAGCGACACCCTAATATGGACGGATAAAATGAAGGCCGATAACCCCGACGATTTGGACCCGATTATGGAACGCTTAGCAGGCTCGTTTGGAGAAAAAAATACTACTGCTGCCGATAACCAAAATATATATACGATTACAGAACAAGATTCACGTGCGCTTAAAAAAATAGAAAGTAACTACTACTACGGATTGTCAATAGGAAGTATATTGGATTTTTCGTCTATAAATGGTCAATTTTCTTCTGGTTTAGGATTTTCGGCCATGTACGATACTCGAAAAATGCTTATCGATCTTACTGCTCAAGGCTACTGGGGCGATCGTTTGGATTACTATTTAGCCTCTATAGAAGCCTACTATGCTTTTAAAGACAAAAAAACAACTCCATTTATTGGTGGAGGTTTTGCATATAGTCGTACAAATGCCGATTTGGAAACCAATTATTCTAACTACTCTGATTATTCGGACGGGACAGGTACCGGATTGCTGGCTTTAGTTGGTGGAGGTTATTTATTTAATCGTACAGGTAATGTAAACTTACGCCTTAGTGCTAATGCTGTAATAGGTTTGTATGATGTTACAGTTAGTAGTAATTCATACGATTTTGCAACTCAACAATATACCAGTTACAGCAAAACCTTTTTACCTATAGGTGCTTTAATAAAAATGCAGGTACTTTTTCAGCGATAATGAAAAGGACTACTATCGCACTACTTAGTTTATTGCTATTATTTAGCAGCTGTGTAAGTTATACCCAATTAATAGCTACTAATGACCGTGCGGATATTTACGTAAATGGGGTATACAAAGGCAAGGGTACGGCAAAAATCAAGCGGAACGGAGCACCAAAAAGGGCACTCATTACTGCAAAAATTGGCAGCCGAGAAGTAGGCAATATTACTATAAGACGGAAGCACGACCTGGTTTCATTAATTGTTGGCTATTACACATTTGGTTGGGGATGGATTTTCTATCTCCACTATCCCGAATCAGTAGTAATACCCATCGAAGCTCCGTCTCAAGACGGTCAGTATATTAGCCCTTGGGATACTAAACCTGGCAGTTGGGAAGACTAAATACCAAATACCCCGGCACCAATTAGTGTAAAAAATAGATTAGGTAGTTGTAGTATAGTCCTATAGGTAGTACATTAGCTGCAAATAAAACCATTGTTATGCGACTATTAACTCCCTTTATTGGCTACTTCACCCTACTTGCAGCACCTGTTTTGGCACAAGATACTTCTGTAAACTACGCCAACACCATTACTGCTACCGACCTTAAAAAACACTTAGAAGTACTTGCCTCTGACGAATACGAAGGCAGAGAAACGGGCAAGGAAGGACAAAAAAAGGCTGCAGCTTACATTGCTACTCAATTCAAAAACTTAGGCTTACCTCCTGTGGTAAACAATAGTTATTTTCAGAATATTCCGCTTACCCAAAGCGAATGGGGAAGTCGTTTACTAGTAGCCAACCAAAAAGAGTTTAAGTTTATGGAAGACTTTTATGCCTTCCCCGACCTAAAAGACACCAAAGTATATACCAACGAAATTGTGTTTGCTGGTTACGGGATTAACGACTCTGTATATAACGATTATGCAGGAATAAGCATTGCCAACAAAGCAGTAATTATTGCTAGCGGAGAACCTGTAAATAAAAAAGGCATTTCTTATATTACCAAAACAGATAAAAAATCTGACTGGGCTACCAACAGTGCATTCAAAAAAATCGAGGCTGCTCGTCAACTTAAACCTGCTCTTATTTTATATATTGATAAAGATATTACCACTACCATAACCCGCTACCGCCATTACTTAGCAGACCCTACTTTAGTGCTTAAAGAAGAAAAAAACGACAAGCCCTCTATTCCTGTGGTATTTATTTCGCAAGCCATTGCCGATAGTTTGCTTTCGCCTAATAAAAGTAGTGTAGAAAAAGCCCTAGCTAAAATTAACAGTAACGGCAAACCAAAACCCCTTACTCTAAGTAGTACTGTTGGTGTAAAACTAGCACGCGTAGAAAGTACCGTTAATGCCGAAAATGTTTTAGGCTACCTAAAAGGAACCGACCTTGCGGATGAGTTGGTGGTAATAACCGCGCACTACGACCATATTGGTGTAATAGACAATAAAGTATATAATGGTGCAGACGATGATGGTTCGGGTACTGTAGCCGTATTAGAGTTGGCCGAGGCATTTACACAAGCAGCAAAAGAGGGGAAAGGTCCACGTCGCAGCATGTTGTTTATGACTGTTTCTGGTGAAGAAAAAGGACTTTTAGGTTCTGAATATTATACAAACAACCCTGTTTTTCCATTGGATAAAACCATTACTAACCTAAATATTGATATGATAGGACGTGTAGATGAAAAACACAAAGACAGCAGCAACTATGTATACGTAATTGGTTCCGACAAATTGAGTACTACACTGCATAAAATAAACGAAGAAGCAAACAGCACCTTTACAAAATTGAGTTTAGATTATACCTTTAACGACCCAAAAGACCCTAATCGTTTTTACTACCGTTCGGATCATTACAATTTTGCAAAAAACAATATTCCTATCATTTTTTACTTCAACGGAGTGCACGAAGATTACCACAAAGAAACCGATGAAATAAGCAAAATCAATTTTGACATTATGGCGCAGCGCACAAAACTAGTGTTTCATACTGCATGGAACCTTGCCAACCGTAATGAACGACCTGTGGTTGATGTGACGAATGATTTTAAAGATAAATAATTCTTAGACGGTAGTGCGATTTATATCCGACCTACCGTTCCTATAAAATGAGCAATACCGCCACCACTTTTTTAGAAACCTCTGCTCAAAAGGCATTTGATACCGAACATCGTCGGAAAATAAAATTCAATATTGGGAAATATGATGCTGCCGTAAAAAATGGGTTGTTGCAGTTCAATGATATGGAATTTGTGCGCAAAAAGGCACATACTATAAAATGGCGCACACTCGAAAATTTAGATAAATACTTACTGGAGTTTGAAGCCAACTTTACCAAAAAAGGGGGTAAGGTAATTTGGGCAAATAATACAGAAGAAGCGCAAGCCGAGATTCTGAAAATTATGCGCCGTGCAAAAGCCAAGCATGTGGTAAAAGCCAAGTCAATGGCATGCGAAGAAATAGAACTAAACCACTTTTTAGAAGAACATGGTATTGATTCTTTAGAAACCGACTTAGGCGAATACATTGTGCAATTGCTGGGGCAAAAACCATATCATATTGTAACACCTGCTATGCACCTATCTAAAGAGGATATTGCACAGTTGTTTCAAGAAAAATTTGGCACTCCAATAGATGCCACTCCTCAGCAACTTACCCAAAAAGCCCGCGAACTACTCCGTGAAAAGTACTTGCACGCAGATATAGGCATATCTGGCGCAAACTTTATTATTGCAGATACGGGCGCTATTGCTATTACCGAAAACGAAGGAAATGCGCGGCTATGCACTACTTTCCCTAAAATACATATAGCCATTGTTGGTATCGAAAAGATTATCCCTTCTATAAACGATTTAGAACTGTTTTGGCCCTTACTTGCCGCCCGCGGAACGGGACAAAATATAACTGTGTATAACTCTATTATTAGCGGTCCACGCCAACCTAATGAAACGGACGGTCCAGAAGAAATGTATGTGATACTGCTTGATAATGGACGCACGAATTTGTTGGCACAAAAAGACCAACGCCAGAGTTTATACTGTATTCGTTGTGGGGCGTGCTTAAATGCTTGTCCTATCTACAAAAACATAGGTGGCCATACGTACGAAACTACCTACAGTGGGCCCATTGGGAGCATTATAACGCCTCATCTAAAAGGCATGGAGGAGTTTAAGCATTTGAGTAATGCTTCTAGCCTATGTGGTAATTGCTCGGAGGTATGCCCCGTAAAAATTGATATTCACAAAATCTTACTATACAACCGCCGCGATGCAGTAAACCAACAATTAGCACCCCGTAAAGAGTATTGGGCGTGGTACGGCTGGAAAGTAGGCATGAAGAATAGAAAATGGATGGATTTGGTAAATGGAAATATCAAGAACAGTATTCTTAACTACCTTTTTAAACCATTATGGGGTAACAACCGCACTATGCCCAAAGCAGCCGACAAGTCATTTAGCAAGCAGTGGAAAGAAGAAAATAATACGCATTAATTTATGATGCCCCTAACTTTTCTGCTTTTAGGCATTTGGAAGTAGAAGAGTTAGTGGCAAGACTAAAAAATAATTAAACACAAATAGTAAAATGTAACAATTAATTTAAACCATGAAAAAAATCATTATCTCATTCTTGCTTCTTGTTTTAGCAATACAAAATGTTTCTTCACAAACTACTATTTCCGGCGGAGCTGTTAGTTGAACTTGGACAAAGGCTAATTCACCTTATCTTATTCAGGGCGCAATTATGATTGCAAATGGCACAACATTAACCATAAACCCAGGTGTTAAGATTGAATTTCAAGGTAGCTACAAATTTTTAGTTTTAGGACAATTGCTTGCTATCGGAACTCTAACCGATTCAATTGTTTTTACTTCTTCTAATCATTCTGTTGGTTGGTTGGGATTAAGATTCGATAATACCCCTTCTACTAATGATTCTTCTAGATTTATTTATTGTAAAATTGAATATGGAAAAGTTAATGCGGTGGCTTATCCTAATAATCTAGGCGGGGCAATTTACTTTCCATCATTCTCAAAGATAATTGTTTCGCATTCTAACATCTCTAACTGTTCTGCTTCAACTGGTGGTGCCATATGGGGTATAGGGGGAAATTTTTTCAATAATATTTTCTATAACAATAGAGCTGCTTCTTGTGGTGCTCTTTCTTTTTCATCTGGCAACCCTACTATTTCGAATAACATCTTTTCAAATAATGTATCTACTGGGAGTTCGTATTCTTACGGTGGAGCAATTGGGTGCTGGGGAACGCCAATAATTCATGATAATGTATTCTACAATAATCAATCATTGGCTACAGACTATAGTGGTGGTGCTATATATTGTGGGAGTAGTAGTGCTCCAAATATTTACAATAATAAATTTGCAAACAATTCCTCTCCTAATCGTGGTGGCGGAGCTATTTATTCTTATGGAAATCCGACTATTTCAAATAATATTTTTTCAAATAACTTTGCATTAAATGGAGGGGCGATTATGTGTGAGGGGAGTGGTGGTGTCCTTATCAATAATACGTTTTCTAATAACAAAGCCACGTTTGGTGGAGCATTGTATTGCACAAGCTCTTCTCCAACTATTACCAATTCAATAATGTGGGGCAATACTGCATCAAATAATGGAGACCAAGTATATTTAAATGATGAAAACAGCGACCCTGATTTTTATTACTGTGATATTCAAGGAGGACAGTCATTGATTGGTCTTAATAGTAACATATTTTATCTTGGAACTTATTCAAATAACATTAACCAGGATCCCATGTTTATTGCTCCAACTAGTGGGAGTGGTTCTGGTTTTAACGGTCTTTCTTCAAACTTATCTTTACAATCAAACTCTCCTTGTATAAATACAGGTAAACCAACAGGAACTTATCCCGCTACAGATATTGTGGGTAAGCCACGTATTGCAGATGGACTAATAGATATTGGAGCTTATGAGTACAACGGAGTTACCAGAGTTGAAAAAATATCTTTATCTGCTGAAAATTTATTATTTATTTATCCCAACCCTGCAACATCTATTTTATACATAACAAACAGTTCAATGCCGACAATTATTCGTCTTTATGACACACTTGGCAAACTTGTATTAGAGAATGAAATAAATAGCAATTTGTCAGTTGACATAAGTAATTTAACACCAGGAGTTTACATACTAGGTGCAGAGAACATCAAAGGAACAGTATTTAATAAAGTTGTAATTGCAAAATAACCGCAACTCTTGACAAGACAATAAGTACAAGATGGTCTAAGTTATGCTTGCCTATGCACAGGCTATCTCATAGCTAAACTTAGACCAGTGATGTACGCAACTAATTTTTGTTCGTTTATCCGCATTATCTGAATAAGCGATAGAACTTAACTCGTATTTTGCTACCTTGGCTGCACAAATTTTGTGTATGCAATTCAACCGTAAAAACCATTCTAACGATACCCTTAAAGCACTTTACGCGGCTATTCTAAAACCACGTATGGTGGAAGAGAAAATGCTTATTCTCTTGCGCCAAAGTAGGCTTGGAAAATGGTTCTCTGGCATCGGGCAAGAAGCCATTGCTGTAGGCAGCACCTATGCGTTACATGCCGATGAATACATTTTACCCATGCACCGCAATTTGGGTGTGTTTACCACCCGTAAAGTACCATTAGCACGTTTATTCGGTCAATTTCAAGGCAAAATGAGTGGTTTCACCAAAGGACGTGATCGCTCCTTTCATTTTGGTACACAGGAATATAAAATAGTGGGCATGATTTCTCACTTAGGTCCACAAATGGCTTTAGCAGATGGGATTGCTTTAGCAGATACTCTCCAGAATAAGGAAAAAGTAACCTTAGTATATACAGGTGATGGCGCAACTAGCGAAGGCGATTTTCATGAAGCGATAAATGTTGCTGCCGTATGGAATTTGCCCGTTATCTTTTTAATTGAGAACAACGGATATGGCTTATCTACCCCAAGTAACGAACAATTTAAATGTGAGCGCTTAGCACTACGTGCACAAGGCTACGGCATAGATGGTTTTACCATTGATGGCAACAATATTTTAGAGGTGCATTCTACCGTTAATCAATTGGCTGAATCTATACGCAAAAACCCACGCCCTATTATATTAGAGTGCCTTACTTTTAGAATGCGCGGACACGAGGAAGCTTCTGGTACGAAATATGTTCCGCAAGAATTATTGGACGAATGGGCGACAAAAGACCCTGTGCAGCAATATGAAAATTACCTTTTAGAGCAACAGATAATTGATGCCGATTATATTACCCAACTGAAAAAGAGATTTAAGTCAGAAATTGATGCTGCCGTTGAACAAGCATGGGCAGAACCTGATATTGTAGCAGACACAACTACTGAAGTAGCGGATATGTATGCACCATTTGTGCAAGAAGTAATTGTACCAACAACCGAAAAACAATCTGATAAACGCTATTTAGATGCTATTTCTGATGGCTTGCGTCAGAGCATGGAGAAGTATCCTAATCTTGTACTTATGGGGCAGGATATTGCCGAATATGGTGGCGCTTTCAAGATTACGCAAGGCTTGGTAGAAACATTTGGTAAAGCTCGCGTACGCAACACACCTTTGTGCGAATCAGCTATTGTGGGTACTGCCTTTGGTTTATCTATAAATGGGTACAAATCGGTAATGGAAATGCAGTTTGCTGATTTTGCCACTTGCGGATTTAATCAAATCATTAACAATTTAGCCAAATCGCATTACCGCTGGGGGCAACATGCCGATGTAGTAATACGCATGCCAACGGGTGCTGGTAGTGGTGCTGGACCTTTTCACTCACAATCAAATGAAGCGTGGTTTGTAAAAACACCCGGATTAAAAGTAGTATTTCCGGCTACTCCTTATGATGCAAAAGGATTGCTGAATGCCGCCATTGAAGACCCTAACCCTGTAATATATTTTGAGCACAAATACTTATACCGAAGCCTAACCGAAACCATACCCAATGAATACTACACGGTAGAAATAGGTAAGGCTCGTTTAGCAACAGAAGGAAACGATGTAAGCATTATTACCTATGGATTGGGGGTACATTGGGCATTGGATACGCTCAAAAAACATCCGAATATCTCAGCAGATGTAATTGACTTGCGTACCTTATTACCTTGGGATAGAGAGGCAGTTATGCACTCGGTAAAGAAAACTGGTAAAGCAATTATTTTACATGAAGATACACTTTCTTGTGGCTTAGGCGCCGAAATTACCGCCGAAATTGCTGCCGAATGTTTTGGTAATTTGGATGCTCCGGTAAAACGCTGTGCCAGTTTAGACACGGCAATACCTATGAGCAAAGCGCTGGAGGATAATTTTTTAGCCAGCGCACGTTTTGAACAAGAGTTATTAGATTTGGTAAATTATTAATACAATGAAGAAACTTAGATTTTTACTTCTACTGGCATTTTGCGGTTTTATTCCTTTTGGGTGCGAGTGCGACACCCCAAGAAAATACATAGAACACTTAAGGGCAATTCGCTTATCTATAACTGATGACTACAATAATAGTGCTAACCCTAAAGTTACTAATGACACCCTAAATATTAGCTTATTTTTAGATACGGAGCAAGAATTTGTTGCCTCTGTATTCTCACTTACTTCTAATGCATATGCCACTACACCCTGTAAAGGAGACGAGTCATTGGGACTAAAAAATAAGATAGATAGCATAGTGATAACATCTGATAAAGATTTTAGAGGTGCACTAGCAAATCAACCACTTGATAGCTTAGCAAGGCTGTCATATAATTACACAGCAGTAAACGATACACTAATAATTAATGATATTAACAGAAATGGAAATAGATATTCTCATTATATTAGCCTTATAAAAGACAGTACCGAAACCTTTACTCAAAAGTTTAAAGTAGCCATATATACGCATGATGGCAGAAAAACAGAAGGTGAAACCGCAACGCTTACTTGGGAATAATTGTTACTGCTAACAATCAGAGGTAATAGTGTTCGGCTGACTTTGGGTCATCCAAACACTTACATTTTATAGCTTTATTACTTCGTCTTTACCCGATAAAAAATGATACTCGGTAAGATGGTGTGTAGTCACCCCACGTAACTTAATCCATTTCTTGTATTTCGAGAACCATTTTACTTGCTTAGAGAACAATCCTTGCTTCAAGTATGCCTCTATATACGGGTGCACTGCAAGCGTAACATTCTTTTCGTTTTGCTCACGAAGGATATAGGCCAAATTATTTTCTATCTCATCTATCAATAAAATACTGGCTGCTATTTCGCCGGTACCGTTGCAGGTAGGGCATTTTTCAACCGTAACAATATTCATTTCGGGACGCACACGCTGGCGGGTAAGCTGTACCAAGCCAAACTTGCTTGGAGGCAATATATTGTGTTTCGCCCTGTCTTGACCCATCTCTTGCACCAAAGCATCAAATAGTATTTTTCTGTTTGCAGGTTTGTGCATATCGATAAAATCGATTACCACAATGCCTCCCATATCACGCAAACGCAGCTGACGAGCTATTTCTTTAGCCGCCTCCATATTTACCTGTAAAGCATGGTCTTCTTGCGTTCTATCACCATGATTACGGTTACCACTATTCACATCAATTACGTGTAGGGCTTCTGTATGCTCAATAATAAGGTATGCGCCTCCGGGAAGATTTACTGTTTTTCCGAAAAGGGCTTTTATCTGCTTATCGATACCATGCTGCTCAAAAAGAGGCAATTTCCCTTTATAGAGTTTTACAATTTTTTCTTGGTCGGGTGCTATATGCTGGATGTAATCTCTTACCTCCTTATACAACATATCATCATCAATATAAATATTGGTAAAACTGTCGTTTAGGATGTCACGCAAGATAGTTGCAGTGCGATCCATCTCCCCAAGAATTTTCTTACCTGGTTCTACTGTTTTTACCTTTTCGGTAAACTGCTCCCACTTGGCAAGCAATTCATTTAAGTCCTGATGTAGTTCGGCTACACCTTTACCTTCGGAAACAGTACGGATAATTACTCCAAAATGTGCCGGTTTTACGCTTTCTATCAAGCGTTTAAGGCGATTACGTTCGCCATTACTTTTGATTTTTTTAGATACAGATACACCTTCACCAAAAGGCACTAATACAATGTATCTGCCGGCAAAAGATAATTCGGAACTTAAACGTGGACCTTTTGAAGAAATAGGCTCTTTTGCAATTTGCACAGGCAATAATTGCACTTTACCCATTACATCAGTAATAGTCCCTGTTTTTTGAATATCTGCTTCTGGTCTGAAATTTTTCAGGTGCTTATCCAACTCCTGTCCATTGCGCACCAATTTGGTAAACTTAATAAGCGAGTTTACCTGCGGACCTAAATCTAAATAATGCAGAAAAGCATCCTTTTCATAGCCTACATCTACAAACGTAGCGTTAAGACCAGGCATGATTTTTTTAACACGACCTAAATAAATATCACCAACCGAATAGTTGTTGTTGTTTCGTTCTTGGTGTAGCTCTAACAGCTGACGGTCTTGCACCAATGCAATGCTCACCCCGCTAGGAGTGGCATTTAATAATAATTCTTTGCTCAAAATACAATCCTTTGAATGGGTTTATGATAACTTCCCGCTCTTTATAAATGTGTGTGATATAAAAGGATAGCATTGCCCATACAGGCAAAGCAAGCAGCAGGATTTGCGTAATAGTACGCAAATCCTGCTGAAATACTGTAAAATAAACCTATAAGGGCTTATTTTTTCTTATGACGATTCTTACGTAAACGTTTTTTGCGTTTGTGAGTAGCCATTTTATGACGTTTTCTTTTTTTACCGCTTGGCATAATTTTAATTTTTTATGGTTAATTATTCTTTTTCAATTCACTTATATATGCTTCAATGCTCTTTCTGGAAGAAGCATCGGGCAGTAATTTTGCACAGGTTTCATAAGCTATAATCGCTTTTTGAGTCTCTCCTGTATTTTTGTATGCTTCGGCTAAATAAAAATAGCTTTCGGCATCTGGCTGTATTTTAACTACTTTTTCGAAGCGTTTTATAGCCTTATCAAACTGTCCTGATTTCATAGAAAACAAACCCAAACTTAGGTTTGCTTGATAATTGTCAGGCTCTTCCTCTACAATTTGCAACAATAACTGTATGCCTTGCATCGGGTTACTAGTCCCTTCTACATAGCAAGCAGCCATTCCGGTACGTGCCTGCACATTTTTAGCATCTGTTGCTAATACTTTTTCGTAACACTCAATGGCACTTTGCACCACTGCTGCTGCTATTACTGTATCGCTAATGCCTTTAAGTGTGGTTTTAAACATCTCTCCTGCTTGCATCCAGTCGGCTGGCGTATTTGTAACACTTGCCTTTTGCTGCAAATAAAATCCGCCAATAGCTCCGTAACCTAACCCATTCCACTTTTGTGCTAATGCCTCCAAACTTTTAGGCGTGTTGCTTTGGTTTTCTTCTTCCAATTGCTCTACTTCATTTAGAGCGGTTTGGGTCAATTGCTTTTTTGCTTTTTGAACCTCACTTGTTAGCGAAAAAGCAGCTGCCTTTTTTTCTGTTTGTTTTTCTTTTGGAGGATTTACTAATCCTTTAATTGGCTGAACAAACAAAAAAATCATCAACAAAGCTACAGAGGCAACGAGTGCTAATTGTATTTTTTTTGTTGATGACATTTAATTAGGCTTTTGCAACTTTCTTAACCGAAGATTTTACTTTCTCTACGAATGTTTTTGCTGGTTTAAAACTAGGCACAAAGTGCTCAGGAATAATAATAGCAGTATTTTTAGAGATATTACGAGCTGTTTTTTTAGCACGTTTTTTTACTACAAAACTTCCAAAGCCACGTACGTACACATTCTTTCCTTCTATCATATTCGTTTTAATTACCTTAAAAAAGGTCTCTACGGTTTCTTGTACATCTACTTTTTCGATTCCTGTTTTTGCAGCAATTTCTGCGATCACTTGTGCTTTAGTCATGCTTAATTTTTATTTATTTTTTACTTAAATAGTGAATTATTTGGGGGTGCAATGTTAGCATTTTTTTGTGGAAAAGTCAAATTAAAACAGATAAATAAATTCTTTATCCTTATTCATTATCAAGCACTCATGGGTGTTAATTTTGAATACGTAGCTTTTGGAAAGCTGAGAAGTTACTAAAAGCTAAGCAGGCAAGGGCACACCAACTATTTTACTATTCGGACCATTAGAGTAGCATAGCTCTCACTTGAGTCATTTATTCTTTTCATCTGCAGATTCGGAATGCTTATTTATATACACAGCATTACAGAAATATGCGAATAAAAAACCATCTTTTGCACACGCTAAAATTGTATATTTGTATATACTATTATACAACAGTACGATATGACTACCATTATATTTAGAATACCTGATAAAGAGAGTACCATTGCTTTGAAAATAGCTCAAGAGAGAGGCTGGCAAGTAGAACTTCCAACAAGCATAAAAAATAGTATAAGTAGCCGAAAAAAAGCAAATATTGAGGCTTTAGCCTCTCAAAATACACTTAGCAAGGAGTGGTCTTCTGCAGAAGATAATCGTTGGGATAGCGTATTGTAATATGGCTTTACAAAAAGGTGATATAGTAGTAGTTTATTTCCCTTTTACCAATTTGAGAGGAAGAAAAAAACGCCCCGCACTGGTTTTGGCAACGGCAGATGATGATGGAGATTTTCTTTTGATGATGATTACCTCTCAACAAAAAGAGGACGGACTAAGTATATCTTTAGCACAAGAACAACTTACAAAACCACTAGCTTTTCAAAGCTATGCCCGAGTTCATAAATTGTTCTTGCTAAACAATAGTCTTATTGAGCAAGAACGATTATCGGCAATACGGCAACCTCTTTATCGTGAAATAATTGATACGTTATTTGTGCTGATACGCTAAGTCAACTATTGAAGAATAACTGGATTAAGGGCACTATGCAACACATAATTGTATCTTGTATACAAAAAATCATCTTTACCTCTAACCTGTCCCACAAAATTAATATATCCTTTTAACCGTTGAATAAACAGCTCTTCCATACGATTATCTATGGTACCGTTGCCGACTAATTGAAAATGCTTTTTTGTTGCCTTGCTAATTCCATTACAAGTAAAGTCATGCAGCATTGCTCGTATTTTCTTTAATAATTTACGGTCAATATTTACTTTTCTATTTACGGTCAAACCAGTAACTACTTGTCTGCTTTTTTTAGTTTGTAGTCGTAATTTTTTCTCGTTAATATCAAACCCTGCTTTATTAATAATACTACTAATATCCAACACCATATCGCTTACAATAGGCTGATTAGCTGAGAATGTAAGATCATCTGCATAACGGGTATAGGTAAGCGAATGAGTTCCACAAAAAGCAATCAATAGCTTATCTAAATCATAACAAATAAAGTTTGAAATTACTGGCGACGTGGGTGCACCAACTGGTAAACGCCCTTCAAAAGTAGCGAGCAAGGTTAGTGCTGTAGCTATTTGCTCTGTAAAGCCGAATACGGGTGAGCTAAATAACTGTTTTATTTGCTTTGCAGCAATATTGGGAAAGAACTCTTTAAGGTCAATATTAAGGACATATCCTTTTTCAATATGTGCTTGGGCATTGGTTACAATATTGCAACAATTATTTAGGTAAGGCGGATTGATAATAAAGCCGTGTACTTCTTTAGGCTTAATGGATAGATAGCATCCTTGCAAAAAATAATTCACTCTTTTTTGTACATCTTTTAGTTCAGCAGCAGGTGCCAGAATTTCGCGTCTGCCGCCCCTCTTTTTTGCAATGCTGTACTGAATATATTTTGGATGACTCAGTAGCTTTTCAAGCTGATTGATGGACTTGCCTAATAGCCTACACAAATCAATTGGATGCTCCACACCTAAAAACAACAATGCACCTACCTCATGGTTGGTGAATTGATTAAGTGTTGGTTGTAAACACTTTTTGTGCCATGTGCGCTCGGTATGCAGTACTGATTTGTATTGCTTGGCAAGTGTCTGTAATTCTTGAATAGTATACATAGTAAAAAATGAGCCGTTGCCAATTATCTATATTAAAGCGTATTCTATGCGAACGTAGGGAGTATAGAATACGAGACTAAAATCTCCCTTTGGCACAGGGTTGCAGGAACACAACCACAAGTCAGTATGTACTTTACTAATTCGACTCATAATTTTAACGCAACGGCTCAATACTGTTACATTTCTTATTTAAAGTAATTCATTTAATCGTGTTGGTGAAAAATCAAAAGACACAGTAGCTAAATCACTAAACTTAGTAATATTGGCATTTACGTGTTGATGTATGATACCCAACGGACCGTTTCTGTTTTTACCAATTATTAATTCCACCATTCCTTCGGTACTATTTCCTTCGCTATCTACTGTTATCATATAATAATCTGGACGATACAAGAAAAAAACCTTATCCGAATCCTGTTCTATACTACCGCTATCTCGCAAGTCGGAGAGTTGTGGTTTTTTATCACCTCCCCTCGTTTCTACCGCTCTACTCAATTGGCTACTTAGCAGCACGCAAACACGATGTGTTTGGGCTATTGCTTTAAGTTCTTTTATAATATAGGCAGTTTCTGCATCTCTATTGTATTTATGCTTGTAATTGCCCAATAGTTGCAAATAATCTACTATCAACACCTTGATTCCCTTATCTGTTATTTCCTTGCCACAGCCTTCTTTTAATGCATTGATATTCTCGTAGCTGTTGTCGTCAACAAATAATTTTAGTTCTTGTGATTGGTTAGCTAAAGCCTCCATCTTTTGCTGTTCTTGCTCTGTTAGCTTTTGTTGCAAAATTTTATCGATACTGATACCCGTTTGTGTTGCAATTAGCCTAGCGCTTACCAAAAAAGACGACAATTCAAGTGAGCAATACAGTACAGGGTGTTCTTTGGCAATATTAAGGGCAATATTAATAAGCCATTGCGTTTTGCCCATACCCGGACGTGCGCCTAAAATCACTAGTTCTCCAAGCAAAAAACCGCCTATAAATTCATCCAAAGAGGGAAAACCCGATTTAATGAGTGTATTTTGCAAACTACGGTCTTGTATATCAGCTATACCTTGGGCAATTAAATCGGCAATAGGTTTTACAGCAACAGGTAGTCTATTTTCTTGATTATGCTCCTCCAATAGTATTCTTAAACGAGCGATAATTTCAGTATCCTCCACGGCATTGCCAGAAAGAATGTTTTGAAGTTGATAGGTAATAGATGACGACATGGGCTAAAGGTAGGTGATGAAAAGAGAGGGAAGAAGAAGTGTGGAGAAAAATAAATGGGGTTTTGAACGATTAAACTCTTCCAAAAAAATTTACTCAATGTTCCAATAAGCACTTGCCTCACCGCCAAAGGCATCGGCTATAAAATCATCTTCTCGTGAATTACGACTATTCTGACTTCTTTCAATATATTCATCAATCTCGTCATCAATATCTTCATCCTCATCATATAATTCTATCTCTTTTTGGCTTAATATCTCTATTGCTTCCTCAGATAATTCAAAGTTTGGAACTGCTTCATACAATAGGTCTAACACCTCATCTGTAATGTAAAAATCACTAAGAAACACGATGCACTTACTGATATATTCAGATGATACTTTAGCTATTTCTAGTAAAGTAGACCCTTTATATTCCCCAAAGTTCAGTTTGTCATTTAATTTGTATGTTTTCATAAAAAATAGTTTAGTGGTTATTCTAGTAATCTGTTTGTTTTTTCTCCAAAATATTCTTTTAATACTCCATTATTGCTTACGCGGGCAAACAATTGCTTCACTTCTTGCAAAATATCAACATCTTGATATTGACAATTTTTTTTAGTAGCCAATGAATAAGTAGATATCCATTGTGTATTTCTTGATGCTTTATTATTTTCATCGGTTACTTCAAAACCATAGCCCGAATTAATCCATAAATAATTAGTTTTCAAATGACGGTCATGTATAATAGTAGCATCACCTTTTATTACCGATAAACTTATTTTGTAACTAAAATCTTCATCCAAAAACTGCCGAAGCATGTTAAATCGTTTTTCGTAAAACTCCATATCCTGTTTTTCGATAGAAAAAAAAATGGTGAGGCAGTACGTTCTTTCAAACTCCTTAGGCAAAATGAGTTTCAGCAACTGTTTTAAATTGTAAATACCTGATGGTTTTGCCAAAATATAAGGATCGATAATCACTAAACTATCGTGTGGATGTTGGTAATAAGTTTGAAGCGAATTCCAATCAAAGACACTATCCGGTTTGCTTTTCTTAAAAGGAACTACTTGCCATTCAAAGTAGGATTGTAATTCGGCAACACTATCCCAATTTTTGCAAATAATTCCATAGTTTTTCTCAATATTATTGCAATACCCTGCATCTTTATCTAAAAGCAGCACACTACCCGAAAAGCTATCTATTTTTGATGGATCTGCAAGTTGTTCATCAAAATCATCAGAATGTGCCAAACAACCGTCTTTCAATAACTTATTTAAGTAGGGATTGCTTTTACTTTCAGCTACAAAATCTTCGTGTTTTATAGCTAGTGTGACCCTACTACCCCCGTACAACAATTTATACAAATTTGCATACAGTTCGTACTTATTATCGGTTAGTAACTCGTGCAGGGTATAGCCCATTTGCCCTATAAAACTATCTAAAAAAGATTTTGACAAATAAAGCACTGGCTTATACATGATTATCCTTCTTTTGTCTGTTCTTAAGGTTGAAAATATCAATAGCAATATTATCTGCCTCATCAAAAAAGCCCGAACCAAAATTGGAGGATAGGCTACCATCTTGCTCAAAGGTTATTTTTTTTACTGGAGCTTTTGCATTTTCTGACACGTTGTTTAAATAATATACCACCGCATCTTCTGGTCTAAAACTACCCTCCGCTATCTTATATTGTAGTTTTCTAATCAAATACTCGCTGTGGGTTTCTATCACAAACTGTATATTAAACTTTTCGTACGCCTCTGCAAACATATCTGCCAATTTTGATTGTAGTGCAGGATGCAAATGCGATTCGGGTTCTTCGATGATGAGGGTTTGCGGCTTATACTTGCCCTCTTCATTATTTGATTTCGCGATAATATTAATCTTTAAAAGTATTGTTGCTAAATGAGTATAGCCAAGACCTAAATCTGCCAATAAAATTTCGCTATCGCCATTATGTACATAGATTTTATATATAGTATCGTCATATTTTTTCACCTCCAAATTAGTTCCAATTTCAAAAACTTTCAAGTACTTCAGCACAAACGAATCAGCTACATAATTAGAATTTAATTTCGAAAGTTTACTCAAAAGATAATTTAGCCTTTCATCTATATTTTCTGCAATTATCCCTCTCCTTTGATTAAGCATATTACAAGGCAAGTATTCAATGCCTTGAAAATCTTTTTTACTTTCATCCTCTGCGCTTTTCAACTTCTTCTGGACAACATTAAACCATATATAAGAATACGCAGCATTATCTAATGTGTATGTTTGGTTATTGTGCTTAATTTTTATTTTACAGGTATCTATACCCCTATTTTGGGCGTATTGATTATCGTCTCCGCAACTTATTTTTAAGTCAATTAGGTTATAATCAATAGTATCATATCCCTGATTCCATTGACGGTTAAACCTTTCTTTTATCTCATCGTTTATAGTTTTATCGACATAATTGCCACTCTCATCCTTAAAATTCAGTAAGGAATCTGTAATATCCAGTTCATTAATATTATAATAAACCTCTCGGATCCCCTTTATTTGAGATTCTTTCCAACTTTTAAATGATTCTGGCTGAGAGTTCTCATCAATGTCCCAATACTCTCTTTCCTCGTCAACAGACTGCTTGTACTTATCTATAGTTAAACTATCAACTTTGCTTTGATAGATTTCCTTTATCCCCCTTAGAAATGACAAAATAGTATCTTCATTAATAATAAAATGGGATGACTCATCAGTTAACTCAGGGTATGGTGTATCGCCAAACGGCTTTTCATTATAGGCAATTTTTTGTACGATACATGGCTTACTGTTCAAAAAAAGAGTCTTTAACTCATACTTCTGAGATTCCTTACATAGGGCAATCTCTACATAATTATTTTCATTAATCCCATATAATGAAACAGGATACCTAAAACACATATGTGCATTTTAAGCTGCCTTATTATTAAAAACAGAAGCAAAATCCCCTAAGTTTAACTCCCTATCCTTAAAATTGATTTTTTGCCATAGCCAGCCTGCTGCTAGATTCTTTTTTACTAATAGCAATGCCTTAGAAAGCGAGCTTTTCCCCGAATTATTTGTACCTGTAAGTATGGTAAGGGGTGCAAAATCGAAGTGCTCCATTTTGCCAAAATTTCTAAAATTTTGTATGCCAATATATTTCATATCACTATTTAATTTATCACTCTAAAAGTTAAATTCAATCGTTCGCCTATTTTTAAGGCAGTTTTGGGTACTTGGTGTTGCCAGTAGTGCTGGGTACTGCCTTGCATTACTAAAAAAGTTCCGTGTTTTAACTCTACTTCAAATTTCTCTTTGTGGTCGTCAATTCTCCGCAACTGGAACTTGCGCGTTGCCCCAAAATTTACCGAGCCAATTACTGGGTTTTTACCCAATTCTTTTTCATCATCGGCATGCCAGCCCACATAATCCTGCCCATCGCGGTAGCGGTTGAGTAGCACACTTGTAAATGTTACCCCAGCTTCTGCCTCAATTCTTTCTTTTATCTGCAACAACTCTTTCGTCCAGGGCAATGGGTTGAGCGTAATGCCCGAGTAGGTATAGTGTTTTGCACTATCTCCGTACCAAGCCGAAAGGCGGGGCAAGGGTAGCTCTTTGCCATACATTCTAATTTTATCCTGTTTCCAAGCGATAGTTGCTAATAGTGTTGCCAATAGTTTGTCGCTTTCTGTTTTAGTATAAAACATAGGGTGATACACCAATTCGGCATCTGGTAATTTAATGATGGGGTTGTGCGCTACTGCTGGAGCATTTCCAAACAAATCAGCTTGATTGGCTGTGTTCATATCTTTCATCTATAATGGTTTATAGTTCTGTTTTGAATATATATTCTACTCGCGATATTAATCGCTGAATCTTTTTCATAGCACTTGGTCTAAAAATTTCGGCAGCAATACGGCTCTTTGTTGTTGATACTAAAGTTGCTTTATCAAATAGGGTAAAAAATCTATTTAGCTTCATACCATTTACAGGGCTTACACACACAAAATAATTCAATCCCTCAAAATTGCTGCTTACGTTTTTAAAAACGTTTTCCAAATCTAAACTTTCCATATCAAGCAGATTAGAAAAAAGATGGATTTTTATTTTATCCTTTGTATGCACCTTTTTTATGTCAAGTGGACTATCTGCCATTTCGTTTACCGAAAAGGTTTGTGGTTTTGGTTTTCTTTGGTAAATGGCATCAATATGTTCTAATCCTCTTTGTAATGCCAGCGAAGATGGCTCAATTAAAGTGAATTTTGACAAATCAAGATTGATGTTATTATTCTTGATAAAATCTATTAGCACACAAGATGCAAAAGCCTGTCCGCAACCCCAGTCTATAATTTCAGCCGATTTGTTGTTAAAATTCTCTTTGCCAAATAATGAAGCAAAAGCAAGATTTAGTTTGTATTGGTGCATATCAGCGTATGCAGCCAAATAAGCATTCAACTGTTCTGGAGTTTCTAAAATTGCTTTGCCATTGCTCAGTTGGTTATAATATCTTGAATATCCATCAGCAGGAAATGCTTGAATATTAAAATCGCAAATAGCTTTGAAAGTTGGGTTTACTGCAATTGCAGATTTTACATTGTTTGCGTAAGTGTTGTTCATAGTTTCCATTTTTTGTTTTTTAGTTGTTTTGATGATACAAAGATTCAAGGTATGTGTTCAGTGTATCTGGTCGTATTATTTACTTGGTTTTGGTTTGTTATTTTTTTGATACCATGCAAAGAAATAGTACACTTGTTCAGTCAATCTGAACTATATGTCAATCAATAAAAAAGCACTTACACGCTATATGGCTTATGATAAATGTTTAAGCAATAGGGGTAGAAAATGGGCTAGAGAGGATTTAATGGCAGAAGTAAACCGTGCATTATCAGATGAAGGTTTAATAGGCATAGGCAAAACCCAGTTTTATGCCGATATTAATTATATGCAATTTTCGGGATGGCAAGCACCTATTGAACCCTTTAGGGAGGGTAGACGCGCATATTTTAGATATACAAACCCTAATTACTCCATTAATAATCAACCAATAAACGAGCTGGAAGCGCAACAGTTAAAGTCGGCAGTTCAGGTGCTTTCTCGCATAAAAGGAATGCCGCAATTTGATTGGGTCAATGAAATGATTCCAGCTTTGGAGAAAAAGTTAGGCTTGATAACCGAAAAAAGAGAAACTATTTCTTTTGAAAATGATGAAGATTATGAAGGTCGCTCATTTATTACCCCTATTTTTAATGCTATACTCAACAAGCGGGTATTACAAATTAGTTACCAAGATTTTAAAAGCGAACAGCCCTACCAAATAGAGTTTCACCCTTATTACTTAAAGCAATTTAATAGCAGATGGTATGCATTGGGTTATAACCCTGCACTAAAGCTGCAAAACTGGACTGTTGCCTTAGATAGAATAAAAGCTCCCCTTGTTGAATTACAAACGGCATACATATACAAAGAAATTGATTGGGAGGACTATTTTTCAGATTTCATTGGAGTATCTAAAAATGAAGGTAAGCCCGATGATGTACGTCTATTAATAATGGACGAAGAACAAGCTGCTTATATAAGAACCAAACCGCTACACCAAACACAAAAAGAAATCAAAAAAACTGAATTAGGTTTCGAAACCAGTATTTCTGTAATTCCCAATTACGAACTCGAAAAGCTGATATTATCCTTCGGAGAGCGGATAAAGGTATTGTCGCCACAATCATTAAAGGATAAAATTACTAAGCGTATCCGCGAGGCAAACGCCATATACACCTAGTGAACTTATTGTTATTGCATTCTAATTTCACGCTTTAGAAAGCGCCGAACTTTCTAAAAGTTGTTTCTATTGCCTATCCTTGTTGTGCATGTTTAGTCAAGTCATTCTCCATTGGTACCAACACAACAAACGCGATCTGCCTTGGCGCCATATCAACGACCCTTATATTATTTGGCTGTCGGAGATTATCATGCAGCAAACTCGTGTAGAACAAGGCACTCCCTATTTCGAACGTTTTTTAGCTGCTTATCCTACTGTACAGGATTTTGCTGCTGCTACTGAGTCTGATATTTTACACTTGTGGCAAGGATTAGGCTATTACAGCAGAGGACGGAATATGCACAAAACCGCCATACAGGTAATGGAAATGCACGGTGGAAAATTTCCAAGCACTTATGCCGAGTTGCTTACCTTAAAAGGCATTGGCCCTTATAGTGCTGCCGCAATTGCTTCCTTTGCTTTTGCTGAGCCTGTAGCTGTGGTAGATGGCAATGTATATAGGGTATTATCGCGCTATTTTGGAATAGAAACCGCCATTGATAGCACTATAGGAAAAAAGGAATTTGCAGCAGCAGCACAGTCTTTATTACCCAAAGAAAACGTTGCCGACTATAACCAAGGCATTATGGAGTTTGGTGCACTACAATGCAAACCAGCTCAACCCAATTGCAGCGATTGCCCCTTGAATACTTCGTGTATTGCTTTGCAAAATAACAGCATTACTACCTTGCCCGTAAAGTCGAAAAAACAACGTGTTACCAACAGGTATTTTAATTATTTCATTGTTACCGATGCCGATGCTAATATATATCTGCAAAAAAGGATAGACAAAGATATTTGGCAGCATTTGTATCAATTTCCTCTGTGGGAAAGCCCCGCAGATTTCTCGGAGACCGAAGTAATGCAAACTGATTTTTATCAAAGCTACATTCAAACGCTTGCCCCCATTATTACCCATATTTCTAGTTACAATAAGCATTTATTATCACATCAACGTATTTTTGCACGTTTTTGGCACTTAGAAGTAGCCAAATTAGCAGCTCAGCCTAACTTGCTGATTGTCGAAAAAAAATCGATTAAAAAATTTGCATTACCTCAATTACTTAACCGATATTTACAACAAAGTTTTTATGTTCAACCTTAAATTTTAAAACCATGTCTGGAGTAAACAAAGTAATTTTAGTGGGTCGCTTAGGCAAAGACCCTGAAGTACGCCACTTAGAAGGAGGCACAGCAGTAGCCAGTTTTACGCTCGCTACCTCTGAAAATTATACCAACAAAGAAGGCGTACGCGTAGAACAAACCGAATGGCACAACATTGTGGTATGGCGCGGCTTGGCAGATATTGCTGGGAAATATTTATCGAAAGGCAAAATGGTGTATGTGGAAGGTAAATTGCGTACCCGTTCGTACGAAAAGAATGGAGAAAAACGCTATACAACCGAAATAGTAGCCGATAATTTTATGATGCTGGACCGCAAAGACAGCAACGACACCAATACCAGTGAGCCTATAAACCATGCCGCTATGGAAGCCAAAGATGCACCTTTAACCACAGCACCTCCAATGGCAAGTGCTGAAGTGGATGATTTACCATTTTAAAACAACGCCATTTTACCCAATCAACTAATTTTGGACCTACCCTACTCTTTTTTACATCCCTTATTACTCGTACAGGTTATAACCGACAGCACTGCACTTTACAATGCAGTGCTGCTCTTTTTTCTGTTTTGCCTGCTTACATTTACAAGCATAGCAGAAACTGCTTTTTTGACGATTAAACTATCGCAAATAGCGGAACTCAAGAAAAGCGAAAAACCTATTCATGCAAAGTTACTTGCCCTGCTCGATAAGCCATTTAGCTTGCGCGCAGTACTGCATACCGCACATGCTATGCTGATGGTAAGCATTATACTTACTGCCTATTTCATTATCAATAATTGGTTGTATGGCTTACTGGAAAGCTCGGCTATTTTTGCCGTAACAGGCATTGCGCTTGCGCTTTTTTTAATCGTGGCATGCTTATTTTTACCCAAAATTTTTGCACAAAAAAACAACGTGCTATTTGCCGAATACACTTACCCTTTGGTGTGGGCAATTAGTGGTTTGCTTACTCCACTTACCAATATGCTGCTCTACTTTTTGAAGGTAATAAATACGGTAATTAAGCCTCCTTTTAAGATTACTCCGCAAGAGTTTAACCGGCTGAACGACCATCAAGATATTAATGAGGAAAGCGAAGAGGAGCGTCTGATTTTACGTGGAATTGCCAATTTTAGCAGTTTATCGGTAAAACAAATTATGTGCTCGCGTACGGATGTTGTGGCACTTTCTATTACCATTTCGCAAGAAGAAGTGTTACGTAAAGTAACAGAAGCAGGCTACTCGCGCATACCAGTTTACGAAAACTCCTTCGATAATATTAAGGGTATATTAAACGTAAAGGACTTACTTATTAGTAGAAGTAACGGCAATAATTCCAACTGGCAAAAACTACTACGTACACCTTTTTTTGTACCCGAAAGCATTAAAATAGATGATTTGCTGCGTGATTTTAAAGCAAAACGCACGCACATGGCCATTGTGGTGGATGAGTACGGTGGCACGGCTGGTATTGCTACGCTGGAAGATATTTTGGAGGAATTAGTAGGTGAAATTAATGACGAATACGATGAACTGGAAGATGAGCTAAAGTATTCAAAATTGGATGCCAACACTTATGTATTTGATGGAAAAACAGCCCTTAATGATATTTACCGCCTAATGAACTTGCCAGATGCTCCGTTTGAGGAAGTACGTGGCGAAGCCGATACTATTGGTGGATTAGTACTAGAACTTGCCGGCAGATTTGTACATATAAACGAGAAAATTGCACACAAAAACTATACGTTTACCGTTGAATCGGCTGATAAAAAACGCATAAAACGAGTTAAAATTTCGGTAACGCATGAGTAAATACCTTTTACTACTTCTTATTGTTGCAAGCCTGTACGGATGTGGCAGCTCGGATTACAGTCCAAAACCACGTGGTTTTTTCAGGATAGAGTTACCAAAAAAAGCTTATGTGCGCTACACAGCTACCTGCCCCTTTAGCTTCGATTACCCTACCTATGCAAGAGTAATACCCGATAGTTCTAGAGACGCCGAACCTTGCTGGCTAAATATAGATATGCCGCAGTTTAAAGGGCGTATTCACTTAAGTTACAAAGCACTTACAAACGAAGCTATTTACAGTGCACTTACAGAAGATACCCGAAAACTGGCATTTAAACACACCATAAAAGCTGAATCCATTGACGAGTTTAGAATAAATAATGTGGAAAATAAAGTGTACGGATTGGTGTATGGTATTGAGGGAAATACAGCTTCTAACCTACAATTTTTCCTTACCGATAGCAACAAGCATTACCTACGTGGTGCGCTCTACTTTTCGGTAGAGCCACAAATGGATTCGATAAAACCAGTTTTAGATTTTGTAAAAAAGGATATAGAGGTGCTGATTAAGAGCTTTAAGTGGCAATAAATTGGGCTACTAAAGCTTCTGCTTCTGCACAGCTTTTCTCTAATTCGTCGTTTAGTAATACTACATCAAACTTATCGGCGTAGCTGAGTTCTTTTTCGGCTTTTGCAATGCGTTTTTGTAGACTTTCGGCACTATCCGTACCTCTTCCGCTCAAGCGTTCGGCTAGTACCGCAACTGAAGGAGGCTGCACAAATACAGCTAACGCTTGCGCTCCAAATTTTTTCTTGAGATGCAGACCACCAACCACATCTACATCAAAAATTACGTGTTTGCCTTGTTGCCAAATACGTTCAATTTCGGCACGTAAGGTGCCGTAATACGTGCCTTCGTACACTTCTTCAAATTCAACAAACTCGTGGTTAGCTATCTTATGTAAAAAATCAGCTTGACTTAAAAAATAATAGTCCACCCCATGTTGCTCTTCTCCACGGGCAGCTCGTGTCGTAGCCGAAACCGAAAACTGCAACTGAGGCATCTTTTTAAGCAGGTGACGCACAATGGTAGTTTTACCAGCCCCAGATGGTGCTGAGAAAATAATGAGTTTACCCTGCATACTATAGCACGTTATTAAGTTGCTCCTTCATTTTTTCCAACTCATCTTTCATACTTACCACATACTGCTGTATGGTTACGGCATTGGCTTTTGCACCCAATGTATTTATCTCTCTGCCTATTTCTTGGGTAATAAATGCTAACTTTTTCCCATTTGATGCTGCTGTTGCATCCATTACTTCTAAAAAGTAATCGCAATGTGTTTTCAAGCGCACCTTTTCTTCGGTAATATCATACTTCTCTACATAATAAATTAGCTCTTGCTCCAATCTATTGGTATCTACATTTTCGGCACCAACTGCATCTGCTAGTAGCTGATTCAACCGATCTTTTATCTGCGGAACACGTTTTGGTTCTTCTACAGAAACCTTATCAAGCAGGCCTAAAATACCTACTATACGCAAGCGTAAATCAGTTGCAAGTGCTTTTCCTTCATCTAATCTAAATGTGTCGAAATTATTAAATGCTTGCTTAAATGCCGTAAGTACGCTTTCCCACTCCTGTTCATCAGCTACTTCTTCCTTAGAGCTAATCACATCGGGCATTTTTAATACTTCGTTAAGTAGTAATGCTGTATCTGCCTGTAAACTAGTTGCCAATTGGGTTAGCTGACTATAATACGCTGCGGCAAGCTCTTTATTAATTACAACAGATTGCACAGTACTATTTTTTCTTTCTATACTAATAGCAACACTGGCTTTACCACGCTCTATCAAGCGCGAACATTCGTTACGAATAAAAATTTCTTGGTCGTTATAGTTTTTAGGCAACTTTAGGTTAAGTTCTAAAAACTTACTGTTAAGTGATTTAATTTCTACACTTACCTTTATCGATTCTCCATCGTGGGTAAATGAGCCAAAACCAGTCATGGATCGTATCATTCGTCAAAAATAGATAATATATCCATTATCATTGTGGCAAAAAAGCGCTTTACTTTTCGGGGATATTAATAAGGTAAGCACCTTTACCAATAAACCATTTGCCAGCCGCTTTTTTTAGCACTACACATTCGGGGTTATTTTGATGAAAGTATATATTTTTAAAATCAGTATCACTTACCGTATACCAAGCGTATTGCGTTCGATACAATACATTTATAGCCCCAAGTTGCGAATATGCTGTAAGCAGACCTGTATATTCTCCTTTTTTAAGCCACGTTATGCCTTCAAGATTGGCTTCGCTGCCCTCACTAATATTACACAAATTATTACCCATTAAATCTATTTGATATAATCCAACCGTTCGCTGCTTTTTAGTAATAGCAAATACTACATTTTTACCTATTACCGTAACTGCCTTTAACGATTTGTTAAAGCCAGGCAAACCTGCAAAAGACAATACGCGCTTATTTGTCTTTTCCTTTAAGTCCCATAAACGGATATCATTATCGTAACCAGCATAGCTAATCTGACCCAGGTATAAATTGTCTGTTACTGGATACCACGTATTTTTAATCATATCTGCCAATGCATCTGGTTTATATGCAGGATAAATAGTGGCAAGTTCGTTTAATTGCTTTAGCTGCGCTGCCGAAAGAACAATGCTTGTGGCCTTATCAAGGGGCAACACATCTGATTCCGAAATAGTAGTAAGCTTTGTTACATTTAAGTTTAGCTTTATATATCCCGATGAGCCATTTGCAATGATGGCTACAAGTGTATCTGGATGCACCCAGTTTAAGGCTGTAGGGTGCCCTAAAAATCGATTTGCCATATCAGCACCAATAATAGCTTCATCCTTGCCGCTTGCCCAGTCAATTAGCCTAATTTCCCATGTGTTTCGTGCCGCAGCACTAAAGGCTACATATGCTGTTTTTGTCCATGTTTTATTTACCGCAACTAAGGAGATAGAATCATGCAATGAAGATTGCTTCTTTATTTCAAAAGTGATTGTTGCTTTTCTTGGCAAAAAGGTGACTAAATTATTAATATTAATATCTCCCAATTGAACAGGGGCTATAGCCTGAGGCGTTGCTGCCTTTTTAGGCAATGCTGTACAGCCAACAATAATTCCACAAAGAAAAAGTAATGACCAACGCATATAAGTATATTCGATAAGTGGCTCTCTATGGATTACTTCTTAGATTTGCTCTTCTTGTTGCTTTTTAAAAAGAGTTCTAAGCGCTATTTTTTCTGAAAAACTTACCAAATATACCCCAATAAAGATAACAATGGCACACAGTGCTTTTGGCAATGTGAGTACGTCTTTACCCAGCATTATAGCAATAATTGATGCCAGCACTGGTTGTAAATAAATATAGGCTCCCACTACCGACGGGTTGACATAGCGCAATGCCCAAGCATTTAGCAAATAAGTGAGATAAGTAGCTCCAACAATTAAGAATAAAATACACAGGTAAATACGCAGCGGAATATGCGCCCAATCTACCTGCAATAAATCATTAAGTCCAAAGGGTAATACCAGAATTGCCCCAAACAAAAAAGTCCATTTTATTACCGTAAGTGGTTTGTATTTATGCAACAACGGTTTAGCAATAATAAGGTAATAGGCATATATAATGGCATTCAGCATAATCATGATATCTCCCGAAAAAGCTGTCATACTTTGCACACCTATTGATTGCAACAACAAAAAGATTGCTCCAACCAACCCGATTACTAAGCCCAGCACGCGTTT
This sequence comes from uncultured bacterium, assembly GCA_947085255.1. Taxonomy (GTDB): domain Bacteria; phylum Bacteroidota; class Bacteroidia; order Sphingobacteriales; family Sphingobacteriaceae; genus CAMTVQ01. Next base: position 45,863 of record CAMTVQ010000008.1, on the reverse strand, counting down.
CCAGTTAAATCTCTCTTGTAGTATAAAATAGGCAAATACCGACACAAATAATGGTGTCATTACCATAATTACCGCCCCATTTATGGGTGTTGTTTGAGATAAACCCTTAAAAAACAACAACATATTGGCAGCAATACCGACCACCGAACAATACATTAATAGTTTAAAATCAGCCTTTACGGTAATCTTATCCGTACTAACAAGTGCGTGGGTAGTCCACAACAACAGCGTAGCGCCCCATACACGTATTACAATAAGCCCAAATGGGTGGATATAAGCAGGCATTACCTCCTTGGCAATGGTAAACGTTGCTGCATAAATAAGTGCTACTAAAAACAGTGCACTGTGTATTCCTATTTTTTGCAGCATTACGAGTGGGTAAGTATGGCCTCGGTTAACTGCTTGTGCACCTCTGCCTTTAATTCTATTAAACTATCTGCCGTATACTTATTTACGGGTACGGGTTCTAAAAAATGGCAGTAAACCTTACCTGGCTTTATTGCCAGTGCATTATCTCGGGGTAATAATTTACGTGCATTAATAATAGCAATGGGCACTATTGGCGTTTGGGTTTCTATAGCCAAACGAAAGGCTCCATCATAAAAATCGGTAAGTGGAATCTCCTCATTTCTATTCATGGTGCCTTCTGGAAAAATATGAATAGACGTTCCTTTTTCAATTTCTTCGCGCAACTGCGCTACACTGGCTGCACGGCTCTCTTTACTGCTACGATCTATCAATACGCATACCTTACTGTAAATCATGCTAAAGACGGGTATTTTCATCATCTCTATTTTACCCAATGCCTTAAAGCCCGCTTTGTTAGCAATTACGATAATAGGTGCGTCTAAGTACGAGTTGTGGTTAGATATATACACGTACGACTGCCCCTTTTTTAGCTTTTCTTTACCATACACCCATACTGGCATAAAACAAAGTAGCATAATCCAATACCCCCAGATATTTAAAAAGAAAAAGATAATTTGAATAGCTCTACTTCCCTTAAATAGAAAAGCTGCCATTAATACAAAGGGCAACGTAATCAACATTCCAGAAACAAATACCAATATTCCCCATAACAGATGGATAGCGCCGATAAGTTTTCGGAGTATGCTCATTAGAGTGTTTCTTTGACTAGAATACCTAAAAATTCGCAGGCCTTTTCGGAAGCAATTTTCTCTGCATTTTTTTTGTTGTGATCTTGACCTCGTCCAACCTCTTGATTATCGATAAGGGCAATTATGGTAAATAAGCGTCCAGATTCTTCGTCCTTAGGGGCCAATTCAAACGCAATAGATTTGCCTTCCCGTTGGGCGTATTCGTACAATTTACTTTTATAATTTGTTTGCAGAAGCACCAACTCATCTATATCTACATGCGGCTTAATAATACGATTGAGGATTACTCTTTTGGTAAAAATATACCCGCGCTCTAAGTAAATAGCTCCAATAAGTGCTTCAAACGCATCGCCATACATAGAGCTTTGCGCTAATTGCTGGTTATTGTGCTGTGCGCTATGGTTTATCATTTCGCCCAAGCCAATTTTGCGTGCCAGTTGATTTAAGAAAATACGGTTTACAATTTTGGAACGGGTTTCTGTTAAAAAGCCTTCATCCTTAAATGGGAATCTTTTAAACAACATTTCGCCTACTACTGCTCCCAAAATAGCATCACCTAAAAACTCTAAACGTTCGTTATTCGTTTTTACGCCGTTGCGTGTATCTGCTGTTACCGATTTATGTTTAAACGCCAACTTATATAGCGCCAAATTACGCGGCACAAAACCCAAAATATTACTAAGAGATCTTAGGTATTCTTTGTCTTTAGAAAAATAGAGCCGAAAAAGACCGGTCATTACAAAGTGGGGGATAGATTAACCTTCAAACTTCTTGAAAATTACAGAGGCATTGTGTCCCCCAAAGCCAAAGGTATTACATAAAGCAGCTCTAACAGTACGTTTTTGTGCTTTATTAAAGGTAAGATTTAATCGAGGATCAAACTGAGGATCGTCTGTAAAATGGTTAATTGTAGGCGGAACCATATCATGTTGAATTGCCATGATAGAGGCAATGCTTTCTATAGCTCCTGCGGCACCTAATAAGTGACCAGTCATAGATTTTGTAGAACTGATATTGAGTTTAAATGCATTTTCGCCAAATAACCCAACGATCGCTTTTGCCTCGCTAATATCACCCAATGGAGTAGATGTACCGTGAACATTAATATAATCAATATCCGCAGTGGTTAATCCTGCATCATCTAAGGCATTACGCATTACGTTTAATGCGCCCAAACCTTCAGGATGTGGTGCTGTAATATGATTGGCGTCGGCACTCATGCCCCCACCTACCATTTCGGCATATATTTTTGCGCCACGCCTTTTGGCATGTTCGTATTCTTCTAAAATAATGGTTCCCGCACCTTCTCCCAGTACAAATCCATCTCTATCGGCATCAAAAGGACGCGAAGCTGTTTTTGGGGAGTCGTTACGAGTTGACAGGGCATGCATGGCATTAAAACCGCCCATACCTGCCTCGTTTACAGCAGCTTCCGAGCCGCCAGATACAATAATATCGGCTTTCCCTAAACGTATGTAATTAAAGGCATCAATAAGTGCATTGGTAGATGATGCGCAGGCAGATACCGTAACAAAGTTAGGTCCACGCAAGTTGTACTTAATAGAGATATGCCCAGAGGCGATATCTGCTATCATTTTTGGGATAAAAAAGGGATTAAAACGAGGTGTTCCATCGCCTTTATTAAATTCGGTTACCTCATCTAAAAAGGTGCGCAATCCGCCTATACCCGAGCCCCAAATAACGCCATTACGATCTGGATTGAGTTGTGAAAAGTCAATTCCTGATGTTCTTACAGCTTCATCTGTAGCTACTAAGGCGTAATGTACAAACGGATCTAATTTACGGGCTTCTTTTCTATCTAAAAAGTCTTCGATATTTAGGTTTTTTACCTCACACGCAAACTTTGTTTTAAATTTTGAAGCATCAAAACGCGTAATAGTATCGGCTCCGCTAACCCCATTAATTAATGCATCCCAGTACTCTGGAACGGTATTACCAATGGGAGTTAATGCTCCTAAACCTGTTACTACTACGCGTTTGAGTTCCATTAAATTATTTTACGTTTTTTTCTAAGTAAGCAACAGCTTGACCAACGGTACCGATGGTTTCTGCCTGCTCATCAGGGATAGCAACGTTAAATTCTTTTTCAAATTCCATGATCAACTCTACGGTGTCTAAAGAGTCTGCACCTAAATCGTTGGTGAAGCTTGCTTCTGGTGTTACTTCGCTTTCGTCAACGCCTAATTTTTCAACGATGATAGCTTTTACTCTTGATGCAATGTCGGCCATAATTAAAACAGTTTAAAATATTTGTGTTTTTATAAAATTGAGTGCAAAGAAATAAAAATTATACCAACTAATCAAAATAATTTGAGGGTATCTATTGAGATACCATTTAGCACATCGGTATAAAATTATAGCCAATAGTAGTGTTTTTTTATAATTTTACAAGTATTTTTTTGAGATTATTGTGGCTAAAAAAACACTTCGCTTATCAATTGCCAGTAATGTACAGCTATGGGGCTTATGTACCGCATTGCGCGATTATCGTTTGGCTTGGTTTATAAACAACAACTTACCCTTAGAATTAACCCGTGAAGCAGATTTTTATACATTTAGCCATTTCGCACACCGCATAAAAAACACGGATACCTCTTTCCATTTACTAAGCAACCGCTCTACAGAAGAGCTATTATTACCCGAAAAAAAAGATTTTGATTACTTTTTTATGGTGAGAAACGGCATTGAACCTGAATATACAGCCACACTTATCAGCAAAATAAAAGGAATTGGCCCCGTTTTGCTAATACAACCGCTAGATGTAGCGAAATTAAAAACCAAAACAGTTCTATTGGCAGAATAAATGGGGGAGAAAACCTACCCATCTATTTTTGCGAATATGTGGCAGCTACAGGACATCATAATTTAATAATTTGTTGATTGTAGCAATCATTATTGCTTGTACTTTTGATCCGAAATGAAAATTACTCATAACCGCACTAAAATAGTCGCTACTATTGGTCCATCTTCTGCCAAAAAAGAAGTTTTGCTAAAAATGATTCGTGAAGGATTAGATGTTTGTCGCATCAATTTTTCGCATGGCAGCCACGAGCAGCACCAAAAAGTAATAGATACCATCCGCAGCATTAATGCTGAACAGGCTACACACATAGGCATTTTAGCGGATTTACAAGGGCCTAAAATACGTATAGGAAAAGTTGAGGATGGCGTTGTACTTAAAAAAGGTGCTACCCTCACTATTAGCACTGTTGAACGGATTGGTAACGAAAAAGAATTATATATCACTTACTCCCACTTTCCTAAAGACGTAAAAAAGAATGAGCGTATTTTGCTAGATGATGGTAAAATTGAGCTAAAGGTATTAGAGACAAATCACAAAGATTTGGTAACACTTAAAGTAATATATGGCGGAAAACTTACCTCCAACAAGGGTGTAAATTTACCAAACACTAAGATATCAAGTCCGAGCCTTACTGAAAAAGATAAAACAGACTTAGCTTTTGCTCTAAAAAATGATGTGGAATGGATAGGACTGTCATTTGTACGTACAGCAAATGATATTACCGAACTTAAACAGCTTATTGCCCAAAGCAAAAAAAGCAGTAGAGTCATTGCTAAAATAGAAAAACCTGAAGCCCTAAAAAATATAGATGCGATTATAGCTGCTACAGATGGAGTGATGGTAGCACGTGGTGATTTGGGTGTAGAAATACCCCTACAGCATGTACCTGTTGCCCAAAAGATGATTGTGCAAAAATGCTTGCAGGTAGCTAAACCAGTAATTATTGCCACCCAAATGATGGAAAGCATGATTACCAACCCTACGCCTACACGCGCCGAAACCAACGATGTGGCCAACTCAGTGCTGGATGGTGCTGATGCGGTAATGCTGAGCGGGGAAACTTCGGTGGGAGCATACCCTTTAGAGTGCATTAAAACCATGCAACGTATTATCGCTGCTGTAGAAAATAGTAATTACCCCTACAGCTTACCTAATGCTCCTAAAAAAGGCAAACGCGATAGTTACTTTAGCGAAGCCATATTGTATAGTGCCTGTATTTTGGCAGAACAAACCAATGCGGTGGGTATTGTATCGATGACTAATTCGGGATTCAGTGCGTTTCAGTTATCCAACCACCGTCCAAAGGCTACTACCTTTATCTTTACCGATAATGCCTCTATTCTGAATAGTCTTGGGTTGCTTTGGGGTGTACGCACCTATTTTTACAGCAAATTAGAAACCACCGACCAAACTATAGAAGAGGTAAATACCATTTTGTTAAAAGAAGGGGAAGTAAAAAAGGGAGATATTGTAATTAATACAGCAAGTATTCCTATCAAATCGAAAAAACGCACTAATATGCTTAAATTGAGCATTATTTAGGAGCACAATACTTTTCACCTACTTTATCCTACTTTTGTTGTATGCTGCATGTTCATCATTTTACATTTAATCCCATACAAGAAAACACGTACATTGTGTACGACGAAACAAAGGAATGTGTACTCATAGACCCTGGCTGCTACGGCTCTGCCGAGCGCAATATACTTACCACTTTTATTAGCGAAAATGGGTTGAAACCTGTAAAGCTATTGCTTACACACGCTCACGTAGACCATGTACCGGGCTTGGGTTATGTAGCAGATACCTATAAATTAGTGCCGCATTACCATAAATTAGAAGTTCCCGTACTAAAAGCAGTACCCAGCTATGCCCAAACCTTTGGCATGAATATTACCGACATACCCGAAGAAGCCGTTTTTATTGATGAAGGAGATACGCTTACATTTGGTAACACTACCTTACAAATACTCTTTACGCCTGGGCACTCGCCAGGTAGCTTGTGTTTTTATAGCCCAGCCGATAAATTAGCCATAGCTGGTGATGTACTTTTTCGTGAAAGTATTGGCCGTACTGATTTGCCAGGTGGAGATTTTGATACACTGATGCAAAGCATAGCAAACAAACTATTCACATTGCCGGATGAGGTACGTATTTACCCCGGACATGGTCCTTATACCACCATTGCTCACGAAAAGCAGCACAACCCCTTTATTAAACACATAATGAACAAGTAAGGTGAGATTAGCCATCAGAATTGCCTTTCGTTACCTTTTCTCTAAAAAATCCACCAATGCCATTAACATTATTTCAGGCATTTCGGGATTGGGGATATTTATTAGCTCGGCTGCGCTAATTATCATTTTATCTGTTTTTAATGGCTTTGAGGGCTTGGTGCTTTCTGCATACGATACATTTAATCCCGATATAAAAATAAGCAGCAAAAATGCCAAAACATTTGCCGAAGACAGCGTATTAATCACTCGACTAACTGCCTTAGAAGGCGTAACCAGTGTAGTGCAGGCCTTGGAAGAAAAAGCGCTGATCAGCTACAATGACCGACAATGTATTGCCACCGTAAAGGGCTTTAGCGCTAATTTCATCCAGCACAACCGCGGACTAGATAGCAGCATGATAGCCGGTGAATGTATTTTGCAAGAAGACAGTGAAAACTATGCCTTACTCGGTGCTGGCATTCGTTATGTATTATCGGTAAATGTAGAAACCAGTTATAAACCTTTAACCATTCTGTTTCCACGAAAAGGTGCATTTAATAGTATAAACCCGATAGAAGAGTTTAATCAACAAGCTATTTATCCTGCTGGAGCATTTAGTGTACAACAAGAGTTTGACGAACAATATGTACTCGTACCTTTACGCTTTGCTCGCACACTATTTGAAAAACCTGCTCAACTATCGGCAATAGAAATAAGTACCACTTCAAGCAGTCCTATAGCATCTGTAAAAAAGCGCATTGAGGAGCTGCTACCAACTGGAAAATACACTGTTTTAGATAAATACCAACAAAACGAATTACTCTACAAAATACTCAACTCCGAGCGTTGGGCTGTCTATGCTATTCTCACTTTTATTATGCTCATAGCTATTTGCAACATAATTGGCTCGCTTACAATGCTATTGATTGACAAGAAGAAAGACATTGCCATTTTGCAAAGTATGGGTGCCAGCTACGGGCTTATTCGTACTATTTACTGGCTGGAAGGATTATTGATTGCAGGTATGGCAGGCATTGCAGGACTTGCTGCCGGTGCTCTTTTTTGCTACCTGCAACAACGTTTTGGCTTTATTGCAGCTGGTAATGCCGAAGGCAGTTTGATTAATGCGTACCCTGTACTGATGCAGCCCGCAGATTTCTTCTTGGTATTTGCTACCATTTTGGGTATTACCGCTGTGGCTACTTATGGCGCTATACACTTTGCCTTGCGCAAGCTACAAAGCATTGCAGGTACGTTGGCGGTAGAGTAATATTAGATATTCCCTTCGGATACTTGATACAAATTACCAATTACGTTCAATGCTTTAAAATCCATTAAGCTTTTTTTACGCAGTTTTTTAATTATCTCTGAATCCCCAAAGTATCTATAAACAACACTTTCGTAGTTATCCTTATCTACCTTCGTAATAAATTTACCTCCTATATATAAATGGGTAAATATCTTTTTCGAGGCGCCTCCAGGTCTATACCCACCACCTGCACCGCCAAATCCGCCTGCACCACCACCATAACTACCCCCTGACTGCGTAATCTGTGTATACTGCACAAGGATAATACTATCCTTACTTAACAATACTGTAAATGGATTGATTGATTTATCAGGTTTTTCCGGCTTTAATGGCAACATTTTAGTCATTGATGTTGTGTATACCTTCTTTTTAGCTATGGTAATATTTTTTGTTTTGGCCAATTCATAATAAAAAGGAAGATAATCATCCAGCTTTTTATATTCTATCGTCGCAATATCCTTATACAAATCAACCTCATTATCTTTTAGCCTTACTCTTTTTGACTCTCCAATCGGAAGATATTTCACAACACCTTTTTTAGCAATCTCCGGTTGGCAAAATATTAACTCACCCGACTTCTTTATGATATAAAAATTATCCTCTTTAGTGTATCTCCTCTTGGTAGGTTTAGCCCCTCCTTTTTGTTGTAAATATACTTCCTTATACGTTTCTTTATATCTATGTGCATTTTTAAAAAGTAAATCTACAACGGGCGCATATGGAATGAAGATACCATTTAGGTAGAATAATTCAGTTATCTTCGATTCTAATTGAACATCTTGTGGCTCGTAGCCTGCCTTTTTTATTTGAATAGGTGGATTTTTTCGTCTGTTTCTTATATCACCAGTATAGGGAGTAATACCTACAGCCTCTCCATTTACTAGTACTTGCGCTCCCGCAGGAAAAGAGGCAATGTGTACCTTACTGGTCTTTGTACCAATAATTGTAACGCATCCCGAAAATAACAGTAATGCCACGGCGGCAATAGAGTATAGTAATTTCATAAGTAGTAAATCTTGCTGCAAAAATAGTTAAACTACTTTATTTCCAATTCATCTAAATTTATATCCTCTTCTTCATCATATACGCGTATAAGCGGGTCGGCTAAGGATTTGCGCTGGATAGATTTCTCTAAACTGAGCAATAACGAGGGTAATAAAGTAAGATTGAAAATAAGCGCCATAAGTACCGTAAACGAGATGAGTAAACCCAGCAATACAGTACCCCCAAAGGTAGAAGCCAAGAAAATACTAAAGCCTGCAAATAAAATAATAGCCGTATATATCATACTTACTCCAGTTTCGCGTAGGGCTATAGATACCGTTTCGGATATGCTCCAATTTTTATATTTGAGTTCTTGTCGGTATTTGGTCAGAAAATAAATAGTTTGGTCGGAAGCCAAACCCAATGCAATACTAAAAATAAGTACCGTAGAAGGCTTTAGATTGATATCACAAAATCCCATAAGCGCAGCTGTAATACCCAACGGAATAATATTGGGCAGTAGCGAAATAATAATCATACGCCACGAACCAAACAACACAAACATGATAAACGACACCAATAAAATGGCAATAATCAAACTTTCACGCAGGTTGGTAATTAGGTAATTATTGCCTTTCAGAAATATCATACTACCTCCAGTAAGCTTTACATCGTACCCCGTTTCTGCAAACAGCGAATCAATACGAGGTTCTATTTCATTTACCAATTTGTTCATCTTACGCGAACCCAAATCGGCTATTTGAAAACTCAATCGGGTACTTTGCTTGTTACTATCCACAAACGAACGCATCAGAGTGCTTGTATTTGCCGATTTTCCAGTGGCATAACCTACCACAAAATTACGCTCCATAGCACTAGGTGTTACATACCTATCTGGATTGCCATTGTAATAGGCCTGCGTAGAAAACTTAAGCACCGCATTTATGGATACCGGCTTTGAGAACTCAGGATATGCTGCCATTAACTCTTCCAACTCCCCAATTTTGGTTAAAGCCTTAGAGGTAACTACTCCACTTCGCTTTTTGGTATCTATGCTTATTTCAAAAGGCAGTACTCCATTAAAATTAGCTTCAAAAAACTTCAAATCTACATATATAGGGTCTTTTTTGGGTATATCATCAATCATGTATCCATCTACCTCTATTTGCCACATACCAATAAGGGCAAATACCGTAAAACCTAGTGATACCCAATACACTTCTCTACGATGAAAGTGCACGATATAATCCAACTTTTTAATCAGCTTACCCAATAGGTTGGTTTCGTTTTTAGTAACGTTTGCAACACTGGGTGGTGGTAAATAGCTAAAAATAATAGGAATAAGAATGAGTGAAATGAGCCATGTAGCCATAATACTAAGGGCCGCTATTACACCAAACTCTACCAACAACTCGCTATTGGTAAAATAAAACACAATAAAACCAACCGCAGTTGTAATATTAGCCACTAAGGTAGAGATACTTACGTGTCGAATAGTATTTACCAAAGCACGTAATTGTTGTCCGTGCCGTGCGTACTCACTTCGGTATTTATTGAGCATTAAAATGCTATTGGGCACTCCAATTACAATAATAAGCGGCGCAATAAGCCCAGTAAGAATCGTGATTTTATAACCAAGCAAAGTCATCATCCCTATAGACCATATTACCCCTATTACCACTACAATAAGTGGAAAAATTACCGCGTAAAAAGAGCGGAAGAAGAACCATAAAATAATGGCAGTAAGCACTAAAGCTAAGCTTACAAATAACTGAAATTCGTTTACGATTTTTTGTGATATAACCGTACGGATATAAGGTAATCCCGAAAAGTGAATAGCTACTCCTTGCTCTTCGCCAAACTTATTGCCTAAAGCAATAAAGCTGTTTACCTGTTGTGTGCGCGACTTAATATCACTCGTCTGCTTATCAAACGAGATAGCCATGAGTGTCGCCCTATTTTCAGGCTGATAAATAAGCCCTTTATAAAAAGGCAACGCACCTATTACCTGCTCTACCGAGTCTGCTTGTTGCTGGCTTACTAATGGATTGGAAATAACTGGTTTTAACACAAACCGACGTGCGGCAGTATCTTTTTCCAAATTATACAACAAGCCCAACGACAATACATCCTTTACACCAGTACTCCCTTTTATTTGCTTGCTTAAAGCATACCATGCATTAAAAAAATCTTTATCAAATAATTTATCGCTTTGTATCCCTATTACCATCACGTTTCCATCTTCACCAAACTTGTTTTTAAACTTGGTGTATTCTGTAAACGAGCTATCGGTAACAGGCAAAATTTTCTTTTCTCCTGCAAAAGATAATTTTACTTGAAAAGCTTGATACAGCATAAGTGCACTAATGGCACCAATACCTATCAGAAATGCTAGTTTATTTTTAAAAATGACTTTTGAAACGAAATTCCACATAATGTGTTTACTACCTATCAATATAAGATTGCAGATTTACTAAAAAATATTGTAATAAACGCCTTCAATATTTTTTTATCCGCTATTAACGCAATTATTACCTTTACCCAGCAAATACTAAATATACTATATAGAAGTTTTGTACTATATGATAAAAGCAAAAATATTTTTTGTGCTCCTTTTTATTAGCCTTGGTATAACCAAAGCACAAATCGGTCAGTGGAGTAGTCACTTTTCTTATTATGATGCAAATGAGGTAATAGAAGCCGAAAATCGTGTTTACTGTGCTACAAAAGGTGGTGTTTTTTACTACGACAAAATTGACAATAGCGTGCAACCGCTCACCAAAATTCAAGGATTATCAGATGTATTGGCAAAAGCTATAGCTTATGATGCCTCCACAAAACAACTCATCCTAGCATACGACAATTGCAATATTGATATTATCAGCAACAATCAGGTATATAACATACCCGATATAAAGCTCAAAAATATTATTGGAAAAAAATACATCAATGCCGTGGCTATTTATAACAACTTGGCTTACTTGAGCTGTGGTTTTGGTATAGTGGTTGTAGATTTACAGCGTTACGAAATAAAAGATACTTACCTAATTGGCACCAACAATACTGCCTTAGAAATTTTTCAGGTAACAATAGCAAATAATCAGATTTATGCTGCTACACTAAACGGCGTGTATCAAGCAAGTAGCAATGACCCATTTTTGGCTAATTCTAACCGTTGGCAACGCCATACTGCTGCACAAAACATCCCAAATACTTTTTGCAGGGTAATTACAACATTTAATGATATACCCTATGCCTACATAGGTACCGAAATACTAAAGTTTACGGGTACTACTTGGCAACCTACTGGGATCTTTCCCTTAGGCTGCCAAAACCTGCGTGTGTGCAACAATCAATTAATAGCCACTGCCAATTACGGGGTAACGTCTTACAACAATCAAGAAGCTGTTATTGATCAAATTGCGGGATATGCTGCTAATTCTTTCATTTTTAACAGTTTTAAGGATGCTAGCGGGACTTACTGGCTTGCCGACGGGGCATTTGGTTTAGTACGCATTAAGGGTGCTACAAAAGATATTCTTACCCAAAATGGTCCCGCCTTTCCATTTAATAGCTCCTTAGAGTACATTGGTGAGAAAATAATAGCAACAAGTAGTAATCTCAATAATCCCAACTACTCTATTGCTGGCACTTATGTGTATGAAAAAGGCCGATGGACTTCCTATAATAGCACTACAATTCCAGAGCTAACTACAGTTTCCGACCATCTTACTGGTACCTATAATGCTGCTACAAATAAACTATATATCGGAACGTATCGTTTTGGTCTGCTCGAGTTTCAAGGCAATGTATTAACTGCTGTTTATAATGCAGATGACGGCTTTATACAACGTGCTACTGGAGACCCCGGCAGCCAACGCATTACCGACATATCGCTTGACAATGACCAAAATTTATGGATACTCAACAATGGCACAAATAAACCCGTACTAAAAATGGATGCCAAAGGAAAATGGACTTCTTATAGTTTCCCTGGAGCATTTAGCAACCCTGCATTTGGCAATGTGCTCCAAATTCTTGTGGATAGTTATGGTAAAAAATGGATAAGTGTTCATAGAGAGGGGCTCTTAGTATTTGATGAAAAAGAACTTACCAATGGCATACCAAAATTTAAAAGACTGCGCTTAGATATACAAGCGGGATCAGAATTTTCGAACATAGCTAATAGTATTACCGAAGACTTAGACGGAAATATCTGGGTAGGCACCACCAAGGGTTTGTATGTATATTACAACTCTGCTACAATTTTAGAAGAAGATAATCCTGCACCGCAACAGATAAAAATTGTTCAGGATGGCTTTGTGCAATATGTTTTAGAATCTGATTTTATAAATACAATAAAAGTGGATGGCGCAAATAGAAAATGGATTGCTACCGAAAATGGCGTATGGCTATTTGAAGATGACGGAACCAAGCCTATACGTTATTTCAATACACAAAATAGTCCGCTACCGTCCAATAGTATATTAGATATTACAATAGATGCTAAATCGGGTGAGGTATTTTTTAGTACCGCTAAGGGTATTATGTCTTTCAATAGCGATGCAACACAAGGTGGAGAAGTAAATGAGGGTGTGCTTGTTTATCCCAACCCTGTACGCCCAGATTATACTGGTCTTATTGGAATAAAAGGGTTAGTACAAGATGCGAATGTGAAGATTACGGATATTACAGGAACCCTCGTGTATCAAACTGTTGCACAAGGTGGACAAGCTACTTGGGATGGGAAAAATTTTAGTGGTCAACGGGCTAATACCGGGGTATATCTGGTGTTCATTACCAACGATGATGGTACGGAAACTGAGGTGAAAAAAATTCTCTTTATTAATTAAACGGAATGTTGCATGCAACGCGTGGTATTGTATTGCGTACTACAAAATACGGCGAAACTAGTTTAATAGCACATATTCTTACCGAAAAGTTTGGATTGCAAAGCTATATGATTAATGGTGCACGCGTAGCTAAAGCCAAAACAAGTGCCAACTTATTTCAACCTTTAACACTACTAAGCTTAATTACTTACCACAAGGAGACAAGTGGCATACAGCGTATTAAGGAAGTAAAAGTCGAGCATCCCTTTACAAGTATTTCTTTCAATATTATCAAAAGTAGTATTGGGCTATTTATTGCTGAAGTTATTTACCGCACCACCAAACAACAGCAAAGCGATACTCCCTTATTTGATTTTGTATACAATAGCATCTTGCTACTGGATATGCAAGAAAGCAACGTAGTGAACTTTCACCTAGTCTTTTTAATGCAGCTCAGTAAACATTTAGGCATTTATCCTAACGATACACAAAGTATAGACACTCCATTTTTTGATGTGCAAACAGGTCAATTTTGTGAAACAAAACCTCATCACACATTATACATGGACAGCACGCTCAGTACCCTTTTTAGCCAATTAATGGCCACTTCGTTTGAGCAACAACATCTATTAACTATTAGTACAGCACAGCGCCAGTCGCTCCTAAATAGTTTGCTTACCTATTATGAATACCATTTAGATAATATGGGAACGATACATGCTCATAAAATTTTGCAAGAAGTATTAGCATAATATCTCCTGCTAGGTCTCTAAAAAAAACGGGCGCAACTCTATAGTTGCGCCCGTTTTTATATTAGTTTAGCTAGCAATTAGCCGTTATTTTGTTTATGCTCGTCTAAATCATGCGCCACATTTGAACTTGCTGTTTCTGAAAAAGGTACAGTTTGCGGAATAAAGTCTTCATGATGACCTGGCTTACTGTAGTCATACGGCCAACGATACACTGTTGGAATTTCGCCTGGCCAATTTCCATGCAAATGCTCAACAGGAGTAGTCCACTCTAAACTATTTGATTCCCAAGGATTTTGAGTAGCTTTTTTACCCCAAAATATACTCGTTACAAAATTGTACAAGAATAATAACTGTGCAATAGAGGCTGCAACAGCCGCAATAGTAATAAAGATATTAAGCGTAAGCCATTTATCCATGTAGGCAAACTCAGTAAACGAATAATATCTACGAGGCACACCGTCTAATCCCATAAAGTGCATTGGGAAGAATACCAAGTAAGCACCAATAAAGGTAAACCAGAAGTGTAAGTATCCTAATTTGTCGTTCATCATACGTCCAAACATTTTAGGGAACCAATGATACACACCGCACAACATACCAAATATTGCCGCGCTACCCATTACCAAGTGAAAGTGGGCTACTACGAAATAGGTATCGTGTAAGTTGATATCTAATGATGCATTACCTAAGAAAATACCTGTTAATCCACCACTGATAAAGAATGACACCAAACCAATTGCAAAAAGCATAGCTGGAGTAAAACGAATATTACCTCGCCAAATAGTTGCCAAATAATTAAAAGTTTTTACCGCTGATGGTACCGCCACAAGAAGTGTGGTAAACATAAATACCGAACCTAAAAACGGATTCATACCAGTAATAAACATATGGTGACCCCATACAACAAAAGAGATAACAGCAATACCCAAGATTGAACCAATCATGGCACGGTAGCCAAAGATAGGCTTACGTGAGTTGGTTGCTATTACTTCTGATGTAATACCCAATGCTGGCAATAATACAATATAAACCTCTGGGTGACCTAAGAACCAAAATAAATGCTGCCACAAAATAGGGCTACCACCTGAATTAGCTAAAGCCTCTCCACCTATATAAATGTCTGATAAGTAAAAACTTGTGCCAAAACTTCTATCAAAAATTAATAAGATTACACCTGAGAACAATACAGGGAACGATAATACACCTAGAATAGCCGTAACAAAAAATGCCCAAATGGTTAGTGGCAACTTAGTCATGCCCATACCTTTAGTGCGCATATTTAATACGGTACTGATATAGTTGATAGCTCCCATTAATGACGACGCTACGAATAACGACATACTGATAAGCCACAAGGTCATGCCAAGACCTGAACCTGGCATTGCTTTTGGCAACGCACTTAAAGGAGGGTAAATTGTCCAACCACCTGAAGCAGGGCCTGTTTCGACAAAAAATGAACTCATCATGATAACACTGGCAACAAAGAAAAACCAGTATGACAACATATTGATGAATGGAGATGCCATATCACGCGCACCGCACTGCAATGGAATAAGTAGGTTACTAAACGTACCGCTCAAACCTGCAGTAAGTACAAAGAAAATCATGATGGTACCATGTATTGTTACCAAAGACATGTAGAAATCAGGCTTAATTTGTCCACCCTCTGCAAATTTGCCCAATAGCGTTTCTAACAATGGGAAAGTTTTATCAGGCCAAGCCAATTGGATACGGAACAAAACCGACATCGTCATTGCAATAAAAGCCATAATAATTCCTGTTATCAGGAACTGCTTGGCAATCATTTTATGATCTTGGCTAAAAATGTATTTTGTTATAAACGTTTCTTCGTGGTGTCCATGCTCATCGTGTGCATGAGTATGAGCGTCGTGTGCATGTGCTACTTGAGTTGCCATTATTTTAATTTTTTACGCTATTTTTTTTACTAATTTCTATCTGCTTAGTGTGCTGCTACAGCTACCGTTTTTACCTCTTCACTTTCAGCTTTTGCCATTTGCAATTGTGCCTTTACATCTTCATTGTAAAAAGGCTTTTGCTCCGCCATCCACTTTTTGTATTCTGGTTCGCTTACAATTCTTACTTTCATTTGCATGTTGTAATGTGCTGCACCACATATTTTGGCACATAACAGTACATAATCAAATTTATAATCGTCCAACTTCATACGCATTTCGGCAGTAGTTGTACGTGGGGTAAAGTAGAAGTAGGTAGGCATACCAGGTACACAGTTCATTTGCAATCTGAAATGTGGCATATATGCACTGTGAATTACATCCTTTGCGCCAAATATAAATTTAACTGGCTTACCTACTGGCAATACAATTTCTTTAATGATAACGTCGTCTTTTGAACGAGTATCCTCAAAATTAACACCAAGCTCATTTATGCCGCCAATTAACCTAAAGTTCTTTTCGCCCAACATTTTATCAGCACCTGCATAACGCGCAGTCCATCTAAATTGCTCTGCTGTTACTTCTACTTCAATTGGATTTTTTGCTTGACGACCTTCACTCGTGATATCTGTCCAAGTTCTCCAACCAAATATTACCAGAACGGTAAGCACTAAGGCTGGTATTACTGTCCAGTATATCTCTAATTTGTTGTTGTGCGGATAAAAATACGCAGGCTTTGATTCGTTGTGACGATACTTAAATGAGTAACCAAATAACAATATATGTGTTACCACAAATACAAATCCCGTTATCCATAGAGTAATGTCAAACAAATTATCTGTACGCAAACCATGCTCTGACGCTGATTCTGGTAACAACATTTTACCATGGTAGCCAAACTCCCAAAACGCAAAGTACATTCCTACAATTAGAAATGCTAAGAACAACGCTGCGTTAATTAGGTTCCAGTTAATGCCGTTTTTCTTGCCGCTTAACTCAAAGGTTATTTCAGTAATTTTTAAAATTTTACCAATAACATTCAACACCATGGCGCCAACTAAGCCCATCAATAAATAGTACATTACCATTTTGCCAACTGGCTCTTTGGCGGTTTCATCTACTACAGCGGTAGTTGCATCTTGAGCAAATACGCCAACTGCGCACAGAACAAAAAGTAGCGACAGGATAGTCGCTTTACTTTTAAAAAAATTGGTGATAACAGAACAACTCATATCTTCTAATAAAGTAATCTTTTAAAAATAAATTAAGCCACTTCGTGGTGTAATGATTCTTCTAGGAATGGATGATTTTTAGGCAACAAAGGCTTCTTAGCTAATGCTCTTAGCATAAAGAATATAAACAAGCCAATAAATCCAGCAAAAGTTCCTATTTCAATATAGCCAATGCCGTTTTCTTTACCTACAGTTCCTGGCATTACCATCATGTAAAAATCTAACCAATGTGTAGCAATTACTACCATACACACCACTTTCATAATGGCATAGCTACGCTTGCTTCCACGAGTCATTAAGGCTAATAATGGGAATAAGAAGTTTACTGCCATATCTATCCAGAATAACCAGATATAGTTAGACTGCCAGCGATTGTAGAACCATGATACCTCTTCGGGTAAGTTGGCATACCATATTAATAAGAACTGTCCAACCCAAGTGTATGTCCAAAATATAGAAAAGGCAAATACGAATTTACCTAAATCGTGCATGTGGTTTTCATTCACATACGTTAAGTAACCCTGCTCTTTTAAGAAAATAACCGTTAAGGCAATGGCCGCTAATGTACTTACCCATAAACCAGCTAAGTTGTACCAACCAAACATGGTACTAAACCAATGTGCTTCTACCGACATCATTAAATCAAATGCGAATAATGGAACAGTAAAGCCAAAAATCACACAAAATATTGCTGAAATTTTAATGCTTTTGTTGTAAAACGTCAAACCACCTTCTTCATCTTCTTTGTGTGATAGTTTACGTAAATAGTATCCTAATAAACCCCATACCACCATGTAGATAACAATACGTGCTAAGAAGAACGGAACATTTAAGAAAGATGACTTACCAGCAATTAAATGATCAAACTCCGGACTGTTAGGGTCTGTTAATGCTGGATCTGCCCAATGATGGTACAAATTATGAGTAGCTAAACCACCACCCACTACAATTAATAAAATAATAGCGGCAACTGGTTGTACTGCACTAAAAGCTTGCGCTATACGTACCACTACTACCGACCAACCTGCTTGTGCTACATATTGTATAGCACAAAACATAATGCCACCCAACGTAATGCAGGCAAAAAAGTAAGACGAGGTAAGCAAATTTGCCCACGTACGCTCTGCATGTCCGGTAAAGAAACCGGCCAAAACAGCAATTATACCTATAGCAATTAGCCCAATGCTAATGCGCTTTGATTTATTGGATACTATATAATTTTCGGTATTGGCTTGCATGATGCAATCTGTTTTTGTTAAAATTTAAATACTACAGTTTTTGTAATGTTTGTACAAAATGTACAACTTTCCAACGTTCTTCTTGCGATAGTTGAGAAGCATGCGGACCCATTAAGTTTTTACCATGAGTAATCGAGAAAAATATCTTTCCTTCTGGTATGTTTTTAACGTTTTCTGATTGATACGTTGGTACAGGGTATTTTCCTGCTGCGCTAATGGCTCCATCAGCACGACCTTCTTTACCATGGCAATGCGAACACATGTTCATGTACAATTGCTTGCCTTCTTCTAATACCAATGGCGTAAGTACAATTGGATTTTTCAATTCTACACCTGCTCTTTCGTAATCCTCAACTGTGTTTTTATAGTCGAATGGTACAAAATTTTGCTTTACTGTTCCCTTAGGGGGTAATTGTGCAGTTATACCGTCCTTAAAATTAGGATTTGCCTGATCTGGGTTATAAGGTACCGAACGGTACATTTGCGGCGCAAATTCCCAACCTGGTTTTGTTTTATCGCGCTGACAAGCATTAAGCACTATCGCACATAGTGTACCTGCAGCAACTGTTACTAAAATTCGTTGAAATGTCATGTTCTAATTCCCTTTAGCTTATTGTTGTTCTACTTGCTTTACTTCTACAGCACCTGTTTGATTCAATATTTCGTTTACCGCAACACTATTGGCATCGTTCAACTCAATAGCCAATACAAAATGATCGTCAGTAGCACGCTCATCCATAATAAATGGCTTAGCTCCTGGATACAATCCACTTGCTGCAAAAAATGTAAAGCCCATACCATAAGCAGCAAGTAACACAGTAAGCTCAAAGCAAACTGGTACAAACGTTACCGTAGGGTATGTATTAGGTTTACCACCCACATCCATTGCCCAATCATACATGTTGGTGTAATAGATAAGTGTAAATCCACACAAAAACCCAACAACACCAAACAAAAAGGCTGCCTTTGGTAAGCGTGAACGTTTTACTCCTAACATGGTATCTATACCGTGTACAGGGTAAGGCATAAATACATCATAAATAGATAATCCTGCCGATTGAACTTTTTTAATCCCCGATTTTAAGATGTCTTCATCATTAAAAAGGGCAATAGCGTATTTTTTAGTGCTTTTACTCATGGCTGTTTACTCCTTTCGCTGCGTGTGCACCCGTGTGCGTTTTAAATCTACTCTTAGCATCTTCACTTGAACTCTTCAATAGTAATTTCACCTCTGCCATAGCAATAGATGGTAAGAAACGGATGAATAATAAGAATAAGGTGAAGAACAATCCAATACTTCCGATGAAGATACATACCTCTACCCATGTTGGTGAGTACATTACCCAACTTGACGGCAGGTAATCTCTGTGCAATGAGGTTACGATAATTACGAAACGCTCAAACCACATACCTATGTTTACGAAAATAGAAATGATAAATGTAGCAACCGGGCTGCAACGAATTTTTTTGAACCACATTAATTGTGGGGTAATTACGTTACAAGAAATCATGCTCCAGTATGCCCACCAGTATGGACCAGTTGCACGGTTAATAAACGCATATTGCTCATACTCTACACCAGAGTACCATGCAATAAAGAATTCTGTACCATATGCTACACCTACAATAGAACCCGTTACCATGATGATAATGTTCATCAACTCGATGTGACGGATAGTAATATAGTTTTCTACCTTAAGCACTACGCGGGCAATGATCAACAAGGTTTGCACCATGGCAAAACCCGAGAAAATAGCACCCGCAACGAAATAAGGAGGAAAAATTGTTGTATGCCAGCCTGGTACAACCGAGGTAGCAAAGTCGAATGATACGATAGTATGTACCGAAAGTACAAGAGGTGTAGATAAACCAGCAAGAATTAAAGACACAGCTTCAAAACGTTGCCATGATTTTACGTTACCTACCCATCCAAAACTTAATATAGCATATACTTTTTTCTGTAATCCTTTAGCTCTATCACGAACTGTGGCAATATCCGGAATTAAACCAATGTACCAGAACAATAGCGATACCGAGAAATAGGTAGAGATGGCAAATACGTCCCATACCAGCGGAGAGTTAAAGTTTACCCAAAGCGAGCCGTAAGTATTTGGTAATGGTAATGCCCAAAAGAACAACCATGGACGACCCATATGTGCAAAAATGTAGGTAGCGGCACAAATAACCGCAAAAATCGTCATCGCTTCTGCCGAACGGTTGATAGAATTACGCCAGTTTTGACGGAATAACAACAAGATAGCAGAGATTAATGTACCAGCGTGACCAATACCTACCCACCATACGAAATCGGTGATATCCCATGCCCAACCCACTGTTTTATTCAATCCCCAAGTACCTATACCTGTAGTAAATGTGTACGTAATTGTACCTACCCATAGCATAAATACAGCAAATGAGATTGAAAACGCCCACCACCATTCTTTTGATGGTTTACTCATTACCGGACGTATTACGTCGTCGGTAATGTCTCGTAGGGTTGGTTTTCCTGTTACTAAAGGTTCACGTATTACTGATTCGTGATGCATATCTAAACAAATTATGTATGTTGTTCTTTAACTTAACTCTCTTATCCCTCGTGATGCGCGCCATGCTCTGCATGAGTTGCTTTCTTTTCGGTATTACGCACCATGGTTAAATAGCCAATACCTGGTTGTACGTTTAGCTCTTCTAGTACATAAAATACGCGTTCGTCTTTCAACAACTGAGATACTTTGCTATTTGGATCATTAATATCTCCAAACACAATTGCATCTGCTGGACATGAACTAGAACAAGCTGTTTGGATTTTGCCATCAAGAAGTGGTGCTTTTGCCACTTTAGCTTCCAATTTACCTGCTTGTATACGTTGCACACACATTGAACATTTTTCCATTACACCGCGGCTACGCACAGTCACATCTGGATTGAGCACCATTTTGCCCATATCATTGTTCATGTGGTAATCAAAGTCGTTATTATTTGCATAATCGAACCAGTTGAAACGACGCACTTTGTACGGACAGTTGTTTGCGCAATAGCGTGTTCCAAAGCAACGGTTATATACCATTTGGTTTAAGCCTTCCGAAGAGTGCATAGTAGCTAATACTGGACAAACCGACTCGCATGGTGCGTGATCGCAATGCTGGCACATCATTGGCTGATGAACTACAGATACATTTTCGAAATCTTCGAAATGATTGTACTCTTTTTCGCGTGTGGCCGATTTATCGCCTTCATTGAAGGTATAGTATCTATCAATACGAATCCAGTGCATCTCTCTACGTTTCAGCACTTCTTCTCTTCCTACTACAGCTACGTTATTTTCTGCAGAGCAACTTACAATACACGCACTGCAACCAGTACATGCATTTAAATCTACTGCCATACCCCAATGGTGACCATCTTTGCGATGGGTGTACCACAGGTCATACATTTTTTCTTTGTGGCGTTTGCCGCTACGTGCAGTTGGGTCTTCTTGATATTCGCCCAAAGTAGTTTCACGTACAATATCACGTCCTTCAATAGAAGTATGTGTTTGTGTTACCGCTAATTCATATACTTCTGCTGTTTTGGTAATCGTAACTGCAGCAATATTTTGAAACGATCCGTTTAGGATAGATACAAAAGGGAAAGCATTTTTACCTACATTATTACCTGCTTTACCAGCTGCGGTACGACCATAGCCTAAAGCAATACTTGCTGAGCCATAAATTTGACCTGGCTGAATAACGATTGGTAATTTTACGCTGTGATTAGCTGATTTTACTTCAACTACATCGTTATCTTTTACTCCCCACTCATCTGCTTGTTTCTTAGAAACAGCTACATAGTTATCCCAGCTTACTTTAGAAACAGGATCTGGCATTTCTAATAACCAAGGGTTATTACCATTAGCACCATCACCCATAATTACAGGAGTGTATAGTGTTAATTCTACACCTGAACTTGCTTTAGCAGTACCTTTTATGGTTTCTGCAACAGCTGTTAGGTCTTTAGTAAACGTGTATGATTGAGAAGGTAATGCTGGAGCAATAAAATGTCCATCACGCAATACATTTTGCCAAAAAGCATTAAAGCTTTCGCCTGTAGTATTTTTAGGATACACATTTGTATTCCAATACGCTGTTAAGTATTCGTAATACGAAGCTACATTATCAGCTAAGTTTAAGAACGTTTGTTGTGCTTGACGGGTATTGTAAACAGGATTTATTGTAGGTTGTACAATAGCATATACTCCACGTCTTGTTTCTGCATCACCCCATGATTCTAGATAATGATTATCTGGAGCAACAACAGCACATAATACAGCCGTTTCATCTACTCTATCAGCAAATGATACCGTTAGTTTTACTTTTTTAAGAGCCTCGGTAAATGCAGCAGGATTTGGTAAAGTATATGCAGGATTTACTCCCAAAACAAACAATGCGCCAACAGCACCACTATTCATTTCTTTTACCAGTTCAGTTACTTCTACGTCTGTACCTTGTTTCTGATTAGATGCGTTATCTAAATCAATAGTTACACCATAACTGCCTAATAAGCTGTTTATGGCATTAATAACTACTTGTACCGATACATCATTAGAACCTGATACTACTAAAGACTTTCCTTTAGCAACTAATAATTCTTTTGCTGTAGCTTCAATTGCTTCTTGCTTGCTTTCTTCTAAGCCCGACACATTAAATGTTGGCGCACCAGAAGATTTTGCTAATGCATTGTATAATGCCAGTACAGCTACACCTTGTTGTGAAGGTTTTAGGGTAATACGTTTATCGGCATTACTACCAGTTAATGACAACGTCGATTCTATTTGAATGTGACGTGACATTGATTTATTCGCCTTCAAAGCAAATGCATTACGATTAAATACATATTGCTTAGTAAATTCTACTGGAGAAATCCATGAACCTAAGAAATCGGCATCAAAACTTACAATTACCTGAGCATTATCAAAGCGGTAGCTTGGTAATGTTGGCTTATCAAAGCTATTTCTGTTGGCATTTATAATAGCCGATGCAGAAATGGTATCGTAAGTAATAAGTTTTGTAGTAGGGTATTTTGCTGTAAACTCATCTAACAATGCTTTTGTAGATGGGCTTAGAATAGAAGAAGCAAGTACACGAATTCCTTTTCCTTCTGTAGAAATTGCGGTAAGTTGTTCTTTTAAGAAAGTATCTACTACATCCCAACTTGAAGCATTGCCGTTTAGCATTGGTCCGTTTAGTCGGTTATTGTCGTATAAATCTAATACTGAAGCCTGCCCTTGTGCACACACGCCTCCTTTATTAATTGGTGAAGCTGGATTTCCTTCAATTTTGATAGGACGTCCTTCGCGTGTTTTTACGATTACGCCATACCCGTTGTAGGTAGATGCATAATAGTTAGCAACACCTGGAGTAATTTCTTCTGGCTTGATTAAATAAGGAACAGCCTTATTTACTGGAGCACGATTACATGCAGCAAGCGTTACCGCACCTACACCAAAGCCCATTGCTTTCAAAAAGTTGCGTCGTGGGGTTGGTGTACTTAGCGTTCCTTCGCTCAACACTTCTTCTACAGGTAATTCTTCTGCAAATTCTCTGCCTTGCAAGCCCTTAAACTCAGGCGTTTCATGCAGTTCTTCTAAGCCTTTCCAGTATTTTTTATTATTTTCCATCTTATCGTTAAGATTTCAGCTTTTTTAAATTTCTATTAATAATGACACTTAGCACACTCTAAACCACCTACAGCTGCTACTGTCATTTTCTCGCCTTTTTTCAACATTTCATGCGCTTTAATTAAGCGATCATAATAGGCATTATCTTTAGCATGTGTCATTTCTGTTTCGCGGTGACAGTTGATACACCAAGCCATAGTAAGTGGAGCATACTGAACGATTTCTTTCATCGTTTCTACTGGACCGTGGCATTTCTGACAAGCAATTCCAGCTACTTTTACGTGCTGTGAGTGAGGGAAATACACAAAGTCTTGTAAGTTGTGTACACGCACCCATTCAATTGGTTTTTGGTTGGTACCATACTGCTGTGTTTCTGGATTGTAATCCAATGCAGTATATATTTTTGAAATCTCTGGAGAAATTGCACCATCGTATTTTTCGGTAAGTTGTACGTATTTATGACAATTCATACACACGTTAGCCGATGGGATACTTGCGTTTTTACTTTTAAATGCTCCTGAGTGACAGTACTGGCAATTAATTTGATACGTCCCAGCATGTAATTGATGAGAAAAAGCTATTGGTTGTTTTGGCTGATATCCTTCTTCTAAACCTATGCTCATTAAATCGCGGTAGCCAACTACCGACATAGTGATAATGAATGCAATTATACTACCTACAACTACAGTACGGTTTTTAGCTAGCTTTTTAAGTCCACCAAACGCTTCCGTTTTTAATTCGTCTTCTTCTGTAATCTCTTCGCCATTCTTTTGTTTTATCACGCGCTCCAATGTTCCGATTACTCGGTTCATGATACCGATAATAAAGAACAACAACAACACGGCACCTACTAATCCCCAAATCGCTAAATCGCTAATTCCTTCATCTTCTTTCTGTGCAGAACCTTCTTCGCCTTCTGTACCTTTAGCTACTTCTTCTTTCTTTTCGGCTTCTACCTTAATGTATGCTAAAATCGACTGCACATTGGCATCTGTCAAGAAAGCATGATTCGGCATTATCGTTTGATTGTACTTTTTGTACAGCTCATTTGAGTAAGCATCGCCGCTTTTTATTACCGATTGAGAGTTTTGGATGAACTTAATCAATAAACCTTGATCTGCCCAACGGGTTTCTACCCCCTTTAAAGCTGGACCAACTACCTGCTTTTTTACCTGATGGCACGAAGTGCAATTCTGCTTAAATAGCTTTTCGCCTTCTGCCACATCTTGTGCTTGTGTGCTTATAGTTGCAAACAAAAATGCCACAAGCAGAATTACTAGTGTTTTGTGTGAGCTGAATTTAACCGACGATAATCCGTAATTCATATTGAGTTTTATCTATTAAAATCGTATCGAACTGATATACAAAAAAGTAAGTAGCTAATAATTCCATTATTACCCTAAAACCTACTTTTAAACGTTGGCAAATTTAGAATTTTCAAAATTGATGCTCACATGATGTGGCTTTTTTTCTCAATTTGGATTGATTCTAAATAAAGTTATTGGCAAGAACAAAACATTCGGATGATTATTAGGTTGCCTAACTGATGCTATACCTTTACACTAGTTACAAAAATAATTAATCGCTTTTTACAAATTTAAGTGCCTGTATTCCTCCGCTTTGTAGGTACAGCAGCACTTGGTAATAGCCAGCTGGTAAATCGGATATATCCAGCCATTGAGCAACATTGGTTAATTGCTTTACACGTGTACCCAATAAATTATACACAGCTACTTTTTCTATTTTGTTTATATCACCACTAAGAAATAAGCGGTTAGTAGCCGGGTTGGGGTAAATGCTATAGCTACGATTTTGCTGCACAATGGGTTGCACGCTAGAGGTGCTGGTATCACTGTAATCTATTACATAATAAGTATCTAACTTACGGTATATTAGTTTGTTATTCAAAAAGTATAACTCGTCGCCAGTGCCAATGCTGGCTTCAGCTGATTTATTTGCTTTATATGCAGTTTCCAACGTATCGGTAAAATCCTTTTGAAAAATGATATCTGCTATTCTTACCGTATCTGTTGCAGGATCTAATTCCATTAATGCCGTTAGTTGATAGCTTTCTCCTTCCGCAGGTATAAAGACATCATGAAAATATACTTTATTGTTAAGTACTCTTAATGTTCCTTGCATACCATAGTGCATTTTAGATGAAATTGGATTGTAATATCCATCAAATATTATTTTCGGTTTTTCTACATCTTGCTTTCCACTAACAGAAGCCAAGACATTTATATCCTGCCCAACATAGTTGTTATAGGCATACGACTGAACGTAAATAGCTGCATCTGTAATGCTCAAATGATAATTTCCAATATAATCACTCACATCGTATGAAAAATTATATGCAAAGTCATTCGATAGCTTACTAACTTGAGTACTATCTCCTTGCCTGCTTATACTGAGTATAGAAAAAGCAAATTCATAATCTTCAATGGTACTAGTACTTGCCATAAAATAAATATTCCCTTTGTAATAAGCAGGGCTATGTATCGTATTTACATACGGTACAAGCTCAACACCAAAATTAGATGTGTGCTCGCGCACATTAACCGCATACACTACATGCGTACCAGCTACCGTACCATCTGTTTCGTAAAATCCATAACGTTTGTATGTATAGCTATATTCATTTCCCTCACTATTCAAATACTTAAAAGTTGTATCCGACCTGTTGGCATAGTAATATCCCTTATCTCCTATCCTATACAATGGAATTTTAGACTCTTCTAGCGGATCATGGCATATATTCCCGTATCCAGTTCCGTCTGCCAAGTCGGTAATGTTATTGCCCTCTACTTCCAAACTATACATCAAATTGCCAAATCTAAAAATTACTCTATCCGCATTCAACACCTGTACTCTGCGTTCGCTATATTCTCCTGTTTCTTGGTTATAATAAGTATAAAAATGTTCTAGCTCAGCCCTTCCTATTTTTGCCGACGCAAAGACATTTTGCTTATCACTTTTTGAGATTTTATTGTACCTCCCCTGATAAAAGGTAGTATCATTTATCGCATTGATATAGTATATGTATTGTTCATTTTCATGCAGTAGCATAAAATAATAGCTGTTTGCTACAAAGGGATATACCGTTGCCATATCTAAAAACGAATGGGTTATAGTATCGAACAGCAACAAATCTTGGATGATATTGGTATAATTACCTCTAATAAAAATGCTGTACTGTTCTATTTTGCCAAGTTCTTTTACATAATCGGTGGTTTTGCCTGCTGCTTCCGGCACAAGTACCTCCATACCTCTTAAATCGGTAACTAAGTACCGTGGCCTACCTTCCTTTACAATAGGTACCACTAACCTACCATTGGCGGCGCTCGCTTTTTTTAAATTAAAATGTAAGGTGAGGGCAATCTCTTGATATTGTTCAAAAGGCGTTTTGAGCAGAGTTCTCAAGGGTTTTATTTTTTGAGCCTGTACACTTAGTGTAAGTAAACTGCACAATAGAATTAAAAAAGCTTTCATGTTTTTGTTGTTTAGTTATCCTTCCGACGCAGGAGGAATCTGCATTTTATTGGCGATGCCTCTCCTATCCTAAAAGCTATACAGCATGCCTACTTCACTATATTTTATTCCTGCTTCATCAATTTAAAACTTTGCACTTCGCCGCTGTCCAAATACAACTGTACCTGATAATATCCAGTAGGGAGCTCAGCAATTTTTAACTCCTCCATACTGCCCGTTACTTCCATTATTTGCATACCTAACAGGTTGTAAATAATCATCTTTTTTACTTTACTTATATCTCCATTAAGGTATAAATGGTTAGTAGCGGGGTTGGGGTAGATACTCCATGCATCGTTAGTAGCTTCAGACAACTCCTCTTGATTAGCTAACCTCAAGGCTGGCTTATCATTAAAAATTGTATAGTGTTCCACTGGTCCCATATCAATGTATGACGGAAGGATAATTGTTCCTTGATAAGTAATGATATTAGCAGTAGCAGGATGATTAAGACTGCCTTTTTTTGCCACAAAACGTCGCTTGTAGTAATAATCTACTATCTCTAATACTTTAGTAAAATTGATTCCTTTATTTAAAAATGGGGAACTGCTGGTAGGATTATAATCCCAATACATCGGGTCGAGTGTACTTGTATTAACTAAACGCAGTTCGTCAATCGTTTTATATTTTTTGTTTACTGCATGGCACAGTGTTGCCGTATCCGATTTATTCCTATTGGTACCAAAGGCAATATCGCTGTTTAAGGCAAAATTGATTGCCCCGCCTTGCCTGTAAAAAGGATTTAAGTAAAAAGAATATCCCCCGCTCGATTTTTCGATAAAATTGCCAACCACAATATTATTGCCCACATTAATTTCAAAATTATTGGGGTTGCCTCCTTTTGTCCCACCATCTAATGAAACACCATGCAATCGAGGGGCAATTATTAAGTTATTGTAAATATTTGTCTTTTTAATCGGGTTAAAGTCAGCGCATTGATAGTATAAATAATCGTCTTGATAACCAGAATTGTAGAAAACAATTGCAGCGCGAGCATTAGTATCAGTTCTTGAACTAACCCCTGCATTGATCACAATGTTATTGATAATATCTACATCTCCATCGGGTTTTACACTAATGCCAAAGCCCTTGCCTCCATTAATATAGTTGTTGTAAATTTTGCCTGCAAAATTGGTACCTAGATTAATGCCGTTTTTTTGTTCAGTATTATCCAGAAATCCATAATTAGTAATTTTATTATTGCGGATAGTTACATCGCATGCCCAATTTACCTGTATGCCATCCCAGCCTGTTCCGTCAAAAACATTATCATAGATTTGTACGTTTTTGAGCATGTGTGGCATTACTGTAGTTACCTTACGATTAACCGTGTCTATTTTGGTAATTACGCCTACTACCTTGCCATTTTCGATAACAGGCACTTGCGTATATAGATATTTCTGCAAACATTCTCCTCCACTGATTGTCACAGGACTGGAACTCCCATTGGTAAACCCGGCATAAATCCCTTCGGCTCCAGCATTTTTAATATAGCAATTTCGAATAAATAAATTTTCTAAGGTAAATTCTCCATAGTAATTTTCTAAAACACCATCGCTACATTTTGGGTCTGTTTTTGCCGAAATTGCTGCGCCTGCTGCTTTATTTTTTCCATTTAGATCGGGAACAGAAACCTTTGCTCCTTCTATGTATATTCGCTCTGCTGTAATGGCTGTAGTGCCATGTGAGAATGATAGCATAACATTGGCTGTATCTGTAATTAGCCGTATGCCATAATAATTAGGATGACCTTTATCGGCACTACCACCATTCCCAGAACCTGTAAGTAGTACATTAGAAGAATAGGTTATAGAAAGAACACCTCCGCTACCCTCTTTTGCCTTTCGGAACGTAACTGTTTTATTGGGTTCATTAATTATGACTACTGGGTTGGTGGGCGTTCCGTGTATTTCCTTTATCTGTAAATGTTTCCATCTATCGCCTCCTTGCAACACGAGGGTATCGCCAGGCAATACCTGTTGATTAGCATCGGCAATAAAATAGTCCTCGTCTAAAGGAATAAACCATTTTTTACCCTGCCCATGCAGTGTAGTAGTCGCTAAAAGAATACATAATAAGGTTTTGAACATTTGTTTCATAGAGTATAATTGTTTTTGGTTACGCTAAAAGTATGCATCCATTCTGTATAATCCTAATTACCTTCTATGCAGTTACTGCTTATAAACTAAAGCGGTCGGGTAGCCCTAGGCTACCCGACCGCTAACTACTAAATAGTATTGCTTTTAGTCTACTTCTTACGAGAATAGTTCATGTCTGCTTCTCTTCTATAAGAATCTGACCCTGTAGTAAACATCTCTCTAAATGGCAATAACAATCCATCTCCAGTGATTGCTACGGTACTCAAAGTATCCTTATCTCCACTGCCGTAATTAAGCACCAATGTATTATTGGAGAACACGTAACTGGCGGTATCGTCAAAGAACACCTCTCCTTCATCTAAGTACCCGATAAAAACCTGTGAACTGTTAAAAATTAGTTGTGCAGGGTAATCAAAATCAGCAGTATCTGGTAATGGAGCCATAAATGTTTCTGAAAATTGCAAATTGCTATTTTTATAAAACTTAACAGTACCCGATTTAAAATCCCAAGTACCTTCTATTCCGCTTACCTGTGAAGTGTCGTCTGTTTTCTCTTTTTTTTCGCACGAAGTAATGAAAATAGTACTCAGAAGTACTGTTGTAAGAATGGTGTTTTTTGTGTTCATGTATCTTTGGGGTTTGGTTAATTAAAAGATTAATAATTTTTGCATACTTTGTCTTTTGCCCGTTGATACTACAACCGTATACATACCAGGCGCTTGGGTTGGTAACGACAGATTGGTACTTGCTTCAACTAATTGTTGTTGTAAAATTTTTCTACCTGATAAATCATAAATAGCTACCTCTGCATCATCCACATCTGGTAATTGTACAGTAACTGCATCCTTAGCTGGATTGGGATATATAGAAAAAATTTCGTTGGTATTCGAATTAGAAAAAATACCTGTGGTTTTTTGCGGAGTAAACCGATACACCACCCCATTTTTTGGAAACTGTGTAAGCACAAAAGGAGGACCCGGATTTTGTGCATCGTGCCTATACATTTCTGGGGCATCCACATCCCCTTTTAAATACAAACCTTCGCGATTATTTCCTGCTTTATTATCGTGATCCGTTAGACCAATCAGATACCCATCCGCATCCAACTCTGCCAACGGCGTACTTATAAATGATGGACCGTATCTAAACTCTATGCTGTTATCTTTCTCGTAAAACCATATTTGTACAAACATCGAATCAATATTTCTGGATTCTCCAAATCTGAAATTATCATATTCTATCTTTAAAATACGATTATCTGGCTCATCCCCTACTCTTAAGTAATTTACTGATGAAACCGCTGGACCTTGCTCGCTCAAAGTTTTGCTTTTATCGTAATTTTTATCGCAGATATGAAAATTTGATGCGTCAAGCAGAGAAAAAATCACAGAAGCATTCGAATTTTCTACTGTGTCGTAACTTTGCGATAACTTAAAATTAGTTATGGTCAGCTCATTTATACCAATGGTATCCTTAAAGAATTTAAGTTTAAAATCGCTCTCTACACTACTGCCAAAGTTGTTCCATGCTGTATTAATATTACTTCCTTTACCTATTATGATGCCTGGGAGACGACCACCTGTTTGCTGTAGTTTAACATAAGGTTCGGTAAACGACGAAAAACTATAAGATTGTGTTTGTCCTTTTGCCGACAAACTACCAATTAATAAGCCTGCGGATACTAACAGAAAAAGTTTCATGATTGCAATATTTAACGTTTTTTTTGCGGTTTGCTGTGCGCAAACCGCAAAAAAAACGGAGTGAATTAGTGATTGATAATTAATCGTTTACTTACTGGTTGTTGATTTTCTGCATACATAGTATAGATATAGCTACCTGAAGGTATATCTGCTATACTAACCTGATGCTCTGATTGGTTTTGACCTATTTGCCAACTTTTGATAGTTTGCCCAAGCAAATTGCTCAACACTACTTTCCCTACGGTAGTAAGCATTCCTTCGTACCGAATGGTAAGTTGGTCGTTTACTGGATTTGGGTATAGTATCAAGTTACTGATAGCAAACTTTGCATCAAATTGCTTTTTATCTACCACTGAATCATTTGGCAATTCAACTTCCTCAGAGTTAACAGCCTCTTCATCATTTTCGGGTTGCAAGCGTTGCTGACCACAATCAGGGCATTTATAGGTATATACACAATAGGTTTCTGTAGTACTGGTGGTATCTAACACTCCAAATAAACTGGAAGGCACAGTAGTACCCATTCTTATAAAGGGTGTAATGGTTTTTACAGCACATTTATATTGTTGGTACTGCCCAGCACTTACCGGCATATTATTTGTCGTTAGCACCGGATTGCGCACCGTTGCAGAAGACAAGCCTTGCGCTGGCGACCATTTATACTCATACTTGGGTTGCAAGCGTGGGTCGGGAGTTGTAGGAAATGGAGGATAATCTTCGTCTGTTGGTCCAATTTCTGCTGATGCACCTGGACACATATCAGTTACCAACTCTGCTGATTTGTTGCATGCCTGCAAATGGTCTTTATATACTCCATCTACCGGATTGGTAGCATCTGCAATATTAGATAGACAATCCCGTGATTTATATACGCGTGTTTCCATTACATCCTTCACATCACAAAAAGCTTCGGCATAGGCTAGGTTTTCTCTACCGCCCAAGGCATCAACCTCATCTATATGCATGGCAATTTTAAAGGTAAGTTTAGCTTTGTACAAGCGCTCTCCACCCTGCACATTGGGCAGGTGGCTGTTGCATACCCTGTTTGGGGTACCAGCAGAACCGTAATAGGTTCTATCCTCCCAACTAATGGTTGGTTCGCCGAACTTGAGCCTTACCCCCGATGGCAGTGGAGGTTCTGTAGGCAATAGAGGCGGCGCAGTTATCAAATCATAGTAAGTACCCACTCTTGTACATTTAGGAATATTCATGCGGGGATCGGGGTCGGGCTGTAGTTCTACCGTATTGCTTAATTTAGGAATACTATTTAGCAAACTTAACGGCAACACATACACCACTACTGGTACACGCAAACTGGGATTGCTGCATCCTGTTTTATCTACTTGTTGCACGTACATGGTAGTTAATCCTTCGGGGTAGTTGCGTATATATTCATTTCCCTCCAATAAAAAAGACTTTGGCAAGGTATCGGTAGGATGCGACCACCACTTAATAGTGTATAAAGCCGAATTGGTAGGATTGATTTCAATTTTGTAGTTCTGTATCGCAGAACAAAACACATACGCTTTAGTACTTGGCGGAGGAACAATGTGTTCGCCAATGATACAGGCAGTGGCACGCCTACTTTGTTCGGGCCAACTACCACCGCCTCTTCTTCTGGCTATTATCAATATATCAACTGCACCGCTAATATAATCACCTGGTATAGAAAAATAAGCTGTATACGGCTTATCGCCATACCAACTATCTTCTTTTAAACGTTGGTCATACAACACATGACTGACAACAGCCTCCGGCACACCATCTTTATTTGCATCTCGCGAGCCTCCCGTAACCGTTACTTTTACATCGTATGCATCTGTATTCCAATTGAACTTATCCCACTCAACCATTACAGCAACACACTTAGGCAGTTTTGCTCCGGCACTTGGTTGTTTTATCTCAAATGCAAAACTGGGACTAAATACCATAAGAAAGACTAAACCGAGTAGGACGCACGCTAAGTGATACCTTTTGGGAAAATTAGAAAAATTTAACTCCGAGAAAAAATTAGGCTTTTGTATTAAAGCATAAAGAGGAGGGATGGGGGGGGGGGGGGGGATAAAATACTGTTTTTTAGTGCTTTTTGTTTTTGGTTGGCAAAGAAATAGCTGCTACGTCTTTCACCAAGGCTTGTTAGTTTCATATTTGGTTTTAATGTTTAACCAAATCTAACGCAATTATTTTCAGATTACAAAATAAGATTGAAATATAGCACTTTAGTAGTAGTACAAAATGGCAACGGTCGTGCAGCCTTAGGCTGCACGACCGTTGCCATTTACAAACAACGTTAAGATGACTACCAACCCAGCACCCACGCAAAAATAAGCGGGGCAACAATAGTAGCATCAGATTCGATAACGTATTTTGGAGTGTGTATGTCTAATTTACCCCAGGTAATTTTTTCATTAGGCACCGCGCCAGAATACGAACCATAACTTGTTGTAGAATCAGATATTTGGCAGAAATAGCTCCAAAAAGGAACATCATGCCATTCTAAATCTTGGTACATCATAGGTACTACACAAATCGGGAAATCACCAGCTATACCGCCGCCAATTTGGAAAAAGCCCACACCCTTACCTGCAGAATTCTTGCGGTACCAATCCGCCAGCCATACCATACAATCAATACCCGATTTCATGGTGGTAGACTTCAACTCGCCTTTAATACAGTACGAAGCAAAAATATTACCCATCGTACTATCTTCCCACCCTGGTACTATAATAGGAATATTGAGCTCGGCAGCAGCTATCATCCAACTGTTTTTTGGGTCTATTTCGTAATGCTCTTTCAAATCGCCTCCTAGCAGCATTTGATACATATACTCATGCGGAAAATAACTTTCGCCTTTATCTTGGGCGGTTTTCCAACGTGCATAAATATGTTTTTGGATACGACGGAAAGCTTCCTCTTCTGGAATACAGGTATCGGTAACGCGGTTGTAACCTTTCTCTAGCAAATCCCACTCATCTTGCGGACTTAAGTCGCGGTAGTTAGGTACTCTTTTGTAATGTGTATGCGCTACCAAGTTCATGATATCTTCTTCGAGATTGGCGCCAGTACAAGAAATGATGTCTACTTTTCCAGCACGAATCATTTCGGCAAAGCTAACACCCAATTCGGCTGTACTCATGGCACCTGCAAGGGTCACCATCATTTTGCCACCTTCTACTAAATGCTTTTCGTAGCCTTTGGCTGCATCCACCAATGCTGCGGCATTAAAATGACGGTAATGCTTTTCGATAAAGGCCGAAATAGGCTTATTTTGTTGTTCCATACTTTAAAATTTTGCGTTGCAAAAGTAATAAAAGCTATAAAGAATAAACCAAAGCCGAGGCTAATTCGTAGGACTTTAGTACTATTGCTAAAAATACGCTGTTGATTCGTTGCCTAATTACCTCCATTACTTTATGCTTATCTATACATTTGGCCACTGCACAAGTAGATACAGTAGCTAAAAAAGAAAAAACAACCTCCTTTATTGCTATCCCGTTGTTGGGTTACTCTCAGGAAACCAATTTATCGTTTGGAGCATCTGTTCTCTATTCTTTTTATGCAGACACGGCTATTGTACAAACACGCCAGTCCAACTTATTTTTTGGTGGCACTTACACGCTTAACAAACAATCAAATATTGGTGTATATGCTAATATTTGGTCGCCACAAAATAAATACCATTACGTCGCCGACTTTTACTACAATAAATTCCCCTTCAACTTTTATGGCGTAGGCAATGATACACGCCTTGTAGATGAGGATAAAATAACGAATATAGGCAGCCGCATAAGTGTAGATGTAGAACGCAAATTGGGTAAGGTTTTTTATGCAGGTGTAAATAGCATTTACCAACAAGACAAATTTAGTGATATACAAGGTGTGGGAATATTTAGTGCCGACACCACTATTGGAGGAAAGACAGGAGGAAAACTATTTTTTGCTGGACTTTCGGCTATATATGATACTCGAAACTATGCTACCTACGCCACTAATGGGCACTATGTAAAGCTAAATGTGGCTATGGCTCCTAAGTTGGCTAATGATTTTTATCGTTTAACACGTTTTCAGTTACAAACCCGAAGCTTTTTCACCTTAGGTTCCGAGAAGAATTCCATAGCCGTACACAGTATTTTCACCTCCTTACAAGGACCAATTATCCCTTTTTACCTGATTGGTAATTTTGGGGGCAGCAACATGATGCGTGGGTATTATACTGGTAGGTTTAGAGAACAAAATTTAGCTGCTGCCCAAATTGAATACCGCTGGTGGCCACTTAAGCGATTCGCTTTTATCCCCTTTGTGGGCACAGGTACGGTATTTAAAAATAAGGAGAATGTAATAAGTGTGCTTAAACCCAACTTTGGGGGCGGAGTACGCTACTTTTTTGATATTAAATCACGCCTTACTATCCGTGTCGATTACGGATTTGGCGAAAAAAGACCTAACGAAAAACGCAGTCAAGGAGTTATCATCGGCATCAGCGAATCCTTTTAAGCAACCTATTTTACTTATTATCTGCCACTTACAGGGTAACATTTTTTTTACTGTGTGATACAGCAACCTTTGCCACAACGTGGCGTAAAAATTGCAATAACAAGTATTCACCCTTAAAAATTGATATATGGAAGCACAGGCAGCACATCACGCATCTACTCTTTTTGTAGTTGAGTACAATGAGAAACTAAGTAAACGAGAGGTAGAGATCTTGGGTATGATTGCTCAGGGATATGAATACGAATACATTGCTGACAAACTATTTATCAGTTTTTTAACCCTTAAAACCCATGTGCGTAATATCTTTTACAAACTCGAGGTAAACAAAAGAGGACAAGCTGTAGCAAAAGCAGTACAGCAAAGGTTGATTTAACAAGAAAAAGCCCGCTTAAAGCGGGTTTTTTCTTATATAAACATTTTGGCACCATTTTGGGTATTAGAAGTAGCATCACCCAATTATCCCTATAATATGGTAGTAAAAAACAATAATTATTGCGTTGTATATATAAGCAGCGCAACCCAGCTTTATTCTGATATCGAATTGCAAAAACTATTCGAACACTCGCTTGTGCACAATAAGATAAATGGTGTTACAGGAGTATTGGTATATGCCGATGGAAGTGTGTTACAACTTTTAGAAGGCACAGAAGAGGTAATAAAAAATTTATACCATAAAATATCTATAGACAACCGACATAACGGGCTTATTACTTTGTTTGAAGACACCCTGCCCGAACGTTGCTTTAACGATTGGAGAATGGTTTGCAAACCAAAAGATGCCGCTCTTTTCAGCACGTTTGCTGCCTATAACAACCCAACCCAGTTTTCTGCCGTATTAGAAACCCATCCCGAAAACAGCGATGCAATGATTTTATTAAAATCATTTTACAGCAACAATATACTACGCAATTTCAGTGCTGTCTGATAGTAAAATGTTGTTTTACTTGTCCTTTATGGAAAAAGACCAACCCTATAGAAAATAAGTCTATAGAAATTGTAACCTCATTGGTTGTAATGGTTTTTTTCCACCGAGCATTAGCCTCTTTAGACGTTCTAATTCCTATCACACAAAGTACACTGTTATGATGCATTTCTTTAATCTCTGCATAGGCCGCAGCTATTACAAAATCCGCAGTATTGGGTACTGTTTGTTGAGTTGCTATACTTACTTTACCCCCAGCATTACCTAGCTTAATCGTTTTTTCGAAAATACTATCCTTTTCAAACCCTACAATAGCAGCATGCTTAAATTGCCAATATGCAGCCAACTGGTGCAGCAAAAGAAGATGCTTTAACGGTTGTTGTTGTTTGCCTTTATATTGCCTTTGCACCTGTACGATAGCATCATAATCCTCCTGGCAAGTACGCTTATATATTACCTCCTCCAACAAGCGGTATACAAATGGCGAATGAGTACCATGCCTTGTTTTTGCACGAAAGAGGTAGCCCAAATAGGTAAAAAATAAATGAATATGCTGCATTTTATACCGTAAACCTACTAATGCTATTTGAGGTTTAAGAAATAATTTGCATTTTTATAGTAAACTTTTACTTGCATGATTGACAAAAAAGAACTTGAGGCATTAGTGCGTTTGTTAGATGACCCCGATCAGGAAATTTATGACCACGTTGAGTCTAAACTACTATCATTAGGCGAAGCTATTATACCTACGCTTGAACAAGAATGGGAAAACTTATTCGATGCTGTTACCCAGCAACGTATCGAAAATATCATTCACAAAATACAGTTTACTAATTGCAAGGAAGATTTAAAAATTTGGAATTTATCTGGCAGTTTCGATTTACTGCAAGGGTTGCTTATTGTAAATAAGTATCAATATCCTGATTTAGATGAACAAAAAATTATTAACCAGTTAGAGACCATCAAGCGTGATGCGTGGTTGCAACTGAGTTATGATATAAGTCCGTTAGAGAAGATAAAAATTCTTAATCATATTTTTTATACCATTTACGGCTTTAGTGGCAATACCACCAACCACCAAGATCCACAGAATTCTTATTTAAACTTAGTACTTGAGAGTAAAAAAGGCAATCAAATACTACTAGCTGTAATTTATGCCATAATTGCCCAAAAATTAGACATTCCTGTTTTTGGTGTAAACCTTCCTCAACACTTTGTACTCGCTTACAAAGACGATATAGAAGCCTCTAAATTGGGCGCTGAACACGAAAACGGTGTGCTATTTTACATCAATGCCTTTAACAAGGGCTTTACATTTAAACGCAGAGATATTGATGTTTTTTTGAAGCAACTTAATTTAGAGCCACGTGCAGAGTTTTATGAACCATGCACCAATACCGATATTATTAAACGCATTTTGCGCAACCTCATTTCTTCTTATGAAAAACTGGGCTATTCTGATAAAGTAAAAGAAGTGACCGAACTATTGGTAATGCTAGATTAACAGCAGCAACCCTAAAATTCCATCAAATACGCTTTTATAAAATCATTTAATTCTCCATCCAATACAGCTTGTGCGTTGGACGTTTCGTGCCCAGTGCGTAAGTCCTTTACCAATTTATAGGGGTGCAATACATAATTGCGGATTTGAGAGCCCCATTCTATTTTCATTTTAGTACCTTCTATAGCCTGTTTAGCTTCACTCTTTTTGCGCAATTCTATCTCATACAACTGCGATTTAAGCATTTTTAGGGCTTTCTCTTTGTTCTGGTTTTGCGAGCGCTCTTGCTGGCATTCAATAATAATACCCGACGGAGCGTGTTTTAGCCGAACGGCTGTTTCTACCTTATTTACATTTTGTCCGCCCTTGCCACCAGCCCTATACGTATCCCAAGACACGTCAGCTAAGTTGATATCGATATTAATTGTATCGTCTACCAATGGGTAACAATATACTGAAGCAAAAGAAGTATGTCGCTTGGCATTAGCATCAAAAGGTGAAATACGCACCAACCTATGCACGCCATTCTCTCCTTTTAAGTATCCATATGTAAATGCCCCCTCAAACTCTAAAGTGCATGACTTTATCCCTGTTGACTCACCATCCTGCAAATCAATTTCTCTTACCGAGAAACCATTTTTTTCTCCCCACATAATATACATACGCATAAGCATGGCTGCCCAATCGCAACTTTCGGTACCCCCTGCGCCTGCATTAATAGTAAGCACGGCATTCATTTGGTCCTCTTCGCTGCTAAGCATGTTTTTAAACTCCAGCTCATCCACCAAACGTAGCGTAGCATTCCACTGCTCCAACATTTCAGGTTCTTGCACATCACCTTCTTTATAAAAATCATACAGCACCAACGAGTCTTCTGCCGAGGCATTTACTCCGGCAAATTGATCGGTCCATGCTTTTTTGATTTTTATAGCATGCAGCACTTTTTCGGCTGCTTTAGGGTCATCCCAAAACTCGGGTTGGGTAGTTAGTGCCTGTTCGGCGGCTATTTCCTTTAGTTTGGCATCAATGTCAAAGATGCCTCCTCAGGGCCGATACTCTGTCCCTCAAGTCTTTTATCTGATCGTTGGTCATGCGGCAAAAGTAGTAAAAGATTATTCGCTTTTTAGGCTGATACGCCCTTCCTTAAGCATTTGGAAAAACTGTGCCCAAGCCAGTGGGTTTAGTAATTGATTAGGAGCAAATTGCCCACGATAATACAGTTGTTGCACCTGCTGCTGAAAATAGCGATTGCTATTTTGTATGCCATCCATAGGCTGGTATTTGCCTAGTGCAAGTATGGTTTGTCTGTTAAGGTTTTTTTGAGCAGTTGTTAAATCATCATCTGGGATGATACGTGTTAGAAAATCACGTTTAAACGTTTCGTAATCTGGCCAAGGGTAAATGTTTACTAAGGGCAATTCGAGCGTATCGCGATCTAAAATAATATTTTTGGAGAAAGCAGTTTGGGAAATATCCCCAGGTATTACGATGAGTTGCTTTTTGTAGCCAATTGCCGAAAAAACGAATGTATCATTAGGGCTTGCCACAAATGAAAAATACCCTTGATAATCGCTAACAGTACCCTTTCGCGTAGTAGGACTTACAATACTCACAAAAGAGGCGTAACGACGGGTATCGCTTCCTAATACCACACCCGAAAATTGTACCAATGGCTTATCGGCTTGTGCTAATAATCCGCTGCTGCAAGCAAGGCTAAGGAGTATGAAGTAGATATATTTCAAACGCAGTTTTTTTATAATACGAAAAAAGTTGCTTATGCGTATTTAGTAG
This sequence comes from uncultured bacterium, assembly GCA_947085255.1. Taxonomy (GTDB): domain Bacteria; phylum Bacteroidota; class Bacteroidia; order Sphingobacteriales; family Sphingobacteriaceae; genus CAMTVQ01. Next base: position 5,751 of record CAMTVQ010000008.1, on the reverse strand, counting down.
CTATATCGTTACCAATTAAGCGCGCAAGTTTTCGGGTAGTACCGCATTTGGGTCGTCCATATCGGTAAGATTAATTGCTTCTACTGCAGTAATTTCAGGAATAGCGCGCTTCAATGTTTGTTCTACACCTGCTTTAAGCGTCATAATACTCATTGGGCACGAACCGCATGAGCCTAATAGCCTCAAGCGCACCACCATATCATCGGTTACTTCTTCTATAGCCACATCTCCGCCATCGGTTTGCAGATAGGGACGTATGGTATCTAAGGCTGTTTCTATACGGGCTAATAATTCGGGACTTGCAGGCATAATTTTAGATTCTAAACATTAGACAATAGGTGCTCTATTATCTAACATATTAAATACAAATATAAGTAGATTAATTCAATTCGGCTTGTGGTTGCATTTTGGCAGCATTGCTAATAGCTACTTGCTGAGCTACTTTTTGTGCCAACTCCATAAAAGCAGCTGCCATTGGGTTTCCTTCTTGCAAACTTACCGGTTCACCTTTATCGCCAGCATCTGCCATACCCATTACCAACGGAATTTCGCCTAAAAGAGGCACATCAAACTGCTGCGCCAATATTTTTCCTCCTCCTTTACCAAATATATAATACTTATTATCAGGCAATTCTGCAGGTGTAAAGTACGACATATTTTCTACCACGCCCAAAATAGGCACATTGATAGAGCTCATACGAAACATACCCATTCCCTTGCCCGCATCAGCCATGGCTACTTGCTGCGGTGTAGTTACAATAAGTGCACCAGCAATAGGGAATCCTTGTGCAATGGTAATGTGTATATCGCCAGTTCCCGGTGGCATATCGATAATTAAATAATCAAGTTCGCCCCAGTCGGCATCATTAAACAGTTGTTTTACTGCTGTAGAAACCATTGGTCCGCGCCATGGAATAGGTTGACCTGGTTCTGCAAAAAAACCGATGGATAAAATCTTTATACCGTAATTTTCTACTGGGAACATGCGCGTTTTATCGCCTGCTTTATACGCTTTTGGACGAGCTCCTTCTACTTGCAGCATCATAGGAACCGATGGACCATAAATATCAGCATCGATGATACCTACTTTTGCACCGTTTTTATGTAGCGATAAAGCTAAATTTACAGCTACAGTAGATTTTCCCACCCCTCCTTTACCAGAAGATACTGCTATAATATTTTTGATATTCGGTAATTGTGCTGTTTTATTGCTACTGGTAACGCGTGAGGTCATGTTCACTTTTACTACCGCTTCCTTATCTACTAAATGTACAATAGCATTGATACACGCATTTTCTATCAATGCTTTTAGGGGACAGGCAGGCGTAGTCAGTATTACCGAAAAACTTACTTCCTTACCATTAATAACAATATCTTCTATCATATTAAGGGTAACCAAATCTTTCTTTAAATCGGGTTCTTCTACTTGGCTTAATGCTTTTACTACAGCTTCTTTGGTAATACTCATAATGGGTGCAAAGGTATGTATTTAACACCTTAAATAGCTTTTTGTTGAGCTAGTTAGAAATAGCTTATTTATGTTACTATTTGGTTTGTATTTGTAAAAATTGCGCTATACCTTGCAACGGTTTAATTTTTGCCCCTATTTTTCAAGTTACAACTACTAATATGGCCACAGTAAATTTGTATATCCGCCCAGAAATGAAAGACCAACAGGGGGCAACTCCTATTTATTTGGTTTTTCAGGATAAAGGAAAAAAGTTTAAACACTATACGGGCTATAAGATTTTACCCGAGCATTGGGACGGTAGTTACCAAAAGGCTACCGAAATAGCGCCAGATGGCTTAGTAATCAATCAGAATATTTTTGAACAAAAAGAAAAGCTAATTGAGTTGGCTAAAGCCGCAGCTGCTAATAGAAACGGCATTGATATTGCTGCAATTAAAAAGTCTTTTACCGGCAGCGCGCAGCGCGAAAAGAAGAATGATTTTTATACCCATTTTGAACAATTTATAGTAGCCGCTAAAACTGAGAAAAAGACTACTACCATTACCATTTATCAGGCATTGTTGCGTGATTTACGCCAGTTTGACCATTTAAAGCAGTATAAATTAGACTTTAAGAAAATAAACGATGTATTTTATACAGAGTTTACACTTTTTTTGGAGCAACACCTTAACAACACAAATAATACAATAAGCAAAAAAATAAAGACGCTAAAAGCATTTTTGCACTATGCTGCCGAACGAAAACTGATAGAATCACAATCGTTCACCAAGTTTAGTACCAAAACAACTTCAGCACTAAAAGTATCACTTACAGAAGAAGAACTTACACGTATTTTTAACCTTAACTTATCCCTAAATCCTGAACTGGCCAAAGCCCGCGATTTATTTCTATTTGGATGTTTTACTGGCATGAAATACTCTGAAATATGCAAACTAAAGCATAGTGATGTGATAGATTACCGCATAAAACTAATAAATCAGTATAGCAATAAAGACATGACCATACCCATGAATAATTATGCTAAGATGATTTTGCGCAGGTACGAAACGAATGATAAGATTTTGTGCTTTCCTGCTATTGCCAATGTGTATGCCAATAAGTTTGTAAAAGAACTGGGTAAGTTGGCCCTTATTACCAAAGATATTGAGATACCTATATACAAGGGAAAAACAGTAATTATAAAAAAACGCCAGAAATATGAACTAATTACCACCGATACGGCACGCTTTACGTATGCCGCTTTATCACTACAAGGTGGTATGCGTCCCGAGTTATTAATTCAGATTTTAGGACAAAAAAATATTAACTCTTTATTGCAATATACTTTTGAAAACAACCCTATGAAAGACATTGAAATGATTGATTGTTGGAATAAAAAAGTGTTTTAAGCATCAGTTATTGTTTTACCAATTTTCGGATTACTATTAATGAATTATATAAAAGGAATTATTGTGGGAATAGCAGCCTTGGTGCTGCTTACGATTGCAACGGCTTACTTTTCGCGTAACTATTTATTACAAAAGGTTATTACAAAGGTTGAAACCGCTGCTAAAAGCAAAAATGTAGTATTACATATTGATGGTGCACGCTTTGTTGGTTTGGCAGCTGTAGAGCTACTGCAAATTAGTGTTGTGCCGCTACAGCGCGATACACTATTACGCATACATAAACTTAACGCCAGCATTAAACTATTGCCCTTAGTATTGGGACGCATACAACCAGATGAAGTAACGCTGGATGGATGCCTGCTTAATATTAGCCGTAAAGACAGTTTGAGCAATATCGATTTTTTATTTCCTAAAGATAGCACTCAAAAAGATAGCACAGTGGGCTCGCTTAATTTGGCAAAACTGGCTAACAATATTCTTAATCAGTTATTGTACAAGGTGCCCGAAGAATTACGCATTACCAATAGCATGGCACTACTTACCGATAATGATATTTGGGTAAAAGCACAGTTGGTACATTGCAGTATAATTAACCATTCGTTGCTAGCTACTACCATTTTAAGTCAGGCAGATGATACCACTACTGTTTATACACAAGGCACTATTTATGCAGCCGATAAAAAAATAGATGTTAAGTTTTTTGGGAATAACAAACCCATAACTATCCCTTATTTGCCACAAAAGTACCAGGCACTTATCCGCTTTGATACGTTAAGCACATCGTTAAACGATGTAAGTTACACCAACGATTTAGTATTATCTGGTAACTGGCGGGTAAACAATTTACTCATCAATCATCCCAAGATATCACCCAACGACGTAGCAGTAAGCTCTGCCTCTTTGGATTGCTCCATGTTTATTGGGGAGAACTACATTGGCATAGACAGTACTTCTACCGTATTTCTCAAAAATGTAAAGGTGCATCCATACATTAAATACACTTTGGCACCTGCAAAAGAATATGTCCTAAAAATGCGCATGGATGATACTCCTGCACAGGATTTTTTTGATTGCTTTCCTACTGGCTTATTTCAAAATTTAGAGAACCTAAAAGTAGTTGGGAGTGTAAGTTATACACTTGACTTTTTACTGAATAGTGCCACACCCGATTCCGTTATTTTTAGATCGGCACTCAATAGCACAGATCTTACTATTTTGAGTTACGGCAGTACCAACTTACAAAAGATAAATGGTCCATTTGCCTACACTCCTTATGAATACGGCCGTCCGATGCGCACCTTTGTAGTAGGCATTGGCAATCCGAATTTTACTCCCTTCGAGCAAATTGCTCCCTTTATGCGCAATGCGGTAATTACCGCCGAAGATGGCACTTTTATGTGGCATAAGGGCTTTAATGAAGATGCTTTTAGAAATGCCATAGTGGTAAATTATAAATCGGGCAGATTTAAAAAAGGAGCAAGCACCATTACCATGCAATTGGTAAAAAATGTGTTTTTGAACCGCAATAAAAACATTACCCGAAAATTAGAAGAAGCCTTGATTGTATGGTTGATTGAAAACAATAGACTGAGCAGTAAACAACGCATGCTCGAAGTGTACCTCAACATTATTGAGTGGGGACCAAATGTGTATGGTATTGGTGAAGCAGCCCGCTTTTACTTTAATAAAAGTCCTTCGCAGTTAAGCTTGGGCGAATCGCTCTTTTTAGCCAGCATTGTACCAAAGCCTAAAGCTTTTAAATACAGTTTTACAGAAGATGCGCAGCTAAAACCACATGTACGTTATTTCTTTAAATTGGTAAGTGGCAAAATGCTACGCAGAGGCTTAGCAACCGAGGCGGATACCGTAAATTTAATGGCAAGCGTGCAGGTAACAGGAAGAGCTAAGAGCATGATTGTGCCAAGTGATAGCATTCCGGATTTTGATGAATTGGATACGGATGATAGCGATTTGCTAACAAGCAAAATTAATGATGGTATAAGGGTATTTATATCTTCCCTATCTAAAGACAACCCTGATGGCAAAACCGCAAGAGACGAAGAGCGCAAACGCAGGCAAGAAGAGCGTAAGCGGAAGAAAGAGGAAAAGCAGAAACAGTAATTTGTTGTTGGTCAGGCGACCAACAACCACAATACAAACCTCCCTAATCTTGATAATGTGTAATAATTTGAAAAGGATCTTCTTCTCTGAAATAATAAGCAGCAGATGAATACAAATAATCTTCAGAGTAACTTACCAAATTCCATTTTTGCTGTATTGGATTGTTATGGATGTAATCCAATTTTTGTAAAAAAATATGTTCAGAATATACATCTATACTCAGTGAATTACGTTCCCATACTTGCAACGTCCTATCTGACTGATTTACTTTAAGTTTTTCATACAGATGGCGATCTGTTACCTTCAGTTCCATTAATATTTGCTTAGCTGTCCATTTTAAAAAGTCACGCTGAAAGTTTGACTGACCAATTCCATCTGCAATTCTCCAAATACAATGAAAATGATTCGGCATAATTACATAAGCATATACAACAACTTGCTTTAATCGTACACGCTGCTGCAATGCAGCTATTAATAGTTGTTTATGCTCATCTTTTGCGAGTAGCGGCAGCCAGTTAAGATTAGTTGCCGTAAAAAACTGAGCAAAATTATCGTACTGCATTGTGTTTCACATTAATTGTTGTTAGACGGGTTGTTGGTCAGCTTATCAAATTAGCTGTTGGTAGACGAGTTGTTGGTCAGGCGACCAACAATGGCGAGTTTATACTCCCCAACTTTCCCTATCCAAACTACGGTATTGAATTGCTTCTGCAAGATGCTCGGTTTGTATGTTTGCACTATTTGCCAAATCGGCAATAGTACGGGCTACTT
>CAMTVQ010000007.1:0-34802 GCA_947085255.1 uncultured bacterium | reverse complement strand
TACCAGCTAAAACCTTTGGCGATGCAGCGTTTAACTTAACCGGAACAGCAAGTTCAGGAGCTACGCTTACTTATACCAGTTCAGATACAACTATTGCAAGCATTAGTGGTAACACAGTAACTATCAAAAAAGTGGGTTCGGTAACGATTACCGCAAATCAAACAGGTAATACTAATTATAATGCAGCTACTTCGGTTGACCGTACATTGCTTATCAATAAAGCCGATCAAACCATCAGTTTTGCAGCATTAACGGCTAAAACTTTTGGTGATGCAGCCTTTGCACTATCTGCTACAGGCGGTGCTTCTGGCAATGCAGTTATATTTACTAGTTCGGATGCTACTATAGCAAGCATAAGCGGCAACACAGTAACTATCAACAAAGCTGGTACAGTAACCATTACTGCAGCTCAGGCAGGAAATGATAATTACAATGCAGCTACTTCGGTTGACCGTACATTGCTTATCAATAAAGCCAATCAAACCATCACGTTTGCAGCATTAACGGCTAAAACTTTTGGTGATGCAGCCTTTGTGCTATCAGCTACAGGCGGTGCTTCTGGCAATGCGGTTACATTTACTAGTTCTGATGCAAGCATTGCAAGTATTAGCGGAAATACAGTAACTATCAACAAAGCGGGTACAGTAACCATTACTGCAGCTCAGGCAGGTACTGCTAATTATAATGCAGCTACTTTGGTTGACCGTACATTAATTATCAATAAAGCCGATCAAACCATCAGTTTTGCAGCATTAATGGCTAAAACTTTTGGTGATGCAGCCTTTGCACTATCTGCTACAGGTGGTGCTTCTGACAATACGGTTACATTTACCAGTTCTGATGCAAGTATTGCAAGCATTAGCGGAAATACAGTAACTATCAACAAAGCGGGTACAGTAACCATTACTGCATCTCAGGCGGGTACTGCTAATTATAATGCAGCTACTTCTGACCGTACATTGATTATCAATAAAGCCGATCAAACCATCAGTTTTGCTGAATTAGCAAGCAAAACCTTTGGTGATGCAGCATTTACCTTAAGTGGAACAGCAAGCTCAGGAGCAACGGTTACTTATACCAGTTCGGATGCAACCATCGCAAGCATTAGCGGCAATACAATAACTATCAACAAAGCGGGTACAGTAACCATCACTGCAGCTCAGGCAGGTACTGCTAATTATACTGCAGCTACTACGGTTGACCGTACATTGCTTATCAATAAAGCCGATCAAACTATCAGCTTTGCTGAATTAGCAAGCAAAACCTTTGGTGATGCAGCATTTACTTTAGGTGGAACAGCAAGTTCTGGAGCTGCTATTACTTATACCAGTTCAGATACAACTATTGCAAGCATTAGTGGTAACACAGTAACTATCAAAAAAGTGGGTACAGTAACTATTACGGCTAATCAAGCCGGTAATGGAAATTATAATGCAGCTACTTTGGTTGACCGTACATTGCTTATCAATAAAGCCGATCAAACCATCAGTTTTGCAGCATTAGAGGCTAAAACTTTTGGTGATGCAGCCTTTGATTTATCAGCTACAGGTGGTGCTTCTGGCAACGCGGTTACATTTACTAGTTCGGATGCTACTATCGCAAGTATTAGTGGTAATACAGTAACTATCAACAAAGCGGGTACAGTAACCATTACTGCATCTCAGGCGGGTACTGCTAATTATAATGCGGCTACAGCAGTAGCACGCAGCTTGGTGATTAATAAAGCTAATCAGCAATTGAACATCGGTGCCATTGCTCCAAAAACATTTGGTGATGCTGGTTTTGCGATTATCATTACTGGTGGTGCATCAGGTAATCCAATAGTAATTGCAAGTAGCAATACGAAGGTAATTACCATGAACGGTGCTATGGCTACTATTGTAGGTGCTGGTACTACTCAGCTTACCGTTTCACAAGCGGGTAATGATAATTACAATGCAGCTTTTCCTATCACGGTGCCGGTAACTATCAACAAAGCAGCACAGAGCATTACTTTCGATCCAATACCGGATAAGAAAAATAATGATGCTCCATTTGTATTAAATGCAGCGAGCAGCAGAGCTTTGCCTGTCAGTTTTGCAATAGTAAGTGGTCCTGCTACTATTACGGGCAATATGCTTACATTAACGGGTGATGTAGGTACGGTAGTAGTACGTGCTACGCAAGTGGGTGATGATAATATAAGCGCTGCTGTGCCAGTAGAACGTAGCTTTAACGTTAGTAATTCTACTACAGGTATTAAGGCTGTAAATGCGATAGAATTAGCATTGTTAGCCTATCCAAATCCTTTTAATAACAGTTTGAATATTACTTACACCTTGACGGAAAAAAGTAATATCACTTTAGAAGTAATCAACTTATTGGGCGAGGTTCAAGCTACTTTGGTTAATACCCAGCAACAATTAGCAGGTAACTACCAATACCAATTGGATAAGGATTTAGCCATAGGCAATTACCTTGTTCGTTTGATAACTACTAATGGCGTAAGTACGTTAAAAATAGCAAAAATAGAATAGTTTAGTTTTTAATATTTTAGTTAAGTATTTAGATTAGAGGTCAGGGCGAAAGTTCTGACCTCTTTTGTTGTATTTTTTTCAATCTCTAAAAAGATAAATGAATAACTAACTTTACAACAGTTAACACTAACTTAACATTGGGGTAATACTTTTGTAGAACCTATACAGTAAACTTGCAAAATAATTAAAATGAAAAAAAATCTTTTAGTACTTATTCTTAGTGTTGGTATTATGTCTTGTGGCAATAATACTCAAACGAATACAGCAACAACTATTTCTGGCGAAATTAAAATTGACGGATCTAGTACGGTCTATCCTATTACCGAAGCGGTTGCAGAAGAATTTAGGGCTGTTCAAAGTGGTATTAAGGTAACCGTTGGGGTATCTGGTACTGGTGGTGGTTTCAAAAAATTTGGTAGAGGCGAAACAGATATTAGTAATGCATCTCGTCCAATAAAAGAAGAAGAATTGGCACTGTGCAAAGAAAATGCGATAACGTTTATTGAATTACCTGTTGCCTATGATGGCTTAGCAATTGTGGTAAATAAAGCAAATTCGTTTGTGGATTACTTAACCGTTGCCGAATTGAAAAAGATTTGGGAGCCTGAAGCACAAGGTAAAATTAAAACATGGAATCAGATTCGTGCTAATTGGCCAAATGAGCCTATCAACCTATATGGTGCAGGTGTTTCTTCAGGAACATATGATTATTTTACAGAAGCAATTAATGGAAAATCGAAAGCATCACGTGGTGATTATACTGCCAGTGAGGATGATAACGTATTGGTGCAAGGTGTTTCTTCTGATAAAGGAGCATTGGGTTATTTTGGCTTAGGATATTACAGTGAAAATAAAGATAAATTGAAATTAGTTCCAGTGAACGATGAAAATGAGGAGAATGGAAAAGGGGCTATCTTACCTACCAACGAAACGGTATCTAATGGTACATATCAGCCACTTGCCCGTCCAGAGTTTATTTATATCAATGCTACAGCAGCGGATAGAGCAGAAGTAAAAGAATTTGTATTGTTTTATTTGCAAAATGCTGCCACTTTGGCTACAGAAGTAGGTTCTGTTGCTTTACCTGCAGAGGCATATACTTTAGCGCAAAAACGTTTTGAAACAAAAACTATAGGATCTTTATTTTCAACAAGATCTGCAGTTGGTGTAAGCATAGCGGATATCTTGAAAGCAGAGAAATAGTAACATACGTGATATCAAAAATAGTATCTTCTATAAGAATCAACAGGAAATTAGGCGAAAAGCTAATTGAACTGCTATTGCTATTATGTAGCATGGTTACCATAATTACAACCTTGGGTATTGTAATTGTGTTAGCCACTGAAACATTTTCTTTTTTTAAGGAAGTTTCGTTTATCTCTTTTGTTAGTGATACGCAATGGACTCCCTTGTTTGCAGATAAACATTTTGGTATTATGCCTTTGGTAACAGGCACATTGCTCACCACGCTTATTGCAATAAGCGTGGCTGTACCTATTGGGCTTACTATTGCTATTTTTCTAAATGAATACGCATCACCTAAATTTACCAGCATTGTAAAACCGTTGCTAGAGATTTTGGCAGCAGTACCTACCGTAGTGTATGGTTTTTTCGCTCTTTTGGTAGTTACCCCATTTTTGCAATCTTTTATTCCTAATTTATCAGGATTTAATGCTCTTTCTGCAGGTTTGGTAATGGGTATTATGATTATTCCATATGTGTCTTCCTTAAGTGAAGATGCATTGCGAGCAGTTCCTAATACGCTGCGAGAAGCGGCATATGGTATGGGTTCTACTCGATTGCAAACAGCATGGAAAGTAATAGTGCCTGCTGCTACCTCGGGTATAGTAGTATCTGTTATATTGGCTATTTCGCGCGCTATTGGCGAAACCATGATTGTTGCTATTGCCGCAGGGCAAGAACCAAAACTTACCATGAATCCATTAGGTTCTATAGAAACAATCACGACCTATATTGTACAGGTAAGTATGGGTGATGTTCCACAAAATTCATTAGAATATCGTACCATATTTGCAGCCGGTATTACCTTATTTGTATTCACTTTTATATTGAACAATATTAGTTTTTGGGTAAAACGTAAATACCAAGAAAAGTATGAGTAACGCCTCTCGAAATCGTATAAAAGACCAGGCATTCTATTACTTTGCTATGGCCTGCACGGCATTTGCCTTATTAGTGCTATTGGCGCTGCTTACAGATATTTTATCGCGTGGACTAAGTCGCATTAGTTGGGACTTTATCACCAATTTGCCTTCCAGATTGCCCGAAAAGGCAGGTATTTTTACTGCATTGTGTGGTATGGTATGGATTTTAGTACTTACCATACTCATTGCATTTCCATTGGGAGTAGGAGCGGGTATTTACCTAGAAGAATATGGTAAAAAGAATAGAATGGCACGCTTTATCGAAATTAATATTGCCAATTTAGCAGGAGTACCGTCAATCATTTATGGTATTTTGGGATTGCAAGTATTTGTACGGATAGCAAATTTAGGCAATAGCTTATTAGCGGGTAGTTTTACACTTGCCTTGCTCATTCTGCCTATTATTATTGTATCTACTCGTGAAGCCATAAAAGCAGTGCCCAAATCATTGTGCGAAGCTTCATTGGCCATGGGGGCATCTAAGTGGCAAACCATTTGGAATGTAGTATTGCCTTCCTCTTTTGGGGGAATTCTTACAGGATTAATATTGGCTATTTCGCGAGCTATTGGAGAAACAGCACCTTTAATTGTAGTAGGCGCATTGGTGTATGTGCCTTTCGCGCCTGCGGGTCCAATGGATCAGTTTACAGTGCTTCCTATCCAAATATTTAATTGGGTTACTCGTCCGCAAGCAGGGTTTGTGGTAAATGCTTCGGCGGCTATTATTGTGTTACTTTCGTTTACTTTTTTGATGAACGGTATAGCGGTGTATTTGCGCAACAGATGGTACAAAAAAGTTAAATTTTAATAAGGTTTTTATTATGGTAAGTAAACTAGAGGCAAAAAATATAAATGTACACTATGGTACATTTCATGCGCTCAAAAATATCAATCTAAAGGTAAAAGCTAATACTGTAACGGCACTTATTGGGCCATCAGGATGTGGGAAATCTACTTTTTTGCGCTGTTTCAATCGCATGAATGATTTGATTGATACCTTTAAGATTGAAGGTGACATGACCATCGATGGAAGAGATATTTATGCTAAAAAAATAGACGTAACGGCACATCGGAAAAAAGTAGGAATGGTTTTTCAAAAGCCTAATCCTTTTCCGAAAAGTATTTTTGAGAATGTAGCATACGGCTTGAAGGTAAATGGTATTACCCATAAAAAATTTATAGCCGAAACCGTAGAGCGTTCCTTGCAGCAAGCAGCGTTGTGGGAAGAGGTGAAAGATAAATTACATAAATCGGCATTTGCACTTTCGGGCGGTCAGCAACAACGTTTGTGCATTGCGCGTACATTGGCGGTTGAGCCTTCGGTGGTGCTAATGGACGAGCCAGCATCGGCTCTTGACCCAATTTCTACTGCCAAAATTGAAGAGCTAATACACGAACTAAAAGAAAAATACACCATCATGATTGTTACCCATAACATGCAGCAAGCAGGTAGGGTAAGTGATAAAACAGCCTTTTTCTATATGGGAGAGTTGATAGAGTTTGATGATACCTCCACCATTTTTACCAATCCTAAAATAGAGCAAACACACCGTTATATAACCGGCAGGTTTGGGTGATTTTGCTTAAATTGCCTTCATTATTTATTAGTCAACGTATCGTATAGCCATGATTCATATCGAAATAGAATTACAAAAGCTTAAAAACCAAGTGAATGAAATGGGCAGTTTGGTAGGTAAGCAGATTAAAAAGTGCATTATTGCGTTTGTTGAGATGGATAAGAATCTTGCTAAAGAGGTAAAGATTCAAGAAAAACGGGTAAATGCATTTGAGCTGAAAATTGATAGGGATTGCGAAAATATTTTTGCCCTACAAAATCCCGTTGCAGGAGATTTACGCCTAGTATTTGCCACACTAAAAGTAAACTATAACTTAGAACGTATTGGCGATAATGCAGAAGGTATTGCGCAGTATGTAATGCAAGCGCAAGAAAAATTTGATAAGAAGTTATTAGAGGAAACACGTTTCCAAGAAATGGCAGACAATGTGTTACATATGCTTAACGATATTTGTACAGCATATGCTACAGATGATACAAAACTGGCACGTACTATCTTTCAACGAGATAGTGTGGTAGATGAAATTAATAAAAACGCTACAGAAATTATTGCAAAGTACATTACAGAAAATCACAGTAAAGCCTTGGCTGCTTTGTATTTGCTTACTATTATCCGTAAATTAGAGCGTACCGGCGACCATATTACCAATATTGCCGAAGAGGTAATATTTTATGTGGAAGGTAAAGTGCTGAAACACGGTAAGAAAGATATTCCTTTGGAGGGCTAACACCTCAAATATTTTTTTAATTTATCCTAATCGCTTCGTCATCAGCTCTTCTACTTTATTAAATAGTTGTAGCGGACGTAAGGAACGCCAGTTAAATTCGTCTAGCTCCCCACCAAAGTTGATATAATAGTCAATATTGCTGCGTTTAAATTCATCAATTACGTGTTCTCTGAAATTGATGCCACTAATCCATCCGTCTTCTATATCCTGAAACCATTCTTCGTAATAGCAATCATCAGAAGTGTGGAAGTTGAGAATGTTCTCTCCAATTAAAATAAATTTGGTGATGCCCTCTTGAATCAATAATTCGATAACATCTCTTTTTAGGAACATAATATCATTGTGAATGCAGTCGTTCCATTCGCCAATAAATTCGATAATGGCATAGCCCAATTCATAGTCTGCAAAAATGATTTTTAAGTAGAGCGTTTGCGATCCGAAGGTATCCCACTGCGGGTGAATGTAATAATTGTACACCTTGTTCTCAAACTCAAACTCGCTGTATTGCTGCCCAAAAAATGGAGATTGCGCATCTTCTGATGCTATATAAAAATCGCGCCACGCGTAAAAAGGTTCTATATCGTGCATATAATTAGCAAATTAACTAATTAGCAAATCTGCTAATTATGATAGGCGTCTATTGCTTTTCGTACACTCCCATGTTTAGTCAACAAAGCTTGTGCAGTAGTTTCATCTACTAGTAACTCATCCATAATCATACGTACACCTCTATCCACCAATTTATTATTGCTCAACTGCATATCAACCATTTTGTTTCCTTTTACTCTACCTAATTGTATCATGGTGGCAGTGCTAATCATATTAAGCACTAATTTTTGAGCAGTGCCGGCTTTCATTCGGGTGCTTCCTGTTACAAATTCAGGTCCTACCACTACTTCTATCGGAAAATTAGCTTGAGCCGCTACAGCACTGCCAATATTGCAAACAATGCAGCCAGTAGTAATGTGCTGCTCTTGGGCTTTTTTTAAGCCACCTACTACATATGGCGTGCCGCCAGATGCAGCAATACCAATTACTACATCCTTATCGCTTATTCCGTGTGCTTGCAAATCTTTCCAAGCTTGTTCTGTATCATCTTCGGCAAACTCTACTGCTTTGCGTATAGCGGCATCGCCCCCTGCTATTATTCCAATTACCCAATCATGTGGTACACCAAATGTAGGCGGACACTCACTGGCATCAACAATGCCCAAACGCCCACTTGTACCGGCTCCTATATAAAATAAGCGCCCTCCGTTTTTCATCTTACTTACAATGGCGGTTACCAATTGCTCTATTTTTGGTAATACCTTTTCGATGGCTAGGGGTACTGATGTGTCTTCGGTATTAATATTACGCAGCAGTTCGGCAACCGATTGTTGCTCTAATTGTTGGTAATGGGATGCCGATTCGGTGGTTTTAATCATGTTGTGCTTGGTGGTATGTAATCAACCCTTCCATCGGACTTTTAATAATAGTACCTACTAGAATACCGTACAGGGCCGCTACATGTGCTAGTTCTTCTTTAAGTAAAAAAGCGACGCTACCTACAGCATTTAGCGGTACGTTGCGATGTTCGCTATACTTGGTAATGTGTTGCGTAATAAAATCGGTTAGTGCAGCGATTATAAGTGCTGCCATTTGCGGGTGTAGTTTATTGGCGTAAATAAACTCAAAGAAAGATGCCAAAAATCGATTTGGGTTAGCTTTTGAATACACACTATCCAATATCATTTCGGGCGAAATCGCATATTGTTTCTCTAATGCTTGGCGTAAATGGATGTCTAATTCGTTGTAAAGATAGAGTTGCATCAATCTTTTGCCCATGTATGCGCCGCTGCCCTCATCACCCAAAATAAAGCCGAGCGAGGCCACGTTTTCTACTATATTTTTGCCATCAAAATAGCAAGAGTTAGCACCCGTGCCTAGTATGGCTGCTATGCCTTTCTCTTTGCCACATGCTGCGCGTGCAGCCGCCAGTAAATCGTGGCTTACGGCAATTTTACTTGTGGTAAATAGTGTTTGTAGGGCAGTATGTACCGTGTGTTGCTTAGTGCTAGTGCTACAGCCCGCCCCGTAAAAGTATATGGTTTGAGGTGCTGCTGCTAAGAAAAATGAGGGTAGCTCTTTCTCAATAGTTTGTGTAATATAATCTTGTGATTGCAGGTAGGGGTTAATCCCCGAAGTTTGGGCATGTTGAGTACCTTCGCTGCTTAGTAAGCACCAGGTTGTTTTAGTAGAGCCACTATCGGCTATTAATACACAATTCATTACAGCAAAATAAGGGAAATAATTATCAAAAAGTGCTAAATATTCACACAATAGTTACGGTATTTGTGTAGTTATGTAACTACTAAGCAATCTAAATAAGTAGTTTTGATTTTTTAATAAAGTATGAAGAAAGTTAATTTGCGTTTGCCCCTCCTGTTCTTGTTGGTAATGATTGTGGGGATGTATATAGGCACCCTATTTAGTAGAGAGAACAAGAAAAATACGATGTCCTTTCCGCTCTCTTTTTCGAGCTCCAGTAAAATAGATGAGGTACTGCGTGCTATTGATAAAAAGTATGTAGATGAGGTAAAGTCAGATAGCTTGGAAGATTTAGCTATTAATGCATTGTTAGAGGGTTTAGACCCTCACTCAGGCTATATATCTGCCAAAGAGTTTAAAAGCATGAACGAAAGTTTGGAGGGGAATTTTGAAGGGATTGGTATTGAGTTTCATTTGCTAAACGACACCATTTTTGTGGTAAATGCTATTTCTGGAGGCCCATCCGAGGCATTAGGTATTCGTTCGGGAGATAAAATAGTACAAATAGAAGGGAAGAATTTAGTAGGCAAGAAAGTAAAGAATGTAGATGTTACCAGTAATTTGCGTGGTCCAAGCGGCACTAAAGTAACTATTGGCATTATTCGTCATGGTTCATCCAAGATTGTAAATTACACGATTACGCGTGCGCAAATACCTTTAAACAGTGTTGATGTGGCCTATATGGCGGATGCTACAACGGGTTATATCAAAGTTAGCAAGTTTGCAGCTACCACTGAGGAAGAGTTTCTAAATGCCTTGTCTTCATTAAAAGATAAGGGTATGAAAGATTTGGTGCTAGATCTTAGAGGTAATGGTGGCGGATATCTTTCGGCTGCTACAGCTTTGGGCGACCATTTTCTTAAAAATAAAGAGCTTATTGTGTATACGGAAGGGCGTAACCAACCTCGTACCGATTACTATGCTACCGAAACAGGAGAATTTGAAGATGGGAAATTAATTGTATTGGTAGATGAAGGTTCTGCATCGGCAAGTGAAATTGTGGCAGGTGCTATTCAGGATTTAGATAGAGGGACGATTATTGGGCGACGCACCTTTGGTAAGGGTTTGGTGCAAGATCAACTACAATTTGAAGATGGTTCGGCTTTGCGCCTCACTATTTCTCGCTATTTTACGCCATCGGGCAGATGTATTCAAAAATCGTATACCAACGGGAATACGGCATATAATGAAGAATTAGGCGAGCGTTTGTTGAGAGGAGAACTAACCAACGTGGATAGTATTAAGCAAGATACAACACGTTACGTTACCAAAAATGGGCGTACAGTATATGGCGGCGGCGGTGTAAAGCCCGATATTTTTGTGCCATTAGATACGATTGATTTCTCCGATTTTTATGCAGTGGCAGTCACTACTGGAAGTGTTGCAGAATATGCGTACAACTATGCCGATAAAAATAAGACAACACTTAAAGCGTATAATACCTTCGATGATTTTAATCAGTCGTTTGCCATTAGTGCTAAAGCATATGCACAGTTTGTAGGAAGTGTAGTAGCAAAACAAAAGGCAAAAGGTGTAAGAGGTGCAGACATATCCGAAAAGCTAATTAAGCTGCAGATAAAGGCGCTTATTGCCAAGCAACAATGGGGCGATTATGGTTATTTTAAAGTAATTAACCAACGTGATGCAGCACTGAGTAAAGCAATGCAGGTGTTGAGAACCAACTAAAAGCAAAAATGTAAAGGCATAAAAAAACCTTGATAGCTACTATCAAGGTTTTTTTGTACGTGGTACTGTTGGGAATTACTTAACTTCTTCAGTTGCAGTAGAATCCGTAGCAGTAGAATCCATTGCCATAGAAGCTTCAGCAGCCATTGCAATTGAATCAGCCTGAGCTGCAGCAATTGAATCTTGCATCATTTTTTCTTTAGCAGCTTTTTGTTCAGCGTTTTCGCCACATGCTACGAATGCGAAGATTCCAGCAGATAATAGTAATACTAATACTTTTTTCATTTTTATTGGTTTATAAGATTTTAAACTGGCTGCAAAGATAAAACAAATTTTATTTTGCGTGCAACTGTTTTGCTCTTTTTTCTATATTATTTCTGACGCATGTTAATACTGATGCTAACTCCTTCAAAATCAAAGTTTTCACGCAGCTTATTTTCAATGAAACGTTTGTAAGGTTCTTTTACGTATTGCGGCAGGTTGCAAAAGAAAATGAATGTTGGAGATGAGCCATTTACCTGTGTAATGTACTTTATTTTTACGTATTTGCCCTTTAATGCTGGTGGAGGTGTGTTTTCTATAATCGGAAGCATCACATCGTTCAGCTTAGAGGTAGGTATTTTCTTGGTTTTATTTTCGAATACCTTGGTAGCTATTTCTAACGTTTTGTGTATGCGTTGCTTCTCTGTTACCGAGGTAAAAACAATAGGTATGTCGGTAAAAGGTGCAATGCGCTTACGAATTTGTTCTTCAAACGTCTTTGCAGTCTTGGTATCCTTGTCAGTAATTAAATCCCATTTGTTTACCAATATTACAATGCCTTTTCGGTTGCGTTCTGCTAAATGGAAAATATTAATGTCCTGCAATTCTATTCCTGTAGTGGCATCAATCATCAAAATGCACACATCTGCCTGTTCAATGGCTTTTATGGTACGCATTACCGAGTAAAACTCAATATCTTCCGTTACTTTGGATTTCTTGCGTAATCCGGCAGTATCTACCAGCATGAATTCGTAGCCAAACTTGGTAAAAGGTATTTGAATAGCATCGCGAGTGGTGCCAGCAATTGGCGTAACGATGGTACGATCTTCTCCTAATAAAGTGT
The DNA here is from genome assembly GCA_947085255.1 of uncultured bacterium. Taxonomy (GTDB): domain Bacteria; phylum Bacteroidota; class Bacteroidia; order Sphingobacteriales; family Sphingobacteriaceae; genus CAMTVQ01. The sequence goes on along the minus strand of CAMTVQ010000007.1, from coordinate 22,716 downwards.
TGATAATAGAAGATTTACCTACGTTAGGTCTACCTACAAACGTAATTACAGGTATGGTGCTTTCAACTGGTTCTGGTTCTGGCTCAAAATGCTTTACGGCTTCATCCAGCAATTCGCCAGTACCACCACCCGTCATAGAAGAGATAACATATAATTCACCTAATCCTAATGAGTGAAACTCGTGTTTATTGGCTAAGTCTTTTCCGCTATCGGCCTTGTTTACCACTACCAATACCTGCTTTTTAGAGCGGCGTAATATGTTGGCAATGGCGTCATCTAAATCGGTTACTCCTGTTACAATATCTACCACAAAAAGGATAACACTTGCTTCTTCAATAGCAACAAGTACCTGTTCGCGTATGGATGATTCAAATGTGTCCTCCGAATTGGTTACATAACCACCCGTATCTATTACGGTAAATCTTTTGCCAGTCCACTCTACCGCGCCATAATGTCTATCACGGGTTACGCCCGACACATCATCCACAATAGCTTCTCTGCTTTCGGTAAGACGATTAAAAAGGGTCGATTTACCTACATTTGGGCGCCCTACAATTGCTATTATATTACTCATGTTTTAATTAACTAATTAATTTTCGTACCCGAAATTTTTCAGATACAGTTTTTTGTTACGCCAGTCAGGCACTACTTTTACAAAAAGCTCTAAATAAACCTTTTGGTCTATAAATGCTTCAATATCTATGCGGGCTTTGCTGCCAATTAGCTTTAACATTTCTCCGCCCTTGCCTATAATAATTCCTTTTTGCGATTCGCGTTCTACAATAATTTCGGCACTTATTTTACACACCTTTTCTTCTTCCTTAAAACTACGAATAATTACTTCGGTGCTGTAAGGTATTTCTTGTTGGTAGGTTAAAAATATTTTCTCACGAATCATTTCCGAAACAAAGAAACGAAGATTACGATCACTCAATTCATCTTTTTCGTAATAGGGAGGGTGCTCGGGTAAATGCTCAAGAATAAATCCTAATACGGCTTCTACGTTAAATTTTTCTTTAGCAGAAATAGCCAATATAAGTGTAGGATTCAGTAATTCGCGCCAATAAGCTGCCTTTTTTTCAATCCACTCTTGCGTGCTTTTGTCAATTTTGTTAATAAGTATGGCAAGAGGGGCAGTATTGTTCTTTAATTTTTCGAGCACTTCGCCTTCGTCATGCTTTTCGTTAATATCGGTTACCAGTAATACAATGTCTGCATCCACAATAGAGCCTTCCACGGCAGTCATCATGCTTTCGTGCATACCATAGTGTGGCTTTATAACACCAGGAGTATCCGAAAACACAATTTGATAGTCATCTGTATTCAAAATACCTTTAATACGATGACGTGTTGTTTGCGCTTTTGGAGTGATAATAGACATCTGTTCGCCTATAAGCGCATTCATTAATGTAGATTTACCTACATTGGGTTTACCTATAATACTCACAAAGCCAGCCTTATGCGCCATGTTATTTTTTTGTTAATAATAAATTTGCGTTACAAAGAAACGAATTATATCTTTGCATCCCAATTAAAACAGTGCGGGGTGGAGCAGTTGGTAGCTCGTCGGGCTCATAACCCGAAGGTCGTCAGTTCGAGTCTGGCCCCCGCTACCCAAGAAAAAGGTCAATCGTGAGGTTGACCTTTTTTGTGTTATCTTAATTTAATATTCTACTTTTTTCTGAAACACATAGCTCGTCGGCTCATATCCGCCGCGGCGGACGTCAGTTCTTCTCCCGATAACTATCGGGACTATCGGGATGGCCCCCGCTACCCAGAAAAAAAGGTCAATCGTAAGGTTGACCTTTTTTATTTTCTATCTAATTTAATAACGTAAAACAAGCAAACATTATGTAGCTTGCTGCGTAAGAAAACAAATAGCAAATCACCCTAATCTAATCCCTATTAGATGAAAATAAACAAAGCATATTTCGTTTTACTAATTGGTATGCTATTGTTTGGTTCTGCAAACGCTCAGCAGGCCCCAAAAATCGATTCTTTAAGGTCAAGTATTCAGCAGTTAGAAAAGCGACCAAATACCTATACCAATGATAATGCATTAATAACTGCCTATAATCAATTGGGCTATCAGTTACGATTAAGCGATCCTCGTCAGGCTCGTAACTATGCAGAAAAAGCAATAAAATTATCTCGTGAGTATAAATTAGTTAATTATGAAGCAGCTGGTTTGTTTTTGTTGGGCAACTGTTGGCTTACCGAAGGCAATGTAGAAAAAGGACGTGCTGCCTTAAATCAATGTATAGCAATAGCCGAAAGAGAAGGATTAAAGCAAGAAAAAGCGGGTTGCTACTTAATGTTGGGTACCAGTTATAAAAACCGAGGCAATTATGCCTTGGCTATTGAGCAGTATGAAAAGGCCATAAAGCCATTTAAAGAGTTAGATGATAAAGTAGCACTTGGTAATGTATACACCTATTTAGGTGCTATTTATTGGGAGCAGCGTAATTATTCGCCTGCCTTAGAGAATCTGAACAAGGCGTTAGATATTAATGAGAAACTTGGTAATAAAACCAATATCAGTATTATTCTAAATAATGTCAGCAGTATTTATTTCAACCAACATTACTATGCGCAAGCATTGGAGTATGCGCAAAAAGCATTAGCCATTAATGTAGATATTAATAATAGCGCGGTAATTGCACAGAGTTGTACAAATATCGGAGATATATATACCGCCTTAGGCAATGATATATCGGCACTGGACTATTATAAACAAGCGCTTGATGCGTATGAAGAGAATGTAGATGGTGCGCAGCAAGTGGTTACCTACCTTAAAATGGGTGACATTTATGAGGCGCAAGAGAATTATCAGTTAGCTATTGATAATTATGAGCGGGGTATTAAGGCGGGTAAAGGATTAGGCGCCAATGATGATATGGCCCAATGCTATTACAATACAGGCGAAATTTACCAAGAGCAGGGTAAGTATACTGCAGCATTAGAGCAGTACCAAAATGCATTAAAAATAAGCGAGAAAACAGAAAATAAGCGTCTTGTAAATTACAGTTGTATTAAAATTGGTCAAATTTATTCGAAGCAGGGTAAACAAGATATTGCCATTGACTGGCTACAGAGAGGTGCGCGCATGGCCGAAAAATTGGGCAGTGCAAATGAGTTGGGAGTAGCAAAAACAGATATCATTAATGCCTACATAGCCAGTGGTGATTATAAGCAAGCAGAAAAATTCTTGAAGCAAGGATGGTCTATTGTGCGGGTTAAGGGCGATAAAACACTAAAAAGAGATTACGCGGGAAGCTATAGTCAGCTTGCGGCAAAAACAGGTAACTGGCAAAAAGCATATGAGTATCAAAAGATATCAAAAGAGAATGCAGATAGTTTGATGATAGAAGAGACCATTCGTAAAGAAATGGAGTATCGTTTCAAGCAAAAGCAGGACAGCCTAAAACTGCAACAGCAGTTACAGCAAGCAACGTTTGAGAGTGCGCTGGATACAGAGCGTATAAAAAACTATGCGATGCTCGCAGGTATTGCCTTGGTGCTTATTGGTATGCTGTTGGTGTATCGTCAGCGACAAAAAACGGGTAGAGCACTTCAGCGTTCGGATGAATTATTGTTGAATATTTTGCCTGGTCAAGTGGCACTGGAACTAAAGGAAACAGGTTTTTCTTTAGCCAAAAGTTACGATAGCTGCACCGTGCTTTTTGCAGATATAAAGGACTTTACCAAAATTTCGGAGCAAATAGGCGCCTTAGAATTAGTTGCCCAAATGGATACCTATTTTAGAGCCTTCGATTCAATAATTGCCGAGTGTGGTGTAGAAAAAATTAAAACCATTGGCGATGCTTATATGTGTGCAGGGGGCATACCTATAGCAAATACCACTCATGCAAAGGATGTGATAAAAGTGGCGCTTGCCATGCAAACATTTATTAGAGAGCAGGATAAGCAAAGCGCTACGCGGTTCGAATTTCGTATGGGCGTGCACACAGGACCAGTAGTAGCGGGTATTGTGGGTATGAAAAAATTCGCTTACGATATTTGGGGGGATACGGTAAATACTGCTGCCCGTATGGAACAAAATGGGCAAACCGGTGAAATTAATATTTCGGGCAGCACCTATGAACTGATAAAAGATGAGTTTGAGTGTGTGCCCAGAGGAAAAATAAAAGTAAAAGGTAAGGGAGAGTTGGAAATGTATTTTGTAAAACAAGCTATGCATTCAACCGAGCAACAGAACAAGTTACCAGCACTGGAAGAAACAATAAGTATATAATAACTACTTACCACATGCAACAAAACCATGTAAAAGAGGTGCAATTTAAGGAGATGGAGCAATTTATTTTAAATAAGCTCAGCAAGGAGTTGCCCAAAAACTTGTATTACCATCGTTATGAGCACACGTTAGATGTATTGCAAGCAGCCGAACGATTGGCTGAAGCTGAAAATGTGTCAGATGCAGATAGAATACTTTTGCGAACTGCTATTTTATATCACGATTCGGGCTATATAGCTGATTACAAGCATCACGAAGAGCAGGGTTGTAAATTGGTAAGAGCAACACTGCCTGATTTCGGGTATGATAATGACCAAATTGAAACAATTTGCGGAATGATTATGGCAAGTAAAGTACCGCAGTCGCCTAAAAATCGCTTAGAAGAAATTATATGCGATGCCGATTTGGATTATTTAGGTAGAGACGATTTTTGGATTGTTGGGCAATTATTGTACCGTGAGTTTTTCGAGCAACAAGTTGTTTCTGACGAAGAAAACTGGAATCGATTGCAAATTAAATTTTTAGAAAGTCATACCTACTTTACAGCCTCTGCCAAGAAAAGCAGGAACGAAACAAAGCAACAACACATAGAAAAAATCAAACAAATAGTTAGTAGCTACAAATAAAATAAAAAATATATGGAAAAGCTGAAGCATAACAATGTGGTATTGGTACCAGTAGATTTTACAGAGGCATCTGATTGCGCCATCAATCATGCTATAAGCATCGCAAAAGCGGGAGGACATGAAATAAGTTTAGTGCATGTGCTAGATGCAACGTCTAAAGACAAATTGAAAAAGGAAGGGAAAATAGCGGCAGATATAGAGGAGCAATTGTTGGATGAGTGCGAGCGTATTGCCACAGCAGATGGACTAAAATGTAGTTACAATCTGGTAGAAGGGAGCATATTTAAAGATATTGAGGAAACAGGTAAACAACTTGGTTCGGTATGGCAGGTAATGGGCACTCATGGAGTGGTAGGATTAGAACAAAAGCTGTTAGGGTCTTTTGCTATTAAGGTAATTACCTCGTCGCATTGCCCTACTATAGTTACCCAGAAAAAGCACATTAGCCCACATGGGTACAAGAAAATTATATTTCCAGTAGAGGCAGCTGCAGAAAGCAAGCACAAATTATGGCCAACTATTAAAATGGCTGTACAGTTTAATGCCGAGGTGCTTATTTATAGCCGAACAGAAACAGATGAGTACTTACAAAATCATGTAAAATTGAATGTTTTTCATGCCGAAAGGCACTTCAAAGAAAACGGAATTGCATGTAGCAGTACTGCCTTTGACCCTAATGATGGGAGTTTTGCAGATCAACTGATTAAGTTTACAGCATTACATGAAGCCGATTTAGTCGTAATAGTTACCACTTCTGGTAAAAGCGTAACCGAATTTATTATTGGTAAAGAGGAGGAAAAAATTATCAATAATGATTTACAAGTTCCAGTAATGTGTGTAAATCCAGTGGCAGGCATTTTTTCGATTACAGAAGCTACGGTGTATTAGCACTAATACTCCACCCAGTTCTTCAATAATTGCTCGCCGTGCTCAGTTAAGATAGATTCGGGGTGAAACTGTACTCCACAAACGTCTAATTGCTTGTGGCGTATGGCCATAATATCGCTCTGTGGACTTATTGCTGTAACGGTAAGCGTATCAGGTATAGTAGCTGGATTAATTACCCAAGAATGGTATCTTCCTGTATTGAAAGTACTTGGTATGTTTTTAAATAAAATATCATTAGCTACTACTGTTGTAAGAGAGGCTACTCCATGGTGCACTTGTGATAAATTACTAAGCGATGCGCCATAAAACTCGCCAATAGCTTGCATGCCCAAGCACACGCCAAGTATCGGTTTTGTGCTGGCATAGTGCTGTAATAATTGAGGCATAATACCTGCATCTTTTGGTAATCCCGGTCCTGGAGAAAGTACTATCTTGTCGTACTTAGCAATAGCAGCTATAGCAATAGCATCATTTCTAACTACTGTTATTTTGCACGTGCTTGCCTTTTGTAGTACATGCATTAAGTTATAAGTAAAGGAGTCGTAATTGTCTATTAACAGGATGTTCAACATGAGTTTAAGCTAAAGGCTCTGTTACAAGCAAGTAGATTTGGCAAAAGAACACAACTTTACCTTATTTAGCGTATCTTTGTTCTCATATTTTTTTATTTTTTAATAATGAAGCTATTCCCCATACCCCGTGTAGAAGTGATGAAGCATTTGGAGAGTTGTTTATACTCCTCTGCAGATGAGCATTTAAAGCCTATTGAGGAAAATTGGCAGCCATCTGATTTATTGCCAGATGCGAGCAAGCCTGGATTTTTCGATGAAATTCGCGAGCTGCAGGAACGTGCTAAAGAATTGTCTTACGATTTAGTAGCTGTTTTAGTAGGAGATACCATTACAGAAGAAGCATTGCCTACTTACGAATCATGGTTAATGTCTATTCATGATGTGTCACGCGACGAAAAAGGCGGATGGATGAAGTGGATACGCGGTTGGACGGCAGAAGAAAACCGACATGGTGATTTGTTGCACAAATATTTATACCTCTCTGGTAGAGTAGATATGCACAAAATGGAAGTGTCTACACAGTATCTTATTGCTGATGGGTTTGATATACAGACAGATAATGATCCATACCGTAGCTTTATATATACTAGTTTTCAAGAAATAGCTACTAATATTTCGCACCGCAGGGTAGCCCAGTTTGCAAAGGAACAAGGTGATGTTCAATTGGCTAAAATGTGTGGAATGATTGCTTCTGATGAAGCACGTCATGCTAAGGCATACAAATCATTTGTAAGTCAGATTTTCGAGATAGACCCTAACGAAATGATGTTGGCGTTTGAAGATATGATGCGCAAAAAAATAGTAATGCCGGCACATTATTTACGTGAAATGGGTATTACCATTGGTCAAACATTTGGTCATTTTACCGATGCTGCACAGCGCTTAGGTGTATATACAGCATACGACTATACAGATATCCTTAAAGGATTAATAGAGGACTGGAAAATTACCGAATTGGAAGGATTAGATGATGCAGGTAAACGTGCTCGTGATTATGTAATCAACCTGCCAGCCAGATTGGAACGCGTAGCAGAACGCTTACGTACTCCTCATTTACAATACGAATTTAGCTGGATACATTAATAGTGTTCATGGCTAATGGCTTTTAATTGCTGCTCCAAATTATAAATTTGGAGCAGTTTTTTTATAACCTGTTTTTAGCGTAGCTACTATCGCTTTGTGTACTATATTTATGATGCAGGTGATGGTAATGTCCTGCAATAGCTATCATAGCAGCATTATCGGTGCAATACTCAAATTTTGGAATAAAAACTTCGAGTGCTTGCTCGGTAGCTAATTGTTGTATAGCTGCGCGTAAGCCGCTGTTTGCAGATACGCCACCTGCTATAGCTATTTGCGTAATTGCTGTTTGTTGTATGGCTTGCTTTAATTTGTTTATAAGTGAGGCAATAATAGCCTGTTGTATAGAAGCAGCCAAATCATGCAAATTTGCGGTAATGAAATCGGGATTCTGCTGACACTGTTTGGTAACAAGGTTCAGAAAAGAAGTTTTTAGTCCACTAAAACTAAAATCAAGCGCAGGCATATTGGTTTGTGGAAATGCAAAAGCATGCGGGTTGCCTAGTTTGGCATACTTATCAATTAATGGTCCACCAGGGTAAGGCAAACCAAGTATTTTGGCAGCCTTGTCAAAGGCTTCGCCAGCAGCATCGTCGGTAGTTTGCCCGAGTACTTGCATATCAAAGTAACTGTTTACCTGTACAATTTGGGTATGCCCGCCAGATACGGTAAGGCACAAAAATGGAAAAGCAGGCTTTGGCTCGTCAATAAAATGAGCCATAATATGCGCCTGCATGTGGTTAATACCGATTAACGGTTTGTTTAGCGCCAATGCTAATCCTTTAGCAAAGGAAGCACCTACCAATAAGGCACCTAATAAGCCTGGTCCTTGAGTATAAGCTATCACATCAACGTCATTTTTGCGTACTTTTGCTTGTTTTAAAGCTTCGTGCACAACAGGTACAATATTTTGTTGGTGTAAACGGGAGGCTGCTTCGGGAATTACGCCGCCATATTGTTGATGAATGGTTTGTGTGGCAATAATATTCGAGCATATTTTACCGTCTATACAAACAGCAGCAGCAGTTTCATCACAAGAAGATTCGATACCTAGAATAATTGACACGATTTTTTATAATTAGTTTACAAAAATACCATTATCAAACGCGCTATTAAAATAATTCTGATTGTCATCATCAGCATACTTATGCTGTTGCTGTCGCTGTATGCCTTGTTGCGCACTAAAGGTGTACAAACATGGGCTGCTCAGAAATTAGCAGGGTATTTTTCTGGTGAATTAGGTACAACCATTACCATAGGCGGCGTCGATATCGATTTTCCGGGCACACTGGTGTTGGAAAAGCTGTATGTAGAGGATCTTCAAACTGATACGCTAGCCTATATCGGTAGATTAGGTGTAAGCTATCGTTCGTTCACTAAAATTACCAATAACCTACAATTGGGAGTTGTAAGTATTAATAGAGCCAGTTTCTTCTTAAAAAAGCAGAAGGGCGCTACTGCTACTAATATGGATTTTATACTGAACTATTTTAGTTCGGGTGATACCACTAAGAGTACAAAAGATTTTTTGGCAGGGGTAAAAACGCTCACTATTAAAGAAAGCAGCTTTCGCTATAAAGATTACAACAGGCCAAATGCGAAAAAGGGAAGTGTGAATTTTGATGATTTGGACGTAAGTAAACTTAATATAGAAGCAGTTGACATACAGGTAAAAAGTGGAAATATTCGGGCAGATATATTGTCTGCAAGCCTCTACGAAAAAAGCGGGTTTAGCGTGCAAGAACTAGTTGCACAAGTAAAGGTAAACAACCAAGAAGTAGAAGCAAAAAATCTGTATATCCGAATGCCTAAAAGTACGCTTCGGCGCTATTTTTCTATGAAGTATACAGGTTGGGACGCATTTAGTAAGTTTTTTGATGAGGTGCGATTTTATGCAAGTCTCGAGAATGCAACCATAGCTGCCAGCGATATTGTTTTTTTTGCTGTTGCACTGGAGCGTATTAAATCGTCGGTAACTGCAGACGGGGTAGTGTACGGGCCATTGCGTAATCTAAAAAGTGAAGGGCTGAGAATAAGTACCGCAGGGTCTACCTACATTTCTACCAGTTTTACACTCAAAGGATTACCAGAAGTAAAAAATCTTTGGATGGATATACAGATAAAGGAATTGCATAGCAATAAAGCAGATGCAACGGCAATTATCAATCAAATTTCATCAAGTAAAGTAGTGTTGCCTGCTCTATTCAATAAAGTAGGAGAGGTGTATGTAAAGGGAAATTTTAAAGGCTATTACACCGATTTTAAAGCAAAGGCAAATCTTGTTACTGATGTAGGTAATTTGGATATTGATGGCAGTATGAAATTGGTAAAAGGAAAGCAGCCCGAGTACGATGCCTTTATTAATACCGAAGCATTAGATGTAGGTAAATTACTGGATGCCGAAAAATACATTGGTAAAATTACAGCTGAAGCACAATTTTCTGGTCGTGGGTTTGATATAAATAAATTGCATGAAAATGTACTCATAGATGTCCATAAAGCAACTCTTAATAACTATACCTATCAAAATATTGTGATACAGGGATTGTTAGATAGAAAACTCTTTTCGGGTTCGGTAAATATTGATGATAAAAATATTGGATTATATTTTGATGGAACAATTGATTTGAATAATAAAGAGCCTGTTTTTGCCTTTGTATCTACTATCAGGAAGGCAAATGTGCAGGCTTTAAATTTGTATAGCAAACCACTGGTACTAAGTACAGATGTAGCTATCAATATCACGGGTATTAATCTTAATTCATTGTTGGGCAGCATTAGCTTAGCTAATTTACGAGTTGAAACACCTGAAAAAGAGTATCGATTAGAGCAAGTAAACTTGGTTTCGGAAGACTTGGGAGCACAAAAACAACTCACACTTACGTCTTCCATTGCCGATGTTTCTATAAAAGGGATATACGATTTCAGAACTATCGTGTCAGCAGCAAAAAGAGTGCTGCAAACCTATGTGCCAGCGTATTCTTGGGGAACTATTAAGGCTATAAATGCACAAAATTTTAGCTTTTTGGTAACGTTAAAAAATACCAATCCTATTACCGAGTTATTTTTCCCGGAAATAAAAATTGGGGGTAATAATCAATTTAGAGGTGCTTTTAATTCCGACGAAGCTTCTCTAAGAGTTACAGGCGAACTCAAACAACTAGATTATCGCGACTTTTCATTCCGTGGTATTGTTGTCGATCAAGAGAACTCAGCGAGCAGACTTGACATTAATATTGGCTGTAATACGCTCTTGCAGCGAGATTCGGTATTGATAAATAATATCAATATGTCGAATAGTATTGCAAAAAATGAACTTCAGTTCAACGTAAAATTAGCAGATTATTCAGCGCGTAATCAATTGGATTTGAATGGAAAGATAGCTTTTAGTACCGACTCGTTTGTGCTTCGGATACTCCCTTCCGAATTGTATTTAAACAGAGAAGCATGGGCGATAAAAGAAGCATTTAGCGTAAGTGTTGGCAAAGAGCGTGTGAATATTCAGAATTTCTCCTTAAAAAATACGAACCAAGAGATACAAGTGCAGGGTGTTATTTCTAAAAGCGTAACTGAAGGGCTCAAAATAAAACTCCAAAATTTGGATTTGAAAACATTTAGCCAATTTACACAACCACTAAATATTAGCTTAGCTGGTATCGTAAATGCCGATGCTGATATTTATGCGCTGTTGGATAAGCCACGTTTTACTTCTAAGGCCTTTATTTCTAATTTGGTGTACAACGGTACCAAAATAGGCGAAAGTGTGGCTGTAAGTACTACTTGGAACGAACGAGAACGTGTTTCATTTGCCGGAACTATTAGTAATAATAGTTTAAAAACAGTGGATTTGTATGGCAATATATATCCTAAGGGTGACCAAAATTTAGACATAAATATTGAAATGACGGAAACGGAATTGAATGCTGTGCAACCATTTATAGTAGGTATTGTTTCGGATATTGCTGGCCAGGCAGATGCAACCCTAAAGCTTACAGGTAGCTTTGCAAAACCACAAATAAATGGAGTAATTAAGTTTAATAAAGTAGCACTTACGGTAGATTATCTTAAAAATCGATTAACCATTGATGATAATGTGTTTATTACCAGCAATAAAATACTGCTAAAATCACTAACCGTAACCGACCCGCAAGGCAACAAAGCCATAGTTACTGGTGATATTGATTTAGATAATATCAAAAATCCATACTTTAATGTTGCGCTTCGGGCAACTAACTTCTTGTGTCTTAATACTACCAAGCTAGATAATGCCTCGTATTACGGTACCGCCCGAGCTTCAGGTGTATTCCGATTTACTGGTCCGCTAAGTACTATGCGTATCAATATTGAGGCAACTACCAAAAGAGGTACACAGTTTTTTATTCCTTTGGGTAATGAAGGTACCTTGGGACAGCAAAATTTTATAACGTTTAAGGCAGCAGGTGATACCTTAAAGTGGACTGGAAATGCCAAAAATAAATTTACAGGTATTTCTCTTAATCTGGATTTAGATGTAACAGAAGATGCTCAGGTGCAGTTAATTTTCGACGAAAAGGTAGGCGATTTAATTAAGGGAAGAGGCAATGCCAATTTACGCTTGGCAATAAATACGCTTGGCGATTTTGAAATGTACGGCACTTACGAAATTACCGAAGGAGAATACTTATTTACCTTACAAAACCTCATTAACAAACGCCTAAAGGTAGTAAAGGGCGGTACTGTACGCTGGAATGGCAATCCGTTTGAAGCGCAAATAAACATATCGGCTATTTACCAAACCAGTGCACCCATAATAGGCTTATATCAAGCTGCCGAATATAGAGGGTCTATCACCAAATCAGATTCGGCACGCAGAGTAGCCACCGAGTGCAGACTTACCATGCAAAACTCGCTATTTGCCCCCGATATAAGTTTTGGTATAGAGTTTCCACGAAATAACGAGATAAAAAATGAACTTTCGGCATATCTCAATAATCAGGATAATGTAAATACACAGGTGTTAAGTTTATTGGTTGCCAACCGATTTACAGGTAATATTAATGCAGGGTCGGGTGCGGCTTCTGGCGGGGTAGAGGTGCTGTCTAATCAGGTTTCTAATTGGCTTTCTTCTACCGTGTACAGAGGTTTAGACATCAATATTAACTCGCTAAATGGTGCGGGTGGGTCGCTTAGTTTGTTCGACGATAGAGTGGTAATTAACGGAAATGTGCTTACCTATGAAGATGCTAGATCTACGTCTACAACAACTACAACTCAGCGGTCCAACACCATTACCGGTGATGTGTCTGCAGAGTATAAAATAAGTAAAAACGGAAATCTTAGAGCTAAGGCATTTAATAAAACAGTAAGTAATGATTTATTAATTGGTGCGCAGGGCAATCAAAACGTACAAGGTTTAGGTTTACTGTATCGTGCAGAGTTTGATTCTTTTGGCGAATTTTGGCGTAAACTATGGCGCATAAAACCAAAAGAAAAACCAGAACCTATGCCGTAAATTGTTCATATTGCATACCGCTATTAATAGGTTGCTTTTTGCAAGCAACAGATAAAAAATAGCATAATAGCACGCCTAAAATTTAGTAACAGGTATATATGCCAATTATAAATTCTATATTTTCATGGGTAATGAAAAAGCGCAGTCACCAGATTGAGCTGTTTATGAAATATCCATTTGAAGTGCAGGAAGAGCTGCTTAGTAACCTAATTACTGAGGCACGCTACACCGAGTGGGGCAAAAAATATGATTACCGCACTATTAGCTCCACTAAAGAGTTTAAAAAGCGTGTTCCCCTACAAGATTATGATAGTCTGAAGCCTCATATAGAGCGCATGATGAAAGGCGAGCAAAATATACTCTGGCCGTCTGAAGTAAAGTGGTTCGCAAAATCATCAGGCACCACCAGCGATAAGAGTAAGTTTATACCTGTAACCGAAGAATCATTAGACGAATGCCACTTTAATGTGGGAAAAGATATGCTGTCTATTTACTGCAGCAATAGGCCCGATACTCAAGTGTTTTCGGGTAAAAGTTTGGTGATGGGTGGTAGCCATCAGGTAAATCAACTAAGTGTTGATAGTTATTACGGCGACTTGTCGGCTGTATTGATAAAAAATCTCCCTTTTTGGGCAGAAATGCAACGCACTCCTGATATTTCCATAGCCTTAATGGATGGATGGGAAGAAAAAATTGAACAGATGGCACATGCAACCATATTGGAAGATGTAACCAGTATATCAGGTGTACCTACTTGGACGCTCGTTTTAGCCAAGCGCATTTTAGAAATTACAGGCAAAAAAAACTTAATGGAAGTATGGCCCAATTTAGAATTGTACATACACGGCGCTGTAAACTTTGAGCCGTATCGCGAACAATTTAAAAAGTTGATTCCTAACAAGAATATGTACTATTTAGAAACCTATAATGCTTCGGAAGGTTTTTTTGCCATACAAGACTTAGCCGATACCAATCAAATGTTGCTAATGCTCGATTATGGTATTTACTACGAATTTATTCCTCTTGAAGAGGTTGGGAAAGAGCAGCCTAAGAGTTTGGATTTAACAGAAGTAGAGTTAGACAAGAACTATGCAATGGTGATTAGTACCAATGCTGGTTTGTGGCGTTATATGATAGGTGATACGATTAAATTCACCTCATTAAATCCATTTCGGATACAAATAACAGGCCGTACCAAGCATTTTATTAATGCCTTTGGCGAAGAAGTAATTATCGAAAATGCCGAAAATGCAATTCGTGAAGCATGTAAAGTAACTAAAGCAGCTATCCGCGATTATACGGCATGCCCTATCTATTTTTCAGAGCAAAATAGCAAAGGTGGGCACGAGTGGATAATTGAGTTTGAAACCCCACCTACAGATATCAGCGTGTTTACGCATGTGCTCGATTGTGCACTACAAGCCGCTAATTCTGATTACGAAGCCAAGCGAAAAGACGATATGGCGTTGCTATTACCAAAAGTAAATATGGCTCCTGATGGTACTTTTTACAACTGGATGAAAAAGCAAGGCAAATTAGGTGGGCAACACAAAGTGCCCAAGCTATTCAATAGCCGAAAATATGTAGAGGATATTTTGGCAGATATGCAGGTACTATCGTAGCATTTTATCCTGCTTAACGAAATACCACAACCTCTCCCTGTATGGGTGTTACTTCGTCTTTTTTACTTTAGCATACAGGCTCTCGCGTAATGCTTTTACCTTTTCGTCAGCCAAAAATTCATCGTAAGTCATCCGTTTATCAATAATACCATAAGGAGTTAATTCAATAATACGGTTGGCTACAGTTTCTACAAACTCATGGTCATGCGAGGTAAACAAAGCAATGTGTTTCCATTCTTTTAAGGAATTGTTGAATGCCGTAATTGACTCCAAATCAAGGTGATTGGTAGGTTCGTCCAATATCAAACAATTAGCGTTGGTAAGCATCATGCGCGAAATCATGCAACGCACTTTTTCTCCTCCAGATAGAACATTCGATTTTTTGAGTGCCTCATCACCCGAAAATAACATTCTGCCTAAAAAACCACGTACATGCGTTTCGTCCTTATCTGTCGAGTAACGGCGTAGCCAATCTACCAGTGTATCTTCAGCATTAAAGTAACTGGCATTTTCGTTTGGTAAATAAGAACGTGTAATAGTAGTACCCCACGTAAATTTCCCCGAACTAGCTTCTTCTTCCTCCATTAATACCTGAAAAAAAGTACTCACGGCAATGGCTTCTTTGGCTACAAATGCTACCTTATCACCTTTATCTAACGAAAAACTCACATTTGAGAAAAAAGGAATACCATTTGGTCCTATTTTAGATAAATTATCTACAAGCAATAATTGGTCACCGCAATCGCGATCGGGTTTAAATATAATGCCTGGATATTTACGCGTAGAAGGTTTAATATCATCTACCACCAACTGCTCTAATAGCTTTTTACGACTGGTAGCTTGGCGCGATTTTGATGCATTAGCACTAAAACGTGCCACAAAATCTTGCAATTCCTTACGTTTATCTTCAGTCTTTTTGTTCTGATCTGAGCGCTGGCGCAAGGCTAATTGACTAGATTCATACCAGAAAGTATAATTACCTGTGTATAGTTGTATTTTACTAAAATCAATATCGGCAATATGAGTACATACAGCATCCAAAAAGTGCCTATCATGCGATACCACAATTACAGTATTCGGAAAATCGGCTAAGAAATTCTCTAACCAATTAATAGTTTCAACGTCCAAATCGTTGGTAGGCTCATCCAGTAATAAAATATCGGGATTACCAAAAATAGCCTGAGCCAATAGCACACGCACCTTTTCTTTACCACTCAATTCGCTCATTAGTTTTTCATGCAGCGTCTCACTCACCCCTAATCCACTAAGTAGGTTAGCAGCATCGCTTTCGGCATTCCATCCATCCATTTCTGCAAATTGTTCTTCCAAATCAGCAGCTTTTACACCATCAGCATCTGTAAAATCAGCTTTAGCATATAAAACATCTTTTTCGTTAATAATGCTCCATAGTTTTTTATTACCCATAAGCACGGTGTGCAATACGGTAAAAGCGTCAAACTCAAAGTGATTTTGTTTTAGTACGCTCATGCGTTCACCTGGCGTAATAGATACATGCCCAGTGGAAGGGTCAATTTCTCCAGATATTATTTTTAGTAGTGTAGATTTTCCAGCACCATTTGCCCCAATTACGCCATAGCAGTTGCCTGGAGCAAATTTTAGGTTTACATCATCAAATAATACACGCTTACCATAGCGTAGGGAAAGGTTGGAAACGGTTAGCATGAGCCTCTATTTTTGGAGGCGCAAAGTTAACGATTTTAGTGGTAGATAGGTACTTGCTTAAAATAAAGGAACCCTTTTTTACTGTATGCTCACCAAAGAGCGACGAGCATACAGTATGTAAGCCTTATTTTTCCATTTGCTCAATCACGGCTGGGGTTACGCCTGTAAAGGAGAAACCACCATCGTGGAAAAGGTTTTGCATGGTAACCATACGGGTGTAATCCGAGAATAATGTAGCTATGTAATCAGCGCATTGGTCGCTGCTGGCATTACCAAGTGGACTCATTTTTTCGGCATAATCAAAAAAGCCATCAAATCCTTTTACACCACTGCCCGCACTTGTTTTTGTAGGCGATTGCGAAATGCTGTTTACACGTACTTTTTTCAAAGAGCCTAAATGGTATCCAAAACTACGAGTAATGCTTTCAAGCAGTGCTTTTGCGTCAGCCATATCATTATAGTCAGGGAATGTGCGTTGTGCAGCAATGTAACTTAGGGTTACTACAGAGCCCCATTCGTTTAAGGCGTCCGTTTTTAATGCTGTTTGCAACACGCGGTGCAGGCTCATTGCCGATATATCAAAGCCCTTGTGCATAAAATCATAGTCCGCTTCGGTGTAATGCTTGCCCTTGCGCACGTTCATACTCATGCCTACAGAGTGCAGTACAAAATCAATTTTGCCACCTAAAATCTCTTTAGATTTTACAAATAGGTTTTCCAACTCTTCCATATTGGTTACATCTGCAGGAATAACTTCTGCTTTACATTCGGCTGCCAACTTATTAATTTCGCCCATGCGTAGTGCAATAGGAGCATTGGTTAATGTAATGGTTGCGCCTTCTTGCACGCAGCGTTGTGCTGCTTTCCATGCAATAGAACGTTCGTCTAACGCGCCAAAAATTATTCCTCTTTTTCCTTTTAATATTCCGTGAGCCATCTGTTTATTAGTTATCGGTTGCCAGTTATCGGTTTCCGGTTTTAGTTACTGGTTTAATAATTTTAATTAAGTGTCAAATCAACACAATCCCCTCAACATAATCAAATAAATATCTCATCGGCACATCCGCACATCCATAAATCTGCACATCTAATTGCCAATCAACTCTCGTGCGCTTTGTAAAGCCGCCTCGCCAGGGGTATTTCCACCAATCATTTTGGCAATCTCTTGTATGCGTTCTTCGGCTTGTAGCGGACGTATATTAGTGAAAGTATGCCCGTTGCGTACTTCCTTGTACACAAAATAATGCGCCTGTCCTTTACTTGCAATTTGAGGCAAATGTGTAATACTTATCACCTGTAGCGATTGGGCAAATTGCTGCATCATGCTGCCCATTTTTAGGGCTACTTCGCCAGAAACACCTGTGTCAATTTCGTCGAAAATAATGGTGGGTAGTGCTGTATATCTAGCTGTTAAGCCTTTTAATACAAACATTAACCGTGATAATTCTCCACCCGATGCTGTTTTATTTAAATCTACCAGTGGAAATCCTTTGTTTGCCGAAAATAAAAAATGCACTTTATCTTTACCAGTAGTAGTAAAAGTGTCACTTTCTATTGCCTTAAGGTCTATTTTTAGTTCAGCATGTGGCATTCCCAATAAATCTAACAAGCCTTTTACCTCTTGTTCAATAGTAGGTGCAATAGTCTTTCTGTTGGTACTTAATTTGGAGGCTAGTTCTTCCAATGTTTGCTTCAGCAGAGCTACTTCTTTTTCTAACCGAATAATATCCTCATCAACCGAAAAATTGCCTTGTAACTGTTTATCAAATTGCTGTTGTAAGTTAAGTAGCTCGGCAATGGTGCTTACGCGGTGTTTTTGCTGTAAGGAGTAAATTAAATGTAGGCGATCTTGCACATGCTGCATGCGTTCGGCATTTACCAGCATACGCTCATTCAGACTTTCCACTTCGTTGGCAATGTCTTTCAGCTCTATAAAACTACTTTTTACCCGTTGGTGTATCTGAGCAAGTTGTTCACTAAATTTTTCGATGGCTGCTAAAGCAGTAGCAATCTCCTTTAGTTGGGTATTTACGGCTTGTTCGCTTTCTTTCAATAAAAAAGAAGACTGACTTAGCTTTGCTTTAATTTCTTCGGCGTGGCTCAGTTGAAGTAATTCGGCTTCTAACTGCTCTTGTTCCTCAGCTATGAGGTTTGCCGTAACAAGTTCATTGAACTGAAACTGTAAATAATCTGTTTCCGTTTTTGCCTGCGTGCTTTTTGCTTTAAGGTCCTGTAAAACAGAATTTTGCTTTTTATAGGCTTTGTACTGTTGTTGGTAATCAGCCAAAAGTGGTTTGTGTTGGCAAAACCCATCAATTACCAATAGTTGAAAAGCCTCGGCATTAAGGGCAATGGTTTGGTGTTGCGAGTGTATATCTACCAACTGCTCTCCCAGTGCTTTTAAAATAGTAAGATTTACTGGGGTGTCATTTACAAACGCACGCGATTTTCCATCTACGCTAATTTCTCTGCGTAGCGTGGTATGTGTATCGTAGTCTAAATCGTTTTCAGTAAAAAAATCTTTAAGCGTATCGTAAGCAGCAATGTTAAAACTTCCTTCAATTACACACTTTTCTTCTTGCTTAAAAAGGCTTTTGCTATCGGCACGTTCGCCTAATATTAGTGATAGCGCACCAATTACGATAGATTTTCCGGCTCCGGTTTCTCCAGTAATGATGTTCAGATTTTCGCCAAAATCAATGGCTAAATCATTTATAATCGCGTAATTTTTTATGGTAAGGCGTTGCAGCATTTCAACCGCTAAAATAGAATTATCAACGCAAACAAAAGAGAACTAATTAGCAGTAAGTATTTTTTGGTACTTGCTGCCATTGGCAGGGTTAAGCTCGATTAGCTGTTCAATTATTTTGCCTTTTTCGGAGGGGTTTATCTTCGAGAAGATATTTACCATCTCATCCACTTTTGAGGTAAAAAATAGCTGTAACATAAACGCTCCAGGCTGGGCAGAAAATACTTTCTTAAGCAAAGGAAGGCATTCTACTATTGCCTTGCGCCCTTCATCCATTTTGTCGTTCATTCGATCCAGCCCTAATCGGTGATATTGATAAAGGGCTTGTCTGTAGGGCCTAAAAGAAGGATTGGTTACATTTTCTACCATCCAATATCTGTTTCGTGTGTCTTCAAAGGCTTTCCACCCATTTTCAGATAAGTTTTGAGCATCATTTAAAATGCTTTGTGCTTTCTGAAAATAAGGGGTGCCGCCTAGCGGAGAGTATGTGTCATAATCTAACCCAATTACAAAATAGGCATAAAAAGCCAACATCGAGGTCAGATTGTTTCTATTAC
This sequence comes from uncultured bacterium, assembly GCA_947085255.1. Classification (GTDB taxonomy): domain Bacteria; phylum Bacteroidota; class Bacteroidia; order Sphingobacteriales; family Sphingobacteriaceae; genus CAMTVQ01. The sequence goes on along the minus strand of CAMTVQ010000007.1, from coordinate 3,193 downwards.
CAGTTTCGTTAATCTCTAATGCTTCCGATTCGGTATAAGTAAAACGCCAGTCTTTGTCACTTAAATTCAAAATAGGAGTGTTGTAAGAAGTATTATACACTGGTCGAGTAGATATAATTTGGGCTGTAGCGTTAAACTTATTAGAGCCATCCCACTCCGTAATATTGATAATGAGGTTAAAATCGATACGCTCTTGTATCTGAATAATATCGGTGGTCCATTTTCGGGTATTCAAAAAATCATAAATGGCGGTTTCGAGTGTTTCGAAAATTTGCTTGTTGGTTACCTGTATGTTTGCACTAAGTACTTGCACTCTGCAGTTTAGGTCTTGTGCTTTGGCAAAACTGCTTAAGAAGCAGATACATAGTAAAAATAGAATACGTGTCATTATAATAGTTTTACTGCTGCGGTAAGAATGTGATTGGCAACCATGTTTTTAGCCATTAATTCAAGGTGTTGAATATCGCCATTTGCACTTAATAGCGAAACCTTATTGGTATCAGTTCCAAATCCAGCACCAGTGTCTTTCAACGAATTTAATACAATTAGATCAGCATTTTTGCCTACAAGTTTTTTCTGTGCATTAGTCAACTCATTGTCCGTTTCTAAGGCAAACCCTATCAATACTTGCCCTGCTTTTTTACGACTACCTAATTCTTTTAAAATATCCTTTGTTTTTGTAAGCGAAATGGTAAATGTATCCTCTTGTTTCTTTATTTTACTTGCAGCTACGTGTTCTGGGGTATAATCAGCAACGGCAGCACTCATAATAGCTAAATCACAATTTCCATACTCGCCTACACACGCTGTAAACATTTCTTCGGCAGATACAACTGGTATAAGGTGTATATTAGGATGAGAAGGAACTAATGAGGTTGGTCCAGCAACTAATACAACTGATGCGCCACGTTTAGCAGCAGCAGCAGCAAGGGCAAAGCCCATTTTTCCCGATGAATGATTGCCAATAAAACGAACAGGATCAATTGCTTCATAAGTAGGGCCAGCAGTAATCAATACTCTTTTGCCCATTAAATCAGCACTCTGAGCCATCTTATCTGCTAAAAAAGATACAATTTCTTCGGGTTCTGCCAAACGTCCTTCTCCTACCAGTCCAGAGGCTAACTCTCCAAAGCCAGGCTCAATAATAGTATTACCAAAAGAAATGAGTTTCTGAATGTTTTGTTTCGTACTGCTATGTGCCAACATATCTAAATCCATGGCTGGAGCAATATATACTTGGCATCTAGCCGAAAGATACACGGCTGTAAGAAGATTGTCGCAAATGCCGTTGGCAAATTTACCCAATGTATTTGCTGTAGCAGGAGCAATAACAAGTGCATCGGCCCACAGTCCTAAGTCTACATGGTTGTTCCACTCACCTTCGTTGTTTTTTACTAAGTTGGTGAGCACAGGATGTTTAGAAAGTGTACTAAGTGTTAGCGGAGTAATAAAAGCTGCGGCATCTGGGGTCATGATAACACGCACATCCGCACCTGCTTTTACGAGTAAACGTACTAGCAATGCCGACTTGTAAGCAGCTATGCTGCCACAAACGCCTACAAGAATGTGTTTGTTTATTAGCATAGCTGCTTAATAGTACAAAGGCGGTAATTATTCCTTGTTTGGGTTACGATAAAATATCTTATCCTCTAAAAATTCTTGAGTAGCCTGTAAAGTAGCTTTAGGCATACGTTCGTATTGTTTCGATAGCTCAATTTGCTCACGGTTTTCAAATACTTCTTCTAAAGTATCACCAGTTGTAGCAAATTCAGATAAGCGACCGTTTAGTTCTTCTTTTAAGTTAGCCGATATTTGATTCGAACGTTTAGCTATTACTACTAGCGATTCGTACAAGTTTTCAGTTTCTTGATCTAATTCTCTAATATCACGAGTAATAGTAGTAGTAGGTGTTGTTTGTGGCTTAATAGTATTCATGTTAATTTAACTTAGTTATGGGTGATTTCTTTAATTCGTCTAATTGTTTCAACGTGGCATCGTAAATATTTTGCGCATCGTCTAAGTACTTGCTCGTAGTATAGGTATCTACAAAATTTTGATAAGCTGCTATTGCAGCTTTATAACGTTCTTCTTTCTTAGCCTCTACACTATTCTTTGCGTATAGGTAATGCGACTTTATAATTAAAAAAGCCATTTCTTCTCTGTACTTCGAATCTGGAAAGTCATCAGCGGAATTATTAAAAGAAATAATTGCTGCTTTGTAATCACGTATATTATAGTAAAGCTTTGCAGCATTAAAAGACTTCGTTTCCAATTTTGTTCTCAACTGGTCTATCAAATCATTTGCAGCAGCCACACGGCCACTCTTTGGGTAAATATTAATAAAAAGCTGTAGTGCTTCAATAGCTTTATACGTATTTTCTTGTGCCAATGAGTAAGTAGGAGAATCCTTATAGTAACAATAAGCCGACATATACAAAGCCTCCTCGGCATACTTGCTTTTAGGATACGTTTCTGCAAATACTTTAAAATGATACCTTGCCGAAATCAAATCATTCATTCCGTAATGACAATAGGCATAGTAAAAGTAAATCTGCTCAGCATCACCAGTACCTCTATATACATTCACTAATTCTTCAAAAAGAGGTAATGCCCTAAAGTAGTCCTTCTTCTCGTAGTATTCTTTAGCCTTTTCAAATTTCTTTGCCGAATCAGTACTTCTACGTAATTTCTCATACGGGCTTTTACACCCCCATAAAACTACAGAAGCAGTAAAAACAACTAATAAAGCGAAAGACAGCTTTTTAAACATCCTGCAAAGATAAGGTTTTTATAATAATCAGTATATATAGATAAGCGGCTTTTATAATAATCAGTATATATAGAGTAGGAGGCTTTTAATAACGGTTGCTTCCATTTAATAGTACATATCAAAAACAATTAAGCACAACTGACATTTTTTTCATTTCAATTTCAGGCATTTAGGTAGTCTATTGAAAAATTTTGTAGAAATAGTTTGCAGAGATTGAAAAGGTTCTTACCTTTGCATCCCGCTTGGGAGGGTTATTGTGAAGGAGATAGAAAAACAAGCGTTAGTTCTTTGAGATATTAATTTAGAAGCAGCGACCGGACGGAGTCATTTATATGATGAAGTTCAGGATGATTTTGAGACACAAAAGCTGAAGAAACTGGGATAAGGTTTTAGGTAGTGGGTTTTCGGACTTTCGACTTAGAG
>CAMTVQ010000006.1:0-83210 GCA_947085255.1 uncultured bacterium | reverse complement strand
CTGGCAAGTACAACAGAAGAGAATGGGACTTATGCAGCTTTAAGGTCTATAATCCTACAAAACGTTATAGTTCACCCATTCTCTTTCTTCTAAAATTTAAACCTATTTTTAATACTTTGCAAACTAAAGGCAAAACGTTAGGGGGCATTTTATGACGACCGTGCAAACATCAACGATACTGCTTTGTTGTAAGCTCCCCGAAAAAAAGTACGGTTTAAAAGTAGAATAATTAACTTTAAAACTGTAAACATGAAGACGAGTAAATTTAATCCCACGCAAGTAGCCAAAATTCTGAAAGAGTTTGACCAAGGCAAAGCAGTAGAGAGTATCTCAAGAGAACACGGCGTTAGTAAAGCTACCTTTTACAAATGGCGTCAGCGGTATGGAAGCTAGTGAGCTTAAGAAGGTAAAATTATTGGAAGAGGAGAATTCCAAATTGAAAAGGATGTATGCAGATTTAGCCTTGCAGCTAGAGATGGCCAAACATATTATCGAAAAAAAGCTCTAAATCCTAGAAACCACCGCTTCAATAAATAGTAGTAATTGTATAAAATAATGTCAAAATTTTGCTTATTTCGTAACTGTCAAATCTCTTAACGTGTACTAAAGGGTAGAATAGGATTTTTTAGTATCAGCAAATTACATGATCTAGTAAGTTTCATCTTATATCGCCATAAAGACATGCACCAAGTAACCGACTTTTTTAAACGATTAATTGATACCTCCAGTTGGCCTCCACGCTGGTATTGTGGAGAATGGACTGATTTTCATGGTTGGCTTTATATCATTTCGGATGCAGCTATTTGGGCAGCCTATTTTGCTATTCCTACAGCATTGTTTTTTATACTAAGCAAAAAAAAGGACATACCCTTACCAGGAATTTTTTGGCTTTTTATGGCATTTATTATGCTGTGTGGCACAACGCATCTTATTGATGCAATCATTTTTTGGTGGCCTGCCTATCGGCTTAGTGCATTGATGCGGTTTATTACCGCGGTTGTTTCGTTGGTTACTGTTATTTCGCTGCTAAAAGTTATTCCTGATGTGCTTAAACTAAAAACATCAACCGAATATGAACGAGAACTGGCAGAAAGGGTAAAAGCCGAGCAAGAATTGCAAATTGCCAAGGAGCAGGCAGAAAATAGCGAAAGAGCAAAGGAGCAGTTTTTGGCTAATATGAGTCATGAAATTCGTACCCCAATGAATGCTATTATTGGCTTTGCTCAACTAATAAAAGAAACAAACCTTGATGCCACTCAACAAGATTATATAGGCGTAATTCAAAAAGCGGGTAATAATTTGTTGGTGGTAATTAATGATATTCTCGATTTATCTAAGATTGAAGCCGGAAGTCTGGAGTTTGAGAAGAAACCGATGGAGATATCGGAGCAACTTAATTCATTGCGAGTATTATTTGAACCAAAAGCAACCGAGAAAAATCTTGCGCTAATAGTGGAGCTGGATGAAAAAATTCCGGCAGTTGTACTTGGTGACAAAAGCAGACTTTCTCAGATTCTAATTAATTTGATTTCCAACGCATTAAAATTTACCGAGCAAGGAAAAGTTGCTATTAAAGCAGAATTGACCAGCGATACGGATACACATGCAACTATTTGTTTTAGTATTGCCGATAGCGGAATTGGAATTCCAAAAGAGAAACATGCCGAAGTGTTTAAACGCTTTACACAAGTGCATGTAGACGGTAAAGCTCAAATTGGAGGTACAGGTTTGGGGCTAACCATTGTAAAACATTTGGTAGAGCTTTTAAACGGGTCGGTTGATATTGTAAGCGAAGAAGGAAAGGGAGCAACGTTCTCGTTCATTCTTCCTTTCGAGAAAGTGAGTAGTAACACCGAATCTTCAGAGTCTATTACCGAAAATGCCAAATTAACTATTCAAAACCTAAGTGAATTACGTGTGTTGGTAGCCGAAGATAACGAAGTGAACAGACGACTAATGGATGTTGTGCTTAGCAGTTGGAAAATAAAGGCCGAATTTGCCGAAAATGGTGCGCTAGCCATTACCAAACTTGAAGAAAAGAACTACGACCTTATTTTTATGGACATAGAAATGCCCATAATGGGCGGGCATCAGGCTACCAAACATATTAGAGAAGTACTTAAAATCTCTACACCTATTATTGCCCTAACAGCACATGCAATGGCAAGTGAAGTAGAAAAGTGCCTCGCTTCAGGAATGAACGATTTCGTTGCAAAGCCATTTAACAAGGCCGACCTATACGACAAAATCGTGAAGTTCGCTAAGCAATAAAGCGAGATTTTCAACCTGTCTTACATACCAGTACAAGTAATCCCTGTTTTAGTTATTGTTAAAATAGTAGTACTATCTGTTACGGGTTCGCAATCGCCTAACCAATTATTTGGCATTATGTCTAATAGGCTATTATCTACCACCACACGGCTATTTTCTGGCAGAAAAAGCGTTAAATCCACCTTTTGTGCCCTAAAGTAGCCACTATCAGCAATGGTGTAGTAATCATCCAAGTAAATAATCGAATCTGCTTGCAAGTAGTTGTATCGTACTTGCTGACAACTTTCCAAAGCGTTTGCTACAGTATTGCCACGTGCATACAATGCCCTTTCTATTTCGGGAATATCGGAGTCTGCAGTTTTAAGGGTAAGCGAAATGCTTTGCCAAGTAAAGGAGTGCTCTTCATTTGAATCACTTACCTTAATAGTCGTCCCGTTTTTGTGCACAAACTCGGTAGTTTTAAAGAGAGCGCCTGCTTTATGTCGGCTCTTTAGGTAGTACACCGCATTTGTTGGCTTGCTAAGTGTATCAATTATGCGCAACGTGCTGCTTTCTCTAAAATCTAACGCTACTTGGCTGCCATAAAAGGTAAATACAACAATGGATAACCCCCAAATAACGAGTGATGCCATTGCCGATATTTTTGTAATAACTGGTCTACGAATAAGTAGGCGCAGAGCTGTAAGGAAAAGTAAAAAAACAGGGATAAACAGTAGGAAAAAAATAGAGATAGAGATTATAGTATCTGTATTTTCGTGCAATATGCGTAGGTTAAGGAAAGCATCGTCACCCGTTATTTGAAAAGTGTGAAAGCCTAAATAGGAAAACGTAAGACCGACTAAAGCAATTAGTAGACCAGCACTTACCAATATGGTAAAGCCAGCAAGTACTTTTAGCAGCACACTAAATAGACCTCCAAAAGCGGCAATAAATAAGGAAATTACATTGCGCAGCAAGGAGTCAATTTTAGTAAAAAAGCTTTGCGACTCAAAGTTCTGTTTCACGTCTTTTAGTTCAGCCTCCACCGATTTTTTAATGTTAGAAACGGTGGGTGCCTCTCCTTTCATGGCTAGTTTTTCTGCACGTGTTTTAGCTAAGGGTACAATAGCCCACAAAATAATGTACAGCATAAAGCCAAAGCCCATTACAAAAAACAAGAACAACCAACCAAGGCGTATCCATACTGCGTCGGTATTAAAATAGGCTGCAATTCCACTACAAACGCCACCTATGGCTTTGTCATCTGCATTGCGGTAAAAACGCTTGTTAATCGTTTCAGAAACATATACAGGCTCATTTTCCTCATCGGGTGTATCAAAATCTACAGGGTTACCCATTTGACTAATGGCTGCCAACACATCAGCAGCAATTAATACTTGTTTGCCTTCAGTAAGTCGGGCTGTAAACAACTCAGCAAGCCTGTTTTCTATATCGGTAATAATTTCGAAGCTATCTGCGGAGGTACTGAAGTGCTTTTTAAGCGTGTTTATGTACGCTCTTAACTGCTCGTAAGCATCTTCTTCTATCGTAAAGGCGATACCGCTAATGTTGATATTGATTGTCTTATTCATACTATTTGGTTTTGGTAATGGTGTTTACAGCAAAAGCAAGCTCTTGCCAAGTTTGGTCTAATTCACTTAATAGCTTTTTTCCGCTATCGGTTAGTTGGTAGTATTTCCGTGGTGGTCCCGAAACGGATTCTACCCAGTTATAGCTCAGTAATTGATTATTCTTTAAACGCGTGAGCAATGGATACAATGTACCTTCTACTACCAGCAGTTTGGCAGCACGCAATTCTTCAATTATATCCGAGGCATACGTTTCGCCCCTAGAGATAATGCTGAGGATGCAATACTCCAAAATACCTTTGCGCATTTGTACTTGTGTATTTTCTAATATCATAATGCAAAGATATATGTTTTAGATTGTACTTTGCAATACATAGTACCAATTTTGTAATTTATTTTTTCTTTTTGGGGAAAGAAAACATGGGATAAGTGTTGAGAATGACAAATTTTGTTTCTTTGTATTAAGTTTTTTATATTTGTATTCCACTTTAAGTGACTTTGTATTTTTAAACTTTTAAACTTTTAATAACATGAAAAAAATTAGACTTACCGTAGCTATTCTAACCCTATCGGTTTCGGGTGCTATGGCACAAGGAACAGATGCATTTGGCTACATTGCCAAAAACAACACCCAAGCAGGTGGACCTGCTTTGGAATGGGTTGATATTAGCGCTCGTCCATCAACTGTAACTGTTGGCGGATTAGGTGATGATAATGGTACTGCATTAATTCCATTAGGTTTTTCTTTCCCATACTATTTTAGCGAATATAGCGGAGTAGCTTTGGGCGTAAATGGTTGGATTTCTTTTAATGATAAAACAGTTCTTTCTCCTCCATTTGATCCAATTCCTTCTACTAGAACTAAAGCAAGCAACTTTATTGCTGCTTATGCTTCCGACCTTAACTTTGATGGTCCAGGTAACCCAGGTAAAATGATGTATTGGACAAATAATACAGATAGTTTTGTAGTTACCTATGATAAGGTTCCTTTTTGGCAGATGGCAGCTCCTGGCTACTATTCTTCTAATACCTTCCAAATTATCTTATCAAGAAAAGATACTACCATCACTATCAATTATAAGGATGTTACTTTGCCAACAGGTGGCGGTGGAGCAGGTGCTGTTACACAAGCAGGTATAGAAAATTTAACAGGAAAAAGTGGATTGTTGCTTTTCTCAAGCTCAACTCCTCCTGCAAAAACATATAAATTTTACTTCCCTAGAACTACTACACTTAAATCTACAGACGTAACCACTCAGTGGACACAATATGCAGATAATGGTGGGACATTTGTACTTCAGGGTACTACGCCAATTACATTAAAGGCAAATGTTCAAAATGTGGGTAATACAACAGCAAAGGCTATTGTAATGACGGCTAGCACTAAAAAAGGTAGCATAACAAAAACTATTACACCCAATATAACTATTGATAGCTTAGTACAAGGTAAAGACAGTACAGTAACTATTACGTCTTCTTTTGTTGCAGAAACTGCGGGCTCGTATACATTTACTGTTAGCAGCAAGTGTACTTCAGATGAGTTTATAAATAACAATGGAGCAATAAGCGAAATTATTGCAGTAAGTGCTGTTGGTAATTCGAAACTTAATTACGCTACAGATATGGAAAATTTTGGTGGCGGTTCATTTGGTTTAGTAGGCGATAGCTCAGGAGCTGCTGTATACATTATACCTCCTTATTACCCTGCTACAGTTACAGAAGTAGAAGCATTTATGATTGATGCTGCTGGTTCTCCAGATCAAGCAGGTGAACTTTTACCAGGCGGATTTAGAGCTATCATTTTTGATGACAATGGAGCAAATGGACTTCCTGGAACTAAATTAGCTACAGTGATTGTACCAGAAGAAGAAACATCAAGTTTTAGCAAGCATAATGCGCGCTTAGTTACACCACTTACAATTACATCAGGTGGATTTTATGTAGCTATTTTTACAGACAGCACAAATGTTCAGGTTGCAGCAGAAACAGCAGGTCCTTTCTCTGGTCGTACGTTTGAAATTATTGGTGGAGCTGCTTCTCCATACCGTAATGGTGATGCGGAAGAGTTTCAGTTAGGTGCAGTTACTACACAAACAGTAGGGATTGCAGCAACTCCAAAAGCAATCAGAAATGCATTATCTCAAAACTATCCTAACCCAGCAAAAGACATTACTACTGTTTCTTACAAAGTAGAAGAAGGTAGCAATGTTAAATTTGTAGTTACTAATTTATTAGGTCAGGTAGTAGAAACAATTTCATTAGGTAATGTTTCTTACGGTGTAAATGATTTAAGAATCAATACAGCTAATTACAGCGAAGGTGTTTATTCATACACGCTATTGGTTAATGAAGAACCAATGTCAAGCAAGAAAATGATTGTTATTAAGTAATATACAAATACAGTACGTATAAAAGATGTCCCGAGTGCATAGCATTCGGGACATCTTTATTTTTGAGCTATGGAGGAATACAGAATTTTAGGTATCATGTCGGGAACTTCGCTAGACGGAGTAGATATGGCTGTGTGTTATTTTAAGAAGCAAGCAGCAACGTGGACCTATGTAATAGAAAAAGCAGCATGCTTCGAGTATGATGTTTATTGGAAGGATAAGCTAAAAACATTACCGACAGCTACTGCAGAAGAATTGGCACTAGCAGATACGTCATATGGAAGTTATATAGGTGAACTAGCCCAACAGTTTTTGAAGGATGTAAATGAGAAGCCAACTCATATTGCGAGTCATGGTCATACTATTTTTCATCAACCACAAAATAAACTTACGCTACAAATTGGTAATGGTTTTGCCATTGCAGTAACTAGTAATTTGCCTGTTATCAATCAATTTCGCAACAAAGATGTTCACCTCGGAGGGCAAGGCGCACCATTAGTGCCTGTAGGCGATGCATTATTGTTTTCAGACATGAACTACTGTTTGAACATTGGAGGAATAGCGAATATTTCGTATACCGCTGCTGGTAAACGAATAGCATATGATATTTGTCCAGCAAATATGGTGTTGAATAAATTGGCAGAAGAATTGGGGTTTGAATATGATGATGCGGGAACAATTGCAAAGTCGGGGGTATTAGATAAGGAGTTATTGGAGAAGCTAAATAGCCTGGATTACTATAGTCAACATCCTCCAAAATCATTGGGTAGAGAATGGGTGGAGCAGGAGGTATTTTCCTTACTTACTAAAGATATTGCTGTTACAGATGCCTTGCACACATTTACCGAGCATATAGCCCAACAAATAGCAAGTAGTACTACAAGTAATCAGCCAACGAAATTACTAGTCACAGGAGGTGGAGCATTTAATACGTACTTGATAGATAAAATAAGGGCGCATGCCAAAAACGTGGAAGTGGTACTTCCTAGTAAAGAAGTAATAGCTTACAAGGAAGCAGTAATATTTGCTTTTTTGGGCGTGTTGTTTTTGCGTAATGAGGTAAACTGCTTGAGTAGCGTAACTGGAGCCATACGAGATAATGTTGGAGGGGTATTATATACGCCTTAGTCTTCTACTTCTTTGGCATTTTGTTGTAGGATAAACAAACCACTAAAGAAAGCAAAAAAGGTAGCACCCGCTTGTGTTTCGAGCGTATCTTCTATCAGCATAGAAACAATAAAGGTGATAAAAAAACCTATGTACCATAAGTTGAGCTGCCGCTTGTACCATATAAGCGGATAAAATACTCCAAGAAGAAAAATACTTAATCCAATAAATCCAAAGGTTACCACCATGGTTAAGTACTGATTGTGCGCACGTAATTGTGCTTTTTTCTCCAATAGCTTAGGATTTTTAGAATAGTAGTTGATATACGCATCCTTAAAGTCACCTGTGCCTACTCCAAGTATAGGTTGTTCGGCAATCAAGCTATGAGCTACTTTCCAATATACAAATCGTTGAGGTATAGAGTGCCCAGACGGGTTACCACCTTGGTTGTAGTAGTTAATTTCCCATTTTACCTCATCTATGCCTAATTTAAAAGCAGGTACTAAGTGATAGAACACAAATGGTAACGAAATAAGTAGTGCTAGTAGTGTTAGACCAAGCCAAATGCGTTTGGGCTGTATAAGATAATACCCAGAAATAAGTATCAGTACGCTAAAAAACGAAAGTATGCCTGAGCGTACTCCTAATAGTGCTAGAAAGGCAATAAGCCAAATGCATAGAAAGCCGTATAGCCACTTGTTTTTACTAACTGAGGTAATGTAGTAATAAGCCGACATAAAAACGCCTACACACATTAATAGGCTATATCTAATATGCGAAATCATCGGAGATAGCGCTTGTATTCTAGAACCCGAGTAGGTAGTGTAGTTTACCTCTAATCCAGTTAAGCCCATTAAAATACCAATGCTTATAAGAGAGGCAAGAAAAAGACTACCTAAAAGGGAGATAACTATCTTATCAATATCTTTTTTTGAGAAACAGCTGATGCTGCTGCTAACAAGTATGATAAGAAGTAGTGGTAATTTTATGCGTAAATCTTTGGCTGCATCTACAAAATTGACCGTATAAAATAAGCCCAGCAAATGCAATAAATAAATACTCAATAACGCAACTGCTGCTTTGTTACTCCATATTCGCTTAAATTTTTCTTTAAAATTGCCTTCTAATAGCCAGTTAGCAAACAGAAATATTTGGGATAGTGTAACAAAAAATGGAGCTAATGCAAGGCTTGCAGCCAATAGCATTAAACTCCATAAGTATATTTTTTGGTGATAGGAAGAAGGGATAATCGCTAGCATACGCTATATTTTAGCCCAATTTACGCCAATTTACGTTTTATTTCTACCTGTTCGTAGCCTTCTAATACGTCTCCAACTTCAATATCGTTAAAGTTATTGATGTTTAAGCCGCACTCATATCCAGTAGCTACTTCTTTCACATCGTCTTTAAATCGTTTCAAAGAGGCTAATTCTCCAGTATGTATTACCACACCATCACGAATGATGCGTATTTTAGTATTACGGGTGATTTTTCCATCCGTAACCATACAGCCAGCAATGGTACCAACTTTAGTGATTTTGAATACATCTCTAATCTCTACGTTAGCCACAATTTTTTCCTCTATTTGAGGAGCCAACATGCCTTCCATAGCTGCCTTAATTTCATTAATGGCATCGTAAATAATGGAGTATAAACGTATATCTATTTGTTCTGTTTCTGCCAATTTACGTGCTTGTACAGATGGACGTACTTGGAAACCAATAATAATTGCATCAGAAGCAGAGGCTAAAATAACATCAGACTCAGATATTTGACCTACACCTTTGTGTAATACATTTACCTGTATTTCTGGAGTAGATAATTTTAATAATGAATCTGCTAAGGCTTCTACCGAACCATCCACGTCACCTTTTACAATGATGTTTAGTTCTTTAAAGTTACCAATAGCTAAGCGACGACCAATTTCGTCGAGTGTAATATGTTTTTGTGTACGTAAACCTTGTTCGCGTTGTAATTGTAAGCGCTTGTTGGCAATTTCACGTGCTTCTGGCTCCGTTTCCATACCGCTAAACTTATCTCCCGCCTGTGGTGCACCTGTAAAACCAAGTACTTGCACTGGTGTAGATGGTCCAGCTTCTAATATACGTTGTCCACGTTCGTTTGCTAATGCTTTTACTTTACCAGAGTGGCAACCTGCTAGTATAGGGTCACCTACACGTAAAGTTCCGCTTTGAACCAAGATAGTGGTTACAATACCTCTTCCTTTATCTAATTCGGCTTCTATAACTGTACCTTGAGCACGTTTATTTGGATTAGCTTTTAAATCTAATATTTCAGCTTCAAGCAATACTTTTTCAAGCAACAAATCAACATTTAAGCCTGATTTTGCAGATATTTCTTGAGTTTGGTATTTTCCACCCCACTCTTCTACCAAAATATTCATGGTAGAAAGTTCTTCTCTAATTTTATTTGGGTTGGCACCTGCTTTATCAATTTTATTGAATGCAAATACCAATGGAACACCAGCAGCTTGTGCATGGTTGATAGCTTCGCGCGTTTGAGGCATCACACTATCGTCAGCAGCAATCACGATGATAACAATATCGGTAACCTTTGCTCCACGAGCACGCATCGCCGTAAAGGCTTCGTGACCCGGTGTATCTAAGAAGGCAATCTTGCGACCATCTTCTAAAACTACTTCGTAGGCTCCAATATGCTGGGTAATACCCCCTGCTTCACCAGAAATTACGTTAGCCTTACGGATATGATCCAATAAAGAGGTTTTACCATGATCTACGTGACCCATTACGGTAATAATAGGAGCACGAGATACTAAATCTTCTGGTGCATCTTCTTCCTCAATAATGGTTTCTTGGGCATCTATTGTTACAAATTCTACTGTAAATCCAAACTCTTCGGCCAAAAGACTTAATGTTTCGGCATCTAAGCGCTGATTAATAGAAACGAACATGCCTAATTGCATACACGTAGAAATGATTTGGGTAACATTTACCTCCATCATTTTTGCCAATTCGTTGGCGGTTACAAATTCCGTAACCTTTAATATTTTAGACTGTAAGTCTTTTTCCGCCATCGCATCTTCATGCGCTGATGCTTTATCATCACGTTTTTGACGACGGAACTTAGCTCTATCTGCAAATTTACCAGATTTACCTGCACCACTTAAACGTGCAAGAGTAGCCTTAATTTGTTCTTGTATCTGTTTGTCATCCATTTCGCCTTTAGGGGCTCCTGGGCGGTTATCTGGACGGGTAAATGTACGACCAGGATTTGCTTTTTCGATAGGACGAGAGTTTCCTGTGCCTGGTGCTTGTGGTGCTCCAGCTACTGGTTTTCCGGTGTCTTTACGTTTACGCTTGCGTTTGTTATCAGCAGCATTAGGCTGTCCTGACGAACTTGCTACGGGTTGTTTCTTTTTTTCGAAGACCGATAAATCAACTTTACCAATAACACTTGTACCGGTTAGTTTTGCCGCACGAGCACGTATAGTTTCGTCTTTTACTTCTTCTACAACAGGCGGGGCAATAGGAGCCTCAGCAACAGGTGCAGCAGGAGGCGTTACCGCTACTACTTCAGGTACTGTTACAACAGGTGCAACAGGAACACTAACTTCTGCAATTGGTGCTACTACAGGTACTACTTCTATTGGCTTTTCTACTACTTTCTTTTCTTCCACTTTCACCGCCTTTTTATCAGGTCGGGTTTTAGTGTTAAGAGCAGCTAAATCTATTTTGCCTACTACTTTTATGCTTGGCTTTTCTTCTTCAACAACTTCTGGCGCTGGAGCAGGTTTTTCTACTACAGGCTCAACTTCCTTCTTTACAACAGGAGCAGGTTTTTCTTCTTCAGCAACTTTCTCTTCCACCTTTGGAGGTGTAGGAGCAACTACTTTTTTAGATTCGGATGCAGAAGAGAGATTTTTTATAAGGATTTCTTCCTCAAACTCTTTCTTTACAGGCGCTTTTACCGGTGCCGCCTCTGCCAAGGTAGGTTCTGTACGTCTAATCTCTCCAATATGGATTTTACTCGCCTCTTCTTTCAGACGCTTGTCTCCCTGAAACTCTTGTAAAAGAGCATCATACATTTGGGCAGTAAGCTTTGTTGTAGGTTTATTATCTACATCAAAGCCTTTGCTCTTCAAAGCATCTATCACGGTTTGTGTACCGATGTTTAGTTCCTTTGCAGCAGCAAGTAATCGTACTGATTTGTCGTTTTCTGACATTTAATAGTATTTAGTGCAAATATGCAATTTTTAAAACAGTGTATAGCCTGCGCTTATTCAAATTCGGAGCGCAAAATAGCCAACACTTCTTTTACTGTTTCTTCTTCTAAATCAGTACGTTTTACCAATTCAGCAACAGACAGTTCAAGTATTGATTTTGCTGTATCCAAGCCTATTTTCTTTAATTCATCAATAACCCAGCTTTCAATTTCATCCGAAAATTCTTCAATATCCACATCTTCTTCCTCTTCTTCGTTATCTCTGTACACATCTATTTCATAACCAGTAAGCTTACCAGCTAATTTAATATTGTGTCCGCCTCTACCAATTGCTAGTGATACTTGGTCGGCCTTTAAAAATACAGAGGCACGTTTTGTAGCATCATCTAATTTTATAGAGGTGATTTTTGCAGGACTAAGCGCACGTTGTATGTATAAAGAGATGTTATTGGTGTAATTAATTACGTCAATATTTTCATTACGCAATTCGCGTACAATGCCGTGTATACGTGAGCCTTTCATGCCCACACAAGCTCCTACAGGATCGATACGGTCATCATAGCTTTCTACAGCTATTTTAGCACGTTCTCCAGGTTCGCGAACTATTTTTTTAATGGTGATAAGTCCATCGAATATTTCGGGAACTTCCATTTCGAACAAACGGGCTAAAAGATCAGGAGATGTGCGTGAAATAATAATACGTAGATTATTATTCTGCATATCTACCTTATGCACTACCGCACGTAAGGTGTCGCCTTTTTTGTAAAAATCGGCAGGTATCTGCTCGTTTTTAGGCATCAATAGTTCATTACCATCGTCATCTAAAATAAGCACTTCGCGTTTCCATACCTGATAAACTTCACCAGTTACAATTTCGCCAATGCGATCTTTGTATTTTTTGTAAACGTTATCTTTTTCTAGTTCTAAGATACGTGAAGCTAGTGTTTGACGAGCGGATAAAACAGCTCTTCTACCAAATGACTCTAAACTAACTTGTTCGGTAGCATCTTCACCCACTTCAAAATCAGCTTCTATCTTGATAGCTTCAGAGTATGGAATTTGTATGTTCTCATCTTCTACTTCTCCATCAGGTACAATTAAACGATTGCGCCAAATTTCTAAGTCACCATTTTCGGTATTGATAATTACGTCAAAATTATCATCCGTGCCATATTTTCTACGCAACATGGTGCGAAACACGTCCTCTAATACACTCATTAAAGTTGGACGGTCAATGCTCTTAAATTCTTTAAACTCGGCAAATGAGTCAATAAGATTGATATTGTTCATTCTTAACTTCTATTTATTTAAATGATACTAAAACTATTGATTCCTTTATTGTTGTAAACGGTATTTCTAAGGTGCTTACTTCTTGCTTGCGCCCTTTTTCTTTTTTTATCTCTTCTATGGTTACATTACCAGTAACTAAATCTACTTGTGTTAGCTTTCCTTCTTTTTTGGAGTTATCCAGTAAGGTAATGTCTAAACTACGTCCCTTATGCTTAGGATATTGTCGCAGATATACTAATGGATAATCTATACCTGGCGAAGAAACCTCTAGTGTATATGCAGCTTCTATTAGATTTTCTTCTTCTAACATAAAGCCTACATATCGGCTTATGGCACTACATGCTTCAATACTTACTCCTGCATCTCCATCTACTAGTATTACCACACGACCCTTAGGAAGCACTCTCACAGAGATGATGAACAGATCGGTATCTGTAATTTTTTCTTCTACAAGTTGTGTTATACGACTTTCTACCTTCATGCTTAACAAATAGAAAAGGGGACAGCAGTCCCCTCTCGATTCGGCGCAAAGGTAGACATTTTACCTATAAACTAAAAATAATAATCTAATAAGAAGGACTTATGTAACAATATTGTACTAAATACTAGACGGTTTTAGTAATAAAACAGTTACAATTCGTTGTTTTATGGTTTGGCACACACTTGGAATATGTAACAGAAATAATATACTAAGAAAATGAACTCACTAAACAACGGGATAAAAAAAATCGGGAGATTTTGTTATCCACTTTACTTCTACCAAAATCAAGCAAGAGTTGCGTTATTGCGGTCAGCAAAAAGTGCTAAATACAGAACATTATTGATGGTTGTAAGACAAGTAGCTGGTGCTTAAATTATAGGCCGTACGTGCTTAATAAATAAAGCATAGCTGCCATAGAAGCTGCACCGAGTTCCAACTCTCTTTTGTTCACACCTTCAAAGCGATCTAAAGCCGAGTGGTGAAAATCAAAGTAGCGTTGTGGATCAGGTGATAGACCCAGCAAAGCCGTGTTTTGTTCCTTAAGTGGGCTAATATCTGCACCACCGTGCCCCTTACCGATTTCGGAAAGTCCGTAGGGGGCCAACAATTCTTTCCAAGCTTCAATTTTAGTAATTGTTGCCGCATCAGCATCTATACCAAAACCACGAGGGGTAAATCCACCAGCATCAGATTCAATAGCCGCTATGTGTTTTTCATTTAGCAACTTAGCTTGCCTTGCGTATTCCAAACCACCACGTAATCCATTCTCCTCATTCATAAATAATACCGCACGTACCGTTCTTTTTGGGCGAATACCCAAAGCTTTAAAAAGGCGTAGGGCTTCCATAGATTGTACACAGCCTGCGCCATCATCATGTGCTCCGGTGCCTAAATCCCAAGAGTCTAAGTGACCGCCTACTAGGATAATCTCTTCTGGTACTTCATAGCCTTTTATTTCAGCTACTACATTGTATGATTTTACATCAGGCAGTGTATCGCAGCTTAAACGAAACTGAAATTTAAGACAAGGGTTGTTTTTTAAACGTTTTGCCAAAAACTCTGCATCTAATGTACTGATGGCGGCAGCAGGAATTCTATTTACAGTAGGGGAATATCTAACCGATCCGGTGTGTGGGTAATCGTCTATACTTACATTCATAGAGCGTACAATAACGCCTATGGCTCCAAGCTTTGCTGCTTCAATAGCACCATTTACACGTTGGTATACTGCTTTTGAGTAAGCATCGAACGGATTTAGTTCGCTGGCATCCATTGCGCTGTTAAAAAATACAATGCGACCTCTTACGCTATCTACATTTCTTGCTTTAAGTTCTTCAAAGCTTTTTACTTCAATCATTTCTGCCTTAATACCACCACCACCTGTTCCTACAGAGCCGCCTAAAGCACAAATACTTACTTGATTAACAATCCCTTTTTCTTCAATAAAAGCGGTTTCTTTCTCGCCTCTTATCCAACGCGGTACCATTACCTCTTGTAAATAAACTTGGTCGAAGCCCATTTTGCTCATGCTGGTTTGGGTCCAGTTTACAGCGATTTGAGCCGTATTTGAGCCACTTAAGCGATGCCCAATATTATTACACAAATACTGAAGCATACCATAAGATTTCCCCTTAGTTAAGGCTTCGTTGTATATTTTGCTGATAATAATAGAATCTTGGAAATAAGTTTGTGCGCTTACTTTATTGGCTACACATAAAAAAGAAATAACAAAGAAGTATTTAATGTATAATTTAGTCATATTGAGCAAGTAAAGGGGCTGCTAAAGTTTGTCACAAAACTACTTATTTATCCCTAATTTTAGCGAAAATAGTTAGTAACAAAATAGGAACAAGCAGAAAAAACGCAGCTATAAAGAATAATTCTAAATAGTGTAAAAAACTATAGTAAATTAGAATTGTATTAATTTTGCATTCCTCCTAAGTGTGTTTTTAGGAAAGTTTTAAAAAAACAGCATGAGTACGGTCAATATAGTTGAGGCCCCTGCGGGGATAGAAGGTTCAGGTTTTTTTGCCACTAGTATAGATAAAGCAGTAGGTTTAGCACGTTCGCACTCGTTGTGGCCACTTCCTTTTGCTACCTCTTGCTGTGGTATTGAGTTTATGGCTACTATGGGCTCGCATTACGACCTTGCTCGATTTGGTGCTGAGCGATTGAGCTTTTCTCCACGTCAGGCAGATGTGCTCATGGTGATGGGTACTATCTCTAAAAAAATGGGTCCTGTATTGCGCCAAGTATATTTACAAATGGCCGAGCCTCGTTGGGTAATGGCTGTAGGTGCTTGTGCATCATCGGGCGGAATATTTGATACGTATTCGGTACTGCAAGGTATAGATGAGGTTATTCCGGTTGATGTATATGTACCGGGCTGCCCTCCTCGTCCCGAAGCTATTATAGACGGATTTATGCGTATACAAGATTTGGTAAAGAATGAGTCATCGCGCCGTCGTTATTCTGATGAATATAAGGAACTACTTGCCAAATACAATATCCAATAAACAATGGCAGAAATCACTAACTCAATTGTATTAGAGCGCTTGCAGGCAAACTTTGCCGATAAAGTACTTAGCACCGAAGAATCGTATAGTGTATTAAGCATAAATACTACCCCCGAAGCTATTGTTCCCATGCTTCGGTTCTTGAAAGAAGATACGTTATTACAATTCATTTTCCTTACAGATATATGTGGTGTGCATTACCCCGACGCTGAAAAGCCATTGGGTGTAGTATACCACGTGCATAGTTTGGTGCACAATATCCGAATTAGGATAAAAGTATTTTTGCCAATTAGTAACGTGCATATTCCAACAGCTACACCTGTATTTAAATCGGCAAACTGGATGGAGCGCGAAACCTATGATTTTTACGGAATTGTGTTTGATGGGCATCCTGACTTACGCCGAATTTTGAATATGGATGATATGGTGGCTTTCCCGATGCGTAAAGAACATCCATTAGAAGACCCGAACAGAAAAGATAAGAAGGACGAATATTTTGGCAGATAATCAATTAGCTAATAAACCAATTTGTCTATTTGTCGATGAGAATAATCTACAACAGAATTGACAAATTGACAAATTGACAAATTTAAAATGGCTCATATAAAATTAGATAACGAATTAGAACAAGAAACATCCACGCTAAACTTGGGGCCAACGCACCCAGCTACGCACGGAGTTTTTCAAAATGTTCTAGAGATGGACGGCGAGCGTATCGTTAGTGCCGTTTCTACTATAGGCTATATTCACCGTGCTTTCGAAAAAATTGCAGAACATCGTCCCTATTACCAAATAACACCACTAACCGATAGATTAAACTACTGCTCATCACCCATTAATAATATAGGCTGGCATTTGGCAGTAGAAAAATTGGTAGGGATAGAAACACCTAAACGCGTAGATTATATGCGCGTCATGATAATGGAATTGGCACGTATTTCAGATCATTTGGTGTGTAATAGCGTACTGGGAGTTGATACAGGAGCGATGACGGGTTTTTTATATGTATTTCAGGAGCGCGAAAAAATTTACGAAATTTACGAAGAGATATGTGGTGCCCGATTAACAACCAATTTTGGACGTATTGGTGGTTTTGAACGTGATTTTTCTCCACGTACCATTGAAAAGATAAAACTCTTCTTACAAGAATTCCCGATTGTGTTTAAGCAGTTTGTATCGTTGCTTACACGTAACCGCATTTTTATTGATAGATGTGTAGGAGTAGGAGCATTTACAGCCGAGGATGCATTAAGCTATGGCTGGACTGGCCCTATTCTTCGTGCAACAGGTGTAGATTATGATGTGCGTGCGATGAATCCTTACTCTTCTTATGAGGAGTTTGACTTTGAGGTACCTGTGGGTAAGAATGGCGATACGTATGATCGTTTTTTAGTGCGTAACGATGAAATTTGGCAAAGTTTGCGCTTAATAGAGCAGGCCTTGGCTAAGTATGAAAAAGAACCTAAGGGTATATTTCATGCAGATGTTCCTGATTTTTACCTTCCACCAAAAGAAGACGTTTACAACAACATGGAAGCCTTAATTTATCATTTTAAAATAGTGATGGGAGAGGTTGAGATGCCAAAAGGAGAAGTGTATAGTGCGGTAGAAGGGGGTAATGGAGAATTAGGATTTTATTTAGTAAGCGAGGGGGCTAGAACTCCGTATCGTTTGCATTTTCGTCGTCCTTCTTTTATCAACTATCAAGCCTATGCAGATATGTGTAAAGGAATGTTGCTATCGGATGCAATTGTAACGATGAGTAGCTTAAACGTGATAGCAGGAGAATTAGATGCATAATATAGATTAAAGACAAAAGAACCAAGACTTATCTTGTTTCTTGTCTCTTGAATCTAATAATCTAAACAAAAATGGAATTTTCAAAAGAAACACAAGCAGTAGTAAAGCAGATTATTAGCAGATATCCGGCAGAGCAGAAAAAATCAGCTTTGATACCCGTATTACATTTGGCACAAGCCGAATTTGATGGTTGGTTAAGTCCCGAAACAATGGATTATGTGGCTTCTATTATTGAAATACAACCTATTGAAGTATATGAAGTAGCCTCTTTTTACTCCATGTTTAACTTAAAACCAGTAGGCAAATGTGTATTAGAAGTATGCCATACAGGGCCGTGTGCTATAAACGGAGCAGAAGATTTATTGGCCTATTTAGAAAAGAAGTTAGTTATTAAAAAGGGAGAAACTACTCCAGATGGCATGTTTACTATTAAAACAGTAGAATGCTTAGGTGCTTGCGGATATGCCCCCATGTTGCAGTGTGGTGCGCAGTATCACGAGCATTTAACAAAAGAGAAAGTAGACGATTTATTAGCAACGCTAAAAGCGGATAATAAACGCAGAACATACGTAGAGAGCATTTAAGCCTTCAAATCAATGGCAAGAAAAGTATTATTAGAACACATCAACGCAGAAGGCATAAATACCTTTGAAGTGTACCGCAAATTAGGTGGTTATGCTTCGGTAGAAAAGGCAGTGAAAAAAATGTCGCCTGATGAAGTGGTGGAAGAAGTAAAAAAATCGGGCTTACGCGGGCGTGGTGGTGCAGGTTTTCCAACGGGCATGAAATGGGGCTTTTTGGCTAAACCAGAAGGTAAACCGCGTTATTTGGTATGCAATGCCGACGAATCGGAACCGGGTACATTTAAGGACCGTTACTTAATGGAGAAAATTCCTCATCTATTGATAGAAGGAATGATTACTTCGAGTTATGCCTTAGGAGCAAATGCGGCTTATATTTACATACGCGGCGAATATTTTTATGTATTACGCATACTCGAAAAAGCAATTGCAGAGGCGTATGCCAATGGCTTTTTAGGTAAAAATATTTTGGGATCAGGCTATAACCTCGATTTGTATGTACACCCAGGAGCTGGTGCTTATATCTGCGGAGAAGAAACAGCTTTATTAGAATCATTAGAAGGTAAACGAGGCAATCCACGCATTAAACCACCATTTCCGGCTATTGCAGGACTGTACGGTTGTCCTACAGTGGTAAATAACGTAGAAACCATTGCTGCTGTAGTTCCTATTGTGAATATGGGTGGAGACGAATATGCTAAAATAGGATTAGGAAAAAGCACAGGCACCAAATTAATTTCTGCAGGTGGGCATTTAAACAAACCAGGCGTTTACGAAATAGACTTAGGCTTATCGGTAGAAGAATTTATCTATTCCGAAGAATATTGTGGCGGTATCCCTAAAGGTAAAAAATTAAAGGCGGTAGTTGCTGGAGGTTCTTCAGTACCTATTTTGCCAGCCAATCTTATTTTAAAAACGGCGAATAACGAACAGCGTTTGATGACCTATGAGTCGCTGAGCGATGGTGGTTTTGCTACAGGAACTATGTTGGGTTCAGGCGGCTTTATAGCTTATGACGAAACCAGTTGCATCGTTCGCAACACTTGGAACTTTGCACGTTTCTATCATCACGAAAGTTGCGGACAATGCAGTCCTTGTCGGGAAGGAACAGGCTGGATGGAGAAAGTATTGCACCGCTTAGAATACGGACACGGCAAATTGAGTGATATCGATTTATTGGTAGATGTGGCCAAAAAAATTGAAGGAAATACCATTTGCCCGTTAGGCGATGCAGCCGCATGGCCAGTAGCAAGCGCAATCCGTCATTTTAGAGATGAGTTTGAATGGCACGTAAATGAGCCGAAGGAATGTATGATAAGGAATTATGGAATTAGCGAGAAGCATTTAATAGAAGCATAATAAAAGTTAAAAGTCAAAATTCAAAAATACCCGATGGAAGCTAAACCATTTGATATTAAACATCGGTGTTATGGGTTTTCAAAAGAGATAATAGAATATATACAGAGTACAAAGTTTGAACGGATTTATCATTCATTATTTGACCAGCTCTTAAGAAGTGCTACTTCGATTGGAGCAAATGTGGTAGAGGGAAAATCAGGGAGTTCAACAAAGGATTTTAAGAATTTTTACACAATCGCCTTAAAGTCTGCAAATGAAACAAAGTATTGGTTGTGTTTAATTAGAGATACAGTAAAGAAAGAAGACAAAGAGCAGTTAAATAAATTAATCATAGAAGCAGATGAACTCTCAAAAATCATAGCCTCTATTATTCTGAATTTAGGTAAGTGATTTTTGACTTTTTAATTTTGACTTTTAAAGTATAATGAAGGTAACAATAGACAACATTACCATTGAAGTACCCGACGGTACTACGATAATGAACGCTGCGCGTCAGATAGGTGGAGAAGTAGTGCCTCCTGCTATGTGCTATTACAGCAAACTGGAAGGCAGCGGTGGTAAATGCCGTACCTGTTTGGTAAAGGTGAGCAAAGGTTCTGAAAAAGATCCTCGCCCTATGCCTAAATTGGTAGCAAGTTGCCGCACTACGGTAATGGATGGTATGGAAGTACAAGGTATCACCTCACCAGAAGTTGTAGAAGCACGCAAGGGTGTTACCGAAATGTTGCTGATAAACCATCCTTTGGATTGCCCCGTGTGCGACCAAGCAGGAGAGTGTCATTTGCAAGATTTAGCTTATGAGCACGGTTCAGAAAAAACACGTTACGAGTTTGACCGCAGAACCTTTGAACAAATAGATATTGGCGAAAAAATAAAACTGCACATGACACGCTGTATACTGTGCTACCGTTGTGTGTATGTAGCCGATCAGCTTACCAATAAACGTGTGCATGGTATTATGGGCCGCGGTGATAAAGCTGAAATAAGCACCTATATTACCAATATAATCGACAATGATTTTTCGGGCAATGTAATTGATGTATGCCCTGTTGGCGCATTAACAGATAGAACCTTCCGTTTTAAAAATCGCGTATGGTTTACCAAGCCAGTAGATGCACATTGCGAGTGCGATAAATGCTCGGGCAAAGTAGTATTATGGTACAGAGGCGAAGAAGTATTACGCGTAACGGCTCGTAAAGACCAATTTGGCGAAGTTGAAGAGTTTATTTGCAATACCTGCCGTTTCGACAAGAAAAAGACCAGCGATTGGGTAATAGAAGGCTCACGCAAGATTGCTGATACGTCGGTAATTTCGTCTAACCATTACGAAGGGGAAGTAGTAGCAGTAGTAGAAAAAAAGTAAAAAGGCAAAAGTAAAAAGGGATTGTCCCTTTATTGAATAAATAGCGAATAGGTTTTTGAATTTTTAATTTTAACTTAAAAGTGGATACAGCTTTCATCATAGAAAAATTAGTGCTTATTAGTATTGTATTTGGCATAAGTTTACTTACAGCCATGTACTCAACTTTATTTGAGCGTAAAATAGCAGGGTTCTTTCAAGACAGATTAGGTCCGAATCGTGCAGGTCCATTTGGTATTTTGCAACCCTTGGCAGATGGCGTAAAACTCTTTATGAAAGAGGAGATTGTTCCGACTAATGCCAACAAATTTTTATTTGTAATAGGGCCATCAATGGCAATGCTTACGGCTTGCATGAGCAGCGCATTAATTCCTTGGGGACAAAACTTAGAAATTTTTGGACGTACGGTTTCACTACAAGCAACAGATGTAAACATAGGTATCCTGTACATTTTTGGGGTAGTATCTTTGGGTGTATATGGTATTATGATTGGCGGTTGGGCATCCAACAATAAGTTTGCGTTGTTAGGTGCCATTCGTGCTGCTTCTCAAAACATCAGTTACGAAATAGCCATGGGGCTTTCCATTATCGCTTTGCTGATGGTAACCGGTACCTTGAGCGTAGGCGAAATTGCTGCTCAACAGCACGGTATGTCGTGGAATATTTTTTACCAGCCCTTGGGATTTCTTATATTTTTGGTGTGTGCCTTTGCCGAGTGCAATCGTACTCCATTCGACTTGCCAGAATGCGAGGCCGAATTAGTAGGTGGTTTTCATACAGAGTTTAGCTCTATGAAATTAGGTTTTTACCTGTTTTCGGAGTACATCAATATGTTTGTTTCTTCGGCGGTAATGGCTACGCTCTACTTTGGGGGCTATAATTTTCCGGGAATGGATGCTTTGGCAGAAATGGGCACCTCACAAAATGTAATTACCTTAATAGGCGTTGCCGCAATGTTTGCTAAAACGTTCTTTTTCATCTTCTTCTTTATGTGGGTGCGTTGGACTATTCCTCGTTTCCGCTACGATCAGTTGATGAAATTGGGTTGGAACATTTTAATACCATTGGCAATTGCCAATATTGTAGTAACCGGAATTGTAATTGTTTTAAAAGGATAATTAGAAGTCTGAGATCAGATATCTGACTTCCGACTTCAAAACATAAAATATGGAATCACTTACCAAGCGTAAAAAAGTAGTAGAGCAAGGCGCCATGAATTTTTGGGAGCGCATGTATTTGCCTGCCATCGTTCAGGGTATGGGTATTACCTTTAGTCACTTATTTAAAAAGAAAGTAACGATTGCTTTTCCTGAAGTAAAGCGTGACTTTGCCCAAAATTACAGAGGCTTGCATCAACTAAAACGCGACGAAGAAGGTCGCGAACGTTGTACTGCTTGTGGCCTGTGCGCACTTTCTTGCCCTGCCGAAGCTATTACCATGACTGCTGCCGAGCGTAAAAAAGGAGAAGAGCATTTGTACCGCGAAGAAAAATACGCAGCCGTTTACGAAATAGATATGCTACGCTGCATATTTTGTGGCTTTTGCGAAGAAGCATGCCCTAAAGAAGCTATTTACCTTGATTCGGGTGAGTTTGTGGTAGCCAATTATGAGCGACCTAACTTTATTTACGGAAAAGATAAATTATTGCAGCCGTACGAAAAAAGAGGAACTACTAATGGCGCACGATTATAGTAAAAACTAAAATATACTACTTTTGTGGCCGTAGCCACCAAATACTTTCATAGATGATTCAATCCTTGTTTTATTTCCTTTCTTTTTTGGCGGTGCTAAGTGCCTTATTGGTAATCACGGCAAAAAACCCAGTGTATAGCGTGCTGTATTTAATACTTACCTTTTTTGCTATTGCCGGGCATTACGTATTGCTTAATGCGCAGTTTTTGGCAGTAGTACACATTATTGTGTATGCAGGCGCCATTATGGTATTATTTCTTTTTACCATTATGTTGCTCAACCTTAATAAGGATGCCGAGCCACAAAAATCGAATTACCTAAAATTTGCAGGAATGCTTGCAGGCGGCTTGCTCTTATTGGTATTGGTAGCGGGACTAAAGGAAGTAGGGACTAATACACAAGTAGTATTAAAAGATAGCAGCATAGGCTTGGTAGAAAATTTAGGCATGGTATTGTTTAAGGAATTTTTACTACCCTTCGAAGTTGCTTCTATTTTATTGTTAGCAGCTATGGTAGGTGCCGTATTGTTGGCTACTAAAGATAAAGAAGTTAAAAAAGCGTAATGGAAACTATCACACAAAGCATACAATTGGTTCCGCTCAATCACTACATATTATTGAGTGCAGCATTATTTGTAATAGGAGTAGTAGGGGTAATTACTCGCCGCAACGCCATTATTATATTTATGTCGATAGAGTTGATGCTCAATGCTGTAAACTTACTACTTACTGCATTTTCGGCATTTAGAGGCGATGCTGCCGGACAAGTATTTGTATTTTTTATTATGGCGGTAGCAGCAGCAGAAGTAGCTGTGGGCTTAGCCATAATCGTGATGATCTATCGCAATACACGCTCTATAGATATTAATGTGTTGAACAAATTAAAGTGGTAAAAATAGCATGATAGATTTAGTTTGGTTAATACCAGTATTACCTTTTATAGGGTTTTTAATAAATGGCTTATTGGGCAAATTCTTGCCTAAAACCATTGTAGGAATTATTGGTAGCTGCGTTATTATTGGTGCATTTGGGTTAAGCTTAGGCATATTTAACGAAATACTACATTCAGAAATAAAGTCGTTTACCATCAATTTATTCGATTGGATACACGTAGGATTTTTAAATATACCTTTCGAATTTTTGGTAGATCCGCTTACCTGCATCATGCTATTGGTAATTACAGGAGTAGGCTCGCTTATTCATATTTACTCGGCAGGGTATATGCACGATGATGAAGGTTTCGCCCGTTTCTTCTCTTACCTTAACTTATTCGTATTCTTCATGTTGCTATTGGTATTAGGTGCCAATTACGTAATCATGTTTATAGGTTGGGAAGGCGTAGGCTTATGCTCGTATTTGTTGATAGGTTTTTGGTTTAAAAACCACAGCTACAATGATGCAGCAAAAAAAGCATTCATTATGAACCGTGTGGGCGACTTGGGATTTTTGTTGGGTATATTCTTAATCTTCGAAAATTTTGGAAGCGTCTCTTACGCTGATGTTTTTTCAGGCGCTGGCAATTTTGCTTCGGGAAGTGTACTGCTTACAGCCATTACACTATTGCTTTTTGTAGGTGCTACAGGCAAGTCGGCTCAAATACCATTGTACACCTGGTTGCCTGATGCCATGGCGGGTCCAACACCAGTTTCGGCATTGATACATGCGGCAACGATGGTTACGGCAGGTATTTATATGATTGCACGCTCCAATATACTTTTTGTAATGTCTCCGCTTACCATGAGTATAATTGCAATTGTAGGTTTAGCAACAGCGTTAGTAGCCGCCACCATTGCTATTACACAAACGGATATCAAAAAAATATTGGCGTATTCTACAGTTAGTCAGTTAGGGTATATGTTTTTGGGATTGGGAGTAGGTGCTTTTACAGGTTCGGTATTCCACTTAATGACCCATGCATTTTTCAAAGCATTGTTATTCTTAGGAGCAGGTAGCGTTATCCATGCTATAAGTGGCGAGCAGGATATTCGCAACATGGGAGGTTTGAAAAAAGCACTTCCTATTACATTTATCACTATGCTATTGGCAACTATTGCTATTGCAGGTATTCCACCATTTTCGGGCTTTTTCTCTAAAGACGAAATTTTAGCGCATGTATTCGAACATAACCCTATCCTTTGGGTATTAGGGGTAATTGGTGCACTAATGACTGCTTACTATATGTTCCGTATGGTATTCGTTACCTTTTATGGTGCGTTTAGAGGTACTGAAGAACAAAAACATCATTTGCACGAGTCGCCGTGGAGCATGACTATTCCACTTATCGTACTTGCTGTGCTTTCGGTATTTGGTGGTTTTATAGGCGTTCCCGAAGTATTAGGGGGCACACATTATTTAGAAGCATTTTTGGCTCCTGTTTTTGAAGGTTCTAAGGCATTGCAGGCTACACACCAGCCGCTAAGCCACGAAACAGAATATGTATTAATGGGTGTATCGGTAATTGGGGTACTTGTTGCTATTTCAATTGCTTGGGTACGCTTTGGCAGAAACGCCACGATACCTGCTTCCGATACTGCTCCTATCTCTTTTTTGCATCGATTAAGTTTGAACAAGTATTATGTGGACGAAACATATGCCCTACTAATAACTCTACCACTCGATAAGTTATCGAATATTTTTTACCGTTTTGTAGATGTAATGGGTATTGATGGCTTGGTAAATGGAACAGCTAAATCGGTAAATGTAAGTTCTAAGAACCTGCGCTTATTGCAAACGGGAACTATAGGATTTTACATTTTTGCTATGGTAATAGGTATTATCGGAATACTCGTATGGAGTTTTTGGGTGATGTAATTGATAATTTTTTAAAGTTGACTATCTGATAATGATCACAGCCTTACTTATTTTTTTGCCACTTGTTGCCGCGCTATTGTTGGTATTTATCAATGGAGCAGCAGCTAAAAGAGTAGCATTTGTATTTTCGCTAGTAGAATTGGGCATTGCAGCCTATGCAGCCTGCACCTTTGTGCCCGATGCCAGTACTCAGTTTGCACTAAATATGCCATGGGTAGCTTCTTTGGGCATCAATTTTAGAATAGGAATGGATGGCATTAGCTTGCTGTTGGTATTGCTTACCGCTTTTTTAGTGCCGCTTATTATTCTTTCTACATTTAAGCATACATATAACAACGCCTCGGCTTTTTATGCTCTTATATTGTTTATGCAAGCGGGGTTAATTGGCGTATTTACCTCATTAGATGCTTTCTTGTTTTACGTAGCTTGGGAAGCAGCCTTAATCCCTATTTATTTTATTGCTGCGATATGGGGTGGCGAGCGTCGTATTGCCGTAACGTTGAAGTTCTTTATTTATACCATAGTAGGTAGCTTATTTATGTTGGTAGGTATTATTTATCTGTATCTACAAACTCCAGGCACACATACATTTGATATAGATGCATTTTATGCACTTCAGTTAAGCGCCGATCAGCAGTGCTGGTTGTTTTGGGCATTCTTTATTGCCTTTGCTATTAAAATGCCCATATTTCCGTTTCATACTTGGCAGCCAGATACGTATACCGAAGCACCTACTGCAGGCACTATGTTGCTTTCGGGCATTATGCTAAAAATGGGTATTTATGGTGTTATTCGTTGGATGTTGCCGCTTATTCCTACAGGAGTAGCACAATGGAGTTCTACGGCAATGTTTTTGTCTATCATAGGTATTATCTATGCAGCTATCATTGCATTTACTCAAAAAGATATGAAGCGTTTGATAGCTTACTCTTCTATCGGTCACGTAGGCTTAATAGCTGCCGGAGTATTTTCAGATAATGTGCAAGGATTGCAAGGAGCAATGATTCAAATGCTTAGCCACGGTATAAATGTGGTGGGTATGTTCTTTATCATCGATATTGTTTTTTCTCAAACTAAAACACGTACGCTTGCCGACTTAGGAGGTATAGTACACAAGGCGCCAACATTAGCCATTTGTTTTGTGGTAATACTTTTAGGTACAGTAGCATTGCCCCTTACCAACGGGTTTATTGGTGAATTTTTGTTATTGAATGGCGTGTATCAATATAATACTTGGTACGGTGTATTTGCAGGATTAACTATTATTTTGGGTGCAGTATATATGTTGCGCATGTATCAACAGGTAATGTTGGGCGAAACCAATAGCGTTACCGAAAAGTTTACCGACATACAGTTTACAGAAAAGGTGGTATTGTTCACTATTGTTGCTGCAGTAGTGGTTATTGGGGTGTATCCAAAGCCATTGTTGGTTATTTCGGATGC
Organism: uncultured bacterium; assembly: GCA_947085255.1. GTDB lineage: Bacteria > Bacteroidota > Bacteroidia > Sphingobacteriales > Sphingobacteriaceae > CAMTVQ01. The sequence goes on along the minus strand of CAMTVQ010000006.1, from coordinate 56,339 downwards.
AGCTGTAAGTAATTTGTTAGATAAAGTAAGTTTAAAGTTGGCAGTAATGCCTAAGTAATAGAAAGAAGCATGTCAGCATTAATTATTATATCCATTCTTGCCGTTGTTGTACTGTTTGCAGGGTTGTACAAAGCACAAAAGGCATTGTTGCCACTTACGTTGTTGGGTTTGGCAGCTGCATTTGTAGCTAATGCCCTCGATTGGAATACCGATTGGTATTACTACAACGAAATGATGCGTTACGATAATTTTGCGGTAGCTTTTGCTGGCTTAACTATCTTCTCTACGTTTTTAATTATACTGCTTTCTAAAGATTATTTCGAGCGCATTAGTCAAAATGTGGCTGAGTATTACACCCTAATTTTATTTGCTTTGGCGGGTGTAGTTATCATGGTATCGTTCCAAAATTTATCCATGTTGTTTATGGGTATCGAAATCATGTCGGTAAGTTTATACATATTGGCAGGTATTCGCAAACGTGATACCTTTTCGAACGAGGCAGCATTGAAATATTTCTTAATGGGTGCTTTTGCTACAGGTTTCTTATTATTTGGTATTGCATTGGTATACGGTGCTACGGGTTCTTTTAACCTTGAGGAAATAGCTACGGCAGTAAACAGCGGACAAAATAAACCTATTTTATATGCAGGTATCGCCATGATGTTGGTAGGACTTTCCTTTAAAGTGTCGGCAGCCCCGTTTCATTTTTGGGCACCAGATGTGTACGAAGGAGCACCAACGCTTATTACTTCCTTTATGTCTACCGTTGTAAAAACAGCAGGTTTTGCTGCTTTTTTGCGTCTCTTTATGGTGTGCTTTGCTTCTGTAAGCGAATTCTGGGCACCTATTTTAGCTACTATGGCAGTACTTACGCTTATTATCGGAAATATTACTGCCGTGTATCAGCAAAGTTTTAAACGCATATTGGCGTACTCCAGCGTTTCACATGCGGGGTATATGTTGCTGGCAATATTGGCATTGGGCAACCAATCTGCCAATGCCATCTTTATTTATGCCGTTGCTTACTCTATTGCATCTATCACGGCTTTTGCGGTGCTTATACGTGTAAAACAAGAGCGGGGTGCCGAGGATGTAGCCAGTTTTAACGGCTTAGCCAAAACCAATCCATTTATGGCATTTGCACTTACCGTAGCCATGTGTTCCTTAGCTGGTATTCCGCTTACAGCTGGTTTTTTTGGTAAATTTTATTTGTTCTCTACTGCTTTGTCTCAATATATGTGGCTTATACTGGTAGCCATTATTGGCTCAATGGTTGGTATTTATTATTACTTTAAAGTAATAATAGCCATGTACATGCGCGAAAATGAACAAAAAGTCGCTATAGTGCTTTCTGGCAATTACAAATTGGTATTAGGTGTTGCCTTGCTTATTACTCTTTTGGTAGGCATAATGCCAATGTTTATTAGCCAATTACTCTAAATCATACACATACAATAGCGAGCAGGGCAATATAATTCTGCTATATTTGAAACTTATTATTTTTATTTGATGGAACAATTCTGGGATATTTTACACACATTAATGCATCCAAAAAGCATTATTGAATACGGAGGATTAGCATTATTAATATTTGTAATTTTTGCAGAAACAGGATTATTCTTCGGGTTTTTTCTACCAGGTGATTCGCTCTTATTTATAGCTGGATTATTATGTGCTACTTCAGAAGAGGCACGATCATTAGGACAGAATGGAGTATTAAACGTATCCATTATTACCTTGGTACTATCTGTTAGTATAGCCGGAATAGCGGGAAACTTTGTAGGGTATTGGTTTGGAAAGCGAACAGGTCCGTTGTTATTTAAACGAGACGATACATTGCTTTTTAAGAAAAAGTATATAGAAAGTGCACGCGATTTTTACCAAGAGTATGGTGGCGCAGCTTTAGTTTTAGGGCGCTTTATGCCTATCATCCGCACCTTTGTGCCAATTTTTGCTGGCGTAGTACAAGTAGATTACAAAAAATTTGTTTGGTACAACGTAATGGGCAGCTTTTTATGGGTAGCCAGCATGACGCTATCTGGTTATTTTTTAGGACATACTTTTCCGCAAATACAAAACTACTTAGAGTATATCGTAATAGGTATTATTTTAGTAAGCATGGTGCCAGTAGCTATTACCTTTTTGCGCAAACGCGTCATTAAGAAATAGTATATGGACGATCGCCCTCCCTCACAACCGATTTTACAAGTACTCCATCCGTGGCATGGGCTATCTCCAGGTAATAAATGCCCACAAATTGTGCATGGATTTATTGAGATACCTAAAGGGTCTCGGGCAAAATACGAGGTTGACAAACCCACTGGCTTGCTTCGCCTAGATCGTGTCATTCGTTCCTCTGTTCAATACCCTATTAATTATGGTTTTATTCCACAATCGCTATGCGGTGATGGCGACCCTCTGGATATTTTAATTTTGTGTTCGGTGGATGTAACACCCGGTTGTATTATTGAGGCACGTGTAATAGGCGTAATGCACATGGAAGATAAGCAAGAACAAGACGACAAAATTATTGCCGTTGCCTTGCATGATGAATCGGTAAATTATATTACGAACATCACCGAATTGCCTCCAAATACCGAAAAGGAAATCATCCAATTTTTCAGGGAGTATAAAATACTAGAAAATAGAGCAGTAGAGGTACACGCGTTTCAAGGGAAAAACGAAGCATATCAGATAATAACAGACTGCATGCAAGCATATAAAAAGCAATACTCAGCATGATAGGCGAATTAATCCTTACACTATTTTTAGTACTGCTAAATGGCTTTTTTGTAGCGGCAGAGTTTGCTATCGTAAAAGTGCGTTCGTCGCAGGTAGAAATTAAAGCTAAGGATGGAAGTAGAGTAGGTGTTACCGCTAAGCACATAGTGGCTAACTTAGATGCCTATCTATCTGCAACACAACTGGGTATTACGTTGGCCAGCTTAGGCTTAGGCTGGGTAGGAGAAGCAGTAGTATCGGAAGTTATAATGGTATCATTCGATACATTTGGGCTCAATATTGCACCCGAGCTATCGCATCAAATAGCATTTCCAATAGCGTTTTTGTTTATTACAGTTATGCACATTGTATTCGGCGAATTGGCACCAAAGTCTATTGCCATTCAGTTGCCAGTACGTACTACTTTCGCTATTGCTTTACCCCTGCAAATATTCTATTATATTTTCCGTCCGTTCATATGGACGCTTAATAGTTTTGCTACGTTTATTCTTAAATTATTAGGGGTTTCGGCGGTAAAAGGTCATGAAGCACATAGTTCGGAAGAACTACAATTACTATTAGACCAAGGTAAAGAAAGCGGAGTACTGGATTCTTCAGAACACGAGCTTATCAAAAATGTATTCGATTTTAATGAGCGTGCCGTAAAAAAAATAATGGTACCGCGCACTAAAATAATTGCGATAAGTAGTGCTGCAACAGGTAAAGAAATTGTAGATAGCATGACTACCGAAGGTTACACGCGTATGCCAGTATACGAGGAAAACATGGATAATATTGTGGGCTTGCTGCACGTAAAAGATGTATTGTTGAAGGTAAAAGACAACCTATCCTTTGTTGCAAAAGACATTTTACGTCCGGTAATGTATGTGCCAGAAGCAAAACACATTAGCGATTTGCTTACCGAAATGCAGCACAAGCAGAATCCAATGATGGCTATTGTGTTGGATGAATTTGGCGGAACCGCAGGCTTAGTAACCATGGAAGATATTGTAGAGGAACTGGTTGGAGAGATACAGGATGAATACGATGAAGAAAAACCAGTAGTTGAAAAAATATCACCAACAGAGTATATTGTGAATGCACAAGCTACTATAAGTGATGTAAACGAATTTTTGCCCATTGCCTTGCCTGAGGATGACGAGTATGATTCAGTTGCTGGCTTGATGAATGTAATTTTTGAAAAAATTCCGGACCTGCACGAGAAAAAGGAATTAGTAGGCTACGAGTGCAGTATTATTAAAAAATCAAAGTTGAATGTGGAAATGGTGAAATTAGTACTTTTACAAACCTAAACATGCAACTACTAACCTCTTATCTGTTACTGCTTTTTTTAGCTGTTTTGGGTGAAAAAGGTTACAGCCAACACACCATAGTAGACGATACACTACGTTTAAAAAGAGGCATTTATAAATCTTTCGAGGAATTTAAATACAATAGACCATCACGTGGATTGAGCTATCCGCTGCTGCTGGTAATTGAAAAATGCGGCAAAGACTTAAAGGAAGAGCAGATTAGTTACCGATTGGTTGACGAAGCAAGAACATTTAGCAAAAGCGAAAACGTTTGGGGTTTTTGCGATGGGCGTTATGTTTTTGTGTTAAAACAAAACAGAGCACTGGTAAATGGCACTGTATTGTTGCCGTTGGATAGTGTAAACCTAAATCAGGTAGTGTTTACAAAGCTGCGATTTATCGATAGGTATTGCTATTTCGAAACCCCCGAAAAAGTAATTAGCTATAATAGAGAAACAAAAGACACCGCACATTTGTGTATTGTACAGCGGGTAAAATTGGATATTAATTCAGGCAAACTGTTTATCTGCAAGGCAGAAGAAACGGCAGATAGCGTAAAGCGATATGCTCAACAACAGCGTAGCGAAATTGCCAAGTACGAAAAGATAAAAGAAGAGATGAGTCGGTACATAAAAAAGGAAGTGCCAGAATTGGGGCTAAAAACAGCTAAAAACAACGGTACTTCCGAAAACGACCTGCAAGCTTTAATTCGTGAATTACTTACTGGACTTGCTAATCTGCGTTCTTATAATGCTGTGGATTATGTGTATGGTAGAACATGTTTATATTTCGAAAATTGCGGTACAGCAAGCGATTATGTATCAGTAGCCCAAAAATTACTGGAGATTAAACAAACAGATAGTTGGCTAAGCCAGCAGCAGTTTATAAACTAGCCGAAAATGACACTGTTTTACACCCCCGATATTACTGGAACTACTTACCAACTAAGTGAAGAAGAGAGTAAGCATGCTATTAGAGTATTGCGTTTGCAAGTAAATGATACCGTGCAGTTAATTGATGGTAAAGGAGGGTTTTACACCGCCGTAATTGCTGCTGCTACTGCCAAACGTTGCACATTGCATATAACTAACCACATTACCGAATATGGTAAGCAAAAGGGCTACCTGCATATTGCTATAGCCCCTACCAAAAATATAGAACGTATAGAGTGGTTTGTAGAAAAGGCAACAGAAATAGGCATTAATGAAATAACTCCTTTAATTTGCCAACGCTCAGAACGCCGTGATATAAAAGTAGAGCGCATTGATAAAATAGCTATTTCGGCGGTAAAACAAAGTATAAAGGCATATAAACCCATTATTAACGAAGCAGTTCCTTTTACCCAGTTTATTAAAAAGCCGCAGGACGGATTAAAGGGTATTACACATTGTGAAACAGGTGAAAAGCATGCTATTGCACAGGTAAACAATCAACATGCTACCATACTGATAGGTCCAGAAGGGGATTTTACACCGGAGGAAATAGAACTTGCTTTGAATAACGGCTACAATGCCATAACTTTGGGTACTGCTCGTTTGCGCACAGAAACAGCTGCATTGGCTGCTGTGTTCGAGTTTAATTTTTTAAACAATAGGTAATGCGTACCTTCTTAAAGTGCCACTACATCGTTTTTTTATTAGTGCTGGTGGTTTTCGCTGCATTTACAAATCCATCGTATCGTATAGCACGTTTAAAATATAACGGCGGCGGAGATTGGTATGCCGATAGAACGGCCATATCGAACTTGATAAAATTTTGTAACGATAATTTAAAAACAAATTTTGCCCCCGAAGAGGCAATTGTAGAGCCAGCAAGTAGCGAGTTGTTTAATTACCCATTTGTATTTGCTACAGGACATGGAAATATTGTTTTTTCGGATCAAGAGGCGCAAAATATCCGTCGCTATTTAATTGGGGGTGGTTTTTTGCACCTCTGCGATAACTATGGGTTCGATAAGTTTATTCGCCCACAAATGAAGCGTGTTTTTCCAGAATTAGATTTTGTAGAACTACCTTATTCGCATCCTATCTTTAGTCAGAAGTATAAATTTTCGAGTGGTTTACCAAAAATTCACGAGCACGATGGAAAAAGACCACAAGCATTTGGTTTATTTTTCGAAGGTCGTTTAGTTTGTTTTTACGATTACGAATCTGATTTAGGCAACGGCTGGGAGGACCTTGGTACGTATCCAGAAGATACACCCGAAACACACGAAAAAGCACTAAAAATGGGAGCTAATATTATTCAATATGTTTTTGCTCAATAAATTTACTACTATTACCCTACATTAAAATTAGCATGTACACCGCAAAAATTAAAGAGAAAGAATTTTCTATAGCCCTTGATAAGGAAACTGTTACGATAAATAGCACTGCCGTTAATGCTGATATTTTGCAGCTAAAGAACGACGATTTTCATGTGTTGCTCGAAAATAAATCTTACCGTGCTACAGTACTTTCTATAGATACCGCTGCTAAAGAAGTAGTAGTACGCATAAATGGAAATAAATATACCGTTGGCGTAAAAGATCAATTTGATGCATTGCTTCATCAATTAGGTATGGATAACCTAAATGCTGCAAAAGTAAACGAGATTAAAGCTCCTATGCCAGGCTTAGTACTAAAGGTATTAGTAACCGAGGGACAAGCAATTAAAAAAGGAGATTCGCTGTTGATACTGGAAGCTATGAAAATGGAAAATAGTATTAAAGCACCAGTAGATGCGGTAATAAAAGCGATTAAAATTAAGGCTACTGATAAGGTAGAGAAAAATCAGGTGCTTATACAATTGGCATAAAATTTATATGGCTGCTGAGCCAAGCATATGATTAATACAGAATTATCAAGGCAAGGAGCTAAAAATAATTATGAATATAGCTTTAAATGTATTAATCTTGTGGCTGAACCAACTAACAACTAATTTAACATGAAAAAAATGTATTTACTTTTTGCAGTAATAGCTACAGTAGCTATGGGTTGCGAAAAAAAGGCTGTCACTCCAAAAGAAGAAATTCCTACAGGTAATGTTGTTTATACAGTTGTTGTTTCGTCTACCGACGGTACATCTATCGGTAAAGGAACCAGCGCAAATATTATTGCAAATGCAACGGTGTTTATCACCCAATCTAACGGTGTTAGAACCCAAGGTGAAACGGATGAATCGGGTAGTGTTGTATTTAAAACAATGCCAGGTATAAATGCAGTAACAGTAAAAGCTGCTGATCACACTACAGTAACCTATACAGTAGATTTGCGTGATGTAGTAGATACATCTACAAACGTAAATATAGGTGATTCACGTAGCGCAGCTACTATTATTCAGTTGTACAAAACATCAGGTAGTGGTGGTACTACAACTGTTACAGGAAAAGTTCGTGGAGATTTTAATGCGAATAATTCAGGATTAGAAGATGCGCCAAATGGTACTAAGGTCATATTTTTTATGAAACCAAATCCTAATAGCTTGAATCATCAAGGTCCTGGTAGTATATTATCTTCTGTATATGAGTTTCCTCCATATGTAGCAACAATAACTGGTGGGTTGTATCAAATTACTATTCCTGGATCTTCAGATGGTATAGGTGTTTCTATTGTTCCAAGTGAAATATTGGCTGAGTTTATACCGGTTACCGGTCCGCCAGTAATTGTGAAATTTTCAGCACCTAATATTCCAACTGTAGCTCAAACAGGAAGACCATTGGTAGAAGATATTACTTACGTACAATAAGCGTATAACTGCATACTAAAACTCTTACGCACAACGCGTAAGAGTTTTTTATTTAATTAAAATATGGAAATAACAGCAAGTATAATAGAGATTAGCCCGGTACAGCAAATTACCGAGAGTTTTAAGAAGCGTGAGTTTGTGGTAGAATATACCGAAAATCCAAAATACCCCGAGTACATAAAGTTTGAAGTTGTGCAAGATAAGGTAGGCTTATTAGACGGATTGAATGTAGGTAGTATGGTAACCATTGCGTTTAATTTGCGTGGACGTTCATATACCGATAAGATGGGAAAGAAAGCGTATTTCAATAGCTTACAAGCTTGGAAAATACAAGCAGGCGGAACAGCTGCGACTCCTGCAGCTATGGGAAATGAAGCTCCTGCTTTTTCAGCGGCGGATGCTCCACCAGAAAGTGATTTGCCATTTTAATGAACAAAAGAGGGGCTAATTAGCCCCTCTTTTGTTTTCAACAATAAACGGTATATGCTATATTAGGATTGCCAATGGTATCAGTAAATACTACCTTTGCGCGCTTATGAGCAAAGATAAACTCAAACGATTTGCAGAAATAGCCACATTCCCCAATGTATTTCAACGCGATTGTGCGTTTAAAGGTAAATGGAATCAAGAATTCTTTAAAAATAACCATCCCATCATTTTGGAGTTGGGTTGCGGCAGAGGAGAATACACAGTAAACTTAGCCCAGCGGTTTCCCGAAAAAAACTTTATCGGTATTGATGTAAAAGGTGCCCGTTTGTGGCGTGGTGCGAAAACAGCTGTGGAGGAGAAAATGGATAACGTTGCTTTTTTGCGCATACAAATAGAAAGCTTGATGGACTATTTTGGCGAAGATGAGATTGCCGAAATATGGATTACGTTCCCCGACCCTCAGCCCACTTCGCGCAGAGAAAAAAAGCGTCTGACTTACAATCGTTATTTAGAATACTACCGCATTTTATTAGTCCCAAATGGAATTGTGCATCTTAAAACCGACAATGACGGTTTGTATGCCTATACTCAAGAGAAATTGGAAGAACTAAAAATTACTCCTGTAAAACAAACCAGCGATTTGTACCAGTCGGAATTATTGGATGAAATTTTATCTATCAAAACAACTTACGAGGCAAGGTATTTGAAAGAAGGGAAGAACATTAACTACATTAGCTTTCAGTTAGCTAAAAAGCAGTAATGGAACCTAATTTTTTCGAAAAGGTATTTGAGGTCGCCCGACTTATTCCTTACGGAAGAGTTACTTCTTATGGGGCTATTGCTAGTTATTTAGGTACTAAAGGCTCTGCACGTATGGTTGGTTGGGCAATGAATACCGCACATACGGCAACTCTTGTTGTGCCCGCACACCGAGTAGTAAATCGTAATGGTTTACTTAGTGGTAAACATCATTTTAGTGCAGAAAACCTTATGCAAGAATTATTAGAAAGCGAAGGGATTGCGGTTATCGATAACCAAATACAAAACCTTGCTAGTGTATTTTGGGACCCCACCAAAGAGTTACTATAAGCTATTTCTACTGCCGCCTTTGTTGAGTATGTTTGTGCATTAACAGAAATAACATGAGCAAGCTAATAGAAGAATTCAACAGCTACCGCACCAAAATGAATGAACGCATTTTGGAAACAGATAACATTAATATCAAACGCTTTTTCGCGTTGGATACCACTACTTATGCCGAAGGAGCGTTGGATGTAAAAACCAAGGAGCTTTTGGGCTTAGTTGCCAGCATGGTATTGCGTTGTGATGATTGCATTAAGTACCATTTGGAGAAATGCAAAGAAGCCGGTGTGAACAATACGGAGATGTACGAAACCTTTATGATTGCCAATTTGGTAGGCGGTTCCATTGTAATTCCTCACTTTAGAAGAGCCGTGGAGTTTTGGGATGAGTTGAATGAAAAGCAGTCTTAAGTCTATAGTATGCCTGCCCATAAAAATAGCGTAGCGCTCTATTATTAGTCTTCAATATTAATTTCTATACAAATAAATAGCATGACCGACTCACGACTTACGACTTACGACTCAAAGCAACGCTGTTTTTGGTGCGGTAACGACCCCCTCTACATGCAATATCATGATGAGGAATGGGGTATTCCGGTATATGATGATGTGAAACTGTTTGAGTTTCTGATTTTAGAAGGAGCACAAGCAGGTTTGAGTTGGATAACGATCTTGAAAAGAAGAGAGGGTTACCGTAAAGCCTTTGCTAATTTTGATGTGCAAAAGGTAGCCCAATTTACTGAAGCAGATATAGAACGGTTGATGCAAGATATTGGCATCATTCGCAACAGGGGGAAGATTACTTCTGCCGTAAGCAACGCTAAATTGTTCATTGGATTGCAGCAAGAATTTGGCAGCTTTAGTAATTATATCTGGGGATTTTTACCAAATAAAAAACCGATTGTCAATCATTTTAAAGACAGAGCATCCTTACCGGCACGCACCGAATTATCGGATAAAATTGCCAAGGATATGAAAAAGCGTGGCTTCAAATTTTTTGGCACCACCATTTGCTATGCGCACATGCAAGCTACAGGTATGGTGATGGATCATACTACCGATTGTTACCGATATACAGAATTAAAAAAATAGCATGAAAAAATTATTCCTTCTCGATGGCATGGCGCTCATTTACCGTGCTCACTTCGCTTTCAGCAAAACTCCACGTATTACTTCTTATGGCCTCAATACTTCGGCCATATTAGGCTTTGCCAATACACTGTTAGAGGTATTGAGAAAAGAGAACCCATCGCATATAGCCGTAGTATTTGATACCCAAGCACCAACCGAGCGTCATACCGATTTTACAGGCTATAAAGCCAATCGTGAGTCTATGCCCGAAGATTTGTCGATTGCTTTGCCCTATGTATTCGAGTTGATACAGGGCTTTAATATCCCCGTAATTACTTCGGATGGGTACGAAGCGGACGACGTAATCGGTACGCTTTGCAAGCAAGCAGAAAAAGAGGGATTCACTACTTTTTGCATGACACCGGATAAGGATTTTGCGCAGTTGGTATCTGAGAACATTTTCTTGTACAAACCGGCTCGTATGGGTAATGATGTAGAAATTATGGGCGTGCCCGAAGTATTGGCAAAGTGGGAAATAGAAAAGGTAGAACAAGTAATAGATATTTTAGGATTATGGGGCGATGCGGTAGATAACATTCCAGGTATTCCGGGCATTGGAGAGAAAACCGCCAAGGAACTCATCAAACGATATGGTTCTATGGAAAATATTATCGCCAACAGCCATGAACTGAAAGGTAAGCAACGTGAAAACGTGGAGCAATTTGCTGATCAAGGATTGATGTCGAAAAAACTTGCGACCATTATTTTAGATGCCCCTGTTCAGTTTGAAGAAAGCCGCTTTAAATTAACCGAACCTGATAAAGATCGCTTGGAACCCTTGCTGGCTAAACTGGAATTCCGCACCATGGGTCAGCGTATTTTTGGGCAAAGTTTCCAAATACAAGGCGGGCAAGCAGCCGGCAATGTGCAAACCGATTTATTCGGCAACGAAGTAAAAGCAGCAAAACCCAGCTTTAAAAGCACGCAAATTGCACATGCTTCTGATAAAGAGATGATGGAAGAGGAGCCGAGCAATTTTAGCACGATAGAAACTACGACGCATACTTATCATTTGGTAGATACCCGCGAAAAGCGCCGCGAGCTTATTACTCAATTAAAATTACAATCTTCTTTTTGCTTTGATACCGAAACTACGGGCACTGATGCCAATAATGTGGAGTTGGTAGGACTGTCTTTTGCTGTAAAAAAGGGAGAGGCTTATTACATTCCAGTTTCCGAAAATCAAACCGAAGCACAAGCTTTGGTAGAGGAATTTAGGGAGATTTTGGAAGATAAAAAAATCGAAAAGATTGGACAAAATATTAAGTACGACATTTTAGTGTTGAAGTGGTATGGCATAGAGGTAAAAGGAAAACTATTCGACACGATGTTGGCGCATTACCTGATGGACGCGGATGGCAGACATGGAATGGATATTTTAGCACAATCTTACTTAAACTATTCTCCTGTTTCCATTACCGAATTGATCGGGAAGAAAGGAAAAGGACAGGGGAGCATGCGTGATGTAGAACTGGAAGCCGTAAAAGAATATGCTGCCGAGGATGCCGACATTACCCTACAACTAAAAACCGTTTTTGAGCCCGAATTAAACACCCTGAATGCACGCAAACTATTTGATGAGGTAGAGAATCCATTGGTGTATGTATTGGCGGATATGGAGAAGGAAGGGATTAAAATAGATGTGTCTGCTTTGCAGGAATATTCTAAGGAGTTAGAAAAGGACATATCGCAATTAGAACAACAAATTTACGAGCATGCTGGACTGAAATTTAACATTGCCTCTCCTAAACAATTGGGAGAAGTTTTGTTCGATAAACTAAAGTTGGACGATAAAGCCAAGAAAACAAAAACAGGGCAATACAAAACGGATGAAGATGTGCTGCAAAATTTAGTAGCTAAGCACGAAGTGCCCCGTTTAGTAGTAGATTTCCGTCAGTTGAGCAAATTGAAATCTACCTATGTAGATGCACTACCAACCATGCTGAACCCGCGTACGGGTAGAGTGCATACCAACTACCGTCAGGCGGTGGCGGCTACTGGTCGTTTAAGCAGCGACGGGCCAAACCTTCAAAATATTCCTATTAGAACCGAAAAAGGGAGAGAAGTGCGTAAAGCATTTATTCCACGTGATAGCAACCATGTATTACTTTCTGCCGATTACTCGCAAATAGAATTGCGCATTATTGCCGAAATAAGTAAAGACGAGGGCATGATGGAAGCCTTTATTTCGGGACAAGATATTCATACCGCTACGGCTGCCAAAGTGTATGGCATTGCCTTAGGCGAAGTAGATAGTACCATGCGCCGCAATGCAAAGGCGGTAAATTTTGGTATTATTTATGGGCAATCAGCTTTTGGATTGGCACAGAGCTTGGGCATTCCGCGTAAGGAAGCAGCTGAGATTATAGAAAATTATTTTGCGCAATACCCACGCATTAAACAATACATGGCAGATGTGGTAATAGAAGCTCGCGAAAAGGGATATGTAGAAACTATTTTAGGGCGTCGTAGGTATTTGCGTGATATCAATTCTGCCAATCAAACGGTACGCGGTTTTGCCGAACGAAATGCCATTAATGCACCTATACAAGGTTCGGCTGCTGATATGATTAAAGTTGCGATGATTAACCTTCAACGCGAACTAAAAGCAGCAAAATTCGATACCAAAATGATTTTGCAAGTGCATGATGAGTTGGTGTTCGACGTACCCAAAGGCGAAGTGGATAAGGTAAAACCATTGATTATTGATTGCATGAAAAATGCCATCAAAATGGAGGTGCCTATTTTAGTAGAAGCCGGAACGGGGACTAATTGGTTGGAGGCGCATTGATAGTATAGGGATGAGGTGTTATAAATTTCATCACCGCATAAAGACTATTTAAAGTTGATTAACTTTATTGTGCACTTTATATAAATTATTATACAATATAATTACAAAAACAATGAAAATAAGCAGAAAGATTTCACTTCTATTTTTTGGAATTTTTTTAATCCAAAGCAAATTAATGGCACAAGATGCAGTATTGAGTAAAGGGTTGGATATTGCTGAAATAAATTGTAGTAATTTCTGGAAATCAGGAATTATGGGATCATGTATAGGCGATAAGTCATTTTGTTTTATTGATTTAGATAACGACGGGAAGCAAGAGATTATTTGTAGCGCAGAAGTTGAGTTTAGTTCTTCCTTTTGGTATATCATGCAGTATGATAGTGTTAGAAAGGAGTATATTCAAACGTGGTTATAAGTTCCATGTACAACGACGACAATATTATAACCAGAATTGCAGCGTACAAAGATAGCTTAGGGGCTGCTAAAATTTTTGTAGGCTTAGATAATGGTACTATTGAAGTGTATAATGGAATTTCTCTGGTTAAGATGAATACGATAACAACTGAGCTTGATGAAATCAAAATGATAGCTTATGCTGATGCTAATAATAATGGTATAAAAGAGTTGGTAATTAGTGATGATGATAATTTGTTGCTTTTAGACTATTCAAGCTATAAAACACTTGGAAAGTTATTTCAGGGTGGAAACTTTGCAATAGGAAATGTTGATGGTAAAAGCGAAATCGTTTTGTAAATGATTTAAAAATTGCTAATCTAGATAGTGATGCTGCAAAAGAAATAGTAGTAGTATGCGGCAGTATCTGTATTATAGATGGTATAACGTATCAGCAAACTCAAACGAACAGAAAAAATTTTACCGCAATTGACTTATATGATTATGATAAAAATAGAATATTATACATCATTGCAGGCTCTGCTAATGGGGAAATCGTTGCTTATACTCCAGACTCACTTAGTAATGCTAAGTATGAATATTATTCGAGTATTTCTGAAAAGATAAATGGGCTTGTTGTTGCTAAGGTAAATAATAGCACCTACCCATATTATTTTTATACTACAAATGATAAATTCTATTGTAGTAATGGCATCAATAAGGCAATAGCCCTAGAAGAAAATTTTGGTGCATATTTAGGTAAAAACAATTCTTTGGTACCTTTATTTGATGCAGAAAATAATATTATTGAAATAATTGCAGGTTCATCTGCGTATGTAAGTTCATTAAGCTCATCGTGTATTAATAGTTTTGTAGATTTTACTACTACTATATCATCGTTATCAATGCCATTTTCAATGCCGTTTACCATTTATCCTAATCCCACAGAAGGAAATGCTATTTATTTAAGTAAAACTGCCAATATAAAACTGTATAATATGATGGGCTACTTAATTTATGAACAAGAAAACTGTAATCAATTGTCAACAGAAAACTTGAGCAGTGGAATTTATATTCTTAAAACTGAAAAACAGGAAATTACAAAATTAGTTCTAAAGTAATTTTTAGTACTTGGAGGCTTCATATACTATCGGTAGAGGCATTGTGCTTAAAATGCTAAGGATATAAAGACCAGTGCCATCAAAATGGAAGTGCCTATTTTGGTAGAAGCCGGAACGGGGCTAAATTGGTTGGAGGCGCATTAGGATTTGTAGAGATGCTGAAATAAATTCAGCATGACAAACCCCTTGTCATTCTTAGTGCAGCGAAGAATATAATACGCGAAAATAGATGCTTCGTTCCTCAGCATGACAAAATCCACGTTTTCAGTCATGCTGAATTTATTTCAGCATCTGTTTTAAGTTCAGTACATCTAAAGTAAATACCATATTGATATAAGGTATAGTTCTAAATTTAGGAGAAAAATACCTTGTTTTGGCTTTAATGCCCTCATCGGTATAAAATTCTATTCTACCTTTTTCAATAATAAATTGCCAACCTAATGAGGTTTCTAAATTTAGTGGTCCAATAAGTTTAAATTTTTTACCAAAAGGTATGGTTGTTAGCCCAAGCATATTGTCTTTAAATAATACATCTTCAGTTCCCATCAATTCTGGCTCATATCCGTGATAGTGGGTAAGTACACTAGAAAATCTATAAAATGGTAAAAGAGCAAAGAAGATAGGATTCCTTCTTACTTTAGAAGTGAAATAGCAGTACCGAGCAGCTAATGTATAATATTTACCTTCTGCTCCCGTAAATCCACCAGCAACATTAGTGTAAGAGTAGTTAAGGGCGATGTTTTTTCGTTTATCAGCCCCAATGTATTCTATGCCTCCTTGTATGTTATCCATTCGGACAATTATTACAGGAATATTGGTTAAATAGAATCCTCTAATATGTAATTGTTGTGCTGTAAGGTTAGTGGCATGCAATAGCATCCATAAGTAAACGGCAGATTTTAATAATTTCATAGTAAGTAAAAATAGTATTTTTTGAAGATGCCTACTTTGCTAGCATGACAAAATTTTATATTATTCGTCATACTGAATTTATTTCAGCATCCCCTTTTTATTAACAAAAAAGCTACCTTCATACTATTAATAGTATATATACCCACCAAAAATCATGAAAAAAGTACTCTTACTCACCTTAATCATCATCAGTTCTTTCTGCTTAGGCTACGCCTTTAAAAGCATAACAACTAGACCTAACATTACTTCGGCTAAAAAGGTAACCAGTATTGGTGGCATCTTTTTTAAGTGTAGAGACGCTAAGAAAGTGCGGGAGTGGTATCAAAAAAATCTGGGCTTGAGTACCAATGATTATGGATGTGTATTTGAATGGTATCAAGGTGCTGATAGCACAAAGAAAGGCTTTACGCAATGGAGTCCTTTTAACGAGAAAACGAAATATTTCGAGCCTTCTACCAAAGAGTTTATGATTAACTATCGCGTAGAAAACTTGGAAAAACTACTTGAAGAATTAAAGAAAAATGGGGTAACGATTGTAGATACTGTGCAAAGTGTGGAGTACGGCAAATTTGTGCACATTATGGATATCGAAAACAATAAAATCGAGTTATGGGAACCCAATGATGTGGAATTTGAAAAGCTGGGCAAACAAATAGGTGCTACTACTACCAAGTAATAGCGTATAATTTTTAGCTGTCATTCTGAGATGCTTCGTTCCTCAGCATGACAACGTATAGTGGTGTCATGCTGAATTTATTTCAGCAGCTACTTTTTTAGATCCCGAAATAAATTCGGGATGATGAGTTGCTGTTTTACCAGTAAATAATTAGTAACATTCTATAAAATAACATGTCTGCCCATAATAGCACCGGAAAAGAAGGAGAATTACTCGCAGCCGATTATCTTCGACAAAAGGGCTATGAAATACTCCATCAAAATTGGCGTAGCAGCAGGCAAGAGATAGATATTATTGCCCATTACCAGAACATCCTTGTTTTTGTAGAAGTAAAAACCCGTTCGGGTACTGCCTTTGGCAATCCAGAATCGTTTGTAGATGAGCGGAAAGAAAATTACCTCGAAAAGGCTTCCTTAGCATATATAGAAGCCACTAATTACCTCGGCGAAATCCGCTTTGATATTGTGGGCATTCTGTTTACCAAAAACGAGCACCCCAACATACAGCACATTGAGGATGCTTTTTTTCCGCAGTAGGTTTATTAGAAAGTTTGTAGAGAACTGCGTTTCCAGCCCGATTTAGTTTTTACGTAAATAAAATTATCGTCCCAACTAATATCTCCAATACTTCCGGCAGGATCGGCAGTTGATTTTGGAGTGTATGATTGTCTTAACCTAAACTGACTAAAGCCTTTACCAATACCAGCATCAACATCTAATTTAGAAGTAGGGGCGGTCATGCCAATACCTACATCGGCTCTGTTGCCCAATATTAGCGCATTGTTTGTAGATACACGTGCGTTTGCACCAATGGCGGCTGCATTGCTTAAATCGCCTTCGGTATTGGCTTGGTAACCAATAAGTGTATTGCTACTGCCTGAGTTAAGTGCCGAACCCGCATTTTGACCGATAAGTGTGTTGGAAATACCCAATCCCATTCCTTTTCCGGCATCGGCACCTACTAAGGTATTGCTTGGACCTTTGTACACGATAAAAGAATTACCACCTAATTTTAGGCTTCCGGTAAAATATACGTCTTTAAAGGATAAGTCGGCAGCCCCTAAATCTTGCCCAATACGTAGTCCTGGTAAAATTTGCCCAGAGGTAGTAATACGCAAGCGATCTTGGTTGTTTACTTTAAATACGATGTCGGTATTATCCAACGTACCGATAAAATTAGTAGGCATTATACCACTATTCCCACTCAGTCCCCAACCGTTAAAAGAGGTGGCTGTTCCAGCAGGTCCCGGATCTCCTTTATCACCCTTATCCCCTTTTTCACCAGTATTGCCTTTTAATCCCAATCCTGGATCACCTTTGTCGCCTTTTAATCCAACCGTGCCTGTGCTTCCGTTCATTCCGGGTGTACCCGTATTTCCAGTAACGCCGTTGGTTCCTGCAATCCCTTTATCGCCCGTACTGCCCTTCTCTCCAGTTGCTCCTTTTGTTCCACTATCACCCTTGTCGCCTTTACTACCTGTATCGCCTTTTAGTCCAGAGTTGCCGGTACTTCCCTTTTCACCAGTAGTTCCTTTTTCTCCTCTGCTACCCGTGTCTCCTTTGTCCCCTTTGACACCCGTTGCGCCAGTATTACCCGTAACACCGATATCGCCTTTAACACCCTCTCCATTTTTGCCTGAACCATCTTTACCGTTATCTCCTTTTTGACCAGTATCTCCTTTGCTGCCTATGTCTCCTTTTAGTCCAGTTGCTCCAGTATTACCTGTAAAACCGATATCACCTTTAACACCTTCACCGTTTTTGCCTGAGCCATCTTTTCCGTTATCTCCTTTTTGGCCCGTATCGCCTTTGCTGCCTGTGTCTCCTTTTAGTCCAGTTGCACCAGTATTACCTGTAACACCGATATCTCCTTTAACACCTTCACCGTTTTTGCCTGAACCATCTTTACCGTTATCTCCTTTTTGGCCAGTATCTCCTTTATCCCCTTTGCTGCCCGTGTCCCCTTTATCCCCCTTTTGTCCAGTATCACCTTTAACACCCTCTCCGTTTTTTCCTGAACCATCTTTTCCAGTGTCTCCCTTTTGTCCAGTATCACCCTTTGCTCCGCTATCACCTTTGCTACCAGTATCTCCTTTTAATCCTGTTGCCCCAGTATTACCTGTAATGCCGATGTCTCCTTTAATCCCTTCACCATTCTTACCAGATCCGTCTTTACCATTATCTCCTTTTTGCCCCGTATCTCCCTTTATGCCACTATCCCCCTTGCTGCCTGTGTCTCCTTTATCGCCTTTTAATCCTGTAGCACCAGTGTTGCCCGTAGCGCCAGTAACTCCTAAGCCGGTATCTCCTTTTAGTCCGTTAGCACCGCTATTTCCAGTGTCGCCTTTATCTCCTTTTTGACCAGTACTTCCTTGTCCTGTTTCCCCTTTTATACCTTGTAGTCCAATCTCTCCTTTGTCGCCCCTGCTTCCACTATCTCCCTTGTCCCCTTTATCCCCACGTAAGCCAGTATCACCTTTTAATCCATTAGCACCGCTATTTCCATTGTCGCCTTTATCTCCTTTTTGACCAGTACTTCCTTGTCCTGTTTCCCCTTTTATACCTTGTAGTCCAATCTCTCCTTTGTCCCCCTTGCTTCCACTATCTCCCTTGTCACCTTTATCCCCACGTAAACCAGTATCTCCTTTTAGCCCAGTATTGCCACTGTTGCCCACATCGCCTTTGTCACCCTTTTCACCAGTAGTTCCTTTATCTCCTTTTAGTCCAGTATTACCTGTAGCGCCTGTATTTCCAGTTATTCCAGCTTGACCGCTAGTGCCTCTATCTCCTTTTTCTCCTGTACTTCCTTGCCCTGTTTCGCCTTTACTACCAGTAGGTCCAGTTGAACCAGTAATTCCCGTATCTCCTAAATCTCCTTTATCGCCTATTCTGCCTGTATCACCTTTAAACCCATCATCTCCTTTATTACCAGTTGCTCCGGTACTTCCAGTACTTCCAGCCAGACCATTAGTCCCTCTATCTCCTTTTTCTCCTGTACTTCCTTGCCCTGTATCTCCTTTAATCCCTTGCTGACCTAAGTCTCCTTTATCACCTTTGTTGCCTGTGTCTCCTTTTTCTCCGCGAAGCCCTGTGTCACCTTTTAATCCAGTATTGCCACTATTCCCCACGTCTCCTTTTTCACCAGTAGTACCATTATCTCCTTTTAGTCCTGTATTACCAGTTGCTCCGGTACTTCCAGTATTTCCAGCCAGGCCATTAGTGCCTCTATCACCTTTTTCACCTGTACTACCTTGTCCAGTATCTCCCTTATCTCCTGTTGCGCCAGTTTTACCAGTCATGCCTGCCTCACCAACTTCCCCCTTATCGCCTTTTTGACCAGTACTTCCTTGTCCAGTTTCTCCTTTATCCCCTTTTAATCCATTTTCACCAGTGGTGCCTTTATCTCCCTTTTCGCCTGTGCTACCTTGGCCGGTATCTCCTTTATCTCCAGTAGCGCCAGTGTTCCCGGTCGCTCCAGTACTGCCTGTAAAACCAGCACCTTTCTCCCCCTTTTCGCCCTTAGCTCCAGTATTTCCAGAGATTCCAATGGGTCCAGTATCACCGTAAACACCCTTTTCGCCTCTATCGCCTTTTATGCCCGATTCTCCTTTGCTTCCAGTACTTCCTTTTGATCCAGTAGGACCAGTAGCCCCAGTTATTCCTGTAAAACCTATATCCCCTTTTACAACGGTAACGCTGTTTTGCATGACCAAACTGCTGGTAGCTACTGGAGCTATGGCAATGGCATCGGCAACTGCTTTCAGTTTTTGTATACCTAATACCCTAAACTTGCTGCTGCGCGATTCATCGAGTTCTATTTTTAAAAACTTTTGCCCAGATGACCAATCTATTTTTTTGAATGAGCTAAAGGTGGCTGTACCTAATCCTACAGGCAGATTTATTTTTCCTTCGCTATTGCTATAAATCTCGTGTATCTCTTGGTACACCATTTTATCTCCTAAAGAGTCGATAACAATGCTGCAGCGTACTTCTACCAAACGACTGCGGATAAGAACATCTTTTGAAGATTTTGCTATGAACTGATAATTAAAAGACTGCTCATCTATTTGCCCAAAAAGAGCAGTAAGGGTAAAAAGAAAAATAAATAGAGGGAGAGCAGATTTTTTTAACATCAAAAAGGGATATATAGCAAAGTAAGCACGAAATTTTTCGCATACAAAGGTACAAAATTAAGTAAACGTTAATAGAGCAGTTATTTACGTTCATTTACAGCGGATTGATACTCATTTTGCACGGCTATTTTTTGTTTATGTTGTTGCCAGTGTGGGGTAAGAATTACAGATACAGTTGGGCTGTTTAGCCAGGCCGCTTCTATTAGTTGCTGAAAAGGTATTGTACCGCATATATAATTTTCGTGTACAGATTGGTACCGTTCGCTAATGCTGCTAAAATCAGTAATGTCGATGCTATCGGTAGAAGCGTAACTCACAAAAACTTCTAAATCAAACTCCTGTGTAAGTGCGAGATGCTGGTTCTGCTGTTGCTTTTTGTACTCGTATTGATACCCATAACTGAGTGCAGATATATCGGAAAGCACAGCAGAAGCTGTAGGATGACTGCCCGCACCTTTACCAATAAAAAACTGTTTGTCGGCAAAGCAGCCTTCTACTTGTACACCATTGTATTCATCATCCACATAATAAAAGGGATGAGTAGGAGCTACAAATTGTGGCGCTACAAAGGCAAGAATATTTTCGCCTACTTTTTGGGCATGTGCCAAAAGCTTTATCTTATATCCTTTTTCTTTGGCATAACGGGCATCTAACTCGCCAATACGTTGAATGCCCAAATTGAACAATTCATCGGGATGGGCAATAATGCCAAAGGCATGCGCCACAAGTAGGGTGAGTTTGTATTTAGCATCATAGCCTTCTACATCTAATTTTGGATTGCTTTCGGCAAATCCTTTTTCTTGTGCCTCCGCCAAGGCCTCTGCAAAATTCAGGTTGTCTCTAAAAATTTTGGTAAGGATGTAATTGGTTGAGCCATTTACGATACCCTGAAAAGAGTGCAATAAATCGGTGTCGTAATATTCTTCTAAGTTGCGTATTACGGGAATACTGGCACAAGCAGCGGCTTCGTAAAGTAGCGATGCACCGTATTTTTGCTGCAATTCGAGTAGTTCTGGCAGGTGCTCGGCAAGCATTTTTTTATTGGCAGTAACTACCGATTTGCCATTTTTTAATGCAGTACTCACAATATGAAATGCGGCATCGGAGTCATCAATAAGTTCTACAATTACGTTAATATCTGGGTGATAAAGTACTTCGTTGGCATCATACGTAAAGTAATTTGCCGCAATAGCACGTTCTTTAAGTTTATCCTTTACACAAATTTTGAGGATTTGCGCCTGCAAACCAGGTGTTTGTTGCAGTACTTCGTATAATCCTTTGCCTACACAGCCGAAGCCAAATAAGCCAATATTGATATTTTTTCTGTTCATTTTTTTGATTAGTTAAACCTCACCCCAACCCCTCTCCATTATAGAGAGGGGCTTAATGAGTACTCATTTGTTCGAATTATACTACTGCTAAATCATTCACTGCTACTTGTACAAATGCTTGTTGCAAATCGTTGATCAAGTCATCTGCATCTTCTAAGCCTACCGACAAGCGGATAAGACTATCTGCTACTCCAGCTGCTTGGCGTTGTGCTACCGGAATAGATTTATGCGTCATGCTGGCGGGATGACAAATCAAACTTTTTACACCACCCAAACTTTCTGCCAACTGAAATAACTGTGTGTTTTTTACAAACTCAGTAGCAGCGGCTTCGGTATCGTCCTTTAGTTTAAAAGAGATAACCCCGCCAAATGCTTTTTGCTGTTTTTTTGCAATGGCATGGTTGGGATGGCTTTCTAATCCTGGGTAATACACGGTTGCTACCTCCTCTAAGGTTGTTAGGTATTGGGCTATTTGTAAGGCATTTTTGCTGTGTTGAAATACCCGTAAGTGCAAGGTTTCGATACCTCGGATTACCAAAAAGCTATCGAAAGGAGCTAAAATACCCCCTGATGCATTTTGAATAAATTTCAACTTTTCGCCAAGTGCTGTCGTGTTGGTAATGAGGGCACCAGCAATTAAATCACTATGACCCCCAAGGTATTTTGTGGCACTGTGTATCACAATATCTGCACCCAGTTCAATAGGCTTTTGTAATGCTGGCGATGCAAATGTATTATCTACACACAACAGGCAATTGTTGGCTTTGGCAATAACAGCAATGGCCTCAATATCTGCGACTTTTAGGGTAGGGTTGGTGGGACTTTCCAACCAAATTAATTTGGTTTTTGGCGTAATGGCTTTTGCCACATTTTCGGCTTGGCTGGCATCGCAGTAGATAATTTTGATGCCAAATTTTTCATAAATATGGGTGAATAAACGAAAAGCACCTCCGTAAATATCATCTACGGCTACAATCTCGTCGCCGGCGCTTAGTAGTTTCAGTACAGCGTCTATAGCCGCCAAACCACTGGCAAAAGCCAAGCCTTTGGCACCGCCTTCCAGTTCGGCTAAAATGTCTTCTAAAGCCTTGCGGGTAGGGTTGTTGCTGCGGGCATAATCAAAACCTTTGTGTACGCCGGGCGCTTCTTGTACAAAAGTGGATGTTTGGTAAATGGGCACCGAAATGGAGCCAGTTAGTGGATCTACAGGAATGCTGTGGATTGTTTTTGTTGTTGCTTGCATGTTGCTTTTTTTAATGATGAATACTATTTGTTAGTTCATCGTGCTGGGCAACACCCATCAAAATATCCTGTCGGAAAATGCTTTTAAACGAAATAGCCAATCACAAACACTCATAAAATGAGCTGAATGTTATTTGGCGTATTCCATTTTTCATTTCAAAACAAATTGCTTTAAAATAAAAAAAGCTCTTCCGACGAGTCGAAAGAGCTTTTTAATATCTGCAGTTATTAAAGTAAACTCAGTCAACTTATCTACGCCAACAGTATGGTAAACCATATTGCTGAACTTGGAGTTAGCACCATTTTTCGCTTTACGCGAACCGGTTGCTAAGGCTTCACAGGGCCAATCCCTCTGCCTTTCTTGATAAGTATTGTTAAAGAACGATGCTGCAAATGTACAGTAATTGTTTTTGGATTGTCAAGTACAAATTAAAATAAAATAGTTAGTTATTTGGTAATCAAGACATTAAAATTTGTATGATGAGATACTCTGTAATTGTGTTTATATTTAAAATGTGAAAAATTTCAAATCGATTTATACATCGTTTCCTGTACAGTTATTGGTTATCAATATTCGTCAAAACCATTTAAGTATGTTGCTGTGGTTGCTGTTGTTTGGCTTTATTAGCCAAAGCATAGGGAGCAAATTTGGTATTCCATACCTGTTTTTAGACCCCGAGTATTTAGATACCGTGGGCTTTGCCAGTTTCTTTTTGCTGGGTTTTTCGTTGGCGGCTTTTTTGGTAACCATCAACTTATCTACCTATATCAACTACGGCACATTGTTTCCGTTTTTGGGAGGATTAAAGCGCCCTTTCACACAGTTTTCTATTAATAATGGGATGTTGTTTGTGCTTTTTTTAGTTTACTATACCTATTCAATTGTTGATTTTCAATCGCAAAGTGAGTTTCAGAGTACAAAAGACATACTCATAAAGTTGTCGGGTTTATATAGCGGCATGCTGCTCTTTTTAAGCCTTGCGGCGTGTTACTTTTTATTTACCAGTACCGATGTGTTTAAACTGTTTGGCATGAAGGTATCGCTTGCCTCCTCGCAAAAGGTAAAGAAAGTGGTAATGGGTGCAAATATGGAGTGGAAACGTGTGCGTACGCGCAGCGCAGGCTGGGATACTTCTTACTACCTCAGTCATTCATTTACACTCAATCATGCTAAAGATATTCCGGCTTTTAATGGAGAGATGCTGCAAAAAGTAATTGCCCGAAATCAGTTGAATGCCGTGATGATTCAGATAATAGCACTGCTGATACTGATTATTTTGGGATGGTTTAGTGCAAATGAGTATTTTCAGATACCTGCAGGAGCAAGTTTGCTGATGCTTTTTGCTACTGTGGTGATGCTTACAGGAGCTGTTACGTATTGGCTTAGAGGATGGCAAACAGTTTTTTGGATTTCTCTTATCCTGTTTTTCGGATTTCTTACCAGAGTAGGCGTTTTCGATAATTTTAGTGCCGCCTATGGCATGGATTATAAAAACCCCGCGCCGTATACCGGCGAGCATATCAATTCGATTGCTACCGATTGCTTGTATACTTCGGATAGTCTGGCAACAATTACTATTTTAAACAATTGGAAAAAGGGATTAGGCAGCAATACTGGTAAAAAACCTAAGCTGATACTCATAAGTACCAGTGGGGGTGGTCAGCGAGCTACACTCTTTACCTTACGCTGTTTGCAGGTAGCAGATAGCATTACCAGAGGTGCTTTTTTTAAACATACCACTTTTGTTTCGGGGGCTTCGGGTGGTATTTTAGGGGCTACGTATTTCCGAGAAATGTGTTTGCGAAAACTGCAGGAACGACCGATACCAAGCACACGACAAGCATTGGCAAATGTATCTCGAGATGCATTGAACCCCATAGCGTTGAGCATTGCGGTAAGCGATATTTTTATCCCCTTGCAAAAGGTGATGGATGGCGGCAATGCCTATTATAAAGATAGGGGATATGCCTTAGAAAAAGCCATAAATAACAATACTGGAGGCTTTTTGGCAAAGCGCATAGCTTCATATACCGAGCCGGAAGCCAGAGGAGAAATTCCAATGATCATCTATAGTCCCAGTTGTATAAACGATGGGCGCAGACTAATTATATCTCCTCAAAAAGTAGCGTATTTAAGTAGACCTCGAGGCAGCCAAAAGGAACCTTACGATTTGGTAGACGGTATAGAGTTTTCTCGATTTTTTGCTGCCAATAATCCCGACCAGTTGTTGCTTACCAGTGCTATTCGCATGTCGGCTTCGTTTCCATACATATCGCCCAATACCTATTTGCCAAGCGAGCCTATTATGCAGGTAATAGATGCAGGCTTGCGCGACAATTTGGGCGGACAATTAACCATGCGTTATTTCAATGTGTTTAAAAAATGGATGGAAGAAAACACATCGGGCGTGGTGTTTATACAGATACGCGATACGCCTTTTGATGTGCCACTAAAGAGCAAAGAATCCTTCTCGTTCATATCGCGCATGTTCGATCCTATTTCTGGGTTTTATGGTAATTGGGAACGTTTTCAGCAGTACGACCAAGAAAATATGATTACTGTATTGAAACAGCAAACGAGTTTGCCTGTGTATCAATTGGTTTTTCAGTACCTTACGGAAGATGAAAAGAAAATGAAGGCGTCTATTAGTTGGCACCTTACTTCAGCAGAAAAAGTGAGTGTAGTAAACTCGGTATGGCACCCAAAAAATCAAGCGGCATTTAGTGAGTTGAAAGCAGTCTTGGCGAAATAGACCCATACCCATAAACAAAAATCCCCGCTAAGCATAGCTCAGCGGGGATTTTTTGTGTACTATAAATCTGGTTATTTTGTATTGAACGAGAAGATATACCTCGAACTTGGATTCTGTGGATAAAAGCCTTCCAACGTAATGGTATTGCTTGTTTTTGCAGCCAGTATATTTTCGGCTTCTTCTTTAGTTAGCACCGGTTTATTATCTATTTTGGTAACAATAAAGCCAGGTTTTATGCCATTTTGTTGCAATTTTCCACCCGTAATACCAGCAATTTTTACCCCACCTTGTAGCTTAAAGCTCTTTTTATCGGTTGCAGTTAAATTCTCAAATGTTGCTCCCAAGGTATTTAACACTTCGCTGGGTACCCGCTTTACAGCGGCATAGGTTTTATCCTCATTTTTTAGAGTTACGGTAATCATCTTTTCCTTATCATCACGCACAATAAGTACCGGAATGTTATCACCAGGGCGCTGACGGCTAATTTGTTCTTGCAATTCGGATACAGTA
This sequence comes from uncultured bacterium, assembly GCA_947085255.1. Taxonomy (GTDB): domain Bacteria; phylum Bacteroidota; class Bacteroidia; order Sphingobacteriales; family Sphingobacteriaceae; genus CAMTVQ01. Next base: position 30,076 of record CAMTVQ010000006.1, on the reverse strand, counting down.
TTTACCTCTACACCATTTACTTTACGTATTACATCCCCTTCTTTTATACCTGCACCATCAGCAGCACCATTTTCGGCTATAGCTTGTACATACACTCCCTTGGTGCTTTTTATGCTTTTTTCTTCTGCTAAAGCAGCAGTTACATCACTTATCGTAACACCTAAAAATGCACGCTGCACAGCCCCAAACTCCAGCAAATCGTTCATTATTTTTTTGGCAATATTTACAGGTACCGCAAAAGAATAACCTGCATACGAACCTGTTTGCGATGCAATAGCCGTGTTGATACCAATTAGTTCGCCGCGTGTATTAATGAGCGCGCCTCCGCTATTACCAGGGTTTACAGCGGCATCGGTTTGTATAAACGATTCGATTGGGAATTTTACACCGGGGTCTTCGCTGCCTATAATATTAATATTACGACCTTTTGCCGATACTATACCTGCCGTAACGGTAGATGTTAAATTAAAGGGATTACCTACAGCCAATACCCACTCCCCAACTTTTACTTCGTCAGAATTTGCGTAGGCTAAAAACGGGAGATTTTTTTCAGAGATTTTAAGCAATGCTAAGTCAGTATTTGGGTCGCTGCCTATTACTTTGGCACTATACGAGCGTTTGTCATTTAGTACTACATCAATTTTAGAAGCATCTTTTATTACGTGGTTATTGGTAACAATATAGCCATCGTTGCTAATAATTACTCCCGAACCAGAGCCTATTGCTGGTCCACGACCACGTCGTTCTCCAAAAAAGTCCTCTAAGCCCCTATCACCAAAAAAATCACGAAAAGGGTCTGCACCTCTAGGGCTGCTTTCGGCAGTGGGTTGCTCATACGTAGTTTTTATATGCACTACAGCAGGAGTTGCTATTGCAGCAGCTTGTGTAAAATCGATAAAGCCTCCATCAACCACTGGTGGTTTAATGCTGGCATAACTTACTTTTTGTTTCTCTTCAAATGATAGTGGCGCATCTTTTTCCAATAATTTGTATGCACCTACTGCCACAAGGCCACCTACTAAAGCGGTAAGCATAAACAATCCTATTTTTTTCATATTTATAAAGGTTTAATTTTTTGTAAACGCAGTTTTCAAATTTAATGCCAATTGAACGAACAGTATAGTATTAGAATTGTTCTATTTTTGTAAAATGCCTATTACAGCAACTAGCACTAAATAATGGAGTATTTGTTTTATAAGTACGAAGGTACAGGAAATGATTTTATAGTTATAGATAATAGGCTGCAAACGTTTCCGTCAACTGACTATAAACTAGTAGAACGCTGGTGTAATCGCAAGTTTGGGATAGGTGCAGATGGATTAATGCTATTACAGAATCATGATACTCTCGATTTTGAAATGCTTTACTACAATGCCGACGGAAAGCCTGGTAGTATGTGTGGTAATGGAGGTAGGTGTATGGTAGCTTTTGCAAAAGAGTTGGGCATAATAGAAAATACAACAGCATTTATGGCAGTAGATGGGGTGCATCATGCCAAAATTTCTGCCAATATTGTACAGCTAGCTATGCAAGATGTAGCAGAAATTACCCCTAATGCAGACGCGTTTGTTCTTAATACAGGCTCGCCGCATTATGTACTTTTTACAACAGATGTAGAGCAAATAAATGTGCTAGAAGCAGGAAAGGCAATTCGTTACAATACAGAATTTGCCAAAGAAGGTATTAACATAAATTTTGTGGAAGAGCAAGCGGATGGATTGTGGGTGCGTACCTACGAACGAGGAGTAGAGAACGAAACATTATCCTGTGGTACAGGGGTAACAGCTGCGGTACTTGCCCATGCCTTTAAAAAGAACATGCAGCAAGGGTACATAAAGGTGACAACGCTTGGAGGCATGTTAACGGTGAAGTTTGACCAAAAAATGGAAGGTGTATTTTCAAATATACATTTACAGGGTGCTGTAAATAAGGTATACACAGGAAAAATAGCTATTTAACCACTAGCAACAACAACTTTTTGCCATTTTAAGCGTATTTATGCTGTATTCTTCTATTTTTGCTTGTTGTAGTATATGCGCATAAGCCTATTTTTCTGTTTTTTTCTGTTCAGCAGTTCTATGCTATTGGCACAGCGTACCCCACGCGAGCCAACGTATGCCGATTGTACAAAGGCTAAAATACTGGATGTAAACACCTGTTACCAAATAAAATCACGTAAAGGGTTCGGTAGATTACAGGAGTTTAAAAGCAAGAAAAAAGACGAGATTTATTACTTTGCTCGTGAACATCACTCGCATTGGTTCGAGTTTGTAGCACCTCATGAAGGCATCCTTACCTTTGAGCTTACTCCCGATAATAGTAATGATGATTACGATTGGTTGCTGTATAAAGCAGACGACCCTTTTTACTGTGCTTGTATAAAAACCAAGCAAGAACTACCCGTTCGTGGCAATATTTCACGTAATGATAGACTGCTCTTGAGCCGTACAGGTATGGCTATGGAGTACACCAATGAGTTTGCACCGTCTGGTCCAGGTAATAGTTTTAGTAAGCCTATTGAAGTAGAAAAAGGCGACCGCTTTTACTTGGTTGTAGATGATAATTACATAAAAGGTAAGGGATTTGAGTTAGAAGTAAGTTTGCCAAAGCCTAAAGCTAAAGCGAATGATAAAACGATAAAACTCAAAAAACTTAAGGTAAGTGGTATCGTTACGGATGCTGTAACGATGTTGCCGGTAAAAGCAAAAATTACCGTAGAGCAAGATACTACGGGTAAAGTAGTGGCAACGGTATTTAGCGATTCGTTGACGGGTGAGTATAGTGTGAATTTATTTGTGCGGAAGTACGTGTTTACAGTAGAAGGGCAGGGCTTTATGCCAAAATCGGAAAGTGTAAATTACCGAAAGGTAACGGCTACAGAAGTGTCTCAAAATTTTTCGCTCGATTCTATACGGGTAGGTGTACGTGCAAACTTCTACAATATTAGATTTCAGCCTAATAAGTCGCTTATAAAGCCTACCTCGGAGCCAGAATTGTACCGTTTGTATGGGTTTCTGAAAAACTACCCAGGTATTTATATAGATATTAAAGGGCATACCAATACCAATAAGTTGGCCGATCAATACTTTTTGCAGCGCCTATCTTACCGTAGGGCAGAAGCAATTCGTGATTTTTTAACCCAAAAAGGAATAGACGCCAAACGCATTACCTATAGAGGTTTGGGTGGTAAAGAACCCCTCATCGTAACCGACGATTTTGAAAAGGCGCAGATAAACTCGCGTGTAGAGGTCGTGATTACTAATATTCTGAATTAGAACCGCAAGTACATTACATAGTGTGGTCCAACGTCGGCAATCAAAAATTCTTCGCCAACTATACTAAATCCTGCTTTTTGGTAAAAAGCAACAGCACTGCTACGGGCATTGCACCACAGTAGGTTTGTATCTTTTTTAAGCAATATCTCGACCGTATTTTTTAATAAAGTGCTACCTAAACCTTTACCAACATATTGAGGTAAAGTAGCCATACCGCGCAGTTGCCATTGATTGCTTTCTTTAAAAAGAGTATGTTTTTGTTGGTAAAGAGATCCTATACAAGCCAAGTCGTTTTCTAAAAATGCACCCAAATGAAAGGTGCTTTCATCATCATCATGCGTAAAAACACAATCGGCTAGCGTTTTTGTAGGGCGTAGTACTGCTAGGCGTATGGGGTAGGTTTGGTTGGCGTTAATTTCTTTAATTAGAATCATTGGCTAAAAATACAGTGTTTCCCCCTTTTTAAAAGTTTTAAACTTTCCAAAAGTTTACTCTCAATAGTAGTAGTTTTGTGGTGATGAAAAAAATCATTAATACTCCAAATGCTCCAGCGCCAATTGGTCCGTACAATCAGGCGGTACAGTACGGAAATACCTTATACGTATCGGGGCAAATTGCTATAGATGCAGCTACGGGTAAACTCCTGTTCGATAATATTACCACAGAAACTACACGCGTAATGCACAACTTGCAAGCTATTTTAACGGCTGCGGGTATGGATTTTAGCAACGTAGTAAAAAGCAGTATCTTTTTGTTGGACATGAAAGACTTTGCTGCTGTAAACGAAGTGTATGGTAGTTTTTTTACCAGTGATTTTCCGGCACGCGAAACCGTACAGGTAGCTTGTTTACCCAAAAACGTAAACGTAGAAATTTCGATGATTGCCTGTAAGTAATGGGCAGCAAAGGGAAGTATTTGCTGGCAGCTATTATCGCATCGATCATTTGGGGATTTTTTTCTATTACCCTAAAACAGCTAACGGCCTACCCCTCGGATGTGATACTAATCTATCGCATCTTTCTGTCGGTGAGTATAGCGTCACTTATCTGTTTGATTTTTAGGCGAAAATACATTGCTGCCGAGTGGCAACAACTAAAGCAAAACAGGGAACAAAAAAATAAAAAATTACTGTACTTATTTGTAGGCTCTACGTTATTGGTTACCACCAATTGGTTTGCTTTTATCTATGTAATTAATCATGTAAGTGTGCAGGCTGGTGCTTTTGCCTATATGGTGTGCCCTATACTTACTGCTTTGTGTGCCTTTTTTATACTAAAAGAGCGGTTGCGCAATCAGCAATGGTGGGCAATAGTTATTAGTATTATAAGCATTAGTTTGTTGGCAATTCGTTTTTACGAAGATGTATTTTTCTCGGTGGTAATAGCGGTACTATATGCGCTGTACCTCATTCTACAAAAGCAAATAGAAGGCATCAATAAATTTCATATTCTTACCGCACAGTTGCTGCTATCCAGCATGTTGATACTACCCTATTTCTTTTTTGTAAACCATAGCTTGCCGATGGAACTGCACTTTTGGACGAATATTGCTATTATAGCGGTGTGTTTTACCCTTATACCATTGTTCTTAAACCTGTATTCCTTACAAGGATTATCATCAGCTACAGTAGGCATTATTATTTACGTAAACCCTATTACGGCGTTTATTGTCGCTTTTTTTTACTTTGATGAGCGTTCAGGGCCTTTGCAGATAGCTGCCTATGGATTATTAGTTGTAGCGGTGTTATTATTTAATTGGAATGCAATACAATCACTACGAAAACCGACTACGCACTAACTTACTTTTTATTAATTAAATAGATGCCTCCCAATATGGTAAGCATACCTATTAGTTGTGGCCAGCCCAGTGCCTCTCCAGCTACAAAACCCCAGCCCAAGGCTACAATGGGTATTAAGTACGTAACCGATGAGGCTACTATTACGGTAGAAACCTTTACCAATTGGTTGAACAATACCAATGCCGCTGCCGAGCCCAATGCACCTAATACAACAATACAGCCCAATGCTTTCCACGCTTGTGGACTGGCTATACGGGTTGTAAAATCAGTAAATCCAAACAAATAAATACCGAATACGGGTCCAATAGCTACCAATGCTAAGCTGGATATAGCTAAAGCGGGTAAAGCTGCCAATTGAACCTTTATTACATTTACACTGATACCATAACAAACGCAAGCACCTACTATAAGCAAAGCATATAGATAGTTGGTATCTACCGCACCAGTACTGCGCAAAATGGTAAGCAGGGCTGCACCAGCAAAGCCAAGTAATATGCCTGTAATTTTTGCCGCACCAAAACGCTGCCCATAAAATAAAGCGGCTATTAATAAGGTAAAAATGGGAGTTAAAGAGTTGAGTACTCCAGCTACCGAACTACTGAGTTTAGTTTGAGCGGTTGCAAATAATAAAGCGGGCAAACCGTTACCGGTTATACCAGAAATGGTAATCCAGCCCCAATGCTTAGGTGCTACTTTGCCAATGTGTTTTAGGGTAAGTGGTAATAAACAAATAAATGCCACCAGCATGCGCAACGTGCCTACTTGCATGGGTGTAAATACTTGCAAACCTATTTTCATGAGGATGAACGAACTACCCCAAATAAGTGCTAATAAAATAAGTAAGAATACGGGCAAAAAGCGATTATGGCGTTGCAGCATGAGACAGTAAGTGAATGTTTTATCGTTCCTCAGCCGTGTAGGTTGAATCAGGATTTTGGTGTGTATTAATTACAGCAAGTATGGTAATCTTTTTAGTTTCTTCGTCTATAAAGTAGTGTACAAGAAAAGGAAATTTTTTGAGAGGAATACACCGAATATTTCGATACCTAATTTGAAAGAAGGGGTTCTTTTGTAATACACCAAAGGTTTTCTTAACCTCCTTGTAAAAGTGCAACCCTAAATTAGTTTTTTGTGAATTGTAATAGAATATAGTAGCATCTAACTCATCGAATACTCTTGCCTCAATATGGATAGAAAACGCACTATCAAGCCCCATATTTTACATCCAACCGTTTTTGAGCATCTTCCCAGTTGATGAGATTTTCTGGCTTCAGCTCTGATAAACGAGCTAAAACAATTGTTTTATGAAAATCTGGAATATCTACAGACCCTTCAGATTCTGTTATGGTAAAATCTAATTTCGCCATAAGTTCCATAAAAAAAGGGTACTGCTTATCGGGTACTTGTAGCACAATCTGTTTCATTGTAGTATTTGCTTCTTCAATGTGTAAGCAATACAAAAATAAGAAAAATAGCACACTTTTGCTTTGTCATACAATCCGAAATTTCCCTTACTTTGTTTAATCATGCAAGCCGCTAATTTTTTTAATACACCTATTGAATTTCTAAAGGGAATAGGTCCGCAGCGTGCAGATGTACTTAAAAAAGAGCTTTCTATTTTTACCTATGCCGATTTATTGCAGCATTACCCTTTTCGGTATATCGATCGTACGCGGTTTTACAAAATAAACGAGATAACATCTGAGCTACCTTTTATTCAGGTAATAGGTAAGATAGTTGATAAAGGGTTTATTGGAGAGAAACGTGCCAAGCGCTTTGTTGCCACCTTGCAAGATGATACGGGTTATTTGGAATTGGTGTGGTTTCAGGGGCATAAGTACATCGAAAAAATGCTACAACTGGGTGCAGATTATGTGGTATTTGGGAAGCCTACGTTCTTCAAAAACGAACCGAATGTGGTGCATCCCGAAATAGAGTTATTGGCAGAAAGTAATAAAGAGCTTAACACCGCCTTGCAACCGGTTTATTCTTCTACCGAAAAGTTAAAAGCATTTTATTTAGATAGCAAAGGACTAATGAAAGTGCAGCGACAGTTGCTCATTGCTGCTAAGTCCGAAATACGAGAAAACTTGCCCCATTATATATTGGAGCAGTATAAGCTGCCCTCTAAAGCAGATGCGCTGGAACAAATTCATTTTCCAACGGATATTAAAAGTTTGCAACGTGCCCAGGCTCGTTTAAAATTCGAAGAGCTCTTTATATTGCAGTTACGCCTATTGCGTACCATGAAAAATCGTAAGGAACGCTCCAGAAGCACTATTTTCGAAAAAGTGGGCGACTATTTTAATGCCTTTTACAAAGAAAAACTACCCTTCGAACTTACCAATGCACAAAAACGGGTAATCAAAGAGATTCGGCAGGACACCCTTACTGGTTACCAAATGAACCGTTTGTTGCAAGGCGATGTAGGTAGCGGTAAAACCATAGTAGCCCTCATGACGATGCTATTGGCGCTCGATAATGGCTTCCAAAGTTGCCTGATGGCACCTACCGAAATACTGGCGCAGCAACATTTCCATTCTTTAAGTAAATTATGTGAAGGTAGTGGCGTAACCATATCTCTTCTTACTGGATCAACAAAAGCTAAAGTACGAAGAGAACTATTGGAAGCATTACTTGCTGGTAAAATTGATATACTCATAGGCACCCATGCTGTAATAGAAGATGTAGTGCAATTTGCCAATTTAGGTATGGTAATTATTGATGAACAGCATCGGTTTGGCGTAGAGCAGCGTGCCCGATTATGGGCAAAAGGCAAACAAATGCCGCATGCCTTGGTAATGACGGCTACTCCTATACCCCGCACCTTGGCAATGACATTATACGGCGATTTAGATACTTCGGTAATTGACGAATTGCCAGCAGGACGCAAAGCGATAGAAACGGTACACCGATTTGACAGTCAACGGTTGCGGGTATTTGGCTTGCTGCGAGAGGAGATTGCCAAAGGCAGACAAGTATATATTGTGTATCCACTTATTGAGGAATCGGAGAAATTGGATTTAAAGGATTTGATGGATGGATACGAAAGTATTTCGCGTGCCTTTCCGCAGCCGCAGTACCAAGTGAGTATAGTACACGGACAAATGAAGTCGGCAGATAAGGAGTTTGAAATGAACCGTTTTGTACGTGAAGAAACTCAGCTAATGGTAGCTACTACCGTAATAGAAGTAGGGGTAAATGTGCCGAATGCTTCGGTAATGGTAATAGAAAATGCAGAGCGCTTTGGATTATCACAGTTGCACCAGCTACGCGGAAGAGTAGGTAGAGGGGCGGAGCAATCGTACTGTATTTTGATGACAGGCAATAAACTGAGTGCCGATGCTCGTACACGTATAGATACCATGGTACGCACTACCGATGGTTTTGAAATTGCCGAAACTGATCTGAGATTGCGCGGTCCTGGAGATTTACAAGGCACGCAACAAAGTGGTATGCTGGATTTAAAATTGGCAGATTTAGCAAAAGATCAAATGATTTTGCAAGAAGCTCGCGCCGTAGCACAAAAAATTATAGCTGAAGACCCAAATTTGGCATTACCCCAACACCAAGAACTGCGCAATTATTTAGTCGGCTTAGTTACCGGAACAGGAAAGATTAACTGGGAGAAAGTGGCTTAAACTTTACCTTTAAAGGTATAGCGAAGCATGATTTTTACTTTCGACTTTTCTTTAATAGTAGCACCAGGCTGGGCTGTTGCTTTAAATACCATTGCCGATTTATTGATATATGGCAATAAGTCTGCATTGCTAAGGGTAATGTTTGTGGTACCCCCTTCTATGAGCGTTGTCGTAAACTCAGACTTAGCAATAAGCACTTCGGGCAAACCAGTTGCCAAAAGATAGGCATCCACCGAACGGAAAATATCTACACGACTACCGCTATCTGGTGATATAGTTATCATGGTTAGTTTTACAGAACTAACTTCATTACGGTCTATTTTGTTGGCTTTTAACACACTATCAATTTGAGTATTGTCAATAGTAGTAGTTAAATCTATCTTTTCACCTTCTGTGGTAGAATCTATGGTAAACTCCATAGCAGCAGGGCTGTAGTTAAAATCTACGTCTAAGAGTGCTTTATCGCAAGCAGACAAACTCAACACCACTAAACAACCGAATAACGCCTTTGTAATAGAACTCATGAATTACGATTTTACTAAACTCTGGCAGATGGGATAACAAAGATAGGGCTTTATGTGAAATATGAAAAATAATTATTTTGGAGAATTTGTATTGATAATTAAACACTTAGAATAAATACTAGAACCTAAAGGTTTTTTACCAACTCCCAATAAATAAATATACTTTTAGTGCTTAAACCCTTTTATATGATGCTCATTATTTTAGGTATGCTCATTCTCACAATAGCTACCATCGTTGCGCGCAACAACTTCAATTTCGCCAGACATAAAACCACGGTACAAATTATTGGGGTGGTAATCATGCTCATTGGCGTTAGTACTTCTATGTTTAAAATAATAGGGGCAGGTCAGGTTGGTGTAAAAAGCCTTTTTGGTAAAGTGCAAGATGATGTATTAGAGAGCGGATTAAACACGATTAACCCGTTGGTAGAGGTAACTTTTTTTGATATTAAAACACAAAACTATACCATGTCGGGTGTGCACGATGAGGGAGATAAATCAGGCGACGATGCGATACGCGTACTTACAGCAGATGGACTTGAGGTAGTAATAGACCTTACAGTACTTTATAGCGTACGACCAGAAAGCACACCTAAAATTTTGAAAGAGATAGGAGTAGATTACCGCAACACCATTGTACGGCCCATTACCCGCACAAAAATACGCGACAATGCCGTTTATTACGATGCAGTGGCTTTGTATTCTACCAAAAGAGACGAGTTTCAAACACGTATATACAATAGCATTGAAAAAGATTTTAAAGTACGTGGGCTAGTTTTAGAGCAGTTGTTGGTGCGTAATATTACCTTGCCAGCATCGGTAAAAACAACCATCGAATCGAAAATAAATGCGGAGCAAGATGCCCAAAAAATGCAGTTTGTATTGCAAAAAGAACGACAAGAAGCCGAGCGTAAACGTGTAGAAGCACAAGGTATTGCCGATTACCAACGCATTATTAATACAGGCTTAAGCGATAAGCAATTGCAATACGAAATGATAAAGGCCTATAAGGAGATTGCCGTTTCGAGCAATGCTAAGGTAATTATTATGGGAGATGGTAAAGGAACACCGCCGATTATTATTGGCAAATAACACGTTACTCCATAACTTGATTAGGGCCAACTAGAAGCCCCTTACTTATACTTCTTTGTATAGACGGGATTAAGTTTTTGAGACTAGCGTAGGTATTGTCAACCGCATTTAGCACAATAACAGGAATCGTGTATTTCGTAAAATTTTGTTGATACTGAAGATTTTTATCAAAGGTTATTAATGCATCAAAGCGATATTCAATCATCAGATTTAACAATTCTCCGTTCTTTTTACCATTCCAACCCATATCTCTTACTGTGTGTATTTAGTGGTTAGGAAAATTGTTTTTGAGCCGCTTGGGTAGATTTTCGTCAAGCAGCAGTTTCATAGAGTTTTTCTATGTTTTTTGACGTCATTAATTTCCCAGCAATTTCTAAAACAGTGATAGCTTGATTTTTTGTTACGGAAGGAAAGTCAGCCAAAAACTCATCTAAAGAGATTCCTTTTTCAAGATGCGTAAATAATGATTCAACTGGAACACGTGTACCCATAAAGACAGCTTGACCACCAAGAATTTCGCTATCAATGGTTATTAAGTTTTTTAATGATTCCATACCTCTAAAATACAAATAATTAGCCAATTTTTACGCGCATATTGCTGAGCAATGCTAAGAAAGGAGAAATACATAATGCTATCTTTCTTAATAATTTTTCAACACCTCGTCAATCATCGTAATTACATCTACCGGAATATTATCAATTTTTAAGGTACTGCGTTTATGGCCTAACCTCACGATAATGATATTTTTTTCGGGGATTACTACTGTATACTGTCCGCCCAAACCGCGCATGTAAAAAATGTTGCAATTTTGGCGCGTCATGCACCACCACTGGTAGCCATACTCATTGCTCGTTTTGTTGCCATCCTCATCGGGTAGACCATGTGGTGCAATGCTTTGTGCAACCCATGGGCTATCAACTAATTGCTTGCCATTCCACTTGCCGTGTTGTAAGTAGAGTTTTCCTATACGGGCAAAATCACGGGCATTGCTGTAAATGCAGCAGTATGCTTTTTCGTGCCCACCAGCATAATCTACACTCCATTTTGCAGCGCGCTCGGCACCAATGGGTTGCCATACTTTTTCCGACAAATAGGCTGAAATAGTTTTACCCGTGGCCTTACGTAATATCAATTCTAAAATTTGAGGGTCGCCGCTTTTGTAGCGATAAATTGTTCCAGGCTCTTCTATTACCTCCAATTTACCTATCATTTTCTCTAAATCAGCACCATAGTAGGCTTCGGTAGTAAAGTTAAATGGGGTAGAATAGCTCTCCATAAAGCTTAAGCCAGAGGCCATTTGCAGTAAATGCTTGATGGTGATTTTTGCTTTTTCACCTTCTTTAAATTCGGGTAAATAATTACCTACAGGTTCGTCCACGCTTTTAATTTTTCCTTCGCTAATGGCAATACCTACCAGCATAGCTACTACACTTTTTGCCATCGAAAACGAGTTGGTGAGTGAAGAATCGGAATAACCATCCCAATACTCTTCGTGTTGTATGCTATCGTTTTTTATCACCAAATAAGCAACGGTTTGGTATTTCTCCAATGTATCTCGCAGGGCTTTGGATAGCGGATTTTTATTAGCAGTTGCAGCCACTAACCAAGGCTGAGGCTTGCTGCTCGCACTTATTTCGTTGTAATCGAAGAGATCCAAATCGTCAATTCCTACCTGTTGGTACACCAATGCTTTGTAGATGTAAGTAGAATCGGAAGCCCAAATGGCAATGTTGGCGGCAACTAAAAGAGCTAAAAAAGTATAGCCTGTAAATTTTAGAATTTTTTTCATGTATTAGTTAAATTTCATCTCAAACAAGGTAGCAATTTTTCCCTTTAGGTTGGCTTTCACTTCCTCCATATCCATTTTTTTGCCCAGCTCTTTTTGCAAAGAGGTAACAGCCTTATCATCAATACCGCATGGGATAATATTTTTGAAATAGGACAAATCACTATTTACATTAAAGGCAAAGCCGTGCATGGTTACCCAACGGCTACAACGCACGCCCATAGCGCAAATTTTTCGGGCTTTGTTTAGGTCATGTCCATCAATCCATACGCCAGTTAGCCCATCTACCCTGCCCGATTCGATACCATAGTCTTTTAAGGTGAGGATAATGGCTTCTTCCAAAAAGCGTAGGTATTTGTGTATGTCAGTAAAAAAATGATCTAAATCTAAAATCGGATAACCCACTATTTGCCCCGGACCGTGATACGTAATATCTCCACCACGATTGATTTTATAATAGGTGGCTTCCTTTTCTTCTAAGCCTTCTTCATCCAACAACAAATGCTCTTGCTTGCCGCTTTTTCCAAGCGTGTATACGTGTGGGTGCTCGCAGAAGATGAGATAGTTTTCTGTTGTCTGTTGCCCGTTGTCGGATGCTATCTCTAGACTTCCGACTTCCGACTTCCGACTTCTGTTTTCAGTCTTTATACGGATGGTTTCGGCAAAAAGTGCTTCTTGCTTATCCCAAGCTTGCTGATAATCAATTAAACCCCAATCTTGATAGATTACGTTAGGCATTAGCTTAATTGCTTAATCAGTTCATCAATGTTTAGCAATTGCTGCTCTCCCGTTTCCATATTCTTAAGCGTAAATTTATTCTCCTGCAATTCAGCAGAGCCTATTACCACTACAAACGGAATTTGCTTTTCGTTGGCATACTTTAGTTGTTTACCAAAAGCACCTGGTTGTAGTTCGTGAAATAATTCGGATGCAATTCCTTGCTCTCTTAATGTTTTCAATAGAGTTAAGGCAGTGTTTTCTGCTGCTGTTTCGGCATTGGTAATCATCACTTTTACTCCTTCAATAGCATTGGTAGGGAATAAGTTCAGTTCTTCTACCACATCGTAAATTCTATCAGCACCAAAAGAGATTCCTACGCCGGTTAAGTTTTTTAATCCGAACATCCCTGTTAAATTATCGTATCTGCCACCACCACCAATGCTGCTTTTTAGTGTGCCCGCATCGGCTTGTACTTCAAAAATAGTTCCGGTGTAGTAGTTCAGTCCGCGAGCAAGCGTGATGTCGAGTTTTAGATTTGTCATGCTGAGCGTAGTCGAAGCATCTGGTCTGAGCTTTTCGAGATAACCTAGCATTTCTTCCATTTCGGCAATGCCTTTTGTTGCTGTTTCGCTACGGTTGCCAAATAAATCCTTTAATGATTTAATGCAATCTGCAATGCTTTTATTGGCATCTGTTGCTGATAAAAATTTAGAGATAATTGTAATTGAATCAGCATTTAAGCCTTCCAGTTTCCCTAATTCTTCCTGTACGCCATTCAATCCTACTTTATCCAATTTATCAATAGCAATGGTAATCGGCATAAATAAATCAGGAACGCCTGCACTCTCGCAAATACCAAATAATAATTTGCGGTTATTTACCTTAATCGTTACCGGAACGCCTAATTTTTTGAATACTTCATCATAAATCAACACAAATTCGGCTTCGTTCAATAATGATTTAGAACCTACCACATCGGCATCGCATTGGTAAAACTCACGGTAACGCCCTTTTTGGGGTCTATCAGCACGCCAAACGGGTTGTATTTGATAACGCTTAAAGGGTAGTTTAATATCATTTTGATGCATTACCACATACCGGGCAAAGGGCACGGTAAGATCATAACGCAAGGCTTTTTCGGAAATTAAGGGTAGTGCCTCTTTTGAATTTTGAATTTTATCTTTTGAATTTTGAATCGGTTCAAAGAAATCACCAGAATTCAATATTTTAAAAATCAATTTATCTCCTTCATCGCCATATTTTCCGGTAAGGGTACTTAGGTTTTCCATTACTGGGGTTTCAATAGGCTGATAGCCGTATTTTTTGAACACAGTTTTAATAGTATCGAAAATATAATTGCGGCGAGCTACTTCAAGTGGAGAAAAATCGCGGGTTCCTTTTGGGATAGAGGGCTTCATCGGGCAAAAGTACTAAACTGGCAGCAAAACCGATAGGTTTTAGAAAGCCCTCGGTTTTACCAAAGGCTAATTATTTCAATACTTTTTTACTAAATATTCTGTATAGTCTTTCTTATAATTATAATCCTTAGGCAATTGAATACTGCCTAATAAATCTTTAACAAAAGATGCAGTCTTGGGTTGGACCTTAGTTGTTGATTTCATCTTAAAACAAATATAAGAAAATTAGGTACTTAGGAACCTATGACATTATTCCTGTTTTTTGGGCTTTCCGAAAGTTGTTGCCCCCTATTTTCTTACCTTTACCCCAACATATTTATTAAATAATGATTGCTACAGAAACTTTTGCCATAGATGAAGTATTGGCACAATTAGGAATAAAAAATATCAATAAAGGTGCTTCTACAGGTACTGTTTGGTTCGATACCAAAGGCGAGTTGATAGAAAGTTACTCTCCTGCCGACGGACAATTGATTGGAAAGATACAACAAGGTACGGCAGATGATTACGAAAAAATCATTCAAACTGCCGAAAAAGCATTTAAAGAATGGCGCATGATTCCTGCGCCAAAACGTGGAGAAATTGTTCGCCAGATTGGTAACGAATTACGCACGTATAAAGAACCATTGGGGAAATTGGTAGCCTATGAAATGGGCAAAATTTACCAAGAAGGCTTAGGTGAAGTACAAGAAATGATTGATATCTGCGATTTTGCCGTGGGCTTATCGCGTCAGTTATATGGATTTACCATGCACTCGGAACGTCCGCAGCACCGCATGTATGATCAATACCATCCTTTAGGCATCGTTGGGGTAATTTCTGCCTTTAACTTTCCGGTAGCAGTATGGGCTTGGAATGCTATGTTGGCCATGGTTTGTGGTGATGTAGTGGTGTGGAAACCTTCTTCAAAAGTAATGTTGTGTGCTATTGCTGTGCACAACATTATTGCTAAAGTATTGAAAGAAAATGAAGTGCCAGAAGGGGTATTAAATCTAATTGCGGGTGGCTCTACCTATGTAGGAGATAATTTTTTAGCGGATAAACGTGTTCCGTTAATTTCGGCAACAGGAAGTACTCGCGTAGGTAAACGGGTAGGTAAAATTGTAGGGGAGCGTTTAGGTAGAAGCTTATTGGAATTAGGTGGAAACAATGCTATCGTTATTAGTAAGGAAGCAGATTTGGATATGGCTTTGATGGCTACTGTTTTTGGCGCTGTAGGTACTTGCGGGCAACGTTGTACTACCACTCGTAGGTTAATTATCCATGAAGATGTTTACGAAACCTTCAAAACTAAATTGGTAAAGGCGTACGGTCAAGTACGTATCGGAAACCCATTGAACCCAAAAACTTTAGTTGGACCATTAATTGACAAAGCTGCAGTGGAAGCATTTACCAATGCCATAGAAGCCGTGAAAAAAGAAGGAGGAAAAGTAATTTTTGGTGGAGAGGTATTAAGTAGTGAGGGTTACGAATCGGGATGTTATGTAAATCCTTGTATCGTAGAGGCAGAGAATCAGTATCACATGGTACAGGAAGAAACCTTTGCGCCAATTTTATACATCATGAAATACAAAACCTTAGATGAAGCCATTGCTTTACACAATGGTGTTCCTCAAGGTTTATCATCAGCTATCTTCTCTCGTAATATGTTAGAAACCGAAAAATTCTTATCACAGGAAGGTTCTGATTGTGGTATAGCTAATGCGAATATTGGCACATCGGGTGCCGAAATCGGTGGTGCTTTTGGTGGAGAAAAAGAAACAGGTGGCGGACGCGAATCGGGTTCGGATGCGTGGAAAGTATATATGCGCCGTCAAACCAACACCATTAATTATGGTACCTCATTGCCATTGGCACAAGGCATAAAGTTTGATTTGTAAGTATAAAAAAGAGGGAGTGTTTTTACACTCCCTCTTTTTTTGTTATTCCATAGTGGCAGTAGCTTCTTCAGCCTGCTTCTTTACACTATCGGCATCGTCTAATTCATATGACTTAGCAATACTGCTCAATGCATTTTTGATGGTATATTTTACATAACTATTTCCATCGGCATACATATTTTTAAGTACATCAATACCCGATTTTGCCAGTGTAGCATCCATGCGCAGCAGGTAATTTTTGTATTGATTAATTAAGCCAATACCATTAAAGCCGGATGATTTGCCCAATGCTGTTACAAAAAAAGTGTTTTGAGCAGCAGTGCCATTGGTAGCATAAATTTCGGCTATTGCTGTTTTTAGCGTGTTGCTTTTGGTGTTTTCTATTGACTGTGCCACATTCATAGCTTCTGCTACATTGCTTTTAGCTATGGCTTTCAACGAATTACCAGCTACATTATTCGATTTATCAGCGAGGGTTTTCTTAAATAAACTACTGTGGTCTTTAGCGGCATACTCTGTGGCCAATACATTTACGGCTCTGGCACGTACAGCAGCTTTTGCATCCGTTTGGCTTATTGCCACTATTGCAGTGTAGGCAATCTCTTTGTTGGCAGCATTCAAATTTTTAATTTTACTTAATGACACCGAGCGGATGTTCCAAAAAGGATCGCTAAGTGCTTTAACAATTATTTTTTGCGCATCGTCTTCCTCTTTGTACTTTTCCAATCCTTCTAAAGCTTCATATCTGTCTAAATACAAAGGAGCAATGGTGTATTGGAAAATGAAATCTTCCTTTGTTTTCTCATCATTTTTAGTGCACAACAACATTTTTTCGGCATCCACATTTACCAAATCAGGTTTACGCGTGCTTGCAAAGCTAAATTCCTGATTTGCTTGAGTTACCCAAATACGTTCGCGGTTTTTTACACCATTTACATATAGATCCACATCTATAGGCAATTTATATAATGGATACACGCTTAAATCTTGTTTTTGGGTGATGCTTACTGTGGTTGTTTTATTGCTTTCGTTCCAAGCGTAGCTGATGTTTAAATCAGGTTGCCCAGGTTGGGTAAACCACTGATTAAAAAACCAATTCAAATCTTCGCCGGTAACTTCTTCAAAAGCCATACGCAAATCAGCAATTTCGGCAGTTCCAAACTTGTTTTTTTCTAAGTACATGCGTAAAGAAGTATAAAAAGCATCATCGCCTACGTAGCGACGCAACATATACAACACACGACCACCTTTTTGATATGAAAACAAATCAAACATATCTTCCTTATCCATGTAATCTGGACGGAACAATGTTTTCATACTGTTTTTACCACCTTGCAAATACGCGTTTTGATCACTCTGTCCAATATAATCTGCTGCATCACGTCCGTATTCATATTCCTCCCAAATGTATTCGCCATACGTAGCAAAGGATTCGTTTAATGGTAAATTAGCCCATGATTCGCACGTAACCAAATCACCAAACCAATGGTGAAATAACTCGTGAGAAATAACATCCTCATTCCCATCGCCTACGTCTAAATAATCACGATCGTCTACTTGCATAAACTCACCATGTATGGTTGCCGATGTGTTTTCCATAGCTCCAGACACATAATCACGGGCAATTACTTGTGCATATTTATCCCAGGGGTAATCAACACCTAAGGTGGTAGAAAAGCACTCCAACATTTTTGGTGTTTTACCAAATATTAAGCGGGCATATTGCTCATATTCAGGTTCTACATAATAGCTTACCTCCATATCGCGCCATTTATCTTTTACCACTGCATATTTACCAATAGCCATCATGGTAAGGTAGGTACTGTGTGGTAAATCTTGTTTCCATGCATCGGTACGTGTGCCATCGGCATTTACGGTACTGTATTTTAGTAATCCGTTAGAGAGCGTTACATACTCATCGGGTACGGTAATGTATAATTCCTGTGTATGTTTTTCTTGCGGACCATCTATAGTGGGCAACCAGCACGAATTAGATTCCGTTTCGCCTTGAGTCCATATTTGGCGAGGTTTATTTGGGTTTTTGCCTCCCTTATTTATAAAATAAAGTCCTTTATCAGCGGTGATAGCAGCACTACCTCCTACTTTCAGTTTGTCAGGCATCCCTACATAATCAATTTGTACTTTAAATTCTTGATTACGGGAGTATTCTTTATCCAAGGTAATCACTAATTTTTTACCATCGTATGCATATACTAAGGGGGTAAGTGTTTTGTTTTGCACTAAACCTACCTCATTTATTTTAAAACCTTTTGCATCCAGTTCTACTGTTTTAGCAGCATAGAAATAAGGTTTTAGTGTAAGTGTCGCTTTGCCAAAAACGAAGGCGCTATCCCAATCAAATTTTAGCTCGGCAGCGGTATGTATTAAGTCTACTTTTTTGGTGTACATACCAGCATAGCGCTGTGGCTCAGTAGGCGAAGCAGGTTTAGCAGCTTCTATTACAACGGTTTCAGTAACCGTGGTTTCTTGCTTCTTTTTGGTTTTCTTTTTTTGAGCAAATACGCTGCTGCTAGCAGCTATAATAAGCACAAGGGCAATACATTTTTTCGACATATACATAAGATTATAATAGCGGACTAAAGTAATTAGTTTTGGGTAAGTAGTTTATCAATGTGAGCTTCAAATTCTGTAACAAATTCGGTGTAATGATTGCCTGTTGCTGGTCCGGTAAAGCCGGTGTGTATTTTACTTACATTTCCTTTTTTGTCGATAATAATGGTGGTAGGAAAAGCCAACACTTTATTAAGCATAGGTAATGTTTGTTGCGCTTTTTCTTTATCGTTTGTGCCAGCAATAAGCAGTGGATAGGCGATATAAAAGCGCTGTTGAAGGCGTTTTACATTAGCAACGGCTTTGTCAAACTCTGGACTGCGCTCATAAGCTAAGCCAATAATTTCTACACCTTTACTTTTGTACCTGTCGTAAAAGTTGGTTAGGTAAGCTGTTTCGTCCATGCAATTAGGACACCAAGAGCCCATAATTTGTAGGATGATTACTTTGTTTTGGAACGCAGTGTCGGATAAAGAAACAAGTTTGCCCTCTAAATTTGGGAAGGAAAAGGCAATTTGATTATAGCCAGGTTTAAGATAGGTAAGCGTATAGGCATTTGGAAGTATTGCCTTTGTTGTTTTTTGAGCCGTCCAGTTTTCTACACTGCTAAATCCCGAGTAGAATTTACCATTAATAAGGCTACTGTCGTTTTGCAGCTCGGCAGTGAAGAGGAAAGCATGTGAGCCATCAAAACACGAAAGAGAAAGTTGTTTGCCATCTATTGCGCCTTCTAAAAAGCGATAATCACCAGTAGGGGTTAAAAAAGTACCAGTTACTTTCGTTTTTTCTTGTTTAAATTCGCCTATTGCTATAGTACTGTCGTTATCAGAACCTGTAAATAGCGTTTGCCAGTTGCCGCTTATATTGGCAGTAGTGGAGGTGTCTTTTGTAGCAAAGCGATACGAAGTAGTAGGAGTTGCTTTAAATGCCATGGCCACGTCTTTGTTGGCCAAATGTTTTATCCATTTTCCGGTTAGTATTTGTCCGTCAAACACAGCGACAATTTCACTATCAAAAACAGGCATCTTAATAAAGATGGTATCACCTTGTACGGTAGTCTCTTCTACCCGAATACGTTCATTACTATTTTGAATAATAAGTGCATTTTCGCCATCACCTGTTTTTATCAATTCAAAGTTAAATGGAATCTCTTTTCCGGTTTCTGTAGTTAGCGTGGCGCGCCACATGCCAGCACGCAGCATTTTATCGGTAACGGCATTACAGGCAACAAAAAAGCATAAAAAAGTCGCTATAGCACAGTAATAAGTTGTTTTTTTTAACATTGCTCTAATTTTTAGAAGCGTAAATGTATTGCTTTTGTGATTAACTTATACTTTTACACATAAGTTGAGTATATTTTTTGCTTTTAAAGCACAAAAAAACTAACATTGCATTTTACTCATACAGAAATTAACCAAAATTTTATTAAAAAATAAATATGATGAAAAATTTGAAGATTGCCATTGGAGCGTTAGCTATTGTTTTAGCTGTATCAACTATAGCAACAGCTCAGACTAAGAGCAACCCAAAAGAAGAAAAAAAGGCCTTGAAGAAAGAGCTAAAGCGCTACAAAAAAATGAAGCCTGCAGCTGTTCGTAAAATGGACTTGGATTATCAGGAAGACATTGTTGGTTACAAAACTGAGATTGAAAAATTGAAGAAAGACAACCGTCGTATCGACTCATTGCAACGTGCATTAAACGAATCGAGCAACAAAATGCGTATGATGGAAGCTGATATTGAGGCAGCTAAAAGAGAATCATCAAATGCTAAGAAAAATGTATTTACAGGATACTATTTCAGAGTTCAATTAGGTGCTTACCAGAACTTTGATATTAAAGGTAAAATCTCTAAAGACGAAAACATGCAATCTGAAAACGCAGGTGGTTTAGATAAATACACTGTAGGTTACTTTAAGAGCTACAATGAAGCACAAGAATTTAGTAAAG
Organism: uncultured bacterium; assembly: GCA_947085255.1. Taxonomy (GTDB): domain Bacteria; phylum Bacteroidota; class Bacteroidia; order Sphingobacteriales; family Sphingobacteriaceae; genus CAMTVQ01. The sequence continues at coordinate 9,421 of CAMTVQ010000006.1, read as the reverse complement.
ATGTGCGTAAAATGGGCATTAAGGATGCATGGGTGGTTGCCTACAAAGATGGCGGTCGCGTAAATGTAAACGAAGCAAAAGCTGCTACAGAATAATTAGCACTTTAAAGTATAAAAAGACCTGCTGTATACAGCAGGTCTTTTTTGTTTTAGTACTATTGTGTTTTGAAAGATATCCCCCACATATTGAGTAACAAAAAAAGCATTTCGGTAGTTATCCCTAATTACAACGGGGTGGGCTTGTTGACAGCAAATCTGCCATCGGTATTTGCGGCATTGCAACATGCAGCTGTAGATTATGAGGTAATTGTAGTAGACGATTGCTCTACCGATGATTCAATAGCTTTTCTGCAGAAAGAATTCCCAGCAATTATATTGCTTGTTAATGAAAAGAATAAAGGGTTTTCGCCAACCATAAATAGGGGAATAATGGCGGCAACAAAAGACTTGGTATTTGCACTAAATAGCGATGTGGTGCTTTTCCCTAATTATTTTGAACAACAATTTCACTATTTTGAAAAGGAGAGCACATTTGGTGTAATGGGGCGTATTATTGGTTTACACGATGATGTAATACAAGATGCTGCGAAATATCCCATGAGTAGTTGGCTAAGAGTACGCGGCACTGTTAATTACTTGCCCACACAAGCTACTGCCGAGTGGTTGCCTACCTTGTTTTTATCGGGTGCTAACGCCCTTATAGACAGAAAAAAAGTACAAGCACTTGGAGGATTCGATGAAATTTATGCTCCTTTTTACTCCGAAGACTTAGACTTAGGCATACGGGCTTGGCGTCTTGGTTGGTGCTGTTGGTACGAAGACAAATCAGTATGCAGACATCCCGTATCGGCTACAATAAGGGCATATCATAAGCGCAATGAAATTAAAATAGTGGCTAAGCGCAATCAGTTTATCATGCATAGCATTCACTACGATGGGTTTTTGTTGCTACTATTTAAACTCACTTTGTGGTTTAATTGGCTAATTAAGTGGCAGAGCAAAGATGTTACTTTCTATCCAGCATATGCCCAATATATAGCCTATAAAGCTAAAATTAGAAAAGCTCGTAAGGCATTAGATAAGTTGTTTGATACCTATCAGCACCATTCGTTACCGGCAGTTATTACTAAAATAAATCAGTTATTACCCAAACAAGCAGTAAAACGTTGGTAAAAACAACGGGTAATGCCTGTTTATTTTTACTTTTGCAAGCAAAATTTCGCCCAACGGCATGAAAATATACTTTCGTTTATTACAGTACGCCAAGCCTATACAAAAGTATATCGTTCCGTATGTGCTATTCTCTATTTTGGGAGTTATTTTTGGACTGCTCAATTTCACGCTACTTATTCCAGTATTCGATATTTTATTTAATAATGAAGCTGTACAGATAGTAGTAAAGCCTGTTTTTAGTTTCTCTGTACAATATTTTAAAGACCAGTTTTATTATAGTTTACAAGAAATAATAGCCCAACACGGCAAGGTGGGAGCCTTGTATTTTGTATGTATTATTCTAGTAAGCACCGTAATGCTTAGCAACCTATTTAAGTATTTAAGCCAGCGGATTATGGAAAACTGGCGCATACATATTGTAATGGAGTTGCGTAGTGCTATTTTCGATAAAATAATGCACCTGCATTTGGGTTATTTTTCTGACCAGCGCAAGGGAGATTTGATAGCCCGCGTAACCAGCGATGTGAGTACCATACAAGGCTCTATTACCAATAGTTTAGTGGTGTTTTTTAAAGAACCGCTTACGCTTATTGGGTATTTTGCAGTGCTGTTTTCTATGTCAACACAGCTTACGCTGTTTACCATTTTAATAATTCCGGTATCGGGTATAATTATATCTCGTTTGGTAAAAAAGCTAAAACGCTATGCCAATAATGCCCAAGTATATTTTGGTAATATGATTAGCCTACTGGACGAATCTCTAGGCGGCATACGCGTAGTAAAAGCATTTAATGCCATTGAGTATGTAAAGGATAGATTGAAGCATCAGAACTACGAGTACTCTAAAAACCAACGCCGCATTGTTGCACGTCAGCAATTGGCATCACCTATATCCGAGTTTTTAGGTATCACAACTATTGCGGTTATCCTTATTTATGGTGGCGCTTTGGTAATGGAGCAGCAATCTGCTCTTTCGGCAAGTACATTTATTGCCTACATCATTTTGTTTTCGCAAGTATTAGGTCCTGCAAAATCGCTTACCAATTCATTGGGAGATATACAGCATGGCATTGTTTCGGGTACACGGGTTTTCGAATTATTAGATGTGCCTTTGGGTGTAAAAGATAAGCCAGATGCTATTGTAATAAAAGAATTCACCAACGAGTTAAAGTTCCAGAATGTACATTTTTCGTACGGCGATAAACAGGTACTAAAAGGAGTAGATCTAACATTAACTAAAGGCAAAACTATAGCTCTTGTTGGTCCATCGGGCGGAGGGAAAACAACTATTTCGGATCTAATTCCACGTTTTTACGATCCAGAGGAAGGCGTAATTACTATTGATGGTTTGGATATTAGAGAGTGTACCCAAGAATCGGTGCGTGCACTAATGGGAGTAGTAAACCAAGAAGCCATTTTGTTTAATGATACCATTGCTAATAATATTGCCTTTGGAATGCCCAATGCTACACCAGCAGATATTGAGCAAGCAGCACGTGTAGCCAATGCGCACCAGTTTATCTGCGAATCGGAGAATGGGTACGATACTATTATTGGAGATAGGGGCAATAAATTATCAGGAGGGCAAAAACAGCGCTTAAGTATAGCGCGTGCGGTACTAAGAAATCCTCCTATACTACTGTTAGACGAAGCTACATCTGCCTTAGATACTGAGAGTGAGCGTTTGGTACAGGATGCGCTTACAAATTTGATGAAAAATCGTACTACACTGGTAATTGCTCATCGTTTAAGTACCATACAGCATGCTGATGAGATTTTGGTAGTACAAAAAGGCAAAATAATTGAACGGGGTAGCCATACTGATTTGTTAGGTAATCCTGATGGGTTGTATCATCGTTTGCTGCGTATGCAAGAGCTACAGCATAAAACAGAATAGTATGCAAAATTACCCTGACGCTGCTTCACCTATTTCATTAGCGTTTACTCCAGTAATTAAGTTTTCTATACTAACATTGGTAAGTAAACCACTGGAGTATGTAGCCATGGTACAATCTTGTGTAACTGCTGGATTCAACACCGAGGATTGCGAGTTTCTGTACATCGATAATAGTGAGCGTAACGTAACCGATGCGTATGCGGGGCTAAATAGATTGATTACCGAAGCAAAAGGGAAATACTTAATACTTTGTCACCAAGATATTTTATTGAAGTATGATAATAGAGCCAAGCTTGAGCAGCGTATAGCAGAACTAGATATTTTGGACAACAATTGGGCAATACTCTCAAATGCAGGTGCTGCCGACTTAAAGCGGGTAGTTTATAAACTTACCGTGGCAGATGAAGAGTTTCAAAAAAAGGGAGTTTTGCCTTGTAAAGTGCGTAGTGTAGACGAGCATTTTATGGTGATGAAAAAGGAAGCTAATCTTGGATTATCAACAAATCTTAAAGGGTTCCATCTGTACGGTACCGACCTGTGCTTACAAGCAGCATTTCGCGGATATACCGCATGGATAGTCGATTTTCATTTGTATCATGCAAGTAAAGGGAAGGTAGATGCAACATTCTACAATGTGCGTACTCAATTGATTAATAAGTACGGTAATGCTTTGCGTTCACAGGCTATAAGAACTACAATTACCTCCTTCTTCTTGTCGGGTTCAATAGTGCTAGCCACTATTGGTAATACAAAAGCATATTTGTGGATGGCAAAGCAAATAACTAAATTGTATTTGGGCTTAAACAATAAGAAATGACAGTTTCTGAAATGCCATTAGTTTCAATTGCTTTATGTACCTATAATGGGCAAAAGCATCTTGAGGAGCAGTTAAATTCACTTGTTAACCAAAGCTATCCCCGCATAGAAATTATTATTGTAGATGATGTTTCTACAGATGGAACAATGGATATTTTGGCAAAATACCAGAAAAGTCATTCCTTCATTAAGGTGCATCAGAATGAAGCTAATTTAGGTTACATCAAAAATTTTGAAAAAGCGATGTCTCTTTGCAAGGGAGAATACATTTCGCTATGCGACCAAGATGATATATGGCATAAAAACAAGATAGAGCGGCTTGTCGAGAATATCGGTACTGCGCTATTAATTTATCATGATTCAGAACTAATAAAAGAGAATGGAGAGTCGTTAAATACCTATTTTTCTGACAAGCTTAGATTTTTTAAAGGAGCAGGAGTCGAATCTTTTCTCTTGCTAAACTGTGTTTCGGGGCATGCAATGATGTTCAGCAGAAAGGTATTAGATCGAGTGCAAACTATACCCGATGGATTATTTCATGATTGGTGGTTAGTTTTTGCAGCATCGGCAATGGGCGCTGTTACCTATATTAAAGAGCCTTTGGTATATTATCGGCAGCACGCTGCTAATGCAACAGATTTTTTCGGTACTAAGAATAGTATAAATGCAGTTGAAAACCATAGGAACGTGGTTAAGCGATTAACGTTATTTGCTAATGCACATTTTCTATCTGGTCAACAAAAAAGAAAAATTACCTTGCTCTTAAATAACTACAAGAAGAAAGAGCGGGGACCTTATTCTGTTTCGCTGCTTTTTTACTTGTTATGCCATCTCTCACTTTTTAATTTAGCTAATAAATCTATAATTAGTAAATTAAACTTAGCAAGAAGGACGGCTAGGGGTATTAACTTAAAAGGACATACGGTTTAGATGAAATTAGCTGTGATTTATAATGTTTTTGATGGCGAAGAGCTACTTCAAAAATCGATAGAACAGATAAGGCCATATGCAGCCTTAGTTATTGCAGTTAGCCAGCAGCGGAGCAATTATGGCGAGTACTATGAAGATGGCCACCGAGAGTGTATTAGGCTAAAGGAATTAGGTCTAATTGATGAAGTACTGCTGTATGAACCAAACCTGAAAATAAAAAAGAAGGAAAGGGGCTTACGCAACGAGATTAGTAAGCGACAGTTAGGATTGGAGATAGCAAAAACACAAAAAGCCACACATTTTTTGCTTATGGATTGTGATGAGTTTTATGATCCAGAGGGATTTGCTAAGGCAGTGCAGTATGCCGGAGATGATAGTCGCGACGGTACTGTGGTGTTGATGAAAACCTATTTTAAGTATCCTCAATGGCAAATTGAAGGACTAGATGATTATTATGTCCCCTTTGTTCATCGTTTAGATTCCGATACTGTTTGTGGAATATCGGGGTACCCACATACTGTTGATCCAAGCCGATCAACAAGTCACGTTCAAAAAATTGATAGCCTGCCAGCTGATTGCATAGTAATGCATCATTACAGTTGGATACGTAGAGATATCAACCGAAAAACAAGAAACAGCAGTGCTAAAGTGTATTTAGATAAGCATCAAAAAAGGATGTTAACCGATTATACAGATGCCAGACTTGGCAGAAAGTTGTTTCATTGGAAGAATAAGGAGATTGTTTCTGCGCAGCATTATTTTGGTGTGGACTTAGGAACACATTTAGTGGCAGTAGAAAAGATTCATCTCTGTATTAAGTTTCCAACACGAGGCAGACCATCGCAATTTTTTCGAGTACTGAATCAGTATATTGAGTTAATGCACCAGCAAGAAAATTATTCCATTATTGTAAGTTGTGATACTGACGATGCAACAATGAATAATGAAAAAGTCATTAATCAGGTTAAAGAATATCCCCATGTGCAGATATTTTTTGGAGATAATAAGTCTAAAATAGAGGCAGTTAATGCAAATCTTCAAGGTGTTGCATTTGATGTTCTTTTATTAGCGTCAGATGATATGATTCCTCAAATCAAAGGATACGACACCATCATTCGCGAAAAAATGTTTTATGAATTTCCAGATACGGATGGGGTGTTGTGGTTTAATGATGGGTTGCAGGGCAGTAATTTAAATACACTATGCATTTTAGGCAAAAAGTATTACGACCGCTTTGGCTACATCTATCACCCTAACTATAAATCCTTGTGGTGCGATAACGAATTTACAGCAGTATCTAAGCAGTTAAAAAAATATGTTTATTGCGAGGATGTAATTATTAAGCATGAACACCCTGCTGCCGTAGCTGGTATGGTAGAAGACGAACTGTACCAACACAATAATAAATTTGAGTCTGCCGATAGAATGATATATGAGAACAGGAAGAAGAAGAATTTCGGTTTGCCTAGAAGAATGGCAGTTGTACGCATGTTTAGTAAAGTAAAAAAGAAATTATTAGATAAGCTAACCTCACTTAGTAAGTAAAATTGAAATAAGATGACATCTATTCACTGTAAAATATGTAATTCAAGTACCACTGTAATCTTTAATGCGAAGGTGCTTGGAAAATACCCAGTAAACTATTACCAATGCGAAGAATGCCAATTTATACAAACGGAGCAGCCATATTGGTTAGCAGAGTCGTATGAGAGTGCCATTACTTCTTTGGATATCGGACTTATCTCCAGAAATATTCATTATTTGCCCATAACACAAGCCATTATAAACAAACTGTATAATGCCGATGGGCAGTTTTTGGATTATGGGGGAGGTTACGGAATGTTTGTGCGGATGATGCGTGATGATGGATTTAACTATTACCGACAAGATGATTTTTGTGATAATACCTTTTCCAAATATTTTGATGTAACTGATTTGCCAGCCAATTCAAAGTTTGAGCTAGTTACTGCTTTTGAAGTATTTGAGCATTTGCCAGACCCTGTTACTGAATTAAAACGGATGTTGGAGTACAGTACTAATATCCTGTTTTCTACAGAGATACAACCCAAAAAGGCACTAACAAATCCAAGCGATTGGTGGTATTTTGCTCAAGAAACAGGGCAACATGTGGCCTTTTACACACATAAGTCGCTGGATTTACTTGCAAAAAGCAGCGGACTAAACTATTACACCTACGGTAATCTGCATTTATTCACTGATAAAAAACTCCATCCAAAAATACTTAAGCAAATAATAAAACCAGGCATGTTTAGCAGGATTGGTAAAAGCAAAAAGCGCACTTCATTATTGCAAACAGACTTTAATTACATTCGTAATCTGCAAGCGTAATGACTATCCTCTACGACGATCATATTTTTACTTACCAAAAATATGGTGGTATATCCCGCTATTTTTATGAGTTGATTACTGGTGTTCCGCAAGAAAATAATATGTGGGTAAAATTGCCATTTATCATCTCAAACAATACATATCTAAAGGCAGCTAACTACAAAAGATGGCTGTATGTATACTCTAAAAGTGGGTATGTAGGACGCAAAAAATGGCTGAGAAATTTTAATCACCAACAATCAATTAGGGCGATTAGCAAACAGCAATACGATATTTTTCACCCTACTTATTACGACGAATATTTTCTTAAATATATTGGTAATAAGCCTTTTGTACTTACTATCCATGATATGATACATGAGCGATTGGGTGTAGAGTATCCAGAATTAGGAGGGGATACAACTGTGATAGCTGCTAAACGGACACTTGCTCAAAAGGCAAAGCGAATTATAGCTGTTTCTAATGCGACCAAGAAGGATATTGTGGAGCTATTGAATATTCCAGAGGAAAAGATTGACGTAATATACCACGGCTATTCTTTTAGTGTGGAAGGAATAAGCCAACAAGTACAAAAAGAAAATTATTTACTAATCGTTGGTAACAGAGGGTTGTACAAAAACTTTTTGCCCTATCTGGCAGCAATAGCTGATGTGTTAAAAAAAGATAAGCTTAAGCTAATATGTGCGGGAGGTGGAGGTGCCTCTGCCGCAGAAAAAAATGCAATCAGTGCTTTAGGATTAGAAAATCAGGTGACATTTATACCCATAAATGATGATTCGACGTTAAAAAACCTGTATTCCTCTGCTCTTGCATTTGTTTTTCCGAGTAAATACGAAGGTTTTGGTATACCTGTTCTAGAAGCATTTGCCTGCGGATGTCCATGTTTACTGGCCAATGCAACAGCTTTACCCGAGGTGGCAGGAGATGGCGCTCACTATTTTTCGCCATTTGATGCGGAAGATATGAGAGCAAAAACAATTGAATTGATAGAAAATGAGGTGCTTAGAACTGCTTTAGTAGCCAACGGCTTTAGTCAATTGTTAAAGTTTTCTTGGCAAAAAACGTTGGCACAAACTGTGGATACGTATAGAAGATGTTTGGAATAAGATTAAGCGGATTTCACTATTCTTCATCTGGCTCAATGTGTATAAGCACGTTGCCAAGTGTCGGGATTTTTTCTTGCAAAACAGCTTTAAGCAAATGGGCAATATCATGCCCTTTTTTAACAGTAATAGTTGCATTTACTGTTGCATGTAAATCAACATAATATTTCATCCCAACTTTACGAATAAAGCATTTTTCGGTACCTACTATTCCATCAACCTTGTGTGCTACAGATCGAATATTTGCTATCAAATCATCGTACACATGCTCGTCCATAATTTCTCCCAAAGCAGGTCTAAATAGTAAGTAGCAGTTATACAAGATAAATCCAGCAGCTAAAAGCGCTGCCCAATCGTCTGCAGCTTCATAGCCTTTACCCAAAAATAAGGCAATAGAAATGCCAATAAAGGCTGCAACAGATGTGATAGCGTCGCTTCTATGGTGCCATGCATCTGCCTTTAAAACGGCACTGTTTATTTCCTTACTCTTTTTTATTACCAAGCGGTACGAAAGCTCTTTCCAAATAATAATTACTCCCAAAACAATAAGTGTGTAGGGTTTGGGTAATTGGTGAGGCGTTTGAATATTTTTAATGCTCTCATAGGCAATAATGGTTGCCGAAATAATTAAAAACCCTACTACTAAAAATGTAATTAGAGGTTCGACACGTCCATGGCCATAAGGGTGGTTTTTATCGGCAGGTTTGTTAGAATATTTTATGCCAACAAGCACTAAAAGAGAAGAAAAAATATCTACAGTAGATTCAATGGCATCGGCTATTAAAGCATACGAATTTCCAAAGTAGCCAGTTATGCCTTTTATTACTGCCAAGCACGTATTTCCTGCTATACTAAAATAGGTGATTTTTATTGCTGTCTGCTCGTTGGTCATGAATAACCAAATGTAGTATAAGGTGAGATAAAATAAAAAAAGCCTCTCGTCTGAGAGGCTTTAAGCGGTCCGGACGGGATTCGAACCCGCGACCCCGTGCGTGACAGGCACGTATTCTAACCAGCTGAACTACCGAACCGTTTTGTTCAATTAAGGTTGAACTACACCTTTGATTCTGTATTCTAACCTCCCGATAGCTATCGGGAGAACTACCGAACCGTTTTGTTCAATTAAGGTTGAACTACACCTTTGATTCTGTATT
>CAMTVQ010000005.1:0-290624 GCA_947085255.1 uncultured bacterium | reverse complement strand
AGAAAAAGATATCGGTACCTATAGAATTGACTTGGGGGGTATAAAATATTGTATCCTTACTAAAATTTGCTGTTCCAAACTGTGGAGTTGTAATCAATTGCAGGTCGATGCTGTGGTTTTCGGCATCCGTATCGTTTTGCAATGGATAAATTATTATAGCTTGATTTTTGAAAGTACTTACATTATCACTTACACATACTGGTGCATCATTTACCGCTTGTATGGTAATGCTTACCGTAGCCGTATCACACAGTCCGCCTCTGTCGCACATACTGTAGGTAATGCTATCGCTGCCGTGGTAATTGGTTGTGGGGCTATAATACAGCTCATCGCTTGGCAATACCGTAGCTGTGCCGTGTTTGGGTGCGTTGATAATGCTGCACAGCAAGTAATCTTCATTGGCATCGCTGTCGTTGCTTTTTATATGCAGCGTATCGGCTATATCTTCGGTACTACTTACTTGTTCGGATTGTACGGTAGGTGGCAGATTGAGCTTATTGAGCAAAGGGAGACGCGCCATGCCTTTAATATCCTGATTGCCAATTTTGGTAAACTCCCCTTGTATGTACAGCTCGTCTTTATATACTATCGCATTATGCACGGGGGCATTTATGCTATCGGGAGTTAGGGCATCCCAAGTAAGCCCGTTGTACTTAAATACAAAACCGCCGCCTGCTTCTAATTCTCCAACGGCATATAACTCGCCCTTATGTGTGAGCAACTTACCGTCTCCGTACCTATACATGCTTGGGTCGCCAATAGATACCCATTCTGCACCTGTCCATAACTGTACCATACGCAAGGGGTTATTATCAGCATTTAAGAATCTATCCTGACCCATTATAGTTATATTGTTATTGAACGTAACAATACTTTTTATGTATCTACTTGAGGACTTTGGAAATTTTTGCCATGAAGTCCCATCATATGCGCATGGGGGGGTATTGCAGGGATTGCCTTGAAAATCGCGATCAAATTCATTGGAATACAAATTATTCTCTATAACTTCAATCATATCAAAAACACTATCTGAGGAATCTATTAACAGAGAAAAATTTCCATTAGCATATTCATAGGCATAGCTAAACAAATTGTTACCAATTCGTTGATAGGAGGAAACAATTAGTCTATTTTTATAATATACAAACTCATTGATGCCATCTTTGCGTAAACCGCGCGGAATACTGTCAATATATTTCCAAGTTTTGCCGTCGTACTTATATATTAAATTCTTAAATCTAAGGTTTCCTGACCCCGAAAAAATATAATACAAGTTCTTGCTATCTGTTGTAAATAAATCTGGATAAATATCCAATTTTGTGAGAGAATCTGGCTGTTCTATCAGTGACCATCTGTTACCATCCCAACTACCAATACTTGAACTTAAACTGCCACGAATAATTCCACCTTCTTTATAGAGTTGATGTTGGTATAAAATAAAATCCGAGAAAATGGATATATTATCAATAGCAGGAGTCCCTTTTACATCTCTCCAACTTTGCGCATAACCAACTGTACTCCATAAAATAACTATAAGAAATACTACTTTTTTCATCATCTGCTGTATAAAACCAAGTGCAGCACAGTGCTGCACTTGGTTTATTTATTATTTACTTTATAATCACCAAAGGTAAGCGTTTACTCAATACACTACCCTGCTGCACAGCACAGTAATACGTACCCGGTGCAAAGGTATCGGTACTAATTATTTGCTCTACTACCCCTTGCGGCAGTACCCTGCGAGCTACTATGCGCCCCATGATATCAAATACCAACACTTCTGCAACTTCAGCATCCCTATCAGCAGCGGTATATACAATATGTACATCGTTATGCGCTGGGTTAGGGTATAAAGTAAATACCGGTTGCGCTGTGTTGGTAAGTAGTACATCCGTTTCGGGGACATCATCAGCAACTGCACTACGTGCACCCTCGCAAGCATTGCATTTGTACACCATGGCGCACCATATTTGATTGCCACCCGGTTGAGTAATGGTAAGCGTGTATTTTTTAGTAGCACCTACCCCTTGGCTTAAGCCATTGTAACTAAGAGTTGGATTTTTGATATACGCATTGCTTAAACCATTAGTAGGATTCCACGTATAGCTTGCACCACTGACCGGCGGTGTTTGCGGCCCAATTACGTACTGTGTATTAGGGCAAGCCGCCACACGCTCTATACCTGCTGTGCAATTGGCATATTGCGGGGTATTACGAGGGTCGTCGAAATTGGTTTCGCAGGTTTGTACAGGACCTCCCGCAACTGGAGGTGCTTTTATTACCGTTACATTGCGTATAGGCACTTCACAGTCTGGCCCATTAATAGGCAAATTGATAAACCCTGAACTAACAGTAGGATTGTCTTGTATGGCTAATTTAAAAGATACCTTCAGAGTAGCTATATAAAGGCGCGAGGTTTCTTCTCCATCGGACAGGTCGCCATAGCATACCCTATTAATTTCGGGCGTAGCGGTAGGATGACTAATAAATTGGGCGGGGGTCCAGTACACGGCTATAAGGGTATCCTGCGCACGTATAGATACCGGCAAGCCACGCAATATATTGCGCACTTGGTTTTCGTAGGCACTAATATCCACATCTAAATCATGGAACGTAAGCGGTTCGGGGTTATCGCCCGTACAATAGGCATCTCTATCGTTGGCAGCAGCTACGGCAGGTTTGCGTACTGTATATTCCTCATCTACTTTTTCCGGAGGAGGAGGCAAGGTTACTACTATCGCTTCCGAGCGGGCACTCTCCTTGCCCGATGCCGAAACATGACTTACATACCATATTTGATGCCCTTGTGGATACAAATACTGCATGGTAAAACTGTTATTGTCATCATCGGCATTAGGATTATTAGAATCCTGTCCATTTATTTTACGTACATCTGAAACTGTATCCGAACCTGTTAAGGTTTTGTACCATTTCATGCGTGGGTAATTTTCGGGGTTGGGGTAGGTAATTAAAAAAGCTTCTTCTGGGCCCTTACAATTGACATGTGCAGTACGCTCTGGTGCATATAGCTGCTTGCACACGGTTACAATCTGGGTGGCTTGCTCGCACACGGTTGTGCGTACGGGTACGCTATTACCAGTTAAAGGGTCGTAACGCTTAATGCTAAACCTAAGCGTGATTTTGTTGGTGTAGATACGGCAAGAGCCCCCTTGTGCCGGCAAATTATCATAATCCACTCGTTTTTGCCGGATAGTTTTTTGCGTTACAGGATCGGTAACGTCTACATGATGAGTTACGCCATTGCCGTCGGGTGTCCATGCTGCCGAAAAGCTATAACTCACTTTTACTGGAGAATTTGCAGGGATGGCTGCCGTAACCGCCTGAAAATAATTGATAAACGCCGATACATCTTGATCTAAAATAGTAAATGTGCCCGGCTCATTTGGATTATTGAGAGCAGGCGTTCGTTTTTTTACCACCTCGTTGCGTACCACCATAGGCACCTGTGGTACTACCACAATGCGTATTACTGCACGGGTTTTGCTGCGTTTACCCTGAAAATTATAGCCTACATAATAGGTATAATCACCTGAAACACGATAATCTTGTGTAAAATCAAACCCGAAATTATTGTTACTCCCACCCTGCTTAGGTACGATATGGGGGTTTACATTAGTACCGCCAGTAGGCAAGGTGTACCACTCTAAAATAACGCCAGCATTGGGTGGTAAACCTGCCTTTTTGGGTACGTTTACGGTTTGTACACCTTCTTTACACAAAATAAAAATATCTGAATCGGGTACAGGTATTCTTTTTGCAACGGTAATTTGACTCACCAATGGCACATTACAGTCTTTTAAAACACCGTCATTTGAGTGTTGAAAAACATTATTATTGTTGTAAGTAGCCAAGTGTAATTCGTAACTAAGCGATTGTTGGTAGGTACGTGAAGTACCGTAACCAGCAGGCAAATTGGCATTGCACACTTTTTCGCCGACTGTATTACCATTGAAACTAACAGGGGTTTTACAGTTATCAGCCATATTGCAACTGGGTGCATACCATTGTACAGTAGGCCCTCTTAATTCTGTTTTTACCAAGCCGCCACTATGAAAATTAATTAACGCTAATTGCTCATCAACAACCTTATTAATAGCCTCCGTATTGGGTGGTAATACAAAGTAGGTAGTGGGTAAATCACAGCTGCTGCTATGATCGATAAGTACCGTATCCCTTGGTGCTACGGATGCTGTAAGTAGGTCTAAATTGAGATATCCCACTGCAAATGGCGTAGCAGGGCTTTCTTTACCCATGGGTACACAGGCAGGCGTTTTGGTAAAATAGGCTGCCAAAAAGGTATTTATACTTTGATTAGGCTCTATTGGCACTTCTACCTCAAAGCTGCCTTGGCTGTTTTTACTTTGCTTGTAGTACTTAGGTGCATTGCTTGTAGTATAAAATTTGAGCGAATCGGCACTGTATGGATTATGAACAGTGAGAATATAGGTCCCCGCTGCACACACCGCATGAACTTGAGGCGTTGGCGCTACAGGCACAGGAGAAACTACAAAAGCGGAATATTTTCGGCAGCGTTCTCTAAAATCACGTTGGAATCGCCAATCTCTAAATACCAGCTTAGATTCAAATGCTTTAACTTCTATAAGAAACGGTCCTGTTTTATCGCAAGGTATAGTATAGGCATAATTAGTGGGAGGCTTATTACCACTTCCTTGACCTCCATCTGTATATCGTTGATAGGCAATCTCTAGCCCGTTGTGGATTATTCTTATTTCATATCTATCAGCAAAACGACCGTTCCATAATGGTGCAGCTTGCCACTCCTCCCAATCAATGTTTATTGTTTGCCCATTATTATATTGTTCACCCAACTTAGGGGTGAGTATATCCATATCGAGCGAGGTGCTTTTTGCATTTGCACAACCTGTAGCAATAGGTATTATTGGTACCGGCAAAGGAACTGGTATCTGATACGGATCTACAGGTAATGGAACAGGGATGGTTTGCGCTTTTAATTCATTCATCGCCGTACAAATTGTAAGCAACGCTACCAAAAACAGGTATCGACTAATTTTGAACGACTGAACAAAGGAAATTAGACGATGTAGGTAAAAAAATGAGAGAGAGGGAGGGGTACGCTTAGCGTCCACACCCAAATTTAGAGTAGTGTACATATATTTTGTTTTTTAAGGTTTGAAACAAAAATAGCAAAACACCATTAATTCAAAATTAAGTTGAGTACAAATTTATCAAGAGATAATACAGGACATTTGTATTTAACACTATACTTAAATTATTGATTATTAACTATATTAATGTTAAAAATTACTCCTAAAGCCCTTCCTAAAATACTCCTTTTGCAGTACAAAAATACTCCTAAAGGAGTAGTGCTGTTTTCATATAAATAAGCTCAATTGGCAAAAGAAGCAGATGTATGTTTTGCGAGATGCCGAAACAAGTTCGGCATGATATGCACCGAGAGATGTTCGACATAACACGAACACAAGATAGATGCTTCTCCGCCGAGGCGAATCGGCATAGCAAAAAATAGTGGGGAGACTTACAGTAGTATAATACTATAAAAAGATTGCACACTGGGTATACATAGTAATAATTACCCTTTGCTGGTTACAATTTTAAGTACACGTCCCGCTTTTAGGCTACGCGCATTGGCAATTCCGTTGGTACGCATAATACGCTGTACACTTACCCCATATCTTTTTGATATGCCATAAATAGTATCACCACTGCGTACTTTATGATAGCGAACAGCTGCTGATAGGACAGGTTTTGACACCTTGCTCACTGGAGCATATTTTGTAGTAGTTGATTGAGCTACATACTTTTTTGCAGGAGCAACATACGATTTAGTAGATGCGGCTTTTGCTGGTTGCGATGCAACTCCGTTAGCTGACTTTAGACTCGTTTTTAAATCCCCAACAGGCACAATTACTACAGGCTGTGCTTTGCTCTCTACCTGCCCTACATTAGTTGTTTGTGCAGAAGCTTGTAACGCTTCTTCTTGTTTCTTTTCAGTTACCTCAGCATAGTAAGTAACTTTTTTAGCATCTGCCTTATATATTTTTAGGTATGTACCTGCGTATAATCTATTAGACACTAACCCATTCCATTTTTTAATGTCGTAAACCGAAACACCAAACTGACCAGCAATTTTAGCGATATAGTCTCCTTTGCGCACCTTGTATACTACTGCTTTTTCGGGTTCGGTATAGGTTACTAACGTAACAGGAGGCTGGTATTTCAACAGACTATCTTTAACAAGATTAAATGCTTCTACCTTGTATTTAGGAATTACTACCGATTTAGGATTTGTTGAAGACGCTAAAATGAGTCCCTTTTTGTAAATCGGATTCAGCATTTTTAAATCTTCCATATTCATTCCCAACGCAAAAGATAAGCGCTCGAAAGAAACCATGCTTTTAAGAATTACGGTATCATTATCGAAGGAAAAATTAGGATACTCGGCATAAATATTATGCTGATTGGCATAATTCATAATATAGGTAGCAGCAATATAAGCAGGCACATACCCGCGTGTTTCTTGAGGCAAATATTTGCGTATAGCCCAAAAATTATATACTCCACCAGCCTTACGAATTGCGCGTGATACGTTACCTGGACCACAGTTATAGGCAGCAATTACCAACAACCAATCCCCGTATCTTTTGTACATATCTTTAAAGTACTCAGCAGCAGCTTTTGACGCTTTTACTGGATCCTTACGATCGTCCTCGTAATTATCGATATTTAGATTGTACATTTTACCAGTAGTGTACATAAACTGCCACAAACCTGTAGCGCCCACACGCGATACAGCAAATGGATTAAGTGCCGACTCTACAATGGCTAAATATTTAAGTTCTTCGGGTAAACCATTATCTGACAACACTTTTTCAAATACAGGAAAATAGTATTCTTTAAGTGCTAACATTTTGCCTACTTGCTCGCGACGACGTAATGAATACACATCGATATACGTTTGCACATACTGATTGTAGGTAAGAGGAACCGTTGTATACTCAGAAAGTAGTTCTAAGCGACGTCGAAACTCTGCGTTGTCGAAATGAGGAATCGTACTTTCGAATATTTCAGCCTCATTTTCAGAAATTACTAAATTGGAAGTGTCGAGTTTTGAGTACCCACTTTTTTGCTGCTGTTGAGCAAAAACCGTTGAGTCGATACTTACACTATCAGATGCCCTAACTGATAATACAAAAGGCAAAAAACCCAAGGACAATAAAAAACAACTTCTTAACTGCTTGGGTAGGCTTTTCGTTTGTTGCATGAGTGATTTTCTACACGTTTGTTAAAAAAATTTTTGCAAGATAGCTTTTTAGTTCCTCTCTATCAAATATTTTGCGAACGCAAGTAGCTCAGCTTCTGCAAATTTCTTGCCAATTATCTGAATACCATAGGGCATTCCGTTGCTGTGCATCCCAATAGGGATAGATATTGCTGGCAAACCAGCTAACGATGCTTGCACTGTATAAATATCTGCCAAGTACATGGCTATAGGGTCTGCTAAATTATCACCTAAAGCAAATGCGGTAGTTGGAGCAGTTGGCAATATGATAAAATCGTTGTTCGCCAATATCTCATTGGTTTCGTTGGCAATAAGTCTACGTACCTTTTGAGCTTTTGCATAATACGCATCGTAATAGCCTGCACTTAATACAAAAGTACCTAGCATAATGCGACGCTTTACTTCTGCACCAAAGCCTTCGGAACGCGATTTTTTATAAACTGACTCTAAATCGGTAGCATTGGGGCTACGGTAACCAAAATGAACCCCATCATAGCGGGATAAATTGGACGATGCTTCTGCGGTGGTAAGTACATAATAGGTGGGCACTACTTGATTTAACAAGGTAAATTTTCCCTTGTTTATTGTATGCCCATCACCTTTTAGCACATCCAGTGTATCGAGCACTTTTTGCTTTATTTCCGCATCTAAACCTTCGCTATCAATAGTTTCTGGCAAATAGGCTACGTTTACTTTTTTATCAAATGTCAATTCTTGGCTATACGCAGGTACCGCTTCAGATGAGGCTGTGCTATCATACCCATCTTTGCCTGCCATTATTTCGAGTAACAATGCTGCGTCTTCGATGCTCTTGGTAATCGGGCCTACTTGATCGAAAGAAGAAGCATAGGCAATAATACCCCAACGAGATATACGTCCGTAAGTAGGTTTAAACCCAATTACATTACAAAAAGAGGCTGGCTGACGCACAGAACCTCCTGTATCGGTACCTAAGGCGGCTAAACACAAATCGGCTTGTACAGCTACTGCCGAGCCTCCCGAAGAGCCACCAGGCACTTTAGTAACATCTGCTGCGTTTTTTACCGCACCGTAATAAGAAGTTTGATTGGATGCGCCCATAGCAAACTCATCACAATTGAGTCGGCCAATAATGACTACATCTTCTGCCAATAAGCGCTCTACAACGGTGGCCGAATAGATAGAAGTAAATCCGTCTAAAATTTTAGAAGATGCCGCTACATGGTGGTCTTTATAGCACACTAAATCTTTGATACCGATAACCATACCTGCCAGTTTACCAGCGGTACCAGCTTTCAGCTTTTCATCAACAAGCGCTGCTTGTGTAAGTGCGTCGTCAAATACCTCGATAAATGCATTTAGGTGTTTCTGCTCTTCAATACGATGAAGATAATATTGTGTAAGAGCAGTAACAGTAATCGCTTTCGCAGCAATATCTGCGCGCACTTCTGTAAGAGACGAATAATTTTTCAATGCCTATGGTTAAGGTATGAATGTATAGTTAATTGACGGGGAAGATTAATCCTTTTTTTCGGGCTGATCAGGTTGCTTGGTTACGTTATCTTCAATTTCGCGTTTTACATCGCTAGAAGCATCCTTAAACTCACGAATTCCTTTACCTAAACCACGTGCCAATTCTGGAATTTTTTTACCCCCGAACATTAGCAATAGTGCCAACACGATTAATATAATTTCGCCTGTGCCAAGGCTTCCTAAAAATAGCAATGGAGTATGATACATGATGATTAAATTTAATTACAAATGTATGGATAATTATTAAGAACCGCCGCCTGCTAACCACTCAGCAGGATTTAGTTTATTAAACGATTTCCAGATTTCGAAGTGAATTTCGGAAACGTTTTTGCCAGGAACTGCATACACCGTACCAATTACTTGTTTAGCCGTTACCTTGTCACCTGTTTTTACATTGGTAGAGACCAAGTTGGAATAAATG
Organism: uncultured bacterium; assembly: GCA_947085255.1. Taxonomy (GTDB): domain Bacteria; phylum Bacteroidota; class Bacteroidia; order Sphingobacteriales; family Sphingobacteriaceae; genus CAMTVQ01. The sequence continues at coordinate 281,388 of CAMTVQ010000005.1, read as the reverse complement.
GTAAAATACTCTCCGTGGCGAATCATTACACTCTTATTTTGACCTGGAACAGAAAATACGGAACGAATTTCGCCATCAAAAGCGGCTCTTGCAGCAGCATTCATCTCGGTTTGAATATTAATACCGTTACTCTGTATCATTACCCCTTTAAGTACCGGATGCGGATGTACACCAAAGCTTTCGGTAATCATTCCCTTTTCTACTGGCCAAGGCAATTTTCCGCGATTACCAGCAAACTCATTTGACAATTTTAAGGCTTCTGGCGTAGCTGTAAGCGCATTAGAGGTACTGGTAGGCTGCGTTTTTGGTATAGGTTTACCTGCTGCTATTGCTTTTTTGCGTGCTTCTTCTTCCGCTTTCTTTCTTACGGCTTCAATTTCTCGCTTAATGGCATCTTCAATGGCTTTGTTGAGACGCTGTACTTGGTCTTCTTTTTTTGTTAACTCTTTGCGGAGTTGTTTTTCTTTTTCCTGAAACTGTTTTGCCAATTCGGCTTGCTTTTTCTTATCCTTATCTAATTTTACTTTTTCTTTTTGCTCGTCGTTTAGTAGCAAGTTTTTGCCTTGTTTTTTTATCTCTAACTCGGCTATGGCTGTACGCAAATCTACTTGCGTATCCATTATATATTCTACCTGCTTACGTCTGTAATTATTAAACTGCTGAATGTATTTTAGGCGCTTATAGGCTTGATTAAAGTTGTCGGCAGCAAAAATAAACATCAGCTTATTGTATGAACTTTGATTGCGCTGGGCAAACATAATCATCGCCGAGTATTCTTTTTTAAGCTGCACTAATTGCTGCGAAAGTTGCACAATGGCGGCTTGACGCTCGGTTATTTGTCGGTCTAACACCTTTAATTCACTACTGATAGTGTTGATTAGGTTTTCGCGAGCGGTAATTTGCTTATTAAGCGCTACTAATTGTTGTAGGGTATTTTCTTTATTCTCTCTAGTTTCATCGAGAATTTTTTGCGTAGCCGCTATTTCTTGAAGTAAGCGCTTTTTCTTCAGCTCTAACTCTTTTTTGGTGTACACCTTAGTTGTTTTGCTCGACTCCTTTTTAACCTGGCTAAGCACACCCTGACTACACGTGATGATTACACACAACAAAAGAATACGTGCTACTTTTAAAATCATAGCGCGAAAATAAGATTATTTTTCATCGAATTTACGGGGCACATTAAATGGAAACTCCAGCTCCTTATTAATCTCTATTTTAGCGTACGTAAACTTTGCTTCTGTTTTTTCTTGCCCCACCACCGAAAATATATTTATTACCGTAGGAAAATCTTGTTTATCAATTTCTGATATATCGTTATAACTCACGTTTAGACTTTGATTATACACCCTATCACTAAAAACTGAACGCAATAATTGTTGCTTTGCATTGGTGGCAAAACTGTAATCCATACCCGTAGATGCTCCTTGCAGTATATACCCAACTGTATCTTTATTTACAGCCAAATTACCCATCAAGTATGTGGATGGAATGGTGCCTACCAGTATTGATTCTAACGTTTCAAAATTCACCTCGCTGCTTACCAAGGTATGTAAATAGCGAAAATCTTCTTTGATGTATTTGTTGTTGATGCGGTCAAGCAATTTAATGCTATCGGGGGTAATAAGTACTCTGGCTACTTCAATACCTGCAATTGCGGTGATAGACATCCATATAACACTCCCTGATTTGATACGAATATTCGCACTAAGACTCAACGAAGAACCACTTACTGTAGCATTTAGCTTGGCTTTACCCGAAAAACTTTGATATGTTGCTTGCTTTTGCTGTGTTTTTTTAAGGATTACTGCTTTTTCCTTATCTAATTTTGCTGACGAGGTGGTTTTTTGTTCTTTAACTGTGTTTGCTTTATCTTTTCTTCTAAATGGATTTAGTTTAAAGTTGCATCCCGAAAACACAATGGCTGCAAAGCATATCGCCCATACTATCCTATTCATACAATCGCTTATCTGCTATTTTTTTCTCTAAAAACTCCGATTTTCCACCAGCTTCTTTCGCTTTTTTCCAGTTGTCTAACGCCAAAGTGGCTTCGCCTAACTTATACAATATATCTCCATAATGCTCCATTACGGTAGCACTACCACCGCCAATTTCTATGGCTTTTTGAATATATTCTTTTGCTTCTTCAAACCGGCTTAATTTATAGAGAATCCACGCATAGGTATCTAAAAAGGATGCGTTCTTAGGATCTTTCTCTATCGTTTTTTTCGACATACGCTCCGCTTTCTCTAAATTTTCGCCGCGCATTGATAAGTAATAGCTGTAATTATTGAGCACGTATTCTTGGTCGGGATTAATTGCCAAGGCTTTGTCGTACGCCGAGTCTGATTTTTGATATTCCTTCAATTCGTTATACGCATCACCCAAAGAAGAGTACATTTCTACCACCAATGCCTTATTGCCAGAACCTACCGCCAACCCATCACCTAATATTTTTACAGCTTTTGTATGATTGCCTAACTGCGATTGCGCAATACCTCCAAAAAGATACAACGTTGCTTGGTTGGGAAATAATGTTAATGCCGTATCGCAATCAATAATAGCTGCGCTGTATTCTTTTACAGCAACTTGCAAGCGCACCAATTGATCCCAAAGGGTATATATACTGGGGTCTAATTTTACTGCCTTTTTGTATTGAAGTATTGCATCGCGATATCCTTCTTCTTTTTGGGATAAAAAATCACCATAAATAGCATACGCTTTTGCTTCATTTGGATGAGTAGCCAACATTATTTTACACAGTTCTAATGCCTGTGCGTAATACTCCGGCTTATTTATTGCGCTAAAAAAAGGATATAGAATGCCCACTTTGGTATCAATATCTATTTGAGGTAATGCAAAAGCTTTTTTTACGTAGATGTACGCAGTTGCCTCATCCTTTTTGGCACGGTAATAATCGGCCATTGCCAACACGATATAGGTATTTTCGGGGTCTAATTTTAATGCCTTTTCGTAATAGCTCAATGCCCTATCGGGTAAGTTATTACTCATTAAAATTTCGCCAGCCATCATGTAGTAGCGTACTTCTGCAGGGTTGGAATCAATTAATTTATCTGCTTCTTCTACCGCTTTGTCTATCTTTTTTGTTTTGATGTATACTTTTTGCTTTTGTACAGATACATCTTCGGTAACGCCAATTTGAGACTCTAACCTATCGTATATTTTAATCGCCTCTACATACTGTCCCGAAAAAATATAAGCATTGGCCAACTTAAAGAAGTACTCCACTCTATCGGGATACAACTCCAGCAGTTTCTTGTAGGCGTCTGCCGCTGCTTTTTGGTTATTGGTATCCTCATTCATTTGTGCCAACAACTGCAAATACCACTCTTGATTGGGATTTAGCTGAACCGCTTTTTCTATAGCCGGAAATGCCAGATTATATTGCGTACGGGCTACATGAATTTTGGCTATTTCGAACAACACGGCATCATTATTACCGTCTATTGCCAGGCACTTATTAAAAATATCCAGTGCATTGTCGTAATTATTCAGTGTTTTTTCTTTTAGCGCATTAAAAAAGAAAATGTCAAATTGCGGATTTTGAACTTTGGCAGGGGCTGTTTTTTCTACTGCCTTTTTATCCTTTTTTGTGCGCTGGGCAAAAGCAGCATTATGTGCCAGCAAAAGCACAGTAAGTAGTAGGTATGATGAAAAACGCTGCATAATAAAAAAATTAATATTTAATAGTTGAGTAATCCCCTAAACTCAACTCTTGCTGCTCTGCTTCTACAACGGTATGATTACCTATCATGGAATTGGAGATGGCTGCTTTGTGAATAGTGGAATTGTTCTGTATAATACTGTTTTCTATCACCGAATGTTCCACTTTACAGTTATTCCCGATAGATACGTGTGGACCAACCACCGAATTTATAATGCTTGCTTTTTCGCCAATATAACAAGGTTCGATAATAATCGAATTTTGGATGTTTGCCGATGCTGCTACTAACTTTTCAGTCGATTTTACAAACTCTAAAACCCGTTGATTAGTATATACTGTAGCGTTTTTATTACCACAATCGAGCCACTCTGTTACCTTACCCGGAGAAAACCGCGTGCCCTTATTTTTCATGTTTTCTAAGGCATTGGTCAATTGGTATTCTCCCTTATCTCTAATATCGTTGTCCAGTAGGTATTTAATCTCATCACGCAAATAATCGCCGTCTTTGAAATAGTAAATACCAATAATCGCTAAGTCGGAAACAAAATGCTCTGGTTTTTCAACAAAATCAGTAATCACATTGTTTGCATCAATTTTTACCACCCCAAATGCACGTGGATCTTCTATTTGTTGTACCCAAATAATGCCGTCTTTGGTATGGTCTAATTTAAAATCAGCTTTAAATAGTGTATCTGCAAAGGCTACTACTACATTTCCGCTCAATGATTTTTCGGCACAATAAATAGCATGAGCCGTTCCAAGTGGTTCTTCCTGATAGTAAATAGTGCCTTTTGCACCTAAACTTTCGGCTACTTTTATAAGGTTATTTTCTACTTCTTTACCAAAATCGCCAATAATATATGCCACCTCTTCAATGGGTTCATTGCATACTTTGGCAATATCTTCTACCAAACGTTGTACAATTGGCTTACCAGCAACAGGAATTAATGGTTTAGGAATTGTTAGCGTGTGTGGGCGCATGCGTTTGCCCATTCCAGCCATAGGAACTATAATTTTCATACTTTAATGATGATTCGTTGATTTGATAATTCGTTGATTAGTAGCCTCTATTGTTTTGTAAATTAGTAACTATTGGTAGTTAGTAATCTTATTAATTTACTATTCTACTTTACCCCTGTATGCCCATATCCACCTGCGCCGCGTTCGGTTTCGTTAAGCAGTTTCACTTCTTCCCACACAGCACGTTCGTGCTTAGCAATAATCATTTGGGCAATTCTATCTCCATCTTTTACTTCAAATGCTTCGTTAGATAAATTTACGAGCAATACTTTTATTTCTCCTCTGTAATCTGCATCTATTGTACCTGGACTATTTAGTACCGTTACGCCATGCTTGTACGCCAATCCACTACGCGGACGAATTTGCGCCTCGTAGCCTTGTGGCAACTCTACATACAAACCTGTAGGTATCAATTGTCTTTCCAAAGGCTTTATGGTAACATTTTGTAGAGTACACGCACGTATATCCATGCCTGCTGCTGCGGCGGTTTCGTAGCTGGGCAAAACATGGGCAGAACGGTTAATAATTTTGATTTCCATACGTTAAAAAAATCCTACAATAGCACTTTGTGGGTTAAAAACCGCTAAGATACTAAATTTCGCGTGGGCGCTCTACCAAATAGGCTACACCAATAAACACTAGCAAAAGTGTTGTATTTACACCCATTTTAAGCAGTAATTGCTCACCAAAAAAGGCATTTACACCATATATACTTAAACTGTACAACACCAATGCAAGGCAGAAATAAGCAGCTATTTTGGTAATGGCGTAAGGCACCGCATAGTACTTTTGCCCTACAAAATAGCTTACTGTTGCCATGCTTACATAGCAAATACAAGTGGCTATAGCGCAGCCCATATACCCCATTATTGGGATAAGAATTATATTCAATACTATTGTAATTACTGCACCAAAAATGGCCATATATGCGCCATAAATTGTTTTTTCGGTGACTTTGTACCAGATAGATAAGTTGTAATAAATTCCTAAAAATAAGTTTGCAATTAGTAGAATAGGCACCACTTTTATACCTTCCCAATAATTGGGATGAATGATGTAGCGAATAATATCCATGTAAAACGTAACGCCTAGGAAAATAACCAAACACACAATTACAAAGTGTTTCATTACCGTTGCATATAGTTGAGCAGCATTTTCTTTATCCGCCTGGGCGAAATAGAACGGCTCGGCAGCCATACGAAAAGCCTGTATGGCCAGTGTCATAAAAATAGAGAGCTTGTATGCCGATCCATAAATGCCGAGCTGTGCTAAATTTTGCTCGGTAGTACCCGGTAAATAAAATTTCAATATTACTCTGTCTATGGTTTCGTTAATCATGCCAGCAAAACCCGCAATAAGCAACGGCCAAGCGTACTTGAGCATTTGTTTGAATAAGTGGGCATCAAAATTCCAAGTAATGCCTCTAAATTGAGGTAAAAGCAGTACCAATGTAACGGCGCTGGCGATTAAGTTGGCAATAAAAATATATCCAATACCAATACTCGGATTATAGAGTTGTAGTAAAATACTATCGGGTTGATGCTGCTGTAAATACGGGCATAGCAGCAAGAAAAACAAGTTGAAACTTATGTTTACCAATATATTTACCAATTTGGCTGTAGCAAATCGTGCAGGTTTATTAAGTTGACGCAGTCGAGCAAAAGGGATAGCCGTAAGCGCATCTAAACCCAATATAAGTGCAAAATAAATTACATATTCGGGATGATTGCCATACTGCAAAAATGCGGCTATAGGATCTGCAAAGACTATTAATATCCCTGAAAAGAAAACACTCGACAGTGTTAGGGAAATAACCGAAGTAGTGTATACAGCTTGTGTATTTTGCTCGCGGTTAGAGAACCTGAAAAATGCGGTTTCCATGCCATAGGTAAATACAATAAGCAAAAAAGTAACGTAAGCATACAAATCGGTAACTACGCCCATTTGCTCTGGCTGAACAAACACGCGCGTATGCAAACTAATAAGCAAGTAATTAAGTAGCCTACCCAGTATGCTACTGAGACCGTAAATGGCTGTTTGCCCAAGTAGTTTTTTGGCGATTGACAATAGGTCTATTTATTTTTTAATGACAAAGTTGGTAAAATCTTCCACTACACCTTCTACCTTTTCTACTGTTTCTACTCTGGCACTGTCTGGACCCTCGGCGCACCACTCTAAAAACTGTTCCATTAATTTCGGGTCGGCTTCGGCTTCTATATAGACCGAGCCATCTGCTTGATTTCTTACCGAGCCTTTTACAAACAACATATCGGCTACTGCTTTGGTAATGGCTCTATACGAAACACCCTGCACTTTACCTGTAACCGTTATGTTGTAATGTTGCTTGGCCATTGTGTTTATTTTGACAGCTGCTGTTTTACTCGGGCAAATTCTGTCCACATTTCGTTAACCACCTGCGCTGCTGGCTTAATTTCTTTTATTTGTGCCGCAACTTGACCTATCTCCAATTCGCCTTCTACCATATCTCCCTCAAACATTCCTTTTTTTGCACGAGCTCTGCCCAGTAATTCCGTTAATTCTTCAACTGAAGCACCCCGTAATTCGGCAGCTTGTATCCGCTCGTAAAATTCATTTTTGAGTAAGCGCACAGGCACTAATTTTTTCATGCTCAGCTTGGTATCCCCTTCAACGGCGGTAATAATGCGTTGCTTAAAATGGTCGTGTGCCGAGCTCTCTACCGTTGCGGCAAAAGCCGACCCCACTTGCACCCCTTCTGCACCTAAGGCAAAGGCAGCCAACATTTGTCTACCAGAGCCTATTCCTCCAGCAGCTATTACTGGAATTTTTACCGCTTCGCATACCATGGGGATTAAGCAAAGTGTAGTTGTTTCTTCGCGTCCATTGTGCCCACCAGCTTCAAACCCTTCGGCAACAATAGCATCTACTCCAGCGGCTTCGCACTTCGCTGCGAAAGCAGTATTGGCTACTACATGCACCACCGTAATTCCTTTTTCCTTCAGTATGGCTGTCCATGTTTTGGGATTACCAGCTGAGGTAAACACAATTTTAACTTGTTCTTCGGTAATAATTTCAATCAGCTTATCAATATCTGGGTAAAGCAATGGCAGATTTACACCAAAGGGTTTTGAAGTAGCCGCTTTGCATTTTTGTATGTGCTCGCGCAATACATCTGGATACATAGAGCCTGCACCAATAATACCCAAACCTCCGGCATTAGAAACCGCAGCCGCTAAGCGCCAGCCACTGCACCAAATCATGCCTGCCTGAATAATGGGGTACTCTATATTAAAAAGTTGGGTAATCCTATTCTGCATCATTGGGTACAATCAAATTCTATGGGCAGTTCGTAGTAACTATCTACATATTCATCATTTTTAATAGCAGGTGCCCAACGTGGCATTAATTGCAATACACGAAAAGCCTCTTCATCACAACCCATACCCAATGATTTTTCAACACGTACTCGTTGCAACTCGCCATCTTGTGTAACTATAAAAGAGACAATTAGCGTACCTTTTAGCTGAGCCAACCATGCAAAATAAGGTTGTTTGAGCTGTTTTTTGAAGAAAAAATCAAGTTCTTTCATTCCCCCAACAAAATGCGGAATGCTATCCAAAGTATCTAAATGGGTGGTTTGTGCGCCCATAGCCGCGTACACCCTTTTAGCCAAGTAAGGATTTTCGTTGAACATGAAACTGCGGCGTAAATCGTAATTGTACTTTTCGAGTATTTTTCCGTCGGTATCATAAAACAACCATACTCCTACACGATAGCCACCCTTATACAAACCATACGCTTTTTCTTTATTTCCTCTGTAGTAATCCTTGTAATAACCGTCCAACTTTTTTGTGGTAGTATCTACAAAATACTCTTGACTAATTTCTTTGGTATTGGCAAAGTATAAGCGTACTTGTACGGCATTGGGGTTTACCTCGTAGGTATAAGTTATAGGCGGTGGGCTTACCGTTCTACTATTCTTTACAGGCGGCTTTTGTGTTGGTTTTCGTATCGGTTTTTGTGCTGATAAAGCCAATGGCAGCAACAGTAAGGTGAGTAATATATAGCGCATACAGTGATTAACTAAATGAAATTTCGGTACTATCGCCTAAATTAAGGCTTTGGCTAAAGCCTCGCAAAGAGGCATCGTTGCCAATGAGGGATTCTTCTAACACAATACTTTCTAAGGCAGAATAGGCTCCTATAATCGAGTTATTAATTATAGAATGACGAATAGTTGTATTCTCGCCAATAGAAACGTTTGGACCAATAATAGAGTTACTAATCTTGCAATTTTCGGCAATGCTCACTGGTGGTACAATAATCGTATTTGTATAGTTATTCGCTTGTTGCTGAGGTGCTTTTTTTGCCAATAGCATGGCATTTGTGGCCAGTAGCACTTCCTTCTTTCCGCAATCGTACCAGTTTTCTACCTGAAAGGTATGCATTTTCACGCCATCAGTCAGCAAACGCATTAGCCCATCGGTAATATAAAATTGCTCGTTGGTTTTAAGATTGTTTTTGATGTTGTAATCTAATGCTTCAATTAGTTTTTTACCCTCTTTAATCTTGTAAATGCCCACCATTGCTAGGTTCGACTTGGGAATTAATGGTTTTTCTACCACTTTGGTTACCATTCCTTCGTCATCCATTTCTACTACACCAAATAAGCGAGGGTCGTCTACTTTTTTTACGCCCAACTCCGAGTAAGGAGATGCAATTACCTTACGTAAATCCACATCGAAAATAGTGTCCCCTAAAACGATTAGTAATTCATCATCGTCTTTAATAAAATCTCTTGCCATCCATATAGCGTGTCCTGCACCCTCTTTGTACTCTTGTACTACAAATTGCACGTTGAGGTCGGCATATTTATTGGCTACAAATTCCTGAATTTTATCTCCTAAATACCCTATCACGAATATAAATTCAGTAATGCCTACTTCTACCAAACTATCAATAATATGTCCTAAAATAGGTTTTCCGGCTACCGGAACTAGTGCTTTTGGTTGTGTATGTGTTTGCGGACGCAGGCGGCTACCGATGCCAGCTACAGGTATAATTGCCTTCATTGCTATTTATTCGTTGAAACAGTAAAATTAATGATGTAAAGTTGTACCGATAACGAAACAGAATTAGTTTAGGTGCCGAAATTAAAGATTAATTTTAATTTTACGGCTCAATAAAATTCTAATGAAACGCGATAAGCTCATTTTTGATTTAGTAACAGAAGAACTACAACGCCAACAAGAAGGCCTTGAACTGATAGCTTCCGAAAATTTCACTTCCTTACAGGTAATGGAAGCACAGGGTTCTTGCCTTACCAATAAATATGCTGAAGGCCTACCCGGAAAGCGGTATTATGGTGGTTGCGAGGTGGTAGATAAAGTAGAACAAATTGCTATCGACCGATTGAAATTATTATTTGGAGCTGCTTGGGCAAACGTACAACCCCACTCGGGTGCACAAGCCAATGCCGCTGTAATGTTGGGCGTATTAAAACCTGGCGATAAAATTTTAGGCTTCGACTTATCACATGGAGGTCATTTAACACATGGTTCTCCTGTAAATTTTTCGGGGCAATTGTATTCTCCTTCTTTTTATGGAGTAGAAAAAGCAACTGGTCGCATTAACTACGATACATTTGAGGCAATTGCCATAAAAGAACAGCCAAAATTAATTATTTGTGGTGCTTCATCTTACTCGCGCGATTGGGATTATGTGCGTATGCGTGCCGTTGCTGATAAAATTGGCGCATTATTGTTGGCAGATATTTCGCATCCGGCAGGATTGATAGCACGTGGTTTATTAAACGACCCACTTCCGCATTGCCATATCGTAACTACTACCACACACAAAACATTGCGTGGTCCACGTGGCGGTGTAATTATGATGGGTAAAGATTTTGAAAATCCATGGGGCATTAAAACACCTAAAGGAGAGCCAAAAATGATGTCGGCTATTTTAGACGGTGCTGTTTTCCCGGGTACACAGGGTGGACCATTAGAACATGTAATTGCTGCTAAAGCAATTGCTTTTGGCGAAGCACTTGGCGAAGATTACATGAAATATATTTTGCAGGTGCAAAAAAACGCACAGGCTATGGCAAAAGCATTTACCGACAGAGGCTATGAAATAATATCTGGAGGTACAGACAACCACTTAATGCTTATTGACTTACGGAATAAAAATATTACTGGAAAAGTTGCAGAAAATGCGTTGGTAAAGGCCGATATTACCATTAACAAAAATATGGTTCCGTTTGACGATAAATCGCCATTTGTAACCTCGGGCATACGTGTAGGCACACCAGCTATTACCAGCAGAGGGCTAAAAGAGAAAAACATGGATGCTGTAGTAGAATTAATTGATGCTGTTCTTACCGACCCCGAAAACGAAAAGAAAGTAGCACGTATTAAGGCACGTGTAAACGAGATGATGGAAAAATTTCCATTGTATGAGGTGTAAAAATCCTCTATAGATACTTAATTAACCAACAACAGCCCAGATTTTGGGCTGTTGTTGGTTAAAGACTAATGGCGTTTGCTATTGTTGGTCGCCCGACCAACAATCAACGCTACACAATTTACAGGTATTGATCAGGCGACCAACAGCGGCGGGCTAAGCAACTATCACGGCTGTTTATTTATCCATCAATTTTATATACAATTCTTCTACTTTGGCGCGTGCCCAAGGCGTTCGGCGCAAAAAAATCAGGCTGGACTTAATGCTTTGATTTTCGAGAAAACAACGCACCCGAATATGATGCGCTAAGCCCTCCCATCGATAATGATGCACTAAATGCGTTAGTACCATTTCTAATGTTTTGCCATGAAGCGGATTGTTGGGTTGTTGTTCCATTGTAGTTATTCTACCTCGTAACAGCCTATAGTAGGCATAGCTGGGCGTACTTTACCATCTAAATCAGTAGCAAATACTACTCCTTGTAATTTTGTTGCTTTTTGATACGCAGGGCTTGTTGTGTTTTTTAGATGATAATTTTCGCCACCTTCTTGCACAAATAGTGGATTTTTATTGAGGATATTATTTGCTGGCAAGTTCGTTTTTTTGGTACGTACTAAATTATTTTCAAAACCAATGGTGCCAGGTGTCCCTACAAAAACTGCTTCAAATTCTTCTTCCAAATTGCCCCAAATAATATTATTTTCCAATATGGCTTGTAAAGTATTGGTAAGCGGGCTCAGCCCCTCTTGTAAATAATCGGTAAATACCACCGATGGCGTAGTGCGACTAAAGTTAGCTTGTGTAAAATTAGCTACGGTGGTATGTTTTAAATCATAATTGCCACCATAGGCACCAAAAAAAGCATATTGCCCGCAGTTATATAGCAAATTATTGTAGCTACGTACCGTGGCATTAATGCCAAAAATACCCGTTACGGTCATGTGTTTAATTACCGAATTTTGTATGGTTACATCCAAATTAGGATCGGCGGGGATGGTGCCTGCAATTACGCCAAATACCGCATTTTTGATTACCGCATAATTGATGCGGTTGTTATTACTTGGTGGCAAAAACTGAATACTATTCCATTGCCCGGGTTCATCTACATAAATTTGTTCCAATCTATCTCCCTGAAAAATAACTGAATCGCCCAGAACGCCGTTTACCCGCAACGTACCCGAAACAAATAGTTGTGCACCTCGATGAAAATACACTCTTGCCCCTTTACTGATGGTAAGCGTAACGGCTGTATCTACCAATACGCCTGTGCCATATATAATGTAAGGAAGCGTATTGTCCCAAGTTTGGTCGGTTTGCAGCACACTATCGGTAAGGAAATTGGCATTTTGTCCGTAGGCTGCTAATTGTACTTTTTGCAAGTTACCATTGGTGGTAAAAAGAATAGAATCTTCTACAATAAAAGGCATATTTACCGCAGTGGGGTTAATATTTACCTTTACAAAAATATACATAGAGTCGTTGCCTGCCAGTTCATAGTCTTGCACGGCATCTGTTGGTAGCCCATCTATGTTTAGTTTATACGGCGACGTTGCACCACCTGCCAAACGGATATCACTAATTTTTACGGCTTTTTTATTGGGATTGAATACCTGCAAACGACGCGTAGTAGAACCCACAGATGTAAAAACGGTATCGAACAATACGGTATCGGTAGAGAACCGCAAAACAGCCGACCCATCGGTAGTAAACTGGGCTTCTTTACGACAAGATAAAATAGAAATGCTTAGAAATAAAAAGACAAATAAATAGCTACTGCGCATAAACACAAAGATAAAAAAGCCAACGGCTATTTGGGTAGAATATTATTGGGCATACGCCGCCGTGGCAATACATACACGGGCATTGGCTTGCTGCAATACACGCGTGCAAGCTTCAATGGTTGCTCCAGTGGTAATTACATCATCTACCAACAGTAGCTTTTTGTTTCTTACCATATTTTCATCGTGCAATAAAAATACTTCACTGGTGTTGAGATAGCGCTCGTATCGGTTTTTGTGTGTTTGTGTATTGGTAAATTGTGTACGCTGCAAACATGTAGCTAATACTTCTATTTTTAGCACATTGGCAATACCAGCAGCAATACGTTCGCTTTGATTATAGCCTCTTTGCTGCTGCTTCTTTTTATGCAATGGCACAGGCACAATAGCATCTACTGTTGCAAAAAGTGGTTCCTCCTTAAGTGCTGTACCCAACAAATTACCCAGCTTTAATCCCACATCTTCTCGTCCATTGTATTTGAGTTGATGCAACATTTGCTGCACCCTTGTTCCTTTTTTGAAATACAACAAAGCAGTAGCTGCGTCAATATTACAGCGCCCCCACAGGGCACGCTCAACTAAATTATCGCGATGTAGGTGAAAATTGGTAAGTGGCAACTGTTGCAAACATTGCAAGCACAAAACGTCTTCGCCTTTGTACAAATTGTGCCCACAACCGGCACATAAACTAGGATACAAGAGCGCGGAAAAATCTCGAAAAAGCGTGTGTAAAGGGAAGGTACGTTTGGTAAACTGTTTTTTGGGTAGCATACACTAATGTAGCTAAAGTTACCAAAAACAAAAAGCGTCACACCAATTGGCGCGACGCTTTTATAAAACATTTTGTGCTGTTACTTATTTCTTTTTAGCGGCTTTTGCAGGCACAGCTGGTTTGCTGGCTGCTACTTGCGCTGCTTTAGTTTCAGCAATTAGTTTTTCGTTCATACGTACGTAATCAGGATTGCTGTCTTTACGAGCAGCTTCGATAGATACATTTGCCGCAGCATAAGAACCTTCGTAATCTTTGATTTTAGCCAAAATTTTAGCTTTCAAATGGCTCATCCAATAAGCCTCAGGGCGCATTTCAATGGCTTTGTTTACCCATACCAATGCTTCGCCTAAATCCTTATCATTTTCGTAATAGTAGCTCGCTGATTGGTAGTAGTTACCTGCAGTTGGCTTAGGATTTAATGTGTTTTTGATAGAAGTCATTACCTTCTCATCAATGTTGGTTGCAATTTTTACAGATACTAATACATTTTCCCACGCCATATCTAAAGTAGCACTGGTAGTAGTAAGATTATTAAATCCAATGGTAAAGGTTTCTACTTTAGGTGCTATCGTAACTGGTTTTACCTTAAAACGCACTAAATCATTTTCTGCTTTGTAGTCTGTACCACCATCACCCCAAAAAGTAGTGTCTTTGTGTAAAATAATCGTCCACTCTAATTTACCAGGAATGGTGTACAAGGCATATTTTCCAGCAGGTACTTTGTTGCCTTCTACTGTTATTTCTTCTGAAGTATAAAATTTGGTAGAAGCGTTAGCTCCTGTGCGCCAAATCACATCAAAAGGAACAACATCACCAAAAATGGTACGTCCTTTTGCGCTTGGGCGAGAGTAACCTACAGATATTTTGCCCAACCCTAATTCTTGAATGGTGTAAGATATTTGGCTAGGTTGTGGTGTTTTAATTTGAGCAAACGCTTGTGTTCCTACCAAAAGCGCTGCAATAAGAGTTAGTTTTAATTTCATTTTATTTTATATGTTAAAAAATCGATTGCCAAGTTACTAAAAAAGCAGAAAACCGAATAAAATTATTCGGTTTTCTGTAGTACTTGAGTTTTTAATTATTATACCGATACCTTATCAGCAAAGGTCTTATCACCCATTTTCACTTTAATGGTGTACATACCTTTTGATAGTCTGTTCAACGGAAGTGTTTTGCTGTAATCACCCGAAAAATCGTTTAACGTTTCGATGTACACTTTTTGTCCTAAGGCGTTTATCAACTCTACACGTACGGCATTTTTTTCGGGGCTATTAAAGCTTAGTGTTAGGTTGTCGCTTGCAGGATTTGGATAATAACTCACGTTAATACCACTATTTACCTGATTTACGCTACTTACAAAACTTTTACGGATGGCAAAATCGTCTTTTATCTCGCCCGCCTGATTTAAAAATCTACCAGTAAGTTCCTGACCTTCAACATCAATAATAAACGAACCTGCTTCGTTCAACGATTTAAACATCGCTTTGTGATCTAAAGAACCACCACCAATTTGACAACTTGAACCTGCTACAACATATACCGTACCTGTATTGGCACCTGCTGCTTTCATATACGGACCATCGCCATTAATCATTCCATTACCTGCTTGTTTGGTGTGAATTGCCGCATCAAATGTTTCAGAATTACCGTAGTGACCATTCAAGAAAAACGAACGCTCGTAACAATGGCTATGTCCGCCCATTACTAAATCTACTCCGTATTGCTCTAAAATAGGATTTACAGTTTCGCGCATATAAATCAATTCATCTTCTGAGTCAGAATCGTGTGACCCTTTAGTGTAAGGAGGATGGTGGAAGTAAACTACTGTCCAATATTGGGTGTTTTTTTGCAAATCAGCTTCCAACCACTGTATCATCGCATCGCCATTAATAAGCATTTGCGTCATGTTGGCATCTAAACTAATAAAGTGGATGTTGGCATAATCAAACGAGTAGTATTTTTCGGTACCTGAAGGCTCGCCACCGTACTCACCAGCCGAAGGCAAGGTAAAATTAGAGAAGAATGGACCAATATCTGCTACTTGACTTGTTCCGTAGCTATCATGATTACCAAAGGTTGGGAAAAACGCATTGCGCTTACCGAAATCAGGATAGATATTAAATAGTCCTACTTGGTATTCTGCATCTTGACCGCTCATGTAAGCATTATCACCCAACATTAACCATAAATCTACGTCTTGTTGATTGTTATATGTTAAAAAAGCATCTCTAACAGCATTATGGATAGCTGTAGGTTGTCCTGCATCACCAATTACCCAAATTTTTGTTTTGCGTGGTTTGCCTTGTTCTGGAAAAGTAACAAATGAATTTTTTTCATCGCCTTGTACAGTACCTGCAGTGCCACCTATACTATAAAAATAGCGTGTATCAGGTGCTAAACCTTCTAACTTTACTTCATGATCTACTGTCATTGCTGATGAAGTAGCTTCGCGGTTAAGTTCGGTTGGAGTAAGTCCGTATTTTACAACGGCCGCACTTGGATCTGCCGAGCGCCAACGGATATTTGTACTGGTTGGCGTAGTAAGTTGTATATATGGTCCACGAACCACTATAGCTGATGGTGCCTGTGCTTGTGCGCTAAAGTGCAAGCCTACACAAAGCAAAAGAGCGTAACTAATTTTTTCCATTTCTTAATATTTTACGCAAAGGTCCCTTTTTGGTATTACGTAAATATTAACTACATATTAATACAACACACCTGCTACGCTACCATTATAAATCAAATGGGCTGCATGGCAAATGCCACACAGCCCATTTGTGCGTTATAAAATGAACCTATTCTTTAGTTAAAAACGGGTAACGGTAGTCTGTAGGTGGTTCAAAGGTTTCTTTAATGGTGCGACTACTTACCCAACGCATTAAATTTTGCATGGCACCCGCCTTATCATTGGTACCCGAACCTCTACCGCCACCAAATGGTTGCTGACCTACTACTGCTCCAGTACATTTATCGTTGATGTAAAAATTACCCGCCGAATAACGCAGTTTTTTAGCAGCGTGTTCAATTACATACCTATCCTGTGCCATTATCGCACCTGTAAGTGCATACACCGAAGTAGTATCAATGGTGTGTAATATCTCATCCAATTTATCGTCCTCGTACACGTGTACCGTTAGTACTGGTCCAAAAAGCTCTTCGCACATCGTTACGTAGCGAGGGTCTTTTGCTTCGATTACCGTTGGTTGAATAAACCAGCCTTTGCTCTTATCATACGTACCACCAGCTATAATTTCTACCGACTTATCCGCTTTGGCAGCATCAATGTATTTAGCCAGTTTATCAAATGATTTTTCGTCGATTACGGCATTTACGAAGTTTCCAAAATCTTCTGTAGGTCCAACCTTAAAGGTGGCAATATCACGCTGCATGAGTGACTTTAATTGTGGCCATACTGATTTGGCAACGTATAAACGTGAACAAGCTGAACATTTTTGCCCTTGATATTCAAATGCTGCTCGCAATACTGCTGCATTAGCCGCTGCTATATCCGCACTTTGGTGAATAAGCATAAAATCTTTTCCACCCGTTTCGCCTACTATACGCGGATAACTTTTGTATTTGTGAATATTGGTGCCTATGGTTTTCCAAATACCTTGAAACACCTCTGTAGAACCTGTAAAATGAATACCAGCAAACTCCGGATGCTCAAAAATCACCTCTCCTGCTTCTGGTCCAGATACATATACCAAGTTAATTACTCCTGGAGGCACACCCGCTTCTCTAAAAACCTGCATCAGCACATTGGCTGCATATATTTGTGTATTAGCTGGTTTCCATACCACCACATTCCCCATCATGGCTGCCGATGTGGGCAAATTACCCGCAATAGCAGTAAAATTGAACGGCGTAAGTGCAAACACAAATCCTTCTAAAGGACGTTGCTCGGTACGGTTCCATACGCCTTTGCCCGAATCGGGTTGTTGGCTATATATCTGTGCCATGTAATGCACATTGTAGCGCAAAAAGTCAATCATTTCGCAAGCGGCATCAATTTCTGCCTGATAAGCATTTTTACTTTGCCCCAACATAGTAGCAGCATTAATAGTCGCACGATATTTACCTGCCAATAAATCGGCTGCTTTTAAAAAAATAGCCGCTCGGTGCTCCCAATGCATATCTTCCCATGCCTGCTTTGCTGCCAAAGCTGCAACAATCGCTTTTTTTACGTGTTCCTTACTGCCTTGCGAAAAATGGCCCAATACGTGCTGATGGTCGTGTGGTGGACGCAAGGCTATCTTTTTATCTGTATGCATCTCATCCGCACCTATGTACATAGGAATACTCACTTGCTTGCTACGCATTTCGGCTAAGGCAGCTTTTAGTGCTGCACGCTCTTTACTAGCGGGAGCATAGTTCAACACCGCTTCGTTTATAGGTGTAGGTACTTTATAAAATCCAACAGACATAGTTCTATTTTTTTGTAGGGTATAATGCGCCAAAGATAACCATCCATTAATATAAGTTAGGTAAAAAGTTAATTAGCCTTTCTTAAAACTTGCAGCTTGCTTTGCCAACTATTTTTAGTGATTTTGAAGAAAAAATAATAGTATTGGAAATGGATAGGTGCTGCTTGTTAGTGCTTAAAAATGAGTTAACAGCAATAAATACAAAACCAAATATTAACCAACAAACACTACAACAATGAAAAAATTACTTATCCCTACATTTGCAGTTCTTTTGGCATCTTGCTCACCATCTGTGTACTATCAAGTATTTAAAACTACTCCCGAAAATGGTGTCTTAGTAAATAACAATATAGTTTTTGAAGATAAAAATTGTACTATTTTTTATGACTTATGGGCTGATAAAGGCGATATAGGTTTTACCTTTTATAATAAATCAGAAAATGATTTAACACTCGATCTTACAAAGACATTTTTTGTCTTAAACGGTTTTGCAAATGAATATTTTCAAAATAGAATATTTTCAACAGCCAAAAGTAGTGGAACTTCGTCTATTAAGTACGCTTATCCAAACTACTATAACAACATAAAAGTTGAAGGCAGCGCATCAACTACTTATACAACTTCCTATACAGAAAAACATCAACGTCTAATCCCATCTAGAACGTCTGTAGAAATTACGGAATTTAATATTTCAAGTACCCCTTATTCAGATTGCAAATATTCAAGCGAGCCTAGAAGAAATAATTTAAACAAATTAACATTTGATAAAACCAATTCACCTATGAATTTTTATAACATTATTACTTACACAATGAATAGTGAAATATTTAAAATTGAAAACAAGTTTTATGTAAGTGAACTTGCAAACTTGCCACTATCAAAGATGCTTGTTAATCAAGATACAAATAGTTGTGGTAAGAAATTAAATTATCCATCAGCAGGTCTTATAAGAGGCGCTGCTAATAGTTTCTATATTAAATATATACCTATTAAGTAGGTTTAAAACTACAAATAGTAGTTTGCTGCAATTAGAAGTTGACTATTACGTTTACAAGTTTTCACTCATCTTGTATTTAATTTTGAGTGACCATTTACTGCCTCTAAAATCAAAATTCAACAAAATTTTATACGTTAACTTAGCTGTTCGACATGTTCCTGCGGAGGCTATGCGTAAGCGGGCATGTCGAACGTTAGATAAGAAAGGATTTGTAATCCTAAAAAAGATTACTCTTCTGCTAAATCTAATACGCCTTTTCTGATTCCATAATAGTCTCCGCAACTGCTGTGCAGGTATTCTTCTTCTTTTTCTACTAGTCCAGCTTTTACTGGATTTTGATGAATATACGTTAATTTACATTCAAAAAATGCAGGAGTAATTATCTCTTCCGCATGATATCCCTCTTCCCAAAACCATATATGTTCTTCTTTCTTCAATAGCCATAACAACCATTTTTTTCGACTTTCCTTTGGATTGTTTTTTATCTCTTTTACAATTTTAGTAGCCGTAAACTTTTTGAAATCTCTAATAATATCGCTTAGCTTTTCTTGCTTACTACTTACAATCAAGTGGATATGATTACTCATTATTACCCAAGCATATACTTGCAAGCCTTTATGTTCTTGACAATACTTAATGCTATCCAATACAATAGTAATGTATTCATTGCGGGTAAATACATCAGCCCATTGATGTACGGTACAGGTAATAAAATATTGACCAAATTGGTCATCGATGCGGTATGCGTAAGCCATTTTTCAAGGTATATGTATCTCAAATATAGTTTATTTTAGGATTTTAAAATCCTACTTATTTATAAGTTCGACATGCCCGCCCACACACAAGGCTATTTCTGGAACATGTCGAACAGCCAAATGGACAGCTAGAATACGAACAGGCTAAGTAGTATGTTCCTTTGTTTCCTCCCAAAACAGACTACCACCTCACCAGTAAACAAAATGACTGCACCAAAACATTTATAACTAAATATATAATTGTAGCTTTGCACACTTATTTTTAATAAAATGGCAGAAACAATAACAGCAGGCTCTGTAGTGGGCTTTTCTTACACACTTACCGATAGCAAAGGCTCGGTAATCGACCAGTCTAACGACAAACATCCATTCGAGTATTTACACGGATACGCAAACATTGTACCCGGTTTAGAGCAAGAGCTAACCGGACTAAGCGTGGGTGCAAAAAAGGTAGTTATAGTAAAACCAGAAGATGGTTACGGATTAAGCAACCCTAATTTATTTTTGAATATACCACGTACAAACTTTCCGGCAGAAATGGATTTACAACCAGGCATGGAATTCGAATCGCATGGCGAAGAAGGCACTATGGTAATTGTAATAAAAGAAATTAAAGGTGATACTGTAGTAGCTGATGCAAATCATCCATTAGCAGATGTAGAATTGCATTTTGATGTAACTATCAACAGCATTCGTACAGCTACAGAGCAAGAAATAACTCACGGGCACGTACACGCACACGGGCACGATCATTAATCGCAGTTTTTGTAACAAAAAAGCCCTGCTGGAAATTCCAGCAGGGCTTTTTTATGTTTTTATACGCAGCGCCTACCTATCAGCTGCTTTGGCGTACCGGTCGTTAATAATTTTAGCCTCGGTTTTATTAATTACCATACGGTGCTGCTTTATATTATAGGTATCGTGCAACGATAGCACATGCACCACCAAATTATCAATTGATATAGGAGCGCCCAATTCCACATCGGTAATATTGGTGTCTTTTATATGTCTTCCATCTACCAAAATCACCAATCCCGAACCAATGGCCTCCATTTCATTATTGTGCTTAATGAGTAAGCCAGTATCCTCACCCAAGCCTATACCCAATATTTTCGGATTGCTTACCACCGCTTGAAACAGCCTACCCATACGCCCACGCTGTACAAAATGCGTATCAATAATTACATCGTCAATTAAGCCTAAGCCACCCGTAATTTTAATCTCGCCTTTGAGCAATGCCTCGCTGCTGCTGCCTTGGTAAATCATGTTATTGGAACATGCTGCCGCACCTGCAGAAGTGCCTGCAATTACAAAAGCTTCATTTTCGAATTTTTCTTGCATTACCTCGGCAAACCGCGTACCTCCCAAAATAGAGGTGAGACGCAATTGGTCTCCACCCGTCATCATAATAGCATCAGATACCAACAAACGCTCAATAATGGCGTCGCTGTTCGCCATTTCGCGGCTCGTAATATTCATTACACCAGTATCTGTTACCCCCAATGTGGCAAAAGCCTTTTGATACTCTTTTCCTACCTCGTCGGGTATTTGCGATGCCGTGGTAATAAATTCTACACGCGGATTTTCCTTATCTGTTTCGGTGATAACACGTTTGAGAATACCGTGTTCAAAAAAGTTCATATTATTCGCATTACCGAACTCCTTTTCTGTGAAACTACCAGTATCTACTGCCCCCCCAATGATAATTAGCTTGCCTTTGGGCATCATAAAATTGGTGTTAATTAATGAATAATAAACTATTAAGACTTCAAATATAATGGAATCCCAACGCACCAAGAAGGGTATTTATTAACTTTTAAACACCTGCCGTTAAATTAACTGCATTTAATTTATAGCGTCCCCTTGCTAATTTGAACGCAAAAGCACTATCTTTCCAATTCTCAAGCCCTTTTTTGAACTATGCACATACAAAGCATTCAAGCCCTACGTGGCCCTAATATTTGGTCGATAAACCGTAAAAAACTCATCCAAATGCGCCTTGATTTAGGCGAAATGGAACAAAAACCAACAAATAAAATTCCTGGTTTCTTAGAGCGTTTACGTGCATTATTTCCGAGTATGTATCAACACCGTTGCTCAGAAGGCGCACCTGGTGGCTTTTTTAGTCGCGTAGAACGTGGCACATGGATGGGGCATGTTATCGAACACATTGCCTTAGAAATACAAACCATTGCCGGCATGGAAACAGGCTTTGGACGCACACGCGAAACAAAAACACCCGGAGTATATAACGTAGTATTTAGTTACGCCGAAGAAAAAGCAGGCATATATGCTGCCGAAGCTGCCGTACAAATTGCCGAATCCTTAATTGCCGATACTTCATTTGACTTACCTGCTTGTATCCAAAAATTACGCGAATTACGTGAAGGAGAACGCTTAGGACCCAGTACTGGTTCTATTGTAGAAGAAGCCGTTGCTCGTGATATTCCGTGGATACGACTTGGAAGAAACTCGTTGGTACAGTTGGGATATGGCGTACATCAACGTCGTTTTCAAGCAACTATTACCGACAGAACTAGCAACATTGCCGTAGATATTGCCTGCAATAAAGAAGAAACAAAACGACTACTCTCATCGGCAGCTATTCCCGTTGCCAAAGGAGATATTTGTTTTGACGAAGAAGACTTAAAAGCTACCATTACACGTATTGGCTATCCGATTGTGATAAAACCACTGGATGGAAATCATGGCAAAGGTGCTTCTATTAACCTAACTACTTGGGAAGCTGCTTTAGCTGGACTGGAACATGCCAAAAAATATTCGCGCCGAGTAATTGTAGAGCGTTTTATTACTGGTTACGATTTTAGAGTGCTGGTAATTGATAATAAAGTGGTTGCAGCTGCACAACGTGTACCTGCTCATGTAACAGGTGATGGTAAACATACTATTGAGGAGTTAATTACGATAGAAAATAGTGATTCGCGTCGTGGTTACGGACATGAAAACATGCTTACCGAAATTACCATTGATAGGGACACCTTAGATTTATTAGAGAAAAAAGGATACACCCTCGATACCATTCCTGCAAAAGACGAAGCTGTTTACCTAAAATCAACCGCCAACCTTAGCACTGGAGGCACGTCTATTGATGTAACCGAGCGCCTGCATCCCGAAAATATTTATTTGGCCGAGCGCATTTCGCGGGTTATCGGTTTGGATATTTGCGGGATAGACATTATGGCAAAAAACCTCACACAACCGTTAAAAGAAAATGGTGGGGTAATTTTAGAGGTAAATGCCGCACCCGGATTCCGCATGCACTTAGCGCCAAGCGAAGGACTGCCGCGTAACGTAGCTGCACCAGTAATGGATATGATTTATCCTCCAGGCACTCCTTCACGCATTCCTATTATTGCTATTACGGGTACCAACGGAAAAACAACTACTACTCGTTTGATGGCACATATCGTAAAAAACATGGGCTATCATGTAGGTTTTACCACCAGTGATGGTATTTATGTACACAACCACTTGCTCGAAAAGGGAGATACTACTGGCCCAATGAGTGCCGAATTTATTTTAAAAGATCCTGCCGTTCAGTTTGCAGTACTCGAAACCGCCAGAGGAGGTATTTTACGCTCGGGGCTTGGTTTTAGTCGTTGCGATATTGGCATTATTACCAACATACAAGAGGACCACCTTGGGCTAAATGACATTGATACCTTAGAAGATTTAGCACGCGTAAAATCGGTGGTGGTAAACAGCATTAAAAAAGATGGCTGGGCGGTACTAAATGCACAAGATGAGATGTGCGTAAAAATTGCCAGTCAGTTGGATTGTAATGTAGCGTACTTTAGTTTAGATGAAAATCATCCGGTAGTAAAAGCCCATTGCAAAGCTGGAGGTACTGCCGCTATTTACGAAAACGGTTTCGTTACCATAAAAAAAGGTAGTTGGAAAATTCGGGTAGAAAAAGTAACCACCATACCGCTAACGTTTGGCGGCAAAGCAACCTTTATGATTGCCAATGTGTTAGCAGCAACGTTAGCAGGCTATCTATATGGGTTCAAAACCGAAGATATGAAACTTTCTTTAGAAACTTTCCGTCCGTCGGCAGCTCAGATACCTGGGCGACTCAATATTTTTGAGTTTAAAAACTTTAAGGTAATGATTGATTTTGCCCATAATGCAGCAGGGTATGCCGCCATTAAAGACTTTTTAAGCAAAGTAGATGCGCCGCACAAAGTGGGTATTATTGCCGGTGTAGGCGACAGACGCGACCAAGACATCAGAGATTGTGCTGCTTTGGCTGCACAAATGTTCGACCATATTATTATCCGTCAAGAAAAACATTTGCGCGGACGTAGCGAACAAGAAATTATCGATTTACTATTAGAAGGTATTCGTTCGGTTGATCCTAAAAAGTCGTACGAGATTATCCCTAAAGAAATTGAGGCATTAAAGCATGCTATTTCTACAGCGCAACCAGGCACATTTATTACCGCACTAAGCGATGTAATAAACAATGCCATAGAAACCGTGCAAAACTACTTGGATAAAGAAGCGGGGATTTAAAGTACTGGCGCGCCTTCTCTAAACAACACCTCCAATAGGGTCTGCCCTACTGCTTTTAGCGTGTTTTTATCGATATTTTGCACGTTATCTTGCTGGGTATGCCAGTGCTTGTTAAAGTTACTCGGAGTAGTTTCGTCGTATTCTATAATATCAATAGCTGGAATTTTAGCCAAAATATTTACATAGTAATGGTCGTCGGTAATCGGGTTGGTTTTTTTGTACGGAAAGTAAGATGAATACCCAATTTGGTTCGCCACATCCCATACTTTTTGCGTAACAGAAGATGCGTAACTCATAGAAATACCTTCCATCGTAAAGGTGGCACCTGCACCTCCTACCATATCTAAATTAATGCAATACAACGGACTATATCCTTTTACGGGTGGGTTTTTAGCCCAATACTGGCTACCCAAGCAATAAGAGTCCTTCATTTCGGGTAAGGTGCTATTGTCGGGTTGTCCGTAGTCTTCCAAATCCCACAACACAATATCCACCCCAACAGTGGGCTGCTGCTGGTTAAGCTGACGGGCAATTTCCAATAATACCGCCACGCCACTGCCGCCGTCATTTGCTCCATCAAACGTTTTTTTAGCTTGCTTCGCATCTTGGTCGGAAAACGGACGCGTATCCCAATGTGCCGTAAGCATAATGCGTTGGGTAGCGGTTGGGTTAAAGGCGGCTATAATATTTTTCAAGTCAAAGATTTTGCCATCGTAGGTTTTTACCTTACCCGTTTGCACAAACACACTACCTTTATAGCTCTTCAACTTTGTCACCAAATAATCAGCGCAACTTGCATGGGCAGTAGTACCAGGCACACGCGGACCAAATGCTACTTGTTGTTGCACAAACGCATACGCCGAGTCGGAATTAAAAGAAGGGGTATTTACAGCATTTGGTTGTTTTTCTTTTTGCTTTGTTTCTGTACCAGTGCAGGCTACAAACAACATTACCCCTAACGAATATATATATGCTAGTTTCATAGTTATATTTTACTCCAGCTCGTACCTTCTTTACTGTCTTTTAGTTGTATGCCCACCTCTAGCAATTTATCTCTAAGTGCGTCTGATTGCGCGTACTCTTTATTCTGTTTCGCTTCGTTACGCAGCGTAATTACCAGGTTTACCAAAGCGTCTACCGTTTCGCCATCGTTAGAAGCAACTGTTGTTGTTAGACCTAAAATATCGGTAACGGTATGGGTAATTAATTGCTGCAATTGTGCTAAATCAGCAGCAGTTAGCTGCTCGGTGCCAGCGTGTACTTTATTGATAATAGAAGCTGCCTCAAACAGTTCTGCTATAAGTATCGGGCTATTAAAATCATCATTCATCGCTGCATAGCAACGTTTTTCTAAATCATCGATATTTACAGACGATGTGGCGCTTGCTTGCAACTTAGCTGAAAGTTCTACTGCTTGCAACAAGCGTTTTAACCCTTTTTCGGCAGCAGCTAATGCTTCATTCGAAAAATCTAACGTACTGCGGTAATGCGCTTGCAAAATAAAAAAGCGTATGGTTATGGGGTGATATGCATTTGCAAGTAAAGAGTGATTACCCGTAAACAATTGCTGCAAACTAATGCTGTTGCCCAATGATTTACCCATTTTTTGCCCGTTAATGGTAATCATGTTGTTGTGCAACCAGTATTTAGCAGGGGTATGCCCACAGGCTCCTTTTGATTGTGCAATTTCAGACTCGTGATGCGGAAACAATAAATCCATTCCACCACCATGTATATCAAACGTTTGCCCTAAATATTTACTACTCATAGCCGAACACTCTATATGCCAACCCGGAAAACCATCACTCCAAGGGCTTTCCCAGCGCATAATATGCTCAGGTTTGGCTTTTTTCCACAACGCAAAATCGTTAGGACTACGTTTTTCATCCTGCCCATCCAAGCTGCGGCGTTCTTCGCCTGCACCTGCTATTAAATCTTCTATTACCCTACCCGAAAGTTCGCCGTATGGATATTTTTCGTTGTATTTCAACACATCAAAATACACCGATCCCTGTGCCTCGTAGGCAAAACCATTGGCTATTAATTGCTCAACCATTTTTATTTGCTCGGGAATATGTCCCGATGCACGAGGCTCAATGCTTGGTTTTAGGGTATTGAGCTGCTCCATGTCTGTATGGAAATTATTAGAGTACAATTGCACCACCTCCATGGGTTCCAACTGCTCCAATTTTGCTTTTTTGCCAATTTTATCTTCCCCCTCGTCCGCATCATTCTCCAAATGCCCTACATCGGTAATATTGCGCACATACCGCACTTTATAGCCACAATGCAAAAGATACCGGTAAATTAAATCGAACGTAATATTAGCCCTCGCATGACCCAAATGTGCATCCCCATATACAGTTGGCCCACACACATACATCCCTACAAAAGGTGCATTAAGTGGCACAAAAAGTTCCTTTTTTCGACTAAGCGAATTATAAACGGTAATGGCTTGCATTCTGTTAGGTTAAACTTTTATAACGTACACGAGTAGGCAATTTATCGCCTAAGCGTTTTTTACGATTCTCCTCGTAATCCGAGTAATTTCCTTCAAAAAAGTACACTTGCGAGTCTCCCTCAAAGGCTAAAATATGCGTACAAATACGATCCAAGAACCATCTATCGTGGGAGATGACAACTGCACAACCGCCAAAGTCTTCCAAAGCTTCCTCTAACGAACGTAAGGTATTTACATCGATATCGTTGGTAGGCTCATCGAGCAATAACACGTTTGCACCTTTTTTTAAGGTCATCGCTAAATGCACTCTATTACGCTCTCCACCCGATAGCACACCCACTTTTTTCTGTTGGTCGGCACCGTTGAAATTGAATTTAGATACGTAAGCTCTTGAGTTTACTTGTTTACCCCCCAATAGCATTGTTTCTGTACCGCCAGATATATTTTCCCATACCGACTTTTCAGCCTCTAAATCATCGTGACTTTGGTCTACATAGCCCAATTCTACGGTTTCACCTACTTTAAACGTACCTGCGTCTGGTTTATCTTGCCCAGTTATGAGTCGGAATAAGGTGGTTTTACCAGCGCCATTGGGGCCAATAATACCTACGATTCCTCCTTGAGGTAACTTAAAACTCAAATCATCAAACAGTAACTTATCTCCGTACGCTTTTGATACCTTATCGGCTTCTATTACCACAGTACCCAAACGTGGACCTGGAGGAATAAACAGTTCCAATCTATCCTCACGGTCGCGGGTTTCTTCGCTTGCCAATTTTTCGTAATTGCTCAAACGCGCTTTTGATTTAGCATGACGCGCTTTTGGTGCCATGCGCACCCATTCCAACTCGCGTTCCAGTGTTTTTTGGCGTTTACTTTCTGTTTTTTCTTCTTGTGATAAACGTTTTGCCTTTTGCTCTAACCACGAAGAGTAATTACCCTTCCAAGGTATGCCTTCGCCTCTATCCAATTCTAATATCCAACCTGCTACATTATCCAAAAAGTACCTATCGTGGGTTACGGCAATTACCGTTCCTTTATACTGCTGCAAATGCTGCTCCAACCAATCAATACTTTCGGCATCCAAGTGGTTGGTAGGCTCATCGAGCAACAACACATCTGGTTCTTGTAGCAACAATCTGCACAATGCCACACGACGACGCTCCCCTCCAGATAATACACTAATCAACGCATCTGGTGATGGGCAACGCAGAGCGTCCATAGCGCGCTCTAATTTTGTATCAATTTCCCATGCTCCTACAGCATCAATTTTATCTTGTAATTCCCCTTGCTTTGCCAATAACTTATCCATGGCATCGGCATTTTCATACACTTCGGGTAATCCAAACTGCTCGTTAATAGCCTCGTACTCGGCAAGCAAATCCATAATGGGCTGCACGCCCTCACGCACCACTTCCACCACCGTTTTGTTTGCATCCAACTGAGGTTCTTGCGAAAGGTATCCTACTGAATAACCCGGCGAAAACACCACTTCACCTTGAAAAGCCTTATCCAATCCGGCAATAATTTTAAGTAGCGATGATTTACCCGAACCGTTTAAACCGATTACCCCAATTTTTGCACCATAAAAAAAGGATAGGTAAATATTTTTAAGTACTTGCTTTTGCGGCGGATAGGTTTTATTGAGTCCCGCCATTGAGAAAATTATCTTTTCGTCTGCCATTTATTACGTATTTTTTATCTGTTTGCTACTTGTTTTTTATTGTCAGATAGAACTCGTCAAAATAATCCTCACCTTTGTCTATCCGAATTTCCGTTTGAACGAATGCTATTCATTACCGCTCGTTTCGTGCGTCAAATATCGAAAAAAGAAGCCATTACTTACGTTAAAAATAGCGAATAACCCAAATCTGTTTTAAGCATGAATATCATCATACATGGAGGATTTTTCTCCGAATCAGCTACCAATGCAGCCACTAAAATAGCTAAGCAAGAAGCATTACAACAGATTGCCGAAAATGGCTATCAGTATTTACAATCGCACACGGCTATACAAACGGTTGCCCATGTGGTAGCCCTACTAGAAGATTGTGAATTATTTAATGCTGGCTTGGGTTCACAAATACAAAACGATGGGCATATTCGTTTAAGTGCTTCGCTTATGGATGGCAACTCGGGCAAATTTGCTGGAGTAATAAATATAGAAGCGGTAAAAAACCCCGTTTTAATCGCCGAAAAATTACTTACCTACGACGACCGTGTACTTAGTGGAGAAGGCGCGCAAGCATTTGCACGCAGCAATGGCTTCGATTACTATAACCCCGAAATACCACAACGCCGTACCGAATACGAAGCTAAATTGGCTGCTACTGGCACGGGTACTGTTGGCTGCGTAGCACTTGATGCTGCTGGCAACATTGCAGCTGCTACTTCAACTGGTGGTAAAGGATTTGAAATACCTTGCCGCGTAAGCGACTCGGCTACCGTAGCCGGAAATTTTGCTAATAGCCATTGTGGAGTTTCTTGCACGGGCGTAGGCGAAGACATTGTAAGCACCGCTTTGGCTGCTAAAATTACCACCCGTGTAAGCGATGGTTTTTCACTTGCCGATGCTTGCAGCAAATCATTTGCTGAGCTAAAAATAATTGATGGTTTTGCGGGCGTAATTGCATTAGATGCCGAAGGAAATGTACACCACACCGATAGCCACCCATATATGGTTTGGGCAAGTTGTAGCGCCAAAGGCAGTAGTGTGTTTATGTAAATTATACTAGGCCCTTTTTACCTACTTGTATTTTATGTACCTTCGGGTATATGCTCAAAAACTTAGTATTACTTCTTTTTATTTGCACTGCTTTATGCAGTATGGCTCAAAAAAATAAGCCCGTTACCTTTGTACAATTTGGTTCGGGTGGTGGCTTTACTGGACTTATCGTAAACTATTCGATTTACAAAAACGGACAAATATTTAAAGAAGAGAAATTACCGAACAAACCCAGCGAGCAACGTTTGTATACACGTGTAAGTAAAAAAGAAGTAAAAAAAATCTTTAAGAAATTAACTCCTTTGCAATTACACACCGTTACGCTGAAAGAAACGGGCAATGTGACCAACAACCTAAAAATTGTTTCGAAAAACACCCCAAATAGTGTTGTAATTACCTGGGGGATTGAAAACACAAGTATCCCATCTGCTGTTGCTAAGGCATACGAACTACTTACCAAATTTATAGAAGCACATCCCCCAACTGTAATACCTTAAATTATATGTGATGACAACTGCCCTATTCATATTTAATATAGTGCAATTACTCATGATATCAGCAGTGTTTTACTATGTACTTTTCTTTAAGGATAAAAAACGAATTACTCGTAACAGTAAAAAATCGGATGATGACGAAGGGGGATTACTGATAAACAACTGGCCAGATGTAGTACTTCCTCCTATTGATGGAATTGAATACCCAAGCGAAAAAGAACGCGCTAAAATAACTAATTAGCTGTATCGTCGGCTTGGGAGGTAAAAGAAAGCCTGCCGCCTTTATAAAAATACCTACGGTAATAGGCGTCATTCAAATCGCTTATAATTACGCCACTAGAAAGCGATGCATGGGCAAATTTGTAGTTGCCCAAATAAATACCGATGTGTGATATTTGCCCTCTGCGTATCTTAAAAAACACAAAATCACCTTCTTGTAATTCTTCTTTATCAATTGGTATTACCGATTGCCACACCGCACGTGAACTTGAGGGGACCGACACATTGTATGCGGCATTGTATACTTTACTGGTAAAACTAGAGCAATCTATTCCGCGCTTTGTGTCCCCTCCATATCGGTAAGGAGTACCGAGCCAATCATATACATTCTTATACAACAAGGGGTGCGATGCTTCTGAAACCGTTAAGCCCAACAACTGCCCATAATACGCTGCTTCCAACGTATCAGGATCGGCAAGTTCTGCATCTTCTGTTTGAGCAAGAACTACACTACCCGTTAAACATAAAAAGAAAATTACAATCCACTTTTGCATCCAAATTTGATTGGTAAACACCGCAGTATTTTACTGCCTTATTACCAAAGATAATTGTAAAATCCCAAAAACCAAACGAAATATCGTTTTTTTAACACTAAATTAACATAAATACTGGCTGCTTCTGCCTAAAAATCCTACCTTTTACCAAAAACAAGTAGCTATTTTTTTAGTATGCCTGTACCCCCGTGGTAAATGTTCCATTTTTATTAATAGTTTTGCTACTCTTAAAAATTTACACGAATGGCTGCAGTAAAAATTAGCAAAGAAACCTATCTGTACTGGTACGAAAGCATGGTATTGATGCGCAAGTTTGAAGAACGTGCGGGACAACTATACGGACAACAGAAAATTAGAGGATTTTGCCATTTATATATTGGACAAGAAGCTGTAGTAGCTGGTGCAATGAGTGTATTACGCCATGAAGATGCTATGATTACCGCTTATCGCGATCATGCTCATGCTATTGCAAAAGGAATAAGTGCAAATGCTGTAATGGCAGAATTGTATGGCAAAGTTACCGGTTGCTCTAAAGGCAAAGGTGGTTCGATGCACATGTTTTCTGCTGAACATAATTTTTACGGTGGACATGGCATTGTAGGTGGTCAAATTCCACTAGGCGCTGGCATTGCCTTTGCCGAACAATACAAGGGTACTGATAATGTGTGTGTATGCTATATGGGTGATGGAGCAGTTCGTCAAGGAGCACTAAATGAAACGTTTAACATGGCTATGCTGTGGAAAATTCCTGTGATTTTTGTGTGCGAAAACAATGGATACGCCATGGGAACATCAGTAGCACGCACCACCAACATGTCGGATATCTACAAAATTGGGTTAGGATTTGATATGCCAAGCGAAGCTGTAGATGGCATGAGTTGCGAAGATGTACACAAAGCCATGGATAAAGCAGTACAACATGCTCGTAAAGGCAAAGGACCTTCTTTCTTAGAAATACGCACCTACCGTTTTAAAGGACACTCGATGAGCGATCCTGCAAAATACCGTACAAAAGAAGAGGTAGAAGCATACAAAGCAAAAGACCCTATTGAACAAGTATTGGCTACTATTTTAGAGAAAAAATATGCCGACCAAGCATGGATAGATAGCATCAATCAAAAAGTAAAAGATATAGTAGAAGCATCGGTAGTTTTTGCCGAAGAATCTCCTTACCCAGAAGCACATGAATTGTACGAAGATGTATATGTGCAGAAGGATTACCCGTACATTATAGAGTAATTAGTCACTAGTAGTTAGACGTTAGTATTTAGATATTAGACTTGTTAATGGCGTAATTAGCGAATTAACAAATTACCAAATTAAAAAAAGATGGCTGAAGTAGTAAGAATGCCCAAAATGAGCGATACCATGACTGAAGGGGTATTGGCTAAATGGCATAAAAAAGTAGGTGATAAAATTAAATCAGGTGATGTTGTTGCAGAGGTAGAAACCGACAAGGCAACGATGGACTTTGAATCTTTTCAGGAAGGTACACTACTTTATGTAGGTATTGAAGAAGGGAAAGCAGTACCAGTAGATACGATTATTGCCATTTTGGGTAACGAGGGGGAAGATTACAAGCACTTACTTACAGAGTCGAGCAAAAAGGAAGAAGTAAAAACTAAAAAAGAAGAGCCAACACAAGCTGTAGCAAATAATGCTGCACCTGCATCTACTCCAAAATCAGGACTCCAGACTCAGGACTCTCGACTAAAAGTATCTCCATTAGCTAAACGCATTGCTCAAGAAAAAGGCATTGATTTAGCTGGTGTACAAGGAAGTGCAGAAAACGGTCGTATTGTAAAAAAAGATTTAGAGGCTACTTCATCAAGTAATAATAAACAACTAGCAACTGGTAACCGACAACTAATAACTGGAACAGAGAGTTTTGAAGAAGTACCAGTTTCGCAAATGCGCAAAACCATTGCTAAACGTTTAGCCGAAAGCAAATTTACAGCACCGCATTTTTACCTTACCATGAGTATTGATATGGATAAGGCTATTGAGGCACGTAAAAGCATCAATGACTTTGCTCCTACCAAAGTATCTTTCAACGATTTGGTAATTAAAGCGGTGGCTGTAGCCCTTCGCCAACATCCAAAAGTAAATTCATCATGGTTGGGCGATAAAATTCGTTACAATCATCATGTACATATTGGTGTTGCTGTTGCTGTAGAGGAAGGCTTACTAGTACCTGTGTTACGTTTTGCTGATGGTAAATCACTATCACAAATTTCAGCTGAAGTAAAAGACTACGCACAAAAAGCAAAAGACAAAAAGCTACAACCTAGCGACTGGGAAGGAAATACCTTTACCATTTCTAACTTAGGCATGTTTGGCATTGAAGAGTTCACTGCTATTATTAATCCACCTGATTCGTGCATATTGGCAATTGGCGGCATTAGTCAAGTACCAGTAGTTAAAAACGGACAAGTGGTACCTGGAAATATAATGAAAGTAACTCTTTCATGCGACCACCGCGTAGTAGATGGAGCATTAGGATCTGCATTTTTGCAAACTCTTAAAGGATTACTGGAAGATCCTGTTCGTATTTTGGCGTAGACACTATTTAGTAATAGATATATAGATGTGGTAACTCTTTTTTAAAAATAGTAGCCCATTAACAACCCAAGTTGAGCATATACCCGCTCATTTATGTTTTTATATCTACCAAAATAGGGTACTCTGCCAACATCTTGCTTTTCGTTGTCAAAGTTTACACGAGCTGTGCCAATTCGCAACTCCGGACTAATACTTAGCCGATCACTTAAATATATATACGTACCTAAAGCCGCATTAATGCCATACGCACTTGCAGAGGTAGTTAACGTACTTTTGTATGTGCCGTAATAGTTAGGAATCTCTACCTTGTTTTCGTGCTTAAATGCGGTGTACACTACATTTACCTGCACATATGCCGCTTCTCTATTCTTTCTATCGGTTACTGTACCCGAAATACAGCCGCCCACTATAGGTCCGCGCTGATTAAAAAATGCTAAGTTCTCAATCGATGATCTGCGTCTGTCAGTGCCTATTGCATATCCTACTATACCCCCACCCCATATTCCTTTATAAATACGGCGTTGGTATTGCATCTCAATGGTGCTACGGGTAAGTGCGAATGTATTTATAGATACGACTTGCTTTACTTGTGCAGCCGCAGTTGTTACATATATAAAAAGGGCTATAAAAAGGTAGTTTTTCATGTGAAAATAATCTGTTTTTAAATGGCCACATGGAACAGTCTCACACATTTTCGTCGCAGTTTGTGCAAGATTATACATGACTGTTTCATCCGCTTATCATTTGCTGTTATACATGTTAAGAATAAGATAATTCTCTTTAGCATTAAATTTAGCAACACTACTACTATCAAAAGTATGCTTTGCTAATTGGGGCTCATCTATTTCTATCTGAAACCCACATGACCCATCTTCACGTATAGCTCGTGCATTAAATTTATTGACCACTACTGTATCATTACCCGCTGTAGGATGGTATAATACAAATGTATTTTGTGCTGCATTTGCATAAATAGGTAATACCAACAAATAATTATCGGGACCAAAGAATTCGACATTCTCTGTGGTGATAAATAAGGGATGCAGCACATCCCCTTCTTCAAGTACTTTAAATTCGGTATAACCCGAAACATTTGATCCTGTACGACCGAGGCTATCATAGATTTGTAGATACACCGCGTTGCTATCCTTAATTTGATCATTGCAGCAGCCGCTCAATACGAGTGCACTGCTTATACACAGACAAAAAGCTGTTATCCGTTTAATCATACGAGGTGGTAAATGGTAAAAATCGAAGATATGTAAATTAAAAATATTTTATGTTACATTAGGTGTCAAAAAGAAAAGCAATCGCCTCATGCGCACTAATTTATTACCCATAATTACAGCTTGCACCCTATTTATATGTGCTTGCACCGGCAAAAAAACAATAAGCAGCGAAGAAAATATGCAGCAAGACATCCACTCATTTGCCAATAGCAACGATGTAATCGTAAATCACTTAACCTTAAATTTAGGTGTAGACTTTACTAAAAAAACAGTATCTGGTACCGCACAATGGGACATTACCAATAAAACCAATTCGAGCACCTTAGTATTGGATGCAAATGGATTAGTAATAGAAAAAGTAGTGCTAGATAATGAGCAAGAAGCGGCGTTTACTTTGGGTAAAGCAGCCGACTTTTTAGGGCAACCACTTACTATTACCATTACCCCAACAACCAAAAACATACGCATTTATTACACAACAGCAACGGATGCAGCTGCACTTCAATGGCTCAATCCACAACAAACTGCAGGTAAAGTTCATCCGTTTTTATTCACCCAATCGCAAGCTATTTTGGCACGCACCTGGATACCTTGTCAAGATAGCCCAGGGATACGCTTTACCTATGATGCAACTATTACGGTACCTAAAGAATTATTGGCGGTAATGAGTGCTACCAATCCGACAACTAAAAACACAACTGGCATATACCAATTTAGCCAGAAAAAGCCTATTTCATCTTACCTTATGGCATTAGCTGTTGGCGATATCACTTTTGCAGATTTGGGTGGGGAAACTGGTGTATATGCTGAGCCCAGCATGCTCGAAAAAGCAAAAGCTGAATTTATAGATATGCCAAAAATGGTAGCTGCCGCAAGTAATTTATATGGAAAATACGCTTGGGGACGCTATGATGTGCTGGTATTACCACCGAGCTTCCCTTTTGGTGGAATGGAAAATCCTGTACTCACCTTTGCCACACCTACTATTTTAGCTGGTGATAGATCTTTGGTAAGTTTAATTGCACACGAACTGGCGCATAGCTGGAGTGGCAACTTGGTAACCAATGCCAACTGGAATGACTTTTGGCTTAACGAAGGCTTTACCGTGTATTTTGAGCGCCGCATTATGGAAGCCATTGAAGGTAAAGAGTATGCCGATATGTTAGCCGTACTAGGGTACCAGGATTTGGTTGCAACTGTAAATGAAATGGGTGCTACCAATGCAGATACGAAGCTTAAATTAGACCTAACAGCCCGCAACCCCGACGACGGTGTATCGGATATAGCCTACGAAAAAGGCTTTTGCTTACTACGTACCATTGAAGAGGCTGTTGGCCGCGAGCGGTTTGACACATTTTTAAAAAACTATTTTACCACACATGCCTTTGGCACCACTACTACCGAAGCTTTTTTAGAAGAGTATCAAACAGACTTGATAAAAGGAGATAGCGCCCTTGCTAAAAAAATAAATATTGAAGAGTGGGTGTACCAACCTGGTATTCCAGCTAATTGTTATGCATTTAAATCGGCACGTTTTGAAAAGGTAGATATTGCCTTGCAACAATTTATTGCAGGCACTGCTCCCGAAAAATTATCGACTAGCACATGGAGCACGCATGAGTGGCTACGTTTTTTAAACGGCTTACCGAGCATAAATACCGCCCAGATGACTGCTTTGGACAAAGCATTTAAGTTTACCCAAACAGGCAACGCAGAAATAGCCGATGTGTGGTTTTTGAATGCTATAAAAACCAATTACCAGCCTGCGTATCCAGCTATGGAAACCTTTTTGGTAAACGTAGGAAGAAGAAAGTTTCTTACCCCTTTGTATAAGGAAATGCTAAAAACAGAAGATGGCAAAATAATGGCAAAGCGTATTTACGCACTAGCCCGACCCAACTATCATTATGTAGCTACACAAACACTGGATGCGTTGATGAAGTAAGATGCGGTCAATCGCTATTGAACATTTATATACTGAAATGTAGAACAGCTAATTAAATGGCTTCAACTACAAAATATACTAAAGGAGGCTGCCCAATATGGGCAGCCTCCTTTAGTATTACCAATGCTGTACAGCTTGTGATCCTTAAAGATATTTTCACAGATAATCGAAACTAACTATATTCGAAAAAGGGTGGGCAATACCGTTCCTTATTCTTATAAATTAGTATTGCATATTATTTTTAGGTTCCTTGCTTATCTCTTCAGTTTCTTCAAAGCGTTTTGATGCAACATTGATTTTGTACTTTTTCATAGGCGGTAGAGCCGATTACTTTTACTAAAGTTACTAATTGGGAAATTTGTGCTGTTTTCATTTACTCATATTTATAATTTAGTTAATTAATGATTAATTTCTGAGTACTCCTTGCTCCATTGGCTGTAATGTTCTAGCAGGTGGCTACTGTCTCCTTTCAATAGATGTGTTAAAAATCATAGTTTTAGATATAGGGCTTAGTTTACCCAAATATGAAAGGTTAGATTCACTAAAAAAAATATCACTAGGCAGGTGTATTCCTTTTACTTCAATTTATCCCCTCTCTAAAAATATCATAAGTTATTAAAAATAACTTACATACTATCTCATGGTATTTTAAGTATCCTGTACTTACAAGTGTTCTTTTTTCATTTATCAGTTGATTATAAAACCACTTTCTATTATTTCTCCTACGCACTTGATTGCTTCTATTAATTAACTAAATTTACTACCATTCATAAACACATAAATCATGCTGCGTAAATTAGTATTAGGAGTAGTTGTTTTCATCATCATCCTTATGGCAGCAGTTATTGCTGTACCTCTTCTCTTTAAAGATCAAATTGTTGCCAAAGTAAAGACCGTTATCAATGACAATTTAACGGCAACCGTAAATTTTGGCGATTTTGACGTAAGCATCATCCGCAGCTTTCCTGACCTTTCGTTTACGCTGAAAAACTTAACCATAGCAGGTACAGATACCTTTAAAAACGATACGCTTGCTAATATTAAAGAGCTATATGTACGTATAGACATTATGACGGTAATAAAAGGCGAACCAATACAAATAAAATCTTTTACGATTGACGATGCCAAAATTGTGGCTCGTGTATTAAAAAATGGCAAAGCCAATTGGGATATTGTAAAACCAGACACCTCGGCAACTACTCCAGAAGATACTAGCACTACTGCTTTTACCATTGGTTTACAAAAATATGCGCTTACCAATGTTGATGTCATTTACGACGATGCTTCACTTGGAGTATATACCCGTATTAATGATCTAAATCATAGCGGTACTGGCGATTTTACCCAAGACCTATTTACACTAAATACAACCACCACTGCCAAAGAACTTACTGTAGCATACGAAAATGTAGCCTACCTCAACAAAGCAACGGTGGATATACAAATGCCTTTAGAAATAGATTTAAAAAACAGCAGGTACACCTTTAAAGAAACAGCAGCTACGTTAAACGAATTGAAACTTGCATTTTCTGGGGTAGTAGAAATGCCCACCGATGATATTAAATTGGATGTAAAATTTGATGCTAAAAAATCAGACCTTAAGCATTTCTTGTCGCTTATACCTGCTATTTATAGTTCTAGTTTTGCCGACCTAAAAACGTCTGGAAATTTTGCATTAGAAGGATATGCAAAAGGAATTTACAATGAAAAAAGCATGCCTGGCTTTGGCGTAAACTTATTGATAGAAGACGGACAATTTAAATATCCTTCGCTACCAACAGCGGTAAATAATGTACAGGTAAAAACAAGTATTACCAACCCTAATGGCGATTTAGATAAAACGGTGGTAGATGTATCTATTTTCCACATAGAACTGGGTAATGAACCTTTTGATGCCCGTTTATTATTGCAAACACCTATATCTGACCCTGCTATTAATGCTATGTTGAAAGGTAAAATAGATTTGGCAGCTATCACCAAAATAATTCCAATAGAAGGCACTACACTAAAAGGCATATTTACTGCCAATATCGCAGCAAACGGACGCATGTCTTCCATTGATAAAGGCAGATACGATGAGTTTGATGCATCCGGTCAAGCCTCTTTGATAAATTTTGAATACGCCAGCAAAGATATGCCTATGCCAGTAGCTATCAAGCAAACACAAATGAGCTTTAATCCTAAAAACATCAACCTACTTAGTTTTGATGCTAAAATTGGTAAAAGCGACTTTAAAGCTGATGGTAAATTAGAAAACTACTTGGCTTATGCGCTAAAAGGAGAACCCATTGCTGGTAAATTAAACTTAAGCTCCTCGCTAATAGATGTGAATGAGTTGATGGGACCCGAAACTACCACAACCGCACCAACAACTTCCGACACAGCAGCACTTACTGTAATAGAAATACCAGCAAACATAGATTTTGTACTCACGTCAAGCATCCAGAAAGTATTGTATGACAATCTGGTTCTAGACAACGTACAAGGCAAAATTACCGTACGCAACAGCACGCTTAGTTTTGATAATGTAGCACTAAAAACACTAGACGGAACCGTAACATTAAACGGAGCATATGCTACGCCTACTAATACCAAGCCTAAAGTAAACATGGTCTTTGGCATTCAAAATATGAATATCCAAAAGGCTTTCAACAGCTTTAATACTATACAAAAACTAGCTCCTGTTGGTAAAAATACTACAGGAAACTTTAGCACCAAACTAAGTTTTAGCTCCGATTTGGGTACAGATATGTCTCCAATTATGAACAGTATTTATGGAGAAGGAGCCCTTGATTTGATAAAAGTTGTGATAGAAGGTTCTGATTTGATGAACAAACTAGGCGATGCCCTAAAAAATGACAAAATAAAGCGCTTAGATTTAAACAATACACGTGTACAATTCAAGATTGCCGATGGACGCATCACCGTAAATCCATTTGACGTTAAAACTGGCAATGCCCTTATAAACATTGGTGGCTCTAATGGATTAGATCAAACACTAGATTATCTCTTCAAATTTCAATTGCCCCGTAATTCATTTGGTAGCGCAGCCAATGGAGTATTAGACGGATTAGTAGCAAAAGCTAATAGCAGTGGGGCAACTGTAAGCTTGGGCGAAACAGTAAATGTGAATGCATTGGTAGGTGGTACATTTACCAAACCCACTATTAAACTGGATATGAGTAATGCAACAAATGCTGTGAAAAGTGCTGTAAAAGACATTATTGATAACACCAAAAAACAACTGGAAGACAAAGCAAAAGCCGAAGGGGAGCGTCTAAAAGGAGAAGCAAGTGCGAAGGCACGTGCCCAAGCTGATAAAATACTTGCCGATGCGCAACAAAAAGCAGATGCCATAAAACGTGAAGCTGCCAACTTAGCGGACAAAGTGCGTAAAGAAGGTGCAGCCCAAGCACAAAACGTAGAAAATCAAGCTAAAAACCCGATAGCCAAAAAAGGCGCTAAAATCGCTGCTGATAAAATACGCAAGGAAGCGGATGAAAAAGCAAATGGTATTGTAAATGAAGGCAACAGAAATGCCGACAATGTAATGAATGCCGCTAGAAACGAAGCAAATAAAATACTGAGTACCCCATAAAAACAAGATCCCAATCAACAACACTTAACAACAAACAACATGAAACAAGTAAAAAAAATTACACTTATTTTAGGTAGCGCAGCAATACTAGTATCAACTACTGGCTGCTTTGGTTCTTTTTCTTTCACCAAAAAACTCTATCAGTTTAATAAAGGTGTAGGCGATAAATTTATACAAGAATTAGTATTTATCGGATTAGTAATATTACCAATATATGAGATAGCAGCCATTGGTGATGTTATTGTTTTTAATCTAATAGAGTTTTGGACAGGCAGCAATCCTGTTGCATTAAAAGCAGGAGAGAAAGAAGAAAAACTAGTACGTATTGGCGAAAAAACATACCAGTTTACAGCTACACAAAATGTAATGAATATTCGTGAAGTAGTAACCAGTGGAAATGCACACAGCACATCATTTGTGTACAACCCTAACTACGATCAGTGGTTTGTGGTAACACCAGAGGCAACCGTTAAAATTGCCAACGGCACTACGGTATTACCTGCTGTAAATTAAAAACATAGCAGGTTGTTTATGTAAATCGGGAGTATTTGCACGCCATTTAGCAATACTTTGCGTGCAAATATATTCCTGGGGTGTGGTGAGATTACATGATATAGATAGCTCCGTTTCTGGTGCACACGTTTTTAAAATATCACCCAGCATTTGATTGTTTCGGTAAGGCGTTTCTATAAACAACTGTGTTTGATTCTCCGTTTTTGCCCTACGCTCTAATTCTTTAATGCGCTGTATGCGGTTGGCTCGGTCTATTGGCAAATACCCTACAAAAGCAAAGTTTTGGCCGTTAAAACCCGATGCCATTAACGACAGCAAAATTGACGAAGCCCCTACCAAAGGTACTACACGTATTCCTTTTTGATGCGCCAAACGCACTAAATCTGCACCTGGGTCAGCTACGGCTGGACAACCCGCTTCGGATAATAAACCCATACTCGTTCCGCTTTCTATTACCTTCATATAGCTTTGGGCAATGGCAGCAGGTGTTTTCTTGTCGTATTGATACAACTTTAATTCGCTTTGAGGAGTAGCTATTTTGGCTTCCTTTAGCGATTTACGTGCTGTTTTTTCGTCTTCCACGATGTAATGTTTCAGCGTATCAATCAGCGCTTTTACTTGAGGAACTAATGAGTTTTCTATCCCTCCTTCGCCCAACGAGGTGGGGATAAGGTACAAAATGCCTTTTTCTGGTTTGTCCATATACTGCTAATATGCTGTTTTAAACTGAAATACCTGTACTACCAAAATAAAAAATCCTGCTATGTGCATAGCAGGATTTTTTATAATCCATTCATTATAAAATGAATCTATGCCATATTTACTAAAAATACTATTGAGAGAATAAGAAAACTCATAAGTGAAACAACAAACTGCTTTGGCACACTATGCTCTTCCTTTTCAATAATTACCATTACCGCTAAGCTCAAAACAGCCAAAAATGCAACCAACGTTGGAATTAATAGTCCCTCCCAATGCAAGCTTCTGAACAAGGTACTTAGTACTAAAAACACGATAACAGCACAATAATTAAGACTCATAGTCATGCTATTTTTAGCTGCTGTTGATTCGCTGTAAATATACACGGCTCCAGTTATAGCTATTATTCCTGCTGCCAGCACTAATAACATTGCTGCACCCGGCCAGTGCATAAATTTAAATAGTGCACCTGTAAGAGCCATGCCTAAGCCTAATAAATTAAGTGTTGATTTCATATTATTGGTTTTGTTTAGGTTTCCTACTCGTATAGCTTTTCGGTACGCTCGTTTTTACAGGTTGCTGCTCCTTTATATTGCAAGTTACTAATTATTTAGGGTAAACAAAAAAAGTCCCCCTCGCCAAAGACGAGAGGGACTTACAGTTTAAATCTTATACTCCTAAACTATTATTTTACCAGATTTTAGCTCTAATACTATCTGCACGCCACATTGGGCTGCCTTCGGTAACATTAAATGCTGCATAAAATTCTGGCATGTTAGATACTGGTCCATTAGCGCGGTAAATACCTGGTGAGTGTGGATCTACAACAATACGTTGCTTCAAAGCCTCATCACGAATATTATTACGCCACACATTAGCCCAATTTAAAAAGAAACGTTGCTCTGCCGTAAATCCGTCAATTTTTTCGTTCTTTTTACCTTGCTCCGTACGTTTAAATGCTTCGTAGGCAATGCTTAGTCCACCTAAGTCGGCAATATTTTCACCCAAAGTAAGGCTACCATTTACAGGTATGCTATCTAATACTTTATACGCATTATACTGATCAACTACTACTTGAGTTAATTTATTGAATTTCTCACCATCTTCTTTAGTCCACCAGTCTGTTAAATTACCATCTGCATCGTACTGGCGACCTTGATCATCAAAACCATGCGTAAGTTCATGACCAATTACAGCACCAATTCCACCGTAGTTTACGGCATCATCTGCATTAGGATCGAAAAACGGAGGTTGTAAAATAGCTGCAGGGAATGCGATTTCATTTGTTTGTGGATTGTAGTACGCATTTACCGTTTGTGGAGTCATCAACCATTCGTTTTTGTCAACCGGTTGCCCAATTTTCTCTAACATCTTGTCGAATGCCAACTCATTACCGCCAATACAGTTTTGAAGATAGTTAGTACGCTCTATCTCTAATTTGCTATAATCTTTCCACGTATCTGGGTAACCAATTTTGTTGATAATAGTACCTAATTTCTTTTGTGCTTTTTCTTTTGTAGTAGCACTCATCCACTCTAATTTATTGATACGATCAGCATATACTTCTTGTAAGTTTTTTACCAACTCTAAACAACGCTTTTTAGCAGCCGCAGGAAAATATTTCTCTACGTACAATTGTCCCAAAGCTTCGCCTAAAGCAGCATCAGTAGTTGCCAAAACACGTTTCCAACGTGGTTTAATTTCTTTTGCACCTGTAAGCGTAGTTCCGTAAAAACGGAAGTTTTCGTTCACAAAATTACTGCTCAATTGTCCGGCAAAAGAAGTAAGCGTTTGCCATTTCAAATAGGTTTTCCAATCAGCTACAGGCACTGTTGTTAATAAGGTGTTTACCTCTGTAAAAAATGCAGGCTGACCTACAATTACGTAGTCCATTTTCTTTACACCCATATCGGTAAGCAAAGTACCCCAGTTTAAATTTGGAGTTAGTTTGTTCAACTCTTCTACCGTCATTTTATGATAATTTGCATTTGGATCACGCAAGGCAGCACGCTCTTTAGATGCTTTTGCCAACGCTGTTTCTAATTGCATTACGCTTTTAGCAGCTGCAGTTGAAGCCCCTCCATCATATCCTGCCAAAGCAAACATTTTGGTAATGTGTGCTGCATACTCTTTACGGATTGTTGCTTTATCAGCAGCAATATAATAGTCTCTATCTGGCAAGCCTAAACCACCTTGATAGGCCTGAGGTACAACTACCGCGCTATTTTTAGGATCTTGGTATGCGTAAAAACTAAACAAAGGAGCTACACCAATACGTTGCAAATGGGCTACTTCCTTTTGCACATCGCTGGTTGCTTTTATTGCATCAATTTGTTTCCATTGTGCATCCAATGCCGTAATACCTAATTTTTCGATAGTTGCAGAGTCCATGCCCGATGCATAAAAATCTCCTACTTTCTGTTTTATCGTTCCCTTTTCTGCCTTAGCTGTTGCTGCTTCATCCAATAATACCTTTACAGATTTACGGGTTTCGTCATCCAAAATATTAAAACTTCCCCAACGGCTTTCGCTGGCGGGTATTGGATTGTTGGCTAACCAACTTCCGTTGGCATACTGATAAAAATTATCGGTTGGACTAGTAGTAGTATCCAAATTACTAAGCGTAATGCCTACACCCGATTTTGGTTGATTATTGCAAGCTGCAAGTGCCACTGTAACAGCAGCAATGGAGAGAATGTGTACTGATTTCATTTACGGTTTAATAAATAATGTGTTTAAAATTAAGGCTAAAGTAAAATATTGGGGAATATGATTTTGTCAAAAACCTGCTACTAACAGAGGTGTTACATTTTAGTACTGCTTTTCCACGCTTCGTACACACGATTCATTTGCTCAATGTGCTGACTAACATGCTTACAATACGACTCTAACCAGTCGTCGAACAACATCCAACCGCGTTCCGAATGGTGGATAGTAGCTGTTTCGTATACCGATAAGGGTTGATTTTTAATAAGTTGGTACGTAAGCTTGCGTGTA
Organism: uncultured bacterium; assembly: GCA_947085255.1. Taxonomy (GTDB): domain Bacteria; phylum Bacteroidota; class Bacteroidia; order Sphingobacteriales; family Sphingobacteriaceae; genus CAMTVQ01. The sequence continues at coordinate 236,981 of CAMTVQ010000005.1, read as the reverse complement.
AGGCGAAGCAATTCTAAATGCTCGTCGGTATTTTGTGATTGATAATCTAATTTTTGCGCCCAAGCATCTTGGTCGTATCCCAACACATCGCTGCCGGGCTGTGCAATTAATCTGCGGCAACGCACATATCCATTTACTTCCGAATCGGCTAAGTGGATAATAATTTCATGTATACTCCAAGCTTCGGGAGCTGGCTTATACATCCACATTTGAGTAGGATAGTTTTGTAACGCTTCCGTAAGTACGGCATAGGCATTACCAAACATTTCTATCTTTTGGGCACGCTCTTCTGGTGTATTTTTCATAATCAACTCAATTATATATGTTCAGTTTTGCTTCTTACAAATCAAACCCTATATCCTTGCGGTAATACTTTCCGTCGTATTGTATTCTTTCCGCATTTTCTTTAGAAATGCGCAACGCTTCTGCTTGTGTAGCAGCCAAAGTTGTAATAGCAATTACCCGACCGCCTGCTGAGCATATTTTCCCATCAACAGCATTCGTACCGGCGTGAAAAACTAAACTATTTGTTACCGCATCAATACCTGTAATTACTTTACCTTTTTCATACGTTTCTGGATACCCGCCCGAAACTAACATTACCGTTGCCGCTACCTGTTCATTTACTGTAAGAACGCGTTTATCTAAATCACCTTGAGCTACCCCTTCTAATAAATCTACAAAATCGGATTGTATGCGCGGAATCACACTTTCTGTTTCAGGATCACCCATGCGGCAGTTGTACTCAATTACCAAAGGCTCATTATTTACCTTAATCAATCCAATAAAAATAAAGCCTTTGTACGGAATATTTTCTTGCGCCAATCCGTTTACGGTAGGTTTTATAATACGATCTTCCACCTTTTGCATAAATACGGCATCGGCAAACGGGACAGGAGATATACTTCCCATTCCACCTGTATTTAGCCCTGTATCCCCTTCGCCTATACGTTTATAATCTTTGGCTTCGGGCAAAATTTTATAGCTTTTACCATCTGTAAGCACAAATACCGACACTTCTATGCCTGCTAAAAATTCTTCGATTACCACTTTTGCAGAAGCATCTCCAAATTTAGCATCTGCCAACATTTCTGTTAATTCCTGTTGCGCTTCTTCGGTTCTTTGGCAAATCAACACGCCTTTACCTGCTGCTAATCCATCGGCTTTTAACACAACTGGTAATGGATGATTTTGTAAATAAGCCAATCCTGCTGCTAGTTCTTGTTTGGTAAAAGTGGCATACTTTGCAGTAGGTATGTGGTGGCGTTGCATAAAACGCTTCGAAAAATCTTTACTGCCCTCTAGCTGCGCACCCTCTTGCTGCGGACCAATTACCGGAATATGCTTAATATCCAAATCGGCTAAAAAGAAATCGTGAATCCCTTTTACCAATGGTTCCTCTGGCCCTACTAGTACCATAGTAATTTGCTTTGCCAACACAAATTGTTTTATCGCATCAAAGTCGATAAGATTTAGCGCTACATTAATACCGTGTGCTGCAGTGCCTGCATTACCCGGAGCAATATACAACTGTGTGCACTTGCTACTTTGTGCTATTTTCCAAGCAAAGGCGTGCTCGCGCCCTCCCGATCCTAATAACAGAATATTCATGTGGCAAAGATAAATTCAAATTGCTAACTACCTTCTTTTAAATATACAAACCTTTATTCTTTGGTATAAAAAACAAAAAAAGGTGGCTCGTTTCTGAGCCACCTTTACCTATTTATACTAGAACAATTAAGCTAAATCAAATCTATCCAGATTCATTACCTTGTTCCAGGCAGCCACAAAGTCTTTTACAAACTTTTCTTGGGCATCTGCACATCCATACACTTCGGCAATAGCGCGAAGCTCCGAATTTGAACCGAAGATTAAATCCACGCGTGTTCCAGTCCATTTAACTTCACCTGTTACCCTGTCCCTGCCTTCAAATACATCTTGAGCATCTGAAGCAGCTTTCCAAGTAGTACGCAAGTCCAACAAGTTTACAAAAAAGTCGTTGGTAAGCGTTTCTGCACGTTTGGTAAATACTCCATGCTTAGCTTGATCGAAATTAGTATTTAGCACACGCATACCACCCACAAGTACCGTCATTTCTGGAGCCGTTAGTGTCAACAATTGTGCTTTATCAAGCAACATTTCTTCAGCAGAAACCGAGTATTTGGTTTTGGTGTAGTTGCGGAAACCATCAGCATTAGGTTCTAAGATTGCAAAAGATGCTACATCCGTTTGTGCTTGCGAAGCATCCGTTCGTCCGGGCGTAAATGGAACGGCAATAGCATGTCCTGCATTTTTAGCTGCTTGTTCTACAGCCGCACAACCTGCCAGCACAATCATATCTGCTAGGGAAATTTGTTTACCACTGGTTTGGGCAGTGTTGAAGTCCTTTTGAATACCTTCCAATTTCTCCAGTACCCCTTTTAATTGTGTTGGATTATTTACTGCCCAATCTTTTTGAGGAGCTAAACGAATGCGTGACCCATTGGCTCCACCGCGCTTATCGGAACCACGAAAAGTAGCCGCCGAAGCCCAAGCCGTAGATACCAGTTGAGCTACTGACAACCCTGAAGCAAGAATCTTTGTTTTTAACGCTGCAACATCAGCAGCATCTACCAATTTATAGGTAAGCGTAGGAACGGGATCTTGCCAGATAAGCTCTTCCTTAGGCACTTCTGAACCTAAGTAGCGTACAATTGGACCCATATCGCGGTGGGTTAGTTTGAACCAAGCGCGTGCAAATGCATCTGCAAATTGCGCAGGGTTTTCATAAAAACGACGTGAAATTTTCTCGTATGCAGGGTCAACTCTCAACGCAAGGTCGGCAGTCAACATAATTGGTGTATGTCGCTTACTTGCGTCGTGTGCATCTGGCACCGTACCCTCGCCTTTTCCATCTTTCGGTTTCCACTGATGCGCACCTGCTGGGCTTTTTGTCAGTTCCCACTCAAAGCCAAATAAATTTTCGAAATAATTGTTACTCCATTTTGTTGGAGTTGTTGTCCAAGTACCTTCTAACCCACTGGTAATCGTATCTCCCCCATTACCGGTTCCAAATGTATTTTTCCAACCCATGCTTTGCTCTTCAATACCTGCTGCAGCTGGCTCAACGCCAACATACTTACCTGGATCTGCAGCACCGTGAGTTTTACCAAAAGTATGCCCACCAGCAATAAGTGCTACGGTCTCTTCGTCGTCCATTGCCATACGTCCAAACGTTTCGCGAATATCACGCGCCGAAGCCAATGGATCAGGATTACCATTAGGACCTTCTGGATTTACATAAATTAACCCCATTTGAACAGCTGCCAATGGATTTTCTAATTCGCGATTGCCAGTATGGCGGTTATCATCTAGCCATTTGCTTTCAGAACCCCAATAAATATCTTCTTCTGGTTCCCACACGTCTTCACGTCCACCTCCAAAACCAAAAGTTTCAAATCCCATCGATTCCAAGGCGCAATTGCCTGTAAGAATCATTAAATCGGCCCATGAAATTTTCTTGCCGTATTTCTGTTTAATTGGCCACAACAACAAACGTGCTTTATCCAAATTGGCATTATCTGGCCAGCTGTTAAGTGGTGCAAAACGTTGTGTACCCGTACCAGCGCCTCCTCTACCATCGGCAATGCGGTAAGTACCTGCACTGTGCCATGCCATACGAATAAAAAACGGACCATAATGTCCGTAATCTGCCGGCCACCACTCTTGCGAAGTAGTCATTAAATCCACAATTTCCTTTTTCAACGCCTTTAAATCAAGGCTATTGAATTCCTTTGCATAGTTAAATTGCTCGTCCATTGGGTTAGACAGCGCAGAATGCTGACGAAGGATGTTTAACTTTAGCTGATTGGGCCACCAGTTTGTATTTCTGGTACCAGCGCCAGCACTTTGCTTTGGCGCACCTCCCGAAAACGGGCATTTACTCTCGCCATTAACACTGTAGCTTGCTGTGCTGTTATTATTATGTTCCATATTATTATTGATTTCTTGCTTTGTAAAGTTTGAATGCGAACTTAGGAAACATTTCTTTTATCCGGATTGTTTTTGGGTAATAAAATCTCAGCAGTAGTAATCGGATGACTTTGAGTCATCCGATTACTATTCAACTATTAACGCAAAGGCGTGAAATTACCCAAGCATTTCCTACATTTGTGCCAATCTGTCAATACGATAAGCAATGGCTTAATAATTGACAAACGGTAGAACTTTAGATACTCAACATACAATAAATGCTTTCTTTTATCACCCAACTTTTCGGTAAAAAATCCGACCGCGATATTAAAGACATTCAACCTTTAGTAACGACTATAAACCAACACTTTGCACAATTACAAGGCCTTAGCAACGATGAATTGCGCGCTAAAACCACTGCTTTTAAAGCCCGCATTGCCGAACATCAGCATGAAATTGACGCAGAAATAGCCAGCATAAAACAACAACTGGATGAAAATCCGGCTATGTTGCCACAAGAAAAATCGGCATTGTATAGCCAAGTTGATAAACTTGAAAAGGAATACAATACCTCTTTAGAAGAAGTATTGCTCGAATTGTTGCCCGAAGCATTTGCCGTAGTAAAAGAAACCGCACGCCGTTTTAAAGAAAACGATGAATTAGTGGTTACCGCTACAGAAACCGACCGCAACTTAGCCGCTCAAAAAGAGAATGTACGCATTAATGGCGATAAGGCCACCCACAGCAGTACGTGGTTGGCTGCCGGCAATCCTATTACTTGGGACATGGTACATTATGATGTACAGCTTATTGGTGGTATTGTATTGCATCAAGGTAAAATATCCGAAATGGGTACTGGTGAGGGTAAAACATTGGTAGCCACGCTACCTGCATACCTTAATGCATTGGCTGGTAAAGGGGTACACTTAGTTACGGTAAACGATTATTTGGCCCGTCGCGATAGCGAGTGGATGGGACCTTTATATGAATTTCATGGTATTACGGTAGATTGTATTGATAAACATCAACCCAATTCGGAAGCACGCCGCCAAGCTTATTTGGCAGATATTACCTTTGGTACCAACAACGAATTTGGTTTTGACTACCTGCGCGACAATATGGCACGCAGTCCCGAAGATTTGGTGCAACGTAAATTGCATTATGCCATGGTTGATGAGGTGGATAGTGTATTGATTGATGACGCACGTACGCCTTTAATTATTTCGGGACCAATTCCTCGTGGTAATGAGCATGAGTTTTATGAGCTAAAACCACGTATAGAACGTTTGGTAAATGCACAAAAAAGCTATTTGAATACGGCACTAACTGATGCCAAAAAACTAATTGCTAATAAAAAAGAAGAAGAAGGTGGATTAGCCGTTTTTAGAGCATTTCGTGGTTTGCCAAAAAGTAAGGCACTCATCAAGTTTTTAAGTGAGCAAGGGGTAAAACAAATTCTCCAAAAAACAGAAAACTATTACCTGCAAGACCAACAAAAGGAAATGCCAAAGGTTGATGCTGAGCTTTATTTTACCATTGATGAAAAAAACAACCAAGTAGACTTAACCGAAAAAGGAATTGAACTGATTACAGGATCGGGCGAAGACGCTCATTTCTTTGTATTACCCGATGTAGGTTCGCAAGTTGCCGAAATAGAGCGCTCTACCCTTCCTGAAGATCAGAAACTAACGCGAAAAGATGAAATCATGCGTGATTTCTCGATTAAATCAGAACGTATACATACGGTAAACCAATTACTAAAGGCCTATACCTTATTTGAACGTGATGTTGAATACATTATTGATGGCGGAAAGATAAAGATTGTAGATGAGCAAACTGGACGTATTATGGATGGTCGTCGCTACAGCGATGGCTTGCACCAAGCTATTGAGGCGAAGGAGAACGTAAAGGTAGAAGACGCTACACAAACATTTGCGACCATTACCCTACAAAACTACTTCCGTATGTACCACAAACTAGCGGGTATGACGGGTACTGCAACCACAGAAGCAGGCGAGTTTTGGGAAATTTATAAGTTGGACGTAGTAGAAATACCTACCAACAGAAACATACAGCGTAAAGATGAGGAAGATTTGGTGTACAAAACCAAGCGCGAAAAATACAATGCTGTAGCCGAAGAAATTGCCAAATTAACACAAGCTGGCAGACCGGTTTTGGTGGGTACTACTTCGGTAGAAATTTCGGAATTACTGAGCCGAATGCTACAATTACGAGGCATAAAACACAATGTACTGAATGCCAAATTGCACCAACGCGAGGCAGAAATTGTACAGGAAGCTGGTCAATCGGGTACGGTAACTATTGCCACCAACATGGCGGGTAGGGGTACCGATATTAAATTGGGAGCCAATGTAAAAGAGGCGGGTGGTTTGGCCATTATTGGTACCGAACGCCACGAAAGCAGACGTGTAGACAGACAGTTGCGCGGACGTGCTGGTCGACAAGGTGACCCAGGTTCTTCGCAGTTTTTTGTGTCGCTGGAAGATGATTTGATGCGCATGTTCGGCTCTGGCCGTATTGCCAGTTTAATGGATAAAATGGGATTGGAAGAGGGTGAAGTAATTCAGCACTCGATGATTACCAAATCTATTGAGCGTGCCCAAAAGAAAGTAGAAGAAAATAATTTTGGTATTCGTAAGCGCTTATTAGAGTACGATGATGTGATGAACTCGCAACGTACCGTAATTTATACCAAACGCCACAATGCCTTATTTGGAGACAGATTAGCTGTAGACATCGACAACATGATTGTTGATTTGGCCTATGAGTTGGTAGCTACCGCACGAGAAGACAAAAATGCAGAGCAATTTAAGCTCGAAATGATTCGTCTGTTTTCGACAAGCGTTGATATTACCGATAAAGAACTTTTAGACGGTAATATAGATGAGGTTACAGAAAAAGTAATACATGCCATTACCGAATTGTACGAGCGTAAATCTGCTAAAATTTCCGAAACTGCTTTTCCGGTGATAAAAGAAGTATACGAAACACGCGGGCAAACCATTGAGAACATTGTGGTGCCTTTTAGTGATGGTATAAAAACGATTCAAATACCTACCAATCTCGAAAAAGCATACCAATCTACTGGTAAAGAAATTATAACTGCTTTTGAGCAAGCCATTACGCTTACCCTTATAGATGAAGCTTGGAAGGAACATTTACGCGAGATGGATGAGTTAAAGCAATCGGTACAAAATGCGGTGTACGAGCAAAAAGATCCTTTATTGATTTATAAATTCGAGTCGTTTGAATTGTTTAAGCAAATGCTCTCTACTGTAAATCGTGAGGTGGTAAGTTTCTTGTTTAAAGGCAATATTCCGCAACAAGCACCTGCGCAAATTCAAGAAGCACGCCCACGTGCAAAATCGGATATAAGCAACTTACGTGTAAGCAAGCCCGATTACGTGGCCAACTCTACGGCTAATGGTGCGCCCGATGCATTGCCACAGCAAGCACCTAAGGCACAACCCGTACATACTGGACCTAAAGTGGGGCGAAATGACCTATGCCCTTGCGGAAGTGGAAAAAAATATAAAAATTGTCATGGAGTAGCTGTAGCTTAGCACAATACTAAAACAATGCGTATATACCTTACCAGTAGTTTATTAGTAATTAGCAGTTTTTGCTTTGCCCAAAAAGGAAGTTTGCAAGTATATGCACCACCTTTGCTAAACGAACTGGTAGAGCGCCGCGCCGACCTTAGTAAAGCAAAGCCTACGTTCGCAGGCTATCGTATTCAGATATTTTTTAGTTCTCAACGTACAACTGCACAAGATGAGCGGCAACGTTTTATAGCTCGCTATCCGGAACACGAAACCTACTTGATTTACCAAGCTCCGTATTTTAAAGTACGTATCGGCGATTTCCGCAGCAGGTTGGAAGCGTACCGCTTTTACCAGCAAATTGTAAAAGAATTTCAATCGGTATTTATTGTAGAAGACGAAGTGAATTTGCCGAAGTTATAAACCTAAACAACAGTAAAACATGTCATCAACATTCTTGAAATTAGTTCTTGGAGTATGCCTTACTCTTTGCACTGTACACACATGCATTTCATTCCCTTCTCAAAAAGCAGATAAAAAAACAATAGAAATATCGTACAACCGAAGTATTGAAACATTTATAATCCTTCGGGCTATAAGCGATAGTGATTATGTTTTCAACGAGCTAATGCGAAAAAATGGGAAAGATGCTATAAAAGTAAGGCCCTTATTGTATGAAGCAAGAAAATATTTTAGCTCTTTCAGAAAACACCCAGCAGTAACAGCAACGCAACAACTTCAACTAAAGATTGAGGATTATGGCGGCATTGTTTTTCAAGGGCTTTTATATGCAGAAGAATTGCCGTCAATTACCATTAAGTATGAACCAACAGATGATTACTGGAAAGGAAAACAAAGTGAGTTAAGTACTTACTTAAAAATTCTGCAATCTTTTTATATAGAGGCAAAAGTTGAAGAGTTTTTTCGAATAAATGAGAAGTTCTACACGGGTGCAATAGCAGAAGCAAAAAGTTATTTGAATAGCGGAGTAATTGAGACAATGGAAACTTACTTCGGCAAAAAAAATGATGCATACAAAATGATTATCATTCCTATGAACCCATTTAGCATGGGTTTTGGTGCAAATACCGGCACTGTACTATATGAGATTATCAGCCCTGCAAATGATACTGAATGGCAAGAAAAACAAAAAAAATATACCACATTTGGCTATGGCGGTGAAGATGCAAAAGAATATTACAGAGATATGGTAACACATGAATTTTGCCATTCCTTTATTACAAATATAATAGAGCAAGAAAACTGGGAAACCGAAATTAATCGCTTTGACAGTTTATATACACCTCAACTAGATTCTGTTATGAATCGTCAAGGGTACGGCGATTGGTGGGGTTTTGTAAATGAACTGCTGGTAAGAACGGGTGAAATTAGAGTGACTAAAACAATGGGATTGAAGGCTGACGCTGCTGAAATGAGCAAAGAAAATTGTGTTACCTATAAATTTGTTTTATTACCAGAATATGAAAAACTAATGGCTGATTACGAAAACAACAGAAGTAGCTATTCAACCATCGATAGTTTTATACCCATCTTAATAAAACAACTTCAAAATTATACTAAAGCAGAAATTAATAATAGAATAAAAACGAGTCCCTGCAATTAGTATTGAGTCTATAGCTAAATCCCCTATCTCTCTTTTTTTCCTTATTCCCTTTGCTTCAAAATGCGGTGGCTATATACCTTGTCGCCTACATGCATTTGCACTACATAGGCTCCAGCAGGTATATCTTTTAGCTGTATGGTATGCTTACCCATTGATTGTTCTGTAGCCAAAAGCGTACTTATTTTAGTCCCCAACACATTATACACTTCAATAAGTACATTTTCGGTACTTGCTAAGGTATACTGTATTTGTGTAGCTTCTATAAATGGGTTTGGATATGCCGTCAATACAGCAGCATCTACCAACGGAATAGCACTCCCTGCTGCCTCATTTGTGTACACCAACCGCTCTTGCGGCTCATACTTTTGAACCGAAGCATTCCACACTTCGCTAATTTGTTCCGATACATTTCCGTCATTCAGCACATACTGGTAGCGTATAGCCGCCAGCGGATGGGTGCTTTCTTTCCTGTTCTCAAAGTTTACAGATTGGATGTATCCAGCAGGATTGCGTGTAGTAGTCTGCTGTAACGATTGATCATTTAACACCATATCCTTCACTTCTTCGCCATCGGTAATAGCCTCTTTTAGCACTGCGCTTTTGGTGGCTTTATATTTCTGAGACTTTTCGTCCCACTCTTCTACATCATAACTTTTTACATCTTCCACCGCATCTAAGTTCTGCCCTGCTTCAAAAAAAGTTTCGAATGCGAAATCATCCCATTTGATATTCGTGTATTTAACAGCACCTGCTTGAATATAATTATTGGTTAAAAAACTAAATGGCAAACGCTCAATGCTATTAATAGTGCCATCTGTATTATAGGTAAAAATGCGCTTGCTCCCTTTGTACCAATCACTGTTATAGCCCAAATAGTAATACTCTGATTCTATAGTAGTAGGTTGTCCTTTTGAATTGTAGGTATATTTAAATTTAAAGCTTCCGTCGTAATTGGCATACACATATTGCTTTTCGCCTTTGTACAGCGTATGTATTTCGGCAATATTTCCTTTATCATCATACACCTTCGTTTTTTTCTCTACCTCTATATACAAGCCATTGCGTAGGGCATAACGCTTCATTAAAACAGGTTTGCCAAATTTATTATACGCTAAGTAATCAGTCTTAAATGTTTCTAACTGATATCCTGTTTTTTTATAGGGTGTAGGGATATACACTTTGCTCAATAGCTTTTTATCTGCCGAGTAGTTATACTGAGTAGTTGCATTTAGCACCCATTCTTTGCCATCATGCAGGTATTGTTGCACACCCGAGCTTGCTACTGGCGCTTGCAGCTTACTACTTATCAACAGCACCTGATTTGTAAAACTAACACCCGAACTACTTGCAACTTGCGCCTGTGCTGTTACTAAAAACAACCACAAACTACTTGATAATAAGATGAATTTTCGCATAACCAACAACTAATAAATTTGACCTAATTTACTTAAAATGATTGAGTAATAAAACTATTTTTAAGAACTGTGCCTTATTTTAATTTGTCGTTAAAAATAGCACGCAACTTATCTACTTTGGGTTGTATCACGACTCTGCAATACGGCTCCGAACCATTTTCGTTAAAATAATTTTGATGATAATCTTCCGCCACATAAAACACGGCTCTGGGCGTAATTTCGGTAACGATTTTATCCTTAAAAAAGCCCGACTCATCAATCTTCTTCTTATAAAACGCTGCTTCTTCTTTTTGTTTTTCTGAGTGATAAAAAATAACCGAGCGGTATTGCGTTCCGGCATCTGCGCCTTGTTTATTTAGCGTAGTAGGGTCGTGTGTTTTCCAAAACACTTCTAGCAATTCGGCAAACGAAATTATCGATGGATTATACGTTACCTCACACACTTCTGCATGTCCGGTAAGTCCGCTGCATACCTCACGATAGGTTGGGTTACCAATTTTTCCGCCCATATATCCCGAACGTACCTTTTCTACTCCTTTAAGTTGTTGAAAAACGGCTTCTACACACCAAAAGCACCCTGCTCCAAAAGTTACCGTATCCGTATTCTTCAAATTAGTTGTATCCATGTTTTGTAATATTGGTTTTGCGCTTAGTGCCGCTGTACATAGCAATATAGCAGTAAAAAAAGCCGCTAATTTATTCATGTTAGTGTGTAAAAGTTGTTGCAAACATACGTTCAAATACCCCCTTCGGTTGTAACTCAACAACACCTTCCTTCTCTGCTATAGGTAAAACCCGCTCATTACCATCTGCAATACCACACCAAGGTTCAATACATACAAACTCTTGTGTATTGGGCTTAGTCCAAATACCTAAATATGGAAAGCCAGCAAACTTTATCTGCACAGCAAAATCTGTATCATACTGCTTTAGAGCAACAGTTTGCGACTGCAAATGTTTAAAAACAAGTGCATCTTTTTCCAATAATGCAACACTTAGTGGCAAGCATTTACCATCTCTTCTTAGTTCTTCCTTTTGCCCATTAAACAATCCATCCGTTAACAGGTAACGAACAAGCGGCTCCTCTTTCTCAAATTCCAAATAGTAATCATCCAAATTTCCTGTAGGTAAATTAAACCCTGGATGCGCCCCAATGGAAAAATACAAAGGCGTTTTTCCCTCATTGATTACCGTATAGTGGGTGTGCAACGTGCGTGCTACTAATTGATGCGTAATGTATAGCGTAAATAAATAGGGATATATTGGCAAGGTTGCGGCAGTTGCGGCAAGCGAAAAACGCGCCTCTGTTTTTGTTTTTTCTACCAAGCTAAACTCGGCATCGCGAGCAAATCCATGCTGACTCATGGGATAGATTTTACCATCAATAAACAACTCATTATTGAGTGCTTTGCCCACTATTGGAAATAGCACAGGAGCCTTACGTGACCATATATGCTCGCCGCCTTGCCACAAATACTCATGGTTGTGTTCTTTATCAAAAATACGCTGCCACTCAGCGCCTATAGTACTTACTTGTACTTGTAAATAGTCATTTTCTAAGGTGTGTATTTGCATGGACCTATCAATTTATTACTTAAATTCTCTTTATCTTCGGCACTTAAGCAAGCCGGTATTTTATGCGTAAATTTTATCTATTTTTTTTACTATTCCATCTTTTAATTTCAAGTAACACTTACGCACAACAAAAACAATACTCCTCTTCCGAAATTGCAAATATGTTGCAAAAAGCAACTGTATTTACTTCGGTTTTATACATTGCCGCTCACCCCGATGACGAAAATACACGTTTGCTTTCTTGGCTTGCCAACGAGAAAAAAGCACGCACCGCTTACTTGTCTGTTACGCGTGGAGATGGCGGACAAAACTTAATAGGAACCGAGCAAGGCGAACAGCTGGGAATGATTCGTACCCAAGAACTCCTTGCCGCTCGCAGAATAGACGGAGCCGAACAATATTTTACCAATGCTGTTGATTTTGGTTACTCTAAAACACCTGAAGAAACACTACAAAAATGGAATAAACAAAAAGTGCTATCTGATATGGTTTGGGTAATTCGTACCGTACGCCCCGATATAATTATTACCCGATTCCCAACTACAGGTGAAGGCGGACACGGACACCACACAGCATCGGCAATATTGGCAGAAGAAGCTTTTAAAGCTGCTGGCGACTCCAAGAAATTTCCAGAACAATTAGCCCAAGTAAAAACATGGAAGGCAAAGCGGTTGGTATGGAACACATTTAATTTTGGCGGAACCAACACTACTTCCGACAGCCAGCTAAAGTTAGATATAGGTGCCTACAACCCGTTATTGGGCAAGGGCTATGGCGAAATTGCTGCGCAAAGTCGTAGTCAGCACAAAAGCCAAGGTTTTGGGGTGGCGCTACAACGCGGCAGCCTTATCGAATACTTTAAGTACAAAGTAGGCGCTACAGCTGTAAACAGCATATTCGAAGGTATTGATACCAGTGCAGCGCGTGTAAAAGGAAGTACGGTTTACCTCTTAAAAATGCAAGAAGCCATTGCCACTTACAATTTTACCCAGCCAGCTACCATTGTACCGCTACTATTAGAAGCCTATACCGCATTAGATGCTTTTGAAGATGCTTACTGGAAAAACCAAAAAAAGAAAGAACTAGAAGAGTTGATTATTGCTACTACTGGCTTATGGTTCGAAACTACGGCTACCGATTTTTATGCTGCCAAACTGGATGAAATTAAAATAACTACTTCGGCAATCAACCGTTCGGATATAAAAATTCAGTTAGAGAAGGTAGACTTGATAAACAATGCACGCCAAGACGTGAAAAAGGAATTAAAAAACAATGAATTATTTACCGCTGAGCTCAAAATAAAAGTTCCGGAATTTATTCCCTACAGTACCCCATATTGGCTAAAAGAACAACAAACAGATGGTGCTATGCTAAGTGCCGAACGCAAAGAATATGTAACTATTGGCTCGCCAGAAGTATTTTGGGCATTTGCTGACTTTACGTTTACCATCGCCAATAAAAAAATAACTTTCAGTAAACCTATTTCGCATAAATGGGTGGATCCAGTAGATGGCGAACGTTACCGCAGTTTAGAAGTATTACCCGACGTAACTGCCAATTTTGATAAGCCAATAGCTGTTTTTTCGGACACCACCACACGCAGCATTAAAGTAACAGTAAATGCTTGGCGCAACAGAAATAATGTAAAAATTCGCTTGCTATCTCCCGAAAACTGGCAAGTAACTCCTGAGTTTGCACTCTTTGATACGCTAAAAAAGGGGAAAGAATATACCACCTCTTTTAACATAAAACCATTAGCAGTAAATAAGGGCAAATCCACCGAAAGCACCCTACGCGCTACCATTCAATGGGATGACTACAAGAGCAATAAGAGCATTTACCACATCGATTACAAGCACATACCCGTGCAAACATTACTAAAAGACATACAGTTAAAATTGGTGCAAGTAAACGTAAAAATTGCTGGTAAAAATGTTGGCTATATTCCGGGTGCAGGCGATGATGTTGCCGCTTGCCTAAAACAAATAGGCTACAATGTAACACTGCTTACCGACGATAATTTTGAAAGTACAGACCTTACTGCGTTCGATGCTATTATTACGGGCATACGCGCCTACAACACCAATGAACGTTTGCCTAACTATCGCCAAAAATTAATGAGCTATATTGAACAAGGTGGCAATTTGATTGTGCAATACAATACCAACAATTTTTTGAGTAACATAAAAGAAGATATTGGTCCGTACCCATTTAAAATCACCCGCGATAGAGTAACAGATGAATATGCAAAGGTAAATTTTGACTCCCCTACACATCCAGTGCTCAACTACCCCAATAATTTAACGGAAAAAGATTTTGAGGGGTGGGTGCAAGAACGCGGCGTGTACTTTGCTGGCAACTGGGACAAACGTTACGAAACCCCCATTAGCATGAACGATGCTGGTGAAGTACCTAATAAGGGCAGTTTAATACTCAGCAAATATGGCAAGGGGTATTTTGTATATACAGGCTTAGCTTTTTTTAGAGAATTACCAGCAGGCGTACCAGGAGCGTATAAGTTGTTAGCTAATATTATAAGTTTGGGAGAATAATAGATCTTATCTATTCCAACGCAAACCTATGCCAATATCTATTCTGGATATGCTTTCTAAGTTATACCTGTCTAATTGAATGGTTTGCTTACGCCTTCCATCATCTACTTCAAATCGGCTAAGCGATCCAGAAAGATAATCAAGAAAGAACACCACATATAAATTTTTAGCCACATAGCAGTCTAATCCTGCATTAAACGATAGAGCTATGGTATTGCCTTTAATCGTAAATTCATCAACCACCGTTGCTTTATCTTTGTAGAAAATATACCCTAAAGATGCTGTGGAAACAAACTGCCTTTTTTTATTCCTTGAGGTAATTCTTGTAGAAAAGGTTGGTCCTAAATACTGAATGGTTATATTGTCTTTTAGCCTACCCGCTCGTGCTGTCCCGTTTGCAGTGTCTATTAAGTAAACATCATTATATTTTTCATTCTTGCTTGCAAAGCGTGAATACTTCACTCCAAAACCAGCACCTTTAGAAAAAAAATAACTGGCATCTGCACCTAAATTAGATCCCCTTTTCAGGCCACTTACATAACTTTCAAACTCTGCAGGTACTTTATCGCTTACTTTTGCTGTACGGTAACTAAATCCACCATATATGCCCATTCTGTATTTTTGATAATTTACTGGCACTTTATTCTTTTCTTCTTTTGGCATTGGGAAATATGCCTCTTTGTAGCTTTTTACACTTGTAAGAGGCGCTAAAGTATTTTTTGTTTCACCTCCAGATTTGAAAGTAAAGTAAATATAATCCCTCTCAATTAAGGTGATTTTACAGTTTAAAGAGTCCCCTTTTTCTATTACAATTAAATCTTGCGAATGAGCAATATCTAATTGTAAAAATCCAATTATTACAATCAGCAGCAGTCTTTTCATTTTCCTCGCATATTTTGGTATATACCTCTTCCTTTACTTTCATCCACTAACTGCAATTGCGGATGCCCAACAATAATTCCCATAGTCATACCACACTGCAAATAATAGGATTTACCAAATTCTATTTCAATAGGCACTTCTACTCTGGCTTCTGTTCTTGCCCAAAGCATTTTTGCTCCCTTATTTGTGATTTTTATTTCATGCTTTGAAAAACCTTTTACGCGGCATATTAAAGAATCATCCAAGTAAAGATTGTACCCCACTAAAAACCCCAAACTATTTGGTCTATAAACATAAAGTGTTGCATAGGTAGCATTACTATCAATCGATACTATTTTCTTCTGAATAGTGGCATTTGTAAGAGCCGCATTGTCTACCTTCAGAATTTTTGCAGTAATATTATCGCAGGTACTGCCTGTTATACTTGAGGGTCTATGCTCAGTAATTTTTATAGCATTACCACCAACCTTGCGGGCTTCTAATTTTGCCTTTCCAATAACAACCTCCCAACCACAATTAGTAGAGAATCCAGTATCATTTATTTTTACTGTACCAATTTCTGTTGCAGAAGGTGGGGCTTCCTCAGAAAGTCCAATTACAAAAACCTCCTCTTTGTAATCCAAGGTAGGATAAGGCTTTATTAGCTGTGTCGTTACTCGCGGTGAGCACGAAAAGAACAAGACTATAGTTAGTCCAAATAGTATTTTTTTCATCTTGGTAGAATGTATTTTTTAAATAAAATTATATAATTTAATTTACAACGGAATATTTCCGTGTTTCTTTTTAGGCATATTTACTACTTTATTTTCCAGCATCTTAAATGCTTTTATTAATTTACTACGGGTTTCTTCAGGTAGTATCACCTCATCAATAAAACCACGTTCGGCAGCACGATACGGATTGGCAAACATATCCGAGTATTGGCGTTCTTTTTCCAACCACTTCTCATTTTTATCAGCTGCCTCGTTAATCTCTTTCTTGAAAATAATTTCGGCAGCACCTTTTGCTCCCATTACCGCAATTTCGGCACTTGGCCATGCGTAGTTCATATCGGCACCAATGTGCTTGCTGTTCATTACATCATATGCACCGCCATAGGCTTTACGCGTAATTACTGTAATACGCGGCACGGTAGCTTCACAAAAAGCATACAATAATTTTGCCCCATTGGTAATAATCGCATTCCACTCTTGGTCAGTGCCTGGCAAAAAGCCCGGTACATCTTCAAAAACCAATAACGGTATATTAAAAGCATCGCAAAAACGCACAAAACGTGCCGCTTTGGTAGATGCGTGAATATCTAATACTCCTGCCAAAAATGCTGGCTGATTAGCTACAACCCCTATGCTTCTGCCCGCTAAACGAGCAAAGCCCACTACTATATTTTCGGCAAAATCTTTATGCACTTCCATAAACGAAGCCTCGTCTATTACTTGCTCAATTACCTCACGGATATCATACGGCTGGTTGGAGTTGGCTGGAATAATCTCATTTAATACCGTGCGCAGCTCATTACCTCCCTCATATGCAAGGGCAGGTGCTTGCTCTTCGCAATTTTGCGGCATATAGCTCAACAATGCTTTTAGTTTGTTGATACACTCTATTTCATTCGCCGCTGTAAAATGTGTAACGCCGCTTTTGGTAGCATGCGTGCTGGCTCCGCCTAATTCTTCACTACTTACCTCTTCGTGCGTCACTGTTTTCACTACGTTGGGACCCGTTACAAACATGTACGACGAGTTTTCGACCATCATAATAAAGTCGGTAATAGCTGGAGAATACACTGCACCACCTGCACACGGACCCATAATAGCTGATAGCTGTGGCACAACACCAGATGCTAAAGTATTGCGGTAAAAAATATCTGCATACCCGCCCAATGATACTACGCCCTCTTGTATACGTGCACCACCCGAATCATTTAATCCAATAACTGGCGCACCATTTTTAAGTGCCAAGTCCATTATCTTACATATTTTTTCGGCGTGTGTTTCTGACAGTGAACCACCAAAAACCGTAAAGTCCTGCGAAAAAACATACACCAATCGTCCGTGTATGGTACCGTAACCTGTTACTACACCGTCGCCTAAATATTGCTCATTTTCTAAGCCAAAATCTTTAGAACGATGCGTTACAAACATGCCTATTTCTTCAAACGAGCCTTCGTCCAACAAAAAATGTAAGCGCTCGCGCGCCGTAAGTTTCCCTTTTTTATGTTGCGCTGCTACACGAGCAGTACCGCCACCTAACTGAGCCTGATTACGTTTTTCTTGTAGTGCGGTTATCGCTTGATTTTTCTTTTCCACCTTATTAATTATTGATTGCCAAAAATAGAAAATTACACCACCTTTTGGCAATGCAATACAGCAAGCTTATCATTTACCAATTTACAGGCAAATAAATACTCCTCTCCACCTGTTGTAAACCCTATTTTTTTATAGATTTCGGGGACACCAATTGGGAAATTACGTGTAGTTATATTTGCCTTTTTTCCAGGAATACGCTCCGTTAATATCCTTTTGTCTAATGGCACTACGCCAGTGCATATAAATATTCTACCCGGAAAATTGGGCAACAGCTCGTTGCTGGTATATAAGTGCGTATGGGTATGCAATTTTGTTACGCTAAATTGCTGAACAATACTTTTAAACCCACCTGCTTTCAAAATAGCTGCGTTCGGTTCATAAATATACCTTTGTGGTTTAGATGGCAGCGTATCTTGCAATTTTTCTTCGGCAAATGTGAATCTGAAAATTTGCTCCGCTCCTTCTTTTAACAAATTTGCTGCTGTGATTTGTGGGTTATCATTTTTTGCAGTTGTAAGCATATACAATACCTCTTTACATTCATTTTGCACAGCTACCACATGCACTGCTTCCACGCAACCTAACTGCCTTATGCATTGTGTAATATCCAACAACGGAGAAGTTTTTATGAGCAACTGCTTGCATTTACTCAACAAGAAATTGAGATGAGCTACCACATCTGGTTGGCAATCGGCAAGACTTACCATTTTACGATTTTGTGTATCTCGCCGAGCAGGATCGATATAAATGGCATCGAAGTTATTTTTTTGTTGGCGCAACCACTCCATTCCTTCTGCTTGCTCACAAATAGTATTTTGCAGCCCCATTGCTTCAAAATTATGCTTTGCGCTACTGCTTAAATTTGCTTGTTCCTCTACATGCCACACCTTGGCTATTTTTTGTGCAAAGAAATACGTATCCACCCCTAATCCACCCGTAATATCTGCCAATGTTTTTACTTGAAGTAGCCTTGCTTTATAGCCCGCAGCTTGTTCTGATGATGATTGCTCTGCGGCCAATTGCGATGGAAATAACACCTGTGGGGACTTGCAAAAAGTTGGTAGCTTATCTGCTACTTTTTGGCGTATGGCAATTTGTGTCACAATCTCCGTAAACGGCCAATGCGTATATTTTTTTGCTTGTAATGCCAATAATTGAATATCTGCTTGCGCATTCTCATCAATAAACTGTTGTACATCAGCAGAAAGAAGTATATTGTTCACCATCAAAAAATAAGTATGCGAAAATTAATTGTGTTGTGCACAGCACTAGTAGCATTACAGCCTTGCTTTGCGCAAGTAAATGTAGCCAAATATCACCACGAGCAGGTGCAATTTACCAAGGCTGCCATGTATACCTTAGGTGGTTGGGCAGCTGTAAATATAGTTACCGGAACACTATTACAACATAAGGCTGAGGGTACAAAGAGGCATTTTTACCGTGGCAATGCCTATTGGAATATTGTAAATTTAGGATTGGCAAGTGGTTCATTAATAGCAAGCAACTACGCAAAAACTCCCAGCACCTTTACCAACTTTTTAGAGAATGAACGCACGTTGCAACAAACCTTTTTGTTTAATACTGGCCTTGATTTGGGCTACATAGCTGCTGGATGGGCACTAACCGAACGTGGAAAACGAAAAAAGAATGAAAAATACGAGGGGTATGGAAAGGCGTTGTTAGTACAAGGAGGTTTTTTACTCGTATTTGACGCAGTTTGTTATACCCTACGAAGTGCAAAAAACAAAGCCTTTGATGATCAGTTAGGAGCGATAGAAACAGCTGCGCAATCAGGGACTCAATCTAAACAAGCAATGCCGTTACGAATAGGAACTACACTACATTTTTAATTATAAAAAAGGTAAAAGACCGTTAGTCTTCCTCTTCTTCTATCGATAAATCGAAGGGACTAAAGTAATAAGCAACTACGCCTAATAACATTATTGCAAGAACTAATCCAGGTAAAAACTCCATAGTGATAAAACTTAATCCTGCAAATATCAGCAAGTTAGATTACACCTGTGTTAACCCTATGTTAAGTTTATCAAAAAATGATGCAATTCTACTACTTTGCTATCAATGCCAGCTTAATTCTATCCAATTGCTTGAGGTGATGAAAGCTGTGAATTTCCATAAAACGTAGCCACTGTGCCGCATTTAAGTAGCCCAAACGTGGATGCTTTGCTTTTTGGGTAGAAGAAGCCTCGGGTAGCAATACATACAATTCATCCAATGTTTCCAACACCTTCTGTATACGTTCTGCTGCTTCTTCCTTGGTTATTTTCACAATAGTATCGGCCAATGATTTGGGTAATTTTCTGCCTCGTGGCAAGCGGCCCAAAAACAAGATAACAGCTACTCTCCAATCTACTCGTGCAGCTATTTCTTCGGCCTTACCCTGTGCTGCTTTTATTGCCGCACGCAATGAAAGTAAATTAGCTGAAGTAATATGTGCGTATACTTCTGCATTGCTCCATGCCCCTTCCACTGGATTTTTTACAAATTCTTCGTCTGTAAAATCTACCAGCCTAGCCTGATATTGCTGCATGGCTTTTTTAAGGCTTAGGTAATTATTGGTAATACTCATAATAAGTTTGTTAGCGTGTAAAGCTCGTAAATTTCGTTAGTAACAGGGTATTTGTGTTCGTTTTTTGCTGGGTTAAAGTAAATACAATCTATGCCGAAAGCAATAGCACCGGCTATATCAGCCTCCAAGCTATCACCAATCATAATACTTTCTTGCTTTTGGGCATTTGCCTCCGCAAGAGCTGTTTCAAAAATATGTGGGTCGGGTTTATTACTACCCACCAACTCCGAACAGGTAACAGTAGCAAAATAAGGTTTTAAGCCTGATCCATACATTTTGAGTATAGAACTTTCGTGAAATCCATTAGTAATAATATGCAGCGTATATTTTGCAGAAAGATAATCTAAGACCTCAATCGTTCTGGGGAAGAGATTTTTTTTAGTGGGGCACAGCGTTACATAATCTTCTTCAAATTGGTGTGGCAATAACTCTGGAGCTACACCTAGTTGCAAAAATGTTTGTTTAAAACGAGTTTCTCGCAGTTGCTCTTTGGTGATTTTCCCGGTATGGTATTGCGCCCACAGCAAATGGTTGTTTTTGGTATAGGTATCAATAAACACATCCGGATTATGCAGCCCAATTTCTGCTAACTTGTAGTGATGATACAGCTCCACCAACGTTTCGCGGGCGTTGCTATCAAAATCCCAAAGCGTATGGTCTAAATCGAAAAAAAGATGCGTGTATTTTTTACCTTCCATTTATGCTTTTACGCCAAAGGCTAAATCTCCTGCATCGCCTAAGCCAGGTACAATAAATGCTTGAGTGGTTAGCTCTTCATCTACAGCACCTACCCATATATGCGCTTTTGGTAAATTTCTTTTCACAAAAGCCAAACCTTCGGTACTGGCAATTACAGCTACAATATGCAAATCGGGGGCAGCTCCTCTGCTCATTAATTCTTTGGCACAAAGCACCATCGACTGACCAGTTGCCAGCATGGGATCAGATAAAATAACCGTCTTTTTTTCTAAATCAGGCACCGATACGTAATTCATTTCAATTACAAACGTGCCGTTCTTTTTTGCTTTGCGATATGCCGCTATGTAGGCACAGTCTGCTTGCTCAAAACTATTGAGTAAGCCTTGATGCAGGGGCAATCCTGCACGCAAAATAGTAGCCAATACAGGTTGCTGTGCCAATACTGCACTTTGAACAGTACCTAAAGAAGTAACGATTTCTTGCTGCTTAAAGGGCAATTGCTTGCTTATTTCATACGCGAAAATCTCGCCACAACGTTCCATATTATTTCTAAACCGGGCACGGTCTTGTTGAATTTTTGCATCACGCAACTCAGCCAAGAACTGGCTGAAAATGGAGTTACCTTTTGAAAGGATAGTAGTCATGTAGCTAAGGTAGGGAATTATTCTCTTGCAATATTTACTAATTCTTCATACATCCTGCGCCAACCCTCCCATTGATTCCTATTACTCATACTTTCGTTGTGCCACAGTGTACAGAAATCTCCCTGCACCATTTTTACCTCGTTAATTAGGTTCTTACATATTTGTAAACCCTGCATGGGACTACACTTTAAATATTGCCGCAATGTTTGATCCATTACTGCAAAAGGATGTACCACTAAATCGGTTGTTTTTTCTGCCTGCAAATCGTACCAGTAAAAAGGGTTGGCGATAGATGCCCTAAAGCCCACTTGCGAAGCATATCCCATGCTATATTCACTGGTAATACCAACGGCCAATAGTTGACGATAGGTAGCGGGAAAAGACATACAAAGGTAATGTTGACGACTATGTGTTATTTCTTTACCTACTATATTAGAAAGCTTGTTTTTTTCCTCTGCTACCAACCGGTTGTTTTTATTGGATAGTAATGATGGATGAATACCTACTTTGGCGCGATTGCCTACAGCTTGTATTATCTTTTTAAATGGCTGGCTTTTATAAGACAAGCTTATATCGTTGCCTCCGTAATCGCCCATAAGAAAAAACACGGTTAAATCCTGTTGTTGATGAATGTTGTAAATAGCATCATACACATCAAAGGGGTCTTTTTTACGACCTAATAAAACGGATACTTTAGTCACAAAATCTGCCAACTGTCCTTTCAACGCTGCAGCAATTAATACTCTAAGTTTTAGTTTTATTGATTTTCCTTTAATTAAAAATGCCTGGTCAATATCAAAAGTGGGATGAAATGAATACCTATTTTCTTCAAAACCCAATGCGGGGAACTGCGCCAAAAGCATTTTCTTCACTTCCATTGCCCAAACATTTATAACCGGAACAGCCAAAAATTGATATTGATACGCAAAGCTATTTTCTGCTGCAAATCTACCGTGAGTATCTGCCTCAAAAGGTAAGTATTCTTCGTATCTGCTTACCAAATAAAAAGCAGCTGCAAATACATCAAAGGGCAAAACCGATGCCTCCACTTTAAAAGGAACGGTATACCCATTGTAATCCACCAAGTTTAGTTGCTGAGGGCAAATAGTTTGCTCGTTTAAAAATCCTGAAGCGGTGAAATGTAATTCATCAGCTATAGGTTCAGCACTATAACTACATTTTGCACCTGCATACACCAAAAATTCTTCTTTACTTTGGGTAAATTTATACGCAGTTTTTTGTAGCGTTGTAAAAAACAAGCTCACGCTATATAGTACCCGTGGAGAATTTGAATCGGTATAAATAAGCAACATGCTGCAATTTTACTAAAACTATTACATTAACATCTTGTTTGCACCATAATCCGTAACTCAACAAAACTAAAACATGAACAAAGCGCTATCTCTTATTTTTCTTTTTATTGCTCTAGGTTTCTTTATCCCATCTTGTACCTATGATAAAGCTGAAGAACTTATTAAAACTCCTTTACCTCCCGATACCATCTCTTTTAATAAATCGGTAAAACGAATTATCGAATTGCGCTGCTATGTAGGTCAAAACAGTGATAATTGCTGCCATGAGTCGTCAAATTTATGTGATAGAGACTTTACTACATTCCAAGGCTTTAACATTTATTCTGGTGATAAAATAAAATCAGCTATTAATCAAACCAGTGGATCTACGCCAATGCCATTCAATAACCCAAAAATTCCACAAGCAGAAATAGATACTATTGAAGCTTGGATAAACCAAGGCAGACTAAACAACTAATTTATGTACAAATTATTTACAACAGCTGTAGTAATGCTTACAACTCTGGTAGCAACTGCACAAAACCCCGAAGATTTACTCAACGAACTTTCGGCAGAGGCTACGCCCACCAAAGAATTTGTAGGTGCTACGTTTAAAACCACACGCATCATTTTGTCGCAAAGCAATGAAACTGTTTCGCAATACGGATTAGACTTTAGAGTAACCCATCGTTTTAGCGATATCGGCGGTGCCGCAGGTGGTATACAAACCTTTTACGGATTCGATAATTCATCAGACATACGTACTGCATTTGAATACGGTATTACCAACAGAGTAACCATTGGTATTGGGCGTAGCAAGTTTGGACAAACAGTAGACGGTTTAGTAAAATACCGCGCCTTACGCCAAACTACCGACAATAAAATGCCTGTTTCGGTAACCCTTTTTGCAAGTAGTGCCGCTAATACCAGCATCGATGCCGAACTGAAGAAAGAAATGACGCGCCGTTTTTCTTATGTGTATCAGGCAATTATTACCCGTAAATTTTCGAAAAATATTTCGGTTGCCTTATTACCTACTTTATTACACCGCAATTATGTAAGCAATTTTAAAGATGAGAATGATATTTACGCCTTAGGCGTAGCCGGTAGATGCAAAGTTACTTCGCGATTTGCCTTAGTTGCTGATTACTATTACATACAATCTAACTTTCGTAAAAATAATCCCGCCTACCACCCTCCATTGGGCTTAGGTTTTGAGATTGAAACTGGAGGACACGTGTTTTCTTTAAACTTTACCAACTCAGGTGGAATTATCGAAAACAACTTTATCCCCGAAACTAAATCAGATTGGTTGAAAGGTGAATTTAGATTTGGCTTTAATATTTCGCGTGTATTTCAAGTATATCGCAAAGACAAAAGCAACCGTTCATCGGTACGGTAAAGGGTTTGGAGTGTTTTAGGTTGATGGGCAGCAACATGCTGAATTATTAATATCTTCCTCCATCGCCTTGTCCTGCTAAGCGTAGGCGGTAGTGAAGCATCCCAACCTTTTCGTAATACAGAAGCCATCAGCTACAAGCGGATGGCTTCTGTATTTATGAAGTAAATAATTTATTGCTTAATTATTTTAGTAGTGTACTGTTTATTATTTTGTTCGATATGCAGCACATACATTCCTTTGTTTAATGAACGTACATCTACTACGTCTTCTAAAGGAGCAAGGGTTTGGCTCAACACCAACTGCCCCACCAAATTATACATTTTTACAGTGCTTGCTTGCTGATGGTTAATGCCTCTAACATAGATAAAACCGGTACTTGGATTAGGAAATACCTCAGCAGCTAATAGTTGCTTATTGCCAATACCTGCGGTTGCTTTTTTACGCGAAAACCGAAAATACTGCCCATCATACGGAACGCCCTCAAATCTAAAAGGAATTACTCTATCACTGGTAATTGCATATAAACTATCTACACTCCCTCCCGGTCTTAAAAACTCATAAAATTCGGTTGTAGAGCGCGAATCCGGTTCTCTGATCATAAAGGAAGCAAAAAAACGATCTTTGCCTTCATTTTCAGACGACAATGCTTGATTTTTTACCGAACATTTGCCCCAATGCATTTCTACACTGCTATCGGCCTCTATATACCACAACTGAATATTAATAGAATCCAAATTCGTTTCATCTGCTACAAAGCCTGCATTTCTGTATTCTAGTTTTAGTATTCGGTTGGGTTTTATTCCCTCTATTTTTTTACGTACAGGCGATACCGAATTATCTTTAGTACCCCTATCTTTTAGCGGTTGAAAATGAAATGCAATTCTGGAATAACCGTCATTTTTAAATGGATCAATATCATCTTTAAACCATACGTCTCCGCTATAATTCGCAGCAATAGGAAACTCCTTGACTTTGTAGGTTTGGGAGTATAAATGGATATCAAAGTCATATAAATTAAATGGAGGAACATGAATTGAAGTATCATTTTCATCATCGCTCCAAAAGTCGCCTTTGCAATTAATACAGGGTTTGCCATCCATTCTATTCAGTAAGCTATCGGTAGGTGCTAAGGGCTGGTAAGTACTGATACCGAAGCTCAGTTGATAGGTTTGTGGGTCTTGAAATTGGGCATTTGTTTTAGTTGCTAGTAGTACTAAAAACAAAAAAAATAGGCTCCGCAGTAATGTTGCTCTTGTAAAATTTGATTTCATAGTAATTAGTTTTTGTAAAATTTCCTAAAAGTAACAGAAACAATATCCCCCTCTTTCTTTTTTAAGTAATAATAATATTACAATAACTATTTAGAGAGCCGTTCTAATCTCTCTTTTACCTAACAGCAAGTTATTTGCAAATATCTTTGATACTTTGCCAGCTTTTGTATAACATCGCAATAGATACTCATAATTATGGCTAAGAAAAAAGAACCGGCAGCTAAAACAGTTCAGGTTACCAACAAGAAATCAATCCAATTTTTCGAAAATTATATCAATACCGCATCACCTACTGGCTTTGAGGCAGCAGGACAGAAAGTGTGGCTGGACTATATTAAACCTTATGTAGACGAAACCTATGTAGATAATTACGGCACAGCGGTAGGCATTATTAACCCAAAAGCTGAATACAAAGTAGTAATTGAAGCACACGCCGATGAGATTTCGTGGTATGTAAACTACATTACTGCCGAAGGGCTGATTTACGTAATACGTAATGGTGGTAGCGATCATCAGATTGCTCCTTCTAAACGGGTAAATATCCATACCGACAAAGGCATTGTAAAAGCAGTATTTGGTTGGCCAGCCATACACACCCGCGAACCTGGTAAAGAAGAAGCTCCTTCTACCAAAAACATCTTTTTAGACTGTGGCTGTGTTACCAAAGAAGAAGTAGAAAAATTAGGTATCCATGTGGGTTGCGTAATTACGTATGAAGATCAGTTTATGATTTTAAACGACCGTTATTATGTGGGCAGAGCTATGGATAACCGTGCTGGTGGTTTTATGATTGCCGAAGTAGCACGTTTATTAAAAGAAAACAAAAAGAAATTGCCTTTCGGCTTATATGTGGTAAACTCTGTACAAGAAGAGATTGGCTTACGTGGTGCCGAAATGATTGCACATAAAATTAAACCTAATGTAGCTATCGTAACAGACGTAACGCACGATACAGGTACACCTATGATTACCAAATCAGTAGCTGGAGATTTAGCTTGTGGCAGAGGACCAGTAGTATCTTACGCACCTGCTGTACAAACCAATTTGAATAAATTGATTATTGAAACGGCAGAAAAGAACAATATTCCTTTTCAACGTCAAGCTTCATCCCGCAGTACCGGCACAGATACCGATGCTTTTGCTTACAGTAGCGACGGAGTAGTTTCTGCTCTTATTTCATTGCCACTGCGTTACATGCATACTACGGTAGAAATGATTCATAAAGATGATGTAGAAAATGTTATCCGCCTAATTTATGAAGCCGTATTGAGTATAAAAGCAGGACAAAATTTTAAATATATCAAGTAGTTTAATTAGGTTTTTGATTGTTCTCTTTCTAAAAAAATTATGGAAGCATCCGCACTTACCGCCGTATTTTTACCTCTTGCTTTAGGCATTATTATGCTTGGGCTGGGCTTATCACTTAGTATTGCCGATTTTACCCGCGTGGCAAAGTACCCAAAGGCGGTTATTATTGGACTGAGTTGTCAAATGCTGATACTTCCTTTTGCTTGCTTTTTTATAGCGCATTTTTTTGGCTTAGCGCCCGAACTGGCAGTAGGACTCATGCTGCTTGCTGCATCTCCAGGTGGCGCAACGGCTAATCTATATAGTCACTTAGCAAAAGGAGATGTGGCGCTAAATATTACGCTTACCGCCATAAATAGTGTGTTGAGTTTATTTACGCTTCCGCTTATTATCAATCTTTCTATGCAGTATTTTATGGGTGAGGGTAAGTTTATCCCACTGCAATTTGATAAGATAGTACAAGTTTTCGCCATTGTGCTTATTCCTGTAAGTCTGGGTATGTTTATCAAAAACAAATCGGTTGCATTTGCTACCCGCATGGAAAAGCCGGTAAAAGTGCTTTCGGTGATATTTTTAGTGCTTATTATTGCCGCAGCTGTACTTAAAGAACATGAAAAAGTAGCGCTCTACTTCCAACAAGTAGGTTTAGCTGCGCTTAGTTTTAATATTGTAAGCCTAGCTGTAGGCTATTTTATTCCTACGCTATTTAAGGTAGCTAAAAGCCAAGCTATATCTATTGGCATGGAAATAGGCATACACAATGGCACATTAGCCATTGCCATTGCAAGTAGTCCACTTATTTTGAATAATGCTACAATGGCTATTCCTCCCGCTATTTACAGCCTAATTATGTTTTTTACAGCAGGTGCATTTGGCTGGTGGATAAGCAAAAAATAAGACGTGTTGTATTGTGGAGATAGAAAAAACGCTTGCCAATTATATACCTGATTCTGCCTGCCCTACTATTACAAAGTGGATTAATTACTACAAACCCGAACTAAAAATTACCAAAGGACGAAATACCAAACTGGGCGATTATCGTCACCCATTTAAAGGCGCCGGGCACCGTATTTCTATTAATCACAATCTTAATAAGTACGCATTTTTAATTACGCTAGTGCATGAGTTTGCTCACTTGGTAACATGGGAGAAGCATAAAAATAGCGTAAAGCCACATGGGGAAGAATGGAAAGAATATTTTCGGAAAATGATGTTCCCCTTCTTAGAGATGGAGCTTTTTCCGAAAGACGTGGACAAGGCCTTGTTGGGTTATATGCTCAACCCTGCGGCATCTAGCTGCACAGATGTAGATTTGCAACGAATACTAAAACAGTACGACCCACTTGTACACAAAAAACCTACTGTAGAGCAAGTTCCACTTAAAGGATTATTCGAGTTTCGAAAACGTATTTTTAGAAAAGAAGAGCAATTGAGAAAGCGCTATAAATGCACCGAACTTGCTACTAAAAGAACCTATTTATTTAGCCCCTTGGCAGAGGTGCTGATTATGGAACAACCTTAATTTGTGAAAAGATGTAATGACTTAAACAGTCATTACATCTTTTTCCTTCACTTCTAGGTGCTTATCTACTTTAATGATATAACCATCGGTCAGTTTTTGCACTTCGGCTTCTCCTGTTTTCATATCATCCTCACTTACGCCATCAGCTTTTAACTTTTTAATGCGCTCGTTTACATCCTTACGAATATTACGAATAGCTATTTTGCCGTTTTCGCCTTCGTTCTTTACGCGTTTTACCAAATCTCTACGACGCTCTTCGGTAAGTGGTGGTACACCTAAACGAATAACTATTCCATCATTTTGAGGATTTAAGCCAATATTAGCATCAGTAATTGCCTTTTCGATGGCAGATATAAGGGATTTTTCCCAAGGCTGCACTACTAAAGTACGCGCATCGGGAGTATTTACGTTTGCTACCTGAGACAATGCAGTTGGCGTTCCATAATAATCTACCATGATACCCTCCAACATTTGCGGACTTGCTTTTCCGGCACGTATTTTCAATAATTCGGTTTCTACGTGATCAACCGCTTTTTCCATGTGCAACTTGGCACTATCTAATTCAGCTTTAATTTTTTCGTTCATATATACTTTGCAAGTGTGCAAATATGCAGAGAAAAGTCAACTTTTAAAAGTTCACTTTTACTAAAATCTAAGCGTGCACCAACGTGCCTATTTCTTCTCCTAAGGCTACTCTAAAAAAGTTACCTGGCTTATTCATGTCAAAAACAATAATGGGCAAATTATTTTCTTGACATAGGGTAAAAGCAGTTAAATCCATTACGTTTAAGCTTTTTTCATACGCCTCAAGGAACGAAATTTTATCGTATCTGGTAGCTGTCTTATCTTTTTCAGGATCGGCTGTGTAAATACCATCTACACGGGTTCCTTTCAAAATTACATCTGCCTCTATCTCAATAGCACGCAAAGAAGCAGCCGTATCAGTAGTGAAATATGGATTACCAGTACCTGCACCAAAAATAACTACACGACCCTTCTCCAAATGACGCATTGCTCTACGACGGATAAAAGGCTCGCAAATTTGCTCCATTTTTATGGCCGATTGCAAACGGGTTTTTACTCCTGCTTTTTCCAATGCGTCTTGCAATGCCATGCTGTTAATTACGGTAGCCAACATGCCCATGTAATCTGCTTGCGCTCTGTCCATTCCGCCTTTTTCGGCTTCTATACCGCGGTGAATATTTCCACCACCAATTACAATAGCTACTTCTACCCCCTCGGCAATAACTGCTTTAATATCTTGAGCATATTGGGCAATTTGATCAGGATCTATACCATATTGCTTTTTGCCCATTAGGCTCTCGCCACTTAGCTTTAGAAGAATGCGTTTGAATTTCATATATTAAATTTATTAATAACACGGGACCGTAACTTCACTTTGTGAGACTACTCTTATGTAGTTGTACTTAAACCGTTCTGTATATGCAAAAAAAAATCCTCACCGTTTAGGATGAGGATTGAAATAAATTAAGCTCCTAAAGCTATTCGCTTAAAGGCGGTAACAGTTAATCCTTTGTGGACATCGTTAAGCATTTGAGCTACTGTTTTAGAACCGTCTTTTACAAACTCTTGGTTAAGCAAGGTCATGTCTTTATAGAACTTGGTTAATTTACCTTGAGCAATTTTTTCTACCATTTCTTCTGGTTTGCCTTCTGCACGAATTTGCTCTTTAGCAACTTCAAGCTCGCGCTCAATAGTACGTGCATCAACACCGTCTTTATCTACAGCTACTGGGTTCATCGCTGCAATTTGCATTGCTACGTCTTTACCTGCTTCGTCTGCATTTGTAGTATCAGTGCTTAATGCTACCAATACACCTAAACGGTATCCAGCGTGGATGTAAGGAACAATTTTTTCACCTGTTAGAGTAGCAAACTGCGTAATCTCAATTTTTTCGCCAATCTTACCAGTTTGTTCTATTAATGCTTCAGCTACAGTGTTGTTTCCTAATTTAAGCGATGTAAGTGCTTCTAATGTAGTTACGTTTGCTGCAATTGCTGCATCCATTACGCTAGTTGCAAATGCAATAAACTCTGCATTTTTAGCTACGAAATCAGTTTCGCAGTTTACTGCGAATACAATACCTGATTTTCCAGTTGATTTTGCAATTACTACACCTTCTTTACTCTCTCTATCAGCACGGTTAGCAGCAATTTTAGCTCCTTTTTTACGCAAATAATCTACTGCTGCTTCAAAATCACCGTTACTCTCGGTTAAAGCTTTTTTGCAGTCCATCATTCCTGCACCTGTTTGAAGGCGCAATTTGTTTACATCAGCTGCACTGATTGTTACTGTAGTTGACATGATATTGTATTTAGTGTATACCGAGCATAGCAAAACGTTTTTTGTGGAACATCTTGCTGTGCTCAGTAGTACATAGTTTATATTATTCTGCTTTTTCTGCTTTTTTAGTGGCAGTAGTAGTAGCGCGTTTACGAGGTGCTTTATCTTTTTCTTCGCCTTCAGCTGCTGGCACTGCAGTTGCTGCCGGAGCGTCAACTGTTGCTTTTGCTGCTGCTGCTTCTTTATCAGCTTCTTCGTCTTTTTCGCGCTTACGCTCTTCTAAACCTTCTTCAATAGCTTTACCAATTATTCCAGTAATCAACAAAATTGATTTAGTCGCATCGTCGTTTGCTGGGATAGGGAAATCAATGTTAGAAGGATCTGAATTGGTATCTACCATTGCAAAAGTTGGGATGTTTAACTTGATAGCTTCCGTTACCGCAATGTGTTCTTTTTTCACATCGATAATAAATAAAGCTGCCGGTAAACGACCTAAGTCTGCGATACCACCAATTACTCTTTCTAATTTAATGCGCTCGCGCTCCAACATCAACTTTTCTTTCTTAGAAAGGTTGTCGTAAGTTCCATCTTTCGTGAACTTTTCGATGTTGGTCATCTTTTTGATGGACTTGCGCACCGTAGCAAAGTTGGTAAGCATACCACCTAACCAACGCTCGGTTACGAAAGGCATATTTACACGTTTTGCTTCAGCTTGCACAATATCCTTAGCTTGTTTCTTTGTAGCAACAAACATGATTTTGCGACCTGATTTTACGATTTGTTTTACAGCAGCAGCCGCTTCATCAAGCTTTACTAATGTTTTATTTAAATCGATAATGTGGATACCGTTGCGCTCCATAAATATGTAGGGCGACATTTTCGGGTTCCATTTGCGGGTAAGGTGACCAAAATGGACACCTGCATCCAATAAATCTTGATATGTAGTTTTAGACATTTTAAAATCCTCCAAATATTAACGTTTACTAAACTGAAATCTCTTGCGCGCTTTCTTGCGACCTGGTTTTTTACGTTCTACCATACGGCTATCGCGGGTTATTAATCCATTAGAGCGTAATACTGATTTGCGCTCCGGATCAAGCTCCGTCAATGCTTTAGCAATAGCTAAACGCACAGCTTCTGCCTGTCCATTGATACCACCCCCGTCTACCGTTGCGGTTACGTCGTAATTGCCGGTTGTTTCAGTTACCAAAAACGATTGGTTTACTACATACTGTAATGGAAGCGTAGGAAAGTATTCTTTATATTCGCGACCATTAACTACTATATTGCCATTTCCTTCCTGCATATAAATGCGGGCAACGGCTGTTTTTCTTCTTCCTGAAGTGTTAGTTATTGACATGGGTTTTCCTCAATTAAAGTGTGATAGTTTTAGGATTTTGCGCTGCATGCGGGTGCTTTCCACCTGCATATACATGCAAATTTCTAATAATTGCGTCTCCTAATCTGTTTTTAGGCAACATACCGCGTACTGCTTTTTCTACAATGCGGGTTGGATGTTTGGCCAATAATTCTTTAGGTGAGGTAAAACGCTGTCCACCGGGATAGTTGGTGTGACGAACGTATTCTTTGTCATTCAACTTGTTGCCCGTAAACCTAACTTTTTCTGCGTTGATAACGATGACATTATCTCCACAATCTACGTGCGGGGTGAACGATGGCTTGTGTTTTCCACGTAAAATCATAGCGATTTTAGTAGACAAGCGCCCCACAATCTCCGAGTTGGCGTCGATTACGACCCATTCTTTCACAACAGTTTGTTTGTTGGCAGAGACAGTTTTGTAACTTAACGTATTCATTCTTTGCTTGTTATATATTGTTAATTAAAAATACCCCCTATTTTGGGGACTGCAAAGATAGACTTTTTCTACATAAAAAATAAAAAGTATGACAAATTACACAAACTCGCTTAACTGCAGCCAGCGCATGCCTTTTTCGTCGAGCAGTGCCATTATAATACCTACTCTTTCTGCACTTGCAATTACTTCATCATTGGTACTACTATCTAAGGCCAATTTTTTATTTAGCTCTTCTTTTTCCTGCTCTAATGCTGCAATTTCTTTCTCGAGTAACTCAAACTCTTGTTTTTCTTTGAAACTGGCTTTTCGTTTTTCTGCTACTACCGTTACCTCTTTTACTGATTTTTGTGGCGCTGGCTTTGCGGCTTCTTCTTGTGCCTTCTTTTTCTGAATAGCTTCTTCTATTTCTAAAGTATCGCGGTAATCGGTGTAATTTCCACCAAAGTCGCGCACCACACCATTTCCTTCAAATACAAACACGTGATCTACCAGCTTATCCATAAAGTACCTATCATGCGATACGATAAGAATACAGCCTTGGAAAAGTTCTAAAAAGTCTTCTAACACGGCAAGTGTTACTAAATCCAAATCATTGGTAGGCTCATCGAGAATAAGGAAGTTTGGATTTTTTACTAAAATGGTAAGCAGATATAAGCGTCTTCTCTCACCTCCACTTAGTTTAGATACGTAATTATACTGTACATCTGGCGGAAACTGAAACCGCGTAAGCAGTTGCGATGCAGGCAACTTACTACCATCGGCCATGGGGATAAATTCGGCAATATCTTTTACCACTTCTATTACCCGTTTATCTTCATCCAGAGTAATGCCGTTTTGAGAATAATAGCCAAAAACAACTGTCTCACCAGTAGTAATTTTGCCCGAATCTATTTTCTCTAAACCCATAATGGCATTCAGAAAAGTAGTTTTACCCACCCCGTTTTTGCCTACAATACCTATTTTATCCCCTTTTTTGAAGATGTAAGAAAATTGGTCGAGAATGCATAAATCGCCGTATGCTTTGTTTACTTTAATAAGCTCAATGATTTTTCCACCAAGGCGAGATGATTTTACATCGAGCACCAGCTTTTCTTCTTTTTTACGCGAATGTGCTTTGGCATCTATCGCATCAAACGCATCCATACGGGCTTTCGATTTAGTACCTCGTGCTTTTGGCATACGGCGTACCCAATCTAACTCGCGGCGATACATGTTTTTTGCTTTGTCAATCTCACTATTCTCTACGGCTTCTCGCTCCGATTTCTTTTCTACGTAATAGCTAAAATCACCTTTATAGGTATATAAATTTCCGTTTTCGAGTTCAATAATTTCGGTACAAATACGATCCAAGAAATACCTATCGTGGGTTACAATTAGCAAGGTAACTTCGCGGTTTACCAAGTATTCTTCCAGCCACTCTATCATTTCAATATCCAAATGATTGGTAGGCTCATCCATTACCAACAAATTAGGCTCATTTATAAGTACCTGAGCTAATGCCAAGCGCTTTTTTTGTCCTCCCGAAAGTTGCCCTACTTTTCTATCCAAAAAGGCTACTTTCAATCGTGACAAGATGTCTTTTATTTTTACCTCATAATCCCACGCCTCATAATGATCCATATCTGAAGTTGCTTTTTCCAATTGATCGGCAGCTTTATCACTATGGTCATGCTCGTAAACTTCCAAGGCTAGTTCGTAGTTTTTTACTGCTCTTAGCAAGGGACTTTCGGTATTGTAAATAATATCCATTACGGTAGCCTTATCATCAAAATCTGGATTTTGATCAAGGTATGTTACCAAAATATCTTTACGGATAGATACAGAACCGGCCTCGGGGGTTTCTTTACCCATCAAAATTTTGAGTAACGTAGATTTGCCCGTACCGTTGCGGGCTACCAATGCTACACGTTGGCCTTTACTAATACCGAAGGTGATGTCTTTAAATAAGGTTTTGAGGCCATAGCTCTTGGCTAAGCCTTCTACTGAGAGGTAATTCACTGATTATGGATTATTTGCTAACGGATTACCAAACTTGAATAGATTAACTCTATTGGTGATTCTCCGGATGGATTGCGCGTATTTGCTTTTGTGTTGATTTAAATAAATGCAAAAGTACGGCTATTAGCACTACCAACAAACAACCAATTACATTTAACCACAGAAAAGCTGTCAGATCTATCCAAAAGCAATAAAGTACAAGCACCTCGGCTATTACCGCCGCATAAAAAGCAGTAGCTCCTTTTATAAACTTTAAATAAAAGGCTACTACAAAAATGCCCAATATTGTTCCGTAAAATAAGGAGCCCAATATATTTACAGCTTCTATTAAATTACCCATTTTGCCTGCAAATTCGGCTATGCCAATACACAAAACACCCCACGCTACCGTCAACCAACGCGATGCTTTCAGGTAATGGCTATCACTCCCGTCTGTTTTTATGAGCCGCTTATATACATCTACTACCGATGTAGATGCTAAAGAATTTAATGCCGAAGCAGTAGAACCCATTGCTGCCAAAAAGATGATACCAAAGAGTAAACCCACCAGCCCTACTGGCAAATAATCGAGCACAAATACCAAGAAAATATAGTTGGAATCATTAGTATCTGCTGCTGCGTTGTTCTGTTTCATTAAGGCAGTTGCACTGGCTTTTACTGTAACTAAACCCTGTTCTGCCGTTTGCAACGTTTGCTTATACACGGCAATGTTATCCTCATTTTTGCTATTTATTGCTGTTGCCAACTGCAAAGCAGTACTTGTTTTTTGCTGTGATAATTGGGCATGGGTGGTTTCTAATGCACTATATTCCTTTGCATAGCTACTGCTTTTTATATTACTTACTTCTTGCTTATTAAAAAATAGTGGTGCTGTATTGAACTGGTAAAAAACAAATACCAGAGCTCCGATAAGTAATATACAGAATTGCATAGGTATTTTCACCACACCATTCATCAGTAATCCCATACGACTTTCAGCAATGGATTTTCCTGCCAAATAACGCCCTACTTGCGATTGATCGGTACCAAAATAAGATAAAGCTAAAAAGAAACCGCCAATCAATCCGGACCATATGTTATAGCGATTATTTACGTCCCACTTAAAATCAAGCACATTTAGTTTGCCCATTTTGCCCGCAACTTGCAATGCGTCGGTAAATCCTACGGTTGGCGGCAGCAAGTGTACCACCATATAGGCGGCCATAAACATACCCGCGAAAATGATTCCCATTTGCAATAAATGCGAATAAGCTACCGCTTTTGTACCTCCGTAAACGGTATAAATAATTACCAATGAACCAATGATAACCGTAGTAATATGTATGCTTATTCCTAAAATAATAGACAGAATAATAGCGGGAGCATATATGGTAATACCTGTAGAAAGTCCACGCTGTATTAAAAATAGAAATGCTGTAAAGGCACGCGTTTTTAAATCGAAGCGATTTTCGAGGTACTCGTAGGCTGTATATACTTTTAGACGGTGAAAAATGGGAATAAACGTGATGCACAATACCACCATGGCTATTGGCAAGCCAAAATAGAACTGCACAAAGCGCATTCCATCGGTGTAAGCTTGGCCTGGTGCCGATAAAAAAGTAATGGCGCTCGCTTGTGTGGCCATTACCGATAATCCTACTTGGTACCATGGCAAACTTTGGTTACCCAAAAAAAAGCTCTCTATATTTTTGCTTCCTCTGCTTTTGTAAATGCCGTACAGCACGATTAACAACAGGGTTGCTGCCAAAATCATCCAATCAATACTACTCATGCAAAGGTTTTGGTAAAGAGGTAAAACAAAAAAATGGTTATTACCAAAAAGGCAATAACCATTATATAACGAAGTGACCAAGAAATGCCTTTACCTGAGGATTGCATATCCGTCAAGTATATGACTTTTATTTAAAATTATATTAATGCCCGTGACCATAATCGTGTGTTGGCTGCACCATTAACGGATATGTTTTAGATAATCCTTTAACAGATTGCACTTTAGCATAATACATGCCTTCGCTAACCGAATTGTTTATGTACCAAGCAATGGTATGCGACCCTGCCGATAAATTACCATTAAACACATCGGCTACTTTTTTGCCTTGCACATCAATAATTTCTATCGTTACCTTATCTGCTTCACCTAAACCTACTGTAAAAAAGGCATGCACATTTACTGGATTAGGGTACGGTGTACTTACAAACCACCCATTGTCTTTCGAAATTTTAGTAATAGCGCTTGTATTTTGCGATTGCGCAAAACCTGCGTGAATTGGCTGCGCTTCGTCAATAAGCATAGCCGTTGCTAACTTTATTACTTTGGTACTAAAATCAATGCTATAAGATGTATCGCAAGCTAAGTGGTAGCATGGTGTACGAAACTCGGTAGTGCTGGTAAAAAACACTGATGGAATACCTCTATCCCAAAAAGGAGCATGATCACTACGGCGCAAATCTGTAGCAATAGCGCAGCTTGGATCAGGGCAGGTAAGGTCGATATATCGTAAACTAGGGGTGTAAAGATTGGCATATTCTACCGCCTTGGCATTTAATGCTGCTGATTTGGCATCGCCAATAAGGGTGATGAAATTACCACGGAAGCTATCAATTCTTGCTTTTTCATACGCCTCTGGAAATAATAAGTCGAAGCCCGTAGGAACACTTTGGCTATTTGGTTCTTCATTATAAATAGAAATACCATCAAAGTTTAATACCGATTTTAACCCAACTGAGTTTGGCGATATTGCATAATAATACGCTCCCAAAAGACCTATTTCCTCTAAATCCCAATTGGCAAAAACGATAGAGTTTTTAAATTGATAATCCTTTAAAATACGCGCTGCTTCCATTACAATGGCTACCGACATGTTATTGTCATCGGCTCCTGGAGTTGGTTCTACTGTATCATAATGCCCAGTTAGCAATATAGACGAGTCTTCGCGCATTAACCCTGGTTTTACGCCAATAATATTTACGCCTTCTCTATCGGTAACCATAAATGTATCTCGTCGAGCGGCATAGCCTAAGCCTGCATAGTATTGATGGATATAATCACGTGTTTGGTTGTAATGCTCCTGGCTACGAGGATGGTTATTGCCATACACATTAAAGAACTTCTCTAAAATTTTTCCTGATGTAATTTGTGCAATTACAGCTGCGATATCTGCCTTTTCACCGTCATCTGCAATTACGCGGTAGATGAGATTATTTAGATTTGCGCTTGGCTGCTCTGCGCCTGCTGCCCACGTAATTTGCTTACCAGTTCCTGGGGTAATGCCAGTGCCCACATCTCCCGTAACTACACGAGGAATAATGGTAAATGTTTTTCCACCATCGTTAGAGGCTCTAAGCGTTACTTCCATTTCTTGATTCTCAAAATCAATTACATCATACATAACTGTAACGGTGCCTGTCGCCACCGAGAAAGTAACATTAGAGACTACAGGAGCTGCATTTTGCGCATAGGCACTGCCGCACACAAAAGCAAAAAAGATAAGTAATTTACGTTTCATAATTGTTTCTTTAGTACAGCTAAGATAGGCTTAATGTTAATTTTGTGTAATTTTTAAATAAAATAAATCCGAATGATTTGTTTTATGCTTTCCGCAGTGTGTTTTTAAAACATTTTTGAGTTTTCGGGGTTTCATACGAGCAATCTTATTGATTAAGTTGCTACCTTGAAACGCATTTCAGTACCCCTAAAATAGTTGTTATTACATGAAAATTGGAATTGTTTGTTACCCCACCTTTGGCGGTAGTGGAGTAGTAGCCACAGAGTTAGGCAAAGCTCTTGCCGATAATGGGCATCAAGTACATTTTATTACATATAGCCAACCGGCACGCTTAGACTTTTTCTCCGAAAATTTATTCTATCACGAGGTATCGGTATCTAAATATCCTTTGTTCGATTATGCTCCGTACGAATCTGCTTTGGCAAGCAAGTTGGTGGATGTTGTGACGTATGAGAAATTGGATATTTTACACGTACACTATGCAATACCTCATGCCTCGGCAGCATTTATGGCAAAGCAAATATTGGCAGCTAATGGCATACACATTCCGTTTGTAACGACGCTACATGGTACTGATATTACGTTGGTGGGTAAAGATCTTACCTATAAGCCGGTGGTTACCTTTTCTATCAATCAGTCGGATGGCGTAACTACGGTTTCGGATAGCTTGAAACGCGATACTTGCGAATTTTTTGATATTACCCGCCACATTGACGTAATACCCAATTTTGTAGATTTTAGTCGCTTTACCTTTAAAGCAAAAGACCATTTTAAAAAAGCTATTGCTCCACATGGCGAAAAGCTCATTATCCACACGTCTAATTTCCGTAAAGTAAAGCGGGTAAACGATGTAGTAGAAGTATTTAAACGCATCGCCGAAAAGATGCCCGCCAAACTATTAATGGTTGGCGACGGACCAGACAGAGCACCTGCTGAGCAATTGTGCCGCGATTTAGGTATTGCTGGCGATGTACGCTTTTTGGGCAAACAAGATGCTATAGAGGAAATTCTATCGGTTTCTGATTTGTTTATTATGCCCTCCGAGTCAGAAAGTTTTGGATTGGCCGCTTTAGAAGCAATGGCTTGTCAGGTACCCGTAATTTCTACCAATACAGGGGGCATGCCCGAGCTCAACGTACAAGGTTGCAGTGGATTCCTGAATGATGTAGGTGATATTGAAGGTATGGCAGCAAATGCTTTACATATTTTACAACCCGATAATTTGCCCGTATTTAAAGCCAATGCCTTAAAACGCGCTAAAGATTTTGACCTTAAAAAGATATTACCGCACTACGAAGCTGTTTACCGTAAAACGATAGAAGGGTTTAGGAAATAATTTATTCCTCTATTACTTCTACAATATACCGAAAACCTATCTCTGGACTTGGTGCTACGGCAGGCATGGCAGATTTAATACGCACATCATATCCTGCCGAATTCCAACTACCGCCTTTTGCTACAGATTTATCACTCACCAATTCCGCTACATTGCCGCTGGCATTGTATAAACCATAATCATTTGGCAAATATGATTTTACGGGTGTAACTACATCAACGTTTATCTTTCCGGCTTTTCTTGCACTCCTGTTTTTTAATGCTTCTTTATCTAATTCAAAAGCACCAGTAGCAGGGTTTTTAGAAATGCACTCATCGCCAATACGCTTAAAGTTACACAATACAAATCCGTTAGCATTGCGAATATAGGGTCCGCCCCATGGATAGTCACAACTCTTTCTTCCACCTGCTGCAGCAGTTTCCCATTCTGCTTCATTCGGTAAACGAACAATTATCTTCTTAAAATCTTTTTTAGTTGCCCCATTATATTGCTCAGTAAGCCATGCGCAATAAGACTCTGCCTGCTGTTTTGTAACATTTACTACGGGATAATTGGCATAGGCAGGATGACGTAAATAGTACTGTATGTAAGCTGCGTTGCTACTGCCCTCTCTATTCCATGCCTGTGTATCGGGCAAGGCTTGCTGATATACTGCTTCGTTTTTTTGCTTGAGTGCAGCCAAAAACAGCAAATACTCTTGATTACTTACTTCGGCAATGCCAGCATATTGCTTATCGCCTATTTTGGCAATTTGCTTATCAAATTGTTTAGCCGTAAAGGTTGGTGTTGCTTCTTTTTTAGCTGTTTTACTAAAAGAAACAGTAGTTGTCAATAGCAACGCGATTAGGATAGTGTATTTCATACAATGGGTTTATATACAAATGTAGTAAACGAAACAACAAGTGCAATTAGTATAAAGTCCTGTTATTCCTATAGTCATCCCAAATTTATTTCGGGATCCAAAAGGAGTCCTAATTAAATAGATGCTGAAATAAATTCAGCATGACGGCTGTGCCGAAAAAGATTGAGTATGCTGGGTTTTGGCGAAAAAATTCAGCATGACGGCTTGTAATGCAGTTCAACAGGGTTCTTAATTTACTTTTTTAGTATACAACCACGCCCACCAAACCAATACAAACTGAATAGGCAAACGCACCAAGCTAATTATCCAATAAGTAGTATTAGTGCCGTACGCAGTAAACACCATTGGGATATGGATGAGGAAGAAGAACACAACAAGCATGGCAATAATAAGCCAAGCGGATAAAGCACGTGTTTGTTTGGGTAAAAGCAATAGCGCTAAGCCCATTTCGGCTATAC
The DNA here is from genome assembly GCA_947085255.1 of uncultured bacterium. Lineage (GTDB taxonomy): Bacteria > Bacteroidota > Bacteroidia > Sphingobacteriales > Sphingobacteriaceae > CAMTVQ01. The sequence continues at coordinate 196,107 of CAMTVQ010000005.1, read as the reverse complement.
CACTTGTTGCTACCAAAAAACTAGGATAAGGCAACCAACGAGGCATTACCTCTAAATAAAACAGGGAGTTGATAAAATGATTGATTCCTGCTGCGAAGTACAGGAGCACCATTGCATATAGACCTGTCTTTTTCAATTATACCGTGCTATTTACAACTTGTGGAACTTTTACATAATATCCTGTACCGTCATAAATGCGTTTACGTGGATGCTCAACACAGGTATCGCTACAGCAGCCGTCTAACTTTTCACCACAGGCATCGCATTGTGTAAAGTGCTTATTGCACTCGGGGTTGGCACAATTAATCATTTTAGTACTATGGGTATTACAATTGTAGCATACGGATACTACAGTAGGATTTACCGTATTTACATCAACAGCTACGCGGTTATCAAATACATAACACTGCCCGTCAAAATCTTCGCCGCCTGCTTCTTTACCGTACTTAATAATCCCACCGTGCAGTTGATAAACCTCTTCAAAGCCTTCTTTTAGGAGTAACGCTGTTGCTTTTTCGCACTTAATGCCGCCCGTGCAATAGGTAAGAATTTTTTTGTTTTTGTATTGTGCCAGCTCGTTTATTTTGGAAGGAAAGTCACGAAAATTCTCAATATCTAACGTTATGGCATTTTTAAATCGCCCCAATTGGTGTTCGTAATCTGAGCGCACATCCAAAATCACCACGTCATCACGGTCTTTCATCGCCATAAAATCTACGGGCTCCACATACTTTCCTGTGGCTTTTCGTGGGTCAACTTCTGGATTGGTTTTTACGCCTGAATTTACAATTTCGTCTTTGGCGCGTACGTGCATTTTAATAAACGAAGGTTTATCAACTACATCAATCTTAAAATCGGTGTGGGCAAAACGTGCATCGGCATGTATAGTTTCCATGTATGTTTTGCAGGATTCCATCGTACCCGATACGGTTCCGTTTAATCCTTCTTCGGCCACAATAATGCGTCCAACTAAGTTTAATGACTTGCAAAATTTAAGGTGTTCTGCCGCAAATTGTTCGGCATCTGCTATATGCGTATAGCAGTAATAGAGTAACGTTTGATATGTCATATACATTGATACCCCTGCAAAGGGCGTTTAATGAGCTTAAATAAAATGCAAAGATAGGATATAATTGATTGGTTTAAAAAAGGGTAATAAAAGTAAAATCGCTAAATTTGTATAGCGTAACACAAAAAAATAGCATGACAACAATAACCTTGCGAAAAAAAATACACGAATGTATTGACGATGCTGATGAGCAATTGTTGGATATTGTATACAGAATGTTGACATTTCACCAAAAAATACCTACCACAGAAAGTGTACTTAGCCCAGAACAAAAACTCGCTTTAGAGCAAACATTATCCGATCATAAAGAGGGAAAAATGAAGTACTATACCGTAAATGAAGCCAAGGAGCAGATTTATGGAGAAAAGCGCTAATCAATATACCGTAGTTTTAACCGACAAGGCTATCTCTGATATAACTGAAGCAAAAAAGTGGTACGCCAATCAACAAGAAAATTTAGGCAAGAGATTTGCCGATGCCGTTTTGGATTGTATTGACGCCATTAGTAAATACCCTAACGCCTACCCCAATAAGTATAAATATACCAGAGAGGCTGTTGTGCAAAAATTCCCTTATGTAGTGGTTTATAGTATAGAAGAATCTATTATTTTTATTTTACGTGTGTTTGCAACCAAGCAAAACCCAGCTAAAAAACATGCTTCTAAAAATGATTAACCTTACCTATTTACATCAAAAGAAGACAAGGCATACCGCTTAAAATCGGTGATGGTATTGCCAAATATCTCTCGTGGACCAACCACCGCACATTTAAATTGCTGTTGTGTAAAATAGGTTTTCGAAACTTCTAGTACATCTTTAAGTAGGGTTTTCTCTACGATAGACAAATAGGGCTTGCGTTCTTTGATATCGGGGTACAAAATAGGATTGAAAAACACAGCTAAATCTGCTGGTGTTTGGTTGAGATAGGCACTGCGTAAAAATTGCTTTTGTCTGCGCAATTGTGCTTCTGTAATTCCTCTTTCATTAAATTTATACAGTATTTCGTTAAATACATCAAATGCTTTATAGGCATCTTCATTTCGGGCTTCTGCAATTACTTTAAAGGTGCCGTTATTTTGTAATTCATCATACACAAAGCTAAATTGCATACCAGCAGCGGCAGCATTTCCGGTTACCTCCGTCAAAAACAACTCTTGAAAAGCACCAAATGCCAGTTTAAAAGCCATCTCGTCTTTTGCTCCAAAATAGGGTGCATTTTTTACCCAGCAAATAGTAGTATGCGTACCTTGTTTTGCGGCAAATGCATACTCAGCCGTTTGAATAATAGGTTTTTCGAACACAGGTAACTTAGGGCTTACTGGAAACTGAAAGCGCCAGGCAGCAAAAGACGAATCGAGTATTGGTTTTAACACCTTCCCTTGTACATTACCACTTAATACAATATGTGTATTTACTGGCGAATAATACAGCTTGTATATTTCTTGCAAGCCCTCCATATTTATGGAGTTTAGTTGAGAACTTCGCGGTACAGCAATTGTGCCGCTAGTAAAACCATCGGCTACACGTACACATGCGGCAGTGGTGGTTAGGTTGGCTATCGTATTAGCCGCACGCAAGGCAAGTTGCTGCTGTTGCAACCATTTTTCTGAAAACTGAACACCGCTAAGTACAGCTGCCAGCAATTCTATTGCCTTAGCTGTGTTCTTTTTATTTACCGAAAAAGAGAGCTGTGTGTAAGCAGGAGTTACTTGAGTCTGCAGGCTACTGCTAATAGCATCCCATTGCGTTGCCAATGAATCTGAAGCGTAGCGATTATTGCTCTCATTATAGATAGAAGCCATGATTTCGGCTATTCCTTCTATGGCTAGTGCATCGCTATTACTACCGTAGTTGATAAACGCATTTACATTTACCTGTGCATTTGCGGTATCGCTATGTATAAGGGTAATGTTTAGACCATTACCCACCAAAAACTGCTCTGTTTTTTGATACAGGCCTTGAGCTGTTGCAAAACCAACAAAAAGCACTAAAACTATAGTCAATACCTTACTTTGCATATCCTTAATAAATAAACGTGCGTACATTGCTCCCCAAAAAATAGTTTCGCAAACACATACGCACTTGCTCTGCACTTACCTTTTGATACCCGTTATCGCTTTTAAAAAAGTGTTCGGCATCGTTTGCATAATACTCCCCATCTAATACTGTTTTTGCCAGTTCTTCATTATTGGCTTTCTGCAGTAAAAGAGGCTGTTCAAATACCTGTTGTTTTGCAGCAACTATACGCGTGCTATCAAACCCTTTGTATAAGAACTTACCAAAGCTTTCGTCAATACTGCGTTGAATCCTATTTTTATCCTCAGCAACAATCAAATCAAGTGTGTAGTAAGTCGGGAACAGTGTTTTCTTGGTATTTACCTTTGTACCTGTAATGCCAAAATGAATAGATAATAACCCATGTTGTGGGTTCAATAAAATATGATTTAATATGCCGTATGCATAATAGTCGGTATCGGTAGGTAGTGGTTGCTTAACCACAAAACTCAATACCGCCGATGTACTTGCAGGCGTAATGTTTCGTAAAATTTCTACTGGCCATTTCAACGGTTCTGGCTGTTGTATACTGCCTAAAACTCCTCTTTTCGCAACAATTCCCAACTGCTTTTCTACCAATGGCAACACCAAACTTGCTTTGTTACTTGTAACAATTACCAACGTAGCATTAGCTGGATGATAGTAATTGCGGTAAAAATTAAAACACTCTGTAGTATTTGGGCGCTTACCTATCTTTTTGTAATAATACGGATGCGCCTCATTATACATCAGTTGATTGCGTGTAATGAAGAAATTAGTATACCAATCATCTGCCTCAATAGCTTGTTGCAAATCCGCTTGGGTAAAGCAATAGCTAATCCAATCATCGGTAATAGCCGCATCCACCATACGAGCGGCTTCTGCTTCGAGCACCTTTTCTATGTTTTTGGAAGCAGTGGTAGTGGTAAATACTGTTTTATCTTCATCTACTTCGGTAGTGGTAAAACCCGCTAAGCGTTTTATTTTTTCGGTAAACGTAACGTCTTTTGGTCTGGTAGTTTTCCCGCTCATCATCAATGCCATTACCCTACTCAAACCCAAATTGTCTGTTTCGTTTTTAATCCCTGCGTTATAGCATAGCTTTATTACCGCCAATTGGGTACCTGCTCGTTCACATACAATTACCCGCAAACCATTGGGTAGTGTTTTACTGGTAACGATTGGAAGCCCTGCTTTTACTACAAAAGGCAAAAGCAGCAACGAGTATAAAAAAGCTATTTTAAGTGTTTTTAACATTGTTTTTGAACTCATTAATCAAAAAATCGGAATATTTGATACTTTTGTAAGTCTTACAAGTATAGTTTTAAAAACGCTATCAAAAAAATAGAATCATGTACAAAACCTTACAACCTGTTTTACAGCAAGAGCTTATCGAAATAGAAAAAGCTGGACTTTTTAAACGCGAACGTATTATTACCACCCCCCAAGCTGCTGATATTAAGGTAAACACTGGACAAGAGGTAATTAACTTTTGCGCCAACAATTACTTAGGCTTATCATCACATCCTAAAGTATTGGAAGCTGCAAAAAACGCTATTGATACACATGGTTTTGGTATGTCATCGGTACGCTTTATTTGCGGCACGCAGGATATTCATAAAACTTTAGAACAAAAACTATCTGCCTTTTTAGGTACCGAAGACACCATTTTATACGCGGCAGCATTTGATGCCAATGGAGGTGTATTTGAGCCTTTGTTTAACGAACAAGATGCCATTATATCCGACGAGCTGAACCATGCTTCTATTATTGATGGCATTCGTTTGTGCAAAGCCGAGCGCCACCGCTACTTACACAACAATATGGCTGATTTGGAAGAAAAACTAAAAGCAGCGGCACATAACCGCCACCGTATTATTGTTACCGATGGTGCTTTTAGTATGGATGGAACAATAGCCCAACTGGATAAAATTTGTGATTTAGCCGATAAGTATCAAGCACTAGTAATGATTGACGAAAGTCATTGCTCAGGCTTTTTAGGAAAAACAGGCAGAGGAACCCACGAACTGTGTGGTGTAATGAATCGCATTGATATTATTACCGGAACACTTGGCAAAGCCTTAGGCGGTGCATCTGGTGGTTTTACTTCGGGTAAAAAAGAAATTATAGATTTACTACGTCAACGTTCTCGCCCATATTTATTCTCCAATACTTTGGCGCCTGTAGTAGTAGGCGCATCTATTGCTGTACTCGATTTATTAAGCGAAAAAACCGAACTCCGCGACAAGTTGGAGCGTAATACGTTATATTTTCGTGAAAAAATGACCGCTGCAGGATTTGATATTAAACTTGGCGTGCATCCTATTGTACCAGTAATGCTGTACGATGCCAAATTAGCACAAACCTATGCTGCACGTATGCTCGAAGAAGGTATTTATGTAATCGGGTTTTATTATCCGGTAGTAGCAAAAGACAAAGCACGTATTCGTGTACAAATTTCGGCAGGGCATGAAATGCACCACTTAGATAAAGCCATTGCCGCGTTTACCAAGGTAGGTAAAGAATTGGGCGTAATACAATAAGTAGCAGTTACTAAAGCAATGATAGTAGAGAAAATACAACAATACACACAAGAGATTGAAGCTACCCAAATAGCAACTGCGGATGAGGTAGAACAATTTCGTATTAAATGGTTGAGTCGCAAAGGCATTATCGGAGAACTGTTTGAGGATTTCAAAAGTGCATCGGTAGAAGAAAAGCGTTCTTTAGGTAAAGTGCTAAATGAGTTGAAGCAGCTTGCTGAAGAAAAGTGGAAGACAGCTCAGGAAATAGTTGATGGACAGGGAATTCAAAATTCAAAATTCAAAATTCAAAATTTCGACTTAACTCTTCCCGGCGAACCTACTCCTATTGGCAGCCGTCACCCGTTATCGTTGGTACGCAAAGAAATTACCGAAATATTTTCACGAATTGGTTTTACAGTAGCCGAAGGACCTGAGATAGAAGACGATTGGCACAACTTTTCGGCACTTAATTTTCCGGAAGAACACCCTGCACGTGATATGCAGGACACTTTTTTTATAAACCTCTCCCCAACCCTCTCCGAAGGAGAGGGAGTCAATAGTCAGTTAAAAGGCAATATTTCTTTACGCACACATACCTCATCTGTACAGGTACGTTTAATGGAGCAAGGCAAACCGCCATTTCGTTCGCTTATGCCGGGCAGAGTATACCGTAATGAAGCTATTTCGGCGCGTGCACATTGCTTTTTTCACCAGGTAGAGGGTCTATATATTGACGAAAATGTATCGTTTGCCGATTTAAAGCAAACACTCTTCTACTTTGTACAGGAACTTTTTGGAGAAGGCACCAAAGTGCGTTTTCGCCCTTCGTATTTTCCGTTTACTGAGCCTTCTGCCGAAATGGATATTTCTTGCACCATTTGCAAAGGAGAAGGATGTCAATTATGTAAACAAAGTGGCTGGGTCGAAATTTTAGGATGCGGCATGGTAGACCCTAACGTATTGGATAATTGTACTATTGATAGTAAAAAATATACCGGATTTGCCTTTGGCATGGGGATAGAACGGATTGCAAATCTGAAATACCGGATTAAAGACTTACGCTTATTTTCTGAAAATGATGTGCGGTTTTTACGTCAATTTCAGTCAGAAATAAATTAAGGATGCGCAACTATTTGCTATTGCTACTTGTTTTATTTTCAATGGGATGCGAACGCAACCTTACCGAACCTATACCTCAACGGTTTGTTGACTTTACGGTAGACTTGAACCAAGCAGGAAATGGTAATCTTACCGGAATAGGCGGCTATATTACAGTGCCTAATGAAGGCGTAAAGGGTATTATTGTATATCATCGCGGGCAAGATGACTACGCCGCTTTTGACAAAAGTTGTTCTTACCGTCAAGCTGACGCTTGCGCAATTATACAGGTAGATAGCAGTCTACTAACAGCTACCGATCCATGTTGCGAGTCTCGATTTCTATTATCAGATGGCAGCCCAATAGTAGGGCCGGCTACATTAGTTTTGAAACAATATTTTGTAACCCGTAGCGGGTCGGTGCTACACATAACCAACTAAATTATGGATGCAGACAAATTATCGGAAAGTATAAAAAAAGCAGCGCAAGAGCTGTTTAGAAAATACGGATATAACAAAACCAGTGTAAACGAAATTGCAGCACGGGCGCGTATTGCCAAAGCCACTATTTATAAATATTTCGAAAGCAAGGAGCTGATTCTCGACAATATCATTATGGATTATTTAGAATCCACCATTAATGAATTGGCAGCTAACTATCAAACTAAACCAGCTACTCCTGAACAATTGGGACCGCTGATTTTAAAAACAAGTAGAGTTACCTATACTGTATGCAATGAGTTTATTGGTTGGGAGTTTATCCGCGAATCTACCCATGCACAGGAATTTCTAAAAAACCTATCCGACAAATTGGAGTATTTACTATTACGCTCTTTTGTGCACACAGCTGCCTTAAAAAGCGACCCTGAGCAACAACAACGTTTAAGTTTTTTAATTCGGGCTACTAAAAACATTGTATTTTCCTTCGCCTTTACTTCAGTAACTGTAGGCGATGTACGCAAGCACTTTATCACGTTTGAAAAAGAAATATTACCCTATTTAATAAAAGGTGCATTAAGTTAAAACAAAAAGGGGCTTTAAAAAGCCCCTTTTTGTTTATATCCCTTCTTCCTTTTTCTTCTTCGGTTTTGGTTTAGCTTGTACAACAGCAACTTTCATCGTTCCTGTCTCTTTATCGTAGGTCGCTTCCATTACCGAACCTTCCACCAATTCTCCTTTAAGGATTTCCTCTGCAATTGGATCTTCCAGATATTTTTGGATTGCTCTGTTTAATGGACGTGCGCCAAAATTTGGATCAAAGCCTTTTTCGGCGATGAACTCCTTAGCTTCATCGGTAAGCTTAATTTGATAGCCCAATGCGTTGATGCGTCCAAAAAGATGTTTCAATTCTACATCAATAATTTTGAATATCTCTTCTTTACCTAACGAGTTGAACACGATTACATCATCAATACGGTTCAAAAACTCGGGTGCAAAAGCACGTTTCATGGCTGCTTCTACCACGCTGCTGGCTAAGGTATCGGCACTGGCTACTTTGGCTGCGGTATTAAAACCTACGCCTTGTCCAAATTCTTTCAACTGGCGTGAGCCAATGTTAGAAGTCATGATGATTACCGTATTTTTAAAATCTACCTTACGACCCATACTATCGGTAAGTTGTCCGTCATCCAATACTTGTAATAAGATGTTAAACACATCTGGATGTGCTTTTTCTATCTCATCCAACAAGATTACCGAGTAAGGCTTACGACGTACTTTTTCGGTAAGCTGTCCACCTTCTTCGTAACCAACATAGCCCGGAGGCGCACCTACTAATCGCGATACGGCAAATTTCTCCATGTACTCGCTCATATCAATACGAACAAGCGCATCTTCTGAATCGAACATAAAACGCGCTAGCACTTTGGCCAACTCTGTTTTACCAACACCAGTAGGCCCTAAAAATATGAACGACCCAATAGGCTTATTAGGATCTTTTAACCCTGCACGAGTACGCTGTATAGCTTTTGTTAGTTTTTTAATCGCCTCATCTTGCCCAATTACTTGCTGACGAATTTCATCATACATTCCTAACAAACGGGTGCTGTCTGTTTGACCAACACGCTGCACAGGTATGCCCGTCATCATGGCTACTACTTCTGCCACGTTTTGGTCGTCTACAGTGTATCGCTTGCTTTTTGTTTCGGCTTCCCAGCTAGTTTTAGCTACTTCCAATTCCTCCAACAAGTGTTTCTCTGTGTCGCGCAATTGGGCAGCCTCTTCATACTTCTGGCTTTTTACTACCCTATTCTTTTCTAATTTAATGTCCTCTATCTTTTTCTCAATATCAATAATGGTAGATGGAACATGGATATTGGTAATGTGTACACGCGAACCCGCTTCATCCAAGGCATCAATTGCTTTGTCTGGTAAAAAACGATCGCTGATATAGCGTTGTGTCAACGTTACGCAAGCTTGTATGGCAGCATCGGTATAGTTTACATTGTGATGCTCTTCGTACTTTTCTTTGATGCGATTGAGTATCTCAATAGTTTCCGCAGGAGTAGCAGGGTCGATAATTACTTTTTGAAAACGTCTGTCCAATGCACCATCTTTTTCGATGTACTGACGGTACTCGTCTAAGGTAGTTGCACCTATGCACTGAATTTCTCCACGTGCTAAGGCTGGTTTAAACATGTTTGAAGCATCTAATGATCCGGATGCGCCACCAGCACCTACAATGGTATGTATTTCATCAATAAACAGAATTACATCTGGTGATTTTTCGAGTTCGTTCATTACCGCTTTCATGCGCTCTTCAAACTGTCCACGGTATTTTGTGCCCGCTACTAATGAGGCTAAATCCAGTGTTACCACCCGTTTACCAAATAATACGCGAGATACCTTGTGTTGCACAATACGTAGTGCCAAACCTTCGGCAATGGCAGATTTACCCACACCTGGCTCGCCTATTAAAATAGGATTGTTCTTTTTACGACGAGATAAAATTTGCGAAACACGCTCTATCTCTTTATCTCTACCTACTATAGGATCTAATTTATTTTCTTCGGCAGCACGGGTTAAATCTCTTCCGAAATTATCGAGTACTGGCGTTTTAGATTTTAAGTCTGTTGGCTTTTTAGGAGTAGCAAAGCTATCCTCCTCCTTAAAATCATCTTCGGCACTTTGCGCCATATTTTGTACATCCAACTTGGTAGAGTTGAGTGCGTTTTTAAACTGATCGTAGCTCACATTAAACTGCGCTAATAATTGCGATGCAATATTGTCTTCATCACGCAATATGGAAAGCAGTAAATGTTCCGTGCCAATGATATCACTTTTGAAAATTTTTGCCTCTAAATAGGTGATCTTTAATACTTTCTCTGCTTGTTTAGTAAGAGGGATATTACCCGCTTTGATAATAGTACCAGAAGAAGAACGTACGGCATCTTCTATAGCGCGGCGTAAGCGTGCTAAGTCTATACCTAATGCTTTTAACATCTTGATGGCTACTCCTTCGCCATCGCGAATGAGCCCTAAAAGAAGATGCTCTGCTCCTATATATTCGTGCCCTAAGCGCAACGCTTCATCGCGGCTGTAGGAAATAACGTCTTTTACTTGGGGGGAAAATTTTGCTTCCATGTTGTTGAAACGGCTAAAAAAAACAATTGTTTTGGCTAACTAAAGTATTAATTAACTACGGTGTTGCGCGTGAGTTAATTTTCAACAACGTTACAAAAAACGCACCCAAAAACATATTATCAATTTACAAATAGCAAAAAACATAGTAACTACCTGTTTATTTGACTATTAAAATAAAAAACAAGGTCGGCAAGAATGGCAGAGTTTCTTAGTTTTTCTTCCTGTCTTTACCACGAATGGTTTTATTGCAAAAAACACAATCTAAAGCCCTCTCTCAAAGTCGTGCTACACATCAATATTACACACTACTTAAACTTTCAGCAAGTGCTTGCTTACTGAAATATGCTAATAATAAACTAGCACAAGACCAGCTACCCCTGCTTCTGTAGTACCAAAACCACCTGCACCAAAAAATGGATTTGTATTAGTACTTATTCCATTTACTACCATTGGTCCGCCAGCGTAACCTCCACGTACTACTGTACCTGATACACCAGACATTCTTACTTCCGAAATAAGAGTTGCCCCTGTAGGGGTTGCTGTTGCTGGAACTACACCACCTGCACCTGGTGTTGCCAAAACAGCAGCAGTTCCACCACTTACGGTTACCAAAAGATTAGCACCAAGTGTTACACTAGAGGATGTACCTGCTGCACCTAATGCGCCTATACCTTGTATATAAGTCAAAACAATGTCTGAACCACCCACCCTAAAGCTACCTTTATAATATGCCCCACCGCCGCCGCCAGAAGTCGAACCTCCTCCTCCAGCTCCATACACTTCTACAATAAATAAAGTACCTGCTTTGAGCGTTACAGAGGTTAAACTCGCATTAGCATTTCTGGCAACTCCAGCTGCTCCATAAGCAAAACTAGTGTATTCATGTCCAGTTGAACCTGTTTGTCCCGTATTCCCACTGTTGGCTGTAGCTCCTGTTGTGCCTGTTGCAGATGAACTACCCGTAGCAGATGTGCTGCCAGTAGAACCTGTTTGTCCTGTATTGCCACTATTGGCTGTAGCCCCTGTTGCACCTGTAAAACCTGTTCTACCCGGTGTGCCTGTTAACGTGATTTTTGCAGTACCCGCAGTTGGTGTTCCTACCACATTAAATACATTTACCACAAAGGATGTAGGAGTAGCACCAACTAATATAATATTGGTAATAACTCCTTCTACATAAAAATTAGGATTTGCATCGCTTATAATTCGCACCGTATTACCAATAATAAATGCTACAGGCCCGTTTGGTAAACTGGTAATAGCATAGGTATTAGCACCCAAGCCATCATTAACTAAACTTACAAATAATGTATTTGCTGCATACCCTGCTCCTGTACTTCCCGTTTGACCTGTATTTCCACTGCTGGCTGTGCCTCCTGTTGTTCCTGTAGCCCCTGTTGTTGCCGTTATCCCCGTTTGTCCTGTATTGCCACTATTAGCAGTAGCACCCGTTGAACCAGTATTGGCTGTAGCGCCTGTAAAGCCTGTTTGACCTGTATTACCACTGTTTGCTGTAGCTCCTGTTGTACCCGTAATACCTGCACCTCCCGTACCGCCCGTAGCACCTGTTGTAGCTGTTGTTCCTGTACTGCCTGTAGCAGATGTGCTACCTGTACTGCCAGTATATCCCGTTTGTCCAGTATTGCCACTATTGGCTGTAGCCCCTGTTGTGCCAGTAAAGCCAGGGGTACCTGTTAAGGTTATTTTTGCAGCTCCAACAGATGGTGTTCCAACCACATTAAATACATTTACTTCAAATAATGTAGGAGTAGCGCCAATGAATGTAATATTGGTAATAACTCCTTCTACATAAAAATTAAAATTTATATCGCTTACAATGCGCACCGTATTACCAATAATAAATGCTACTGGTCCGTTTGGTAAGGTAATATTGATGAAGGTTTGAGTGCCTAATGATGCATTTGTAAGCGTAAATGCCGTGTTAGCTGTATAGCCTGCTCCTGTACTACCCGTATTTCCTGCAATGCCAGTGCTGGCTGTTCCTCCTGTAACACCTGTGGTTCCTGTAGATGCCGTAATTCCAGTATTACCCGTATTACCACTATTAGCCGTAGCACCCGTTAAACCAGTATTGGCAGTAGCACCGGTAAAGCCTGTTTGACCTGTATTGCCACTATTTGCTGTGGTTCCTGTCTCACCTGTTGCTCCGGTACCGCCAGTAAAGCCCGTTTGTCCCGTATTTCCACTATTGGCTGTAGTTCCTGTTGTGCCAGTAAAACCTGTCTCGCCTGTTGCACCAGTATACCCTGTTGTGCTGCTTGAGCCTGTACTACCAGTAACACCTGTTTGTCCTGTACTGCCACTATTAGCCGTAGCACCTGTTGTACCCGTAATTCCTGTATCTCCCGTAAAGCCTGTTTGACCGGTATTGCCACTGTTTGCTGTAGCTCCTGTCTCACCTGTTGCTCCGGTACTGCCAGTATAGCCCGTTTGTCCTGTATTACCACTATTGGCTGTAGTTCCTGTTGTACCAGTAAAACCTGTATCGCCTGTTACACCAGTATACCCTGTTGTGCTGCTTGAGCCTGTACTACCAGTAATACCTGTTTGTCCTGTATTACCACTATTGGCTGTGGCTCCTGTACTACCCGCAATACCCGTACCGCCCGTAATACCTGTACCGCCAGTAGAACCTGTTGCAGCTGTTGCTCCACTCAACCCAGTACTTCCACTCGGCCCAGTAAAGCCTTTTTGCCCTGTATTACCACTGTTGGCTGTAACTCCAGTACTACCCGTAGTACCTGTACGAGCAGTAGCTCCTGTTATACCTGTAAAGCCAGTTATACCTGACATACCGGTTTGACCTGTACTGCCACTACTAGCTGTTACACCAGTACTACCCGTAATACCTATAAGAGCAGTAGCTCCTGTTGCACCTGTAATTGCAGTAGCGCCAGTAGTTCCCGTTGTAGAAGTAGCACCTGTTGCACCTAAATCACCTGTTTTGCCAGTTGCACCTGTTATACCAATTATACCTGTTGCGCCAGTGCGACCAGTAAAGCCTATACCACCCGTACTACCAGTTGATACTTTGGGGTTTTTAAATATGTTGAGATCTACATTGCGTAAAGAATCAGTAATAAATGCTTGTTGTGCAAAAAGTGCATAGGGCACTGAATTTAGTGGCCCTGAACTTAAAATAATCGGCTCCCCACTTCCTATTTGATAGGTTACAGCAATATAATATTGTATTTTATCAAAGGTTAAATCCTGAAATCTTGGTGCTCCAGTAGGCTTGCCTGAACCAATTACTAAATTTACTAAGCCATAACTATTAGTAAAAATTTCGTGGGTTTCTTGGTAATCAGCCTCTAAGTTTTGAAATTGTGGGTTATAGATAGCAACCGTTACTTTTATTTTCTTAAGACTTAATACAGAAAAATCGGCATTACGCACAATTGCCTGATAATTTATTTTGTTGGGCACAGTTTGCGCAAACAGTTCTACACCACACATCATTAGTGTGGCAAAAAGCAAAACCAAAGAGGCTAATTTTTTCATTTAAGTAAGGTAGATCTGTACGAAAACTTTACAATAAATAATATACAAGATATAAAACATTATTGTTTTTTATGCTGGTTTATTTTAATTGATTTATACAAATAATCGATTCATAAGTTTCTTTTAAGTTAAAGAAAGACAGACCTGCCTATTATTTACCCGACCAAGTGGCGTTTTGCGTACGTACAATTTATCTTTTTAGGCGCTGTATTTGAAAAACTAGCAACTTATATAATACAGCCAAATGCATTGTCATTTTTTGCCTAAATTAAGTAAGTTTGGTTTTCATTCATTGTACAGCATGGGCGTATCCGTAATGGCCAAAAATCTAATTGGCTCAGAAATTATAAAAATAGGTGGCGAAGTAAACGAGATGATTCGCAAGGGTGAAAAAATATGCAACCTCACCATTGGTGATTTTAACACGGCGGAGTACCCCATTCCCGAAAAATTAGCAAGCGGTATTACCCAAGCTTATACTGCTGGGCATACCAACTACCCCCCTGCAGACGGCATTGCCGAACTGCGCACAGCAGCTGCAGAATTTGTAAAAAATCGTTTGGGACTTATGTACCAACCCAACGAAATTTTAGTAGCAGGTGGCTCTCGTCCGTTGATTTACGCTACATTTTTGACGCTTCTTGATGCTGGTGACAAGGTGGTATTTCCAAGCCCATCGTGGAACAACAACCACTACTGCCATTTGGCAGGCGCACAGGGAGTAGTGATTGATACCACACCCGAAAATAATTTTATGCCCACTGCTGCCAGCATTGCGCCGCATCTGAAAGGAGCTTCTTTATTAGCTTTATGCTCTCCACTAAACCCTACAGGCACTGTTTTTGGTAAAAAAGATTTGTTGGAGATATGTGACTTAGTGATTGCTGAAAACAAACTGCGCGGAGACCATGAAAAACCATTGTATGTACTATACGATCATATTTATTGGATGCTCTTGTTTGGCGATACACAGCATTTTGACCCCGTAAGCCTGCGTCCCGAATTGCGCGATTATGTGATTTACATAGACGGCATTTCTAAAAGCTTTGCTGCTACTGGCGTACGCGTTGGTTTTGCATACGGACCCGAAAAGCTTATCGGTAAAATGAAATCTATTTTAGGGCACATAGGCGCATGGGCACCAAAAGCCGAGCAAGTAGCTACCGCTCATTTTTTGCAAGATACTGCTGCTGTTGATGTTTTTATGCAATCATTTACCCAAAAAATCCAGCGAAGTTTAAATGCGTTATATACTGGGTTTAAACAACTACAGCAAGAGGGCTTTGATGTAGATGCCATTGCGCCAATGGGGGCTATTTATCTTACCGTAAAAATAAATATGGCGGGCAAAAAAACGCCTGATGGTACTATTCTTATTACCAGCAAAGACATCAACTCCTATTTTATTGCACAAGCAGGTGTAGCAATGGTGCCCTTTTCGGCATTTGGCGCTTCCGAAAACATGAATTGGTTTCGCTTATCAGTTGGTGGTTGCTCCTTAGTAGATATAGAAGCGGCACTGCCACGATTTAAAGCGGCACTACAATTGCTGCAATAAGAACAATGCGAACTTTTTTTTTCGGTACTCTATTCACTTGTATTTTTTTTACCGTACAACTATACGCCCAACAAACCATTACGGGCATAGTGTATGATAAATCTAATGAGCCTCTTTATGGAGCAATAGTAGGTATTAATGGCACTACAAAAGCTACCCGTACAGATGAAAAAGGAAACTTTAGCATTAACGTACCCACAGAGAAAACGACTTTACGCATTTCCTTAATTGGATACGAACAAGTTTTTATTAAAACCGATAAAAACAGCACCTACTTTAAAATAAAGCTCATCTCGCAAAGCAAAACGCTTGGCACCGTTGATATAAATCCCTATGCAATAGATATTGTAGCTAAAAATGCGAATTGGGACGTAATTGATTATTTATGGATTAACCAACGGTTGGTACTTCTCACCTACTGGGATGCCATTATTGGCTATCGTTTATTATTATTGGGAGAGAAAAGAACCGTTATAGATTCGCTAGATATGCCCGAAACGGCTTTGGGACTATACAAAGATTGTAACGCTTCGCAGTATGTGGTAGGTGTTGCCAGCAGCTATAAATTAACTGTTAGTACTGAAAAATTAGCTCTTAGTCCTGCTATACATTTACAACAATTTGAAGCAATTACGCTGCCGTGTGCAGCCGCTGATTCTGCCTACAATTATTACGAGGAGCGCAACGAAAATAACCCGTTTATACAAATAGGGACTCCTAAATATGCCATTCGCTATTACGCCATTAGCAAAACCAATCCTAAAAAAGAGCAACAAAATATTACCATTATCTCTGGTTTATACACTGCTAAAATTGGTAAACCTGAAAAACGGTTTTTGAGGGAACGCAAGCAATCGGGCGCATATTCTTTTAGTGAACTACAAGAAGGAGATGAATTGTTGACTGAAAAAATGCTTTACAAAGATTTATACAACCCTTTGTTTAAGATACGCGATAGCATCTGGATTTTTAATCATACCGCTGGTTCAATTACTTCCTATACCTCCAATGGCACTGTACTTAAAACAACACCTATAAACTATCAATTGCTAAAAACATGGAAAAGAGCCTTGGTAATAAACGAGGAACAAAAAAACGTGTATGCGCTTTTTAACAACAATGCTGCTGCCGAATTAAAAGAGGTGAATTTAGCAACTGGAGCCGTTGTTTATCGTCAAAAAATACCTGCTTTATTTCCTGAAAAAGTAAAGGTTAAAGAAAGCTATATTTACTTTGTAGGGAAGCAAAAGGGCGCAAAAGAACGCTTATTTTTAGCGCGTATGGCACTCAATTAAGCCATGTATTGGTTTACAAAAGCATACAGATTAAAATCTGCTTTGCTCATTGCCGCCTTAATTTTTTCTTGTAATTCTTGCTGATTAATGCCCTTCATTTTTTGATGCTGAATCAGTTTATATGCCTTACTGGCAAGCAAAAACAAACTGCTTTTTTCATTAATAGCATAATTAGCATGCTTTTCGATGGCCGCTATTAGTTCCGGCACACCTTGCAATTGCGATGCTACCGTTTGCACTACAGGTATCTGCCAATCCGATGGACTGCGTTCGTGCAGCAGTTTATGTAAGTTATTGGCAAATAAAGCTGCCCCTTCTCTATCGGCTTTGTTCACCACAAAAATATGGGCAATTTCCATCAATCCCGATTTTATGCCTTGTATTTCATCTCCAGCTTCGGGCACCAATACGACAACTGTGGTATCTGCCATTCCCACAATCTCTACTTCTGATTGCCCCACACCTACCGTTTCTACAATAATTTTATCGAAGCCCGAGGCACGCATCAAATCTGTTATCTCTAGTGTTTTTGCCGACACCCCTCCTAACGAACCTCTGGTAGCTAACGAACGAATAAATACATTGGGATTATTAAAATGCTCCGCCATACGGATACGATCACCCAAAAGTGACCCGAAATTAAAAGGCGAAGTAGGATCAATAGCTATTACGCCTACTTTTAACCTCTTTTGGCTCCACTCAGTAATCAGCGCGTTTACCAACGTGCTTTTACCTGCACCTGGCGGACCAGTTATTCCAATAACAGGGATTTGTTTATTAATTTGAAGCAACTGCATGAGCTCCTCATAGCCTTCCACATCATTCTCTACCAACGAAATACACCTTGCCAATGCACTAAAGTCACCTTCGTGTAATTTTTTGAGTAGGGTTATTTGTGTGGCATTCATTAAAAAGGAATAGTATTTTAGCGCACTAAAATAGCTAATTACTGCACAATTTTCGAGCAGTTTGTTTTTTAAGTATGGCCACATCGGTAAACATTTCTGTTGTAATTATTACCCATAACGAGGAAAAAAATATTGCTCGTTGTATAGCCTCTGTGCAAACCATTGCCGATGAAATTGTGGTAGTTGATTCTTTTTCAACTGATAGAACAGAAGAAATATGTAAGGAAAAAGGCGTAAAATTTATACAACACGCTTTTGAAGGACATATACAACAAAAGAATTACGCTATTACACAGGCTACTTACCCGCATATACTATCTCTGGATGCAGATGAGGAACTTTCTGAGACACTTACTCAATCGATACAATACATTAAACAGCATTGGGAAGCCGATGGTTATTACTTTAATCGACTTACCAATTATTGTGGTTCTTGGATAAAACACGGTGGCTGGTATCCCGATAAAAAATTACGTTTGTGGGACAGCCGAAAAGGATGCTGGACAGGCGTTAATCCTCACGACCAATACACACTAATTGCGGGAAGCACGCAACAGTATTTAAAAGGCGACCTACTGCATTACTCATACAATTCTATAAGTCAACACTTACAACAGGTAGATTATTTTACCACTATAGCCTGCGAACAAGCCTTTGCTCAAGGCATAAAAGCCAATCCCTTTATGCTGGTATACAAACTACTGTATAGGTTTGTAAAAGGATACATTTTTCAGCTTGGCTTTTTAGATGGATTTGCTGGATGGTGTATTGCTGTAATTTCGGCATACGCTTCATTTATCAAGTACGCCAAACTGTACCTAAAACAACGCAATGCAACAAGTTAAAACCATACTTATTAGCCGTACCGATGCCATTGGCGATGTGCTACTTACACTACCTTTATGCGGGTACCTAAAAGAAAAAATACCTGGTTGCAAAATCATTTTTTTGTGCAAGAGCTATACCATGCCTATAGTACATTGCTGTGCCCATATTGATGAGGTGATGGATAGCGCTCAGCTGCTTAGCTTTTCGCTTACCGAACAAATTGCCATACTAAAAAGCAAAAAAATAGATGCCGTAGTACATACATTGCCCAATAGGTCTATCGCTAAATTGTGTAAAGAAGCGGGTATAGCTAAAAGAATAGGCACACGTAATCGTTGGTTTCATTGGCTGTATTGCAACACACTGGTGAAACTGAGCCGCAAAAATTCAGACTTACACGAGGCGCAACTTAATATTGCTCTTGCAAAACAACTGGTTGGTGCAGCTATTGTACCATTAGCTAAGCTATCTCAATACTATGGGTTTAAATCTGTTACTACATTATCGCCAGCACATACTGCACTGTTCAACCCTGCTAAAAAATATGTCATCATTCACCCAAAATCAAGTGGTAGCGCACGCGAGTGGCCTTTAGATAAATATCAGCAATTAATAGATGCCCTATTAGTTAAGAAATATGAAGTGATTATTACGGGTACACAAGCAGATGAACGCACCATGCACCGCTGGTTACTTGCCCTGCCTCCACAAGTACACAATTTATGTGGTAAATTGTCATTAAGCGAACTTATTGCGCTCATAGCCAAAGCAGATACATTGATTGCTTGCAGTACTGGTCCATTACACATTGCTGCGACACTGGGTATACAGGCTATTGGTTTATACCCAGCTATTCGACCAATGCATATTGGCAGATGGGGACCAATTGGCAAACATGCGGTGGCGCTAAGTAGTCAATCTGATTGTTTTAGGTGTACGGCAAGCCAATGTAGCTGTATTCAATTTATTACGGTAGCTATGGTACTCGAAAAGGTGGTACACAGCAATTATACTGCTGTTAAATAGACTTTAAAATTACCCCACAGGGTTGTACTTTGCAACTTGCAGGAATTATTCCCCTCCTTGATAAGGAGGGGCAGGGGTGGTAAAACACGATTTAATCTCCTCTAATACCATCTCCAAACTCTGAAAAATAAGCTTGTTCTCAAACCTAATTACTCGTATTCCACAACCATTTAAAAACGCAGTTCTTTCAGTATCGTATTCAAATCCAGCACTTGTAAAGTGTTCTGCCCCATCCAGTTCTATACAAAGCTTTTCAGATGGACAGTAAAAATCTAAAATGTAATTACCTACACTATGCTGACGCCTAAACTTTCTACCATCCAGCTGCTTATTTTGCAAACACTTCCAAAGTGTAGCTTCGGCAGGAGTGAGATTATTGCGCAGCTCCCGTCGCTTTTCTTTTAGTGAATGTATATTGTGTAGTTGATTCATAATAACCACCCTTAACCCTCCTTAAATAAGGAGGGGAGTTTTTTTTAAATCTACCTTTTTGCCAGTAGCTGGTATTTATTTGGACAGTGTTGTGAAACCTATTACTAAAAACAATAACATTAAACTACTCTTCTTCATCGTATTAAATTTTCTTCTTTACAATCATTTTTAAACTCGTTTTTACCAATTCGCCCATGGTTTTGCAGTGCTGAAAATCTTTACTCTCGTAATGCTCCCCCAGCTCGGTTCGCAACTGTACAATATTATCGGGTGGCGACAAATTGTCTTTTACCATTACGTCTAACAAATCTTTTATTTGGTAACGCGCCGAACGAATACGATTAGCTATCAAAGCACGCTCTTCGCGTTGGTATTGCTTTACCGATTCGGCTGTAAGATTCTTGGCAACTAAATCTACAAAGTATAGGTTTTGTCTAAAAAATTGAGGCAGATATACTTTTTTACTCGACTCAAACGATTGCTGGTCAAAATCGATGGCGCGCATGCGGTAGTGCACTTCCTCAAAATCCGGAGTTACGTCAATCACAAAATTGCTCGAGTGCATATCGCCCAGCAAACGCATAAAACAGCGTTCATTAAATTTTACAAATTCTTTTGCTAAGCGTACCTCGTCAAAGTGCCTATCGCTCAGGTTTTGTTTCAAAAACTGGTCGGCAGGTATGCCAATAATGTGCTCTTCAATGAGTGTATTATCATCTACCAAGTAGCTAATCTTATTTGGTGACAAAATGTGCTCCAACTCCAATCCATACAGACGGGAAGCATCTGCCCGTTTAATATAAAAATAGTCGAAGTTGTCATTTAACTGATTAACAATACGCACTCTAAATGGTAAGGTATTACCGTATTCGCACAGGTCAATTCTATCTACACACAAATGGCGCATTACCGATAAATCGCCATCCGCTTTTAGCTGAGCATATATTTTTTTTAGAGCTAAATGTATTTCTGCGGTTTCGCTTTCGGGGTAAAAAACGGTAATCCACAGGGTATCCTTACCGCCCTTGTCATACAAAGAAATTGAATTATCGTAACGCAGCAACGACTCGTATTGCAAAGGAAGTTTTACCTCTCGCCCATACTTGTGCAAGTACTTTTTGAAAGTACTTGATAGTTTATAAGGTGTTTTTTTACGTGATATTAGGTTCATAGTATATAATCCAGCTATTCGTTAGTTAAATCAAATATTACAGGATTCTCTTTGTTGCTTTTATCAATAATGGATAAGGTTATACTGTTACGAGTAGCTTTAATTATTCTATAATACTCTATCCCCCCATTCCTTTGCCCTGTTTTGAATTGATTAATCTCGCCTGTTATAGAATAATCAGAATTTGGCGTTAAATGTATTTTTCGATTATATGTCCCTAAACATGCTACTTTCAACCAATGCAACGTACTATCAAATGGAATGCTAACATGTCCAGTCCCTGTATTAGATAATCTTATCTCTGCAATTTTTTGCTCTTCACCATACCTCCCAATTGACACTCTGCAGCCTGAAACCTCTTTTATTAACAGCGAAATACTTATGGAGTCACTATGATGTGAAGGATTTGATACTATTTTCAGTTCATCTGTATCGTCTTTTGCTAAAGAAAAAACGAGCTTCAAAGTGTCTTTACTAATCGCATAATCCCCCTCTCCTGCTTCTGAGCCAAAACATCCCCAATCAGTATATTTGAATTTATTACCCTCTAAGATTTGAATGCATTTCCCTGAAAGATTAGCAGGTGTGCAATAATTACCTGTTAAAATACTTTGTCCAATACAAGAAATAGGAATGAAAAATATAATTAATAGCGTTTTCATAAAACAAATTGCAGCTAACTTAGTATTACAAATGTAGTATCTTGCGTACGGTTTAACTCTTAATTCATCCAAATTATGACTAAAAAAATTACCCTCATCACCTTTCTTTCAGTAATTATCCTTTTTGCCATTGATTTTACGGCATACACCTTCTCTAGCCAACCTCCACCTGCACGCAGTGGCGCTCCAAACGAACAAACCTGTGGCTTATCGGGCTGTCATGATACCAGCCCCGTTAACAGTGGTTTGGGTAGTGTTACTATTGAATTACCAAATAACGAAACAGAGTATGAGGCAGGTAAAGAATATATAGTAAAAGTAAGTGTTGACGATGTTACTATGAGTAGGTTTGGCTTTGAACTTACAGCACTTGACTCTGCGCACAAGCCAGCTGGCACATTCATTATTACCAATAGTGCCAACACTTCTTTTCTATCAGCAAACGTACAAGGCGCCAGCCGCAAATATGTAGCACACAAAGACGCAAATAGCAATAATGCGTGGGAGTTTAAGTGGAAATCTCCTGCAACAACCGTTGGTAAAGTTACTTTTTATGGTGTAGGCAATGCTGCAAATGGCGCTGGTGATAGCGGAGATTTAATTTATACCAACTCACTTAGCTTCAATCAAAAAGCGGCAGTTATTGATACTACAGCAGGCATTGCACAAAATACATTAGCAAACTTTAGTGTATACCCCAACCCGGCAACAGATTATATAGTTATCGAAAACAATAATGTGATAAGCGTAGCTATATACACCCTGCAAGGACAATTAGTAGTATCGCAAAATATTTTTGATAGCAATCGGGTAACAATTGATGATTCTTTTGAAACTGGATTGTACTACGTAGTTGCGCGTAACAACAAAGGCGAGCAAGGGGTACAAAAACTGCTAATCGTAAAAAAATAATTGCAAATACGATAGGGTTGTTTAGCTTTACGTTCAACAAAATCCCCTATTGTTATGCACACATTCAAAAAAGTAGGCATGTGGTTACTGGTAGTGTTTTCACTACTGGTGATCATTTCCTTAATGCTTCCTAATGCTGTAAAAATAGAACGCAGCATCGTTATCAACAAGCCTACACCAGTCATTTTCGAGCAAATCAATACGTTGCGTAACTGGACCAATTGGTCGCCTTGGTACGAAAAAGATAGCTTGGTAAAAATGGACTATTTTGGTCCTGAGAGCGGTGTAGGTGCTGGCTATTCTTGGAGCAGCACTAATAGCGAAGTAGGCAAGGGCAAACTTAATATTGCCTACAGCACATACGACTCAATTGCCACTAACTTAGATTTTATGGAAAATGGCATAGCAACAGGATACTTTACCTTTAAAGCCGTAGGCGATAGCACAAAAGTAACTTGGGGAATGGATGCCGACATGAGCAAGCCGTTTGTTGTAGGTAAATATTTTGGTTTGTTGATGGAATCCTTTGTAGCAGCTGATTTTGAAAAAGGGTTATCCAAACTAAAAAAACATGTAGAGAGCAATGAGATGGCGAATCCTCCCATCAAAATAGTGCTTTTAACAATGGCGGCTCAGCCCATAATCAGCATGCGTGTAAATTGTACATTAAACGAAATAGGACCTAAATTAGGTGAGTGCTATGGTAAAATAAGCGACTGGATACGAAAAAATGACATGAAAGTAACTGGTGCACCATTGGCCATTTACCATACTTTTTCGGAAACCTCAGCTTTTGATATGGAACCCGCCATACCCGTAAACCGCGCTACCGCTTCTTCTACTGATATTAAAAAAGGAGAATTGCCAGCCCAAATGGTAATAGTAGCCGATTATTACGGTGCTTACGAAAAAACAGGATTGGCACATGAGGCCATTGACCAATGGGCAAAAAACAATGGAAAAAACATTATTGGAGCACCTTGGGAACAATACATTACCGACCCTATTGCCGAACCCGATACTGCTAAATGGCTTACTAAAGTGTATTATCCTGTAAAATAATTTAGTAGTGATGATACGTTCTATATGCGCCATATTTATTGGACTAATTGCAGGTTTTTTACTCATTCTAGCTGTACAACAATTAGGACATTTAGTATACCCACTGCCTGCAGATGCTGATTTTAAAAATCCGGAGACATTAAAAACCCTCATGAAAACTCTTCCGGTAGGTGCACTTTTATTTGTGCTGCTCTCTTATATTATTGGCTCATTTGGCACTGGAGTAATTACCACACTTATTGCTAAGGAAGCGCCCCTCAAGCTCAGCCTTATTGCAGGCACATTTTTGCTTATTACGGGCGCATCTAACTTAATGCTTATCCCTCATCCAGTTTGGTTTATTATCTGCAACATACTCATCTATTTGCCAATGGCTTATCTAGGAAATAGATCCTTGCTTCTATTCAAGAGCCCTTCTTTATAAGTAAGAAGCAAGTAAATATTCTATTCTTAATTATTACTATTGCATCTATGATAGCTTTTGTTACCTACCGCGATGCCGGCAAATTTGCTGCTGATGTACCTCAAGAAGACGAGTTACTAAACCAATATCTTATCCAACACAATGCACATTTCGAATGGGTGGTGTGGGACGATGCTGCCGTGCAATGGGAAAAATACGAGCGTATTGTTATTAAATCGCCTTGGGATTATTTTGAAAAGGAAGCAGCTTGGTATGCTTGGCTAAAACGCGTACAGCATTTGCCTGTACTTAATCCAGTAGAGGTGCTGAAATGGAATAGCAATAAACGCTATCTACAACAAATTGCCGATGCGGGACATGCAATTGTCCCTACATATTGGATTGAGCAGGAAGAGGAAATAAACTGGACACAATTATTTACTGTGTTTACTACCGATAAGTTGGTAATAAAACCTTGTGTTAGCGGAGGAGCAATGCATACCTATGTGGTAAAAAAACAGGATACTGACTTGCAAAAAACAGTGGTTGCCTTAGCCAAAACAATCCCATTAATGGCGCAGCCATTTGTGGCAGAGATACCCGAAAAAGGCGAATGGTCGTTAGTGTTTTTTAATGAAAAACTTAGCCATACGATATTAAAAACAGCCAAAAAAGGCGAATTTAGAGTACAACATTTCTTCGGAGGAAGTATACATAGCATACACGCTTCATTACCGACACAGCAAGCAGCTACGGCTATTGTACAACAGTTTGCACAAAACTGTTTGTATGCAAGGGTTGATGGAGTAGAAATAAATGGGAAATTTCATTTGGTAGAATTGGAATTGATAGAGCCGCTGTTGTTTATGTTTACCGATCCAAACGCTTTTGATAGTTACTATGCTGCTTTAAAACAACGAATGAGTTTATAACTCCATTTTACGCAATTTGGGTGCAAACTTAGCGGTAAAGGCTACCACCAATACGGTCATACTACCACCAAAAATCACCGAAGGGATTAAACCCAACACACGTGCCGCCACACCCGATTCAAATGCGCCTATCTCGTTAGACGAGCCAATAAAAATGCTATTTACTGCCGAAACGCGCCCACGCATATAATCGGGGGTTTGCAATTGTACAATTGTTTGCCGTACCACCACGCTAATATTATCAAAAGCTCCTGTAGCTGCCAATAGCACAAAAGACACCCAAAACCACGTAGATAAGGCGAATAGTATTGTACACACACCAAAAAGCGCAACAGCAGTAAGTAAATAATTACCTGCCTGTTTTTTTACTGGATAATACGCCAACAAAAGTGCCATAATGATAGCACCAACTGCAGGAGCAGCGCGCAAAACACCCAATCCTGCTGCACCAACATGCAATACTTCCGATGCAAATACTGGCAATAATGCTACTGCTCCACCAAAAAGCACAGCAAACAAATCCAACGAGAGCGCCGCCAACATTACCTCGTTAGCAAACACAAATTTTACCCCAGCAAAAAGGCGCTCGGTAATTTTTTCTTGTTTCTCCGGCAACACAATCTCCTGCTTAGGAATAAACAAAAACAGCACTATAGCCATGGCAAAGCAACAGGCATTTACCACATAAGCTGTATGCGCTCCGTAAAAACCGTATAGCAATCCGCCTACCGCTGGTCCGCACACTGCACCTATTTGCCATACTGTGCTATTCCATGTAGAAGAACTGCTGTAATGCTCGCGTGGCACTATTTGACTCATCAGCGCAAACATAGCTGGACTTAAAAAGCCACGTACAATACCCGTAAAAAAGATAATGATATAGATGTAGACTGCACTACCCGAAGCTACTAACTCTGGCAAATGCATAGCCGTGACAATAAGCGCGATGGCACTTAATAAATATCCAAAAAAGGCAAGGAGAATAATGTATTTGCGGGTATACAAATCTGCCACTGTGCCCGAAAATAATGAAGTAATAATAAATGGAACAGCTTCTGCCAATCCAATTAACCCCAAAGAAAGCGTATCGTTGGTAATACTGTACACCTGCCAACCCACACAGACTGCCTGAAAATTAAAGCCAAACGTGGCAAACAAACGGGCAAAAGCGAACAAGCGAAAATTACGAAACCGCAAAGCGGCAAAAGGATCGTGGGCTACTGTATTCAAGTAACCAAAAGTAGGTTTTATTTGGCTAATTGTTTACATTCGTTACTCCTAAAAGCACAATACACATGTTCAAAAATACTATACTGGCAAGCCTATTATTAGTTTTTACCTTAAATAGCTATTCTCAAAACTATGTATCCACCTATGCCGGAACGGGCAGTGCTGGATTACAGAATGGTGCCGTTAGCCAAGCTAAATTTAGCTCTCCGTTTGGTATGTGTATCGATAAAAACAGCACTATTTATGTAGCCGACAATGGCAACAATTGCATTCGTAAAATTACCGCAGATGGTACCGTAAGTACCTATGCAGGTTCGCGTACTGCTGGATATGTAGATGGCACACTTACACAAGCACGATTTAGAGCACCAACGGGTGTATGTGTAGATGATTCGGGGAATGTATATGTTTCAGATTTTGAAAATCACCGCATTCGTAAAATCACTGCCGATGGTATAGTAAGCACCCTTGCTGGAAATGGGGTAGCTGGCTTAGCCGATGGCGTAGGAACACAAGCACAATTTAGTTTTCCACGAGGTATTTGCCGTGATGCAGCTGGCAACTTATATGTAGGCGATAGCTGGAACCACCGTATCCGCAAAATTACTCCACAAGGCATGGTAAGCACTTATGCTGGCGGTGGCGATACTATTGGTGTGCAGAGCGTAGGCCATTACAAAGATGCTGCCGATACCTCAGCCCGTTTTTATACACCATGTGAAGTAAAAATTGATGCGCAAAACAACATTTATGTAGCAGATGCCTATACCCACCGCATTCGTAAAATTGATGCCAATAGGATGGTGAGCACTCTTGCTGGAAGTGGTGATATTGGACAGCAAGCAGGTGGTTTTGCTAATGGATCAGCAGAAACGGCTTTATTTAAAGTACCCACCACTATTTTTATAGCAGCAGATGGTAGTTTTTATGTGGGTGATGGAGCTAATCAACGTGTTCGAAAAATAAAAGATGGCATAGTAAGTACTTTTGCTGGTAGCGGTGCAACTGGTTTTAGCGATGCCATTGATAGTTTAGCCACCTTCAATTTTCCGCGTGCAGTAGTGGAAGACGTACAAAAATCTACTTTTTATGTGGTCGATTTCAACAATCACTCATTACGCCAAATAGCCGCACAAACCAGTGGCATACAAAATAATACCATCAGCAACGATGTGACTATTTTTCCAAATCCTGCATCAAACATAGTGTATATAAATAGCCCTTCTGCAGCAAACAAGTGGGCAGCTATTTATGATTTAAGTGGTAAAGAAATGGTCTACTATGCACCACATGCGTTTGAGCAAACGCTTCAGTTATCAACTACCCATATACCAACAGGAGTATATATTGTTAAAGTAGGGCAACAGCAACAAATACTTACACAAAAAATAATCATCTGTAAGTAATTAAAGACATTATATAACACTAACTTAATTTCCAAGTCCCTCAAAAATTTCGTTATTTTGCGGTGATTTATGTCCACAACTCCATCTCCACGCAAAAGTGTTTTACCACAAGTAATGCTTGCATTAGGCATCACTATGTTTATCGTTTACATTTCGGCAGGTATAGCTGTAATGATGTATGGTCATTTATTTTTAGCGCAAATACAGCCCACTCTTCGCCTTGTTTTAGGTGCATTGGTTATTTTGTATGCCCTATTCCGATTGTACAGAGTCGTAAACTTGTATAAAAAAAGAGAGGCTTATCAATCATGATACGATTTGTATATCTTCCTTTAGCTTTCTTGTGTTTGACGGCTTGCTCTTCTGGTGATAAAAAACCATTAGACACACCTACATCTGGCAGCATTACCATCACAGTTGATGAAACTTTTAAACCATTAATTGAGGCACAGTTAGATGTATTTCATACGCTTTACCCAAAAACAGCTATAAAAGCCCTTTACAAACCAGAAGCCGAGGCTATTGTAGATTTATTGAACGATAGCGCCCGACTAACCATAGCAGCCCGCGAGTTAGATACGGCAGAATTTAATCACATTAAAAATCAAAAAATCACATCACACTCCATTCGAATTGCAGTTGATGGCATTGCTCTGATTGTGAATAAAAACAACCCCGATTCGGTACTACAAGTAGAACAAGTGCTTGATATGCTGCGAAACAAGCTTACGGGATGGAATCAAATTAGCAAAAACAATTCTTTACAAACTATTACGTTAGTATTCGACAATAAAAACTCGAGCACCGTGCGTTACCTAAAAGAAAAAGCAGGGGTAACAGACATAGCAGGCAGCAATGTATTTGCCTTGCAAAATAACTCGGCGGTAATTGAATATGTACAAAAAAACAAAAATGCCTTGGGCATTATAGGTGTAAATTGGATTAGCGATAGTGACGATTCTTTGAGCAATAGTTTTAAAAACAACATTAGCATAGTTGCGTTATCAAAAACAAAAGGTGCCGAATCATTTAAGCCCTACCAAGCCTATTTGTCCGATGGGTCTTATCCATTTACACGCGGAGTGTATATGATAAGCCGCGAAGCACGCACAGGATTAGGTTCTGGTTTTATCAGTTTTGTTGCCAGCGATAAAGGTCAACGTATCGTTCAAAAAACAGGGTTAATGCCCGTTACCATGCCCGTTCGCTTTGTAGAATTAAGTTCAGAAAATATAAATTACTAAATAGAATCATGATTAAAAATGTTGTTTCAGTAGCTGCAGTATTATTCAGTATTGCAACTGTAAGTGCTCAAAATTTAACAGACGCCATCCGATTAATGGACGTAGAGCAATACCAAAAATCTAAAAACACAATTGGAAGACTGATTACCGAAAATACAGTTGATGCCGAATTGTATTACTACATGGGCGAAAACTATTTGCGTACTGCCGATTATGATTCGGCTGCTTTTTACTTTAAAAAAGGTACTGAAGTAAACGCATTATCTCCGTTGTGCTTTGTTGGCTTAGGCGAAGTAGCCTTAGTAAATAAAGACGCTGCGAGTGCAAAAACAAATTTTGAAATGGCTGCTGCCATGAACAAAGGCAAAGATTTTAAAACTCATTTGCTTATTGGTGAGGCCTACACCCGCTTTGATGAGTACAGAGACCTTACTGCCGCCGCCGCTTATTTAGCTAAAGCAAAACTATTGGAACCTAAAAATGCCGACTTGTACATTGCACTTGGCGATGTTGCTTTAGAGCAAAATAATGGCACTGAGGCTGCAAAAAACTACGAGCTAGCGCTTACCTTAAATGAAAAAAATCCGAAGCCATACGTACGTCAAGGACAGATATACAAACGTGCGTTAAACTTTGAGGTATCTTTAGAATATTTCAATAAAGCATTGGCAATTGATGCCGATTACCCACCTGCATTTCGCGAATTAGGTGAACTGTATTACAAAGTAGGTAAATACGATAAAGCGATAGAAAACTACAAACGTTTTGTAGACTTAACCGACAACTCAGCGAGTACTCAAGTGCGTTACGCTTCATTCTTATTCTTAAACAAAGAATACAAAGAAACCATTACCATTATAAACGATGTATTGGTAAAAGATACCACCAAAGTATTATTATACCGCTTATTGGGCTATTCCGCTTATGAGGTAAAAGATTACCCACGTGCATTACAAGGCATGAACACGTTCTTCCAAAAAGCTGATAGCAAACGTATCATCCCTTCGGATTATGCTTATTTAGGTAAAGCACAAATTAAAAACGGGTTCGATTCTTTAGGTATTTTTAACATTAAAAAAGGAATAGAATTAGATACTAATAACTTAGATCTATACAACGATTTAGCTGATGCTTTTTACCAAGCAAAGAAATTTGCCGAAAGTGCCACTACGCTCGAGGCAAAAATGGCAAAGAAAAAACTAAATGCTGTAGAGTACTTTAGCTATGGTCGCTCGTTATACTTTGCTAAAGATTATGTAAAAGCAGATTCTGCATTTTCTACCCTATCACGCATTCAGCCCAAATTTGCAACTACGTATTTATACCGCGGGCGCATTAATGCCAACTTAGATACGGATAACAAATTGGGCTTAGCAAAACCGTATTACGATAAGCTAATAGAATTACAAATGGGCGATCCTGTAAAAAACAAAAAAGATTTAGTAGAGGCATACAGTTACTTAGGGGATTATTATTTCCAGCAAAAAGACAATGTGCAATCAAAAGCAAGCTGGCAGAAAGTACTGGAGATAGACCCAGAAAACAAACAAGCAACCGAAGTATTAAAACAATTGAAGTAAAAGTATAAGTTTGTAAGATGATTTTATTAGAACAAAACATGCCTATTAGCTACCTACCTATTGTAATACAGGCAGCTGTAGCATTGGGATTTGTGGTAATGACCATGGTAGCTACCAACTATTTAGGTCCAAAACGTGTTACCAGTGACAAATTGGTATCTTTTGAATCAGGTATAGAATCTGTTGGTAATGCGCGTACCCCTTTTTCTATTAAATACTTTTTAGTAGCCATCCTTTTCGTATTATTCGACGTAGAGGTAATATTTATGTATCCATGGGCGGTAAATTTCCGTTCTCTTGGCGTAGCTGGACTAATAGAAATGTTCATTTTTATGGGATTTTTATTACTTGGCTTTATATATGTAATTAAAAAAGGTGTACTAGACTGGGAATAATAAATAACCACCTGCATTTATGGTAGCTCAAGTAACAGAAGGAGTAAAAATATCGGTAGAAGCTGTATATCAACCGCAGTACTCTAACCCTGCGAGCAATCATTTTTTGTTTTCGTACACCATTACCATAGAAAACCAAAGTGCATACACCGTACAGCTATTGCGTAGACACTGGCATATTTTTGATAGCGACGGTACGTACCGAGAAGTAGAAGGCGAAGGAATAGTAGGCGAACAACCTATATTGATACCCGAAACAATACACCAGTATTCATCTGCCTGCAATTTAACTACCGAAATGGGCACCATGCACGGCACTTATCAAATGAAACGTGAATTAGACGGTCATTTATTTGATGTAGAAATACCACGTTTTGAGTTGGTATGCCCCTATAAGTGGAACTAAGCCTGTTCTTTTATTGCTAACTGTCCGCAAGCTGCATCAATATCTTTTCCTCGGCTGCGGCGTATATACACCAATATATTTTTGCTTCGCAGGTAATCAGAAAAAGCCGTTAGTTTATCTTCTGCCGCATTTTTATAATCGGCAAACGAAATAGGATTGTACTCTATAATATTTACCTTACACGGAACGTGCTTACAAAAAGCAGCAAGTTCTTTTGCATCCTCAAGCGTATCGTTAAAATCATTAAAAACAATGTATTCGTACGTTACTCTATTTTGCGTTTTTTCATAATAATACTTTAGCGCAGCCGCTAAAGCAGGCAATGAGTTCTGTTCGTTTATGGGCATAATCTCATTCCGCTTGGTATCATTAGCCGCGTGTAACGACAAGGCCAAATTAAACTTCACCTCATCATCCCCAAGTTTTTGTATCATTTTGGCAATACCCGCTGTAGAAACCGTAATACGTCTGTGCGCCATGCCTAATCCGCTGGTAGAGGTAATACGCTCAATAGATTTAAGCACGTTAGCATAATTTAGCAAAGGCTCGCCCATGCCCATGTACACAATATTGCTTAATGGTGTTTGGTAATGCTCTTTTGCTTGCTTATCAATTAGCACCACCTGATCGTAAATTTCATCGGCATTTAAATTACGCTTCCTATCCATGTAGCCAGTAGCACAAAACTTGCAAGTAAGGCTACACCCAACTTGTGAAGAAACACATGCAGTCATACGTTCTTCCATAGGGATGAGTACCCCTTCTACAATATTATCATCAAACAGTCTAAAACTACTTTTTACCGTACCGTCCTTGCTCAATTGCTCCTTTTGTACATTTACCACATTAATGGTAAATGATTCGGTAAGTTTTTGTCGTAACTCTACCGACAAGTTGGTCATCTCTTCAAAATTGCGCGCCGCCTTTTTCCACAACCACTCGTACACCTGCTTTGCGCGAAAAGCTTTTTCATCCATCGCAATAAAAGTATCCTGCAAAGCGGGCAACGATAACGCACGAATATCTTTTTTGGCTAAATCACTCATACTGCAAAGGTACATAAATTAAAATTTGGTGTATATTACCTTCATTTAGTGCTCATGCCATTATTTACTTCATATTTCGCTTCTCCTATTGGCATGCTACAAATAGTAGCCACAGAAACGGTTATCACACGTGTTTCTTTTGAAGAAACAATTATCGAAACTGGAACTCCAAACAATCTCACAACTACCTGTTTACAACAACTTACAGAATATTTTTTGGGTGAAAGAAAAGAATTTGAGCTGCAAGTGGCACAAACAGGTACCAATTTTCAACAACAGGTATGGACTCAGTTGCAAACAATTGCTTACGGAAAAACTATATCTTACTTACAACTAGCCAAACAATTGGGTAACGAAAAGGTAATTCGTGCTGCCGGAACTAGCAATGGCAAAAACTGCATTGCTATTATTGTTCCTTGCCACCGTGTTATTGGCAGTAATGGTAGCTTGGTAGGCTATGCTGGTGGTTTGTGGCGCAAACAATGGTTACTGGAGCACGAAGCCAAATTTGCACATGGTGCACAAACATTATTTTAATACATTTTCAAAATGCGTTATATAACTGCCGACTACATTTTTCCGGTAACCAGTACCCCCATTAAAAACGGAGTAATTGAACTTACTGACGACGGCACTATTGTATCTTTACAAACCACACACACTACCCAACAGCCACTCGAATATTACGAAGGTTGTATTGTACCAGGCTTTGTAAATGCGCACTGCCATCTAGAACTATCGCATCTTAGGGGTAAATTACCTAAATACACAGGATTAATTGATTTTATTATAGCCGTACAGCAGCATAGAAATACGTCTAACGAAGAGATACAGGCAGCCATACAACAAGCCGAAACAGAAATGCAGCAAAACGGGATAGTTGCTGTGGGCGATATTTCCAATACAGCTAATTCCTTTTCGGTAAAAAGCAGTTCATCTCTTTACTATCATACATTTATCGAGTTGTTGGGGTTTAATCCCGCAAATGCCACCACTATACTTGCAACTGGTAAAACACTACAAGAAAGTGCTACAACTGCTGGCTTACCTAATTCAATTACCGCGCATGCTCCTTATTCTGTATCAGATACATTATTTAGAGATATTGCACAACACAGCCATTTGCTAACGGTACACAATCAAGAGAGTGCCGCCGAAAATCTATTTTTCGAACAAAAGCAAGGAGATTTTTTACGCTTATACCAACATTTTGGGTTATCTATCGACTATTTTACTGCCACCAGCAACTCCTCTTTACAAAGCTATTTGACACATATACCCAAAAACAAAAAGCTGCAACTCGTACATAATACCTTCACTACGGTTTCAGATAGTGCATTTGCACATCAATCACATAGCGACATCTACTGGTGCCTTTGCCCCAATGCCAATTTGTATATCGAAAATAGGCTGCCGAATTTAACGCATTTTTTACCCTACAGCAATTATATAACTATAGGAACCGATAGCTTGGCTTCTAATAATCAATTAGATATACTGTCAGAGCTACTTACTATACACCAGCAGTTTCCAGATATTGCATTTGCTACCTTGCTACAATGGGCTACCTACAATGGGGCTAAATTTTTAGGAATCGAACACCAGTACGGAAGTATTGAAGCAGGTAAAAAGCCAGGGCTTTTGCTGTTGAAAAATGTATATCCAGACATGAGTAAGGCCTACTCCATCAAAAAAATTGTGTAGGTTTGTTACCGTTTATTTTCACATAATATGAGAGAAATTCAGTTTAGAGAGGCCCTTAGAGAAGCCATGAATGAAGAAATGCGCAAAGACGATCGCGTATTTTTAATGGGTGAAGAAGTGGCAGAATATAATGGTGCTTACAAAGTAAGCCAAGGCATGTTAGACGAGTTTGGAGCAAAACGTGTAATAGATACACCAATCTCTGAATTAGGTTTTGCTGGTATTGGAGTGGGAGCTGGCATGAATGGCTTACGTCCCATTATTGAGTTTATGACCTTTAATTTTTCGTTGGTGGCTATTGACCAGGTGGTAAATGCAGCTGCAAAAATGATGTCAATGTCGGGCGGACAATTTTCAGTGCCTATCGTTTTTCGTGGACCTACAGGCTCGGCAGGCATGCTCAGTTCGCAGCATAGCCAGTGCTTTGAAAGCTGGTACGCCAATTGCCCAGGCTTAAAAGTAGTGGTACCTAGTAATCCGTATGACGCAAAAGGTTTATTAAAAACAGCAATAATTGATCCCGATCCGGTTATTTTTATGGAATCGGAACAAATGTATGGTGATAAAGGTGATGTACCTGCCGAAGAATATTATTTACCTATTGGCGTAGCCGACATTAAAAAAGTGGGTAGCGATGTAACCATCGTATCTTTTGGTAAAATGATGAAAGTGGCTTTAGCAGCTGCTGCTGCATTAGAAACAGAAGGCATTATGGCTGAGGTAATCGACTTACGCTCTGTACGTCCTATTGATTATGCATGTATTATCAATTCGGTAAAGAAAACCAACCGCTTGGTGGTTGTAGAGGAGTCATGGCCATTGGCATCTATATCTGGCGAAATAGCTTTTAAGGTACAAAAAGATGCTTTTGATTATTTAGATGCGCCTGTTTTACGTGTAATGAGTGCCGATGTGCCTTTGCCGTATGCGCCTACACTTATTGAGGCTTATTTACCAAACCCTGCACGTGTGATAAAAGCAGTAAAAGAAATTATGTACTTAGTAAAGTAAATACATAACACTACTCATAAAAAAAGGGGAGATTCATTTGAATCTCCCCTTTTTTGTACAAAATTTCTTTGCTTAGTTTGCTTTTGTAACTACAGAAGCACCTTTTGTTTTGGTAGTTAATTTGGCTGACTTTTCGCCTTTTTCACCTTTTACACAAGCAGAAGCTGATTTAGAGCAACATCCGCTTTTTTTACCATCTTTTTTATCACCACCACCAGCTACAACTACTGAAGCCGAAGTAAATGCAAGTACTGTAAGTATTAATGCTAATTTTTTCATGTGTTTATTTTTTTAAATGTTTTAATTAATAGCTAAACGTAAATATAGTGTATTTAGTTTGTAACAAACTAATTCAATTCTGCCAACACTGTACATCCGCCTTTTACTACTTCATCAAGCCCTACATTAATTTTGGTTCCGATAGGTAAAAACACATCTACGCGTGAACCAAATTTGATAAAGCCAAATTCTTCTCCTTGTGTTACCGTATCTCCTGTAGTTACATAATACTTAATACGACGAGCTAAAGCACCAGCTATTTGGCGGAATAAAATCTCCACACCTTGAGTGCCTTTTACAGCAATACTGGTACGCTCGTTTTCGGTAGATGATTTTGGATGCCATGCTACCAAAAATTTACCGGGATGGTATTTAGCAAATGTTACCGTTCCACTTATCGGATTTCTATTAATGTGCACATTAATAGGCGACATAAAAATAGATACTTGGATACGCTTATC
Organism: uncultured bacterium; assembly: GCA_947085255.1. Lineage (GTDB taxonomy): Bacteria > Bacteroidota > Bacteroidia > Sphingobacteriales > Sphingobacteriaceae > CAMTVQ01. The sequence continues at coordinate 160,327 of CAMTVQ010000005.1, read as the reverse complement.
TTTAAAATACTCGGTTTCCTGTACCTCTTCTATTACCACTACTTTTCCATCTGCAGGGCATAAAATAGCTTTATCGTTTTGCTTTACGGTAAAAATAGGACTGCGGAAAAACTGCAAAACCACAACCATTAAAAAAGTACACAACGCATATATAAAGTAATGCAGATAATTGGCAGTAGGAAATAAGGTAGTACTACCCCAAATAAGTAACGTAGAAACCAACAGTGTAATAAGTATCGACCAAAAGCCTTCGCGATGTAATGTCATTTTAATATAAATAAAAGGGTGAATAGAATTCGTACAACAGCACGAAAGGGTTAAATTATATTACGCCAAAATAACGGATTAAATACAAATAAATAAAAACAACGGGAGCAGCAATAAATAATCCATCAAAACGATCTAATACGCCACCGTGACCAGGAAGTATAGTACCCGAATCTTTGGCATTAATGCTGCGCTTAAACATACTCTCCACCAAATCGCCAAGAGTAGCGGTAATTACAATCAATATCGAAATAATTACCCATTGCAACAAAGGTAAGCCAGCAAATAAACTACTAAATGCCCAAGCAATAAGGATAGCCGCAAACAAGCCTCCAAAAAAACCCTCCCATGATTTTTTAGGTGAGATGCGCTCAAACAAGCGATGTTTACCCAACCACACACCAAAAATATAGGCGCCACTATCATTTGCCCACAGCAAAAACAAAAAGCCTAAAGGTAGCTGCCACTGATACGTTTGCGAAACAATAAAGCCCAACGAAGTAAACAAAGAAAACGGCACAGCGATATACACAATACCCAATAATGTAAATGCGATATTGCCAAATGGATCTTCTGCTTTTCGGTAAAGTTCCAACACAAAAATGCCAAAAACCAATGCTATATCTAACAACAAGAACACAGGCAATACCAAGCCTAAACTATACAAGGCAATAGAACCAAATAATAAGGTGCCAATAAAAATACCAGATAATGTTTGAGGAGATTTTGTGCTAGTTTCCAATAGCTTGTAAAACTCGTTGAGGCACAAAGCTGTAATTACCCAAAAAAGCCCAATAAACGTGTACTGATTAATTGCTACCGAAGAAACAAGAAGTACTCCAAAAAAGAAAGCAGTTGTTGTCCGCGTCCAAAAATTACTCATAAACCACTTTTAATAATAATTTCTATGGCTTCTTTAAAGTGTTGTTCATGGATATACAACTCTATTTCGCCGAAGCGAAGGTAAGAGGAATCTTGTTTATTTAGTTGTACAACTTCAATTTCGTGCTCTTGCAGCAAGGTCATTACTAAATTGGCAGTAGTGAGCAAGGATGTCGTATAAATTTTTATCCAGTTTTTTTCCATTTCTTACTTCATCTATTAGTGGATAAGTTATTCGTTAATCTTGCCATACACTGCTAATTGCTCGTTTTGTATAAGCATAGTACCCAAGTAAAATTACAGCAAATAGACTGAGTAATATTACCGAACCCGAAAAAATAGTTTCATCATCTGGATTAATCGTACTTATCTTTTTGTAATACAAATAGCTCATCAACACCGCAAAGCCATTATTTACCACGTGTGCCAGCATAGGCACCCACAACGAACCCGACCAGTAATACATATACCCCAGCATTACGCCCATAATCATGCGCGGAAAAAATCCATAAAACTGCATGTGTATCGCCGAAAAAAGAACAGCTGTAATGAGTATAGCTGTATGAATCTGTGCTGTTTTTTCGTGTAATAATTGCTGTATTACCCCACGAAATAAGAGTTCTTCGCCAACACCTGCCAAAACTGCAACAATAAGCAAATTACTAAGCAAGCCCAACACCGTATCTGTTTGCAAAAAGGCGGTAGTAAGCGCTTCAGCAGCAGCTTCGCTGGCACGCATCCATTGTTCAATGCCTGCAAGCGCTTGGGGCAATTGCAATTGTTCGTTCCACACTACCAAACCGCCAATAAGCGGCCCTGCAACAAGCATTATTATTAGTGCAAGTGGCAAAAAAGAACGGTGTGAAGGCTTTTTAAGTCCTAAATATACCCGTGTATTAGTTGTGGTAAAATGTAAAAACAGTACTGGTGCTGCCAAAAATATGCTAGCAGCTTGCACGCATTGCACTAACTTAAGTGCTGCAATGCCATTAGGATATGATTTGGGACTACTCAGCACCTGCGATAGTTCCATAGAGCTAATACCAAACAAGGGTTGCAGTAACGCCAAACTCAGAATAGTAGAGAGACTCACAAAAATCAATTCTAACCCCAACAAAACCAGCAACTTTTGAGCAAACGATTTATCAGCTAAAACTCCTTTTTTGAACATATTGTGTATTTTTGCCGTACGAATATATAGATTATACAGCGTGTCGGTAAAGATAGGAAATATAGATTTAGGCGAAATGCCTCTTTTGCTCGCCCCCATGGAAGACGTGAGCGACCCCCCTTTTAGGTATGTGTGCAAGCAAAGCGGGGTGGATATGATGTATACTGAGTTTATCTCTTCGGAAGGATTGATTCGTGATGCTGCAAAAAGTCGTAAGAAACTTGACATATTTGAATACGAACGCCCAATTGGGATACAAATTTTTGGTAGCAACATAGATAGCATGCGCGAGGCTACAGAGATAGCCACCTTAGCGGAGCCTGATTTAATGGACATCAACTACGGTTGCCCTGTAAAGAATGTGGCGTGTAAGGGTGCTGGAGCAAGTTTATTACAAGATATTGATAAAATGGTGCGCATGACTGCTGCCGTTGTAAAAGCCACCCATTTACCCGTAACGGTAAAAACACGTTTAGGCTGGGATGACTCTACAAAAAACGTAGTAGAAGTAGCTGAGCGCCTACAAGATGTTGGCATACAAGCATTAACCATACACGGGCGCACACGAGCGCAAATGTACAAAGGACATGCCGACTGGACACTTATTAGGGAGATTAAGAAAAATCCACGTATGCGCATTCCTATTTTTGGTAATGGCGATATCGATAGCCCCGAAAAAGCAATGGCATGGCTAAAGGAGTTTGAGGTAGATGGCATTATGATCGGACGTGCTGCTATTGGTTACCCATGGATTTTTAGAGAAATTAAGCATTTTTATGCTACTGGAACGCACCTTGCCCCACCCACAGCAGAAGAGCGTGTAGAAGCATGCCGCACTCACTTCGAAAAATCGATAGAATGGAAAGGGGAAAAACAAGGCATTTTTGAAATGCGCAGGCACTACACCAATTATTTTAGAGGTATGGAAAATATAAAAGACTACCGCGGTCGTTTGGTAACCAACAGCAGTATTACCGAAATACACGCTATTTTGGATGAGTTGAAAGATAAATACAGCACCTCTTTAGTTGCTTAAGCAACTGTTTAGCTACAGATATTCACAACTACCTCAAAACTTTACATTTCTACTTTTATTTTATTGATTTAATATTGGTTTATTAACCAAAATATAAGATCATGAAAATCGTAACATTAATTTTAACCTATTTATTTGGAGCCGTATTTTTCATTTTTGGCTCTAATTACTTTATCAACTTTATACCTACGCCACCACTGGAAGGCGATGTAAAAACCTTTACCGAACTATTGTACAACACCAAGTATTTATTGGTAATTAAAATAATTGAAGTGGTTGCTGGCGCCATGCTTTTAGCCAATTTTAAACGTCCGTTGGCATGGTTGCTTATTTTGCCTATTGTAGTAAACATTGTACTATTTGAAGTGCTTATTTCACATATGCCAGGTATGGGTATTGCTTTATTGCTTATCAACTTTTTTATGTTGTACCAAAACCGCGAAAAATACCAAGCTATTTGGAGCTAATTTTTGCTCACTTCTTATTACACACAAAACCTGCCTAAATGGGCAGGTTTTTTTATGCTTGAATACTTACTCACACCGTTTATTTTTTGGCACAATTAAAAGATATTTGCTGCATGGATATGGTATCTCTAATCGTAGGATTAATAGTAGGCGGTGGAGCTGCCTTTATTACAGCAAGAGCACTTTTTAGTAAAGCTGGTTCGGGAGTTTTGCTGTCGGAATTTGAGCAGATTAAACTGGAAAAAGCCAAGTTAGAAGAACGCTTAACGGCTGCGATTGCCACTTTTACCGAATTGAAAGAGGAACGCCAAAAAACAGAGAAACTCACTGCCGAAAAAGCCCGCTTAGAATCTGATTACGAAAACTTGCACACCCGCTTACATGAACAAAAACAGGAAATTACCGATTTGCAACAAAAATTTACCGACCAGTTTAAAGCCATTGCCAACGATATTTTAAAGCAAAATTCTAAAGATTTTAGCGAGCACAACCAAAAAAGTATTGGCGAATTGCTAAACCCCTTGCGAGAAAAAATACAAGGATTTGAGAAACGCGTGGAAGAAACCTACGACAAAGAATCAAAAGAGCGCTTTGCTTTACAAGGCGAAATAAGAAAACTGGCAGAGCTAAACGTAAAAATGAGCGAAGAGGCTAACAACCTTACCTTAGCATTAAAAGGCGATTCGAAAGCGCAAGGAAATTGGGGAGAGGTGGTCTTGGAGCGTATTTTAGAGAGCTCTGGACTTATAAAAGATGAAGAATACAAGTTGCAGTATAGCCTAGAAAATAAGGAAGGGCAGCGCGTACAGCCCGATGTAGTTGTTTTATTACCCGACGAAAAACACCTCATTATAGATGCCAAAGTTTCTTTAGTTGCCTACGAGCGTTTTACCTCCTCTAGCGATGAAACCGACCGCAAAACGCACCAAAAAGAACACCTGATCTCTATAAAAAATCATATTCAGGGATTAAGCAATAAGTATTACCAAGCCATTCCAAGCTTAAACTCTCCCGATTTTGTGTTGCTATTTTTACCCATAGAGTCTTCATTTAGTTTAGCCATACAAGCAGACCAAGACCTATTTAATTATGCTTGGGAGCGTAAAGTGGTTATTGTAAGTCCATCTACATTATTGGCATCGTTAAAAACGGTGGCCTCCATTTGGAAACAAGAGCGTCAGAATAAATATGCAGTAGAAATTGCTAAACAAAGCGGTGCGCTATACGACAAATTTGTAGGTTTTATTGACGACTTAAAGAAAATAGGCGGCAGCATCACCCGTAGCAACGAGGCTTATGAAGAAGCGATGAAAAAACTAAGCACAGGTAGTGGCAATTTGGTAGGCAGAGCCGAACGCATCAAAAAATTGGGCGCTAAAGCCGAAAAAAGCTTAGACAAGAATTTATTGGAAGATGATGAGCAATTTCTTCTTAGCGAAGACGCCAATTAAGCACCCGAACACCCCCTTCTTGTCATTCCGAGCATAGCGAGGAATCTGTTTCAGTGATAGTAGATTCCTCGCTATGCTCGGAATGACATACCTCAATGTATATTGATTATTAGTTTATTTTTCGATATTGCAATTCAAACTCCATAAACCATGAGTAATTCCACAGGATTTAAACGCGAAATCAATCTATTCGATGCTGTAATGCTCGTAGCCGGTACCATGATAGGTTCCGGAATTTTTATCGTAACAGCAGATATTGCGCGTACTGTAGGCTCACCGGGCTATACTTTGGTGGTTTGGCTAATCAGTGGGCTCATTACCATGATTGGTGCCTTAAGCTATGCCGAATTGGCTGGCATGATGCCCAAAGCAGGTGGGCAATATGTATATCTGCGCGAAGCGTACAATCCCTTAGTATCTTTTTTATATGGCTGGACTCTTTTTTTGGTAATCCAAACAGGTACCATCGCCGCGGTAGGTGTAGCTTTTGCCCGTTTTACCGGTGTACTTATCCCTTGGTTTAGCGAAACCAACATCTTGTTAGATTTGGGTTTTATTAAACTCTCCTCCGTACAATTACTAGGCATACTCTCTATTGTACTGCTCACCTATATTAATACACGAGGAGTAAAAAACGGCAAGCTTATTCAGAACATTTTTGGTAGCACCAAAATCATTGCTCTTTTTGCGCTTATTATATTAGGCTTATTCATTGGCACCAATCACGAAGCCATTTCAGCCAACTTTAGCAACATGTGGGATGCCAAAACAGTAACTGTAGAAAACGGTGCGGTTAGTGCTATCGAATCCATCAGCGGCATGGGTATTGTAATAGCTATTGGCATAGCCATGATAGGTTCGTTGTTTAGCAGCGATGCTTGGAACAACATTAGTTTTTCGGGTGATGAAGTGCAAAACCCTACCAAAACTTTGGTACGTAGTTTAGCCATAGGCACAGGTTTAGTTACCCTGATTTACATATTGGTAAACATGGTGTATTTAATGGTATTGCCATTAGAAGCTATACAAACATCGGCTAACGATCGTGTAGCAGTAACCGCAGCACAAGCTATTGGAGGCACAGGAGCCACACTTGCTATAGCTGTACTCATTATGATTTCGACTTTTGGATGCAACAACGGCTGCATTTTATCGGGTGCCCGTGTGTATTATGCCATGGCAAAAGACGGTTCCTTTTTTGGCAAGATGAGTAAACTAAATGAAAAAGGAGTACCTTCTGTAGCGTTGTGGTTTCAGTGCATTTGGGCTTCTTTATTATGCCTATCTGGCACCTATGGCGATTTATTGGGCTATGTAATGTTTGCCGTAATCTTCTTCTACATCCTCACTATTATAGGCGTATTTATTTTGCGCAAAAAAATGCCAGATATGCCACGTCCGTACAAAGCACTAGGCTATCCTGTATTGCCTGCCTTGTATATTTTACTGGCTTCTGCCTTTTGCTTGATATTATTGATTTATCGCCCCGAGAACTCTTGGCCTGGCTTTATTTTGGTAGGATTAGGTATTCCAGTGTATTATGTATTTAAGAACAGGTTTAGCGTCAAAACTGATAGTTAAAAAGTAATACTTCATTTTAACTCTATCAACCCATTAATCTACTAATTATATGGTTTCACCTTTTGAAAAAACAACTGTAGCATTCTGCACTCCACATGCCTTTCAAGGCATTGGTTTGCTATTAACTAATATAAAAAATAAGCCTTTACACATTATTGAATCCAACCGCTTGCCCATTGAATTAAGTGTTACTAAAGATGGTACTAAAAAGAGAAACGATTTTTTAGTAGCAGAAAACGGAAATACTTACTGGCAAAAAACCATTTTCTGATTTAACACAATTAGAAGGGAATATTGAGAATTACATTGGTATGTCGCTTGTTCCCACAGGTGTGATTGGTCCTGTAAGAGTAATCGGATCCGCAGCAAACGGTGATTTTTTTGTTCCACTTGCCACAAGCGAAGGGACATTAGTTGCATCCTACCACCGCGGGGCAAAAGCTTGTTATCTTGCTGGTGGAGCAACATCTATTTGCTTGGCAGAAGGAGTTCAACGAAGTCCTGTTTTTAAATTCGAAACTTTAGGCGACTTAGGATTATTTATAACCTGGGTGTTACAACAAATGGATGCCTTTAGAATGATAACTGAAGAAACCAGCCGTTTTGCTAAACTATCCGATGTAAAAACAAATATAGAAGGCAATCATCTTATTTTAACTTTCGAGTATCTTACCGGAGATGCGTCGGGGCAAAATATGGTAACACTTTGTACCGATGCTATTTGCCAGTACATTATAGAAAATGCCCCCATTCAACCCGTTTTTTGGTTTATAGAAGGCAATTATTCTGGTGATAAAAAGGCAACGGCCCTCTCTTTTACTTCTGTTCGTGGTAAAAAAGTAACCACCGAAATTGTGCTACCCGAAAAAATCGTAAACGAGGTGCTTAAAACTACTCCCGAAGCAATGGCCGAATATTGGCGTTCGTCTACCTTAGGAATTATTCAGAGCGGAGCCATTGGAGCACAAGGACACTATGCCAATGGTTTAGCAGCATTATTTATAGCAACAGGACAAGATGCCGCTTGTGTTGCCGAAGCAGCAATAGGAATAACCCGCATGGAACTTAATAAAGATGGTTCATTATATGCAAGTGTAACATTGCCCAATCTTATTGTTGGAACAGTAGGTGGCGGAACCTCATTACCCACTCAAAGAGAATGTTTGGAATTGATGGATTGCTACGGTGAAGGTAAGGTAAAGAAGTTTGCAGAAATATGTGGAGCCGTTGTACTAGCCGGAGAACTATCTATTGCTGCGGCATTATCAGCTGGTCATTTTTCATCTGCTCATAAAAAATTCGGGAGAAAAACTAACCTGTGAGAACAGCACAACAAAACGAATTTAGTAAGCCAGAAGAAAATAATGCTTCATTTTTAAAGCGCCTTTTTATCTATCAAAAGGAGCGCTTCCCAATTATCGGCCATGGACTTTTAGTTGCTTCATTTAGTTTTTCGGCTATTTCCTATTCTCTCATTTGTAGAGGAGTGGAGGGATTTGTGAGTTGGCAAACCTATTTTGTAGGCATATTTACAACCATTTCTCTTTTTATATTGGTACGCATTTTTGATGAATTTAAAGATGCTGCAGATGATGCTCTATACCGAAAAAAACTGCCTGTACCCAGGGGACTAATAAGTTTAAAAGAACTTATGCAAATAGGTATTGTGTTGGCAATACTACAGGTAGGGATTAATCTCTATTTCTTCCCAAAAATGTTGATTATCTATACCATTATCATTGTTTATCTTTCCTTAATGGGGAAAGAGTTTTTTGTAGCTAATTGGTTAAAGAAACATCAATTTTGGTACGTTACCTCACACATGTTTATCATTCCCTTAATTGATATTTATGCAAGTGGATTAGATTGGCTATTAGAAGGCGTTGCTGCACCAATGGGGTTGCTTTTTTTCTTTGCCGTTTCCTACATGAATGGTATCGTATTGGAAATAGGAAGAAAAATTCGTGTTCCTGAAAAAGAAGCAGTTGGCGTGCTTACCTACACCACTATGCTGGGTGCAAACAAAGCAATTACGCTATGGATTGCCGTATTATTTGGTACATTTTGCTTAAGCATTGCAGCATCCTACTATGCAGGTTATGGAACAATCGCTTTTAGTATTCTTGGAGTTGTATTTGTGCTCTGTTCTATTCCTGCCCTTTTATTTTTAAAGCAGAAAACGGAGCGATTATCAAAAAGTATCGAATTAACTTCTGCCATATGGACCATTGCCATGTACCTTACATTGGGCGGGATACCTATGTTACAAAAACTATTATTTAACTAATGAAATTTATTAGCAACAGCGATACTTCTTCATTAGAAAAAATGACCATTGGGGGTAAATCAAAAAATTTATACCGCTTGAAGGAGCTTGGATTCGCCGTTCCTCAATGGATTACCATTCCTCAAGAAACGCTTACAGCATTTATTCCTGCGGAAATCCAACAGGAAGACTACGACAAAATAGTTCGCTTTATTCATTCTCTTTCTATTCCTAGATCATTCATCGAAGAAATTGTAAGCCAGTTTCCACCAGCTACTTTTTTTGCAGTACGTTCTTCTGCTATTGATGAAGACGGAAGTGATTTTTCATTCGCTGGACAGTTTGAATCCTACTTATTTGTTACCAAGGATAATCTTGAAGAAACCATAAAAAAAGTATGGTGTTCTGCATTTTCCGAAAGAGTTTACCAATACCGAAAGAACAATAAATTACATCATGTATTTGGTTTGGCCGTTATTGTACAAGAAATGATTGATGCCGATGCTGCGGGTGTTGCCTTTGGCATTAATCCTACTAATGGCGATAGGCAAGCAAAAATAATTAGTGCTGTTTATGGTTTAGGCGAAGGACTTGTTTCGGGAGAGTTGGATGCTGATACTTTTATTTTCAAGAACAATACTATTACGACTCAGCTTGCCTATAAAACGCAACAAATTGTATTTGATACTGAAAATAAAAAGGGGACACGAAAAATTGCAGTTGAAGAACAAAAGCAGAAGATTTCATCCATTAGTGATACACATATTAAAGAAATTGCCCATATTCTTGATATATGCCATACTGCATATGGCAAACCACAGGATATAGAATTTGCCATTTCTAATAATCTGATTTACATACTACAAGCCCGCCCTATAACCAATCTTCATAAGATTTCGGATACTAGTGGCGACTATATTTTATGGGATAACAGTAATATAATTGAATCCTATCCAGGTGTTACTACCCCACTTACCTTTTCCTTTATTAGTAAATCGTATGAGAGCGCTTACAAAAGTTTCTCTGCATTTATGGGGGTGAGCGAAAAAACAATCAAACAAAATGAGCGTGTTTTTGCCAATACACTTGGTTTTATAAATGGTTATGTATTTTACAATTTAAAAACATGGTACCACATGTTAGCTATGCTTCCTGGATATAGCATAAATGCACGCTTCATGGAAAAAATGATGGGTGTAAAAGAACGATTTGATATTCCAGAAAGTTATCGTTTATCAAAAGGGGCTGCTTGGTGGAGCATCGTAAAAATGATGGTAAAAATGTACGTCCGTTTTTTATCGCTTCCAACGAAACGGAAAAAATTTACCCAGCTGCTAAATACAACTATTGCTGAGTATAAAGCAATTAATTACGCAGAAAAGAGTGCGGCAGAATTGATGACTTTGTATCTTGACTTTGAAAAAAAACTATTAAATGAATGGAAAGCCCCATTATTGAATGACTTTTTTGCTATGATTTGGTTTGGTCTTCTTCAAAAACGCTGCGAAAAATATAGTATCAGCAAAAACCCAAATATTCATAACGACTTGCTTTGCGGAAGCAGTGATATTATTTCTACACAACCCATTTATAGAAGTATTGCACTCGCCACTTCCATTGCTAAAGACAAGGAATTAAAAGCATTGTTCCTTTCAGAAAGTGAAAAAAGTATTTGGAAAACGCTCTCGGAAAATGAAAAGTTTAGCCCCTTAAAAAAGGATATTGATTGTTATATTTCGGATTTTGGTGAACGCTGTATTGGAGAATTAAAGCTCGAAACGATTTCTTACACACAAGATCCAACCAAATTTATTAAGATTCTAAAGTCGTATGTAGAAAGCGGTATTACAGCCGAAAAAACATCTAGAAAGATGGAAGAAGAATTAAGAACAAAGGCAGAAACAGAGTTAAACCAATCTCTAAAATATCATTTCTTAAAACGAATAATATTAAAACGCACCTTACATAATGCCCGTGAATTGGTAAGCGCAAGAGAAAATTTAAGATACGAACGTACTAGAGCTTTTGGGATAGTGAGAACACTGTTTTCAACTATTGGTAATCGATTTTATGCCGAAAGTATTATTGACGATTCCCGTGATATTTTTTACCTAACCAAAGAAGAAATATTTGCATACATTGAAGGAACAGCTGTTACCCAAAATATCAAAAAACTAATTGAGCTACGAAAAATCGAGTTCAATGCCTATCAAAAACAGGATGCTCCATCAGAAAGATTTGCATCTTACGGACCAGTATATCATGCAAATGATTTTTTTAGTGCCGAAAAAATAGAAAAATTAACTGGCGACTTAAAAGGCATTGGTTGCTGCCCCGGAAGAGTTCGTGCAAAAGCAATGGTTGTACTAAACCCTACTGACATTTCTTCATTAAACGGCTGCATACTTGTTACCTCAAGTACCGACCCAGGTTGGGTAACCCTTTTTCCGAGCGCTGCAGCAATTATTGTTGAAAGAGGCAGTTTATTGAGTCATTCGGCAATCGTATCTAGAGAGATGGGGATACCTTGCATAGTAAGCGTAACTGGACTGCTAAAAACAATAAAAACGGGTGATGAAATTGAAATGGACGGAAGTACAGGTGAAATAAAAATCATCCATAAAGCCGATGAATAAAAAGCTAACAGAAAATGTTTCTTTTGATTTTATACGCTATGCCAATTGCTGGGAAGATGCAGAAATTTTGCTAAAAGGACTAAACCCAGAAGCTGAAAGCAAAATTCTTTCTATCGGTTCAGCAGGTGATAATAGTTTTTCGTTGCTCTGTACAAATCCACAACTTGTAGTAGCTATTGACATAAATAAGATACAGCTCTACCTTATTGAACTAAAAAAAACAGCTATTGAGCAATTATCTTATACCGACCTTCTATCATTTTTGGGCTTTCGGCATAGCGATGAAAGAGTGCAAACATTCCACAAAATAAAAAGCTATTTACCCGAAGAAACTTGTCAGTATTGGCAAAAGCATATCGAGAAAATAAAAAATGGAATTATCTCACAAGGGAAATTTGAACAGTATTTCCAACTGTTTAGCAATAAAATACTACCATTTATTCATTCGCGAAAAACTGTAGAAGAGCTTTTAAAGGTTAAAAACGCAGAAGAACAACGCTATTTCTACGAAGAGAAATGGAATACTTGGAGATGGCGACTGCTCTTTAAACTTTTTTTTAGCAAATACATACTGGGTAAATATGGCAGAGACCCTGAGTTTCTTAAAGAAGTTGAAGTGCCTGTTGGTGAATTTATTTTCAAACAAGCAGCAGCGCATTTACAAAATATTGGCGCGCAAAATAATTTTCTGCTACGCTATACGTTAACTGGATCTTTTGGAGAGATGTTACCCCATTACCTACAACCCGAAAACTTCGAAAAGATAAAATCGAATCTTCATAAGCTTAAAATAGCAGAAGGCTATGCCGAAGATGCCATAAAAGAGTATGGCAAATTTCATTACATGAATCTTTCTAATATTTTTGAATACATGAACCCTAATGTGTTTTTCCAAACAGTCCAGCAATTGGTTGACTCCACCGAGCATAAGGGTCGTTTGGCGTATTGGAATTTGATGGTTCCTCGGCAAATTTCTAAAGTACTGCCCAATAAAGTTGAGTATCTTAGGGAAGCATCAACACAGTTGAGTAATACTGATAAGGGATTCTTTTATAGCCGCTTTGTAATCGAACAAAAAAAATGAATACGCATCTTTTAAATACCCTTATTCTTGCCACATACTTTTTTTTACTACTTGCTGTGGCCGAAATACTTTACCATGTATTAAAAATAAAAGTCGAGTTCACGCGCAAATTTGTGCATATCATCACCGGATTTTTAACACTTCTTTTTCCAGTCATGCTCGGCAATCAATGGTTTGTTTTGCTGCTTTGTTCAAGCTTTGCAGTAATACTTATTCTTAGTAAAAAGTTTAATCTCTTACAATCCATTAATGCCATAGAAAGAAAATCAGTTGGCAGTCTATCTTACCCTATTTCCGTTTACGGGTGTTACTTGGCATTTTATTATTCCAATCAACACTATATGTATTATTATTTGCCTATTCTTATTCTTGCAATTTGCGACCCTATAGCTGCACTAACAGGGAAGAAATGGCCCATTGGTGAATATAAAGTTGGTAAAGAACGTAAAACGTTATTGGGTTCAACTCTATTTTTTCTCAGTGCTTTTGCTGTTGTAATGATAGTATCAAAGCTATTAAACCAGCCATTTGAAGTACAAAAAACAATATTAGTAGCTATATCTATTGCACTAATTGCTACTATGGCCGAAGCAATTAGCAGGAAAGGATACGACAATATTACTATTCCGGCATCGGTATTACTTAGCTTGGTAATTGTAGAACAAATAGCATAATGGAAATACTAAAAACAAAACCAGGAGATGCTAATTTTCACTTATTTACAGACCTTCCAAAGCATTTATATCCTTCTGGTAGCATCCGCCATAAAGAGTCGGAAAATATTAACCCCGAATTTCTGGATACCTGTTATGTGTTTACAATTGATAAACAACCTGTAGCACGATTGGCTTTATATAACAATCCCTACCTAAGCTACAATCAAAAAAAAACTGCTTGTTTAGGAAATTATGAATGTGTAAAAAACACTGCTCTATCAAATGATGTTATAGCCTTTGCTATTGATGAAGCAAAAAAGAAGGATGCCGATTTTCTAATCGGTCCAATGAATGGTTCTACATGGGATAACTACAGATTTAGTACACATCATGATACTGCCAATTTTTTACTCGAACCTTATCATCATTTATATTACAACGACCATTTTTTAAATATTGGTTTTAAGCCTATCGCCAACTATACATCAAGTATGGTGTGCAATATTGTATGTGATCAAGAAGATATAGTAAACCGTGAGCATGAATTCATTAAATTGGGTGTAACAATCAGACCTATAAACATGAATGATTATGAAACAGAACTGAAAAAACTATACCCTTTTATATCAGCTGCATTTAAGAACAACTTTTTGTATACACCCATTACATGGGAAACATTTCGTAATAAGTATATAGACGCGGCTAAAATCATCAATCCCGAATATGTATTAATTGCCGAAGACGCTACAAAAAATACAATCGGTTTTATTTTTTCGTATGATGATTTGTATAATCTGGAGGAAAAGTGTTTAGTAGTAAAAACTGTTGCTCGCGATATATCAAGGCAGTGGTCAGGGCTTGGTCATGTAATCACCAATCGGGTAGTTCGCCTTATAAAAAGTAAGGGATATGCATCTATCATTCCTGCTTTTATGATTAAAGAGGCTACTTCCAGTGGGCTATCAACAGATTTTTCAGGAACTACTTATAAAGACTATTCGCTATATGGGAAAGAAATTTAGCATTCTAAAAAAAGCAATTATCTTCAGCTTATTTATTATTCTCCTATTAACTTTTTTTGCTTTTTGGCTAAGCCCATATCAATCGCATAATGGATTTTCTTATAAGCTAATAAAACATACTGTACAGATTGATGCACCTATTACATATGTTTTTAAATTTCTTGGCAACTCTAAAAATGCAAGCAAGTGGTCTGTTTTTGTCCACCACATAACACCCCTCAATGCGGATAGTGTTCTAGACGGGGCAATTGGATCGAGACGAAGATGTTTCTGTAATGCAAACGAGACAGGAACTATGTGGGATGAATTAGTGACAGAAAATATTCTAAATTCAAAAAGACAAATAACTATTTACAATTTAAAAAACTTCTCAATGACTGCAGAACATCTTGCAACTGAGCAATTGTATGAAGTTATAGATCAAAATAAATGCAAGGTAACTTTTACCGTTTTCTTTAAAGATGCTACTCCTACGCTTTTAGAAAATATAAAAATTCATATCGGTGCGTATAGAATCAAAACCATTTTTGAACAAAACATGTCCAATATCAAATGCATTGTAGAGCAAAAAAAAGATGGATAAGCAATTTAATATTGTTAGTCTCTTTTTTGACTCCGCTCAAAAACATCCTGAAAAAATTGCCATCATTGATAGGGATAAAAAAATTACTTTTTCCGAATTCGAGCAACAGGTAAAAGACACCTCTACTTATTTCATCAGCAAGGGCATTCAAAAAGGCGACAGGGTAATGCTTTTTGTGCCTATGAGCATTGATTTATACAGAATTGTTCTTGCGCTTTTTAATATTGGTGCCACTGCCGTTTTTTTAGACGAATGGGTGAACAAAAAAAGAATGGAAGAATGCTGCAAAGTTGCGCAGTGTAACGCCTTTATTGGCATACTTAAGGCAAGAATATTTGCATTATTCTCATCTGAGTTGCGGAACATACCTATCAAGTTAGGCGTTCATTATTCCATTACCTCTCCACCGCAACACCCTAAAATTGACGTTTATAAATCAGACACTGCGCTAATAACTTTTACTACCGGAAGCACAGGAACTCCAAAAGCAGCTAAAAGAACGCATGGCTTTTTACACGAACAGTTTACTGCTTTACTGGATCAAATTGACCCACAGCCAGAAGATATTGATATGCCAGCATTGCCAATTGTTCTTCTTATAAATTTGGCTGCAGGGTGTACATCTGTTATTACCAAATTTAAATCCAACAAGCCAGAGTTGATGGATGCAAGAAAAATTTTAGCACAAATAGATGAGCACAAAATAACGCGAATGGTAGCTTCCCCATTTTTTATAAAACAGTTAGCAACGTATAGCACCCATCACAATTTACTACCCATTTCTTCATTAAAAAAAATATTTACTGGCGGTGCTCCCGTTTTTCCTGCCGAAGCAAAACTATACCTAGCAGCATTTCCTCAGGCACAAATACAAATTGTTTATGGCTCAACGGAAGCCGAACCCATAAGTTCTATCAATGCGCTAGACTTAATAAAAGAACAGGAAACTAGTCTACAAAACGGGTTAAAAGTTGGAATGCCTCATCACAAAACACAAGTACGTATTATTGAGATAAAAGAAGCCAGCATTGTATGCGTAAATGAAGATGAATTAGGCATGATTACTCTTCGACCTGGAGAAATTGGCGAGATAATCGTAAGCGGACCGCATGTATTACGAGAGTATTTTAATAATGAGGAAGCATTAAAACGAAATAAAATAATTATTGGAAATAACTGCTGGCATCGTACAGGCGACAGCGGATATATGGATGAAACAGGAATGCTTTATTTAACAGGACGCTGCAATGCCCTTATCCATTCTGGTGGTAAATTAATTGCTCCTTTCATTTACGAAAACTTTTTTCAATCCATTAAAGGCGTTGAAATGGGAACGATAATTCAATTACAAAAGAAACTATTGGTAATTATTGAAGCAAGAAAGGCTGCAAATAAAGAAGAAATACAACATCAAATACAAGGTATCGACCTCGCTTTTGATGAAATAAAGTTTGTAACGAGAATGCCACGAGATCTACGGCATCACTCAAAAATTGATTATGAAAAATTAAAAAGCACACTCTGCTGAGCATTGGTAACACAAATCAAATTCATTTTATTACGACAAAAAAATACCCTTACCAGTTTGAAACAGGCAAGGGTAATATCTTTTAGTAGCTAACTATTAATAATTTTTACTCGCTTTCTTTTCTTTTTTAGCTGCTTGTTTTTCTTTCAACGTTTTAGCAGGGGCTTTTTTTACTTCCTTTTGTACACTTTTTTCTTTGCTCATGGTTGTATATTTTTAAGTTAAACTGAATAAAGTTATCCCTTTTTAGTAAAAAATACTAATCTGCTGCCTTAATATTTTAAAAAACAAACAATACACCTTATAGCTGTTTATTATTATGCTACTAAGCAGTACTTTGCAACATGCAAGAGAACGCACCTAAAATAATCCTCTTTGATGGCGTATGCACCCTTTGCAATGGTTTTGTACAGTTCGTCATTAAGCACGATACCCATGTCGTGTTTCAGTTTGGCGCCTTGCAGTCGGCAGCGGCGCAAGAGTTATTACACAAAACTGCACCCGCGCACAACTTTCCAGAAACCGTAATTTTAATTGACGACGGGCAAGTGTTTACCAAATCATCCGCTTCGCTTCGCATCTTAAAACACCTACGTTGGCCTATCAGTTGGCTATATGTATGTGTAGTAATTCCTAAATTTTTACGTGATGCGGTGTATGTGTTATTGGCAAAAAACAGATACCGCTTATTTGGTAAAAAAGATAGTTGCATGTTGCCCACTGCCGAACTTAAAAGCCGATTTATATAGGATGATAACTCAAGCCACCGCAAGAAAAATAGCCTTACAGTTTGATGGAACCGAAGAAAAACCACACTTTGAAAAAACTTCTTTTCGGGTAAAGGATAAAATATTTGCCACATACGATGTCGCAAAGCACAACATGGCAGTAAAACTTACCCTTATCGACCAATCCGTATTTTGCACATTTGATAAAACGAGCATTTACCCTATACCCAACGCTTGGGGCAAACAAGGCTGGACTAACATAGTATTAGCAACCATATCAGAAGAACTTCTTATAGATATACTTACAACAGCCTACACTACCGTGGCTACTAAAAAGCCAAACAGACCTACTAAAAACAAGATGTAAAGTGTATTTTTGCACGCTATGCAGCACCGTATTCTTGTATATTTTTTTTCTTTCTCTGTCCTTCTTACTGCATGTACCCATTCACCACCAGAACGCCCCACAGCTAAAAAATCGGTAAAAGCTCCTCAACAAAAAGCTAAAACTAAAGTTGGCAAGGCTAGCACCCAACCCAATTTAAACACCGACAGTATTGCTACTGCTATTGATGGCTATTTCACCAAAATACATAAGGAAAAGCGCTTTAATGGCACTGTACTCATTGCACGCCATGGAAAAATATTATATAAAAAGGCCTTGGGCTATGCTAATTTTCGCACACGTGATAGCCTAAAAATAAACTCCAGTTTTCAATTGGCATCCGTTTCTAAACAGTTTACAGCAGTGGCTATTATGCTATTGGTAGAAAAAGGATTGATTAATTACGAAGACACTGTACAGCGTTTCTTTCCTAATTTTCCTTATTCCGGAATTACCGTTCGCATGCTGCTCAATCACCGCTCGGGTTTATGCAATTATGCCTACTTCTGCGACCGTTTTTACCGCAAAGGAGGGCCTCAACCACTTACCAATACCGAGGTGCTCAATTTAATGAGTAATCACAAACCAAAAACCTATTTACCACCCAACCGACGATTCGACTATAGCAATACCGGTTACATTATTTTAGCAGCCATTGTAGAAAAAGTAAGCAAGCAATCTTTCCCTGATTTTATTCGCAAAAACATTTTTATTCCGCTAAAAATGAATAATTCGTTTATAGCATTGCCCGATACCATTATAAAGGTAGCCGGACATAGCAGTCCGGGCAGACGCGTAGTAAAAGATTATTTAGACGAAATATATGGTGATAAGGGCGTGTATTCTTCTGTAGAAGATATGTATCGCTGGACCGAAGCCCTATTGAACCACAAACTATTAAAACCAGAAACCTTAGAACAAGCCTTTAGCGCTGGTAATAGTGAACAAAAAGCCCCTTTTAATTATGGATTTGGGTGGCGCATTTTTACTGCGAAAAACGGCAGTAAAACCATCTTCCACGCTGGTTGGTGGAAAGGGTTTAAAACATTTTATCTCTGCCGATTACAAGATAAAACTACCGTAATAATTCTGAGTAACGTGGCCAACCGTAGCTACAAAGATATTGATGAACTGATGGATATTGTATATGCCCGTCAACGAACTACAAACAGCAAGTTTTACCAAAAAATTTTACACACCCCAGAGTAATTCTAGTTAGTTCATCATCCACAACGTCAGGCGCCAAAGAATACCTCCCAAAAAAACAATAATGGCTATGCGGTTAATCCAATGCATGGCTTTTATATCAAAATTTACGGGACGAGAAGGGTCTTTTTTGCGAAAAAAATAATTGAGTAGCGGAAAATTCATATTATTGAGTTACGTTTTATACCTACTGCTGCACAGCAAATACCAACAGCATTTATTCTAAGATTACATCAAATATACAAATCCAATGAGCAAACTACTGGCTTACAACGAAGCTTTTTTACAGGCACTTGCCCAACTCAATGATGCCCAACGCCAAGCTGTTGAAAAGCTAGAAGGACCTGTATTGGTAGTAGCAGGACCAGGTACCGGCAAAACACAAATATTAGCAGCACGTATTGGTAAAATATTACTAGAAACCGATGCCGATGCCCACAGCATTTTATGCCTTACTTATACCGATGCAGGTGCCATTGCTATGCGTAAACGTTTGTTTCAATTTATTGGTCCAGATGCTTACAGAGTACATATTTATACCTTCCATGCTTTTTGTAACGATATTATACAACACAATCTCGATTACTTTGGTAAGTATTCTTTAGAACCTATATCGGATTTAGAACGCATAGAACTGTACCAAAAACTGGTAGATAGTTTTCCAAAAAATCACCTGCTAAAGCGCTTTAGGGGCGATGTGTATTACGAAATTCCACGTTTGCAGCAATTGTTTTCGGTAATGAAACGTGAGGGTTGGACAGCTGACTTTATTGCTGCAAAGATTGATGAATACCTACATGAAATTGAGTATTGTGAAGCCGACTCACCGTACTATAAAACCTTTCGTTATTCTAAAAAAAGAAAAGATAAACAAGTAGGCGACTTTAAACCCGCTTTTGAAGAAGAGCAGGAGAAGATGGAAAAATTACGGGTAGCCGCTCAAGAATTTGCAAACTACGAGCAATTAATGCTAGCACGCAACCGCTACGATTATGATGACATGATTGGTTGGGTACTAAAAGCATTTAAGGAGGATGCTGGCTTTTTACTCAATTACCAAGAGCGTTACCAGTATGTATTAGTAGATGAGTTTCAGGATACCAGCGGTACACAAAACGAATTAATTTCTTTGCTGACAAACTACTGGGACACCCCAAATATTTTTGTGGTAGGCGATGATGACCAAAGTATTTTTCGTTTTCAAGGTGCTAACGTAGAAAACATCCTTGATTTTGCACAAACCTATGCCCAAGACTTATACAAAGTTGTACTCACCGATAATTACCGCTCTTCTCAGGCTATTTTAGATACAGCAAAACATCTTATAGACCATAACACCGAGCGTTTGGTAGGTAAGATAGCAGGGCTGACCAAAAACCTTGTTGCCAAAAACGACACATTTGCGCAACTCAATATTCTGCCAAAAATCAGTGAATTTGCTACGCAACACCACGAGTTTGCAGCCATTACCAACGAGGTAGAAGCCCTAATTGCATCGGGAGTGCCAGCTAATGAGATAGCCATTATTTACAAAGAACATAAAACAGGCGAAGCACTGGCTCATTACTTTCAATTGCGTGGTATTGCCATAAATACCCGCCGAAAAGCAGATATTTTGCAGTTGCCATTTGCCAATAAACTGTTTACCATTTTACGTTATTTAGCACAAGAAACCGATATTCCTTTTAGTGGAGATGCATTGTTATTCGAAATTATGCACTTCGATTTTTTCGATATTTCGCCAATAGCCATTGCCAAAATCACCAAAGCCGTGAGCGACAATCGCAAAGAACATACTTCCATTCGCGCTTATTTAAATAAAAATTACCTGCAAAAACAACCCGATTTGTTTGCAAATCCCGAGCACACTGCCATTAAACAGTTGGCACTCGATATGGAATTTTGGATAAAAACCAGCAAAAATGTAACGCTACAACAACTATTTGAAAAAATAATTGTGCGCGGTGGCGTACTTCGCTATATCATGCAGTCGCCCGAAAAAATGTGGCTCATGCAGGTGCTCACCAGCATATTCGACTTTTTGAAAGACGAGAGCCATAAAAATCCTACTATCAATTTAGCCAACTTTGTTACCACCATAGATTTACTGGCAAAAAACGACCTTAAACTAGAGTTGCAACAATCTTTACACAACGAACAAGGCGTAAATTTTGTAACTGCGCATGGCTCTAAGGGTTTAGAATATGCCCATGTATTTTTGATGGGTTGCACTAAAAATGTGTGGGAAGGAAAACGAAAGCCTGCTGGCAATTACAAACTGCCCGATACGGTATTTTCTGCCCAATCAACAGCCAACGATGAGGAAGAGTTGCGTCGCTTGTTTTATGTGGCACTTACTCGTGCAAAAAGCCATTTACGCCTTTCTTACTCCATTAATAGTACGGCAGGAAAGCCTTTAGAGGCCTCTATATTTATTGGTGAATTAATTACCAACTCCGAATTACGTATTACGCAAGAGAGCATAGATGAGGCAGCATTATTTGAGTACCTCACGCTACAATTCATAGAAGAGACGCAGCCGCAAATTACCCTGATAGATGCTCAATTTATTGAGCATCATTTACAAGGATTTGAACTTAGTGTAACCGCTTTGAGTAATTACTTGGATTGCCCACTGAAGTTTTATTTCCAAAATTTAATCCGTGTACCTTCTGGAAAAAGTGAAACAATGGAATTTGGCATTGCTATTCATTACGCACTTAATCAATTATTTGTAAAAATGCAAGCTAATGAAACTAGGAACTTCCCGACCAAAGAAGTCCTAGTAGAAGATTTCAAAACACACATGTTTAGAAGACGCGAAGGCTTCACTAAAGAAGAGTTTAAGCGTCGCATGGAGTATGGGGAGAAGATTCTACCCGAATATTACGATTATGGCGTTGGCCAGTGGAATAAAATAGTACTTACCGAAAAGCATATCGGCCACGTGCACGTAGCAGGTGTACCTATTAGAGGAGCCCTAGATAAACTCGAATTTGATGGAAAAAAAGTAAATGTGGTAGATTATAAAACAGGTAAATATGAAAATGCTAAGACTAAATTAGAGCGTCCTTCTGAGAAAAATCCGAATGGGGGAGACTATTGGCGACAGGCTGTTTTTTACAAATTATTGTTAGATAATGATAAAACCAATGATTGGCAAGCCGTAAGTGCCGAGTTTGATTTTGTAGAACCTGTAAAAAACGAATACAAAACCGAGCAAATACAGATTACATTAGAAGATTTACAAGTTGTAACAGAACAAATTAAAAATACTTACCAAAAAATCAACAATCATGAATTTAGTATTGGATGTGGAAAAAACGAATGTAAGTGGTGTATCTTTGTAAAAGAAAATTATCATACCAGTATTTCTCCAATAATGGAGGAGGAATAAAGTAGAGAAACTACATTAACCAATTTAATGGCAAATCGATACGTAAGTTTTATATCAGACGAGCATTTAATACGTTGCATTGCAAATCTTCATGCTGCTTATACAAAGGCAAAAAACAATATCACTAAGAATAATTTTTACAGCAATAAGGTTGATACTATAAAATTAATTTTTGACTCAAATTTCAACGATATTGATGAAGAGAACATTATCCAATCAGAAGTTCTGAGACAGATTGACAAATCAACAAACAACTCTATTGGAACATTTCATGAACAAGTTTTAGGCGGAATAACCGGTTTTGAAATTGGCAACTTAAGTGGTTTTGATATAAAAGCACAGAACAACACATTATTTGCAGATATTAAGAATAAACACAATACCATGAATAGTAGTTCGGCTGAAGCTCTTTTCCAAAAACTAGCCCGTTATGCAAACGACTACAAAAAAGCAAAATGCTATTGGGTTCAAATTTTAGCTAAAGGAAGTTTCTGTGAACTATGGACTGGTGAAATTAATGGTAAAGAATATAGCCATAGCAGAGTTTACAAAATATCGGGCGACCAATTTTATGCCTTAGTTTCTGGACAAGAAGATGCTCTATTAACACTTTATAAAGCTTTACCAATAGCCATCAATGAATATCTTAACTCTATCAACCAAAACAATAAAATAGTTGAAAACTCTGCTTTGGAGGAAATAAAATTGGAAACGAAGACAAGTAAAAGAAGTATTTTAGACCAAATAACTTTTGAAAACTATAGCTACTACTTAGGCTTCGATAAATTATAAAACTGGTTTAAAAAAGTTATAATAGAGTATCCTATTTCCCTTCCTAAATTTACAGGAACAGCATTCCCGATTTGTTTATATTGTTGCGCGATTGAACCCTCAAATTGCCAATCATCTGGGAAAGTTTGTATTCTGGCATACTCACGAATAGTAAAAGGACGTGTTTCTTCTGGATGACATCTTTCGGTTTGCTTTTGTGCAGGACTACAAGTTAATGTTAAACAAGGCTCATCCCAACCAATTCTCCTTGCAATACCTGTTTTTCCGCCACCAAGATAAAAACTTCCGCCCATGAATTCTTTTTGAATTTGTATAGGTAAATCACGCCAATATCCCTTCTGAGGAACTAGATCTAATACTTCTCTTTTGCTTTGGGGATATTTTGCTCCTACTGACTTTGGAACATCACTATCAAATAATTCGCTTTTTTTTAATGCGTCTACTAAGTTATATACTCTTTTGTAAGGCTTTGGATATTCATACTCCAAATCAATATCCTTTCTAATACCTACCAAAATCAATCTTTCTCTTTTCTGTGGTACGTTATAGTTTACAGCTTTTAGTACACGTATAGGAACGACATTATAACCAATTTCATCTAAAATAGATATCATCCCCGCTAATGTTTTGCCCTTTTCATGACTAAGTAAACCACGAACATTTTCTCCAATGCACATCAGTGGGTTGACTTGCTTTACAACTCTAGCAAACTCATAAAATAATGTACCTCTTGCATCAGCAAGTCCTAGTTTTCTACCTGCATAACTAAATGCTTGACAAGGAAATCCTCCAGTAACCACATCCACCTTATTCTGATATTCAGAAAAATCAAAAGATTTGATATCTCCTTCCAACACTTTCCAATGTGGACGATTTTTTCTTAAGGTTTCACATGCCCACTTATCAATTTCATTTAATGCAACACATTTTAGTCCTGCTTTTTCCATTCCTGCTGCCAAACCACCAGCACCAGCAAATAATTCTAGAACCGAATAATCATAATATGGCTCCACAAAATTTGAAACTTCAGCTTGAATGTTTTGATTAATAAAGGTGGCAAATAGTGTTTCTACTTGCTCATATTTATACACACGGTAATTACTTACTGGCTCACGAACAGCAGATAACTTACCCTCCCTATCCCATCTCCTAAGTGTTTCTTTGCTTTTTCCTATAAGCTCAGACGCCTCAGATAATGTTAAATATTTATCCATAACCACATTGTTTAACCTTATACAATGGTTACAAATTTAACAGAAACAATTATACCTAATAGCACAAATCTTACAATTTTTTCAACACCATATCTGCTGCTTGTATGCCTATTATACTACCCATAGCCACGCCCATACCGTTGCAGCGCACGGCACAATATACATTGGTATCTATCTGTTCTACAATTGGCGAAAGCATGCTGCCAAAACCCATAATGCCACTCCAACGTTGGTCAATTTCTACTGGAGTCTTTGGCAAAACCACCGTGTGCAATAACTCTTCTAAATGCTGTTGCACTACAGCTGTTTCTCCCTGCTGATAGGTGTTTTCTGCTGCAAAATCTAAATGCCGTCCACCGCCAATAAGTATTCTATCGTCAATATTGCGGAAATAATAGTAGCCCTTATCGTAATGAAAAGTACCCTTTAGTTTTAAATTAGCAATCGGCTTGGTAACAAGCACCTGCCCTCTACCAGGTATTACATCCACAGCAGGATACAATTGCTTGGTAAAAGCATTGGTAGCCAATACCACTTTTTTGGTGCTAAATTGATAACTGTTTGTATGCACTAGCACGCGTTCTTGCTCGGTAGCTATACTCGATACGCTTACCCCATTAAACACCAACACGCCCAAGCTTTGCGCCTTGAGCAATAAAGCCTGCATCATGCGACCTGTATCAAGTTGAGCCTCTGCCTTATTTTCTATGAGGTGAGCAACCCTAGCAAAACCAAAGCCTGCTATTTTAGCGTCAGTTACTGCATAAATGTCAGGTTTACCGATAATAGGTGTAACCAATTTATTAAAGTATGAAAGCCTATCTACGCAATGCTCAAACAGCTCTGTATTATGAGCAGTAAACAACTCATAGCCGCCCCAATTGTTGTACCGAATCGCATCGTCTCCCAATAGTTCTCGCAGGGCAATTAGTCCATTCCAACGCAAGGAAATTAGCTGACACAATTCCTCTTCCGAGCTCCGTTTCAACTGCTCAATCAACTCAGAAACACTACCAAAGCATGCAAAACCAGCATTTTTTGTACTGGCACCATCAGGTAGCAATCCCCGTTCTAGTACGCCTACTTTAAGTGCTGGAGCTTGTTGTTTAAGGCGTATTGCTGTATTGAGCCCTACAATACCCGAACCAATAATCAGCACATCATAATGGGTTAAAAAAGTCTCTTGCTCCCAGTAAGAAGGTGTGTTTATTGGCTTTTGTGTTAAACTATTATTCATCAATTGCGTATATTTGGAATACCTTTTGAATAGAGGTATCAAACTTAAAAATAAAAAACAATGATATTAATGATTGTAATAATGGCAGCCAGCTGGTTAATAGGTTGGCGCTTCAAAAGCAAATTTAATGAGTACGCTCAAATGGAACTTGCTAGCGGTTTATCGGGTAAAGACATAGCCGAAAAAATGCTGCTTGACCACGGTATTACCGATGTAAAAATAATTTCGGTAGAAGGACAACTAACCGACCATTACAACCCGACCGACAGAACGGTAAATCTGAGTCCTGATGTATATCATGGACGTAGTATCGCATCTGCTGCTGTAGCTGCCCACGAATGCGGACACGCCGTACAACACGCACAGGCTTATAGTTGGTTACAATTTCGTTCGGCAATGGTACCTGCACTTAGTGTTACTTCACGCTACCTTATGTGGGTATTATTGGGCGGTGTATTGCTGCTTAGTGTATTCCCAGCGTTATTGTTTGCAGGTATTGTATTATTTGCACTTACTACCTTATTCAGTTTTGTAACCCTACCTGTAGAATTTGATGCCAGTGCACGTGCGTTAGCTTGGTTAGATACGCGTGGTATTACACGTAGTAACGAACAAGAATCGGCAAAAAATGCTTTATGGTGGGCCGCAATGACCTATGTAGTAGCTGCTTTAGCTTCATTAGCTACCTTGGTATACTACATCATGATTTTTAACGGTCGTAGAGACTAATTCATAATTCTTCTTACAAAAAGAGGAGGCTATCAATTGATAGCCTCCTCTTTTTATTTATAGCAAATTAATGGGGTCTACTTTACATACGCACCCGATTGGTAAGCTTTTTTACCCGAATCTAAAAAGGCAACGTAATTCTGAATATCCAAATTAAAAGCTTGTGGCATTACTAGTTTAGCCCCTTCGTTATTTAATAACACATAGTATGGTTGTGAGTTAATACCATACTTACTGGCTTGTATATCGCTCCATTTATTACCAATTGTTTTAACACGCTTTCCACTAAATGAAGACACATATTGGTCATTTTCAGGCAAAGCTGTTTTATCATCTACATACAACGAAATAAGCACATACTCTTCTGATAATCGTTGCAATACCGCAGGGTCAGACCATACAGAAACCTCCATTTTGCGGCAGTTTACACAGCTATGTCCTGTAAAATCAATCATTACTGGCTTATTCACTTTTTTGGCATAGGCTATACCTTCATCGTAATCGAAAAAGCAGTTGAGTCCATGTGGGCAATGAAATAAGTCGCTATATTTTTTGGCAACAGTCGCTTCTGTGGAATTGGTGTGTGCTGCGCCTTTAGTAGCAGTTAAATCAAAATCTTGTGTGCCTTGTGGCGGAGAGAAAGCGCTAATAGCTTTTAAAGGCGCTCCCCATAAACCAGGCACCATGTACACTGCAAATGAAAACGAGCAAATAGCAAATAGTAAGCGCGGAATAGATACAAACTTCACATCGCTATCGTGCGATAACTTGAGTTTGCCCAATAAGTACATACCTAATAGGGTGAATAGTACAATCCAGATTGTTAAAAACACCTCTCTATCCAAAATACCCCAATGGTATGCCAAATCTACATTGGATAAGAACTTAAGAGCAAAAGCTAACTCTAAAAATCCAAGTACCACTTTTACCGAATTAAGCCATCCGCCCGATTTTGGTAAGGATTTTAACCAAGAAGGGAATAAGGCAAATAGCGAAAACGGCAGGGCCAAAGCTAAAGAGAACCCGAACATGCCCATTATCGGACCAATTGCCTTCCCTTCTACAGCAGCTTGCACCAATAAGGTGCCAATAATAGGTCCAGTGCACGAAAAAGACACTAACGCCAGTGTAAACGCCATAAAAAAGATACCTAACAGTCCGCCTTTATCCGATTGACTGTCCATTTTATTTACCCAACTATTGGGCAAGGTAATTTCGAATGCACCTAAAAAAGAGATACCAAATACCACCAGCATGGCAAAGAAAATGAGATTAAACACCACATTGCTTGCCATATCATTCAGCGCATCGGCACCAAATATCATCGTTACCAACATGCCCAATGCCACATACAGTACAATAATAGACAAACCGTATACAACAGCATGGAACACGCCGCCACGTTTAGTAAAATAGCTAACCGTAAGCGGAATCATCGGAAAAACACATGGCGTAAGCAGGGCTAATAATCCGCCTAAAAAACCGGCTATAAATATTGCCCACAATGATTGGCTATTTTCGATTGATGGTTCAACTGCCTGTAGAGTAGCCAATGTATCGGGTACAACTTGCGTAGTTTTTACAACGGTATCCACACGCACTGTTGTATCTGCATTTTCAACAACTACCTCTGCAGGTACAACTGCTGCATCAACTTCTTTCGTATTGATAGCTTTCCCAGTAAAAGCCTTAACAGCAATCTTAAAGGGCACTTCATCTGGTGGCAAGCATTGCTTATCGTCGCAGGTCATAAAATATACGGAGCCTTCAATAGTTGCTGCATCTTTAGTAGCAAAACGAACCCGTTGTCTAAACACAGCTTTTTTGGTGAACCATTTCACGTCCATTTCAAACGTTTCGTCGAATATTTTTACTGGTTTTGGACTTTCTATGGTTTTGCCTACCAATACGTAGTTGGGAGAAGCTGTATAGGTAATGCTTGTAGGTTCTGGTCCTCCGGCAGCAATATCTTGTGCATACAAATGCCACTTATCGTCAATTTTTGCTGTTAGTATCAGTATTGCTTCTTTTTCAGATACTCGCTCAGAGGTAAATGTCCAGCTAACTGGTTTTAAAATTTGTGCGTTTGCAAAAAAATGCAATCCACAAAATACAATCAATAAAAGGAGGTGTTTCTTTGCCATTATGTACAAATACTATTAATTAGAATAATGAACGCAAAATAGTAATAATTAGAAGAATCAAATTGTTTGTTAGCCGACAAATAGACTCATGTGATTAAACGCACAGCCTGAGGAGTTCATTTACCGTTTTCCAGTTACGAGTGGTGGCTGCTGTTGCAAACTTTTTTTCGAAAAATGTATTGGTGAGTTTTGTTCGCCCGTATCCATCGGGGCAATGCAGATATACTTCTTTACCTATAACAATCCATTCATCAGGTAAATAGTCTACGGCTAATAACGCATCAACCGCCTTTTGTGCTGGAGCCGTTGCCAAAAAAGTAACATGTAGCTTACTACTATCTATTGCAGGCTGTTTAATGAATGGATTTGTATGCACCACGTGCTCCAATTCTTGCTTTGTTTTTATGAGCACCGGAACAGTGAACCCATACACCTCGGCAATTTTTTGTTCTATCTTTTGTTGTATTACACGTGCATCTGTTAGCTCCGTATCAAAAATAACATTACCGCTTTGTATATAAGTGCGCACATTTTGCAATCCGATAGTGGAGCATAGTTGCTGCAAATCAGTCATTTTTATTTGTTTTTGACCGCTTACATTTATTCCACGTAAAATAGCTACAGCTGTATGCATGACAATTTTGGCAACTTAATTTTTGGAGAGAAAATCGGCATACGCCAATTGAATGCCTTCTGGCAAATCAATACGGTGTTTAAACCCTAAACTGTGCAGTTTAGATACATCCATCAACTTGCGTGGAGTACCATCTGGCTTGGTGGTATCAAATGTCAGTTCACCCTCAAAACCAACAATTTTTTTGATAAGCAATGCCAAATCTTTTATAGAAATATCTTCGCCCACACCCACATTTACAAATTGCTCGCCATTGTACGTTTCCATTAAAAAAACACAGGCAGCAGCCAAATCATCGGCATACATAAATTCGCGCAGTGGCGTACCTGTACCCCAAATTTCTACTGCTGCTTTCTTTTGCACTTTCGCTTCATGAAACTTACGAATAAGTGCCGGCAATACATGCGAGCTATTTAAATCATAATTATCATTTGGTCCATACATATTTGTAGGCATTACCGATATAAAATTACATCCATATTGCGCCCGATAAGCTTCGCACATTTTTATACCTGTAATTTTAGCTATGGCATACGGCTCGTTGGTACTTTCTAGTAATCCTGTAAGCAAATATTCTTCTTTTAGTGGCTGTGGCGCCATTTTAGGGTAAATACAAGAAGAACCTAAGAACAAAAGTTTCTTTACTCCCTGTACATAGGCTTGATGGATAACATTGTTTTGAATCAGCAAATTATCATGTAAAAACTCGGCACGGTAGGTATTGTTCGCCATAATGCCGCCCACTTTTGCAGCTGCCAAAAACACATACTCCGGCTTTTCGGCAGCAAAAAAATCTGCAACGGCTTGTTGGTTACGCAAATCTAATTCTTTAGACCCTCGTGTAATGATGTGCTGATACCCATTTGCTTGCAAGTGCCTGTAAATGGCCGACCCAACCATACCCCTGTGCCCTGCTACAAAAATTTTTGATGACTTATCCATACAATACGCTGCAAATTTTGCCAAAAATAGGATATATGAGCCTCTTTATTGCTAATTAATTTTAACAATTTAGCCCTTTAGTTGTTGCTAAAATAAACTCGCTTACCGTGCCCGAAAAAATAATAGAAGTAGCAAATCTGTACAAAAGCTATAATGGATTTAATGCAGTAGATGGATTGAATTTTGAGGTATATAAAGGTGATGTTTTTGGGTTTTTAGGCCCAAATGGGGCTGGCAAAAGCACCACTATTC
This sequence comes from uncultured bacterium, assembly GCA_947085255.1. Lineage (GTDB taxonomy): Bacteria > Bacteroidota > Bacteroidia > Sphingobacteriales > Sphingobacteriaceae > CAMTVQ01. The sequence goes on along the minus strand of CAMTVQ010000005.1, from coordinate 130,037 downwards.
GAATGCTGCTTTCGCTTATACAACCCACATCTGGCAGTATTTCTATTTTTGGCAAACCAATTGCCGAGCACCGCAACTTTATACTGCGTAATACAGGCTGCATTGTAGAAAAACCTGACTTTTACAACTACCTATCCGGATTAAAAAATTTAGAGATTGTAGCTCGCCTTTCTGGAGTACAACCAACCAAAAAACAAATCGACGAATTGCTGGAATTGGTACACCTTAGCGGTAAAGAAAATAATAAGGTAAAAACCTATTCGCATGGCATGAAACAACGCCTTGGCTTGGCTGCCGTGCTTATACACAATCCGCAATTGATTATACTGGACGAACCCACTACGGGCTTAGACCCACAAGGCATTATTGATATCCGCAATTTGATTTTACGGCTAAAGCACGAGTATCAAAAAACCATTCTTTTATCCTCCCATATTTTATCAGAAATAGAGCTTATTGCCAACCGCATGGTTATTCTGAATAAAGGCAAAGCCATACTGCAAGGCGAGGTAAATACATTGCTACATGCAGAGGATGTACTCGTATCAATAAAAACCAAGGATGACGCCCTGCTCCATACCGTATTGAGCCAGTCGGAATGGGCAACATATTTACAAGATAATAGTAGCGTATTAAACATGCCACAAGAACGAATTCCGGCACTTACCACTTTTTTATGCGCCAAAGGCATGGAGATTTATGGCATTGAAAGTAAGCGCAAACTAGAAGATCTTTTTTTGAACTTAGTAAACTCTCCTAACTGATGCACCCCTTTTTTGCCGCACTATATACCGAACTATTAAAAATACGTGCCCGTCCACGCAGCATTATTGGTTTTGTGGTAATTACAGCAATTATTGTGCTTATACAACTTGCCTTTTATGCGGATGGTTCGGCATATATTGGTTTTATTACTCAACAGTTCGAATCTTCTTTTTACATACAAGGTACGGTACTAAATGGCAATCTAATCTGCTTTATTATCCTGCAAACACTTATTATACATGTGCCTTTGCTCATAGCCTTGGTTACGGGTGATTTAGTATCTGGTGAGGCTGCAATGGGTACTCTTAGATTATTAATGAGCAAACCCATTGCGCGTTCGCAAATTATTATGGCAAAGTTTTGTGCGGGTGCTATCTATACTGGTGGTTTGCTTTTTTGGCTGGGCTTTTTGGCACTTGGCAATAGCTTGCTCCTTTTTGGTACTGGTGATTTAATTGTGCTGGGTAGTGATGGCTTTAACGTATTACAACAGCAGGATGTGCTATGGCGCTTTTTTGCAGCATTGGGTGTGGCTTATATCGCTTTATTGCTTATTTGTGCACTCTCCTTATTATTATCTGTTTTTTCTGAAAACTCCATTGGTCCAATTGTAAGCACAATGGCTATTATTATCCTATTTACCATTATTGGTACCTTAGAAGTTCCGCTGTTTGATAATGTAAGGCCGTTTTTATTTACCACTCACATGGCTACGTGGCGTAGCTTTTTTGAAAGTTCGTTACCTGTTAATCAAATAATTGTATCGGTAACAGTATTGTTGGCACACATATTAGTATTACTAAGTGCAGCACTGTATTGCTTCAACAAAAAAGATATTTTATCATGATAAAAAGATTTATAGTAGCACTGCTGCTATGTATTGGCGCAGAGGTAATACAGGCACAAGATGCCAGTACTTTACTAAATACTATTAACCAAAAGTTTAAGCAGGTAAATAATTACTCGGCTAATGTGCAGGTTACTACTACCATTTCGTTTGCTAAAATAGCGCCTCAAACTGCTACCATTTATTACCAACAGCCCGATAGAATAAAGATAAAATCGAAGAGCATAATGCTACTACCCAAACAAGGTTTTGATAAAATACTGAAGATAATAGCAAACACTGCTGCTTATACGGTAATAGACCAAGGGAAAGTAGAGCTCGCTGGAAAACCTGTGCATTTGGTAAGTATTTTGCCTTTGGCAGATACTTCTGATATTGTACTGGCAAAGCTATGGATAGATGCACAAAAAGGATTAATTACGCAATCGCAAACTACCACCAAAAGCAATGGAACTATTACCGCAGTATATACTTATGGCAATTGGACACGCTATGCGTTACCCGAAAGTATTGTATTTAGTATTGATGTGAAAAAATACAAGATACCAAAAGCGTTGGCTGCCGATATAAACAATTACAAGAAAAGCAATGAAAAGGCGAGCAACAAGGGCACTATTACACTACAGTTTAGCAACTATTTAGTTAATAAACAATTGCCCGCAAATATTTTCAAATAGGTAGTTTTTGAAGCTATACAAAGGGAGATTATATTTTAAAAAGTAATTCTATTTCGTTTCCTTTTTTATTAACAATAAACTGGTCGGCTAGTTGGCGCATAATAAATACTCCTCTTCCACACGGTTTTTCTACATTTTCGGGTAATGTAGGATCTGGGATGCTGTTGTAATCAAATCCTGGTCCTTCGTCGGATACGGTAAAATGTAATTTTGATTTATTCTCTACTTCTAAATTTACATATACTATTTTATTCTCGTCAAGCTTATTACCGTGTGTAATAGCATTGTTTACAGCCTCGGTAGTGGCCACCAAAATATTGGCAAACGTATCTTCTCCTATATGATAGATTTCGCGGAGTTGCTCAATAAAGCTCTCTAAGCGATTAATGCTATCGACGCGCGATGGTAATTGAAGTGTATACATCGTTTCTTCGTTTTTGATTTCCTTTAATACGTTTTCCATGTGCTATTTTGTTCGATTTAATTGATTAAAATATAGGTTTATTTTATCCTTGTAATATTGATTTAGTTGAGGGGGCACTGTTTGCAGTAATTCCAATTCACGCTGCTTCAGTTTTTTATACTCTTCAAACACAATGGCATAGTTTACTTGCTGTTGTGTACCTTGTTTTGCTTGGCGCTGATTATCAAACTCTCGTTCTCGTTCGGCTTTTTCGGCTTCGAGTAAGCGTGTCATAATTTCTTGTTGGCGGCGCAAGGTTTCTTCGGTAATCAGTTTATTGTAAATATCAGTTTCTGTTTTTTCCATGTCTTTGGCCAGCTTATCTAAGTTACCAAGTTTTCCTTTACCGTCTTTATTTTCTTCTTTACTAATTTGCTGTAGCGTATTGCGTATAGCCTGCTGTTGAGCAGCCATTTTAGCCAATTGTTCGCTCATTTGTCCCTTACCAGGCTTTTGTCCAGGTTTCATACCCCCTTCTTTCATTTCTTGCAGTTGTTTGTTCAGTTGTTCCTGCATTTTTCCCAATTGCTGCATGCCCGGCTTATTTCCTTTTTTAGGCTGTGGTTTTCCTCCCTTTCCCTTTCCTTCCATTTTTTGCTTTAGCTGCTGCTGCAACTGATCAAAAACCTCGCTTAGCATTACTGCCAAGTTATTGGCACTCGTCATTACGTACTGTTGCCTATTTTGTGCTTCTGCTGTATTGCGCTTAGTTAGGTTTTCTATAGCTTTAGCTACATTTTGGTTAATAATACCTATCTCTTTATTTACTACACTTTCTATTTGTACCACTCGCTTACTAAGAGCATACAAACTATCCTCCACCATTTTCAAGTCATCCTTTAACCCATTTTGCTTTTGGATGAGTTGCGTGTACTGTGGGTCGTTTATCGTAATTTTTTTAAAATCGTTCATTACCTTTTCTTGGTCGAACGATATTTTTATCAAGTTCTCTAACAACTCCCGTAAAGCTTTTAAGTCTAACTCCAGTTCTTTGGCTTCCATCTCTTGCTGCATGGCTTTCATGGCTGCCGAAAGTTCTTTCATTTTATCTGAAGCACTTTTTTGTGACTGAGCCGCCTTTTGGCTCTTATTGTTCTGCAACTGCTCAGAACTGTTCTCCATCTCTTCTCCTATTTCTTGCTGTTGCTCCTCAGTGTTATCAAACTCGGTAGGACTTTCTAATTCCTTATTCTTTTCATCCAACTCCTTCATGCTTTCTTTCAAGGCATCAAACTCTTTGTTCAGTTTATCTTGTTCTTCCTTGAGTGCCTCATTTTTAGCCTGTTTTTCTTCTGTTTTAGTAGCTAATTTTTCTTCCTTTTCTGCCAGTTTATCTAGTTGATTAATATTCTCCTCCAGCTTTTTCTCTACCTCCAATTGCTTAAATAACTCTAATGCACGATCGAGTTCTTTTTCCAAACTCTGGGTTTCTTGCTGTAATTTTTCTAACTGATCTTGGGTTTTATTCTTATTGTCTTCCTCCAATAATTTTTTTAACTCTTCAATCAATTGCTTGGTTTTTTCATCAAGCACTTTATCGAGCAACTTTTCCAACTGCTTTTGCTTTTCAAGCAACTGCTCGCTCTTATCTGTATATTCTTGCTCTTTTAAATTATTTCGTTCATTATCTTTCTTAATCTCATCTACCAATTGCTCCAGCTGCTTCTGTTTATTGGCTAAGTCTTTTATTGCTTTTTTTTCTTCAAAGTTTAGACTTTTTTTGTCTAGCAACTTTTCGCGTAGCTTTTTACTTTCTGTCTCAATTTTCTTTGCTTCGCGAATGGCTTCTGCCATTTTGTTTTTTATAGATTCTGCATTTTTATCATTCTCCTTATTCAGTTCATCACGCGAAGGTATTTTTAGGGTACGCACATCCGACCGTGTTGATTTACTTCCATGCACACCATCGTTATCAAATACTTCAAAATAATACTCCAACACATCACCAGGAGATACATTGATAGATGAGAAGTTCCAGTAGTAAAAAAAATTGTCTTGCAATGCCCTAGTTGCAACGGGGATTGCTACCATTTGCGCTGTATTCCTTTGCTGATTCTCACCAGCTAAAAAAGTATAATTAAACAACAACTTTTTAAACCCGTAATCGTCTTGCACCTGCCCTACAAAGTAAAATGTCTTACTATTTAAACTATCTGCACGCTCTTGTACTTTTATAGTTGGGTAAGCATCTGGAATTGCCGTAAGGGTATAGCTGATGGAATCCATCGTGCTTATCTCGCTATTAGTGGCTTGCAGCATGTACGATCCGTTCTTGAGTACTTGCTTTTGGATGGCGTACACATTGTTATCCTTTTGCATCGTTTGCTCTGCTGTTCCATTGTAGGCAAATAAAATGGCATCGGCATTTGCTGCATTAAAGGTCCAGGTAACTTTGGTTCCTGCAGGAAGTGTTAAATCACCTGTATTTTGTAATACTTCGCGTTTTTTACCCGTATACAACGGATAATCTAGTGCAACCGAAAAATTTAAGATGGTGGGTTTTGCTACCACCTTTAGTGTATACTCTTTTGATGTAAATCCATCGGCAAGTAATGTAAAGGTTTGTGTTTTTTGAAGGTTTTTGAACTCGTGTGTAAATTCGATTATGCTTTGTTTAGCTAATTTATAGCTAACATCATCAACAACTACATATACATCCTGCGGAATTTCGGTACCTGTAAACTTTACATTAAGGGTAAAGTTCTCGTTTTGTAATGCCTCTAATTTATCGTTGAGTATATTGAATTGAAAGGGCGCTTTTTTCTCGAAATATGTATCGTGGTTCACCAATCTTTTGGTGCTTTCGGTAAGCATGCTTGGCGCTGCAAACAATAGTACAAGAATAACAGCAAGCGGCACAGCAGCATATTTTACATACTTTTTGTTCTCTGCCAAATTAATAGCGGCTACAAACGGGATAGGTTTTAATTCCCCTATTTTCTGGTTAATTCCTGCAATAATAAGCGCTGCATTATCTGGATTTTGTTGGAAAAGTTGGTGCAGTTCTAAGGTATTTAACAGTTTGTCTTTTACTTCTGTAAAATGCTGCCCAATAATTTCTGATGCCTTTTGATGGCTAATTACTGTACCTAAATGATAATAAGCCAATGCGGGTATGCCTGCAAAATAATATAAAGTTAAGGCATTAATGACAATAAAAGAATAGAAAAGAATGGTACGTGTTGATGAATCGAAATAACTGTAATGCTCTAATAGCACCAAGCTGATATACGAAGCCAACAGCACAGCAAGAGCATAAAGCATCCCTCTGATAAGCTGACTCATATAATACTTGCGTATAAATTCATCCAACTTGCCAATTAGCAAGTTGTAGTTATCGGTCACCAACATTAAATTTAATCGAAATTAGCGTAGAAGTTTATCTATACGGTTATATTATGTGTAAAGTTTGTACCCCTACGACGGTTTTATTAAAAGGTTACAATAATAATTAAATGTAATGATACTATTACAAAACGCCTTTCATTACGCCTTATCTCCCGTTAAAATATCGATAAAAAACTGTTTGTTTTGCTATGGAATGTAGCTCAGCTCTGTAGAGTACGCGCAGGGGTTTTGCAGGAGGAATACTGTTCTTATTTACTCATTATTACGAACCAATCCCAGTCGGCGGGATTGCCAACGCCAACACTCGGTGTATAAAGGAATATGCCTATCTTTTGATTGCCTTTTAAGTAACAAGAAGTTTTTTCAAGCTTACTTACGGCACGCCATATTTTGGCATACCTAGAATTAATATGATTGTTGAATATACGTTGAAATCTTAAGCTGTCTGGCAGTTGTAGCTCTTCTGTTAGCAAAGTGTAATTCCCAATGGGGTTAAATGACTCAGGATAGTTAATTTCTCCTTTACCTGTCCATATAATATCACCATCGAAAATTAAATCTCCAGTAGGTTCATAGCTTAGCTTAATATTCCCAAAATCTCCTGGCTCCTCATAATCTATCAAAATAGGCAAGGAATCTGATGGCATAGTACCTTTGATGATTTTGATTTCTTTTCCACCTTCAAACTTTTGGGTAAGATAATCTACTTTTAATAAAAGAATACTATTAGAGATAGTATCGCAACCGGTGGCTTTAGGCTTCTCTACAAGAGGCTCTGCTTTTTCTGTTTTGCAAGCAGTCATAAAAAGGAAAACTGCAATCACTATTAAATTTTTCATGGTTAGGTTTGTTAGTGTATGAAATAAATTGCTATACTTTTGGTACTATATTACCAAAGTTAAGAAATCATATCAGCATTTTAAATAGACTAGTCGCCCTAAGTGCTTAAAAAAATAAAACAAGAATTAAACATACAATTAGCATTTTTGTAAGCCCTTAAACCAAAACCGTGGTGCTAAGGAAATACGTTTATTAATTCATTAGTTTAAATTTATGATTATTTTAATTTTTTTTGTGGCACATTGGTTTCTTTCCTTGTTTTGCCAAACTTTCTTTTTGCACCGTTTCGCATCACACAAGATGTTTAATACCAATCCATTTTGGGAACGTTTTTTTTACTTACTCACTTTTATTACGCAAGGCTCTTCTTTTTTAAATCCGCGTGCGTATGCTATTATGCACCGCATGCACCATGCCTTTAGCGATACCGAGAAAGATCCTCATTCGCCACATTTTTTTAAAGATGTGTGGACGATGATGATTGAAACTAAGAATATCTATAATGATTATGTAAAAAATCTAAAAGAGCCCGATAATGAGTTCAAAGGAAACTATCCCGAGTGGCCACTGATTGATAAAATAGGCGATTCTATAATTACACGTGTGGCATTTGGCTTGTGCTACGTAGCTATATATGTTTTGTATGCCCCATATTGGTGGGTATTTGCATTATTGCCCGTTCACTTTTTAATGGGCCCAATACATGGTGCTATTGTAAATTGGTGTGGCCACAAATACGGGTATGCTAACTTTGATAATGGCGACCATTCTAAAAACAGCACTCCTTTTGGATTTTTAATGCTAGGCGAATTATTTCAAAACAATCATCATAAGTTTCCTAATAGCCCCAATTTTGCAAAAAAATGGTTCGAGTTTGATGCAACCTACCCCGTAATGAAGGTATTGCATTGGGCAAGAATCATTCGTATCCGTAAAGCTAACGCGTAATATCATGACAACATTTTTCATTGCCGCTGCTATAGCTGTATTGCTTAGCATGACTATTACTTGGCTCATTCAATTGCGCACCCAAAATGCTGGAATCGTAGATGTTACTTGGACCTTCAATTTTTCGTTATTAGCTTACTTGGTTTTTGTCTTTGGTGATGGTCTATACGATCGTAAAGTCTTGCTTACATCATTAGCCTTAATTTGGTCGATACGCTTAGGGCTGTATTTGTACAACCGTAATGTAGGAAAACCCGAGGATGTACGCTATGCTAAACTAAAACAAGATTGGGGCAGCCTGGCACAGCTTAGAATGCTTTTCTTCTTTTATTTTCAAGGAGTATTTAATCTTATCCTCATCGTTCCCTTTGCACTTATTTGTTTCAACAAAGACACCCAACTGCATGTCGTGGAGTATATCGGGGCATTAATTGTTGCAGTATCAGTAATTGGTGAAGCACTTGCCGATTGGCAACTAAAACAATTTAAAGCTAATCCAGCCAATAAAGGAAAAGTGTGCGAAAGTGGTTTATGGTATTATAGCCGTCACCCAAACTATTTTTTCGAATGGTTGGTTTGGGTTGGTTTTTGTCTAATGGCATTACCCGCCGACTATGGATTTATCGCCATCATTTCTCCTGCCTTAATATTATGGACATTGCTTAAAATGACTGGTATACCTATGACCGAAGAGCTAGCTGTAAAAAGCAAAGGCAACCTTTATATTGAGTATCAGCGAACAACAAGTGCGTTTATACCAATGCCTAAAAAAAAGTAACAGAAATAATCCAGAGATTCTTCGCTACGCTCAGAATGACATTACGAAGCCAAGCTTTTGTCATGCTGAGCAAAGCGAAGCATCTAAAAGCACAATTATCCCCTCACTATTGAATAGCCCTTTAAACACAAATATGATTGATAATTTACTCGAAAAGAATATTCTCCCCGACTTTTTAATCCGTTACGGTATCCGTAGATTACTGAAACAACGCCTACTAGAAGAAAACAGAGGTGGCTTGGAACAAGACCATGTTCATTTCTTGAAACTGGTAGAGGAATTGAAAAATTCGCCTATTGCTATTAATACCGGCGAAGCCAACGAACAACACTACGAAGTACCAACCCGCTTTTATCAGTTGTGTTTGGGTAAACATTTAAAATACAGTTCGGGATATTGGAATCCGGGTGTAACACATATTGACCAAAGTGAAGCGGATATGTTGGAACTTACCTGCCAACGTGCCGAACTGCAAGACGGACAACATATTTTAGAGTTGGGCTGTGGATGGGGCTCTTTATCCTTATTTATGGCAGCTAAATACCCGAATGCTAAAATTACGGTGGTATCTAACTCACGCACTCAAAAAATGCATATCGACGAGCAAGCAAAACAACGTGGGTTAACCAATCTTACGGTAATTACTGCCGATATGAACACCTTTACGATTGATCAAAAATTTGACCGTATTGTATCGGTAGAAATGTTTGAACACATGCGCAACTACCAACAGTTGCTAGGCAAACTAGCTGCATTTGTAAATGAAAAAGGTAAAATTTTCATCCACATATTTACCCATAAATATTACGCCTATTATTTTGATGTAAAAGACGATAGTGATTGGATGAGTAAGTACTTTTTTACAGGAGGCATTATGCCAAGCGACCATTTGTTGCTCTACTTTCAGGATCATTTTAAGATTCAACAACATTGGCGTGTAAGCGGTACGCATTACGAGAAAACATCTAATGCGTGGTTGGCCAATATGGACGCCAACAAAGCAGAAATTTTACCACTATTTGCACAAACCTATGGCAAAGAAAACACTACAAAATGGTGGAGCTACTGGCGCGTATTTTACATGGCCTGTGCCGAATTGTGGGGATATAAAAATGGCGAGGAATGGTTTGTAAGTCATTATTTATTTGAAAAGAGATAATGGAAAAACAAAAACTGGCCATAATAGGCACCGGCATAGCTGGTATGGGCTGCGCTCATTTTTTGCAGCACGAATTCGATATTACTCTATTTGAACAAAACGACTACATTGGTGGACACACCAACACCGTTACCGTAAATGAAAATGGCAAACCCGTATACATTGATACCGGATTTATGGTATTTAATCAGGTAACGTACCCAAACTTGTGCCGCTTATTCGACGAAATAGGAGCTCCTACTAAAAAAACAGATATGTCTTTTTCGGTGAGCCATCTACCTACAGGTTTAGAATACTGTGGTTCGGGCATTAGTGGCTTATTTGCACAACGGAAAAATATTTTCAATATCCCATATATTAAAATGTTGCTGCAAATTGGGCGGTTCAACAAAGAAAGTGTAGAGGATTTACAGAACCCGAAATACGATGCCCATAGTTTAGGCGAGTATATTGAAGAAAAAGGCTTCGGGCAAGATATGCTCAACCGCTATCTCATACCTATGAGTTCGGCAGTATGGAGTACCCCCGTGGATTTAATGACCGAATTTCCGGCAAAAGCACTTATTCGTTTTTTCTATAATCATGGTTTTTTAGGCTTAAATACACAGCATCAGTGGTACACACCCGTAAACGGTAGTCAGAGTTACCGCAAACTCTTAATTAAGCCATTTAGAGATAAAATTTTAGTAGATGCTAAAGTAGTTGCTGTAAAACGGGATGTAGAAAAAGTAGTCGTTACTTTACAAGATGAACGTTCGTTTGATTTCGACAAGGTGATATTTGCCGCACACGGAGATCAAACTTTACAGATTTTGGGTAACGATGCCACGCCGCTGGAAAAAGAACTATTACAACATTTTAAGTACCAAAAAAACGTAGCTACCTTGCATACCGATGCAGCTGTGATGCCAAAAACAAAAGCTACTTGGTCGAGCTGGAATTACCGCATGGAAAAACAAGCAGGAAGAACTTCCACTATTTATTGGATGAACCGCTTGCAACAGGTATCTGATAAGGAGAATTACTTTGTATCTATTAATGATCCAGGCATAGTTGATCCTGAAAAAATTATTCAGGTAATTGATTACGAGCATCCGTTATTTGATTTACCTGCAATAAATGCGCAAAAACGTTTACAGGAATTGAACAAAGGAGAACAAAGCTACTTTTGCGGAAGCTATTTTACATTTGGATTCCATGAAGATGCCTTTGCCTCGGCTGTGGCGTGTAGTCAAGCCGTTTTGGGCAGAGACCCTTGGAAAAAAGTATAAATTATGAAAAGTTGCTTATATGAATGTACGGTGATGCATAATCGCTTGGAACCAAAAAAAAATTGGTTTCAGTACCGTATTTTCTTCTTTTATCTCGACTTGGATGAGATAGATGAGGTAAGCAAAAAAATATGGCTAATTAGTCGTAACCGATTTAATGTATTCAACTTTAGGGATAGCGACCATTTAGAATTTCCACGAGAAAATCCGGTAAAAGGCAAAACAGTAAAACAAAATATTACTACCTACTTAAATGAACAGCGTGCTCTTACAGATTTAGAAGGAGGCCGCATTATGCTTCTTACCAATCTTTGCACTTGGGGCTATCAATTTAATCCCGTTTCCTTTTATTACGTGTTTGACAAAAATGGACAGCCCGAAAATGCCGTGGTAGAAATTGGCAATACTTTTTTGGAGCAAAAACCCTTCTTTTTAGGACCAAAGACTTTAAACGATTCAACATTTAATCTTACAACAAGTAAACACTTCTATGTATCTCCTTTTATAGAGCATGATACGGTATTCGATTTTCGATTAGGCATACCCGCCGAAAAATTGAACATTAAAATTGATGATCAAAAGAAAGACGGCACTCGCTTTTTTATTACCACTTTAATGGGCAAAAAAGTAGCATTAACCAACTGGAATTTAATAAAATATGCTATTCGTTTCCCATTTATTACCCTTAAGATAATTACGCTTATTCATTGGCAAGCGGCAAAACTATGGCTACGGGGATTTAGGTATTTTAAAAAGGATGAGTTTCCTGAATTGCAACAAGAGGTATATAAACCTTACAAACAATAATTAGTACATTTGTATATGCTTGCAGTAAATAAAAAATACCTGACAGACGAAAATAATAATAGAGTAAGCGTAATGGTTGATATTGCAACGTTCGAGAAAATGGAGCAACTCCTAGAAGATTATGCCTTAGGTAAATATATGGCAGAACACTCTTCAGAAGCACTTACCATAGAAGAAGCCAGACACTATTATAGCTCGCTCCAAAAAGCAAAGTAATGCTTGTCATTCGCTATTCTAAAAGGTTTTTGAAAGATTTAGCTGAAATTCCTAGTAAGCAGCGAAAGCATATAGAAAAATTTGTTTTTGAGGAATCAATCCATTGGAAATCCAGTACTGAAATACTGCATCTAGAGAAACTAAAAGGATATACCACTTATTATAAAATTCGATTTGGTGATTATAGGGTTGGCGTTGAACTAAAAGACAAAGAATTACATTTTCTAAGAGTTTTGCATCGCGAGAAATTTATCGTTATTTTCCATAATCCACATAAATTGTATTTTCGTACCTCCCTACAAATAAATTACCCATTAATTGTGAAACCAACAGTATTTAGTACCCTCTACCGTAAAATTATATTTTCGTTACTCAATCAATTCACCGAAGGTAGGCTTACCCTTACCTTGCCTGATGGCAAAATACATACGTTTGGTGATGGCGTACACCCTCAACGAGCCACAATACAAATCACAAACGATACTTTTTTTAAACATTGTGTACTTTATGGCGATATAGGTTTTGGAGAGGCTTATATGACTGGCGACTGGACGACTGATAACATCACCGATGTTATAAAGTGGATGATTTTGAATGTAGAAAATTCTCCAGCCATGTCGGGCGGAAATAGCGCAAAAAAAGTACTGTTCAATGTGCTAAACATATTCAATAAATGGTATCACACGGCACGTCCAAATACAGTTTCGGGCTCTAGAAAAAATATTGGAGAACATTATGATTTGGGTAATGATTTTTATAAACTGTGGCTAGACCCTTCGCTTACCTATTCGTCTGCCCTGTTTAATGAACCGAACCTTACCTTAGAGCAAGCACAGTATCAAAAATACGACCGTTTGTGCCAGCAACTAAAACTAAAACCTAGCGATCACCTATTAGAAATAGGCAGCGGCTGGGGTGGGTTTTCGGTATTTGCGGCAAAAAATTACGGTTGCAAAATAACCACTATCACTATTTCGCAAGAGCAATTTAAATACGCACGCGAACGCTTTGAACGAGAAAACCTATCTCATAAAATAGATATACTTTTAGAAGATTACCGCAAAATAACGGGTAAATTCGATAAAATTGTAAGCATAGAGATGCTGGAAGCTGTAGGACATAAATACCTACCCATCTACTTCAAAAAATGCCAAGAACTGCTTACCAAAGATGGCATGCTGGCGTTACAGGTAATCATTAGTCCAGATTCGCGCTACAAGCAATTGCGCAAAGGGGTAGATTGGATTCAGAAACATATTTTTCCTGGCTCATTGTTACCATCAGTATCGGCTATAAATACTGCTATAAATACTACAGGCGATATGACCCTGTATGATTTGAAAGAAATGGGACAAAATTATGCCCATACACTGGCACATTGGCGCGATAATTTTAATGAAAAACTGGTAGAAGTAAAAGCACAAGGATTTTCGGATCAGTTTATCCGTAAATGGAATTACTACCTCAGTTATTGCGAAGCCGCTTTTGCCATGCGCAATATCAATGTGGTGCAAATGGTATATGCCCGACCAAATAATTCGGTGATATAGTACCCCCCCTATTGTCAAAATCCTGTTAGTAACGCATAAAGTTTGAAAAACGTAACGTTCTCGCTTATATTCGGGGATGAAATATTTTTGCTCACTGCTTACTTTATTGCCTATCTGTAGTTTTGCTCAATCATTAGCACCACTTACTGTAGAAAAAATTATGCGTGACCCAAAATGGATAGGCACCTCACCTACTGCCATTCGCTGGGCCGACGATAGCAAAACCATTTATTTTAACTGGAACCCCGAAAAGAATGCTGCCGATTCTCTGTACAGCATTACGCTTGCCAACCGCCAACCACAAAAGGTAAATACTGCTATACGCAGAAAGTTGGATGCCTTTTCCGCTTCGTATACTCCAGACAGAACAGCCAAAACCTTTGAAAAAAATGGTGACATTTTTTACCGTGACCTAACAAGCGGCAAACTGATACAAATTACCCGTACTGCCGAAGTAGAATCAAACCCTATACTTAATTTCACCAAAAAGAAGGTGCTTTTTACCCAGCAGAACAACCTCTTTTCGTGGACCATTGCTTCCGGCGAAATACGTCAGCTTACGCAGTTTAGGTCGGGCAACAAAAAGGAAATTGATTTTATATCCGAACAAGATCAATGGTTAAAAAATGACCAGTTGGCTAACTTTCTAATTTTGCAACAGCGTGCAGCAAAACGTAAAGCCACCGAAACCACTCGCGAGCAAAATAAACCCACTTTCCCTAAACCTTTTTATTTAAGCGGTCGTGATGTAGAAAACATACAGCTCAGTCCTGATGAGCAATTTATCACCTTCCGCTTAGCCACTTCCCCCAGTGAAAAAATAGCTCAGGTTCCCAATTATGTTACCGAAGATGGGTATACAAAAACCATTGCTACACGTAGCAAAGTAGGTACTCCTTTGCCTCATTACACATTTTGGGTACACCATATTGCAAAAGATACTTCCATTCAGGTGGATACCAAACAATTACCCGGCATTTACGATTTACCCGACTATACAAAAGACTACCCTGCCGATTCTGCTAAGTGGAATAACTGGAAAAAACAACCACGTGAGGTAATTTTCCATGGCCCATTTTGGAGTAATGATGGTAAAAATGCGGTAGTGATAGCACGTGCATTAGACAATAAAGATAAGTGGACACTAAATCTTGAAGCAGCATCGGGTAAACTTACCTTAATAGACCGACAGCGCAACGAAGCTTGGGTAGGCGGACCCTGCGTAGAGAACTACTGGGAAGAAGCTGGAAGCATAGGTTGGTTGGGTGATAACAAAACAATTTGGTATGCTAGTGAGGCTACAGGCTATACGCATATTTACACCTATAATGTGGCAAATGGAGCCAAAAAACAAGTTACTTCGGGTAATTTTGAGGTGCAGGAAATAACCGTTTCTAAGGACAAGAAAACGTTTTATTTTATCAGCAACGAGGTTCACCCTGGCGAGCAGCACCTATATAAAATACCCGTTGCTGGAGGAAAAGCTACTCAACTAACCACTTTAAAAGGTGCGCATGAATGCACGCTATCACCCGACGAAAAACACATTGCCGTTCGGTACTCTTATAGCAACAAACCTTGGGACTTGTATGTAATGAAAAACGAGGTAGGTGCCAAACTCGAACAAATTACTCAATCTATTTCTACCGAATTCAACTCCTACAACTGGCGCGAACCCGAAGTAATTACTTTTAAAGCCAGCGATGAGGCTACCGTTTACGCACGTTTATATAAACCAAAAAACGCCACAGGCAAAGCAGTAATTTTTGTGCATGGTGCAGGCTATTTACAGAACGCGCATTACTGGTGGAGCAGTTATTTCCGCGAATATATGTTCCATAATTTATTAGCCGACAAAGGGTATACCGTTTTAGATATTGATTACAGAGGCAGCTCGGGCTATGGTGGAGCGTGGCGTACAGGCATTTACAGACACATGGGTGGAAAAGATTTGAGCGACCAAATAGACGGAGTAGATTATTTGGTAAAACAGCACGGAATCGATTCAAAAAAAGTGGGTATTTATGGTGGCTCGTATGGCGGGTTTATTACGCTAATGGGCTTGTTTACCCAACCTGATGTATTTAAAGCAGGTGCCGCCTTGCGCAGCGTAACCGATTGGGCGCATTACAATCAAGGCTATACGGCTAATATTTTAAATGAGCCCGTAAATGATAGTTTGGCTTATCGCCGTAGCTCACCTATTTATTTTGCCGAAGGTTTGAAAAATAATTTACTGATTTTGCACGGCATGGTAGATATTAATGTACATTTTCAGGATGTGGTAAGACTAAACCAACGGTTGATAGAACTGGGTAAAGAAAATTGGGAAATGGCTTTGTACCCTATGGAAGACCACGGTTTTGTAGAGCCCAGCAGTTGGACAGATGAATACAAGCGTATTTTGAAGTTATTTGAGGAAACGCTGGACTAATAATTACTCTTCCAATAAATCAGGACGGCGGTTTTTAGTATGTTGTAAGGCTTGCTCGAACCGCCACTTTTCTACTTCTGGAGTATTGCCGCCAATTAGAACACTTGGTACTTTCCAGCCTCTAAACTCGGCAGGGCGGGTATAAACGGGTGGTGCTAGCAAACCATCCTGAAAACTATCGCTTAGTGCCGATGTTTCGTCGGAGAGCACCCCAGGCAATAAACGAACCACGGCATCTACCAAAATAGCGGCAGGCAATTCGCCGCCAGAAAGCACATAATCACCGATAGAAATTTCTCGGGTTACAAAATGATCGCGTATGCGCTGGTCAATGCCTTTGTAATGCCCTGCCAATACAATTAGATTTTGTTTTATTGCCAATCCATTGGCAATGGATTGATTAAGGGTTTCTCCGTCGGGTGTCATAAAAATCACCTCGTTATAGCTACGTTCTTTTTGTAATACTTCTATGCAATTCGCAAACGGCTCGATTGCCATTACCATACCAGCACCTCCGCCATATGGATAATCATCTACGCTTTTGTGCTTGTTATTGGCATAATCACGCAGATTATGCACGACAATTTCTACCAAGCCCTTTGTTTGTGCACGCTTAAGGATAGAATGCTGAAAAGGACTTTCAAGCAATTGGGGCAAAACAGTAATGATATCTATACGCATGGTGTAATTTCTACTGTTTTATTCGCTCTCAGTAGGAGTTGTATTGAGCCAAAAGTTATTAAATCCTTCTCCTATATTGATATGTAGCAATTGTTGCTGAAGCAGTTCTAAAATAGCCAAAAACGAGTATACCAGCTGCACTTTATCTTTTGCGTGTAGCAGAACTTCCTCAAAACTAAGACGCCCCTGCACGGCAATCATTCCCATAATTGCTTCCTTTTGCTCTTCAATGGTGTACGAAAATTGTATAACCGTATGCGTTACTTCTGTAGTAGCGTTTTCAAAACGTGTCATTACTTTTTCGAAAACGAGTAATAGTTTATATAAGTCCAACTGTTCCAACTCTTCTCCAGCCGGCGCATTTTTGGTCAATTCTTGTAACTCTCGTACTATATTACCCCGCTTTTCTTGCTTCATCCGCTCATCTTCCAAATGAGCAAATTCTGTTAGCACTGCTTTGTAACGTTTGTATTCTATCAACCTCTGAATTAAATCCTGACGAGGGTCTATTTCGTTACCCAGCTCATCCAAATCAGGACGTGGTAACAGCATTTTTGCCTTGATGCGCATAAGTGTCGCAGCCACCAAAATAAACTCACTGGCCACCTCTACATTAAGCGATTGCATTTGATGGATGTATCCCAAAAAGTCGGCTGTGATTTTCGAAATCTGAATATCTTGAATATCCAATTCATCGCGTTCTATAAAAAACAACAACAAATCAAACGGGCCCTCAAACTGAGGAAGCTTTATTTCGAAACTTTCCAAACCTTATCTAGCTATAGCTGTTGCAAAGTAACGACTAAAATTAGCCAAAGCAAAAGTCTATATTTGTATTTTTAAATGCCTTGATGGAAGTAAAAGCCGGACCTTTATTAGAAAAAATTCAGTACCCTTCGGATATCCGCACGCTCAACGAAAGTGATTTATTGCAGCTTTGTACGGAATTGAGGCACTATATTATCGATACTGTATCGGTAAATGGTGGGCATTTTGGTGCCAGTTTAGGGGTTGTTGAATTGACCGTTGCTTTACACTATGCATTTAATACTCCCTACGACCAATTGGTATGGGATGTTGGGCATCAGGCCTATGGGCATAAAATTTTAACTGGTCGCCGCGATCAGTTTCACACCAATCGTTTATACAAAGGCATTAGCGGTTTTCCAAAACGTAAAGAAAGCGAGTACGACACCTTTGGTGTTGGACACTCTTCTACCTCAATATCAGCAGCTTTGGGCATGGCTGTTGCCAGTAATTACACGAATGAAAAAGACCGTCAGCATATTGCTGTAATTGGCGATGGTGCCATGACAGCGGGAATGGCTTTTGAAGCACTGAATCATGCAGGGGTAGAAAACAGCAATTTGTTGGTTATCCTAAATGATAATTGCATGGCAATAGACCCCAATGTAGGTGCATTAAAAGAATATTTAACCGACATAACTACCTCACCTACTTACAATAAAGTACGCGACGAGATATGGAATTTATTAGGAGTAATCAGCAAGTTTGGGCCTAATGCACAAGAAATTGCCAAAAAAGTAGAGAAGGCTGTAAAAGGGTCATTACTAAAGCAAAGCAACTTTTTCGAGGCACTCAAATTCCGATATTTTGGCCCCATTGATGGGCATGATGTAAACCATTTAGTAAAAGTATTAACTGACCTTAAAGATATACCTGGTCCTAAAATATTGCATTGCCTTACCGTAAAGGGTAAAGGGTATGCCTTAGCAGAACTGGATCAAACCAAATGGCATGCACCAGGCTTATTTGATAAAATTACGGGCGAAATAAAGAAGTCTACTCCCGTATCCCCACAAGCACCTAAGTATCAGGATGTTTTTGGGCACACAATAGTAGAACTGGCGGAGCAAAATCCGAAAATAATGGGGGTAACCCCTGCCATGCCATCGGGCTCTTCCTTAAATATTATGATGAAAGCAATGCCTGAGCGTGCTTTTGATGTAGGAATAGCCGAACAACATGCAGTTACTTTTTCGGCTGGATTGGCTACACAGGGACTCATCCCCTTCTGTAATATTTACTCGTCGTTTATGCAGCGAGCATACGATCAAGTAATACACGATGTAGCTTTACAAA
This sequence comes from uncultured bacterium, assembly GCA_947085255.1. Taxonomy (GTDB): domain Bacteria; phylum Bacteroidota; class Bacteroidia; order Sphingobacteriales; family Sphingobacteriaceae; genus CAMTVQ01. Next base: position 111,150 of record CAMTVQ010000005.1, on the reverse strand, counting down.
ATTTACATGTAATATTTTGCCTCGACCGCGCTGGTGTGGCAGGTGCCGATGGCGCTACGCATCATGGAGCATATGACCTTGCGTATATGCGTTGTATCCCTAATCTGATAGTAGCTGCTCCTATGAATGAAGAAGAGTTGCGCAACTTGATGTACACCGCAACCATTACCCCACAACCTTTTGTAATACGTTACCCACGTGGCAATGGTGTAATGTCTGATTGGCGAAAGCCCATGCAAGCATTACCTATTGGAACTGGTAAAAAAGTAGTGGAGGGACAAGATGTAGCAATTTTAACCATAGGGCATATTGGTAATTTGGCATTGAAAGCTATAGAAAAGCTGGGTGAAGAGGGTATTAATCCTGCTCTTTATGATTTGCGTTTTATAAAACCTTTAGACGAAAACTTACTCCATGAGGTATTTAGTAAATTCAACAAGGTTATTACCGTAGAAGATGGTTGTCTAATGGGCGGCATGGGTAGTGCTGTGCTTGAATTTATGGCAGATAACAACTATAAAGCGGAAGTAAAACGCTTGGGGATACCAGATAGGTTAGTAGAGCACGGCGAACAACCCGAACTGTATGCCGAATGCGGGTATGACGAAACCGCCATTAGAGAAGCAGTGATACAAATGGTTGGAAAAGGAGTGGTACGATTAGCGGCAGGTTAAAAATCGTTATACAGCTGACGGAAAGAACTACGCAGACCGAACGTATAGAACATATCTTGAACACCTGATTCATTGCGCATAGCTGCGCCAATTTCTACCCGAAGATTTGTTTTTGGATTGAGTAAATAACTAACATTTGCGTCCATATATTGCAATTGTTTAGCAATACCTTGACCTAAAAAATTGCCGTATTCTTTGTCTCGGGTGGTATAATTTTTAAATACATCCTTACCCACATTATTAGTAGAATCGGTACCATAGGTAGCGTAATTATACTGTAAACGAACCGAAAATCGCTCATAGGCATAATTTACCTGTGTTACCCATTCTTTAAAATTAGCACCTAATGGATGAGCCAATGGCTGGTTGTAATGACCATAATTAAGCAGGGTTGTGCGTTGGCTGTACGTATAGGGAGTAGCGCTGTTTAGCTCGGATAAGAGTTGCAAGTTTTCTATCCCTGCTACATTAAAATACCTAAACCCCGCTTGATAGCCATATTTGTTTGCCCACCAGCCTTTGTTGTTTTTGTACTCAGCGAATTTAAATTCATCCAATAAAAATTGCCCATAAAGCACCAATGGCTTTGCAATTTTGTACTTCACATTAATACCCATCAAGGCATTATCTGGCGAACCCACCGAATACTCTACTGGACGAAAGAAAATAATTGGATTTAAATAATTAACATCAAATCCTCGTTTACCCGCACTATCGGCATCTTGCCAAATAATTGCTTCGAATAGTCCTATGGCTAGTCGCTTGTTTACTGCAAGATCTAAATAGTGGAAGCTGCCATATTTTTTTCTGAAACCATTGTCGTAAGAGAATACAGGCGATCGTAAATCTTGAAATTGCGCATACAAATTGGTATACTGGATCTTCCAAATACGGGTGTTTATTTTAAAGTACGGGTAATTAAAAGCTACATCCGAGAGCAACATGGAACGATAGCCATCACCAAAAAAATGTTTGCCATGCCCTAACTGAAAATGGACGAATTTTGAAGGAGAATAGGCTATATACCCTGATGAATAGCTATAATCATAGGCTTTACCGATACTTGGACGTAAAAAGCCTTGCCCAGGTATGATACTATTTTTTATCTGAAAAGAATCGAGATAAGCAGGTACAACGCCTTGATTTTCGTAAAAATCGGTATAAAAAGTAAAGCTATTTTTTATACTGCCCATAAAGGCAATTCCGCGCGTGTTTAGCCATGTTCTCTCTTTATTGGTGATATCTTTCCCTATTTGAAAGTCGGGTAAAAAGTCTGCAGCTAACTCGTAATCATCCTTTTCAATTTGTAGCAGATGCTCTTCAAAAAGTTTACGGTAGATGCGTTTTTTATTAGACGGCTGACTAACAATACCAGTAGGGTAAGTTGTAATAAACGGACGAATAGAGGTGTGCTGATTTACGGTATCGGTGTAAATACGTTGGGTAAATGTTACGCTGGTAGCACTATCGTTTTGTAAGTAGAGTTCTTGGGCAGACAACCCTGTCGCTACCAATAAAGCACTTAATACAAGTATTCCTCGAAATCTCATTACACAGATACCTTATTAGATTCTGTATTTAATTCCTCTGTATGCTTAATTCGACGCGTTACAAACATATTGAGCAACAAAACAAAGCCAATAATCAATGCAAGTAATAAATGATTACCTAAGAACTGAAAGGTGAGTGCCAATAAGATAAATATTATGTTTACCATCACTAAAATAAGAGCAGCCTGCGTATGGGTATAGTTTAAATCGATTAATCGGTGATGCAGATGGTTGCGATCCGCTACAAATGGGGAGTTACTTTTAATAGTGCGTAAGGTAAATACGCGAATAGTATCAAACAAGGGAATAATTAGGATAGCAACAGCTATAGCAGGTGATGCTTCGAAGAAAATACTATACACGTTTGATGTTGAATTTTCTAACTCTATAAACTTAATAGTGAGTACAGAAGCCAGCATTCCGATAAGTAACGAACCAGTATCACCCATAAAAATACGAGCAGGAGCTACATTATAGTATAAAAATCCAATAATAGCCCCTAGTAACGAGAACGCTATTAATGCTAATCCAAATTCGTGTAGCGTACAAAACAGCACTCCATACGTTAAACATACAACAGAACCAATTCCTCCAGCTAAACCATCAATACCATCAATAAGATTAAATGCATTGGTTATAACTATTATAGTAAAAATAGATAATACTACACTTATGATATAGGGCAATTCGTGTATACCAATAATTCCGTAAAGACTACTGATACGAATATCAGCAAAAACAACCAGTACACAGGCTGCTATAATTTGAGCAATAAACTTTTTTAGCGACCCTAACCCTATTAAATCATCTTTTAATCCGGTAACGAATAGAATAATAGCTGCAGCCAAGATGTAATTGTAATATGGCAGCAAGGCATTTTGCACAAACAAAGAGCATGTAAAGATAAATCCCGTAAATATGCCCACTCCACCTAAATTAGGAAGACGCTTTTTGTGAATTTTACGGTCCTCACTCGGCTCATCGAATAGGTGCTTAGTTTCTGATACTAGTATAATAGATGGGATAGCAAACAATACTATCAAGAATGACAGAAATGCCACTATGAAAAAATCGTCTAAATAGGTGATTCTGGATGTTGTCAAAACAGTTATTTGGCTCAAATATATAAAATTTAGTCAATAGAAGTACCGAACTTCATTCCAATAAAAATCAAAAAATCTGTAGATAATCTATATAAAGCACAATTTTATCCGCTATTATGTAAATCCCCAATCTTATATTGAGGCGGGTTAAAGCACTAACCTAAATAACGATTGAGTGTCTTATCATATTCAGCTAAAATTAATTTTTCATCAAATTCCTTAAACATCTTATCTCTACCATTTTTTCCCATTGCTATTTGGTGTTCAATAGGAAGATTGATTACCGTTTCCAATGCCTTCACCAAACTTTCAACATCTTTAACTTTACATAAATAGCCAGTTTTCGCATCTTCAACTACATCTCTACATCCTACATTATCTGTTGTGATAATAATTTTTTCCATAGCCGATGCTTCTAACAATATCCGAGGGATTCCTTCTCTATAATAAGAAGGAAGCACTACTGCTGTACTCTCTGAGAGATACGTTCTGACATCTGAACTTGTACCTAAATAATTTAAAACACCCTCATTTTCCCAGTTCTTGATTGTATCCAATGAAATTGCACTTGGATTATCAACGCCGACAAAACCAAGTAAGTTAAATACAGTATCAGGATATTTTATCTTAATTATCCGAGCTGCTTCAACAAATTCTAACACTCCTTTTTCCCAAAGCATGCGGGCAACTAAAAGGAATGAAGGTTTATTTTGCTGTTTTCCAATTGGAGCAAAATGATTCATATCAATTCCTTCCCCATTAAGAACAATTGTTTTTGAGCAATCTACAATACCATTTTTAACAAATGCAATTTCATCTTCCTTGTTAAGAAACCAAACTTCCTTAACTTTTAGAAAGGCGAAGCGGTAAAGAGAATCAACCAATTTTGATACCAGATTTTTCTTATCAAAAACATATCCTAATCCAGTTGTTATTGCAATACTGGGAATAGAAGCTAATCGAGCAGCAATACTTCCATAAATATTGGGCTTTATCGTATAGTGAAAAATAAAATTAGGATTTAATTCTTTATAAATAAGATAAAACTTACGAATCAACAATAAATCCTCAATAGGATTGGTTCCTTTTGCCGCGATTTTAATTACTTTAAATGATGCACCTAATTGAATTATTTTATCAGTAAATACATCATCATGAGGAGCTATTACTGTAACCTGATATCCACAGTGAATCAAGTGTTTTATCAAGCCAGCCCTGAAATTATACATACTCCAGGCTGTATTACCAACTAAAATAATTTTCTTATTGCTTATCAGCATATATTTTATTTATAAATATAATAGTATTAGTTAGTTGATTTAAAGAAACGAAGCATTAAATCCTTTAGTAATTGTATTCGATAGGAAATCATGAAGAAAATTGAATTCGTACTCTGACTACCCACTAAGGAAACATTAGAACCATGACGTCTGTATAAAATTAATGGTTCATCAATAAAAGTTACTCCTCCATATAATTCGCCTATCAGCCCAATCCATACATCATGTGCTACTGTTTTAAGAGGGAAAGGCAATGCTTTACTTAATACGCTTTTATGAAATGCCATACAACAGCCTACATAATAAGGTCTAATGATATTGGGTAGAAGCCCATTAACGTATTTCCTCCAATCTGTAAGCTTTTTTAGCGGTTCTAAATCAGCACCGGTAACTACTGCATTATGAAACACCACTTTCTTATTAACTTCTAAATAACGAAGCACTACTGCTACTTTATTCTGCATCCATACATCATCTTGATCTGCAAGAAATATATAATCTCCTTTTACACGTTTTAATGCATTCTCAATATTGAAAATTGGACTTTTAAATTGATTATCGGGCAATAAAACAATCCTCTTATCATTCATTTGCTGAATAATCTGAAGTGTATTATCCGTTGAAGAATCATCAGATATAATCACTTCATCATCAGATGATAATTGAGACAAAATACTATCAAGCTGTTGCTTAATGTATTTTTCTCCATTATAGGTTGCAATGCATACGGATATCATGATTAGGAGTGATTAAATAATTTATCATACAGATTAACAGACTTTGCAAAGGCTATTAATGCCAAATTAGTTCCAAAAAGATGTCTAAAAACTCCAAATCCAACTAATTTCAAAGACAGTCGCTCTTGCGAAGCTGTATATAGAAATATACTTCTACCTGTTTGTAGTATTTTATAAACAGATAGCAGCCCTTTCTTATTCATTGCATCTAATCTACTATAGCCATTCGCAATTGTACACATTGCATGTAATGAAAATCGTTGGATTGGTGCATTTAACGATTCGTATGGTTGTGATTTTACAAAAAGCAAATCGGCTGCTTTTAGAAAAGAATTCAGTTTATCAATAGATAGAATTCCTTTGGAAAATGACGCAGCATGTGCTCTGTAAAAATAGCAGCCAAAATCAGATATCTTCACTTTTGTTAATTTATCTGCCAACTCACAGCAAATCAACATATCTTCATACCTAATACCTATTGCAAATTTAAGCGTATCAAAAACTTCTTTTCTAAATATTTTGTCGCATGTGGAAAATGTAATTTCTCCCGTAAGAAATCCTCCTAACACTTTTTCTTCAGTATTACAATCTTTATTAAAACAATGATATTGAGGATTACTTCCTTTCCAATTGTATAAAATTGGAAATTGTAAACAGGCTATTAATGGGTCATTAATAAGCAAGGTAATATTTTTCTCATACGTTGTTAAGTCGATGACATCATCCCCATCAACAAATGTAATAAACGTTCCTGTGGCTAATTCTATACCTTTATTTCTGGCAGCACTAACTCCTTGATTCGGTTGGTCAACTACAATAACTCTTTCATCTAGCTCTTTATACTTATTTATAATCAATAAGCTATTATCGGTGCTTCCATCATTAATCAGTATAATCTCTAATTGCTTATAGCTTTGATTAATAATACTATTGATACACTCATCCAGATATAATTCTAGATTGTATACTGTTACAATAACTGAAACCAAATGTTGATCATGCCCTACTTTCATTTATTATTATTTTGATCGTATATCTTCTCATGCTCATTCAGCCTATCATTTCCTGTACTTTTAATATCAAATAGCTTGTATATTAAATAGTTTTGATAAGGGTTATATGCAATGGCCTCTGGTAGTTGTAAAAAATAGATTCGGCCTATATAAAAGCAGTATAGTGTAAGAATAGAGAAGGAAATTATTCTATTTACGAGCAACTTAAATATTTGAAATAGGTAAGGAAACATGATTATATTTCCAATAAGGAAATAAGCTCTAAATCGAATGCTGACCTCAGAAATTTCATAAAAATAATTGTAGATTGCTATATTGATAATGAAGATATTGACAATGGTATTGTGATATTTAAACTGCTCCATCTTAGAGCGAGTATTTAACACCGCAAAAACCATAAATACGTTCATAAAAAAGCCTAGACCTAATGAACGTGACATGTTCCATGCGTCGGCGGAATACATCGCTATTTTAATTGCAATAATACTACCTGAGCCTAATTGTGATAAAATTGCTAGGATAAAACCTATCCATTTAATATTACAAACAAACATGATCATCCCAACAATTGAAAAAACAGTTAATGCTGTTGTTGAGAAACGTTTGTTAATAATAAAGTATAGCGGAAATAAGAAAATTGCAGATGAATGGAACATACATGCAGTTAACGTGACCAAGAAATATTTTAAAGCCTCTTTATTAATAATGTATCTAATAGAGAAGAAGAAAATATTCACAGCTAAAGATTGTCTGAAACCAGACATATCAAGCAAAAAATATTGAATGCAAAAGTATACAAACAAGGGCATTGCATACTTTGATGTATAAAATTTTATTGATTTATAAAGGAGTACTGTATTAACAGAGGCTACAATAAAAAATAACACCTGAGCTTCGCCTCCAATGGATTTAACAAAAGAACAAAGCAACACAAAGCCAGGTTCAAATGAGAAAAGATTAGGGTTCCTAAATAATTCACTTAGTGTTTGGGCGGACTTGATATAGCTAGTATATGACCTCCAGTCAACTCCTGTTTCATACCTAAGACCAGCAACGAGCCATAAAACAATAAATACAAAGAATGATAAATAGGCTTTATCTTGCTTACTTAATGCAACAAAGTTCTCCAAAAAGGCAATCAAAGAAAATATAACAAAGAGCAATAAGTAAAACATGGTTATCTCGTGTCTAAAACAGATAATTTAAGTGGTGCCTTATCTAAGAAAGCAGATGTTGTTTCTACTGCCAAAGATATATTTTCTATTCCCACGTGCTCTATTCTTGTTTCTCTTCTAAACTGCTTTTTAAATATTTGATAACATTTACTGGCAAGCCTTCTCGAGAACCCATACATATAGAAAAAAAATGCCTGCATATAGATGACAATCCTTTCACTCAAAGAATAAGTAGACATATTTTCCCTTATTGCATCAAACACAATGTTTTTTATACCCTCATTCCTAAGAATAGCTGCTGCTATAAATTTGGGATAATTTAGCCCATTTAAAATAGGAGCACTACCCATCTCTCTTATAGCAGTACAGGCAGTTTCAGCCCATATTGTTTCTACACTATAAAATTTAGGGATTTTAGCATCCCATAAATAATCTGATCTATCTCTTAAATGAGGAGTATCTTCATACCTACCTGAGTGCTTGCCTTGTGAACTTTCGGCAGTGGTGCTTTTAGCACATACACCTGCAATTGTTAATGGGTAAGCGAGTGTGACATGTTTTTGTACTACTAATGATAACGATGCAGCGGCATAGGTGTCAGGAGAAAGTCCTCCGAAATAATGTCCTGTTTTTTTCTTTACCATATCCATACAATCCTTTTTAATGATTCCATGGTATATTTTGGGAAGAGAGTAGTTTAAATAATCTATTGCTCCATTGGAAAGAAATTGTGCCAATTGATTTGATGCATCCAATTCAGCAACTAATCCACTGTTTCGAGATGGAATTTGAAGTAATCCAGTAGGAAATTGAGGAATGGCATTAGGCCAGAAATACTCAATAAAAAAACTCGGGCAAACCGAATCAATATTGTTGTTTTTAGCCCATTGGGTAACTTCAATTATATTGGGCAATACCGTATCATCATCTCCTATAAGGCATAGATATTCACCACTTGCAAGTGTTATTGCAGCATTAAAATTATCTATAGACGAAAATGGAGGAGGAGTATAATTGTATACGAATCTAGTATCCTTAACATTTGCATCAACATATTCTTTCAGTTCAAGTGTATCGGTATTGTCCTGCACTATTAATTCAAAATCAACACTTGATAGCTTAAGAATAGTTTCTATGGCATGAATACAATAAAATACTCTATTCTTGGTTGCTATTACTATTGATAGCAATGGTTTATTATTCATAATTACCTCTTTCAATTTTAATTGCGCTCACCAAAAGAAAGCTTAGATCTAACCATTGCCCAATACTGTTTTAATTCCTCAATAGGTATAGCTACTAAAGCTACTAACATCAAGGTAACAATCGTTGACAAACCTATCAATAACAATTCTAGTATCCTATTATTAATATGTGGACAGATTAAATTAAATAGAAAGGCAATAAGCAATGCTGCTGCTGCTGGTTTAATTATTTGTTTAAATAAGAGGCTGGAATAATTACCATAGGTGATAAATCGTTTATTGATGTAATACAAGTACACCGGAGTTGTTATTGTTTGTATTAAGCACCAAGTAATAGCAGCACCTTGTGGTCCAAAATAATATACACTTAACCAATACCCTGGGATTGAAAAAAACAAACTTGTTATCCCCAAAACATTATTAATTCTTGTATAACCATTAGCGATAGCAATATTAAAGGGGATATATTGTATAGCGAGCATAGCTGTACCAAATGCTAAATAAAACACATATTTTGATGAAGCAAGTGCTAATTCTGAATTTCCTGTCCATACTAAAATTAATTCATTAGCATTAAACATAATGATTGCCGCTATTGAAAAGATTAGAATTGACACAAACATGATTGTGGTAAAAAAAAGCTTACTTGCCTCATCACCTTTTTTCAGTGAGTATAAGGAAGTAAAACGAGGGAGTAATGCAATAGAAATAGGAGTAATCAGTACAATTATCCCTTGTGTAAGTGCCGTACCTAAATTATAATAAGCCAGTTCATTAATAGGTAGCATTTTGCTAATGGCTATTTTGTCCAGCTGGGTATTGATAGCTGCTACAATGGAAATTAATAACATCCCCCCTACAAACTTCCCTACTGTACGCAATATTTTTTTATCAAACACAAAGTGATCGGATTCAATAGCCTGATCACGCTTAATACTGTTAATTAAAACATACCGTAATATTACAACATAAATTAAGGTAACTGCTGCTTGCCAAGCAAAGAAATAGATCAATGAAGGCTTAAAAAAAATCACAACTAATACCAGTCCATTTCTAAAAACACCCCAAACAATTTGAAAAATATTGGCCTTCACTTGTCGTTCTAATCCAATAAGCCCCCCTGCATAAAAGTTAGCTAATAATTGCAAAGCCATTGCTACTCCAAACATTTTGAGTGCTGTGGCTACATAATCACCATCCAAAGATTTGAGGGTAAGCCATTTTTCTGCAATTATTCCCGATGAGCCTAATACAATTAGAATAATTAAAAGAACAACAATCCAATAGCAAGACTCTAAGGTATTCAGTATATGTAATTTATGCGCCCCCGACTTGTTCTCCTCTTTTTTTGCAAATTCTCGTGATAAGGTTGCAGTAAGGCCTGCATCCAATAGACCCATAATCCCGATCAGGATAAATGAAAAACTTATCACTGCATAATTTTCTATTCCTAAAAGACTTATATATAGGGGGATAAATAGATAATTAGATAAAATGCTCCAAAACTTTCCAATGATATTGGCAATGATATTTTTTGTCATTTTATTAAAATAATCTATCAGCAAATACCACTGACTCTATTGGCAAATTGACATTAAAAAGCATCGTTTCAAACCCTACTTCATTCAAATTTTGAAATGTGATTTTTTCTTTTGTAACAGGTATCCAATGGCATCTGTGATAAAATGCTAATAATCTATCACTACAAAACAGAATACCAGGCAACTTTTGTTCAATTACAAAATTATTAATCGCCGTAATTAAGTTAAGCCCATAACCTTTTTCTCTAATTGCAGAACAGAGATTACCAATACCGAATGCTGTAAATAATTGGTTATTTAAAGTAAATTGAACATTTACCAAATTAGCATAAGCTACCAGCATTTGGTTATCATAAAGCAGTACGTGCAAATCATCAGGTAGCAGATTCTTATTTATCCACTTTTTTTGACTTGCTAAATCATAAGGCCAAGCAATAGCTTTAATCTCACATATTGCCAAAAGAAGCTCTTCAGTAAGATCACAATGCCTTATTATTCGTAATTCTTGCATTTTATAAATCGTTTTGTTCTACCCACCAACCACAAGGCAAAGCCAAATAGCTATTTACAAATTCAGTCACTCCAGTTAAAGAAGATTGGTCTCCAAAAACAGAATATATATTGTTATTAATATGAATGCCGCTTGCATAATAACCTATTTCCCTAAAATGCTTCAGCATTGCTAACCTGTCTGGAGTTAACATACCAAATACCCAATAATTAGGAGCAACATCCTCTCTTGAATTCAGAGGCTTGATGCTAGGGTGCTTTTCGCTTAAATAGTTTACCCATGCTAGCGCATTTGCTCTTTGCTTAGCCAATAACATGGGAATATCTTTCATCTGTTGATATCCAATGTAGGAATTAACTTCGGACATTAATGCCCCATATCCTTCTATATCAATATTGTAATTAGCACTAATTTCATTGTTCTCATCACGAAAACAAGCCCTATCAATACCGTAATCTCTTATTCTTTTAGCCTTCTCTATTAAATCAGCATTTGCAAAAACCAATGCCCCTCCATCAATTGTATTGGGAAGTCGAACTGTTTGAAATGAATAAACTGCAGCATCAGCTCCAGTATTCCCCAACATACGACCTTTATATTCAGAGCCAAATGCCTCAATACAATCATCTATTACAAAGATATTATGCTCTTTGGCAATCTGATTAATTTCATCGATGTGACCCGGCATTCCACAATAGTGATTGTGAAATATTGCTTTTGTATTAGCGGTAATATTTTTACGAACAGCTTCAGAATCAATTGTTCCTGTTTGTGGGTCAATATCTACCCATCTAATCTTTAAGCCCTTATTTACAAATGGCTGATTGGAAGCTAAACAGCTTACCGGAGATGCTAAAATTTCATCCCCAGCTTTTAAGCCAAGTGTTGCTACCAATACGAGCATAGCTGCATTATAGCTATTGGTAGTTAGAACAGTATGAACGCCCAAAAAGCTCGCCAATTCTTTTTCGAATAGCTTTCCCCATTTCCCATATGCTAAAACTCCTGAATATAGAATATCATTCAATTCGCCCAGTTGTTCTGGCATATAGGGTTTAAATATTGAAACCATTTTACCAGCCTTTTTTAATTGTCGCAGCTATGTATTCCCTGTCTTCATTAGTTAACCACCAACCACAAGGTATGTGTACCATTTTTTTATAGAACTCATTAAAAACCGGTAATTCAACATTTGATTCTTTAAATACAGAATGTCGATCATTACGTAAATGCAATTCTGATGCTGTTATACCCTTTTCAGTCATCATCCTTATAAAATCAGCTCTATTTTCAACTTTCATTGTATATAGCCAATACGACGCTTCAGTTTTTGGATAATATTTTAATAATTCAACTCCATTTATTCCCTGTAAGGCATTATCAAAAAAATGTCCATTACTAATATATTGATTGATAATATCACGAACATATTTCATTTGAACCAATCCAATGGTTGCATTCACATTGTTCATGTGATACTTATAACCAGGCACTTGAATATCATTCTCTAGCCTCGGCTTTGTTTTATCCAAACCAAACCAGCGCAACAAACGTCCCTTATCTTGCATAGCCTGTGATTTCAGACATAGAAAACCGCCATCTACAGTAGTCATATGTTTAATTGCCTGCAAAGAAAAAATAGTATACTCAGACATAGAACCTATTGGTTTATTATCATACTTAGCTCCCAATGCATGGGCAGCATCCTCAATAATTGGGATATTGAATTCCTTTGATATTTTTTGAAAGTTATCCAAATCAGCAACCATACCAGCATAATGCACCAACATGATAGCCTTGGTTCTAGATGTAATTTTATCACGAACAGATTGAGGATCTAACAAACCCGTATCGGCATCAACATCAGCCCAAATAACCTTAGCACCAACCAGTTTGATTGCCACATTAGTAGGCTCAGCTGTTAAAACTGTACTAATTACTTCATCATTTGGACCAACTCCTGCTAATAACAATGCAATATGCAATGCTGCTGTCCCTGAATTCAATGATAGGCTATGCGGGTTACCAACTAATTCTGAAAATTGTTTCTCGAACTCATACACTTTCTCCCCCTCTGCTATATATCCACTATAAAGTGTTTCTTCTAAACTTGGTAATAACTCTTCTCTAGGCGGAAGGTATGGTTTAACAATAGGAATCATGCTTATCTATTTTTAAGTTCATTTTGAACATAATCTAATGTTAGCAATAACTTTTTGGTTTCTTCCACATTCAAACGTATTGTATTATGAGAATTATATTCTTCATCAACCAAGTTTGGAGCATCTTCTTGCACATACTTGGTATAGTTTAAATCTCTATAATCTGCAGGTACTTTATAAAACTCACCTAAATCTACTGCCTTTGCCATCTCCTCCTTACCACAAAGGGCTTCAAAAAGTTTTTCTCCGTGTCGAGGTCCGATAATTTTTATTTCATTATCAGCATTAAATAACTCCTTTAACGCTGTAGCTAAAGTAAGTATAGTTGTCGCTGGAGATTTTTGAACAAAAATATCACCAGGCTGAGCATGCTCAAAAGCAAACATCACGAGCGTTACTGAATCATCCAATGACATCATAAAGCGAGTCATATTAGGATCTGTAATCGTTAAAACTTTACCCTCCTTAATTTGCTTAATAAACAATGGAATAATGGATCCTCTAGAACACATTACATTGCCATATCGGGTAACACAAAAAACTGATTTATTTTGAGTTACTTTTCTATCTCTTGCTTTAGAAATAGCCAACTTTTCCATCATCGCTTTACTCATACCCATCGTATTGATTGGGTAAACAGCTTTATCTGTACTCAATACTACTACTCTTTGAACTCCATTTCTTGCTGCTGCTTCCATTACATTTTCAGCACCCATTATATTTGTTTGAATGGCTTGCATTGGATAAAATTCGCATGATGGCACTTGTTTCAAAGCTGCTGCATGAAAAAGAAAATCAACACCATCCATAGCGGAGTTAATGCTTTCAAAATCACGAATATCTCCAACAATAAAATTTAGTTTATCGTTTTTATATTCAATTCGCATATCCTCCTGCTTCTTTTCATCTCTACTGAAAATTCTAATCTCTTTTAAGTCGGAATGCAAAAATCTATTCAATACAGCATTACCAAAAGAACCGGTACCACCGGTAATCATCAAAACTTTATCTTTAAAAATATTGGAAAAGTTAGCGGACATACATTATCTGTTTTTATTTTCTTAATTAACTATTCATATAGCTAATTAGTTAATTATTTTCTACTAATTATGGGAGTTTAAAAAGTATTAAAGAAATATTCTAACCTGCTTTTTACTATCTAAGCAATATTATATTCGCCTATTATTCTTTGATAAATGCGTTTAGCTAATAAAAATAAAGTAATTAGCAATCCGCCTATTATTCCACCTAAAAACAAGCCTTTAGCTTTACCCAATCTCTCTTTTTCTAAAGGCAACATGGGCATATCAATCACTTGAACTAAAGGCTCTTCTCTCATTAAGGAGAATTTAGATATTTCTAAATTTTTCACCAATTCTGTATACATCGCTCCTAATACTTGTGCATCGCGTTGTTTTCTAATGCGGCCAATATTAGCTGTTTGACTTACCAAATTTACATTTTGATCTGCCATCACAGCTGTCCCATATAGGGCCATGTCTAATTCTCGCTTCACTGAATCAGTTCTATTTTGAAGCAAACTCACATTATCCCTTGCCTTTTTGGTCTTTGTTTTTATGTAAAAATCACTTACTTTTTGCACCAGTTTTTCAGTAAACAGCTTAGCAAATTGTTCATTATTAATCTGACAACGAACAGCTATAATAGATAGCTGTTTATCTACCTTATCTATAGTCAAATTATTCTTGCGTATCTCTTCACATACCTTTCCTAATACGCTATCCTGTTTAAGGCTGAATTTTGCTCTAATGCCATCCAGTGGAAAAGAAATATTAGCTGTCTCCGCTTTCTTAGCCCATTCTTCTTTTAATTCTTTACACTCTATGTATAAATTAATCAATAATTCTGGCTTCCCCTTATACTCAACTTTACTTAACAAAGCACTCTCAAGCATAATACGGCTACGCATCAGCTCCATAATATTATCGCCAGCAAAAAGATTATTATCTCCCCCTAAGCCTCCTAAGTTAAGCCCAAATTGACTAGCGATACCAGCATAAGCTCCTAACCCACCTGACTTGCTACCCTCTTCTAATACAAAAGTTAGTTCGGCCTTATAAACTGGTTTCTTGTAAAATGAATATCCTAACCCAGCCAAGCCACCTAATAAGCCAGCAAATACAATTACTTTCCACTTACTTAGCAGATAGTCTCTCCACTCTATAAGTTTTAGAATTAATTCTTTTAAAGAAATCTCGTCGTTTTGTAAATCGAATTGCTTCTCAGTCATTGCTGATCTATGCTAGGTTTTATTGTGTCACAAAAATAGCAATATTATTGGGCTACTTCAACGTGTTGGATAGTGTAACAACTATCAATGCTAAAGAGGCAATAGCAGTAGTGATGCCCAATGTTTGCTGTATATTGCTCTCTTTGCGTTGTTTTGCCGGAACAAATACCTCTGCTCCTGGTTTAAGACGTGGATAATCTTTAAACAACACATAATCAGTAGTGCTTTTTACTGAACCATTGGCATATATTACATAGCTGCGCTTGCGCAATGCCCTATCGCTAAAACCACCCGCGCTGCCAATATAACTTTTTAGCCGTTTACCCGACTCGTAACGTACCGAAACGGGGTATAATACTTCTCCACTTAATTTAACAGTTTGCAATTGCGTGGGTATTTTTATCATGTCTGCATCCTGCAAGATTAAATCATACTTAGACCCTGGTCTTTTAAGAATTTTTGGCAGATTGATCCCCACCTGTTCATTTACATTAGCTGCTTCCTCTTTCAAATCAGTTAATATAGCACTATCCGCTTTTGCACTGCTTTTGTTAATTTTTTTCAATTGCTTGGTACGTTCCTCAACTTCTAATGCGCTTAGCTTTCGTTTGCGTACTAAATAAGCGCCCTCGGGATATGCTTCTGTTGTTAAACCACCAGCTCGGCTTATCAATTCAGAAATACGCTCCGTTTTTGTGCTAATTCCGTACGTTCCTGGATAGGCCACTTCACCATCCAAAAATGCCGAACGTCCTTCCACAAAAGTTTGTAATCTTCTTACCGAAATAACATCAAAAGGTTCTAGTTTGAACCCTGCATTAGTACTTGATTCTAACGAAAAATCAGGGAGAATATCTACTTGCATAATTTTAGAAAATTCAGAAGAATTTACTTGGTCGGATGATGAAATAATTCTACGTGAAACTTCTATACGGAGCGTAGAGGCTCCCTCTTTTAATCCACCTGCCTGCAAAATTACATCTTCCACCGTACTGCCTTTAGCATATGCATACTTCCCCGCATTTTGTACATACCCGTCAATACTTACTGTTTTAGCTTCCTGCAAGTCCACCGAAGAATATACTATCAAGCTATCTTCTCGCAACAAAGAAATATCTGCATTTTTACCAGTAATAATTCCACCCAAATCGATAGCTAAAACTTGTAAATTTAAGTTGTCATCTTTACGGTAAATAACAGCACGGGTAAGTAAAGCATCTTCTCTTACCCCCTCCGCACTTTTAATAAGCGTAGCAACTGTGGCATTGTTCTCTAATGAATAACTACCAGGTCTAAATACAGCCCCAGTTATCTGAATACGATTTTGAAATCTATCAAGGACTTTACCAACTGTGTACTTATCTCCTTTTTGAGGCATAAATGTTGTTAAGTTTGCTTTAGATACATCTTGCACATTTAATTCTTTACCAGTATTACGGGTAAGTTTTAGCTGGTCGCTATAGGCAGCATTGGTAAAACCACCAGCATATTCTATCAACTTATCTAAACTCTCGCCTTGTTTTGCCTCGTAAAATCCGGGACGTTTAATCTCTCCTACCAACTCTACTCTATTGGTATATGCCTGTATACGAATGATATCTTGATCTTCTAAACGAATGTTCTCTTTTTGATCTCCGTTTACCATAAATGAATATACGTCGAGTTTACGAATTACCTTATTATTACGAATTACTTCTATGTTACGGTAAGAACCATTTTCAGAAGGACCACCACAGGCGTATAACGCATTAAAAACAGAAGCTAATGATGGTAAACTGTATGTTCCTGGCAGGGTAGCTTCCCCAATGATACTTACCTTTATGGTACGAATAGTGCCTATACTTACTTGAGCAAAAGTTGTTTGCGGATTAGTGCGCAAACCTGAATAAAATTGCCCCAATCTGGTTATAATACGCTGTGAAGCTTGCTCAATAGTTAGTCCATTTACAAAAACAGGACCTACCAACTCTAATCGAATACTTCCTTCTGGCGATACTTTTTTCTTATATGTTTGTTGTGATGCCCCCCATATATCAATTATTAACTCATCATCAGGACCGATGGTATAGTTTTTTGGGGTAGGTAATTTAAGATTAGGTTCGAAACTTAAATTTTTATTGGTAAACAGTTCTGCGCCAAAAATGCGTGGTTTTAATTGATTGAATACCGCAATAAATTTATCGGTGTCAAATGTGTCCTTTCTAAGTTTTTCTGGCTGCTTGGTAGCTAGTTCCCCATCATCGTTTTTCTTCGGAGTGCTGCCCCCTGCTGTTATCTTCTCTATTCGCGCTTGTAGTTTTTGTAATTCCTCAGTACGCAGACCTCTGCTCAAAGCTTCGCGTTGCAACTGTTCTACAGTCAATCCACTTAGCTGTGCCTGATTGATAAACTGCTTTATCTGCTCGTCAGAAAGATCATCTACGTTTACAGCCGCCAAATTTTGTTGAGATAGGCTATTAGTTTGGGCTACTGCTGTTACCGAATAAAAGAATAATATAATTACGCTAAATCCGAGTATGCTTTTTTTCAATAAGGACATGAAATACTAGTTAATTTAATGAATTGTGGCAAAGATAGTATTGCTAATGGAAAATTGAGAATTGAAAATGGATAATAAAATTCTTACTTCTTAATTTTTAATTCATTATAAATCCGTTCGATGATATCCACCACCTTTAGCCCCTCTAAGGCATTTGTACTAATTGTTGTTTTTCCTTGTAATACATCCACTACGTTTTTGATAACATAATTGTGATTTTGTGCCGAGCCTTTGTACGCACCATAATCATTCCCTGGATTGGTTGGTGTTAATTCAGGCATGATATAATCTTTAATATGGCAATATTCTACTTCATTCATGTATTGACCTCCAATTTTAACACTCCCATTCTCAGCAATAATGGTCATACTGCTTTCTAGATTCTGATTCCATACCGAAGTAGAATAGTTTAAACAACCCATACCTCCGTTTACAAAATCGAAACTTACAAAGCCAGAATCTTCAAAGTCTGTTAGTTTTTGGTGATTAAAATCATTGAATTTTGCCTGTATTTGTGTTATATCTCCAAATAACCAGTACATCATGTCGATAAAATGGCTAAACTGGGTAAACAATGTTCCCCCGTCTAACGCCTTTTTGCCATGCCAGCTATCGGCTGTATAGTAACGCTCGTCTCGGTTCCAGTAACAGTTTAACTGTACCATGAATATTTTGCCTAATTTTTTGGAGTCAACAAGTTCCTTTATCCATACAGATGGTGGCGAGTAGCGGTTCTGCATTACCACAAAAACCTGCTTGTTTACTTCCAAAGCTTTAAATATTACCCTCTCGGCATCTTGCTTATGCAACGCCATGGGTTTCTCAATTACCACATGCTTTTTAGCTGCTAAGCACTGCAAAGCTTGCTCGGCATGAAACCCATTAGGTGTGGCTATAGTAATTACATCCACAGCGGTTCCAGATAATAAAAATTCAGTTAAAGAACTAAAGAATGGAACATTAAATTCAGTTAGATTTAAAGCATCCTTAGGCATCTCATCTATTAATCCTACAAGTTCGGCAGCAGTATTGCGCTGTATCATTTCTGCATGACGTTTACCAATATGCCCACAGCCTACTACTGCAAATTTTATTTTTGGATTCATTAGCTTACCCGTGATACCCTATTATTTTCTAATTCATACACTTGCCCACTTTCCATACAGGTTGCATTGCCATTTTCATCAAACTGCAATCGGTGTCCAAATTCTCCCACCCATCCTATTTGTTTGGCGGGATTACCTACCACCAAAGCATAAGCAGCAATCGCTTTGGTAACAACTGCACCTGCGCCAATAAATGCATACTCGCCAATATCATTACCGCAAACAATAGTGGCGTTAGCACCGATAGTTGCGCCTTTACCTACATGTGTTTTGGCATATTCAGCTTTACGATTTACTGCACTTCGGGGGTTAATTACATTGGTAAATACACATGAGGGACCTAAAAAAACATCATCCGCACACGTTACTCCAGTATAAATAGACACATTGTTCTGTACTTTTACATTATTACCCAAAACAACTTCTGGCGCTACTACCACATTTTGCCCAATATTACAATCGTTACCAATAGTACAAGGAGACATGATATGACAAAAGTGCCATATTTTTGTTCCGTTACCTATTTTGCACCCTTCATCAATTACGGCTGTTGAATGGGCAAAGTATTGTTGATCATTCGTCATATTATTTGAAAAACTGAATTACTGATTTAGAGATATAATCTAACTGATCTTCGGTAAGTTCCGTATGCATCGGCAATGACAATACACTCTTAGCTAATGCTTCGGCTATCGGAAAGGCATTATGAGCATACCTTGAGGTTTTATAGGCTGGCTGGTGGTGCAACGGTATAGGATAATAAACCATGCTTGGCACACCCTTCTCTTCTAAAAACTGTTTAAGTGCATCCCGCTTACTTGCACTTACCTTTAGTGTGTATTGATGAAAGACGTGTGAACTATAGGCTTCTCTTTTAGGTATTTCTATTCCATCAACAGCGGCCAATGCTTTATCATAGTAATCTGCTGCTTTGTTACGTGCCGCTGCATACTCACTTAATCGATCTAATTTGACGGACAATACTACTGCTTGAAGGGTATCTAAACGAGAGTTAACACCGACAATCTCATGGTGATATTTTTTAGACTGTCCGTGATTCGCTACTTTACGAATAGTGCTGGCTAATTCATCATTATTTGTATAAAGAGCTCCTCCATCTCCATAACATCCCAAGTTTTTGGAAGGGAAAAACGAAGTACATCCAATATCACCAATTGACCCTGCACTGTGTCTACTACCATCAGAATTGGTATAAATAGCTCCAATTGCTTGTGCTGTATCTTCTATTACATACAGTTTGTGTGCTTTTGCAACTTTCATAATGGCCTCCATAGGAGCCGATTGCCCAAACAAATGTACTGGAACTATAGCTTTTGTTTTAGGCCTAATAGCTGCCTCTATTAAATTTGCAGTTGTATTAAAATTAGTTGCATCTACGTCAACCATTACTGGAACTAATTGCAATAATGCTATTACCTCTGCCGTGGCCACATAGGTAAAAGCAGGAACGATTACCTCATCGCCAGGCTTTAGGTTGAGTGCCATCATCGCAATTTGTAACGCATCTGTACCATTGGCACAAGCAATTACATGTTTTACACCCAAATACGTTGCTAGTTTTTGTTCAAATACTTTAACCCCGGGACCATTGATAAATGCCGCACTTTCTATGCATTGCATAATTGCATGATCTATTTCAGTTTTTACGTGTTGGTATTGACCTTTTAGGTCAACCATTTGGATACTATTGTGAAGTAGTGTTGACATTATTGAGTATGCTTCTTTTATAAACGAGAATCCACCAAAGACCTATCAAGCATCGCTTTTGTATCAAAAATTACCCCATCGGTATCTTTTAAAGCTGCGTAATCCATAGTTAAAAATTCATTATGGGCAACTGCTATAATAATTGCATCATATTTAGACGCAGGCTCTTGTACTAACTCTATCCCGTATTCGTGCTTTACTGCACTTTTATCAGCCCAAGGGTCATACACATCTACTTTCAATCCAAACTGAATTAACTCATTGTAAATATCTATTACCTTAGAATTTCGAGTATCTGGACAGTTTTCTTTGAAAGTAACACCAAGTAATAATGCTTTTGCACCATCCACTTTGTGCCCCTTTTTAATCATCAACTTAATCACCTTATTGGCTACAAACATGCCCATATTGTCATTCACTCTCCTACCTGATAGGATTACTTGTGGGTGGTAGCCTAGCGATTCTGCCTTGTGCGCCAAATAGTATGGGTCAACTCCTATGCAATGTCCGCCAACTAATCCTGGTTTATACTTCAAAAAATTCCATTTGGTAGCTGCTGCTTCTATTACATCATTTGTATCAATACCCATTTTATCAAAAATAAGTGCCAATTCATTTACAAAGGATATATTTACATCACGCTGTGCGTTTTCTATAGCTTTACTAGCCTCTGCTACTTTTATAGAAGGCGCTAAATGTGTGCCCGCCGTAATAATACTAGCATACAAAGCATTTACTTTTTGTGCTATTGCAGGTGTACTACCACTCACTACTTTTTTGATCTTAGTAAGTGTATTCACCTTGTCTCCAGGATTAATGCGCTCGGGTGAATATCCACAAAAGAAATCTACATTGTATTTGAGTCCACTTACTCTTTCTAGCACTGGAACACAATCTTCTTCTGTACATCCAGGATAAACGGTAGATTCATAAATTACGATATCTCCTTTCTTCAAAATAGCTCCCAACATTTTGCTGGCTGTTATCAAGAAACTCAAATCAGGTTTTTTAAAGCGATCTATAGGAGTTGGCACCGTTACTATATAAACAGTGCACGATATAATTGCATCTATCGTAGAAGAAAATTGTAATTTTTTTGCGCCTTGTAGTTCTACCTCGTTTACCTCTAAGGTCCTGTCAATACCCTTATTAAGCTCTTGAACCCTGTCTTCATCAATATCAAACCCTATAGTTTGGTACTCTTTGCCAAATGCCACAGCCAATGGTAAACCCACATACCCTAAACCAATTATTGCTATTTTCTCCATTGTTCTTTAAATAAAAAACCCTGCTCGGTTTAAAACGGAGCAGTGTTAAAACTCTTGAGCATCTACTCGAAATAATTCAAAATTTTGTATCCACCATCTGCCAAATATTTATCTTTTTGCATTAAATGAATATCAGACTGCATCATGTCTTTTACCAATGCTGGTAAATCATATTTAGGTTTCCAACCCAATTGGGTTTGTGCTTTGGTAGGATCTCCTAACAATAAATCAACCTCGGTTGGACGGTAGTACTTAGGATCCACTTTTACAATAGTTTGACCTAGTTTAAGATGCTCGCCATCGATTTTCAACTCAGCTAATTTTACATAGTCGATATCAATAATCACTCCCTTTTCATTTGCATCCTTACCACTAAACTCTACTTCAATTCCGCACTCTGAAAAAGCCATACGTACAAATTCGCGTACGCGTGTGGTAACTCCAGTAGCAATTACATAATCCTCTGGCTTCTCTTGCTGTAAAATAAGCCACATTGCCTCTACGTAATCCTTGGCGTGACCCCAATCCCGTTGTGCATCTAAATTACCTAAATAGACGCAATCTTGTAGTCCCATAGCTATTTTAGCTGCAGCACGTGTAATTTTACGAGTAACAAAAGTTTCTCCCCGAATAGGGCTTTCGTGATTGAAAAGAATGCCATTACAGGCAAACATACCATATGCCTCTCGGTAATTTACTGTAATCCAATATCCGTAAATTTTGGCTACTGCGTACGGAGAACGTGGGTAAAATGGAGTTGTTTCGCTTTGTGGCACCGCTTGCACCAATCCATACAATTCCGAAGTAGATGCTTGATATACCTTTGTTTTGTTGATTAAACCTAATAAACGTACGGCCTCTACAATACGTAATGTACCTATTCCATCGGCATTCGCTGTGTATTCAGGTGTGTCAAAACTCACCTTTACGTGACTTTGTGCCGCTAAATTATAGATTTCGTCTGGCTGTGTTTCTTGAATAAGACGAATAAGATTGGTAGAATCCGTTAAATCGCCATAATGCAATTTCAGGTTAATATTTTTCTCATGAGGATCCTGATACAGATGATCAATTCTATCTGTGTTGAAAAGCGAACTTCTACGCTTCACCCCATGCACCATATATCCTTTTTTTAGCAAAAACTCTGCTAAATACGCTCCATCTTGTCCTGTTATACCGGTTATTAAGGCTACTTTCATCTTACTTATTTCTGTTCTGATAAGAATTTTTTCAACTCATTAATATTAGGTACTGTATTAGAAATAGCACTCACTTTATCCGCTATTTGTAACGAAATCCAATCATTTAAATAAGCACTATCCAAAAGCGAGCTTAAACTATTATCTGCAACAGGTATTTCCATCATAGAATTACCTTGCTTTTTAATCAACTCTTTAATAAAGTAGAAGCGTTGATTCGTACGCAAATGACTTCCGCTATTTAAGAAAATATAATTTCCATCCCATTTTTCGTAGTAGGTTTCAATCACATTATGATTAGCTTCTGGCAAAATCACAGCAAAGGCTTCCAATTTAGCATTCTCTTGAATCTGATTCGCTAAACGCACTGCCAAAGCCTGATAATACGTGTCAGCGACAATTATATACTTCTGCTTTATTGTTTTGTCAAATGCACTTACTAAACTTGCCGAACGCGCAATATAATCGCTTGCATTACTCATTTTGTCTGTGAGTAGGAGTAATTCAGGCGTTTTGTGCTGTCCCAATAAATCATAAAATAGCATTAACAGATAGCCCAACGAATAACCAAGCGCTACGCGGGGCTGAAACCCGCCCTCTGCTTTATACACAGTATAGCCGTGTTCTTCAGCCAAGGCAAGCAATTTTCCTCCTTTGGTAATAACTACTATTTGTGCTCCCTTTTCGTGGGCAATAGCATAGGCATTTAATGTTTCCTCTGTATCACCAGAGTACGAACACGCAATAACCAATGTATGTGTAGAAACATACTTAGGTAACACATAATCTGCTACAACATCAACAGGCAGATGCATTTTATCAGCAAAGTAATTTTTAATGATTTGCCCTGCTATACCCGAACCACCTAAGCCACAAATAACTATATTCTGAACTTTTGCTTTATCAATTTTCGGTGACTGATACTGATTGATAGCAAACTTTAGTTGCTTATGAAATTTAGAAAGCTCCTGACCAAGATACTTCATTTGCTAATTTTTTATCTGTTTTAATAAATAGGCTCCGTAACCACTCTTTACTAAGGGCTCGGCTACTGCACGCAACTGTTCGGCATTGATGTATCCCATTCTGTATGCTATCTCTTCAATACATCCTATTTTCAACCCTTGTCGCTCTTCTATTACCTGTACAAACTGTCCAGCTTGCATTAGTGATGCAAAGGTTCCAGTATCCAACCAAGCCGTTCCTCTACTTAGAATACCTACTTTAAGCTTATTTTTACTAAGATACACTTTGTTTACGTCGGTTATCTCGTATTCTCCACGTGGAGATGGTTTGATGTTTTTAGCAATCTCTACTACCGAATTATCATAAAAGTATAATCCAGGTACGGCATAGTTCGATTTTGGTTGTACCGGTTTTTCTTCAATAGAAATAGCTTTGTTATTTGCATCAAACTCTACTACGCCATAGCGCTCGGGATCGGACACATGGTAGGCAAAAACAACACCTCCATCTGGGTGGCTATTGCTTTGCAGTAATTCTTGTAGGCCCGAGCCATAAAATATATTATCCCCCAAGATAAGGGCTACACTATCTTTACCGATAAATTCTTCCCCTAATACAAAGGCTTGCGCCAAACCATCAGGGCTTGGTTGCACTTTGTAAGAAAATTTACATCCAATTTGATGACCATCACCCAATAGTTTTTGAAAATTAGGTAAATCTTGAGGAGTAGAAATGATAAGAATTTCATTAATACCCGCCATCATTAATACCGATAGGGGGTAATAAATCATGGGTTTATCATAAACTGGCATCATTTGCTTGCTCATGGCAAGCGTAAGTGGATGCAAGCGCGTTCCGGCTCCACCGGCAAGTATTATTCCCTTCATGTTTTTTAGTGTAAAGAATTGCTGCGAAAATACAAATTTGATTGGTATTCAGTTAAATGTTAGTCAACATCGCTGTCTGCTATGTTTTGTTCGAGTGTTTCATACCACTCTTGCCCATACTTTCGAATAAGGGGATCTCTCAAAAACTTATACACAGGCACTTTTAGTTCATCACCAAAACTACACGCAGGAGCACAAATACTCCATTTGTCGTACTTCAACACATCAAATTCGGGGTATTTGGTAATACGAATAGGATATAAGTGGCAAGATATTGGTTTTTTGTAGGTTATCTTACCATCGTTAAACGCCTTTTCTATAGCGCATTGGGTAATACCATTTTCCCAAATCACATACGCACATTCTTTATTGGTATCAACACAGGTAGTGGTATAATCCCCTTCAAAGTCCGTTACATATACTCCGTCTTTCTCTACAGCCTCAATACCCTTAGCTGCCATATAGGGCTTTACTGATGGGTAAATTTCTTTTAAAATATCTAATTCTGCTACCTCTAAAGGGGCACCGCTATCTCCCTCAATACAACAAGCCCCTTTGCATTTATTAAGATTACACACAAAGTTATTGGCAATTACCTCATCGGTAACTACAATATTATCTACTGAAATCATTACCTTACTTTTGCTGTAGTTTCGTTCTTAAGTCCCTTTGCAGAAACCACATCTAAATACACAGAGCCTATTAAAATCTCAGCTTCTACACGCATTGGTATGCGATTGGCATCATTACTTACCCATAAATACATTCTGCTGTCCTTACGAAAAACTCTACCAGGCAAAAGCGATGGCGAAAACTTAAGACATTCGTATTTACCCAATTTGGTTTTAATCACTTCTTTACCCATATACACAACGTCTAACGGATAACAACCATCTTCCATGTAGTATTTTAGATTAATGGTTTCGCCAATATTAACCTTACTAATATCCAACGAGCGCGCATAAAAAAGGGAGGAAATGATATCTAATGTGCCTTCTGGAACCTCTTCTGTTTTTTTTGCAGTAACTACCCTATCATTCTTTCTATCAAAACTTATATATCCATCTCTGTGGTAATTATCTTCCTGCACACTCTCGGTAAATAAGTAAGGCAATAAAGTTTTAGGATCTATATACGAATCGTATCTATTCGTTACCTTAACCAAAAACTTTACGGCATTGGTTGTTTTACCTTCGGCTACTAAATGGGTGGTTTTGTTACCAGCAATCAATTTATCAGCTTCTCTTACGCGTAATACAGCCTCTCCAGCGGTAATAAAACCGTATTTTATTTTGTACTTTATTTCTTCGCCTGTTTGAAAAGCATTTGTTTTGAGTACCGCAACATCATCTTGAGCATATGCAGAAGATGTTACACAAAAAAGCATTAGTACAAACCACTGACTAATCTTTACTTTTAAAAAGAGGCACTGTTGAGCAAGGTTCTCCATACATTATACTTTTAGTAATGGGTTGTAAGCGGGCTGTAAGGTCTACGTATGCGGCTATCGGTACTTCTACATCGCCGCAGCCCTTTATTACTACACGTTGATTTTTAAACGGTGCAAAATCTACTTGGTTTAATGCTTGCTTAAATAACTGCACTTCCATTTCGGCTAGTGTACCAAAAAATACTGTTTTAGCATATGGTTGCAATTTTACAGCCAACAACATATATGCCCAAGTGGGTACTATTGCATCAGCACTGCACGTAATAGCAATATGCTTGTCTTGATAGTTTGCCCAATCGTTATTTTTTACAAATTCTCTAAAATCTTTCTCCCTAAGCATTAATCCCTGAAAAAGATTCTCTTTTATATCATACACCACACGCTCGCCAACAGCTTTGTGCTGTGCCAAATCGAAGGTGATTAAACCACTATTAGCTACTTTATTTACAAAATCTTCGGTAATCTCCATAAAAACAAAAAATCTAAAAGGATAACAATAAATTACCCTTTTAGATTTATAAAGTTAGGTTTAAAAACCGATTAATAGAATTTCGCGCGATTATCTTTTATCTCTGCTTTGTCTTTTAGTGCTTCAAATACTTCGCCATCCACACGTGATTTTGCAATGCTAGTAAGCTGAGCTTTTGTAATTAGCACGTCTTGTTTAATAGTAGGTTCTATAAAATCAGTTACTTTAATAACATATACACCGCGATCACCTTTTAGTGGCTGAGAAACTGTTCCTTTTTTAAGTGCGAATGCTGCACCTATTACTTTTGGCTCGCGCGCTACTCCAGGAATTACAGCCGAAGCAAACGTTACGTTTGATGCAGTATCTACTTTAGCATTTGCTTTTTGAGCTGCTTGTTCTAATGTAGTAGCTCCTTCAACTTTGCTTTTTAATAACTCTGCTTTCTTTTCTACACGAACGGCCGCTTCAATTTCTGATTTTACTTGCGCTAGTTCTTTAGTTCCAGATGGCTGAATAGCCGTTAGCTGTGCAGCAATAAATGAACTTCCTAAATCGAATAAGGTAGATACATCCCCTTTTTCGGCTTTAAATGCCCAACGGATAATTTCGCGTGGGTTATCTAAGCCTGCAATAAACTTGTCGTTTTCCGAAATATTTTCGGCAACACGCTTACTCAATTTTTCAGTGGTAGCTGTAGCATTAAACGTTTCCTCACTGGTCGCTTTTGCTAAAAATCCATTTGCCTTCGCAAATGCCAACTGAATAGTTTTATCGCTTGGTGTTATTGTTCTATCGATAACAGCCACTTTCATGTTCTTTTGAAAATTCTTTTGGTCTTGTACTTGAATAATATGATACCCAAATTGACTTTGCACCAACTGAATTTCACCAATTTTTCCATTGAAACAAGCATCTTCAAATGGTTTTACCATCATTCCTGAAGAGAAGTAACCTAAATCGCCACCTTTAGCTCCCGAACCAGGATCTTCTGAATTTTGCTTTGCTACATCAGCAAAATTTGCTCCTGCCTTTATACTTTTTACTAAGCTATCTGCTTTTGTTTTAGCTGCTGCTGCATCTCCATTTACTGGCTTTATAAGAATATGACGCGCTTTTACTGAATCTGGTAAGCTTTTTACCGCTACCAATTTGGCAACTTTATAGGCATTACCTTCTTTGTAAGGACCATAAATGTACCCTACCGATTTGCTGTTCATTACCGTATCAAGCATTGGAGACAATGTGCCTTTTTTACTAAATGCCAATGACGTCTTTGTTTCGGCGTTTAGGGCTACAAATAAAGAATCATCTGTAGTTGTGCTTAGTTCTGCTGCTTTTTCTTCAATATACAATTTAGCATCTGCCGAATCTGCAGCAGAAGGGCTAGCATCAAATATTACGTACTCGAATGTGCGTTGCTCTTCCTTTTGCTTGTATTTGTTTTTGTTGGCCGCTAAATATGCTTCTAAATCAGACTCGGTAATTTTTACAGCCGAATCAGAAACTGATGCGTAATCCAATAGCACGTATTGCATAGTAGCTGTTTTGGCTTTTGAAGCGATATCTTCTTGTGCTTGTACTTTAGTAATGTACATACCACCTTTTATAAGGTTGAAATATTTTTGCTGCTTGCGCTGGTCGTCAATACTTTTTTCAAAGGCAAGCCATTGTTTGCGGCGTTCGCCAGTTTCGTCTTCATCAAGTGTTTGCAAGAAACGCATTACCTCTTGAGGATTAAATACACCCGTTTGTGGATTAGTAAATGCTCTGCGCACTTCAGGATGCACGTTATTGCCTTGTACCATGTCGAATAATTCTTCGCCACCTACTACAACACCCGATTTTTCTAATTGCTTTTTAAGTACAATTTCAGAAACCATTTGATTCCATGCCTGATCTACTGCATAGCCCATCATCGATGCATCCAATGTACTTGCGTTCATTTGATTTTTAAGATTTTCGGCAACTGGCTGTAAGCGTTCGTCAAACTCTTGGTACGAAATGGTTTTACCCGAAATCTCGGCAATTTCATTTTGCGATGCTTGCATAAATGGCTGACCCGATTGCACGGCATCACTGATTAAAAAAGCGGCAATAGCCAAAACAATGGCTGCTACCATAAAAATTCCTGCGCGGTTGCGCAACGTTGTCATTATTTCCATGCTAATTTGTGCTTAACAGTATTAAAATCAAAATGTAAAAGAGGGCGCAAGATACAAAATCATTAAAAAAGTTCGCACTGCATTTTAAAATTGATTTGCAGTCTCCATTTTAGGGTTGTAATTCGTCTTTTACCGCTACCATTCCCTTTATTTTAAATATTTTGTACTTGGTAAAATTTTGATTCGACTCAAAGCCTTCACCATAAATTACCTTATCAGGGGTGGTGATTTTTACAAACTTATCAGAGTAAAGCAATTTCTTGTTCTCATCCCAGTTGAGTTGTTCGGTATCTAAGCGTTCACCTTTGCTGTTGGTTACCACTACATTATTCCTTAGTTCTACCATGCGCCGCGACTCATAGCGTATGGCATAATTGGCGGATAAACGGCTCTCTATTACTATTTCTGGTGTGTAAAAATTCACCTTTACGCCTTCCTTCATTTCTACATACGGGTCGGCACTCAAGTAATGGAGCATTACTGGTGTATAGAGTTTTGCTTTTACAATAGCCGAATCACTGAATGTAATTTCTACCGTTCTGCTGGTTTCTACCTGCACTTCCGTTTTTTTAGCGGTGAGCGCCTCTACCTCGCTCATGTTGTTTTGGCAAGCAGTTGCCATTAACAATCCCATACTTAGTAAAAGAGCCGTACACCTTGTAGCTATCATGTGGCAAAATTAATTAAAGATTGTATTACATTTGTTTTTACTCGACAACTCTTAATTAAAATATAGATGAAACGTTTTTTCTTTTTTGCACTTCTTTTAAGTGGTATAACGTGCGCTGCATTTAGCCAAACAGCAGATACTACTACTGTACGTGTACACAATCGTACACATATGAATTATTACAATGCATTTGATGCCAAGGGTTTGTTTCCTCCAGCTACCGAATCGTTTCGTAAAATATGGTTGTACTTTACTATTGGTTGCCCTGATAAGGGTTGTAGTGAGTGGGATTATACTACTAAAGTATTTATCCGTAAACCTACGGGTGTGTTAGATACTGCTGGCAAAGAAATAAAAGAAGATATCGAATTTGCCCGTTACATTACCCCATATGCAGGCGGTTACACCAAAAGCTTTGCGCGCACTTTCAGAATGGATGTAACAGATTATGCTTCATTATTGCATGATTCAGTAGAAATACGTTTGTTTTACGAGGGATACTCGGATGGATTTACCGTTACCACAGATTTTGAATTAATTAAGGGCACACCTACCCGCAAGGCGATAGAAGTGGCTAATGTATATTCGGGCTATTTTGAATATGGAAATCCAAATACATCTATAGAGGAGCGTCTTATTGCACGTAAGTTTAAACTACCCGCAGGCGCACAGTCTGTACGCTTACGTACCCTACAAACTGGACACGGCGGAGGAACTACTCAAAATTGTGCAGAGTTTTGCCGTAAAACTGCTTTTGTATTTATAAATGATGAAGAAAAATTTCAGAATGAAATATGGAGAGACGACTGTGGTTTAAATCCTTTATTTCCACAACCCGGCACTTGGTTATACAATCGTGCCAATTGGTGCCCTGGTGCTGCAATTACTCCGTTTTACAACGAACTTACGCCTTTTATTAATCTAACCGATAGTTTTTCGGTAGATGTAAACATGAGTGAGTATACAAATTTTGTAGGCAATCAGGCGGGATATAACATAGCTACGCAATTGATTTATTATGCACCAGCAACAGCTACCAACGATGCGGAAATAGAAGACATTATTGCCCCCAGCAATCGGTTTGAATATGCTCGTATGAATCCTATTTGCGGACAACCTAAAATTTTGGTGCGTAACAATACTGCGCAAAAACTTACCACTTTAGAAATTACTTACGGAGTACAAAACGGCATTACTAAAACTACCAATTGGACAGGCGACATAGCGCCATGGCAAGCACAAGAAATTGTATTAGACCCTATAAGTCTAATTGGAAATGAAAAAAGAACTTTTTTTGCCTTTATAGCTAAACCCAATGGAATAGCTGATGACAATACAGTAAATAATATGCTTACCTCTGCATTTGATGCTGTTACCCAGTTGCCAGGAATACTTGTTGTAGAACTGCGCACCAATAGCAAGGGCACACAAAGCGAATATTATGTAACAGACGCAAACGGCATTAATGTATTCGAGAAAAAAGGACTTAAAGGAGGTACTATGTACAAAGACACCTTACGTTTGCCTGATGGTTGCTACAAATTACGCCTAATAGATAAAAATAAAGACGGCCTATCCTTTTTTACCTTTAATAGTGATGGAAATGGGTTTATGCGTTTAAAAAATCTTGATAACAGCATTATCAAAACCTATGAACCTAATTTTGGCACCGAAATAAGTGAGCAATTTATTACTGCTGATGGTGTAGTAGCAGGTGTACAACAGACTACCCTTGCCCCTGTTGCCTATTTATTTCCTAATCCGGCACAAAGCAGTGTGACCGTAGTACTAAATAGTACAAAACCAACACAAGTACTGCTTTACAATGCTATTGGAAAGTTGTTGTATCAAGTACAAAACAATGCTGCCGATGAAGTAAATATGGATATAGCCCATTTGCCAGCAGGTATCTATTTTGTTGAGGTACACACAGCAGACGGCACTACGTATAAAAAGTTGGTAAAGAATTAGACTCTCGCAAAGCAACTAATCAATTGCAACAAGAAGATTTCATAAAAAAACAGATTGATCAGCTTGGGCAGGTGCTTGAAAAACTATTGGCGGATTTAATGGGGCTAAAAAGCCGAGGGCAGATACATGAGGGAGTAGAAATTACCAACACCATATTACGGGAGCACCTAGACTTACCTATTGATGAACTAATAACCCTTTCGGCAGATGAACTTATTGTAAAACTGCAAGCCAAAAGGTTAAGTAATGACAATTGGAATATGTTTGCCGATATTCTTTTTCAACTTGCCGAACAGTTTGAGGCAATGAAGGACAACGAGACAAAGAAAAAGCTGTATGAAAAAGCTTTAATGATGTATGAGTACCTTGACGAAAACAACTCAACTTACTCGTTTCAGAGGCATACTATAATGGAGAAAATAAAGTCTTAATCGTATTTACGGCGAACAAACCAGGTGTCGCTCAGTACAAGTCCTAACTGAAAAGAGAGTATTTCTTCTTTGAGTAAATTATTTTCTACAGTACCTCTGTTGGTGTAGGCAACAGCAATATTAACTTTAGAACGCACTTTTGCTAATGGCAATCCTAAACCAACCGAAACTTCGCGTTCGTTTATTGTAGTACTATTAAGCATCAAGAAGCTCTTGCCTGCGCGTACTCCCAATCTATAATCTATGTTTTTTAGGTAATTACCAATAGCGTTGTCGTTTGGCGTAAATTGTGTGCCAATAGCAACACCATAACTGTTTTCAAGCTTTGTTTTATCAACATCGCTGCGGTATTGTGCCCAGTTACCATAATAACCCTCTACCCCAACTAACCACTTACGTGCTTGCTGCCAAGTTATACCTATGTTATGATTGGCAGGTAGCGTTACCTTTAAATTTGAGGATTCTGTATTTTGGATAGTATCCACAACACGCTGGGCAGTACCTTGATAAAAATAGCGATCTGCTATTGTACTTTGGGTTGCATTGAGCTTAGTACTTAAAGCCCCTGAATAGCCAATAATTATTTTTTGGTCTTCGCCACGCTTTATCGTGTATTGTAGTCCGTAATTTGCAAAAACGCTGCCTACAGATACACTATTGGAGATACGGGTATTTAAGGTGTTTTGAGTAGATGTATATTCAAGAGCACGTTTATTAGCAATATTACCAAACAAGTATCCTGCGTTTACTCCTACTGATAAATTTTTACCAAGAGTAAAGCCATTACCCAAAAAGAACTGAGATAATCCACCTTCGCCCGAATAAATATATTTAACGGCATCTCCGTTTGCAGTGATTTGTTGATCGGTAATTTGGTATCCAACACTACTATAAGGTAATATGCCAAAAGCCAATCCCCATTTTTTTGTTACCGGAAAAGCAAAAGTAAAGTACCTAATATTGGCTGTTACGTTTACTTGGTCGCGTTGATTATTTGTTAATCGCACTATTGTGGCACCTGCGCCTACATCAAAAGTAGTGGCTTTTAGTGCGCTATACGAAGCAGGATTTTGTATGCTAATGCTTTCTGGATTACGCAATGCAGAAGCAATACCACCCATGCCAGCTTGTGCTGCCAAGCGGTTAGATTCTAACTGACCAATGCCAAATCGAGAATAAGGTGAAATGCTATTTTGTGCCCACAAACTGCTACAAGCTAACAGTAAAAGAAGGGTACTCGTTATTTTTTTACTACTCATGATGTTGAAGGACCGCATATAAACCCATTAGCACCAAATGCGGGCTATAAATAATACGTTTTGCAAAGATGCTGTTTTTTAGATAGCCCTCCAAAAAAGAGCTATCGCCACCACATACTATAATTTTAAATTGCCCATACTGCTGTTCGTAGCGAGCTATCGTTCCTTTTATTTCTTCTATAAAACCTAATTGTACACCTGCTATCATTGCCGTTGTAGTGGTATTTCCTAAAGTAGCAGCAAATGCGCCATCTGGCTGTAACAACGGTAATTTTTGCGTAAAGGTATGTAGCGAATTAAAACGCATGTGTAAGCCTGGAGAAATAACACCACCAATAAATGTATCGCCATTTTGTACAAAATCCATGGTAAGACAAGAGCCTGCATCTATTACCATGCTACTACCCGCGTGTTGTGCTGTAGCGCCAATTGCTGCTGCTAACCTATCTAAACCTAGTGTTTGTGGTGATGCGTATGCATTTTTGATAGGAACAGAAGTGCTTTGTGTAAATAGGACGCAGGTTGTACCTGCAAAATAAGAAGCCACCTTGCCCGCATCGGCAGCAACGCTACTAAAGATAATTTTTTGAGGCTTAAAGCGCTGCACTAACTCCTTGGCTGTTTGTGGAGTAAGGACCGCAACGGTTAGTACCTCTTGTAGCGTATTGGAAACAAATACACCTATTTTGGTGTAGCTATTGCCAATGTCAATAGCAATATCCATTAATGGCGCACCAGTGATAAAATAGATTCGAACAACACAATACCGTCGGTGTTGCCCACCATGTTGCTGGCTGCACGCTCAGGATGTGGCATCATACCAAACACATTTTTTGTAGCATTACATACCCCTGCAATATTATTCAACGACCCGTTTGGATTTGCCGCATCTGTTATTTCGCCTTGTTCGTTACAGTATCTAAAAAGTATTTGGTTATTATCTTCTAGTCTTTTTATAGTGTCTGTATCGGCAAAAAACTTGCCTTCGCCATGCGCAATAGGAATTTTCAATACACTACCTGCTGGTATGTTTTGGGTAAGCAGACTGCTGGTATTATCAGGAGTTATATGTACATTTTTACATATAAACTTACGGCTATTGTTGTGCAACAATGCGCCTGGTACTAACCCTGCTTCGGTCAGTATTTGAAAGCCATTACATACACCAAATACGTATCCTCCTTTAGCTGCAAACTGTATTACTTCTTGCATAATTGGCGAAAATCGTGCAATTGCACCAGAGCGTAAATAATCCCCAAAAGAGAAACCTCCGGGAAGTACAATAAAATCGCACCCTTTTAAATCATGGTCTTTATGCCATAACTCTACCACTTCTTGACCCATCCCCTCGCGCAGGGTATGTATCATATCTTGATCGCAATTAGACCCCGGAAATATTACAACGCCAAATTTCATGTGAAAATAATTTGTTTTTTAGTTACCACACGGAACAGTCATACTTCTTTTCGTCTCCTTTTGTGCAAGATTAGTGTATGACTGTTTCATCTGAAAATATTTTATTTTTTTAGTGTACCCCGATAGCTATCGGGGGAACTCGCTTTAGTTTTTCATCACTCTTAGAGTTGATGATAACCATGCTCGTTTCATGTGTTTTATTTTCTGTTAAATAATTACCGTAGGATAACAATCACCTACATGCTTATTTTAGTGCAAAAGTAGCAAAATTTTATACTGCTTGCAGCACTATACTACTTGAAAAACCAACATGGTTATTAATATACAGTACGCCAATCCTTCATATATCCATACGCGCTTGGCTATTAAAAAATAGTACGACATATAAATAGCCATTGGTATGGTAAGCATAGCAAAATGGGCTGGGTGCGCGTATCCAGGAATATAAAAGGATAAAATACTTAATAAAATAAGTACGAATAACAATTGATAGGTTTTGCGCACAATGATGATATTCTTAAAAAAATTTGCCCGCAACTTATTGGTCGAAAATATAAAGGCAAGCAACATAGGAATAATGGCATACAAGTCATTGTTCTCTATATACATATTCAGCCCACTAATACGATTAAGCGGCTGAAATAAGGTATAAAAACCACTCATATCGCTATTCCAAAAAAAGTAGACGAACAAGAAAAAATAAGGTACAATAAGTCCTAAAAATCCTAGAAACCACTCGCGCCAACTAAATGGCCTAAAGTACACCAAGCCCAGCCAAATAATCGGTGTTAGAAAAATATAGGGCAAATACAATAGCGAACAGGTAGCGAATAGCATTCCTAAATCGAATGTAATGGATATTGCTTTGTTGGTTTTATAGAGCGAAAATATTTTATCGAGTATCGCCAGAAGTAAAAAATTACAAAACAACTGTGGTGTTAGCACCATAAATACTGCCAACGAATTCATGATGATAATGTACATGAGCGCTGGCAGGTACGACGACTTAAAAAACAACGTGTACTTGCTTACAATTTGATTGAGAAACAATGCCTGAATAACCACAATAAGTCCCGTAAGTAATACATTAACAATATGATTAATACCATCTACATTGAGCGCTACAAACAACAATGTACTTAGCGGTTCTTTATACGTTTCTATAGGTATTGGTGTATTTTTGATAATGGGGATTATCCTCAACAGAAACTCTACACCAAATAGTATAATTAGGTTTGCAGGTTGTATGGTGCGTAGCGAACGAATTATCATGTTAGAAGCTAATTTTTATTAGTCCGGGCATACTTTTATCTGTACTAGGAATGAGCATTTCTGTGGCTGATACCTGTTTACTTCCACGAGGCATAAGCATCAATTCTTCATTACCCGGTACTAATGTATTTTCTGCCGTCACACCTTGACTATCTACTACAAAACGCATAATATCCGTACGTCTGCGTACGCTTTTATTATAAATAAGGGATAATTGATTTTCGGCAGCAAACAGAATAAATGAGGCGTAAAAACCTTCATCATTTTCCGACGATTGGCTTTTGCGTAATACCGTTCCCCAATCAACACTTCCATCTGTATTTACTGATAGTAGAAGTACATTATCGTAATGGTAGGTAAACGTAACGGTGTATAGTTGATAATAGGAGTTGTAATTAGATGACTCGATTACATAATTCGATTCGGCAACAAGTATAATTCCACCATCGCTACGTAGAATAAGCCGTTCTACTTCATAATTAATAAGATCGGAAGAGCGACTTACTGTTCTATCCCCAGCAAAATCATTAAGCAATTTGGGTTTAAAGCTTTCTACTTTAATGCTTCCCATAGAACCTGTAGCAATACTATAGGTGGTATATAATACTCCAGAGGACACAAACGTATTGTTATCAGAAAAGAAGCCCCCTAACACTACCTGTTCATTTACCTCATCTATCATCATTTTCAAATCATTAATAGACTTACCACTAATGCTTATCGTGTACTCTTTTAAGGTGCTGTTTTGTGAAGTAGTGAGCAGTTTATACTCACGAATAGGTACGCCTTGTGCAGGACGATACGAAGTAAGCAAGTAGGCATTACCTGTGTTATCAATGCCTGCTTCGCGTATTTGTTGGTTACCTACATAAGCAACATTGGCTTCGGCACGTTGCCATGCCATATTCCAAGCAGTATCATACACTTTCCAACTAAGTGTTTCTTTTACCGAGTCGGCAGGAGTCCTACTTTCTTTGTGATAGAATTCCCCATCGCCACTCGTCATTTCCCGATGGAAAACAAGCAAATACGCCTTACTGCTACTTTGTTCAATATAAAAAACGCCTCTGCTTCTGCGTTTTTCTTGTTTCACCTCATCCACCTTTAGTACCGCATCCGCTACTGCTCCATTGGCAATGCTGTAGTTTTGGCAATAAAGGGCTAATATTCCTGTCTCCTTGTTTAATGCCGAAAAGAATAAGGCCAATTTATCTCCTATAATAATTGCTTGCTCTGCTTGTGCATCGGGATAGGCAGCAAAATCAATTGGGATTGCCCACTTTTGTTTCAATACCGAGTCGGTACAGGTAATTTCGAATTTACCACCCTTTAAATTTAAACCTGTATTTTTAGTAGAAAACGCTACGCTGCTGCGGATAAGGTAATAGGTATTACCTATCTGTCCGATAATTTTAGAGAATGATTTTTTGGAAAACCCTTCCGTATTTGCTTTAGTTATGCGCTGAGCTTGTACATTCACCAGTATGGTTAAGCACACAAAAACTATACATACACAACGTTTCATCTGTTTACTATATATTTTTAATTGTCAGATGGAACATTTGTGAGTATATGCATACACCTTTGTATATTATTAGTGCATAAATGTTTCATGATGTGCAATAATACAAAATATACAAGCAATTATGGCAAAAACTAGCGGGCGTAATCGGCTACCATTTTTCGCACTATTTCGGCACTATGATACGGAT
This sequence comes from uncultured bacterium, assembly GCA_947085255.1. Taxonomy (GTDB): domain Bacteria; phylum Bacteroidota; class Bacteroidia; order Sphingobacteriales; family Sphingobacteriaceae; genus CAMTVQ01. The sequence continues at coordinate 73,440 of CAMTVQ010000005.1, read as the reverse complement.
AGCTTACCTGAATAGCAGTTGCATTTTTAACCCAATCGTGTATAGTAAGAATTGTTTTATTGTTTATTTCTACAATCACAGGCACTCCCATTTCACGTAAAGCTTCGGCGTTGCATTGCTGCTCGTATTGCCCTTTCATTGGTACAGCTATAATTTTTTTACCTAAAAACAAGGCCTCTGCAGGTGCTTCAAAACCGCCTCCAGTAAGAATACCCGCACAAGATGCTAAGCTTTCGTTAAACTCTTTGTTGTTTATGGGGCGTACATCCACATTTTCGAAGGTGTATTTTGTGTGGCAATGTTTACTAAATACCTGCCATTGTGCTTCTTTAATTTTTACCAATTGTTTTACTAAAAACCCATCTGCATAGGCTGGCAAATACACGGTGTAATGCCCCAAGTTGGTTACCGCTAAATCTCTAATTTCTTGTCTGATTACCGGTGTGTGTATATACTCGTCGTATTCTTTAAAATGAAACCCAATATTATGGGTACAACGAGCATATTTTTCGAGCACCAATTTGGCAATAGGATCTCCTTTTGCTGGACGTGGCACCTTATTAGATAAAAATGAGCACTGGTGACTCAAAGAAACAGTAGGTATCTTTTTCATGCGTGCTGCCCAGGCCGATACTGGCTCGAAATCATTGACGATTAGGTTGTATTTTTCTAAGGGTAATTTTTTAATGTCGCTTAGCAATTGCAGTGGTTTGCTTTGCAGTAAGGTTTTCATGTAATCGATACCTCCACTTTTACCAAAAACAAAACTACAACCATGCAATTTATGGGCTAAAGCTTGGTCTAAACCTACGTCTGCTTGTGTGCCACTAATTAATAAATCAAGCTCGCCGTACTGCTGTAAATGAGGTATAATATCTCTAGCTCTACTTATGTGTCCGTTTCCGGTACCTTGAATGGCAAATAAAATTTTCATGTAAAATAAATTGTGTAACTAAAAATTACGGGATTTCAACTCCGCTATATATTATTTCAGATTAGTTATTGCTCAAGCTGCACGATGGGGGCATGCTCTCCCTGAATCATTTTTTGGTAAAGCATGCTTACGTTTAGTTTCTCTTCCAAATCTTCATTTTCTAGCGAAGAAGGATCAATCTCTTCATCCGCAGCATACTCTTCGGGATTGTAGGTGTATATTTTCCACTCACCTTTGTTGTACTCCAAGGCTGATAAACTTTCTACCCAATCGCCAGAATTAAGGTAAGTAACACTGCCATGCTCGGTTTGCACTACTTTAATTTCCGGATGGTGGATGTGTCCACACAGCACATATCCATAGCCCTTTTCGGCAGCTATACTAATGGCGGTTTGCTCAAAATCGTTGATAAACTTTACCGCCCCTTTTACACCACTTTTTATTTTTTGCGAGAAACTCATTTTCTCCTTACCCACCAACTTTAACATAAAATTAACGAAGGTATTGAGTAAAATAAGCGTATCGTACCCTACTGCGCCCAATTTTGCTAACCACTTGGAATATTGCATCGTTACGTCAAATACGTCGCCATGAAAAATCCAGGCCTTTTTACCATCAATATCTAACACCAGTTTATCGAGTATTTGTAGCGAGCCTACCTCAAAATCGGTAAATTTTCGCAACATCTCATCATGATTGCCAGTAAGGTAATATACTGGTACGTTTTCGGTAACGAATTTCATGATGCGTCGCACCACTTTCATGTGTGCATCTGGCCAGTATGATTTACTAAATTGCCATATATCAATAATATCTCCGTTCAGAATTACTATTCCTGGCTTAATACTTTTAAGATATTTGAGTAATTCTTTAGCATGGCAGCCGTATGTACCTAAATGCACATCGGATATTACTACAATTTCAACCTCGCGTTTAGCCATTATATAGTATAAAACTGAGTCAAAGGTGGGTTTTTGATGTGAATTTAATGTTAAATATTCATCGATTTAACATTTGAATTTACAATACTCCTCACGAATGTTAATTATTCTTTACTGTAGTATATATTTGTCTCGTCCTGAAATAGGTTGACAGATTTTACGATAGTCCCAGTTACGCAAGTAGCTGGGATTTTTGTTTATAAACACTTTGCGGTGTTTTCATTTTCAAAGATAAGTGAGGTCGGCGATTATTGTATAGATCAATGGCTTCTTCTGTTAATAATTTTGCGTGAAGCTTTGATTTCAATATAACACCCAAGCCAAACTCTTCTTTCAAAGTCCTATTCATTCGTTCGGCTAATGCATTTTCATAAGGGTCGCCATTTTCTGTCATGCTCATTTTGATCTTATGCTGATGAGCAATACTTACATATTCTGCACTGCAATATTGCAGTCCTCGGTCTGAATGATGTATAAGTGACTGTTGTTTGTTTTTTCTGTTTCCAACGGCCATTTGAAGAGCTTGCTTCATTTGCGCAGCTTCCATATTATCCGCTATAGCATACCCCATTATCTTTCTGCTGTACGCATCGGTGACCATGTTCAGATAACAATTGCCTTCATCTGTTTTGATGTAAGTAATATCACTTACCCAAACTTCGTCAGGGCGTTTAACAACTATATCTTTAACTAGATTGGGATATTTTCTTAACCAATGCTTTGACATCGTGGTTTGTATATACCGGCGTTTAGGCAATATAAACATCCCATTCTTTCTTAGCAGGGTAAAGAGTTTATCCCGACCGAACTTGATCTCCTGCGCCTGTAAACTATCCCTGATTTGATGGTGAAGCTTTCTACCACCTAAGCGAGATAATAGCTTGCGCTCTTTATCAACAAGCTGCTTTACTTGTAATTCCTGTGTGGCTCTTTGCTCCTCCTGTTTGCAGTGTTTATAGAAATATTGGCGACTGTACCCTAAAACTTTTGCTACAAATCCGACGGCTTGCCGCCCTCCTTTTGAGCCTGTTCTGTAGCTTCTGACAACAGGCTCAAATACTTTTTTCAAATATTCGTGTTTAACATACTATCCGCTATATCGATTGCTCGGTTCAACACTTCCTTTTCTTGTTCCAATCGTTTTAACTTCTTTTCTAGTTCCCTAATCTTTTTGTTGGGCGTATCTCTTTTCATAGCTTCTGATTCTTTCCAATCTAATCTACCATGTTTTCTCAGCCAAACCAAAACGGTACTTCTGCCTTGGATACCATAACGGAATTGAGCCTGTTTGTAGGTGAGTTCCCCTTTTTCTACAGCAGCTACAATCTCCAGTTTAAAGGCTAAACTGTAAGCTTTTTGAGTCCTCTTTTGATAACTCTTAACTTCTTGTTCTTTCATAGGTTAACACTTTTTGTGTCAACCTATTTCAGGACGATTCAATTCTTACTTAGTAAAAGCCCCGCTAAAATTCAGCAGGGCTTTTACTAAGTAATTTGGTTTCACTTAACTAATCTTCTATTACTGGAAGTTTAAGGTCTTTTCTAATACCATTTACCAAATGATTCAAGGCTTTAGAAGGCATAATATTACTATAACAATCTACTGCGCCTACCTTTTCGCTGCTATAAATAGTATTAGTTTCACGATTCTTAACTAGATAAGAATACTCCGTCCTAATAATGGCTGTACTCTTCGTTGGCAGATGTTCACTAATACTGTTTTCCTTATAGGTAGTTTGCAAGTGTTCGTACGGAACATAACGCGGCTCAATAACATACTTATATTGCTTTTTAGAGAAGCTAGCCACATCTGCATAACTAACAAACTTTGTCTTATATGGGTAGTTTAAAAGCGCTTTTTGCATTTTTCTATTTGTAAACTCTTCTAATTCTCCTGCGTATTTTATAACTAGTACTTCATACTGCTTCAAGTCAGCAGGGAATTCAGTCGTTTCTATTAATGGTCTAAATGGCACAACGGCTGTATCCTTGCTAGCACAGTATTTTACAAAAAAATTACTTGGTTTACTTGCAATAGCATCTTTTACTTGTGCAATACACTTAAAGTAATACATGTGATTTGCACGATAAACAACATCATCATAATCGGGGAATAATATACTCCCTCCATTGTTTTTATACATAACAATTAATGCCCCAAAAAGCTTCATCCTATCGGATTTCCCCTTTTCAATCACCTTTTCGGTTGGGTAAGTGCTTAAAACCACATGTATATAATACTTGCTTTTAGCATCATAAAGTTTTTTTCTGAGACTATTTTCTATATCTATTTCAGTAGTTGCCTCTTCGCGCACTTTTCTGCTATTAATAATAATACTTGGTTTTATGCCAAAGCTTACTAGATCTTCTTTTATATACTGAGATACTACATCAAAAATTACTGAAGAATTACAAAAAACTTCGCTATTGGCTATTCTTCTGTAATGTCCTCTTTCACCCGCTGATGGCGAATAATCGGTTTTTATAGGGGGAGATTGTAGGGAAATTATTACAGCAGGATTGGCATCCAATGCTTTTAAATAATTAGGAATAGACAACTGTTTCTCTACAGGTTGTGCCATACCAAGATTCATTTTCAATAAATAAATAAATACAAGTGGTATTAATTTTTGTCTGTTCATAGTTTGTTTTTAAGATAGATTGAATGATATAGTTAATGGTGATTATTCTAAATAATACTGTGATACAATAGCCAAAATAATTAGCATGAAAAAGCCTCGCTATAAATTCAGCAAGGCTTTGAGGTATTTTTTATCTTACTTTTTTTGTGCCGTAGCTGGCTTAGTAGTTCCAGTAGCAGGTTTAGCAGTTGTTGGTTTTACGCCAAGCTTTGTTCCTGTAGCTACTGCAGGTTTGGTGGCAGCTTTTGCTTTTGCCTCGGCTATCAATTTTTCATTCATGCGCACATACTCATCATTCGATTTTAGTTGTGCTTGCTCTAATGATTTTGTTGCTGTTTCTACTGCTGCTGCATAATCTTGCACTTTTAGCTGAATTTTAGCACGTAAGTGGCTCATCCAAAAAGCTTCTGGTCGTAATGCTGCAGCTGCCGTTGCCCACTCTAAGGCCTGCGTTATATCTTTACCACTTTCGTAATAATAATTAGCAGCTGTAAAATAGTTGTTGGCTAATGGGCCTGGGTTAAGCGCACTTTGTATAGAGCTCATAATTTTGGCATCAACATCCGATTCCATTTTTATAGGCAGTAACACATTTTCCCAAGCTATTTCTAATGTAGCTGAGCCAGTAGTAATATTTGTAAAACCTATAGAAAATGTTTCAATTTTATATGGCAACAACACTGGTTTTATCTTAAAACGCACCAAATCATTTTCTTGTTTATAGTCTTTGTATCCTTCACCCAAAAATGCAGTATCGCGGTATACAATCATTGTCCACTCTAACTTACCTGGTATGGCATACAATGAATATTTACCTGGAAAAATAATGTTCCCCTCCAGTTTTACCTCCTCCGTTACAGTAAATTTTGTAGTTCCATTTGAGCCTAAACGCCACATCTGGTCGTAAGGAACAATATCACCAAAAATAATACGTCCTTTTGCACTGGGGCGTGTGTACGAAATGCTTACCGAACCCAATCCAAAATCTTGCTCGATGCGTGCAACTGGACTAGATGCAGGAATACGAATTTGAGCAAATACTTGAGTGGTTACAAGTAAAATAGTGAGAATGCTTACGAGTGGTTTCATAATTCTTAAAATAGAGGGGTGAAAATACTAAAAAACAGGTGGATACAAAATAACTACAGTTCTTTTAAATGGCAAGGTAAAAATCTTCCTTGGCTGTCATGCTGGCTTTGGCTGCCGTGGTTTTATCGCTGTATCCCATCAAATGCAATACACCATGAATGAGTACTCTTTTAAGTTCCATTTCAAATGGTAAATGTAATGTATCTGCATTATCTAGTACCCTATCCATACTAATAAAGATATCTCCGCGCAGATATCCGCTCTTCTCAGAAGTATCAAATGTGATGATATCCGTATAATAATCGTGTTGCAAGTACTGCTGATTGATACCTAATAAATAGGTGTCCGAGCAAAAAATAAAATTAAGTTCATCAATTTTAAACGCTTCTAAACGTGCGGCTTGCTGTAACCACGTTCTGACTTTTGCTTTCTCTTTTAGTATAAATGTGGTGTCTTCTACAAAGAAGTAAATGTCTTTGGCTGCCATGCATTATTCTGGTTTACGTCTGCTGCCATCATATAGCTCGTACTCCAACAACCTACACTCTAATTTTGAGTTGAAAAATGGAATTTTCTTAGCAGCTGTTAGTCCTACTTTTTTTGCCAAATCAGGACTTGCTGTAAAAATATAGCCCGTATATCCCTTACAGGACTGTTTCATGAAATCGCCGATGGCCTTATAGGTAGCTTCTAATTCCACCGTTTCGCCCATACGTTCGCCATACTCTGGATTAAATAGCACCACTCCTTTTTCCTCCGGCATTTTAGTATCCCTAAAATCGCATACCTGAAAATCAATTAAATGATCTACCCCTGCCGTTTGGGCATTATTACGTGCTTGATCAATGGCACGCTCGCTAATATCCGAAGCAATAATGGGAGCTTTATCTTTAGTAATATTTGCTTTAATGGTTTTATACACGTCGTTATACATCCCATCTTCAAAGCCAATAATGTGCTTAAAGCCGTAATTGGTTTTAAACAATCCCGGTGCACGCTTTTGGAGCAACAATGCAGTCTCTATAGCCAATGTTCCGCTACCGCACATGGGGTTTACAAAACTTAGGTTGGGTTGCCATTTTGTAGCCTGTATTACGGCAGCAGCCAAATTTTCTTGCATAGGTGCCAAACCTGGGTGCTTACGATAACCATGTTTAGAGAGTGTTTCGCCGCTACAATCTATATATACTTTGGCCTCGTTGTCTACCCAATGCAAGTGTATTACTGCTTTATGTTTATCCGAACCAGAATCCGGACGAATACCTTTTTTCTCTTTAATTCGATCTACAATTGCGTCTTTTACCCGCATATTAGCAAACATGGTATTATCGATAGATGGATTGAGTACAAAGTTGGTTACGCTTACATAACCATCCGCCTCTATATACTTTTCCCAAGCAATACCGACCAAATGTTTGTACAATTCTTCTACTGTTTTGGCTTCAAAAGAGCCTACCATGTACAATACCTGATTGGCAGTACGTAGGTTCATGCACAGGCGCATACAATCCGTCAAGGTTCCTTTGGTAAGAATACCCGTTGGCGATTGCTCCCATACTACCAGATTTAACGCCGAAACTTCTGCGGCTAAATAAGGACTTATAAACTTGGGACAAGTTATAAATACATCACTTTCTGTGTGGAATACATTCATTGTGCAACAATAGTAGGCAAATTCTTGCTAAACTTGTAGTATGAATACTCCTTTACACCCCGCCGATCTACAAGAAAACTTGGTTTTTAACCTATCCTCGTTTGTTTTACCCGAGCAAGAAATTATTGATTTTGCATTGGCAAACGATCCACAAGAGATACATACAAACAAAGAAATTGCCGAAAAAAGTTATTTTAAAGGGTTAATAGCTTGTGGCGCTCATGTGTATGTAAAAACGCACAAAGAACAATGGATTGCCCTTACCAAAAACACGTTTATATGTGGATTAGAAATTAATAGTTGGCAATTTTTTAAACCTGTATATGCCAATATGCTTATTGTACCTGTACTACGTATAACCGAACTAAAACCCAATAGCGATGGTAAAACTGCTGCACTAACCTGGAAATTTGAGTTTTTCGATGATAAAAACACACTGCTACAACACTTACATGTAAAAGTACTGCACCGCATTGCTTGATACCTACTATGCTATTCTTACCTTTGTACTCTAAATTTAATCCATAATGTTCGATAATTTATCCGACAAGTTAGACCGCGCCTTTAAAATGCTTAAGGGGCAGGGGCGTATATCTGAAATAAACGTAGCTGAAACCGTAAAAGAAGTACGTAAAGCACTATTAGATGCCGACGTAAATTATAAAATTGCCAAAGATTTTACCGATACCGTAAAACAAAAAGCTCTAGGGCTCAACGTGCTTACTGCCGTATCTCCAGGTCAATTGATGGTAAAAATAGTGAACGATGAACTTACCCAGCTAATGGGTGGGCAAAAGGCCGACATTAATTTAAAAGGCAATCCTACCATTATACTTATTGCAGGCTTACAGGGATCGGGTAAAACTACATTTTCGGGTAAGTTGGCAAATTACCTAAAAAGCAAAGGCCGCGAACCGTACTTAATTGCCGCCGATGTGTACCGCCCAGCAGCTATTGACCAGTTAAAGATTTTGGGTGGGCAAATTGGGGTAGAGGTACATACCGATTATGAGAGTAAAAATCCTGTATTAATTGCGCAAGAAGGCATAAAAAAAGCAAAGGCGCTCAACAAAAGTGTGGTAATTATTGATACTGCAGGTCGTTTGGCGGTAGATGAGCAAATGATGAATGAAATTGCCGATGTGAAAGCCAGCGTGCAACCACACGAAATTTTGTTTGTAGTAGACGCCATGACCGGGCAAGATGCCGTAAATACCGCCAAAGCATTCAACGATAGATTGGATTTTGACGGTGTAGTGCTCACCAAATTAGATGGTGATACGCGTGGTGGTGCTGCTCTTTCTATAAAAGCAGTAGTAAATAAACCGATTAAGTTTATTGGTACTGGCGAAAAAATGGAAGCCATTGATGTGTTCTATCCCGAACGAATGGCATCACGTATTTTGGGTATGGGTGATGTGGTATCGTTGGTGGAACGTGCACAAGAACAATTTGACGAAGTTGAGGCTGCTCGTATACAAAAGAAAATACGCAAAAATCAGTTTGATTACGAAGACTTTTTGGGCCAGCTACAGCAAATTAAAAAAATGGGGAACATGAAAGACCTTATGGGTATGATTCCGGGTGTGGGTAAAGCTATAAAAGATGTGGATGTAGACGAAAGTGCCTTTAAGTATATAGAAGCCATTATATACGCCATGACACCTGCAGAACGCAATAACCCAGAGTTAATGAATATAAACAGCCGCAAAAACCGCGTGGCAAAAGGCAGTGGCAGAGGAGTGGTAGAAGTAAACAAACTGATTAAGCAGTTTGAAGATATGCGCAAAATGATGAAAATGTTTTCGGGAGGCAATAACCCTCTAAAAAACATGCGCAACATGCCACCAATGCCTTTTGGTAAAAATTAATTAGTGTAACAAAGCAGATACGTTATAGTTAGTTCATACGTTAATAGGGTGGAATTACTATCCAAATTCCGCTAAACGTATGTCCAAAATAAATCTTCAAAACAGAGAATGGTGCGAGCTTGTGTTCGAAAACCGCAATCAAACGTATGGGGCTTTTCAACTGCGCAAATTGTATGCCTCCCACACCTTTAAAGCATTTGTATTTACCCTGCTTTTTTTACTGTCAGGAGCAAGTATTCCGTTAATAGCCGAATTTATTGGGGATATTACCGAACCAAAAATTGCGTTTAAATCCACCGAAATTATTTTAATGGATTTACCTGATCAGCCTAAAAAAGAAGAAATTATTCAAATTGAAGAAAGAAGCGTTGCTGCGGCTACTCCTACTACCCGATTTACCGAATTTAGAATTGTGCCTACAGATGAAATAGTAGAAACACCACCTGCTATTGATGAGTTAGCAAATACTACAATAGGTACAGCAACAACTATTGGTGATCCAAATGAGGTTGTACCCCTTGACATTTTGCAAGACAACTACAATAACCCTATAGAAGAAAGTACTGAAGACCCTGTACTATTTGTAGATGAGATGCCCGAATTTATTGGCGGCGATGCGGCCCTGTTTAAGTATATATTAAACGAATTTAATTACCCTGCTATAGCTCGCGAAAATCAAGTTGTGGGTACTGTTTATCTAAATTTCGTGATTGAGAAAGATGGCTCTATTACTCAAGTTGGCTTGGCAGATCCAAACCGCATAGCAGGTGCAGGTTGCGATGAAGAAGCCATACGGGTTATTAGTAAGATGCCGCACTGGAAACCAGGCAAACAAAATGGTAGAGCAAGGCGTGTACAATGCACAATACCTATCAAGCTGAATCTCTTATAAATTACCTTTTAAAAAATCTTGTTAATTTTTGATAGTATTTTTCTATCTTTGCCGTCCCCAAACTGGAGAATGGGGATTAACTAATTAATTAACAACATGTCAGTTAAAATCAGATTACAAAGACATGGTAAGAAGTCTCGTGCTTTTTACCACATCGTGGTGGCGGATGCTCGTGCTCCAAGGGATGGAAAATTTATTGAAAAATTGGGTACTTACAATCCCAATACCAACCCAGCAACCATCGATTTAGACCGTAACAGTGCCTTAACTTGGCTAAACAACGGTGCACAGCCTACAGATACCTGTAGAGCTATCTTATCGTACAAAGGAGTATTGTACCTTAAACATTTACAAGGTGGTGTAACAAAAGGAGCGCTTACCCAAGAACAAGCAGATGTAAAATTTGCAGCATGGTTGAGCGAAAAAGATGGTAAAATTGATTCTAAAAAGAACACATTATCATCAAACAAAGCTAGCGAAGCAAAAACACGTTTAGCTGCCGAAGCAAAATCTGCTGAAGCAAAAGCTAAATTAGTTGCTGCTAAATTAGTTGCTGCCGAAGCTGCTGCTGTAGAAGCTGTAGCAGAAGAAACAACTGCTGAGGCTGAAGTTGCAACAGAAGAAGCACCAGTTGCAGAAGCTGTTGAAGAAACACCTGCTGTTGAAGAAACTCCTGTTGTAGCAGAAACTCCTGCAACAGAAGAAGGAACAGAAAAAGCTGCTGAATAAGTAGTTTGATTTACCCATTTAAAAAGCAGTTCAGGCATATGTTTGAACTGCTTTTTAGTTTTATAACACTATGAACATAGAATCTTGTTTTCAGTTAGGCTACATCAGCAAAACAAAGGGCCTAAAGGGCGAGGTGCAACTATTTATCCTAGCCGATAATCCTACAGCCTACCACAAAACCAAGCTCATTTACCTCGAAATTTCAAAAAAACTGGTGCCTTTTTTTGTTACCCAAATAACTATCCAGAAAAGCATTGCATATGTGTATTTCGAAGACGTAACCCACATCGACAACTCTACGCCATTAGTAGGAAAAAAAGCCTACTTACCACTTGAAGAGCTACAAGCACCAACCGAGGAGCAACAATTTATCAATAATTTAATTGGGTTTTTGGTAATTGATGAAGAACATGGAGAGATTGGACTCATTCAAAGTATTGTAGAATTACCACAACAACTTATTGCCGCCGTTGACCACAAGGGAACAGAAATACTTTTTCCGATAAACGATGAAATTATTGTTGGTATCGACCATAAGAAAAAGCGATTAGATGTAGTATTGCCAACTGGTTTATTGGATGTATATTTGAATAACAACTCTCCCGAAGAAAATGATACGCAATAGTCTCTATTTAATCCTACTTATAGTTAACAGCCTGCCCGTAAAAGCACAAACCCAAACATTTAGATACCTCGCCCTTGGCGATTCATATACAATTGGTGAAAGCGTTGCCGAAAACGAACGCTGGCCCAACCAGTTGGTAACAAAACTAAAAGCAGACAAAAACTTCGTCGCTAAATTTAAAAAAATTGATACCCCCGAAATTATAGCTCGTACAGGATGGACAAGCGACGAATTAGAAAGCGGTATTACTGATAAAAACCCGAAAGGTCCCTACAATTTAGTTACCGTTTTAATTGGGGTAAATAATCAATACAGAGGTTATCCTATTGAGGTTTTTCGGAAACAACTAAACGGACTTATAAAAAAGGCAATCGCCTATAGTGGCGGTAATCCCAATCACATAATTGTGGTATCTATACCCGACTGGGGCGTAACTCCATTTGGCGTTAATAGAAATAAAACGGGCAAAATAAGTAAGGATATTGATGTATTTAACAAAGTAAATAAGGAAGAAGCCGAAAAAGCAGGCGTCCTCTTTGTAGATATTACTCCCATCTCTCGCCAAGCACTTACCGATGCCTCATTAACTGCTGCAGATGGACTACATCCTTCGGCAAAAATGTATGCAAAATGGGTCGAAGCCATTTTGCCTTTAGTAAAATAAGGCTATAAAAACGCCTTAGCTTGCTCTAATTTCATTCCTCTTGAACCTTTTATAAGCAGCGTATATCCTGCGAGTTTTTGCTCAGATAAATAATCAAGCAACTCTTCGGTAGTAGCAAACGCTTTAATTTGTGAGTATGTATTTTCTTGGCAAAACCATTTTCCAGCAACCAAACACACGTCTAAATTTAGTTGCGCAGCCTGATCGAGCAATGCTTTGTGCTCTTCCGCACTTTCGTCTCCCAGCTCAAACATATCACCTAAAATAGCTCCCTTCTTTCCAGCTTTAAAGTGTTCAAAATGCGCCAATGCCGCTTGCATACTACTTGGGTTAGCATTGTAGGCATCCATAATCAACGTATTTTTATCTGTTAGCTCTAATTGCGAACGATTATTAGCTGGAGAGTAATCCTCCAATCCTACTTGTATCTGGTGCGCCGAAACTCCAAAATAATTTCCCACGCAAGCAGCAGCCAAAATATTAGGCAAATTATACGTACCGCTCAACTGTGTTTTGCACGCTATCTTATTAGTGCCTATGGCTATATCTACCTCTACAGTAGGAAAGGCAGAAATAGTAGTTGCTTGCTTGCTTACGCTATAGGCTATTTTGTTTACGTTATCTGGTAACATTTTTTCTAAATGCGCATTATCGCTATCGTAAAAAACAATTGCTTGATGCTCTTTTAAATAGCTATACAACTCGCCTTTTGCCTTTTTTACTCCCTCAAATCCTCCAAAACCTTCTAAATGGGCTTTGCCCACATTAGTAATTAACCCATAATTGGGCTGGCTAATGGTGCACAATTCGGCTATTTCTCCTTGGTGATTTGCTCCCATCTCAATAATAGCCATTTGATGCGCAGGCGTAATACTTAAAACACTTAATGGAACACCAATATGATTATTAAGATTTCCAGCAGTAGCAAACGTGCTGAATTGCTGAGAAAGGACAGCGTAAAGCAGTTCCTTAGTGGTTGTTTTGCCATTTGTTCCCGTAATACCTATCACAGGAATTGTTAATTGTGAGCGATGCTGTTTTGCCAACTCTTGTAAAGCGGTAAGCACATCATCCACCAAAACAGTGCGCTTATCTATATAATAAGCTGCTTCGTCTATCACCACATAAGCAGCCCCTTTTTTTAAAGCTTCTGATGCAAAGGTATTACCATTAAAATTGCTGCCTTTTAATGCAAAAAAGATGGAATTTTGTGGAATATTGCGGGTATCCGTACTTATTACTGGGTGTTGGAGATACAGTTGATACAGCGACTTAATATTCATACAAAACAAAGTTCATTTCCTCAATTTTACTCATGCTTTTATCGGCAGATATTAATGGCATATTCATATATAATCCTGTTGCTGCTATAATTGCATCAGGCAATTTTAATTTATACTGTCTTTTTAAATCAATAACAAGAGATTTAATAGCTGTATTCATTTCTACAACAATACATTCTTTTAGAAGCGATTCAATCTTACCAAGTTCTACCTCATTTATTTGGTAATACCCCAATAATTCTAATTCAGTAATAAAAGATACATAGACATGTCTGTTTTGAAGAAGCGTTGCCAGTGTTTTATCACCAGCTAATAAATAGAGAATAATATTCGTGTCTAGTAAGATATTATCTCCATTCATCCCTAAGTTCTTTCTGAATGACTAATGGGTCAATTGACACTGAAAGGATTCCGCAAAATTTTTGTGCATCAAAGCCTTTAACCCTTCCAAAGTTTGAAAGTGCCTTTTTTATAGAATCAGGCTGGTCGCCTTTTTTAATTCTTACTGTCATGCATCAAAAATACCAAAGTAAATCTGAATTAACAACCACTGCCATTCTGTCATTTTTATAAAAAATGCGTACCTTTGTCCTCCTAAAAAACTGATAATGTTTGAATCAGGTACCACTTTAAAAGACCACGACGAAAACCGCCAAGGCGAAGCTCTGATACTAGAATCGACTACTAAACCCGATGGACGTAAGTTATACATAGAAAGCTATGGCTGCTCTATGAACTTTGCCGATTCAGAAGTAGTAGCTTCTATTATGACGAATATGGGCTATAGCACCACGCTAAATTACAAAGAAGCCGATGTGGTATTTATTAATACCTGTTCTATTCGCGAAAATGCCGAACAGAAGGTGCGTAATCGTTTAAAAGAATTTGTTGCCCTAAAAAAGAAAAAGCCAGAAGTGGTAATAGGCGTATTGGGCTGTATGGCCGAGCGTTTAAAAGCTAAATTTTTAGAAGAAGAACAACTTGTAGATGTGGTAGTAGGCCCAGATGCCTACCGCGATTTACCAAATATTATCAACCAAGCGGAAGAAGGAAATAAAATAGTAAATGTATTACTCTCACGTGAGGAAACCTATGCAGATATCGCTCCGGTGCGTTTGGGTAGCAATGGCATTTCTGCTTTTGTATCCATTATGCGTGGCTGCGACAATATGTGTTCGTTTTGTGTAGTGCCTTTTACACGTGGCAGAGAGCGCTCGCGTGACCCACATTCCATCATCAACGAAATAAAGGATTTAGTAAGCAAAGGATATAAAGAAGTAACACTATTGGGCCAAAATGTAGATAGCTATAAATGGAGTCCCACCCAACCATCCCAAAGGGAGGGCTTAGTACCTACATCAATCGAAGGGGCTCCCCACCCCCTCGGGGAGGGGTTGGGGGAGGGGATTAACTTTTCCCAATTATTGGAACTAGCCGCACTAGTTAGTCCAGAATTACGTGTCCGTTTTTCTACATCACATCCAAAAGATATTACAGATGATGTATTGCATGCCATTGCTAAGCACCACAACATTTGCAATTATATTCACCTACCAGTACAATCGGGCAGCAGCCGTGTGTTGGAACTGATGAACCGCACGTACGACCGTGCATGGTATATCAACCGCATAGAAGCTATTCGCCGCATTATTCCAAATTGTGCTGTATCTACCGATGTAATTACCGGATTTTGTACCGAAACGGAAGAAGATCACCAAGAAACATTGAGCATGATGGAGTATGTGCAGTATGATTTTGCTTACATGTTTAAATATTCGGAACGTCCTGGCACTTTAGCCGCCAAACGCTATGCCGATGATATTGCGGAAGAAGTAAAACAACGCCGCTTGAATGAGGTAATCGACTTACAACACAAATGTTCGCGCATTCGCTTAAACAATCAATTGGGTAAAGTGCAAAAAGTATTGGTAGAAGGTTTTTCTAAAAAATCAATGAATGATTTGAGCGGACGCAGCGACCAAAATGCCATGGTGGTGTTTCCTGCAATAGCAGGAGTAAACCCTGGAGATTATGTAAACGTGATTGCAGAAAGCTGTACACACGCAACGTTAATTGGAAGAATACTTGATTAGTTATTTATCATACTCTACGATTAGTAAGTATTTGTAATTAGTAACCATCCACCATTAGTAAATTAGTAAGTATTCGTAATTAGTATCAGTGAACATACAAGACATAAAAAACCGCTTCGGCATTATTGGTAACTCTCCCCTTCTGAATAGAGCTATCGAAATTGGCAGTCAAGTAGCACCTACTGATATGTCGGTATTGATTACCGGTGAGAGCGGTAGCGGTAAAGAAGTATTTTCGCATATCATCCACCAGATGAGTGCCCGCAAACACGGTCCATTTATTGCCGTAAACTGCGGAGCTATTCCTGAAGGAACCATTGATAGCGAACTATTTGGTCACGAAAAAGGATCTTTTACAGGCGCCCACGAAGCACGAAAAGGTTATTTTGAGGTAGTAAACACAGGCACCATCTTTTTGGATGAAGTAGCCGAATTACCCATTGGCACACAAGCACGGTTGCTGCGTATCTTAGAAACTGGTGAATACATTCGTGTAGGTTCATCTAAAGTTCAAAAAACCAATGTACGTGTAGTAGCAGCTACCAATGTAAACGTGCTCGATTTAGTATCTAAAGGTAAGTTTCGAGAAGATTTGTATTATCGACTTAACACCGTTCCAATTAAAGTTCCCTCTTTACGTGAGCGTAAAGAAGATATTTACTTACTCTTTAGAAAATTTATTGCCGATTTTTCGGACAAGTACCGCACGCCTACCGTTTTGCTTACCGATGATGCCCAACACTTACTTGCTGGTTATCGTTGGCCAGGCAACATACGTCAGCTAAAGAATATAGCCGAGCAAATTGCCGTGCTAGAAGTAAATCGGGAGATTAGCGCACAAACCTTAATCACTTATTTACCGCAAGAGCATGCTGCTAGCAATTTACCCATGTTGCTTAATGATGCAACTTCAACAAGCGATTTTTCGGAGAGGGATATTTTGTATAAGGTACTCTTCGATATGAAGAAGGATATTTCTGAGCTTAAAAAAATAGTTTTTGAGGTTGTTCAAAATGCAGGCGGAGTAACCTCCGAAATAAACACCCAAAATTTGGCAGCTCAACTTATGAAAGAGATGCAGCCAACTGAGAATCGCTTTACCATACAGCCAAATACTATCCAGCCGCCATATACACCAGCTCCAAATACAACCATCGAAATTGAAGAAACACTTTCGTTGGAAGAGCGAGAAACCGACCTCATCAAGAAAGCATTAAAAAAACATAAGGGCAAACGTAAAAATGCAGCGGCAGAACTAGGTATATCTGAGCGTACTTTGTACCGTAAAATAAAAGAACTCAACCTCAATTTATAAATGCGCAGATTTGCAAATTAATAAATGTGCAAATGCGAAAAATGTATACCAAATGAGCAACACTCTTTTTAGTTATAAAACCATAAAATTGCAGAAATACATCAACACATTTGCATATTTACTCATTTGCACATTATTAACTGGCTGTGGCGTTTACTCCTTTAGTGGTGCTTCTATCGATCCAAATGCAAAAACTGTTTCTGTTGATTTTTTTGAAAATACTGCTCCTGTTATTGTGCCAACATTGAGTCAAAATTTTACTGAAGGATTAAAAGATAAAATTACCAATGCAACACCCTTGTCACTTATAAAAAACAACGGCGATGTAGCTTTTTCTGGAGAAATTATCGACTATTCTGCCAAACCAATTGCCGTACAAGGAAATGAAATTGCTGCTACAAGTAGGCTTACCATTAGTGTAAAGGTAAATTACATGAGCAAGCAGAATGAAAAACAAAACTGGGAAAACACATTTACCCGCTATGCCGATTTTCCATCAACCAAAAATATTTCGGATGTACAAGACGAATTAATTCAGCAAATAAATGCCCAATTATTAGAAGATATCTTTAATAAAGCATTTGTAAATTGGTAACAAAATGACAAAGCAACAACTCGTTCATCTTTGTGTAACAAAACCGCCTTTCAGTTCAACCGAACACGTTCAGCTGAAGGAAAGCATGGAGTCTTACCCGTATAGCACCTTATTACATGTGCTATATGCTCGTAATTTACCCGATACGGTAGGTCATGAGTCCTTAAAAAAGGCCCTTGCCTATGCAAACGAGCAAATTCTTCAAAGAGCACGTTTATTTACCGAATACCCAATAGAACCTACCCCAGTTGAGGTGCATCTGCCTAAAAATACTGTAATTGAAGTTGTAACTCCTCCCTTGGTTATAGTTGAAAATAAAGAGATACAACCTAAACTACCTACCGAAACAACCAAAAAAGCAGACTCCTTTTTTAGTTTAGATACATCCTCTGTAATTGAAAAATTTGCAGTGGAAAGCGAGGAAACAACCGTAGCAGAATCTTTTACAGATTGGCTAAAAAAAACCAATAAAAACAAAGAAAATAGTGACTCATTTGGTCTAAAGTTAGACACTAGTACCCCTATAGAATCAGGTACGGTTGATGAATTAGAAAAACTGTATTTAGAGAATTCCTACCAATTACAATTATTAGACGAGCAAACTATACCTAATAATGCAGGCGACTCACTCATCGATAAATTTATAAAAGAAGAACCACAGTTAAAACCAACAAACACCACTCTTGCCAATACCGAAAATAAGGCAAAAAAAAGTGCAGAATTGCCCGATGAACTGATTACCGAAACATTGGCACAAATTTATGTTACTCAAAAAATTTACAGCAAAGCCATAGCAGCATACGAAAAATTAAGTTTTAAAATCCCAAAAAAAAGTGCTTACTTTGCGTCCTTAATTCAGAAATTAAAGTCCGACAACCAATTAACTTAATACCATGTACGTTACCATAACTATTCTTGCCGTTATTGTTTGCATATTCCTTATACTTATTGTATTAATTCAAAACCCAAAAGGTGGTGGATTAGCTTCTAACTTTGCAGGTTCTACCCAAGTAATGGGTGTAAAACGCACTGGTGATTTTTTAGAAAAAACAACTTGGGGTTTAGCATTATCTCTTATTGGCTTTTCCCTTCTTTTAAGTGTATTCATCAATCGTGGCGATACAGGTGAAATACAAGGAGAATCTGCTATTCAAAAACAGATAGAAAACAGTTCAACTCCTGCTGCTAGCCCAGCAGCTGTACCTACAGCACCAAGCACTACAGATAGCACTAGCAAATAATTTGCTTTCAATATAACTCTACAAAAAAGGCTCGATAATGTATCGAGCCTTTTTTTATTGTACCACACTTTACCTCTTTAAAAATTTACCTGAGCCTGTAAACGCAATACATTTCCTTGTTGAAAATTGCTAGGCTTAGCGCCATCTTCAAATCTTCTTTCGGCGTTGGTAAACATCGCTGTAAATTCAAAAGCTTTCATTGGCTGCCATTCTATACCCATCTCATACTCGCTTACATTGTAGTTGCGTGCATCCGTTTCATGCTTTTTACCGCCACTATAGAACTGGTATTTAGCAAATGGAATAATAACATGCTTGGCTACTTTTGCCATATACGATGCTAATACGTACCCCCCTTTAATGTCTTGTTGCGTAATGGTATTAATAGCTGGATCATATCGTGGACCAGTACCTACCGTGTATTCTGCTTGTAAACCAAATGGTTGAGGATATACTATCACAGAACCTGCAATTCGATTGTCTTTATACTCTGCATTAGCTGTGCTACTTATAGCCTTACCACTCAAAGAAGTTAAAACAAATTTACCTGCATATGCCTGCACTCCAGCTTCTACAATCTGCTTGTTTTTAGTTTTTAATTCAACAGGATAACTCACACGAGCTACAATATGCTTGTTATTGTTTGCTTCTGGCTTGTTTGCCACTTGACCATTGTAAACACCAAATGCGAAAACTCCGTAATCACCTGATCCTTTTAAACCACTACTTACCAAATACGAAAACCGTTCGCGTATTTTGGTTGGCGCCCAGTAAAAGAAAGCACCTAAATCACGTTCGTTACTCACAGCACTATTCAAAGCGTCATTCCTATCTAAGGTTAACCGATTTTGACTCGACTGCATGTTTTCGAAACCATAAGGCACCTTACTTTGCCCTAAACGCACACGGTATTCATTTTTTTTGTCAATCCCTATGTCAAAGTAGGCATCTCGTAGCTGAGCAAAATGCAAATTCTTATTATCAGGTGTAGAGGCAAAATCAGGTTGCACATATAGATATACACGCTCGCTTATTTGTCCATAAAAAATAATCCTCATACGACGCAGAAAAAAATCATCCACACCACCTAATGATTTGTCGCATTGTTCACATTGCAAATCCTCATTAGTTTCGTACAAGCCATTGTACCGTAACTGAGCATAGCCACGGATATTCAATTTATCGTACCATTTGCTGGTAGACGCTTTTTGTAAAGAATTAGTTGCTAGGGTAATACTGTCTTTTGCAGATGTATTTTGTGCAATTATTTCATTACCCATGAAAAAACAACACACTGCTGCCATGTAAATTTTGTTCATCTTTTATTATTTATGCACCAAAATTAACAATTAATTAACACACAAAAATACCTAAGAAAAAATACTGACATAGTGCACAGCATTTAGCAAAAAAAGTGTCAGTTTATACGACTAATTGACACTTTTAGCCTACTTTTGCTGTTTGGCACAATTGCTGAGAAATGGCTACCATCAAACAATTAACTAATTAATCAAATCATAAAAACAATGGCTTTACATTTAAAACCAATTGCAGATCGCGTAGTAGTAGAAGCTGCTGCCGCCGAAGAAAAAACAGCTGGTGGTATCATTATTCCAGATACTGCTAAAGAAAAACCACAAAAAGGTACTGTTGTTGCCGTAGGTGCAGGAAAAAAAGACGAACCAATGACCGTAAAGGTGGGTGATCATGTATTGTACGGAAAGTATGGCGGCACCGAAGTTACGTATGAAGGCAAAGAATACCTTATCATGCGCGAATCTGACATCTACGCAATCCTGTAATGCAACGAATGAGTAATATCATTCCTAATTAATTATTCACCATTCAAAATTAAACACAATGAGTAAGATAGTAAAATACAACGTAGAAGCACGTGATGCCCTAAAGAGAGGAGTAGATACTTTAGCAAATGCTGTAAAAGTTACATTAGGCCCTAAAGGTAGAAACGTAATTATCGATAAAAAATTTGGTGCTCCATCTATCACTAAAGATGGTGTAACTGTAGCCAAAGAAATTGAATTGAGAGACCCATTAGAAAATATGGGCGCTCAAATGGTAAAAGAAGTAGCAAGCAAAACCGCTGATATTGCTGGTGATGGTACTACTACTGCAACTGTATTGGCTCAAGCAATTATCACTACAGGTATTAAAAACGTAGCAGCTGGTGCAAATCCAATGGATTTGAAACGCGGTATTGATAAAGCAGTTGCTGCCGTAATCAAAAATCTACAATCTCAATCTCAAGCTGTAGGTGCTGATAACAACAAAATCAAGCAAGTAGCTTCAATTTCAGCCAATAACGACGAAGTAATCGGAAAATTAATTGCCGACGCAATGGCTAAAGTGGGTAAAGACGGTGTAATTACGGTAGAAGAAGCAAAAGGAACCGAAACTGAAGTAAAAACAGTAGAAGGTATGCAATTTGACCGTGGTTATTTGTCGGCCTATTTTGTAACCAATGTAGATAAAATGGAAGCTGATTTAGAAAATCCTTACGTTTTAATTTACGACAAAAAAATTAGCAACATGAAAGAATTGTTGCCAATTTTAGAGAAACAAGTACAAACTGGTCGTCCATTGTTAATCATTGCCGAAGATTTAGATGGTGAAGCATTATCAACCTTAGTAGTAAATAAAATACGTGGCTCGTTAAAAGTAGCTGCTGTAAAAGCTCCAGGTTTTGGCGATCGTCGCAAAGCAATGCTAGAAGACATCGCTATCTTAACTGGTGGTACTGTTATCAGCGAAGAGCGTGGCTACAAATTAGAAAATGCAGATTTAACTTACTTAGGTCAAGCCGAAAAAATTACGGTAGATAAAGACAATACCATTATCGTAAACGGTGCCGGGAAATCTGATGATATTAAAGCTCGTGTAAACCAGCTTAAAGCACAAATTGATGCTACAACATCTGATTACGATAAAGAAAAATTACAAGAACGCTTAGCTAAATTAGCAGGTGGTGTTGCTGTATTGTACGTTGGAGCTGCTACGGAGATAGAAATGAAAGAGAAAAAAGATCGTGTAGACGATGCTTTACACGCTACTCGCGCTGCTGTTGAAGAAGGCATTGTTGCAGGTGGTGGTGTTGCTTTTATCCGTGCTATTGAAGCTTTAGCAAACTTAAAAGGTGACAATGAAGATGAAAACACTGGGATACAAATTATAAGACGCGCAATTGAAGAACCATTACGTCAAATCTGCGAAAATGCAGGTATCGAAGGTTCCATCGTTGTTCAAAAAGTAAAAGAAGGTAAAGCTGATTTTGGATACAATGCACGTACAGATAAGTATGAAAACTTAATTGCTGCTGGTGTTATCGATCCAACTAAAGTTAGCCGTGTTGCTTTAGAAAACGCTGCTTCTATTGCCGCTATGTTGCTTACAACTGAGTGCATATTAGCAGATGAACCAGAAGATGATAAAGGTCATAGCCACGCAGGTGCTCAAGGAATGGGCGGCATGGGTGGTATGATGTAATCCATCACCCAATATTCATAAAAAAGCCTCACGCAAATTGCATGAGGCTTTTTTATTCGCTTTTATCTGAACTTAGTATTAAATGGCACTTTTAAGAGCGGTGGCCTCAAAATCCGACGAGCCATGCGTATGGCTGTGGGAGGAAGTATTCGGATTTTATGCCCTTTTCTTTGTTTGGTTTCTTTTGGGCAAGCAAAAGAAATGAAAATACCACACTAAAGTAATTACATTATTTCAACGTCTCATCCAACCATCCCAAAAACGTACGCTGCCAAAGCAAGCTATTTTGTGGCTTTGTTACCCAATGCCCTTCGTTTTCAATAATCAACATTTTGCTCTTAACACCTTTTAATTGAGCAGCCGTAAATGCTTCCATACCCTGATTTAAAGGCACGCGATAATCCCTCTCATTATGGATTACTAACATTGGGGTGTCCCAATTTTGCACAAATTTATGTGGTGAAAAGGCATCGTAACTTTTAGGTTTCGGAGCAGCCCAATATGCCCCTCCCATATCGTAAGTAGCAAAAAATGTCTCTTCTGTTGCTCCATACATGCTCTCTAAATTAAACACTCCACAATGAGCAATAAATGTTTTAAAGCGTTTATTATGATTCCCTGCCAACCAATACACTGCAAAACCGCCAAAACTTGCACCTACAGCGCCTAGTTTATCAGTGGCAACGTATGGCTCTTTTGCTACATCATCAATAGCCGATAGTAAATCTTTCATCGCTTGTCCACCCCAATCTCCGCTTATCTGGTCATTCCAAGCCTGACCAAAAGAAGGCAACCCTCTTCTATTAGGTGCTACTACAATATAGCCTTGCGCAGCCATTAGTTGAAAATTCCAACGGTAAGAGAAAAACTGACTCACCACACTCTGCGGACCTCCTTGACAATACAAAAGTGTAGGATATTTCTTTGCAGGATTGAAGTCGGGAGGATAAATCACCCAAGTAAGTATTTCCTTGCCATCGGTAGCCTTTACCATACGCTTTTCTACCTTACCCATTTTAACCTTACTCAATACTTCCTTGTTTGTGTAGGTTAACTGAGCAATTAAACCATTCGATATATTTATTTTAATTACCTCAGCAGGCTCACTTATTGTATTACGCGTGCCAACAAGCGTAGCCGTTCTGCCATCAAAAGCAATGCTCATATTGTGCAAATCATGCTGTCCTTCGGTAATTTTACGAATAGGATATACTCCCTTAACCGACAACATAGAGAGTGCATAAAATTGATGCGTAGCTTGTGTAGCACTTTCAAAATAAATGGTTTTACCATCGTTACTCCACAATGGATTAGAAACACTTTGATCAAAACCAGTGGTAAGTTCTTTACGTGCTTTTGTAGCAAAATCATAGGTGAAAAGACGATTTCTGTCCGCTTCAAATCCCGGACGTTCCATACTTAACCAAATAATCGACTTACCATCTGGTGAAAAACGCGGCTCGGTATCATAGCCCAATATACCCTCGGTAATATTGCTTGTTTTCTTTGTCTCCAAATTATAAATATAAATTTCCGAATTAGTACTGGTAGCATACGCCGTTCCGCTCAGCTTCTTACAGGTATAAGCAATTTGCTTTCCATCTGCCGACCAATTAAGCTGCTCTTCTCCTCCATTTGGCACAAGCGGTACATCAAATGCTTCATTAGGCATAATATCCGTTGCATTACTCAATACACCCTCCGCATAATTTGCGTAAAAAACATGGCTATAAGCCCCGTCCTCCCAAGTATCCCAATGGCGGTACATTAGTCCATCAATTAAACGGCCTTTTGCATTTGGTAAATCGGGGTAAATATCTTTTACTAATTTGTCAACCTGCACCTCCTGGGTAAAATAAATAGCATTTCCGGTTGGTGCATAATTAAAATTAGAAATATCTGTGGGTTGTTTAGATACCTGACGCAAGCCAGTACCATCTGGATTAATCTCCCATAATTGCGCTGAACCGCTTTCTGCTGCCAAAAATCCAATCTTTAATCCATCAGGGCGCCATCTTGGGTTGTACTCTGCCCCTTTAAAAGTAGTTAATCGCTTAGCCTCACCTCCAGCTACAGAAACAATAAATAAGTCTGTATTTCCTTTGTCGGCCACTACGTCAAATGTTCGTACACCATACACAATGCTTTTTCCATCTGGTGATGCTTGCGGTTCGGATACTCTTCCCAGTTTCCAAAGCGTTTCGGGAGTAAATTTATCCTGAGCATTTACACTCCAACCTAATCCACACAGAATGATTAATACATTGATTGTTTTTTTCATAACACGTTATTTAATGTCTAAAAGTAATAAAATAATTGATTTCCCAATTGTGGTACAACTATTGTAACAATTTCGTTAAATTACATACCATGCGACACCTCACCCTCTTTTCAATGCTTTTCTTAGGTCATGCAAATTACCTTCTTGCAGAAGGAACCAAAGAAATTCGTCCATTAATTACCGATAATGGTTTTATTCAGGTATTCGACAATAATACGCTAACCAGACCATTTGCTACCTATGCTGCAACTAGTAACGAGCGGCTACACATACATATAGCCACTGCCGGTGAAAGAATTTACTATGGTTTCTCTCAAACTAATAATGATGTATACTACCGCATAAAAGATCCGAATGGAACTACCGTAGTAGGCCCAACTTTATTACCTAGCTCTGGTGCTGGCAAAATCACCACGCATACTCAAGCTATTCTAGGACCCTCTGCGTTTACCTTAGGTGGTTATAATGCATTATCTTATACTACATTAACAGCAGGCGATTATTATATCGAGTTTAATCCTACTCATCCTACTAATATTACAGCTTTAAAACGCCTGTTCGACTTGTTCGACATCACCGTAAGTAATGCAGCCGCATCACAAGTAATTAAAGGACGTCTTTGGAGCAAAGCGTGGGATTTTAGCACGAATAGCGGAACTAATACATTTGTGGCAGCATTGTACATTCTTGCTTCTACGGGGGTAGTTACCAAAGTTGATATGAATGGTATACAGCCACATGGATTTACCGTTTCGAGCAATGCAACAGGTTGTGCAAATACTGGAGATGCGATAGCAGATAGGCGATCCAGAACAGGAAACAGTACCTATGCCGATTACAAACTATTTTTAAACGACCCAGATATAGCTAGTTTTCCTTCAGGAGTTATAGGTTCTATAAACGGAACTCCTTCCTTCAGTGGATGTGGCCCTTATTGCATAGATGTACCCGTAAGTGCCGCAGGATTGGTTGAGGTATATATCGAACTGAATGGAACTATAGGTTATCAGAGTGGCACATCGGATGTGTATTTAGCACAAAACGCTACATCAGCAGGTAGTATTTGTATCGTCTGGAATGGCAACGACGCTAACGGAATAGCTGTTGCAACTTCATTGCCTTTATCCATTAATATAGAATACAAGTTTGGACTTACCCATTTACCACTGTATGATGTTGAAAATCATACACTCGGTTTTAAAGTAACTTCGGTACGTCCCTCAGTTATACAACCAAAGCTTTTTTGGGATGACTCTTTACTCCCTGGAGGAATAACAGAATTGAGTGGGTGTATCTTACTTACTTGCCACAATTGGCCTAGCACAAACTTTGGCGACCTACGCACTATAAATACATGGTGGTATGCAAATACATCAACTGCAAATATCATTGGTTCAAAACCACCTATACCTGCTACCGTAATTACGTACTAAAAAGGAGAAGTAAATGCTGCAAGGGTTGGCAACAGCTTATCCTTGTCGGATAATACTGGATTACTCACACCCCAATCTATAGCCAACTGCCCATCATTCCACAACAAGCCTCCCTCTGAATCCTTATGATAATAATTAGTACACATGTACGAAAAAATAGTATTGTCTTCTAGCGTTACAAAGCCATGTGCAAATCCTGGCGGCACCCAAAATTGAATGCAATTCTCTTCGCTCAATTCACAACCAAAATGTTGACCGTAAGTAGGCGATTCTTTACGAATATCTACAGCCACATCCCACACTTTTCCCTTAATAACTCGCACCAACTTTCCTTGTGCACGCGGCGGGGCCTGAAAATGTAAACCCCTTAAAATACCTTTCTGCGAAAGTGATTGGTTATCTTGAACAAACTCTTGATTAATACCAAAATCACCTAATATCTTCTTGCTATAACTTTCAAAAAAATAACCCCTTTCGTCGCGCCAAACTTTAGGTTCAATAATTAATAATCCCTCAATAGGTGTTTTTTTAATCTCCATACGATTATTCTATAACTTCCATTAGTGTTCTTATTGCTACAAACTTATCCGAATAGCGAGAAATAACTGCCCTCTGAAGATTAGGAGCATATTTTTCTTGGTACTCATTATATTCTTCTAATGAATTGCAAAAATATTGTATCGCATATGTATTACCTTCTTCTGGTCTACTAATTATTTTACATATTTTGTAGCTGCTGAATTTTTGAGTAGCTAGTACTTCAGGAATATGTACAGCTTTCATCCAATTCAACCAATCTTCGTGTACATCATTGTCAATATTTACAGTAACATTATATAAAATCATGGGACTTTTATTAAATAAAATGCCCCCACTAAAAGCGGAGGCATTTTTATCTCAAATATTATTAATTAGTTTCTTCTTCTTATTTTATACTGACGACGTACTTTAGCATTAGATTCTGGCTTTGCCTTCGCAGAAGCTACACCATCAGGGCTTCCTAAACGAATCATTGCGCATCTAAAGCCTATATCAGCTGTTGACTGTTCTTCATCCAAGAATCTTCTTGATCCTGGCGTCATCCAATAAGCACGATCATTCCATGAACCTCCTTTGAAAATACGAGCACGGTTATTTACTAAGCTTGACTTTCCGTAGTCATATCCTGCGTCATCATCGCTTTCGCTTATCTTGTTCGGATTTGCATACTTGTCTGTATCAATCTCACGCTTCATTCTACCTAAACTGTCTTTCTCTGCCAAGTTGCCATCAGCATCTCTTTTCTTACGTTGGTAAACGTTACCCCTGTATGGATTAAAATCTGACATATCTTCATTAGACAATGGTCTGTACACATCCATTACCCACTCATTCACATTTCCTGCCATATTAAATAAACCAAAATCATTTGGAACATATGATTTTACAGGAGCAGTAACATCTGCATTATCATTTAAGAAACCTGCAACCCCCATATTGTCACCTCTTCCACGTTTAAAGTTGGCTAACATCAAGCCTTGTGATGCCGATTCTGGATCACGCGTACTTAAACCATTCCATGGATATGTTTTTTTACCATTTACGTTTTCAAAGAACGAATTTCCCCGCAATGCATATGCTGCATATTCCCATTCTGCTTCTGTTGGCAAACGATAATCTGGCATTAAGATACCATCTGTAAGGCGAACTGGGCGTGTTTTTTCAGTTCCATTAGGGTCTAAATTTGGTAAATTCTTTTTAACAATACCCTCATACTGACCTAGTAGATATGCTTCAGAATTAAAGTTATCAGCATTCAACTGATTAGGATTTATTTTTAAAATACCCTGATTAATTAGCATTTGCTCATTTACACGATCTGTACGCCAAGCAGCAAAATCAGTAGCTTGTATCCAATTTACACCAACTACTGGATACTCTTGATAAGATGGGTGACGTAAATAGTATTGCGTATAAGGCTCATTGTAAGCTAATGGGCTGCGCCACACTAATGTATCAGGAAGTGCCTTGCGGTATACTTCAGGATAATCTTTGGCATATACTCTACCTATCCAATACAGGTATTCTAACCAATCAACATTTCGTACTTCCGTTTCATCCATATAAAATGAAGATACAGAAACACGTCGTTCCATATTATCGAAATCATACGTAAGATCCTGTTCGGTACTACCCATTACAAATGTACCTCCCTCTATAAATACTAAGCCTGGACCAGCAAATTGTTCCACTCCTGGAACAACCTGAAATCCACCGTTCTTTTTATCGTTGTAATTCCAACCAGTAGTTGCCGACCGAGGATTTGTATTACACGATGAGGCTATAATAGCTACGCTGATAAGCGCGGCTGATAATGAAAGTAATTTTTGCATAGCTTTCTATTTTTGCACTAAAACGTGCAAATGTATTAATTATTTTACGACAATCTATTAATTAAAAGGCAGGGCAGCTAATTTTCTTGAATCTTGCTGAAGAGCGACGATATACTTTGTCAAACTCTAGCGATAATGACACCTCATGAGCACCAGCCGAAGCAGCACGTAAAGCAGAAGTTGAATAATCGTAGCTATAACCAATACGTACAATACCTGGCTTAAATCCAATTAAGGCAATAATAGCATCGCCATTTGTAAAAGCAAAGCGATACCAACCACCCAATACCAAAGGTCCTGCATTGTAATAAATACCTGCATTTAACTGATTAAAAGGGCCCTGACGCTGATACATTAAATTTGGAGATACACTTTTACTCGTACCGCTACCACGTCTTCCACCACCATCAATTGGAATAACAGCACCTATGTGACCTGTATACTTGCGTGGAAGAACACTCTCTTTGTCAGATAATGACTGGTTTGGTTCTGCTAAGTGATCGGCAGCAAATCCAGCAAAGAAATTATCAGAGTATAATAAAATACCTGCAGCAAAGTCAATAAAAGATTTGTTCAACTGTAAATTTGCAGTAGGTTCCTGCTGATCCGCTAAAGCTTCACCAGTTGCTTCATCAAGTTTAAATTTTAGACCATTACTGTTTAATGCACGCTGAGAGAATGTTGCCTGCAATGAAGGCTTAATTGCAAAATTATCACCTGCTTTAATTTGATACGCATAAATACCCCCAATATTGGTGCTTTTGTAAATACCAGCTCCTTGATTATCAGAGGTAACTAACAATCCTAAGCCTCCATTTAAGCCCGGAAGATATTGATCATATGATGCGGCAAAATGCTCGTAGGCATTATCAATACCTGGCCACTGATTACGGTAGTTTAAATGCACTTTAGGGCCTCCATTACCGGCAAAAGCAGGGTTTAAGTATAACGGAGCTGCATAAAATTGAGAAAACTCAGGATCTTGAGCAGTTGCTACATTTGTAAGGAGTAGCGCGCCAAGCGTTGCGAAGAGTAATTTTTTTAGCATTTGAGTAAAATTTAATCTATAGTGTATATTTATATTTAACTTTTATATTAATTAGCAGAAAACAAACGTTACACAAAAATAGTATATATTGTTAATTCTCGCTGCAAAATAAACTTAAAAAGAATCTAAAATTAAAACTTATTTTTGTTATATCCAAAATATGATTGCAAAAAAAATAAAATACTGCTTCCTAATCTTTTGTCTTGTAGGCAGCACACCAACTATAATTGCCCAACAATTGTTTAAAAAAAGCATAAAGTGGGCAAACGCCGAAAAAACGCAAACGCAAATTCAAAAAAAAACGATACAGCCACAAGGAAATGTATTTTTAAATCCATCTACTAATGTTCCTTATGTTGTTGAACGTATTGCTTTAGAAAAAGCAAGTATATCTGCAGTCTTTGTAGCTATTGAAACAGAAATTATTCCCTTTATCCCTAGTAATATTAATCCCAAGTCAGTAGCTGCTGAGTTTGATTTTAACTATACCATAACTACCGAACGCAAAAAACCAATACTTAAGTATGCTATTACGCCTATTCGTAGAAATGCGACAACTGGACAATTAGAAAAACTACTCGAATATGATTTACGCCTAACTACTACAGCACAAAAAAGCAGCACAACTGCAAGAACCTATGCTCAAAATTCAGTTTTAGCATCCGGAAACTGGTACAAAGTAGGAGTAGCTGCTGATGGTGTATATAAACTATCTGCAGGGTCATTAAGCAACTTAGGGATTGATATAAGCAACACTAATCCCAAAAATATAAAAATATATGGTCATGCTGGCGGTATGTTACCTCAATTAAACAGCACTTTTCGTTACGATGATTTAGCTGAATTAAGCATACAAGTTATAGGAGAAGAGGATAATGTATTTAATGATGGTGACTATGTACAATTTTATGGAAAAGGTGCTGATACATGGACTTATAATAGTATTTCAACCCTATTTAGTCGCACGAAACACCCCTATTGCGACACTACTTATTATTACATAACAACAGATGAAGGATTAGGTAAACGCATAAATACTCAGAGTTCAACAACACTTACGCCAACCAATACTGCCACCGCTTATAGTTTTTATACTTTTCATGAGCAAGACCTTTTTACCCCAATAAATGTGGCAATAAAATCGGGAAGAGAATGGTTTGGAGAAGATTTTGAATTTACCCCTTCACGTGACTTTGAGTTTACAGTAAAAAACATAGACCCTACTGCGCGAGTAACTGTGCAAACTGATGTTGTTGGACGCAGTTCAAGCTCTAATAAATTTACAGTAAAGGGTAATAGCCAACCGCTATACGATGTTTTTTTTAGTGGGGTTGACCTAAACACCCAGTCTGGTCGCTATGCTTCGTTAGGCAGTAACAGTGGTGGTTTTTTTAGCAATCAAGAAAACATTGTCATAACTATTGGTCATACCAAAGTAGGAACCGAATCAAATGCATGGTTGAATAAAATTACATTAAATGCGCGTATAAAGCCCATTTTTAATGACACTCAGCTCCAATTTAGCGACCCACTTACATCAAACACAGGTGCTATTACTCAGTTTAGCCTCGGCAATACCGATGCTACTACAAAAATATGGGATATAAGTACTGCTATAGCCCCAACGCAAATAGATTACCAATTAAGCAATACCACCTTATCATTTGCCTTAGCGCATGAAATAGTTCGCTATTTTATAGCATTTAATGCTAATAGCTTACTAACACCGACACTTTTTGGAAAAGTTCCCAATCAAAATTTACATGCGTTAACAGCAGATTATGACATGGTAATTATTACGGCACCCGAATTTATGAGTGAGGCAATACGCTTAGCTAATTTCAAAAAAACGAACTTAAATATTAACGCAGTAATAGTAACTCCTCACCAAATATACAATGAGTTTTCGGCGGGAACACGTGATGTAACTGCCTTTCGTGATTTCTTTAAAATGTTTTACGACCGAGGAGGAGCAAATCCAAAATTAACATGTGCCTTGTTATTAGGGGATGGAAGCTACGATAACAGAAATATTCGTTTCCCTGGTAGAAATTTTATCCCTACTTATCAATCCTTCGAATCGCTTTCACATACCACATCTTATGTATCTGATGATTACTTGGGATTTCTGGATGATTTAGAGGGCGCCTATGCGGAAAGTAATACTAAATCTGAAGATTTGGATATAGCTATTGGTCGTTTGCCTGTACAATCTTTAGAACAGGCTACCTCTATGGTAGATAAAATTATACATTATGGTAGCGCTGCATCAATGGGCGACTGGCGCAACCAAATAACGTTGATAGCTGACGACGGAGATAATAACTTGCATTTCGCACAAGCAGACTCCAATGCACAAGTAATTAGCATAAACAATAAAATTTTCAACTTGGATAAAATCTATTTAGATGCCTACAAACAAGTAAGCACACCTGGTGGAAACCGTTATCCAGATGTTAATGATGCCATTAGTAAAAAAATAACCACGGGTACACTACTTATAAACTATACTGGGCATGGCGGAGAATTGGGATTAGCACACGAACGCATTCTGACAATAGCGGACATAGAAGCTATGCAGAACTACAATAAATTACCTGTTTTTTTAACCGCTACTTGCTCTTTTACACGTTGGGATGATCCCGAAAGAACATCTGCAGGAGAACTTATGGCACTAAGCAACAAAGGCGGTGCTATTGCGCTGTTTTCCACCGTTAGAACGGTATTTATATCTCCAAACTTTACACTAAATCAAAGTTTCTTAACGGCTGTATTCGATTCCTCTTTTACAGAAAAAGCTACTACGCTGGGAGAGATATATCGACTCGGAAAAAATTTCGTATATCTTGACAATCAGGAATTTACTACAATTAACTCTCGTAATTTTAGTTTAATTGGAGACCCTTCCATTATCTTCGCCATTCCACAGATAAATGCAAGTACTCTTACCGTTAATACTAAAAGTATTAATCAAGCGGATACAATTAGAGCACTCAGTAAAGTAACTATAACAGGTGAGATAAAGAATAAAAATGGTGTAAAACTTACCGATTATACTGGCATTATTTACCCAACAGTATATGATAAAGCTGTAAAACAAGTTACTTTAGGAAATGATTTAAGTGCCAGTGATAATGATTCTAGTTTTCCTGATACATTTTTGCTGCAAAAAAACAGCTTGTACAAAGGCAGGGCAAGTGTTACTAATGGCAATTTCAGCTTTACGTTTATTGTTCCAAAGGATATAAACTACCAAGCAGGTTTCGGAAAAATTAGCTACTACGCACAAAACGGATTACTAGATGCCAGTGGTTTTAGCAGCAACATTATTATTGGCGGCATAGATACCACTGCAAAAGCTGATAATACGGGTCCAGAAGTACGTGTTTTTTTAAATAATGAGCAATTTGTAGCTGGCGGACTGGTAAGCAGTAGCCCGTTACTGGGGGTGAAATTATTTGATGAAAATGGGATAAATACTGTTGGGAATAGCATTGGTCACGATATTACGGCCGTACTAAGCAAAGAAGGACAACCCGACCAAGTACTTACCCTAAACGATTTTTATGAGGCAAAAATTGACAATTACGCCGAAGGAGAGATAAGCTATCCACTTAATAAATTAACGACCGGAAAATACAGTTTAAAAGTAAAAGCTTGGGATGTGTACAATAATTCCGGTGAAAAGACGATTGACTTTACTGTGGCTGAAAATACCAACTTGGTGATAGACCACGTACTTAACTACCCCAACCCGTTTACTACTCGCACTATGTTTCAGTTTGAGCATAATCAACCAAGTGGCAATGTATTAAATGTTCAATTGCGGGTGTACACTATAACTGGTAAATTAATTAAAACGATAGACAAACAAGCGAGCACCAACGGCAACAGAATAAGCGATATTATGTGGGATGGAAAAGACGACTTTGGTGACAAATTAGCTCGTGGAACATACATTTATCAGTTGCGCGTACGCACCAATAATGGCTTTTATGCAGATAAATTTGAGAAATTGGTAATTTTGAATTAACATTGAACCTATTTTATTAACTGATTATTAGTATATTTGCGGGCTTAATTGCACAGAAATGATGACAATACGATTATATTCCATTTGCACTATTGCTTTCCTTTTTTCATTGCCTTCATTTGGGCAACAGCAGCTAACAACTGGAGAAACAGGTGGAAAATCAGGTGTAAACTCTATAACTACTGCAGTTCCTTTTTTACTAATAGCTCCAGATTCTAGAGCAGGAGGTATGGGTGATGTTGGTGTTGCCACAGAAGCTGATGCTAATTCTATCCATTGGAATCCAGCAAAATTAGTTTTCAACTCTAGTCAAGGCGGGTTTGGTGTTTCTTATAGTCCTTGGCTTAGAGCATTAGTAAATGATATTAACCTATCTTATTTAAGTGGTTACTACAAAATTGATGACCAACAAGCAATAGCAGGTTCTTTGTTATTCTTCTCTTTAGGAAATATCATATTTACCGACATTTCAGGTACTGTAACTGGTGATTTCAATCCCAACGAGTTTTCTTTAGATGGTGCTTATTCACGCAGATTATCTGATTACGTTTCGGTGGGTACTGCGCTTCGTTTTATCTACTCAAATTTAGCTAGCGGACAAAGCCAAAGTGGGCAGGTTATAAAACCAGGTACCGCTATCGCTGCTGATATAGCTGTGTACTACGAGAAACCATTAAGTCTTAACAAATATGATGCTGTATTGTCTCTAGGGGCCAACGTATCGAACATAGGGACAAAAGTAAGCTATACCGAAGGTGCCGAAAAAGATTTTATCCCAACAAACCTACGCTTCGGTGGTGCTTATAAAATATTGATTGACGACTATAACGATTTTATGATTGCTGTAGATGTAAACAAACTATTGGTTCCAACTAACCCTATTTATAAGTTAGATTCTTCGGGTAAGAATACTCCAGAAATAGTTCAAGGTAAAGACCCAAATCGTTCTGTACCATCAGGTATTTTTGGATCATTTAATGATGCCCCAGGAGGTTTTAGTGAAGAAATGAAGGAATTCTATTACTCATTAGGTTTAGAATACTGGTACGACAAACAATTTGCTATACGAGCAGGCTATTTTTACGAAAATCCATTAAAGGGCAATCGTCAGTACTTTACTGCTGGTGCTGGTTTGCGTTACAACGTATTTAATTTAAATTTTTCTTACCTAATTCCTGCCCAACAACGCAATCCTTTAGAGAATACGTTGCGTTTTTCGCTACTGTTTAATTTTGGAGATTTAGAAAATGCCCCTGGTTATTATGGTGGCGGTGCACGCAGCAAACGTAGAAGATAACATGAATTTTAGAATTGGCTTCGGCTTCGATGTCCATCCGCTTGCGGATGGACATCCTTTTTATATGGGTGGTGTACATTTAGAAGCACAAAAAGGGGCCGTTGGTCATTCTGATGCCGACGTATTGCTACACGCCATTTGTGATGCGTTATTAGGTGCTGCCAACCTACGCGACATTGGCTTTCATTTTTCGAACACTGACCCCAAATACAAAGGAATTAGTAGTATTATTTTGTTGGAAGATGTAATGCGCTTGCTTACTGAGAAAGGTTATAGTGTGGGTAATATCGACTGTACCATTTGCTTAGAAGCCCCAAAAATCAATCCACATATACCTTCAATGCAGACTGCAATTAGTAAAGCAATGGGCATTTCTGAAGAGTATATCTCTATTAAAGCCACTACCAATGAAAAACTGGGGTTTATTGGCAGAGAAGAAGGTGTAACGGCTTATGCTGTAGCACTAATACACAAGTAGTCTTATAACTACTTCTATCAATTGAGGATAGAAGTGTTATTTAAAATCACGCTGGCGCATAGCTTCAAACACCATTATAGCCACGCTATTCGACACATTTAGCGAATCTATTTTGCCTGACATAGGAATTTTTACTTGTGGTATCTCTTTATTCAACCACTTATCTGTTAACCCATTTGCTTCTGTACCAAATACAATAGCTACAGGTTGAGTAAAATCTGCTTGGTGATACAACTGTTTAGCTGGCAATGCTGCCGCATAAGGAGTAATATTTTGCTCTTTCAGCCATAGTTTTAGTTCCTCGCTTGTGCACGAAACAACCTGGGTGGTAAATACACAACCCACACTGCTCCTAATCACATTAGGATTATAAATATCAGTTTTCGGATCGCAAATTATTACAGCATCGGCTTGTGCGGCATCAGCAGTACGCAATACTGCACCTAAATTTCCTGGTTTTTCTACCGCCTCTAGTACTATTAGTAATGGATTCTTACTCAGTTTTAACTCGCTCAACCAAACAGATTTTGGCTTAAATAGTGCAATAGCTCCATCCGAACCCTCTCTGTATGCAATTTTTTGAAACACTGGTAACGTGATTTCAAAAACGGAATCACCTTTTGCCGCTACTGCTGCTTCACTGGTCAATTCAGGACAATAGAAAAGACTATCCAAAGCCAAACCAGCTGCTATTGCTAAGTTAATTTCCCGTAATCCTTCTACTACTACCAAACCCTGCTCTCTTCGCTCCGCAGATTTTTCCTGCAGTTTTACGATATTTTTAATCCGTGCGTTTTGTAGACTCGTAATACTTTCTGTCATAATAATAAGTAAAGGTAAGAAGCAGAAGCAAAGTCTATTTATTGGATAGAGGTAAGCCTATGGGAAATCGTTTAGTTATTTAACTGAAAAGTCAACGCTGCATTTGCAGTTAGCACTGCACTTTTTTGCAGGTCTAAGTTCATTTCTGAACTTATTACCCAAAAAAAAGACTGCCCATGAAACACAGGCAGTCAAGAATATGATTTCAGTTGTATTCACTACTCAAATTTAAGCAAGGTTTTGCTGATAAGCAACTTTTCTTGATTAGAAACAACTACTTGGTAATTTCCTTTAGGGAAAAGGAAGGTGTCGAACTGAATACTATTTTTACCTACTTTACCTACAAATTTCTTATTACCAACTATTTGACCAATAGAATTGATGACTTCTATTGTTAATGTTTCTGATTTTTCAAGCGCAAATTCTATGTTAGTAATACGGTTTGCCGGATTTGGAAACAAACGAAAGTCTGCAATAGGTAATTTACTATTTATTGCAGTAGTAGCCTCATTACCCAAAAACTCTTTACGGGCAAATACGATAACAGGATCTAAATTGAAGTTGAAAGCTGTTCCTGAAGCATCGGGTTGTGCTGCTCTGTTTCGTGGATCTGAGCGTTGGAAAGACATAAATCCAAAGCGGCAATCTGGTGAGAACGTAATTCCTGTAGGCTCAGCACCACTTATATTTCCACTTGGCTCGCTTGGCCCAGTTTGAGGTATCATAAACAAACGAACATTAGGATTTTGAGCAGTATGATTTGCTCCAATTACCCATACGTGAAAAAACTCACCATCTTCTGTTACCCATAAATTACCATCACAATCGAATGCCAAATTATCGCACTTATCGAAAAAGGCTGAATCATTAGCCGCTGTTTGGATAGCATACTTACCTTTTGCAGCAAAAATGCCAACATTTGATACGGTTGTACCATTATCGGTAAAGCGGTAAATATTACATGGAGAGGTTGCTGCAATATAAATCATCCCGTCTTTACCAATCTCTACATCTTCTACCCTGCGGAAGTTAGTAGCACCCATCGTAGCAGCTACTTCTTGTATGGTATTGCGCTCTACTATTGCTGTGTTAGGTATTTGTACCCAAGTGCCTGGTCCAGTAAAGTTATTGTTTGTGTCAGTTTCTGCTTTTAGAAAAAATAATTTTCCTGCTCCTAGTTTACGTGCTTCATCAGCAATAAATTTGAAAACAAAACCAAAGTCTCCGTCATCCACTCCTTCGTAAACAGTACGTTCGTCAGTTGAAATGGCCACGTTCTCGTGTTTCATACGACCCATAGCCCATAATTTATCACCTTGTCCATCACCATCGTGATCTACTACTGCTTTAGTTACCGGATCAATTTCTGTTGCCCAACCTAAGTCGCTATAACCATCTTGATTTACATCTGGTGGAGGGAAAGGAAATGCATCATCTTGTATCAAATAGGTTTCTTCGCAAGTGATTGACGTGCCCCATGGCGTAACACCACCTGAACAGTTAAAACCAGAAGAACCAAGCATTGTAAAATCTACATTGCCTGTATTTCCTACTGTCCATAATTTAGAGGTTGCATCAAAATCAATATCTAATACTGTAACACCGCCTGGAACTGCCTCTGAATTTACGCATAGGTAACCTGATTCGCTACTTCCGTTTTTAGCGGCATAGCCTGTAAAATCAGGAAACGCTCCTAATACGCTACCATCACTAAGTACTGAGCCAGTTGTTAATAGTACTTGAAAAGTATGTGTTGTTGGTAGTTGCAACTGTTGGGTGCGGGCACCATCTGCAATGGATGTAAAGTCTCCAATTTTTTGAGCGGTAGCTGTAAGCGCGCCTACTAAAGTTATTAAGAGTAGTAATGGTTTATTCATTTCGTGTATCCTATATATAATCATCAAAAATAGGTGTACACTATTAAGTTAACAGGTTTACGCTATTAAGCTATTGTTAAGTTGAAAAACTATTCACTCAATTGATAATCATTCCATTAAAAACCTTACCTTTGCGCCTTCAAAAGTAAATTAATAATTAATGCAAAATATCCGCAATATTGCCATTATCGCCCACGTTGACCACGGTAAAACCACTTTGGTTGATAAAATTCTTCACCAGTGCTCGTTGTTTCGCGACAATCAAGCTACTGGAGATTTAATTCTTGACAACAATGATTTGGAACGCGAGCGTGGTATTACCATCGTTTCTAAAAACGTTTCTGTTAACTACAAGGGAATAAAAATCAACATTATTGACACACCTGGTCACGCCGACTTTGGCGGTGAAGTAGAACGTGTATTAAAAATGGCTGATGGTGTATTGCTATTGGTAGATGCTTTTGAAGGCCCTATGCCTCAAACGCGTTTTGTTACGCAAAAAGCATTGGCTTTAGGCTTAAAACCTATTGTTGTAATTAACAAAGTTGATAAAGAAAATTGCCGCCCCGATGAAGTAAATGAATCGGTATTTGAGTTATTCTTTAACTTAGAAGCAACCGAAGAGCAATTAGACTATAAAGCCTTTTATGGTTCATCTAAACAAGGTTGGATGAATGATGACTGGAAAGTAAAAACAGAAGATATTACAGTTTTATTAGACGGTATATTGGCAAATATTCCTCCTGCTCCTTACCAAGATGGAACTTTACAAATGCAGATTACTTCATTAGACTATTCTTCTTTTGTGGGTCGTATTGCAGTAGGTAGAGTAGCTCGTGGTGTTATAAAAGAAAATATGCCTGTTTCTTTAGTAAAGAAAGATGGTAAAGTTGTAAAATCACGCATCAAAGAACTATACACTTTTGAAGGCTTAGGTAAAATAAAAGCCACAGAAGTAAAAGCAGGTGATATTTGTGCTGTAGTAGGTATTGATGGATTTGAAATTGGTGATACTATTGCTGATTTTGAAAACCCAGAAGCATTGGCGGCTATCAAAATTGATGAGCCTACAATGAATATGTTGTTTACGATAAACAACTCGCCATTTTTTGGTAAAGAAGGTAAGTTTGTGACTTCTCGTCACTTACATGACCGTTTATACAAGGAGATGGAGAAAAACTTGGCACTAAAAGTAGTAGAAACCGATTCTCCTGATGCTTACTTGGTATATGGTCGTGGTATTCTCCACTTATCTATTTTGATAGAGACCATGCGCAGAGAAGGCTACGAAATACAGGTAGGTCAGCCGCAGGTAATTGTAAAAGAAATTGATGGTGTAAAATGCGAGCCTATTGAAACATTAATTGTCGATGTTCCGGGTGAGGTAGCTGGTAAGGTAATTGAATTGGTAACTCAACGTAAAGGTGAGTTGTTGATTATGGAACCTAAAGGCGATTTACAACATTTAGAATTTGATATACCAGCACGTGGTATTATCGGTTTGCGTAATAACGTACTTACGGCTACAGCTGGTGAGGCGATTATGGCACATCGTTTTAAAGCGTATGAGCCATGGAAAGGTAATATTCCTAACCGTATGGCGGGTGTATTGGTATCTATGGATAAAGGTAGTGCTACAGCTTACCGTATTGATAAATTACAAGATAGAGGTCGTTTCTTTGTTGATCCAGGTGAAGAAGTATATGAAGGAATGCTAATTGCGGAACATATCCGTGATTCGGATTTGGTGGTAAACATTACCGAAGGTAAGCAGTTGACCAACTTCCGTACTACCAGCAAGGATGATGCTACACGCATTGCTCCAGCTATTAAGTTTTCGTTGGAAGAAGCGCTAGAATACATTCAGAAAGATGAATACGTGGAGGTAACACCTAACAGTATGCGTTTGCGTAAGATTCATTTGAATGAAAATGATAGAAAGCGTAATGCAAGTAAGTATTTGTAAAAGGGATTAATAATATGATACTTGTTGATTTAATAGCTGGAGCAAGACCTAACTTTATGAAGATTGCCCCAATAGTAGCAGCTATTGATCAGGCAAAGACTAAAGGGAAAGCTATTGATTATCGTTTAGTACATACTGGCCAACATTATGATCAAAAAATGAGTCAATCATTTTTTGATCAGCTTGGTATTCCTGCACCGCATATAAACCTTGAATCTGGTTCTGGCAGTCAGGCAACCCAAACGGCAGCTATTATGACCCGTTACGAGCAATTGTTGATAGATCAGCCATGTGATATATGCCTTGTCGTAGGCGATGTAACGTCTACAATGGCCTGTGCTATTACAGCAAAAAAGATGTTAATTCAGGTAGCCCATGTAGAAGCTGGTATTCGCTCAGGGGATCGGACTATGCCAGAGGAAATCAATCGCTTAGTTACCGATAGTATAACCGATTATTTTTTTACTACTACCGAAGAAGCTTCTGAGAATTTGATTCAATCAGGGACACAGCCAAAGCATATTTTTTGGGTGGGCAACACCATGATTGATACACTATTAAAACAACTTCCCTTATTAAAAGCACCTGAACCTTTATGGGGAGAAAATAAATTATCTCCTAAAAAGTATATTGTAATTACCTTACATAGGCCGAGTAATGTAGACAGCCCTCTACAATTAAAAGCAATAATGGATGAGATTCAATTATCGGCAAAGGGCACACCTTTGGTATTTCCAGTTCATCCGCGCACACGAAAGATGCTCCAAGGTATGACTTATCCTGCAACAGGGTGGATACTATGTGAACCATTGGGATATCAAGAATTTAACTATTTGGTAAAAAATAGTTTGGGGGTTATTACCGACTCGGGAGGAATTACCGAAGAAACTACAGTATTAGGCATCCCTTGTATGACTCTACGTAGTAGCACTGAGCGTCCCGAGACTTGTAATACAGGAACTAATGTTTTGCTAGGAGATAACCCAAAGGCAATTCAGCCAGCTATGCAGCAATTACTATCAGGCAATTGGAAAAAAGGAGCTATTCCTGAGAAATGGGATGGGAATGCAGCAGAACGAATTGTAGATTGTTTACTTAAGTTGGATTACAAAATATCGCTATAAAGCTATCCCAAATAGCATTTAATTCGGATGATAGTTTGAATACTAATATAGGTATCAAGAAACAAAACAGTATCACTAATCCATTAGCAGATAGTAGATAAATCCCACCCATAGCACATCTCTGTGCGAAAATTTGCATACCAAAATGGATAGTTAGTGTAAGTAAAAAGAGGCAGAGTATTCTTATAAATTCTGAACTAAACGGATGCATATTCATTCTATAATAAATGAATACCATTTTTATGAGATTATGTAGCGTTAATGATATTAAAATAGCTAGCGCAGCTCCTACTAAACCATACTTTAAGATCAATAGATAATTTAAGGTAATATTGATTAAACCAATGATGAGCGTAAATAATAAATTTGCTTTATAGTACTTCGAATACAATAGAATTTCTCCATTCACACTAGTACTGAGATCTATTAACCTAGTTAGTGCAATGAAGATTACCACCCATTTTCCTGCTTTATAAACAGATCCATTCGGAATCATCTCAAACAGGTAATCTAAATTAAAACTAACTAAGAGGAACAGGATTGCACCTATGATAAACTGATTGATTGCTGCTCTTTTATAGATGTTCTTGATTTGATCTACATTGTTTTCCTTCCAAGCGCTTGTTATCAAAGGAGTAATCGATTGTGCAATGATACGTCTAGGAATCTCAATGGTAGTACCAATATAAAATGCGATGGTATAAATACCTGCATCTTTCACACCTGACATAAAACCGAGCATTACAGAATCTATATAGGTCAATAAGATTGCCCCACCTGAACCCAAGATAATAAATAAGGCATAGGTAATCATCTCTTTCACCCTGCCTATTTCTTCTTTTTTCAGAAATACACTTCTATATAACCACCCTTTCCTCCATATAAATACTAAGAAGATAAGGCAAGCCAATCCATAGGAACATACATTGCCATACACTACCTGCTCGAAGCTAATGAGCCCTGCTGCACATACAAGTACCAGCAACAGGATACCAATCCGTAGAAAAACTTCTTTCACAATACTGGACAATTGCAATTGAAAATGAGCCCTTAGATAGGCTTCTAAAACATTGATATAGGTAATGAAGACCACCAATGGCACGATCAAAGAAACAACGATAGAAGCATACGCTGACTTTCCGCTTAGCTTCTCCAAAACAAGTGGACTGACAAATGGAAAGACTAATAACAATACAAAAATGGGCACTAATGGGTAAACGAGCATGAACATAAAAAACCCGTTATGTTTAGATTCATGATCGCGGTAATACGGAAAAAACTTATCGGTGATATTGGCTAAGCCAAACTGAACAAATATTGCTCCGGCAGATGCAATGCTTACTAATAAAGTAATGGTACCGATTTGCTCAGGAGCTAATATTTTAGGGAACAGCCACAGCGTATTAAATGCTCCTATAAGAATGCCAAAGTAGCTGAAAATTGCAACTTTAAGACTGCTTTTAACGACAATGCCCATTTGTCAAAAGAACGTTTTTTTATACGATAAAACAACCTATCTTTGTCCACATTCATGAAAAGTATCAAACCGTTCTTTTGGGCTATTTTAAGAATTCTAAAGCTCGCAGCTCCTTTCCAATTGGTTTATGAGAGCGTCTTATCAGAAAATGGATGGTTCAAAAGTTATTATTCTAAGCAATCAGTAGACAAACAAGGCCGACCTATTCCTTGGTGTACTTATTCTTTCATTTATTTTATTGAGAACCGTTTACAATCTAATTTTACTGTATTTGAATACGGAAGTGGCAATTCTTCTCTTTGGTATGCCTCAAGAGTACAGAAGGTAGTTGCAGTAGAACACGATCAATTTTGGTATCAACACATTAAAAATAACATGCCGGCTAATGTAGCATTGAACCATGTAGAATACATAAAGGGTGGCGACTATGGTCGGTTTATTTTGACATTAAAAGAGCAATTCGATATTGTGGTGATTGATGGCAGAGACCGTTGCAATGCTTTACGTTCGACCATATCAGGCGACAATCTTAAGAAAGACGGAATCATTGTTTTAGACAATTCTGACAGAGCATCTTATCAAAAATGCATAGCAGAAGCCCTAGAAAAAGGATTCAAAAAAATTGATTTTTGGGGCTTATCTCCTGTTACTGCACATCTTAATCTAACTTCAATTTTTTATCGATCAGAAAACTGCATCGGATTATAATACAAGAGCCATCTATGGACAAATTAACCAGCAATTTAAAGGAACGTTATGCTAACCAATACCAAGACAGTGATGCATTATGGCGTGAACTTGGAGCAATAGGCAAAGTAAATAACATCCTGAAAGTAACCAATGGTGCAAAATTCGGGAAGGTGCTAGAAGTTGGCGCTGGTGAAGGCGGTATTTTAAGTAACCTATCTAAGGCAAAAATCTGTGATGAATTATATGCTATCGAAATTTCAGAGAGCGGTATTAATCAAATCAATAAAAGACAAATAGAGGGATTAAAAGAGGTACAATTATTCGATGGTTATACGATTCCTTATCCTGACAAGCATTTTGATTTAGTGGTATGCACCCATGTATTAGAACATGTGGAGCATCCTCGTTTATTATTGAGAGAAATAAAACGTGTTTCAAAACAACAGGTATTTGAAATTCCTATTGATTTCTCTTTAAACGTGGATAAGAAATACAAGCACTTCTTATCTTATGGGCATATCAATATTTTCACTCCGGCTATTTTTAGATTCATCATTTTCACCGAAGGATTTGAGTTGAGGGCTGATTTGAATAATTTATACAGCAAAGATGTTTATGCTTTTATGCATGATAAATTAAGCACCTCGCTTTCTTGGAAAAAATACACATCAATAAAGTTAAAAAATACTTTAAGACGTATTTTCTGGAACTTTATGCCGAAAGTATATACACATACCAAACCCGACACCTACACTTGCTTTGTAGCTGGCACCGATAAGACATTGTCTATCTTTTAATTTAGGCACACTAGCTCAAGGATGAGTTAAAGGGTAATTAAGTTA
Source organism: uncultured bacterium (assembly GCA_947085255.1). Taxonomy (GTDB): domain Bacteria; phylum Bacteroidota; class Bacteroidia; order Sphingobacteriales; family Sphingobacteriaceae; genus CAMTVQ01. The sequence continues at coordinate 29,632 of CAMTVQ010000005.1, read as the reverse complement.
TCTTTGCCGCATCATAAAAACCGTTCCAGAGACAATATGAAGGTTCTCTTTACTTTTGGGGGCTTACCTCACTATTATAACAAGGTTCTAAGTTTACTGAATAGTGTCAGTAATCTAGAAGTTGTGGTAGTAGTACCCGAAAAGAAAGGTGCAACTATAGGAAAAGGTGTTTTTCAATCGAAAAACGCTATGAGCTTTAAAGTAATAGAAACAGGGGAGCAGCCTTCTTCTATTCACGGGAAGGCCTATATGCCTCATTTGTCAAGTATTTTGGCCGCTGAAAAACCTGATATTTTCGTTACTATTTGGCCTTATGCTTTGGGATTAAATTTTGACTCTTCACTCAGAAAAGTCATTAAACAATTGGGTATTAAGCTTATTTACAAAGACATTCCTTTCAATATTCCCCCATTCAATAAAATCAGTCACTATTATTTCACCAAGGATATCTTAGATGAAAACGCGACAGAGAAACCTAAGAAGACCATTATAGGATTTCTCAAGTTTTTAATTCTAAGCTGGTTAAGACGAGGTCATCTTCAAAGAATGGACGCTCAAGTATATTACACTGAAGAAGCCTATGATATCATCCCGAGTTATGGGATTAAGAAAGAAGATATATTTATGATTTATAATTCTCCAGACACGGATGAATTATTGCATTACCATACGATTCTTTCCGAAGAAAATCAGTTTCCCCTACCAGAGAATCCCAATAGAATATTGCATGTTGGCCGCTTGGTGAAATGGAAACGGGTAGATTTACTTTTACATGCAGTAGCTCGTCTTCAATCTAGACTACCCAGTATAGAATTAGTTATTATTGGAACGGGACCGGAAGAAGAAGCCTTAAAAAAATTAGCCAATGATCTTGGCATTAGTGCTCATGTTCGTTTTTTGGGAAGTATTTACGACCCAAAAGTTCTTGGAAGTTATTTCATGAGTGCTTCTTTATATGTACTTGCGGGTATGGGCGGTCTTTCTATCAATGAGGCGATGAGCTATGGAAGAGCGGTTTTATGCTCCGTTGCTGATGGAACAGAAAAGAAATTAGTACGAGAGGGCTACAATGGTCGCTATTTTAAGAATGGAGATCTTGAAGATTTAATTGTAAAAATTGAATCCCTTTTACTCGATCAAGCACTATTAACACAGATGGGAGCCAACTCCTTATCCATTATCAAGGATGAGATTAATATTCATACGGTTATCAATGGTTATGTAGCTGCATTTAATTACGTTTGTCCCGGTAAAACACCACTAACATATACACATTAATGAAGCTTTTTGCAGAGTTCTTCCTTAAAAACACTTACTTCATTTTTACCAATAAGTATTTTCGTGCTTTTGCATGGATTATAGTAAAATATGGCAGTGCAAAACGTTTCCAAAAACGCAGCGTCTCCTTTCTCCATAATCACTTAGAAGTACCTGATGTGCTTTCTTTTATATGGCAATACAAAGAGATTTATGTAGATGAATCTTATAAATTTTCGAGTGACTCGCCCAATCCTATTATTATTGATTGTGGAACTAATATTGGGATGAGTTGCTTGTACTTTAAGTCAATCTATCCAACAGCAAACATTACGGGATTTGAGGCTGATGCTAGCATTGCAACATTATGTAAAGAAAACCTCATGCGCAATGGAATAACAGATGTAAGCATTATTCCGAAAGCTGTTTGGGTAAACGATGCGGGCGTGTATTTTGAAGAAGATGGGGCTGATGGAGGAAAAATTAGCAATGAACAATCGAAGGCAGCAACCGTATCTTCTGTAAGATTAAAAGATGTGTTGCTGCAATATGAAAAGATAGCTATGTTGAAGATGGATATAGAGGGGGCAGAATATAGTGTTTTGGAAGATTGCGCTTCCGTTTTAAGTCGTATTGACCATTTATTTATAGAATTCCATTCTTTTCCTAATCAGCCTCAACATTTAGCTGATTTAATGAAGATTATGGCAGATGCTGGATTTCGTCTTTATATTAAAGAAGTAAATAACAGGAAGAGTCCATTAGCCAACCAAGGCAAAGAAAAAATGATGGATGTTCAATTAAATATTTTTGCATACCAACCAACCAAATAGACATTATGTTAGAGCGATTAATCAGATCACTATTTCAAAGGATGGGAATTTTAATTCGTTATTATTCTCCATCTAGCAGTGAAGATTTTAGAAGAACATTACTTTTTAAATACCACCATATTGATACGGTACTGGATATTGGTGCCAATAAAGGCCAATATGCTACCGGTCTTATTGCAGCTAGTTATACAGGAAATATTACTTCTTATAAGCCTCTTAGTTCAGCACATGCCAGCATTACTAAATTAAGTAAATCTTATCCTAATTGGGTAGTTGCCGAACGTTGTGCCATTGGCGCTGAAGCAGGAGAAGTTGATATCAATATTACAGCAAATTCAGTAAGCAGTACGCTATTGACTATGCTTGATTCTCATTTATCGGGAGCTCCGGATTCAAAAGTAATAGCCATAGAGAAAACTCCATTAAAAACTTTGGATAGCCTAGCCTATGAGCAGGTAAAAGACAAAAGTGTTTTCTTGAAAATTGATGTTCAAGGATATGAGCAAGAAGTATTGAAAGGTGCTTCCTCCTTATTAAAAATTGCGAAAGGCATAGAAATGGAAATTTCGTTGATTCCTTCATACGCTGGGCAGCATTGGTTATTTGAAGAAGTAATCAGCTTCATGAAAAAAGAAGGATTTGAGTTGGAAAGCATTACTCCTGCCTTTACCGATCACCAAACAGGTAAAGTGCTGCAATGTAATGATATATTTTTCAGGAATTAATGAATGTGCTGATCATCAATAAGAAAGATGTGACGGGAGGTGGCGCCTTTATTGCTGGCTATCGTCATTTTCAGGCATTGAAACATGCTCATATTGATGCTCATTTTTTAGTACTCAACAAAACATCTACTGAAACGGATATCATCAGTATCCCAACAAATTTTTGGAGTAGATTACATGCCAAACTTATCCAAACCTTGTCTAAATTATGTGACAAGCTATATGGAAAAAACAACGGTGGCGTTTTTTCTGTAGGCAAATTTGGTGTCTCTCTATCCAAACATCCTTTAGTGCAACAAGCAGACATCATACATATTCATTGGATTAATCAAGGCTTATTATCTATAAAAGGCTTAGCTGAATTAAAAAAATTGGGCAAACCTATCTTTTGGACAGCACATGATATGTGGTCGTTAACAGGAGGCTGTCATTATAGTGGTTCTTGCATAAAATTCAGCTCATCCTGTTCTTACTGCCCACAAGTTACGTTCTCGGGAAAGAACGATATCTCTCAACGATTATTTACGCAAAAGCAGCAACTCTACAAGCAGTTTAATTTAAGAATTGTAGCCTGTAGCAACTGGATGAAATCTTTGGCTATCCAGAGCCCCTTGTTGAAAGACAATCATATTCCGGTAAATGTTATCCCCAATCCAATAGATATCACTTTATTTAATCCGATAGAGAAAGAATTGGCTAAAAAAGATTTAGGAATAGATACACAAAAGAAAACGATTCTGTTTGTATCGGTAAAAGTTAATGATTTGCGCAAGGGATTTTCTTATTTTAAGCGTGCATTAAGTTTGTTATCAGCTGAACAGCCAGAACTAAAAGGGCAACTACAGATTCTGATTATGGGTACTGCTGAAGAAAAAGAATTTTCTGATTTTCCATTTCCGGTTTCTTTCTTAGGTCATATCTCCAATCAAAAAAAATTAGTTACTTGTTATGCCGCTGCAGAGGTACTGGTAGTTCCCTCACTGGAAGATAATCTACCCAATACTGTAATGGAAGCTATGGCCTGTGGAACAGCAGTAACCGCATTTCATACAGGCGGAATACCAGATATGATTGATCATTTGGAAAATGGTTATTTAGCAGCTTTTTTATCTGAAAAAGATCTAAAAAAAGGGGTTTTGCATGTATTAGCGAATAGCAAAACATTAGGGGAAAAAGCGAGGTTGAAAGTTGTCAATACCTTTTCTTACGATAAGGTAGCATCACAATTCATTGATTTATATCAAGAAGCTTTAAGCAATAGATAGATGGAAAGCAATTATATGCCCAAGGTGAGTGTTATTACTGTGTCCTATCAGGCAGCGGATTGCATTACCTATACGATTAATAGCGTCCTATCTCAAAGCTATTCTCATATAGAATACATTATTGTTGATGGATCATCAAAAGATGGCACTACAGCCATTATAGAACAATACAGCACAAAGATTGCCCACTATTTATCAGAACCGGATAAGGGTATTTATGATGCCATGAATAAGGGCTTACAATTGGCTACTGGAGATTATGTCTTGTTTATGAATGCGGGAGATGAGTTTTATGATGCTGGAACGATTGCCAATACCTTTCAAAAAACTCCTTATGCAGATATTTATTATGGTCAAACGCGATTGATTCATTCGGACAGAACAGATGCTGGCGAGCGTTGGCATATTGCTCCTGAACAATTGGATTGGAAGAGCTTTAAGAAAGGAATGCTGGTATGCCATCAGGCTATTTTTATTCGTCGAACAATTGTAGCTCCTTATGATTTAAAATACCGTTTCTCTGGAGACATTGACTGGATTATCAATTGCTTGAAGCGAGCTAAAACGATTGTATATACCCAAAGTTATATCTGTAAATATTTGGTAGGCGGCGCTTCTAAGCAATATGCAATTCGCTCTTTAACCGAACGGTTTTTAATCATGAAAAAGCACTATGGCTTATTAACTACCATAGTGCTTCATCTATTAATTATAGCTCGATTTCCGTTTAAGAAATAGCTTCAGGCTTTTTTCTAAAGGTTATAAAAATACCTCCCAAAAGCAGTAGTACCAATAGGGCTGAGCCAGCATAAGATATTTTCTCTCCTGTATAATATGTTTCAGGCCTAAACGTAAACTCAATTTTATGCTTGCCTTCCGGAACTTGTAATGCTCTTAAAATATAATTTGCTCTAAAATAAGGCTCTTCTTTACCATCGATAAATGCTTTCCACCCTGCCTTATAATAGATTTCTGAGAACACCACTGTTTGTGCCGTAATCGACTGATAATCATAGGTTAAATGTTCAGGCTCATAGGCTGTTAATTTAATGGTCGCATTGGTATCAATCACAGCAGGAATAGGCTGTATTACTGCTGTGAATTGAGCATCTGCAACTAATTCAACTTTAGGATTCAGCTTATTCAATGCCAGCATTTCTGCATTGGCTCCATCTGTAATAATTACCTTACGAACAAACCAAGCATTACCCAAAGCATCAGGATTAGGGATAGCCATCGGTTGATTTTTTTGAGAATTTTGAACAATGAAATATTTGGTATTTAACATGTTCAATACACCTTCCCTATTACCACTATCGACACTCAATTGGTGCTCTATAATATCTTGGATACGACGGAGCTTAACTGCACTATAGCCCCCTATAGTTTTATGAAAATAAGACGTACTTGCCGTATTAAATGTATTGACCGATACATCAAAAACACGATAATTGGGGTCTTTATCTTGTAAAATTTGAAAATCCGCTTCTCTAGGTTGAAAGTAGTTTTTGACCTTGCTTTTAGATACATAGCCATCATTATTAAGGTAACGTTTGTCTATCACCCACATATCTACCAATACCAATAATGCTAACCCTACTAATACATACTCCTTTTTTGTTTTTTTAACCACTAATAAATACAATAATGTTATAGCTAAGGCAATAAAAGCAAGGGATCTTAATGTATCGTTCTTAAAGAGCTGTTCCCTATCGTTATGCAGGGCTGATACCATTTGATCGGAAAATGCTTGATCTCCATTAGACATCTGCATTATTTGCTCAATTACGACCTTATCACTTTCTCCCTGAAAATCAAAAAATGCAGAAGGAACTAACCATAATAGCACTAGGACTCCGACAGTACCATATACTATCTTTTTACCTGTTCTAATAATTTCTTTTTTTCTTTCAGCGCTAGCGTCTATAATCTCTTGTAAGGCTATTGCAGCCAAGACTGGTATTAATAATGCAGCTACAACCAAAATAGATTCTACAGCTCTGAACTTGTTATACATCGGAAAATAGTCGAAAAACAAATTAGAAAAAGAATCAAAATGCTTACCTAGAGATAAGCAAACACTCAACAAAACGGCAGATATTATCCACCATTTTAAGGGGTTTCTAACAATGAATATGCCCAAAATAAATAAGAAGAGCACAATTGCTCCAAAATAAGTTGGACCAGATGTAAATGGTTTTGGTCCCCAATAGCTAAACTGACCAATGAACCCTTCAGCTTGATTCTTTGCAACTCCTTTTTGAGTAAGGAGGTTTACAGCTTCTGCATCGTTTGGAAGTTTAGTCCCAGAACCTCCTCCATAAGCATTCGGAATCATAAATGTGATACATTCTCCTATGCCTTGACTCCATTGATAAGCATAGTCTTTATCTAAGCCTGTTACCGATTTCTTGTCTTTGGCATTTAAGGAAAGTTCTGTTCCTCCTCTCATTGTTTCGCTCACATATTCTCTGTTAATGAGTATATTGGTAATATTAGTGCTCATTCCAATTAGAATACCCAATGCTAATGCTGCTGAACCTACTAAAAAGCCACGCCACGCTTTCTCCCTATAAGCTAACCATGCTTGTAGAATAACTAATAATCCTATTGCTAAAAACAGATAATAAGTCATTTGTATATGACCAGCTCTTAACTCTAAAGCCATGCCGATAGAAGCTAAAATAACAGCCCATAAATAATTTTTGCGGTAGGCTAAAAAGCAAGAAGCTAGTATTAATGGGAAAAAAGAAATTGCTAAACCTTTATTCAAATGGCCAGCCTCTATAATGATAAAATTATATGAAGTAAATCCTATTGCAATGGCGCCTAGTAAGCTTATCCAAAAATTAAGCCCGAGTATACTAAATAGTATATATGCACAAAAACAATAAAGTACTATAAGGTGAGAAGGTGAAGGTAGTAATTTGGTGATTCCTTTAAATACTACACTAGCTATACTACTAGAATATTGTATGCCTAACTGATAGGCAGGCATCCCTCCAAACATTTGATTAGTCCATAATGGGCGGGTACCATCAGGCTGTTCATACTTGAGGAGTTCTGTCTGCATGGCTTTTGATTGTATGACATCCGACTGAGCCAGTGTTTTGCCATTTAGTATAGGACTAGCATAAACAAATGCAAGCACTACAAAAAAACAAATAGCGGCAAAGTGTTGCCAATTATTCTTAAACCAATTATTCATGTTATGTTGGATTATTTTATTTCTTCAAAATCAACAAATTCGCCTTCAGTTGCTTTTTTAACTGATGCTTTTTGTTTGGATTCGTAATTTACTTCAATAGTGCCTTCTGGTTTACGGGGCTGTGTTTCTCTAAAATCTCTATTTATTTGGTTGCCTGCTTTTTGTACAAGTTTTTGAATGATAAGTGGCAAAAACAGACGTGCCAACAAGCGGATTACAAACCAAATTGCTAGTAGTGTAAAAATAAATCGAAGAATACCCATGTGTTATATGCTATTACGTGCAAATATAGTGTTATCATTTATTTTGTTGCATAAATACAAAAAAGGCGTCCTCAGTAATTTTGGGACGCCTTTTTTTACTTAATAACGCGCTTTAGTTTACCAAATTTCCTTTGGCATCTAATTCTACTATTTCGTATCCTAATTTTTCCAAGCCTGGTTTTACCAAGGCTTTATCACCCACTACCACAATATACATAGCACCAATAGGTAATTGCTTTTTGGCTAAGGCATCTATTTCTGTTTTGGTAATACCTTTAAGTATCTCGTTTTGCTTAGTCACAAAATCTTTGTTGAGATTATAGGTGATAATCTGACGTAAGAAATTTGCTTTTTGCCCGCCTGTTTCATACTTACGTGCATCGGCCTGCCCGATACTGTTTTTTGTAAATATCAACTCTTCTTCCTTAATGCCACTTGTTGCATAAAGTTTTATTTCCTTCATAAACTCTTGCACCGAACTATCTGTTGCAGAAGCACGTACACCTGCACCTGCTTCAAATATCGCTGGGTACTTAGTACCATAAAAAGCTGAACGAGCACCATAGGTAAACCCTTTATTTTCGCGCAAATTCAAGTTAATACGGCTGTTAAACGCTCCACCTAAAATGAAGTTCATTAATGTGGTTCTGTAATACTCGCCTGTAGCATCAAATGGCATATTGGTTAAGTAACCAATACGTATTTCCGACTGGGGTGCTTTATCTTTATTCACCAAATAAATTTTGGTTTTTTGTGGCTGTGCTGGCGTAGGCATTTGTTTTATGGTAACTGCTTTTGCCGCCCAGTTTTCTAAGAATTTGGCTTTAATAAGTGCATCCTTAGGTGCAATATCCCCTACTATTACCAATTGGCTTACCGATGGCGAAAAGTAATCGGCATAATATTTCTTTATGTCTTCCAGCGTAATGCTTTTTATGGTTTCTACCGTTCCACTTACGGGTACGGCCATAATATGACCTTCACCAAAAAGTAATTTCGAAAACACATTGTCAGCAATCGTTACCGGTTGGTTTTCTTGATCTTCAATTTCCTCAATTTGTTGTTTTTGGATACGTTCAAAATCAGCCGCATCAAACTTTGGCTTAAACAGCTTTTCGGCTGTCAGTTTTAGCGTGGCGTCTACATTTTTATTCAACGATTGTATTACCACCACTGTATTGTCTTCCGACGCACTGATGCTGATGCTTGAACCTAATTTATCTAGTTCGTTCTCAAATGCTTCGGCTGTATAGTTTTCAGTAGACTCATCCATCATAGCCACTAATAGTTGATTTATACCTGCCTTTTCGGGCATGTTGGCAGCGGCACGATGCCCACCTTCAATAGTAAGTTGCAACGTTACTGTAGGCACTTCTGTATTCTGAGCAGCTATTACTTTTACTCCGTTTTTTAATTGTGCAGTAGCATAAGCAGGCACTTGCACTACAGGATTTGTTCCCGAAACAGGGCGCTTGCTTCTATCAAAATTATCTTTGGGCTTGTTGTAGGTTAAGTTGTCCAAATTCTCATTCGGGCGGGTACGGCCACTCGTTGGAATTGTGTAGTTATCTGCCTTTGCTACAATATCTGCCTTACCTTTAGGGTACACACTTAAAACCACACAGTTTTTGTTTTTGATGTATTGATTGTACACACGCAATACATCCTCTTTGGTAACCTTTGCATATGCACTTAATTCTTTTTGCAGGTAATTAGGATTACCACTAAATGTTTGATAAGCTGCCAACTTACTTACTTTACCAGCTACACTTTGTAGTCCATTGATGGTATTTGCCTCGTACTGTGCCTTAAATTTGGTAATGGCGTCATCGGTTACACCTGCTTTTTCAAATTCCAACAAACTACTACGCATTAGACTATCAATTGCGCTTAGTTTTTGACCAGGAAAAGGCAATACAAAAAACACCATTTGCCCAGCCAACTCATTGTTATTGTTAAAAATGGTAGATTGAATAGCCTTTTGTGTAAGCACAAAATTTTTGTAGAAGAATGAGCTTTTACCCACCCCAATAATTTCTGCTAAGCACTCTAGTGCTGGCTGGTCTGGGTGATAGCGAGGTACCGTTGGAAAAGAAAACAATAATGCCGGAAAACGGATGTTATTATCTTCATAAGATAAATATCTGTCGGCCTCTATTGTAGCGGGTGCAGCGTCGGCAGTTACTACTTCTGGACCACGAGGAATGCTGCCAAAATATTTTTCGGCCAATTTTACTACCGCTTTAGGGTCTACATCACCTCCTACAGTAAGCGTGGCATTATTTGGCCCGTACCAACGCAAAAAGAACTTCTTTAAATCATTTACATCTACACGGTTCAAATCTTCTATAAAACCAATAGTTGGCCACGAGTACGGATGACCGTAGATATAAGATGCGCCTGATAGTTTTTCGAAAATCAATCCATAAGGGCGGTTGTCATAATTTTGTCCACGCTCGTTTTTTACAGTAGAACGTTGTACTTCAAATTTTTGCTGTGTTACAGCATCCAACAAAAAGCCCATTCTATCGGCTTCCAACCACAATGCGGTTTCCAATTGGTTGGCGGGCACTGTTTCGTAATAATTGGTTCTATCCAAATTGGTAGAGCCGTTTAGCGTTCCGCCTGCATCAGATACTATTTTGAAATGTTCTTCATCCGCCACATTGTCTGACCCTTGGAACATCATGTGTTCGAAAAAATGCGCAAAGCCCGATTTTCCTACTTCCTCACGTGCAGAACCTACGTGGTAGGTTACATCTACGTGAACAACTGGATCTGAATGGTCTTCATGAATTACCAAAGTAAGTCCATTTGGCAGTACATATTTTTGGTAAGGAATAACAATTTCGTTGCCCGTACGGGTAACGGTTTCTACCAATTTGGTTTGTGCCCCAGCAACGGTGGTAAGTGTTGCAAAAGCAGCAAGAACGAGTAATTTTTTCATGTGAATATAATTTGTTTTTTAGTGGTCACATGGAATCTGCATAGTAATTTTTATTCCCTTTTTTGATTTTAGAATCATGCAGATTTCATCTGGTTATTATTTGTTTTTTAAGCAAAACAATAATAAAAGATTTTATTACAAATACCTATTACCTAACGGATATTTGACAGTAGCTATGCAAACCGTTCGTTAAAAACCGTCTCTAAGGCAAACAACTCATCGCGCAATTTGGCAGCCATCAAGAAGTCGAGGTCTTTGGCTGCTTTTTGCATGCTTTTGCGAGCAAAATCAATGCTTTTTTGCAATTCTGCTTTATTCATGTATTGCACTACTGGGTCGGCTGCTAAGCTTGGTAAAGCATCTTGGTCGATGTAGGCTTGTTGCACACCGCCTCTAAAGTCAATTACAGAGGTTTGCTCAATAATCTCTTTTTTCGTTTTATTTACCGTTACTGGCGTAATGCCATGCGCTGTATTATACGCTACTTGTATTTCGCGACGGCGGTTCGTTTCATCTATCGTGCGGCGCATACTGTCCGTTATTCTATCGGCATACATAATTACACGCCCTCTATCATTTCGGGCAGCACGACCAATGGTTTGTATCAATGCCCTATCCGAACGTAAAAAGCCTTCCTTATCCGCATCCAAAATGGCTACTAAGGATACTTCGGGTAAATCCAATCCTTCGCGTAATAAATTGATACCCACCAATACATCAAACTCGCCGAGACGTAACCCACGCAAAATCTCTACCCGGTCTAACGTTTTTACTTCCGAATGGATATACCGACATTTTATGCTCAGTTTTTCCATGTACTTGGTCAATTCTTCTGCCATACGTTTGGTAAGGGTTGTTACCAAAATGCGGTCGCCCATTTTTATGGTTTCGTCAATTTGTTCCAACAAATCATCTACCTGATTTATTACCGGACGTACCTCTATTATAGGATCCAGCAAGCCTGTTGGACGAATAATTTGTTCCACCACCACACCTTCCGATTTTTGCAATTCGTAATCGGCTGGTGTAGCACTTACAAAAATGGTTTGCCCTACCATGCTTTCAAATTCATTGAAGTTCAGCGGGCGATTATCCATAGCTGCTGGTAGCCTAAAGCCATACTCTACCAAGGATAATTTACGCGATCTATCGCCGCCGTACATAGCCCGCAATTGTGGTATGGTTACGTGGCTTTCGTCTATCACTAATAAATAATCATCCGGAAAATAATCTAACAAGCAAAAAGGTCGGCTGCCGGGCAAGCGTCCATCAAAAAATCGGGAGTAATTCTCGATACCCGAGCAGTAACCCAACTCGCGCATCATTTCTAAATCATAATTTACACGTTCCTCTAATCGCTTTGCCTCTAAGTTTCTACCCTCTTTAAACAACTGTTCTTTACGTTCTTGCAACTCCTCTTGTATGGCAAAAATGGCTTGCAACATGCGGTCCTTGGGGGTAACAAATAAGTTTGCAGGGAATAAGGTGATGGCACTTTGTTTTTCTATACGCTTGCCTGTTGTGGGTTCTATTACTTCAATTTCTTCAATATCGTCTCCAAAAAACGAAATGCGATAAGCAAAATCTGCGTAAGCGGGGTAAATATCTACAATGTCGCCTTTCACCCGAAACGTGCCTCTTCTAAATTCTGCTGTGGTACGTGAGTATAATATTTCGACCAACCGGTGCAAAAACGCATTACGACTAATGCGTGTTCCCACGGCTACCTTCATCACACTTTGGGCAAAGTCTTCGGGATTACCCATACCGTAAATGCATGATACGGAAGACACTACAATTACATCTCTACGCCCCGACATAAGTGCCGAAGTGGTACGTAGACGCAATTTTTCTATCTCCTCATTTATCTGTAAATCTTTTTCGATGTAGGTATTAGTGGTAGGCATATATGCCTCTGGTTGGTAATAATCGTAATAGGATACGAAGTAATTGACTGCATTTTCGGGGAAAAACTGCTTAAACTCTCCGTACAATTGAGCTGCCAAGGTTTTGTTGTGACTCAGCACCAACGTAGGTTTTTGCGTTTGCTGTATTACATTGGCAATGGTAAAGGTTTTACCCGAACCCGTAACTCCCAATAAAGTTTGATAGGTATCGTTACGGTTTACGCCTTCTACTAATTGCTTAATAGCGGCAGGTTGGTCGCCAGTAGGTTTATATTCGGAGGTAAGCTGAAAATCCATTCGTTCAAAAGTAAGGTAAAACAGGCGAATAGCGATAGCTATGAAGAGGAAATATACTAGTGATTTGTCTTTTTAAATAAAGTTTATACATTTGGTGCTATGAAAACTAAACATCTTATCATTAGCGGATTACTGGTTCTAGGAACTATTGCCGCCTGCAAAAAGGAGAAAACCACCCCAACTACTCCTGAACCTACTAACCCAAACCTCTCTAAAAATGGTTGTGTACTTACGGAGACTTATGGAGAACAATTTAATAAGCCCAGCTTTTTGCGACCATGGAAAAACACACACAGCACAGCGCTAGGTAAACAGCACAAAACAAGTGCGCAAGTCCTTCGCGAGAAGTTTTTTTATGACGCAGTTGGAAGAGTATCTAAAATAGAAGTTTATGAAACCGACTCTACTGGAACTGCGAAAATCGAGTACACTGAAACCTTTGCTTATTCTGCCGAGAATATATCTCTTACCGGTATTGAATATGATGAACAAGGCAATCCGATAGACAGCACAAAGAGAACACTTACGGCTCCTATTAATGGCTTTGGTTTTATTACATCCGTATCCGACAAGTCACCCGATGGAGATGAATACACCGCTACTTATGAATACAATACGGAAGGGTATCTTACTAAAGAGAATAGCCAATTTTCCTACAGCTATGAAGGTATTGGGGGTACTACTATAAAATCAACCCGAACTGCGGTTATCATTTATCAGTATACAAATGGCAATCTCTCAAAAGAAACTGAAACTTATACACAGACAACAACAGGGCAACCTACTACTAATGGCTCTTACACTAGCACATACGAATACGATAGCCAATTAATGCAGTCTAATTTTATTTCGGAAAATGCTCCATTTTTGGGAAAATTCAATAAAAATTTAGTGAAGAAAAAAACTGAGGAGTATATAGTTGATAACAATCCTATTTTTACAGATGTTATCACTTACACTTACGAATTAGATGCTAAAGGAAATGTAACTAAGCAGCTTACAACTTATAATGGTGCTTCTGAACCTGATGTGAATACCTATACCTACCAGTGTAAATAAACAACTAATCAAAAAACCACAAACAAAAAGAGGCGATGCATAATGTGTCGCCTCTTTTTTTGTTGCACCTCTTCTGCCATCAATAATACGGCAACAAATGAATAACTGATTATCACTACCTTTATAAATCTTTTTCTATCCTTTTACCGTAACAGTAAGGCAACGATGAAACATATTTACATGCTACGTTACTTTTTCTTCCTTTTACTAAGTATTTGTGGTAATTCATTTGCCCAAACCTCTAAAAATAACCAAACGTGGCGCTTTGGTACCAGTTCAGAAATTAAATTCGATAATGTTACCAATATACCAACCGTAAACAATGCAAGTGGTAGCCGAGTAAACTATAATGTTGAAGGCTGTGCCATTGCCAACGACCCTATTACCGGAGATGTATTATTTGCTACCGATGGTACCACCGTTTACAACAGCGCCAACCAACAAATGGCAAATGGAAATGCTCTTGGCGGCATAAATAGTAATACAACCGCACAAGCCGCAGCCATTAGTGTAGTACCAGACTGTACCAACAAGCTGTTTTATATTTTTACTAACACGGCGAACCACAACGGCAGTCCCACTACACCTGGTGTGTTATCCTACTCCATTGTAGATATGACTCAAAATGGGGGATTGGGTGCTGTTATTATCAAAAATCAAGTTATTCGTAACGATTTGGACGAAGGTATGCTTGTAGTAGCCAATACTGCCGAAAATAAGTTTTGGCTAGTAAGCAAAGTAGATAAAATAAACAACTACATTGTAATAAGTATCCCCAGTAATCCTGCTGATTTTGCAGCAAATACAACCATTACTCCTTCTCCACCTCCTGCAAGCTCTGGTGTAGCCAGTCTAAACAATACGTTTAGTTTAAGTTATAGCAAGGCAGCCAAAAAAATTGCTTTGGCTTTATGGAGCCCTGCGGCAGTAGTAGCCACTGTTGCTTTTGATGAAAGTACGGGTGCAATTGGTGCTTGTCAGATTATTGACCGCATGGCATTTAATGGTACTAATGATGGTACTACTTCGCAAATAGTTGATTGTGAGTTTAGCCCCGATGGCTCTAAACTATACACGGGCAATTTAGGTGCTGTAAATATTTACCAGTATGACTTATCCCAATCGCCTATAGTACGTACTGTTGTTTTTAACGACCCCGCCTTAGCTGTTTCTGGGCAAGCAGGCGGGTTTAAGTTAGGCCCAGATGGTGCTATTTATTACCGATTTAGTGTTGCTGCACCAGCTATTCATAAAATAAATAAGCCAAACTTAACGGGAGCTCTGTGTCAGTTTCAGCAGAATGTACTTAGTATTCCGAGCGCTGCTGCCTTTTATAATTTTCCGGAGCATGCCGAATTTTTACCACCTAAAACAGTAACTATAGCTCCCATTACTCCAGCTTCTTTTTGTAGGGGAGATAGTGTAAAACTTACCGCCACAGCTGTGGATGCTACTGGTTTTTTATGGAGTACGAATGCTACATCTAGCAGCATACAAGCAAAAACAGCTGGAACATATACCTGTGAAGCTTCATTTTTTGGTGGTTCATGCAAGTTAACCTCTACGGCAGCAACCGTAACGTTGTTTCCTAATGTATTAGCTAATGCTGGCGCTAATCAGCAAGTACAATGTGGGCAAACAAAAAACCTATTGGCATCGGCAAGTGGAGGAAGTGGTTCTTCATACACCTTTAAATGGATTAATGGCCCTGCTACTGCAGCTTGGACTAACAGAGGAGCTGGAGAGTACCAAGTAGTAGTAACAGATGGAAATACCTGTAAAGACACTTCCAAGGTAATGATACGTAATCTTGCCCCAAGTTTTAATATTGACTCCATACCCGATAGACAAATATGCAAAGGAAAAATGATTACTATCATTCCAATTATATCTCCACCGCTTACTACATTAAAGTACAAATGGAACGACCCCAATAACACTAAAACTGCCCAGCTCACTATAGTTGCTACCTCTTCTGCTACCTATACCATAGAGGTAACAGATACCGCTACAAGCTGCAAAGATTCGCGCTCGGTAAATATAACTGCCAGTGATCCCAAACTTAAACTGGTAATCTCTGGTGACACCGCTTTTTGTACAGGTAAAGGACTAATTATTAAAACTGATTTACTAGCCGATTCTTACAGTTGGAATACGGGCAGCACGGATTCATTTATTACCGTAACAGATACCGGAAAATACTCAGTAATGTATAGTAAGGACGGTTGCCCCAATGTACCTTCTGATACAATTACCGTAAAACCTGCCGTGGTAGCTAGTGCCACTGCAGATATGCTGGCAATACCCTGCGGTACAAGTACAACCGCCCGAGGTTTGGCAATAAATGGTTCGGGGCAATACGCGTACAAATGGATTAATGGTCCTGCTATGGCTAATTACACCAATGTAAGTGCGGGTTCATATAAAGTAATAGTGACAGATGTAATCAAAAAATGTACAGACACGGCAAGTGTACAGATAACCAACTCTAACCCAACTTTTACACTTACATTTCCAGTTGATACAACAGGCTGCTTTGGCACAAATATGTTGCTGATGCCAAAAATTACTCCTCAAAGTAGTACTTACACGTATTTATGGAGCGATAGCAGCAGAGGACCATCCTTAACTGTAGGACTACAAAAAGACAGTATTATCACGCTCCGTGTAGCTGATGCAGCTGGCTGTACAGACACCCGCACTTTAGCTATAAATGTAGATACTGCTATAGCACGAATAGTAGCGAGTGGTCCCTTAATTTTTTGTGAAGGAGATAGTGTAGTACTTAAATCTGCCGAAAGGGCTGGCAGTTATGTATGGAATGCAACTACTTTTAGCGATAGCTTGGTGGTGAAAAAAAGTGGTACGTACACCTTGGAAGTAACTTCTGGACAATGTAAGGACGAAGCCATGCAAAATGTAATGGTGAAAAAAAAGCCAGCAGCTGATTTTATGATTACTGCGGACGGTGTAGAAGTAGATTCGGTAGCGTTGGATGCTGCTACTATTACTTTTATAAATAAAACTGGAACAGCAAGCTCAGAATGGAATTTTGGAGATGATCCAACTGTAAAATCGCTCATAACATCGCCAATGCATACCTACAAAACAAGCGGGCAGTTTGCTATTCAATTAATCGCCAAAAACAATGGTTGTGTAGATACCGCTACAAAAGTGGTGAATATTATAAATGATGCACTCAAAGATTTGTTTGTGATACGTATACCCGAAGCTTTTACCCCAAATGGCGATACTTTTAATGATGTGCTAAACATAGTTGGTGTAGGTACTAAAAAAGTACGCATGGGTATTTTTAACCGCTGGGGTAATTTGGTATTTGCTACTGATAATATACTACTGCAATGGGATGGAAATGATCTATCTGGTCAACCTTGCCCTGATGGTGCCTATGCCGTAATACTGGAAGCTACCAGTAATTCTGATAAGGTAAAAATATTTCCGCAAGCGGTTATTTTATATCGATAAACGTAAGTGATACTAAGAGACTCTTAAACTACTTTTTTTTTGAACGAAGCAACGTACGAACGGGATTAATGCCCTGCGTATATAAATAAAAAGAAACTGCCTTTTCGCGTTCAAGTTGCAATGTCCTAGTAGGAGAACCTTCTACCATTACGCGCATTCCTGGATTTTGGGATAATACGCCAATCATTTTCTCTAGTTCTTCTAAAGCAGTACTATTAAACTCGGCAGCACCTAGTTCAAAGTATCTGTTTCCTAAACGAATTGGCTCTCCCGTTTTTATAGGGAACAAGTATAAATTACGTTCAATTTTATTAAACCCTGTTTTTTGACTTAAATCCAGTTTTTCGGAAAGTGCAAAATATCCCTTCTCTTTTGCAGAAATCTCGTACTTTCTACCTACAGGTACTGCTAGTGCAAAACTACCATCGTTAATGCTCGACAGTGTACTTGCTGTTTCGGTACGTTTAGGTAATTCTACATTACGCACAGTAGTAATAAGTGGCTCGCTGGTTTGTGCGTCCAGTACCTTTCCGTAAATAATAGCTACTGCCTGCGGACGGATACTTTCTGGTAACGTTACCCTGAAAATATCTGTTTCTCCAACTGCACCTTCCGCCGAAGAAATATAAGCATATTCACCAGAAGCATCGGTAGAAAATGAAAGATCTGCCAATGGTGAATTAATCGCTGGACCCATATTTTCTGGACTTGACCAACTATCCCAACTATCTCCTTGTCGTTTGCTTATGTAAATATCCGATTGCCCGTAGCCATTATATCCTGTACTCGAAAAGTACAATGTAGTGCCATCTGCAGCTATACAAGGGGCTGTTTCATCTCCCACTGTATTAATTTGTGCGCCTAAATTTACTGGTTCAGTAAAATAACTACCATCTTCCGAAAAAGAAGCATACAAATCGAATCCGCCATTGCTATCATCGCGCTTCATACTCATTAAAAGTGTTTTGCCACTGGCAGAAAGCGTAAAACCATTATACTTTACCGCACTACTCAAGTATTTACTGATAATATACACCGGCTCTGGATAACTCCATGAGCCATCATACTCTTTTGTAGAGAAAAATAAATCACCTTCATACAACTCATTTGTTGCCTGACGCTTGTATTTACCCGTAATTAAAAGCGTTTCATTATCTGCCGATATGGCCACCACTTCGTTATCGTAATCATTATTGATGAGATAGCCAGCATGTTTCGCATCATTCCAACCGCCATCTGCACGTTTGGTAAGGAAGTAAATATCCTTTGAGCGTTTGGCTGTAGCAAGATTTACGCTTTCCGAACGATTTTCTGAAGTGATGAATAATAATTTTCCATCGGGACTAACTACTGGTTTCGCTTCATCAAACTCGGTAGCCAATAATGTACTGCGTTCGGCAGTTAATATATTGCTGTCATTTACTAAGGTAATACGTTTTATGCTTGGTTTATTACCTGCTTCAAACGTCTCTACCCGTATGTCGTTGCGTGGTGCCAATACATACCCTATTTCGGTAATACGGCGTGCTTTAAATTCGATAGTACCTACTTTGCCTTTATTTATAGTAAAGTTAAGTTCGCCTTTGTTTACTTTAATTGCAAGTGTATTGGTTTCTAAACTTTCCCCTTTTATCTTTTTCACACGGCTTTTATATACAAGCGTATCCCCTGCTTTTGTCTTTCCATTTATTTTCACAAGCTGACCTGCTCCGCTACGGGTAAATGTAAACTGATAAGAAATACTATCCGCATTGATATAAAATCCATTCCAAGCTTGGTCGTTGCCTCCTTTTACTGTAATGCCCGTACTTAATAAAAATTCATTAGCTGTACTTAAAAAGTAAGGAGTGCGCATTTGCACTGACGCATCGCTGCCATTGCGCATGGAGTAAGAGCCTTTTTGCAAGTTACAAGATACTTGGCTGCCATTATAAATAAGCCAACCATTAGATTTATTGAGGAAGTTTTCTGAAAATGCTTTTTTCTGAGCAACCGCCCCAGCACATAAAAAGGAAATAATAAGAGCCAAAAAACTACAACGCATTGGTATGATTTCTTTTATAAAAAGCCAATTATACACAATTTGCACCCATATATTCTGCATCCTTATTAGGTATCTATCAAGTTTTTTACAAAAAAATAGCTGTTCTTTGTTCAAATTCGTTTTCTAAACTAACACTATATGCGCAAATTTCTAATTATTTTATGTAGTTCTGTACTAATTATGGCCTGTGGAAGCGAAAAAGCGCTACAAAAAGAGGCACAAACATTTATAGATAGCTACACCACTACATTTGTAAAATTATATGCCGAATCATCAGAGGCACAGTGGAAATCGAATATAGAAATCATTCCTGGTGATAGCACCAATGCCGTAGCCACTCAGAAAACAAATGAAGCCTTTGCTGTATTTACTGGCAGTAAAGAAAATATTGACAATGCCCGCAAGTTTTTGCAGCAAAAGGATAAACTTACCGAACTACAAGTAAAACAGCTCGAAGCCATCCTTTTTGCGGCTGCCAATAATCCACAAACGGTGGCTGATGTGGTAAAAGCACGCATAAAAGCTGAAACTGAGCAATCTGATAAACTATACGGCTTTAACTACCAATTGGATGGTAAAGCCGCCTCTACTAACCAGATTGATGAGGTATTGAAATCGGAAATGGATTTAAGCAAGCGCCAACAAGCTTGGGAAGCCAGCAAAGAAGTAGGGAAAGGGCTAAAAGGAGGCTTGGTAAACCTGCGTAAGTTGCGTAATGAAACGGTACAAGCTTTAGGCTACAACGATTTTTTTACCTATCAGGTATCAGAATATGGCTTAAAAACAGATGAAATGATGGAATTGATGCGTAAATTGAATCAAGAATTGCGCCCACTTTTTCGCGAGTTGCATACATATGCCCGTTATGAATTAGCTAAAAAATATGCTGTAAAAGATGTTCCAGATTATATTCCAGCACATTGGCTCACCAACCGTTGGGGGCAAGATTGGAGCAATATGGTTACCGTACAAGGCTTAGACTTAGATGGTATTTTGAAAACGAAAACACCCGAAGACATTGTAAAATCGGGTGAAGATTTTTATAAAAGTTTAGGTTTTGATGCATTACCTGCAAGTTTTTGGGAGAAATCAAATTTATACCCTTATCCTGCCGATTCTGCTGTGAAGAAAAACAATCATGCTTCTGCGTGGCACATGGATTTAGATAAAGATGTACGCAGCTTGATGAGTGTAGAACCGAATGCCGAATGGTTTGAAACATCTAACCATGAGTTAGGACATATTTACTATTACATGACCTATACCAACCCTGATGTACCACCCTTGTTGCGTGCTGGCGCCAACCGTGCTTACCACGAAGCAATGGGAAGTTTGATGGGTTTAGCAGCATCACAAAAACCATTTTTGGTAAATAGAGGCCTAGTAGCTGCTGATGCTAAATCGGATGAGGTACAAAACCTATTAAAAGAAGCCCTAAACTACGCCGTATTTATTCCTTTTGCTGCTGGCGTAATGAGCGAATTTGAAAAAGCGTTGTACACTGATAATCTTACCGAAAGTGAGTTCAACAAAAAATGGTGGGCATTGGCTAAACAATACCAAGGTATAGTGCCACCAACCGAACGTGGCGAAGAGTACTGTGATGCTGCTTCTAAAACACATATTAATGATGATGCTGCGCAGTATTATGATTATGCATTATCGTACGTTATTTTATTTCAATTGCACGACCATATAGCTAAAAAGATATTGAAACAAGACCCACGTGCTTGTAACTACTATGGCAACAAAGAAGTAGGTAATTTTCTACGCGATATTATGCGCCCTGGCTCTTCTAAAGACTGGCAAAAAGTACTAAAAGAGAAAACAGGCGAAGATTTGAATGCTAAAGCAATGCTTAGCTATTTCGAACCACTAATGAATCACCTAAAAGAAGTAAACAAAGGACGTAAGTACACATTGCCAGAAACGTTGTAATACTGCGTTTTATAAACTGAAACCCCTGTTATATAAATTAGAGTCCATAGTTTGTGAATTGCAAATTATGGACTCTTTTAGTTAGGTTACATTTAGAGTCATTTCTAAAACCTGTATTATGAAAACTGTATTTTGCATTATCCTGCTTGTTGGCAGCACTATTTCACTAAAAGCACAATGGGTTGCTCAAACTAGCAAAACCACTAACTCTTTACTAGGCATTGCTTATCCCTCAAAAACAGTTGGTTACTCCTGTGGATTAAATGGAACTATTCTAAAAACTGTTAATGGTGGCTATTCGTGGCAAATCACTAAAAGCACTATTCAAACTGCTTTATATGCTACCGTTTTTGCAAATACCGATACAGGTATTGCAGTAGGAGATAATGGCATGGTTGTTTTAACTGAAAATACGGGTTTAGATTGGGCCATTTCACCTACAAACCTTTCTAAAGCATGGCGTTTTTGTAAATAATACAATGGAACATTTTATGTTGGTGGAGAGGACGGCTATTTGATAACTTCTATGGATTTTGGAAAAACTTGGCAACAAAAAGTAATAGCACCTATTGGTCTTTATGACTTATTCTTTTTAGATGAAAAGACATGGTATCTATGTGGTGGTAATAACTCTATTTACAAAACAAGCAACGCTGGACTGACATGGAACCTATTAGCTAATGTAGCTACATCGGGACAGATTATTATTTCTGTGTGTTTCTTGGATGAGAACAATGGATTTATTTCTGGAAATGGGGGTTCTCTTATGAAAACAACCAATGGTGGGCAGTCATGGAATAGTGCATTTACCGATAATACATCCTCTCATTTAACATCCATCCGATTTGTTAATCCATTACAAGGAATAGTTATTGGAGGCAATGTTCAACAAAATACAAGTACTGTAATTACAACCAATGATGGTGGTTTAACATGGGCTTATGATACTAGTATATCTACACAAAGATTATACGGCTTCGCAGAGTGCGCTGACAAAACCATTACTGTGGTTGGTATTGGTGGTGTAATTTTCAACGGAGTTCCAGGCAGTTTTACAGACACTTTAGTAGCAGGAATAGTTGAAAATAACCCCTATGATCAAAATCAGCAACTAATCATTTATCCAAATCCTGCAAATTCCAATATCATTACTTTTCACTCTTCAGCACCTATTGGAAATATTAACTATTTAATACATGACTCTGCTGGCAGGCTTCTAAAAAATGAGTACTCCAATAACAATCAACTTGATATAACCAGTTTGCCTTCTGGAAATTACTTTATTACAATCCCACAAAAAGATAAGCAATTACGTACTACTTTAAGTATTGTTAAATAAAGAAGAAGATGCTTTAAACGAGGATGAATTAATAGATTCATCCTCGTTTATTAAGAAAAAGCTATCTCCTTCAAATCAAATTCGTGTACTTCTTCATCTATTTGCACTTGCAAGTGCCCTTGTGCGCCAATGCCACAAATAGTGCCTACTACTAGTCCGTCTGCTATTTTAAATGTAGTTGGTGTATTAAGCAAATATAAATTAGCCAAATATTCCTTTCGTAATACCTCAAACTGCCCAGCTTTTAGTTGCAGGTATGTCCCTTCAATATAGCTTAGTAGCGTATTCAACACCTCCATTAAATCATATTCTTTACCAGTAAACTGCCGTAATGAAATAGCATTTCTTAGGTCATTTGCAAACACCAACTGGTTCACATTAATACCCATACCCACTACCGTTGATTTAATAGTTGCACCCTGCAATTGATTTTCGATAAGCATACCGCCTACCTTTTTACCACTAACATATACATCATTAGGCCATTTGATAACTGCGGGTATTTGCATACTGTTCAATGCTTTGCACACTCCTACACTAAAAGCAACAGTAAGCTCAAACTGTTTCGCGACAGGTAAAAAATGAGGGTACAAAATAATACTATACGTAAGATTTTGTCCTTTTTCACTTTTCCAAACACTGCTTTGTTGCCCTCGCCCTGCTGTCTGCTCATCTGCCAAAATTACAGTACCTTCTATAGGTGGCTTGGTATTTGCCAACAATCCTAATGAATGTGTGTTAGTAGAGTGCACACTTGGTAAGTATACCAAGGGTTTACCTATAAATAATGTAGAAAAAGTGTTATTTTGCACCATAAATTTTTGCTAAAATCCTAGTTTTTTAATGATTAAACAAGTTCGTGCCGATGCATCCGCTTATTTGGCAACAATTGCCATACAAGGTATGCAAGAAAAAAAGGCTAAGGAAATCGTAAGTCTCGACCTACGCCAACTAAACAGTACCGTAAGCGATTTCTTCGTTATTTGTCATGCCGATTCGTCCACTCAGGTGCGCGCCATTGCCGACTCTGTAGAAGATGAAATATACAAAACCTTGGGCGAAGAGCCTTGGCGCAAGGAAGGTCATCAAAATTGTGAGTGGATTTGCTTGGACTACAGTAATATAGTAGTGCATGTGTTTCGTACCGAAAAACGTGAGTTTTATGGCATAGAAGATCTTTGGGGCGATGCTAAAATAGAAAAATACCAAAGCGCCTAATTAAACAACTAACTAACTTTTAAGTTAATAAAGAAATTAATAACAATGCAAGAACAAGAATCCTCGCAGAATAAGAAAGATACTGCTAAACGTATTATCAAAAAAATCGGCAAAAAAGAGGACAATCCAACAGAGTTTGGTAAAAAGAAAAAGCCAAGTAATCTGCCAAAATTCAACTTCTACTGGGTATATGGTATTCTATTCGTTATCATTATTGGTATCAATTTTTTATTCTCGGGTAATAGCGCTCGCGAAATAAACTACCAAAAATTTGAGCGCGAAATGCTACTAGCTCATGATGTAGATAAATTGGTAGCCTACAAAGAAGGTGATTTATATAAAGTAGAGGTAACTATTAAAAAAGACCGTCTTTCTAACGAAAAATATAAGGATGTAAACAGCCAATCGCTGTACAATAACTTTACTACTGCTCAATACTACTTTACACAAGGCTCGCTAGAAACATTAGAGAAAAAATTATCGGATGCACAAAAAAGCTTTGATGCGGATGAGCGTTTGCAGATAAACTACGTTACCAAAGACACCTTTATGCGTGATATTTTGGGTTGGATTATTCCATTCGCCATTATCGCCATTATTTGGATATTCATTATGCGCCGTATGGGTGGCGGTGGCGCTGGTCCAGCAGGTGGGCAATTATTCAACATTGGGCGTTCTAAAGCAACGCTATTTGATAAAGAAGCACAAGTAAGTATCACTTTCAACGATGTAGCTGGTTTGGAAGAAGCCAAAACAGAGGTAATGGAGATTGTTGATTTCCTAAAAAATCCGAAAAAATATACCGACTTAGGTGGTAAAATACCAAAAGGTGCCTTGCTAATAGGTGCTCCTGGTACTGGTAAAACATTATTAGCAAAAGCCGTAGCTGGCGAAGCGCAAGTACCTTTCTTCTCTTTATCAGGTTCTGATTTTGTAGAAATGTTTGTGGGTGTAGGTGCCTCTCGTGTACGCGATTTATTCCGCCAAGCACGCGAAAAAGCTCCTTGTATCATTTTTATTGATGAAATAGATGCAATTGGTCGCTCACGTGGCAAAAATGCGATGATGGGTGGTAACGATGAGCGTGAAAATACCTTGAACCAATTACTGGTAGAGATGGATGGTTTTGGAACCGATTCTGGCGTAATTATTTTAGCTGCAACCAACCGTCCAGATGTATTGGATTCAGCATTAATGCGACCAGGACGATTTGACAGACAGGTATCTATCGACAAGCCCGATTTGATAGGCCGCGAACAAATATTTAAAGTGCATTTAAAGCCGTTAAAGTTATCGGCTAATATCGATCCTAAAAAATTATCTACACAAACACCTGGTTTTGCAGGGGCAGAAATTGCAAACGTATGCAACGAAGCTGCACTTATTGCCGCACGTAAAGACAAGAAGGAAATCGATATGCAAGATTTTCAAGATGCTATTGACCGTGTAATTGGTGGATTAGAAAAGAAAAATAAAATTATTTCTCCCGAAGAGAAGCAGATTGTAGCTTATCACGAAGCTGGTCATGCTATTGCTGGCTGGTTCTTGGAACATGCCGATCCGTTGGTAAAAGTATCTATTGTGCCTCGTGGAGTAGCTGCTTTGGGTTATGCGCAATACTTGCCTAAAGAACAGTTTTTGTACACCACCGAGCAATTGCATGATGGTATGTGCATGAGCATGGGCGGACGCGTAGCCGAAGACATTGTGTTTGGTAAAATCTCTACCGGTGCACAAAACGACTTAGAGCGCATTACTAAATTGGCATACGCTATGGTAACCATGTACGGTATGAGCGAAAAAGTGGGTAACGTATCGTTTAACGACCAACAGAACGAGTATTCATTTGGTAAACCGTACTCTGATAGTACTGCCGAACTAATTGACTCGGAAGTACGTGCTTTAATAAACAGAGTGTATCAAGAAACAAAAGCATTGCTCATTAATCACCGTGATGATTTAGAAAAAATTGCTCAAGCATTGCTTCAACGCGAAATTATATTTCAGCCAGATTTAGAAGAATTGATTGGTAAACGTCCTTTTGAAAACCGCACCACTTACGACGAGTTTGTAAATGGAAAAACCGAAGACTTTCCAAAAGTGGAGGATGTTCCGTTGATTATTGAGAATACAGATACTGAAATCAGCGAATCCGCCAAGGAAGAATAATATTAGTTGCCGTTATCGATTGCCAGTTACTGGTAACCGATAACAGGTAACCAGTAACTGATAAACATTGTGAAAGAAAGTACCCCTAAAGAGAAATTACTGAAAAAAATACGGCGGGCGCTGGTTGAAAAAACAGATAATCCCTACGCAAAACTCGAGGAAGTACCGTTGTATGTAGCTGACGATGAACTACCCGAACTTATTTTTGCCAGAGAGTTTACCAAAGCAGCTGGGCAGTTTGTTTTTTGCGAAGATGAAATTCAGTTTATCGAACACATCATCTCATTAGCACAAGAAAAGAAATGGAAGAATATCTATTGCTGGGACCCGTCACTTCAAGAAATACTCAGTAAATACGAATATCCCTTTATTGGCTCCGATAAAAACTTTGAGGATGCAGTAACGGGCATTACTTTGTGCGAAGCACTTATAGCACGCACTGGAAGTATATTGGTTTCTTCTGCAGCAGAAAGCGGTCGTCGTCTTTCTATCTATCCGCACCAGCACATTGTATTGGCCTATACCTCGCAAATTTGTGGCGATTTTAAAGAAGCTTTTGTAGCATTAAAACAAAAGTATGCAGATAAAATACCTTCAAATATTACCGCTATAACAGGTCCTAGCCGTACTGCCGATATCGAAAAAACATTAGTAATGGGTGCACATGGCCCAAAAGAGTTATACCTTTTTTTAATTGATGACTTAGTGTGAGCACTACCCGAACAAAAATCTATTTTGCCTCCGATTTTCATTTAGGTGTGCCCAATCAGGCTGAAAGCCGAAAACGGGAAAATGCCATTGTACGTTGGTTGGACTCCATCAAAGAGGATGCAAAGGAAATTTACTTAGTAGGCGATATATTCGATTTTTGGTTCGAATACCACAGTGTTATTCCAAAAGGATTTATTCGATTACAAGGCAAACTAGCCGAACTCTGTGATTCTGGAATCCCCATTTATTTTTTTACCGGCAACCATGATATGTGGATGTTCGATTACTTTGAAAAAGAATTGGGAATTACACTTTACCGAAAGCCTATTACCCGCACCTTTTTTGGTAAAAAACTATTTATTGGGCACGGTGATGGATTAGGCCCTGGTGATTATAGCTACAAGTTTTTGAAGCAGTTTTTTGCCAGTAAAATTTGCCAATGGCTATTTGCACGCATACACCCCAACTTAAGTTTTTGGATAGCCAATTCATGGTCGCACAAAAGCCGCATTGCAAGCAATAAAAAAGAGGAGTTTTTGGGTAACGAACAAGAATGGTTGGCCATTTATGCCAAAGAGATATTACAAAAAGAACATTACGATTATTTCGTTTTTGGGCACCGCCATTTACCTTTAGATATACAACTTAATACTAATAGCCGTTATATAAACTTAGGAGAGTGGATGAACTATCGCTCGTATGCCGTGCTTGATGAAACAGGCATGCATTTGCACTACTGGGATGAAACAGCCATGCAATAATCTAGCATAAAAGGGGATGAAAATGCTTTTGGCTGTTCCATGTGGCAATTTTAAACAAATTATTTTCAGATGAAAAAAAGTAATTTCTTATGGCTTATTGTACTCCTACATCTAGCAGGCAGTAGCGCTGCACAATCTTTCCGTTTTGTGCGTGATATTCCTATTGCTGCCCGTGATGTGCTTACTGATAATTTGGGCAATACCTACATTATTACTACAACCAATACTTTGGTGAAATTTGATGCGCAAGGTCTGCAAAAATCATTGTACAGAGCTAATAATGCAGGTGGTATTGGTACTGTTGATGTACAAAATCCATTGAAGATACTGGTATTTTATCCTTCCTTTCAGCGGGTGGTTGTGTTAGATAATATGTTGGCAGAAATAACGGAATATCCCCTTTCTTCCTTTTTTCCGGCACGTATCAAATTGATAGCCACTGCAACAGCTACCGATGGGTTTTGGTGTTACGACGAAAACCAATACCGCTTACTCAAGATAAATAACAACTTCGATAATATTGTACAGGCTGGTAATTCCGTTATCAATACCACTCTTTTTATTCCGCAGCCTATACAAATGGTAGAGCACAATCGGTTGATTTACCTAAACGACACCAATAAAGGTATTTTGGTTGCAGATATGTACGGAAATTACCTAAAAACATTGCCGTTTACTGGCGTCAACTCTTTCAGCATTTTTAACCAAGAGTTGTGGTATGTACAAAACGATTCCTTACAGGCATACCACCTTGTTACCTTAGCTACTAAAGCAATTTCATTACCAACTGCTGCAAAGAGTGCTGCTGTGCGCATATTTGATAAGCAGCTGTATATCATCACCGAAAAAGCCGTATCTTTGTGGGCTTTTTAAAAACAGGACTAAAAACCTTTTCTGTGTTCTTTTGTCTTGATTGATAGTATTAAAAAAATATGTTAGATAAGTTAGCCGCCATTAAAAATCGTTGGGAAGAAGTAGAACGTTTGTTATCTACTCCTGAAGCGATGAGCGATATGAAACGTTTTGCTCAACTCAATAAAGAATATAAGGATCTTGCTAAAATTGTTGTAGAATATCACAAATACAGCAATGTAATGAGCAATATCGATAGCAATAAACAATTACTGGCTACCGAAAAGGATGATGAATTGCGAGATATGGCAAAAATGGAATTAGAAGAATTGATTCCATTGCAAGAGCAAATGGAAGACGATATTCGTGTGATGCTGATTCCAAAAGATCCAGAAGATGCCAAAGATGCTGTATTAGAGATTCGCGGAGGTACAGGTGGTGACGAAGCCGCACTTTTTGCTGGCGATTTGTACCGCATGTACATGCGTTACTTTGAAACAAAGGGTTGGAAAGTAGAAGTAATTGACGTAACGGAAGGAACTGCTGGTGGATATAAAGAAATTGTGTGTAATGTAAGTGGAGAAGATGTATACGGGCAATTGAAATATGAATCGGGCGTACACCGTGTACAACGCGTGCCTGATACTGAAACACAAGGACGTGTGCATACTTCGGCAGCATCTGTGGTTGTATTGCCTGAAGCCGAGGAATTTGATGTGCAAATAAATGCCGCTGATATCCGTAAAGATTTTTTCTGTTCATCTGGTCCTGGTGGGCAATCGGTAAATACAACCTATTCTGCCGTACGTTTAACGCATTTACCTACTGGTATTGTGGCACAATGTCAGGATGAAAAATCGCAGCACAAGAACTTTGACAAAGCCTTAGGTGTATTACGTTCTCGTATTTACGAAGTGGAATTGCAAAAACGCAATGAGGAGACTTCTAAAAAACGTAAAACGATGGTATCTACTGGCGATCGTTCTGCCAAAATACGTACCTATAATTTTCCACAAAGTCGCCTTACAGAGCACCGTATTGGACTAACGATGTATAATCTTCCTTCAGTAATGAATGGAGATATTCAAGATATTATTGATGCTTTGCAATTGGCTGAAAATGCCGAACGCTTAAAAGAAGGAACAGTAGCAGCATAAATTTATTTTTTATTTGTAAATGCAGGGATTAGCAGTATATTTGCAATCCCAAAAGGAAACGGTTCGGTAGTTCTCCCGATAGCTATCGGGAGGTTAGAATACAGAAT
This sequence comes from uncultured bacterium, assembly GCA_947085255.1. Lineage (GTDB taxonomy): Bacteria > Bacteroidota > Bacteroidia > Sphingobacteriales > Sphingobacteriaceae > CAMTVQ01. The sequence goes on along the minus strand of CAMTVQ010000005.1, from coordinate 89 downwards.
CAAAGGTGTAGTTCAACCTTAATTGAACAAAACGGTTCGGTAGTTCTCCCGATAGCTATCGGGAGGTTAGAATACAGAATCAAAGGTGT